>NZ_JBNMQU010000010.1:0-265406 GCF_050205565.1 Mycobacterium sp. SMC-4 | reverse complement strand
GTTGAGGTCAGGGCCGCGGGCGGGGCGATCGGCTGCATCACCTGCGGCCCTGAACTCAACGGCCGCTGCGTCAACAGCAGCAGCGCATCACTGCCGCTGACCTCCTGGGTGCGCATCGCATGCCACAGGTCGCGCAGGTAGTCCAGGCGCGACTGCGACACCGGGGTCGTGGTGGTCCCGGGTGGCAGGTTGTCCGGACTCGCCAGATGCGGAACGCCCTCGACGACCGGTTGCGCCGAGCTGGTGACCACCGGCTGAACCGGTGCGGGGACCACCGGAGCCGGCGGCGTCGGTGGGAGTGGTTGGGCCGCCGCGGACGGGGCACCCATCAGCAGGACCGCCCCCATGGCCGCACCGGCCAGACCAACCGAGATCGCATCGCGCCGCAACTTCATCGAGGCCCCCCTTCGAGTCACCGTCATTGTCTCTCTGTGATTCCCTGCGTGCGCCGATTTCGTTACACAACCACCGCCGGTGGTGTAGCAATGCGGTATGGCGACGCCGACGTTTGCCCCGGGGTTCGATTTCACCGACCCCGATCTCAACCGCGACCGGCTGCCGGTCGAAGAACTCGCCCAACTACGCCGCTGTGCACCGATCTGGTGGAACGAGCAACCCAGGGGTGCAGGTGGATTCGATGACGGCGGGTTCTGGCTGATCACCAAGCATCGAGACGTCAAGGAGATCTCCAAGCGCAGCGACGTGTTCTCCAGCCTGGCCAAGACCGCGCTGCCGCGCTATCCCGAGGGCTCCACCGGCGAGCAGGTCGAGACGGGCAAGTTCGTCCTGCTCAACATGGACGCACCGCACCACACCCATCTGCGCAAGATCATCTCGCGCGGGTTCACCCCGCGCGCGGTCGAGCGACTGCGGGCCGATCTGGACCGCCGGGCGCACGACATCGCCCGGGCAGCGGCGGCCAACGGCGCGGGCGACTTCGTCGAGCAGGTGTCTTGTGAATTGCCGCTGCAGGCGATCGCCGGGCTGCTCGGGGTCCCGTTGGAAGACCGCAGAAAGCTGTTCGACTGGTCCAACCAAATGGTCAGCGACGACGACCCGGAGTTCGCGCACTACGACAACCGCAGTGCCGCGGCGGAACTGATCATGTACGCCATGCAGTTGGCTGCTTTGCGCGCCGAGCAACCAGGCGAGGACATCGTCACCAAGCTGATCGAAGCCGACGTAGACGGGCACAAGCTCTCCGACGACGAGTTCGGATTCTTCGTGGTGCTGCTGGCCGTGGCGGGCAACGAGACCACCCGCAACTCGATCACCCACGGGATGATCGCGTTCACCGAGCACCCCGCGCAGTGGGAGCGCTTCCGAAGGGACCGCCCTGCCACCGCCGTCGACGAGATCGTTCGGTGGGCCACGCCGGTGACATCGTTCCAACGCACCGCGCTGCAGGACTACGAGCTGTCCGGTGTGCAGATCAAAAAGGGGCAGCGGGTGGTGATGTCCTACCGCTCAGCCAATTTCGACGAGGAGGTCTTCGACGACCCGTACTCGTTCGACATCCTGCGGGATCCGAACCCGCACGTCGGCTTCGGCGGCACCGGGGCGCACTACTGCATCGGCGCGAACCTCGCCCGCATGACGATCGAGTTGATGTTCAACGCGATCGCCGACCACCTGCCCGACCTGCGTGCACTCGGCCCGCCGGACCGGCTGCGCTCGGGATGGCTCAACGGCATCAAACATTGGCAGGTCGACTACGGCGCAGCGCAGTCGTGCCCGGTGGCGCATTAGGTCAGACCGCGGCGAGCGTGCGCTCGCCTGCTGTTCGGCACAATTGAGCCAGCTCCTCGCGGTCGGGTCCCACGGCGATCGGAGGCCGCCAGCCGGTGGCGTACACCGACCGGGCGCGGTCGGCGACCGTGGCCAGAACCGACGGTGACGCGGACATGCGCTCGTAGGCGCTGACGGCATCGCGCAGGGACGGGTCGACCTGGGCGGCGGCGATTACCAGATCCGACGGGAGCGGGCGGGTCAGATCGATCTCCCCGCCGGCCCACCGCCGAAGCCGGTCCTCGTCGCTGTGGACGTGGTCGAGGAACCACGGCCGGATGTGGGCGTGGCACCAGCGGTCGAATTCCACCGTGGCGGTGGCCACGTCCCGATGGTGGCCGATCAACAACTCCACCAGGACCCGGGCCTGCGACAGACCCAGGCTGACTCCGCGGCCGGCCAGAGGTGTTGTGGTGCACACGGAATCGCCGACGGCGACCAGCCCGGCAACGACGGGACGGCCGTCGGGTCCGACCTGAGAACGGTAGGTGTTGCCGATGCGCCCACCCAGCAGCACGGGGGTGAGCGGCTGTGCGCGGCCGGCACTGATCCACTCGGCGAGCAAAGGTATTGCGCGGACTGCGGTATCGAAGATCTCGGGCTCCCGCAGCCGGCGCATCCTGGGATCGGTCCCGTCGTGCACGATGGTGATCGAGAAGCAGCGATCCTCGTGCCGGAACGCCACCGCGAAGTAGCCGGCAAGGCTCAGTGACAGGCCGACCGGTGAGTTCACCGGACCGTCCTGCGCATCGCCGGTGAGCTGATACTGCCTGCTGACGTATGTCGCACCGCACGGTCGTGTCTCCACGGCACCGAACAGGTCGCGGGTGATGCGGGCCGACCGCCCCGACGCATCGATGACAAGTTCTGCCGTCAGGCGTTCGCCGCCGACATCGAGTCCGACCACGCGCCCGGACTCGCGCACCACCGCGTCGACGTGCCGTCCTGCGAGCAGGGTCAGCCCGGGTTCGCGCACGGCGACGTCGCGAAGGACGCGTTCGAAAGTGGCCCGACGAACCCGCAGCGTCACCGGTGTGCCGTCGGTTTCGGCTTCGACGGTCGCCCCGAAACTGCGCATCGCCGGTAGCGCTTCGGGGATCTTCTCTTCCAGGGCGGCGACGACGCCGCCGCGGAACGCGTGTGGGTGGTCGAACTGCATGACTCCCCTTCGCGGCCAGCCGCCGTGCGGATCGGGTCCATGGTCGCGGTCGATCACCGTGACGTGCCGTCCTCTGCGGGCCAGTGCGATCGCGGTGAACAGTCCGGTCGGCCCGGCGCCGATGACGAGCGTGCGCATCACGCCTCATTTCGGGTAACGTGTAGTGTGATGAATACACTAAGGGTCACCCTGAATGTCTGACGGTGTCAAGCGCGAATACCGGTCGGAGTTGCGTGCCGCGCAGGCGCGCGAGACCAAGCGGCGCATCGTCGCCGCCGCGACCGAACTGTTCGTCGCACACGGATACTCCGGGACCTCGATCGACGCGATCGCAGCGGCCGCCGGGGTCAGTCGCAAGACGGTCTTCACCGCGGTCGGCGGCAAAGCCGAACTGCTGTCGGCGGCACTGGACTGGGCCATCGCCGGAGACGACGCCCCGGTGCCACTGGCGGACCGTTCCGAAGTGGCGGCACTTTGGGAACTCGACGATGCCGTCGATCTGCTGCGGGGCTGGGCACACCTGATCGCCTCCATCGACGCGCGTGTCGGTGGCCTCTTCGCGGCGCTGCAGACCGCCGCCACCGTCGACGACGCAGCGCACGCGTTGCTGGACAAGCTTCACGGGCAGCGTCGTGCCGGCGCCCGGACAGTGGTGAACGCGGTGACGGCACGCGGTCAGCTGCGCGACGGGCTGAGCCCCTCGGCCGCGAAAGATCTGGCATGCCTGTTCAGCGACCCGTCTCTGTATCGACATCTTGTCGGACTGCACGGCTGGTCCGACAGACGATTCGAGCGCTGGCTGGCCGACACGCTCTGTCAACAGTTGCTCAGCGGCTGACATCCGGCAGGTCGATGATCGAGCGCCAGTAGTCCTCCGGGATCTCGACATTCGAGCGCAGCACCATCGCCAACCCGGTCGCCATCGCGATGCCGAGCAGGCCCAGCCACAGGCCGGCCAGTGCGATCACCACCCACAGCGCGGCGGTCAAGGCCGGCCACGGCGACACCAACAGAAGGATCGGCGCGAAGAAGAACCCAGCGCCGATGTACCACGCCGAGCCGGCCCGGTCGCAGATCAACACCAACCGCAACCAGCGCGGCACCGACGCGCTCGACGTAATCCGCTTGTCCGACATGGCATCTCCCTTCTCGGAGCCACTGCACTCACCATGCCGCCGATCGGGTAAGCGAAGCAATTACCTCCGAGGTAGTGGTCTGACGGCCCACGCACCGTCAGACTGGCCGCTATGGCCGCCCCAGATCCGCGTGCACATCCGTTCGGGGACCTGCTGAGACACTGGCGGGCCCGCCGGCGGATGAGTCAGCTCGACCTCGCGCTCGAGGCGCAGGTGTCGGCCAGGCACGTCAGCTTCCTCGAGACGGGCCGCTCGACGCCCAGCCGAGCGATGGTCCTCCGCCTGGCCGCCGTGCTCGACGTGCCGCCGCGCGCGCAGAACGCTCTGCTCACCGCCGCCGGGTTGGCCCCGGCCTATGCCGAACGGCCCCTCGACGCACCCGACATGGCGGCCGTGCGCGCCGGAGTGCAACAGGTACTCGACGCCTACCACCCGTATCCGTGCATCGCCGTCGACCGGCACTGGACCATCGTGCAGGCCAACCGGGGCGCGGCCGTGTTGCTCGACGGCGTCGACCCGGCTCTGCTCGAGCCGCCCAATGCGCTGCGGATCGCGCTGCACCCGCAAGGGCTGGCGCCGCGCATCCACAACCTCGCGCAGTGGCGCACACACCTGCTGTCGCGCCTGCGCCGGGAAGCGGCCGGCGGCCACTCCCCCGAACTCGCCGAGCTGGCCGACGAACTGGGTTCCTATCCCGGCGGATTCGACGACGGACCCGACCTCGGCGGCGTCGCGGTCCCACTGGATCTGGAGACCCCCGACGGCCGCCGCCTCAAATTCCTGAGCATGGTCACTACGTTCGGGACCGCGCTGGACCTCACCGCCGCCGAACTGAGCATCGAAGCGTTCCTGCCGGCAGACGAGGCCACCGCCGCGGCGTTGGGGTGACCACGGGCGCCGCGAACCGGCTCTCTACGATGTGGGACATGCCGAGCTGGATCGCCGACCTCGTACGTCTCGATCGCAGCGGCGAAACCTTCCGCTCCACAGCATCTTTCGGCACCGAGGGCCGCCTCTTCGGTGGACTGATCGCCGCGCAGGCTCTCGCCGCGGCCGGCGCGACCGTCGATCCCGCCCGGCTGCCGCAGTCGCTGCACGCGTACTTCATCAGAGGCGGCCGCGTCGGTGTCGACATCGAGTACGTCGTCGAAGACACCCGCGACGGCAAGTCCTTCAACACGCGGCGGGTGACCGCGAGCCAGGACGGTGTGCCGATCTTCGAGATGCTGGCGTCGTTCCACCGGAACGAAGAGACCACCGACTGGCAGCGGTCCCGCGAACCGATCCTCCCGTTGTCCGACGCCACCATCAGGACCGGCCTGCCCGAACAGTGGGCGAACCACTTCGACGTGCGCGGCAAGCTGCCCGGGATGGACGACTGGCCGGTGCAGCCGATGTGGTTCCGCAGCCGCGAACCCGTCGAGGACAACCCGCTGTTCCAGGCATGCGCATTGACCTTCATCTCCGATGTGGGCCTGGTCGCGACGGCCCGACCCCCGGGCCACGCACCCGCGCCGGGACCCGGGGGCGCTGCCAGCCTCGATCACGCGGTGTGGTTCCACCGCCCGATCGACCTGTCCCGGTGGTATCTCTACGACGCCGAGGCGATCAGCCACAACAATGCGCGCGGTCTGGCCCGCGGATCCATCGTCGACGAGCACGGCACCCTTGTGGCCAGCGTGGCGCAGGAGTCGCTCTGGCGGATCTGACGCAGATTCGGCGCCCGACCGAATAGAGTCGTGGCTCATGAGGAGCCGACACGTCCTGGCTGTTGCTGCCGGCGTCACCGCTTGTCTGGCCGGATGCTCGAGCCCCCAACCCGCGCTGGGCGGCACGACCGCGACCGTCACCATCGACGGCGAAGCGGTCAACGGTGCCCACCCGGTGCGATGCCAGCAGACCGGATGGGCCTGGCACATCGAGACCCCCGGCGACGGCGAGGGATTCAGCGCGGTGCTGGAGTCCGGTGGACCGGTCAGCGCGAAATCCGTCCAGTTCCGTGACTTCGGCGGATTCACCGGCTCGTTCTGGTTCGACAACGTCGGCGAGGCCGAGGCGTCCGGTGAAAACGGCCGCTACACCATCACCGGGACCGCGGACGGCAACTTCAGCGACCGGCCCGGCGAGGCTGTCAGCGCGCAGTTCAGGATCCAGGCCGACTGCTGAATCCGTCTGCTACGCCTGGACGATGATCGGGTCGCCGATCCCGACGGTGTCGAAGTACCAGGCCGCGTTGTCCGGACCGAGGTTGATACAGCCGTGGCTGACGTTGGCGTAGCCCTGCGAACCCACCGACCACGGAGCCGAGTGCACGTAGACGCCGCCCCAGGTGACCCGGACGCCGTACTCGCCCTTGATCAGGTAGCCCTCCGGATCATCGAGCGGGATGCCGATGGTGCGGGAGTCGAACGTGACGTTGCGCTCCTTCGACAGCGCGGTGAACCGGCCGATCGGCGTCGGGAATTTCGGCTTACCCATCGAGGCCGGCATCTCGCGGGCGACCACGCCGTCGATGCTGACAGTGAACGTGTACGCGCTCACGTCGGCCACGCTGACCACCGCCGAGCCGGTCTGGAAACTGGTGGCGAAGCCGCCGACGTTCACGTCGATCCGCGAGTGCGCGGGAAAGAAACCGGTGGGTGTCCATTGCGCGGTGTGGTCGTCGAGCCAGGTGACCGTCCCCGGTGCCGGAGCCGAGCTGCCTGCGGGACGGACTTCGATCGAGTGCTCGGCGACCAGACGGTCCGGCGGTGTGGTCGGGAACGTGACGGTGACCGGATGCGCGACACCGACGGTCTGGCCGGGTGCGGGTGAAACCTGCACGATGCGGGGGGTCGACACCGCGGCATCGGCTACCGGCGCGGCCGGCGGCATCGCCAACGCGGCGGTGGCCAGCAGGGCCGCGCAAATGAGCGCGGTTTGCTGAAGGCGTCGTCTCACCACAGCTCCTAGGTACCCGAATCCTCGATGATTAACTATCGGAACTGCTCCGCCTGCCGTTTCAGTGCCAGGAGAGCCATCAACCCATAACCGAGCGCGAGCACCAGCACCGACAGACCCGCGACGTTCAACGCCACGGAAGCCGCACCGAGAATGCCGGGATCGAGGAAGAAGTACGGTGCGCGTCGGCCGACGTGATTGAGCACCAGAAGTGCGAAGACCGCATACGCCGCCGGATAAGCCAGCCACGCGACCGGATGCCACCACCGCACCCCGCCCCCGGCGTCGCCCACCCACAGCCAGTCGGCCAGCGCCAGGACGGGCACCACGACGTGCAGCAGGGTGTTGGCCGGCGTGTATCCCATGCTCTGGTCGGTGAGGAACAGGTTCCAGATCAGCCCGGCCATCAACACGTACAGCACCACCGCGCCGCGCAGACCGGCGCGGTCGTCGGCGCGGGCCGACACCAACGTCCACAGGTAGTACGCGGCGGCCAGGATGTTGGCCTGATAGGTGAAGGTGCTCAGCCGCCAACCGACGCCGCGGCTGGTCAGTTCCACCAGCAGCACGGACGCCACCACAGCGCCGATGACCGCCAGCCGCAGAACGGTCCGCATGTCAGCGCGGTGCGACGGCGAGGATGTCCCGCAGCGCCGCCGGATCGATGTTCCCGCCGGACAGAACCACCACCGTCGTTCCCTGCCGACCGGCGCCGCGCCGGTAGGCGGCCAGCGCGACCGCGCCGCTGGCCTCACTGACCAGGCGACCGCGAAGGGCGAACTCGGCGACCGCGGCGCGGATCTCGTCCTCGGTGACCGTGACCATGTCGTCGACCACGGTCTGTAGATGGGCGAACGTCAGCTCCGACGGCTGCGAGCGCAGACCGTCGGCGATCGTGCGGTTGCGGTCCTCGATCGACCAGTCGACGCGCTGTCCGCGGCGCAACGACTCGGTGGTGTCGGCGGCCAACTCCGGCTCGACGCCGAACACCCGGGCGTGCGGGCACAGCGCGCGGATCGCGACCCCGACACCCGAGCACAGACCTCCGCCGCTGACCGGGACCAGCACGTTGCGCACGTCGGGCAGGTCCTCGGCGATCTCCAGGCCCACGGTGCCCTGCCCGGCGATGACGTCGGGATGGTCGAACGGCGGAATCATCACCGCGCCGGTGTCCTGCGCGACCTCGGCGGCCACCTGCTCCCGTTGGCCGGCGCCGCACAGCACCACCCGCGCCCCGTGGCTTCGGGTGGCCTCCACCTTGACCGACGGTGTCTCTTCGGGCATGACGATGTGGGCCTGCAGGCCGAACGTCGCCGCCGCGTAGGCCACCGCCTGCGCATGGTTGCCGCTGGAGTACGCCACGACGGCCGAGACGTGAGGGTCGGTGTCGCGCAGTGCTGCGATTGCGTTGAATGCGCCGCGCACCTTGAACGCCCCGATCGCCTGCAGGTTTTCCGGTTTGATCCACAGCGGCCGGTCCGGGTCGCCCCACAGCGCGGGAAGCAGGGGGGTGCGGACCACGTGGGCTCGGATGCGTTCGGCTGCTGCCCGGACGTCGTCGATCGTCACACGCTGCATGCACCGAGTCTGCCTTCACGGCGACCAGCGCCACCCCTCGGGGGAGTTCCTGACGATCCGGTCGGCGCAGGACCGCGGGTGGTGGGCGGCGATGAAGGCGTCTTCCTGCCGGGCCCAACGCTCCCAGTGCGGTCGGTAGGTGGCACCGTCGCGCAGCAGTGCGCGGCGTTTGCGCTCGGCGTCGTCGGCGTCGATCCAGATGCCGAGGTCGGCCAATGCGCGGTTGGCTTCGGTCAGCGAGCCGGCGCCTTCGACGATCACGCGCTGTCCCGCGCCGACGGAGTGCCACTCGGCGGGGGCGCCGGCCTCCCAGTCCCAGCGCCGCCACCGGCCGGTCGCACCGCGCGCGCGGGGAGTGAGCAGTTCGGTCCGCAGGTGGTCGACGGCCCACGCCAGTCCGTCCCACCCCGGATAGATGTCGTCGAGGCTGATCACCGTGCTGTCGGGCCAGACGCCCGAGAGCAACGCCGCCAGCGTCGATTTCCCGGAGCCCGAGCGACCGTCGATCAGCACGGTGCGTGCGCCGGTGTCGACCAACCCGCGCGCGATGTCGTCAAGAGCCAATGAAGCTCCAGTGTCCGGTGCCCACGGACACGGCGATCGCCGTGGCCGCGATCACGACACCCGCGGCGACCATGGCGAATTCGGCAGCGCCGAACCGGGACGGTCGCGCCCACGTGCGTGTGGGGTAGGCGCCGAATCCGCGCGCCTCCATGGCCGTGGCCAGCGTCGATCCGCGCCGCACGGCGAAGACCAGCAGTGCGAACGCCTGACCCGCGGCGCGGCGCAGCCGGGCCGCGTCGGCAACCCCGCGTGCCCGGCGCGCGTAGCGGAGGTAGCGCCAGTCCTGACGCAGCAGCCCGACCAGGCGCAGCCCCGCCAGCGCCCCCAGCACGAAGCGCGCCGGCAGGCGCAACACCTGGCCCAGACCATCGGCCAGCTCGGTCGGGTCGGTGTCGATGAACAGCACCACCGACGGCAGCGCGATGGCCAGCACCCGCAGGAACGTGGCCACCGCCAGCTCGATCGAACCGTCGCTGACGGTGATCAGCAGGAACTGCCAGTGCACGGCCCCGCTGGGCTGGCCGTACAGCAGGATCGTCAACGCAGTCAGCCCGGCGGCCAACGTCAGCAGGCCCACCCGGAACAGGAACTGGCGCCACGGCACCCGCAGCGCCGACACCAGGAGCAGCTCGAGGGCCAACGCCGTGCTCGCCGACACCCAGTCCAGGCTGAGCACCAGGCCGACGGCGATCACGAGCGCGGCCGCGAGCCGGGCGACCGGGTTGATGCGACTCACCGGTCGACCCGTGACGTGGTGGTCATGGGGTGCAACGCGATTCGGTGGTCGGCCAACAGATCGGCGAAGTCCGAGTCGTGGGTGATGGCGACGACCGCGGTGCCCCCGTCGGAGATCTCGGCGAGCAGGCGGACCAGTTCCTCCCACGTGGTGCGGTCCTGGCCGAAGGTCGGTTCGTCGAGGACGACCAGGGCGGGCGCGGTGGCCAGCACCGTCGCCACCGACAACCGGCGCTGCTCGCCCCCGGACAGCGTGTACGGGTTGGCGTCGGCGAGCGCTGACAGACCCAACCTGTCCAGCAGTTCGTCACAGATCCGCGAGATCACGGCCCGGTCGTGGCCGAGCGCCCGGGGACCCAGCGTCAGCTCGTCGCGCACACTGCCGGTCAGGAACTGGTGCTCGGGGTTCTGGAACACGCTGCCGATGCGGGTGAGCAGTTCCCGGGACTTCCATCTGACCGGTTGGCAACGCCGGGGGGACGGCGCGAAATCCGGGCGCGCGCGCAGCGTTCCGCCGCGCGGCGGCAGCAACCCGCCCAGCGTCAGCGCCAGCGCCGACTTGCCGGTCCCGTTGGGTCCGGTGACGACGGTGACCGTGCCCCGCCGGACCTGGAAGTCCAGCGCCTCGGCGGGCGGGCCCTGCGGATGCGCGGCCACGAGTGCAGCGGCGTCCAGCAGCGGGTCACCGGGGACGCGGGAGCGCGTCAGCTGCGGCAGCGGCGCCCCCGGCAGCCAGACACCGGCGCGGGTCAGCGCGTCGCGCTGCCCGGCGAGGACAGGCGCCGGCGCGCCGTCGGCGACCACGTGTCCACCGGCGTCCAGCACCACCACCCGGTCCACCACCGGCAGCCAGACCTCGGTGCGGTGTTCGGCGACGACGAGGGTGGCTCCGGTCTGCGCGACCGCCGCAGCGACGGCATCGCGCACGTCGACCACTCCGGCCGGATCCAGGTTGGCGGTGGGCTCGTCCAACAGAATCAGGCCCGGATCCATCGCGAGCACCCCGGCCAGCGCCAGCCGTTGCTGCTGCCCGCCGGACAACCGCGAAGTGTCCTGCCCCAGCGGCACCTCCAGCGCGACCGCGGACAACGCGCGCCGTACGCGCGGCCAGATCAAGCCGGGGTCGGTGCGGAAATTCTCCATGCCGAAGGCCACGTCGTCCCCGACCCGCGACAGGATCACCTGGGAATCCGGGTTCTGCAGGACCATGCCGAGACGGTGCCGCCGCTCGTGCGGCGCCGCTCCGTCGACCAGTAACCGGCCTGACTCGTCGCCGTCCTCGCTGCCGCCCAGCAACCCGGCCAGGCCCTGCAGCAGGGTCGATTTTCCCGATCCGCTGGGACCCAGGAGCAGCACCCGCTCCCCCGGTTCGATCGCGAGATCCAGCCCGGTCACCGCCGCCGTCGGTCGACCGGCGTGCCGCCAGCGCCAGTCGTGTGCGCGGACGGTCGCGCCGCGGGTCATCTCGCGACGTCGCTGCGCAGCCCGGCCCGGCCGGACGCGAAGCGCGACAACGCGCCGGTGCGCGCCAACGCCCGCACCACGTACCAGGACAACGCGCCCGCCAGCACCGCTCCCGACACGATGGCCGACACCGTGTAGATCGTCGCGAACGACGCGGCCGCACCCGGGTACCACAGGACCAGATCGTTGACCGCCAGCGCCAGACCCGCGACCGCGCCCGACAGGACCGCGACCGGCAGGTTCCACTTCCGGTACAGGAACACCGCGAAGACCAGCTCGGCGGCCAGCCCCTGGACCAGCCCGGACTCCAAGGTGAGCACACCCCACTGGTTGCCGACCAGAGCCGACACGGTCGCGGCGACCAGTTCGCCGTAGAGCGCCGCGCCCGGTTTGCGGATCACCATCGCGGTCAGGACCCCGGCGAACAGCCAGCCGCCGCCGAGCAGAGCCTGCAATCCGGGCAGCAGCGCACCCAGGGGCGCACTGATCGGGTTCGACGCGACGTTCCACATCACGAACACCAGACCGGAGGCGACCGCCAGGACACTGGCCACCACGATGTCGATGACGCGCCAACGGAAGACCATCACGTCACTCCCTACGCCGGCATTACCCGGTCAGGTTCATACGGTCGACGGCCCTCAGCCGTCCTCTCAGCGCACTGGGCGTGCGCTCCCGTGTGGATTTTTCGGCTCCAACGGTACCGTCATGCCATGGGTGGCGATCACGGACCTCGTAGAGAGCTCCCGCCGGGGATGATCGAGCAACTCGAACTCGCCTACGCCGGCGTCGCGTCGTTCGGGAACCGCCCGTTCCTGACCGACGTCGAGCAGCTCGACGAGTGGCGGCCGGACGCGGCGATCGTCGGCGCACCCTTCGACATCGCCACCACCAACCGGCCCGGCGCCCGGTTCGGCCCGCGCGCCATCCGCGCCACCGCGTATGAGCCCGGCACGTACCACATGGATCTGGGACTGGAGATCTTCGACTGGCTCGAGGTCGTCGACTTCGGCGACGCCTACTGTCCGCACGGCCAGACCGAGGTGTCGCACAACAACATTCGGGAACGGGTCCACGCGGTGGCCGGCCGCGGCATCGTGCCGGTGATCCTCGGCGGAGACCATTCGATCACCTGGCCGGCCGCCACCGCCGTCGCCGATGTGCACGGCTACGGCAATGTCGGCATCGTGCACTTCGACGCCCACGCCGACACCGCCGACGACATCGAGGGCAACCTGGCCAGCCACGGCACCCCGATGCGGCGGCTGATCGAGTCCGGTGCGGTGCCCGGATCGCATTTCGTGCAGGTGGGCCTGCGCGGCTACTGGCCGCCGCAGGACACCTTCGAATGGATGCTCCAACAGCGGATGACCTGGCACACCATGCAGGAGATCTGGGAGCGCGGGTTCAAGGCGGTGATGGCCGACGCCGTCGCCGAGGCACTCGCCAAGGCCGACAAGCTGTACGTGTCCGTCGACATCGACGTGCTCGATCCCGCGCACGCGCCCGGGACCGGCACGCCGGAGCCGGGCGGCATCACGAGCGCCGACCTGCTGCGGATGGTGCGCCAGCTGTGCTACGACCACGACGTCGTCGGGGTCGACGTGGTCGAGGTCGCACCGGCCTACGACCACGCCGAGCTGACCGTCAACGCCGCACACCGGGTGGTGTTCGAGGCGCTCGCCGGGATGGCGGCCCGGCGCCGCGACGCGGCCGGCGCCGAGCCGGGAGAACCGGCGCGGTCCTACCGGCGCGGCGACTAGCCCTTGGTCAGGGTGAACTGGCAGACGTCGGTGTAGCCCTCGCGGAACAGATCGGCGCAGCCGGTCAGGTACTTCATGTAGCGGTCGTAGACCTCTTCGGACTGGATGCGGATGGCCTCGTCCTTGTTGGCCTCCAACGCCGCCGACCACAGGTCGAGGGTGCGTGCGTAGTGCAGACGCAGCGGTTGCACCCGGTCCACGGTGAAACCGGCCTTGGTGGCGTGGCTCTTCACCTTGACCGGCTGCGGCAGATCTCCGCCCGGGAAGATCTCGTCCATGATGAATTTGAAGAAGCGGATCTTGGTCATGGTGACCGGCAGGTTCCGCGCCTTGAACTCGTCGTCGTCCGGTTTGACGATGGTGTGCAGCATCATCACGCCGTCGTCGGGCAGCGCCTGGTAGGCCATCGAGAAGAAGTCGTCGTAGCGGTCCCGGCCGAAGTGCTCGAACGCCCCGATCGACACGATGCGGTCCACCGGCTCGTGGAACTGCTCCCAGCCCTGCAGCAGGACCCGCTTGTTGCGGCCGCTGGGGTGCTCGTCGAGGCGACGCTGCACGTGGGCCTGCTGGTTGCGGCTGAGCGTCAGCCCCACCACGTTGACGTCGTACTTGTCGATGGCGCGCAGCAGCGTGCCGCCCCAGCCGCAGCCCACGTCGAGCAACGTCATCCCGGGCTGCAGGCCTAGTTTGCCCAGTGACAGGTCGATCTTGGCGATCTGCGCTTCTTCGAGGGTCATGTCGTCGCGCTCGAAGTACGCGCAGCTGTAGGTCTGCGTGGGATCGAGGAAGAGCCGGTAGAAGTCGTCGGACAAGTCGTAGTGCGACTGGACGTCTTCGAAATGTGGGGTGAGGTCGCGTGCCCCGTCACTGGTGTCTGGCAAGTCGCAAGCCTTTGGAATCGATGCTGGTGATCCGCGGTCCCGCAGTGTTGGAGATCGCATTGTCGTCGAGCAGTTTACGCACCCTACCGGAGAGGCCACGGCGGGGTTTGCCACCTGGCCGGACCGGCAATGCGCGTGGTCCGCGCCTATCGTGGATCGCGTACCGCGCACGTCACTCGAGAGAGGGAGCGATGACCACACCAGACCCCAGCTCGTTCGACGACGCCACCGAGGCCGACGTCGTCGAGCAGAACATCCCGGTCGGCGACAGCGAGGACGAGACGGTCTGGTCGGAGGCGGAGCGGGTGGCGAGCGGCCGCGACTGGCAGGCCAGCGAAGCGGACCTCATCGAGCAGTCCATCGACGTCCCCGTTGACGACGCGGACTTCGATCGCTGAGATTGCCGTGCGTCGGCAGCGGGTACCAGCGTGGCGTGTCTGAGCCAAGCGACGACGTCGTCGATGCGGTCGGGAAACTCACCGAGGGACTGGAATATCTCGAGCGCGCCCGCGGACACCTCTACGCCTTCCACCAACTGATGGGCCGGGCCGACCTTCTGGCCGGGGAAGCCGCCGACGCGTTGCGCGACATCGGAAACGATGCGGCGGCCCAACGGTTGGAGACCGACCTGGTCGGCCGCAACGTGCTCGAGGGCCGCTGGACCTTCCAGATCGTCGAAGAGTTCGACACGACCTACTGGGAGGTGTTCCGAGACCACGAGCGCCGCGTGCGCGAAGAACTCGTCGGCGGCGCCCGCCACCTGCACGAGGCGCGAATGAAAGAGGACCGTCGCACCGAGGGCAGAAAAGGTCACGAGTCCCGGCCCTGAAGCTACTCTGGGTTCGCATGGGCCTGAGCACCAGAATTGCCCCGCGAACCAACGGCGCCGCACCGCCGGAGATCCCGCTCGATGACGTCGACCTCGGGTCGTGGGACTTCTGGGGCCTCGACGACGACGTGCGGGACGGCGCCTTCACGACGCTGCGCGCCCACGCGCCGGTCTCGTTCCACGAGTCGTTCGTCGGGGATCCGGACTCCGTGGTGGCCGGGCACTGGGCGCTGACCCGCTACGACGACATCCACTACGCGAGCCGTCATCCCGAACTCTTCAGCTCGGCTCTCGGCATCACGATCGGTGACCAGACCCCTGAGCTCGCAGAGTATTTCGGGTCCATGATCGCCATGGACGATCCCCGCCACACACGGCTGCGCAACATCGTGCGCAGCGCGTTCACGCCGCGGGTGCTGGCGCTGATCGAGGATTCCGTGCGTGCCCGGGCCGGTCGACTGGTCGAGGACATGATCGCCGAACACCCCGACGGCCACGCCGACATCGTCACCGCGCTGGCCGGTCCGCTGCCCCTGCAGATCATCTGCGACATGATGGGCATCCCCGAGAGCGACCATCAGCGGATCTTCCACTGGACCAACGTGATTCTGGGGTTCGGCGACCCGGACATCGCCACCGATTTCGACGAGTTCGTCTCGGTGGCCATGGCGATCGGCGCCTACGCCTCCGAACTCGCCGACGCCCGGCGCGATCACCCCACCGACGACCTGACCACCAGCCTGGTCGACGCCGAACTCGACGGTGAGCGGCTCACCTCCGCCGAGGTCGCGTCGTTCTTCATCCTGCTCGTCGTCGCCGGCAACGAGACCACCCGCAACGCGATCAGCCACGGCGTGCTGGCGTTGAGCCGGTACCCGGAGCAGCGCGACATCTGGTGGGACGACTACGCGACGGTGGCGCCGACCGCGGTCGAAGAGATCGTGCGGTGGGCCTCGCCGGTCGCCTACATGCGCCGTACCGCCACCGCTGACGTCGAGCTGAGCGGTGTGCGCATCGCCGCCGGTGACAAGGTGACGCTCTGGTATGGCTCAGCCAACCGCGACGAGACGAGGTTCGCCGATCCGTGGCGGTTCGATGTGCGACGGAATCCGAACCCGCACTTGGGGTTCGGCGGGGGCGGTGCGCACTTCTGTCTGGGGGCGAACCTGGCGCGTCGCGAGATCACGGTGGCCTTCGAGGAGCTGCACCGCCGAGTGCCCGACCTGAGCGCGGCGGCCGAGCCCGACCGTCTGCATTCGGCGTTCATCCACGGGATCAAGCGTCTACCCGTGGCGTGGACGCCGCCGCGCTGAAGCCGGCAGGTCAGCGTCTGGTCGTGTCAGGACGCATGCCCTCGGCGCCCTGGGCGTGCCTGCCGGTGTTCTGCTCCGCGGGGCCGACGTGCTTGTGATCGGCCGGTACCGCGTCGTCGGTCTTGTTGTTGCCGACGCGAGGGTCGAGCTTGTCGGCTTCGGTCAGGCGCGAGTTGACGTGTTCGCGTGCGCTGTCGGCAGTTTCACGGCGACTGGCCGCGGTGTCGGCCAGCCGGGCTGCCTCGGCGGCCTTGGCGTCAGCCTCAGCCTGCGCCGCACGGGCCCGCGCCTCGGCTTCCTGTGCGAGCGCCGCCTGCCGGTCGACGCGCCGGCTGTCCTCGGCGACCTCGTGGCGAATGCGATCCGCCTCCTCGGCGCGGCGCCGGTGGCGGGCCTTGCCCGCCATGAACACCACCAGACCCAACACGATGAGCGCGACGACGACCGCCACGATGATCCAGACTGTGTTGTCCATGTCGGCTCCTTCGCTCACGGGCCGCAGGGTTGACGACCTCGTTGATTCGGCGGATGCCCCGACGGCTGATGCGCTAAACGCTCACAGCGTGGCGGTCGAAGCTGAGCAGGATGGATGCCGCGGAACCGCACGCATTTGCCCAGTAGGTCACGGCGCAGCTCCGGCCGAAGCGCTCAGCACGCGCAACATGCCTTGACCGGAGCGGGTCCAGCTGAACTGTTCGGCGCGGCGGCGCGCACCGCGGCGACGCTGCTGTTCGGGTCGCGTCAGAATCGACGCGACCGCGCGGGCCTGCGCCCGCGGGTCATCGGCTGCCGTGGCGCCGCTGTCCGCGGTGAGGATCTCGGCCAGCGCCGAAGACCGCGACACCACCGCGGGCGTGCCGCTGGCCAGTGCCTCCAGCGCCGCCAACCCGAACGTCTCGTGCGGTCCGGGAGCCAGCGCGATGTCGGCGCTGGCCAAGATGTCGGCCACGGTGTCGCGACAGTCGATGTGCCCGGTGAATTCGACGGGCAGTCCGGCCGCCTGGCGCTGCAGGCGGGCCCGGAGCGGACCCGCGCCGACCACGACCAGCCGCGCGTCCACTCCCGAATCGCGCAGCGCGGCGAGGGTTTCGATGCTGCGGTGTGGATGTTTCTCGATCGACAGCCGTCCGCAGTGCACCAGCAGCGGTTGATGGGCGTCGGCCCACCGGCGCCGCAGTGGCAGCGACCTCCGGCGGGGATGGAACTGTTGCAGATCCACCCCGAGCGCGACCGTCGACAGGTTGCGGGCTCCGATGCGGTCGAATTCTGCGCGCGCGAATGCCGTGGTGCACACCAGCGCGTCGTAGTCCGCGGCGGTGCGCCGATTGGCCAGGTCGGCCACCGCGCGTGCGCAACGCCGCGGAAGTACCTGTCCGACAAGGCGATCCAGGCGTTCGTGGGAGATCATCACCGTCCAGACGCCGTGTCGGCGACCCCACCGGCCCAGGCCGCGCAGAGTGAGCCGGTCGGAGACCTCCAGCGCGTCGGGCGCCAACCGCTCGAGCTCGGCGATCACCGGATGGGGCGAGACCGCGCGGTAGCCGCCGGTCCACGGGATGCGTGGCGCTGCAAGCGTGATCCGGGTGACGCCGGTGCCCAACATGGTCTGCCCGTACGCCTCTCCCGGCACGATGAGGTACACCTCGTGGCCGGCCGCGCAGTACTGCTCGCCCAGGCGATCCACCGCGGTGCGCAGCCCGCCGGAGCGGGGTCCGTAGAAATTGGCGACCTGGACGACCCTCATGACGTCAGAGAACCCGCCGCCGGTGTGCACCCGGCGAAGTCGCCGCGCACATCACTCCAACGCGACGTTGCTGACCGGTTAACCGACGTGAGCGGCCAGCCAGTCGAGCGACCGGCGCCAGGCGTCGTGCGCGGCGTCGGGGTCGTAGCGGTCGCCGGTGTCGTTGAAGAACGCGTGGTTGGCGCCCGGTGCGATGACGATCTCGTGCACCAGGCCCGCGTCCTGCAGCGCGGCGCGGGCGGCCGGCTCGGTGGCGTTGACACGCTGGTCGAGCGCACCGTAGAACGCGAGCACCGCGACGTCGCGTGAACCCGAGAAGTCGGCGTTCTCCGGCGTCGGTCCGTAGAACGGCAACGCCGCGGAGACCTCGGCAGTCCCCGCGTTGAGCAGCCGCCACACCAGGCCGCCGCCCATGCAGAAGCCGATCACCGCGACCTTCCGGTCGGGCGTGCGACGCGCCGTCTCGGCGACGCCGGAGCGGATGTCGGCGATCATCGCGCCCGGGTCCCGCCGGCCGAGCGCGGCGGTGGCCTCGGCCGGGTCGGTGAACGTGGCGGTGCCGCCCTGTTCGGAGAGCAGGTCGATCGCGAGGCTCGAGTAGCCGACGCCTGCCAGCCGTCCGGCCACCGAACGGGTCCAGTCGTTGAGTCCCTTGTTCTCGTGGATGACCAGGACCGCCCCGCGCGCGTCGGGGGCGGCTGCCCAGGCGCCCTGCAGGGTGGCGGTGGGTCCCGTCCACTGCACCGGCTCGGTGGGCACGGCGGTGTCCATGCCGGGCGGCGGGTCCGCCGCCGCGCTCGGTGGCGCCTCGGGCGCTGCTTCGCCGTCCCCGTCCCGCGCACAGGCCGCGATCAGCGCCGACGCGGCGGCGGTTCCGACGCCCAGCAAGGCCAGGCGGCGCAGCGCTTCGCGCCGCGACATCAGTCCATCGGCGTGGTCGGTGGCGATCTCCTCGGCGATGTAGCGCTGCAGCGGCGTCACCCGTCGATTAAACGCCTCCGCACGCTCGCGGGGACGCGAGTAGACAATTACAGAAATCTGTTCAGCAATGTCATTGACACGCGTCTATGCGCGCTGTTCGATGGCCAGTGTGAGCTACGACACCATCCTGCGCGGCGCCCGTTGGTTCGACGGCACCGGCGGCCCCTCGGCGGTGCGCAACGTCGGTATCCAAGACGGCCACATCGCCGCGGTCAGCGCCGACGAACTCGACGCGACCGGCTGCCCCGAGGTGATCGACGCGCACGGCAAATGGGTGTTGCCCGGGATGATCGACATCCACACCCACTACGACATCGAGGTACTCGACGGCCCGGCGCTGGCGGAATCGCTGCGCCACGGGGTCACCACGGTCGTCGTCGGCTCCTGCTCGCTGTCGACGCTGTACGTCGACCCGGTCACCGCCGGCGACATCTTCGGCCGCGTCGAGGCGATCCCGCGCGAGCACGTCATCTCCGCGGTCGAGCGCCACAAGAACTGGACGGGCGGCGAGGACTACATCGCGGCACTGGAGTCGCGGCCACTCGGTCCCAACGTCGCGGCGTTCCTCGGACACTCCGACATCCGCGCGGCCACCATGGGCCTCGACCGCGCCACCCGCGCCGATGTCCGGCCCACGCCGCGTGAACAAACCGAGATGGAGCGCATGCTCATCGACGCGCTGCGTGCCGGGTTCCTCGGAATGTCGTCGATGGAACTGCGTTTCGACAAGCTCGACGGCGAGCTTTGCCGGTCCCGCACGCTGCCCTCGACCTACGCCAAACGGTCCGAACGGCGCCGCCTGGCATCGCTGCTGCGGCGCGCCGGACGCGTCCTGCAGTCCGCACCGGACATCGAGAACCCGACCAACCTGGGCACCCACCTGATGCGGTCACTGGGCCTGACCCGCCGACCGCTGAAGACCAGCCTGCTCTCGGCCGCCGACGTGAAGACCAACCCGATGGCCTGGCGAGCGCTCGGGCCGATGGCCCGGCTGGTCAATCGTCTCGGCGGCGACTTCCGCTGGCAGCACCTGCCGGTGCCGTTCGAGGTGTATGCCGACGGAATCGACTTCGTCATCTTCGAAGAGTTCGGCGCCGGCGAAGCCGCCCTCCATCTGCAGGACGAACTCGCGCGCAACGAGATGTTCCGCGAGGAGAACTACCGCCGCCGCTTCCGCAAGGACTACGAGAACAAGCTCGGGATCCGGGTGTGGCAGCGCGACTTCTTCGACGCCGAGATCGTCGGCTGCCCCGATGCGTCGGTGATCGGGAAATCCTTCGGACAGGTCGGCCGCGAACGCGGCGGTCTCCACCCGGTCGACGCGTTCCTGGACCTGGTCGTCGAGCACGGCAAGGCGCTGCGCTGGCGGACGACGATCTCCAACCACCGGCCGGAGGTGCTGCGGAAGATGGCCGGTGACCCGGGTCTGCAGATGGGCTTCTCCGACGCGGGGGCCCATTTGCGCAACATGGCGTTCTACAACATGGGTCTGCGTCTGCTGCGCCACGTCCGCGATGCCGAGCGCGCCGGCAAACCGTTCATGACCGTGGAGCAGGCGGTGCACCGGCTGACCGGCGAACTCGCCGACTGGTACCGCATCGACGCCGGTCACCTGCGTGTCGGCGACCGGGCCGACCTGCTCATCGTCGACCCGCAACGGCTGGACGACCGCCTCGACGGCTATGCCGAGGACGCCGTCGACATCTATGGCGGCCTGTCGCGCATGGTCAACCGCAACGACGGCACCGTCGCCGCGGTCTTCGTGGGCGGTCAGGCGGTGTTCCGCGACGGGCAGCCGACCGACGTGCTGGGCCGCAACCGCACCGGACAGTTCCTGCGGGCAGGCAACCGAACCCCCGCCCTCGTTGCGAAGAAGGGACAACTGGCCGATGTCAGCTGATCTGGAAACGACCGTCACCGGCATGTGGGCCGCGCTGTCGGCCCGCGACTGGGACGGCGTGCAGACGTTCCTGTCCCCCGACTGCATCTATCTGGACGTGCCCGTCGGGCCGACCGCCGCCGCGCGCGGACCCGCCGACATCGTCAAACGGCTCAAGATCGGCATCGAACCGCTGGCCGCCTACCAGAACTTCCCCGGCGTCATGGTGAGCAACGGCGTCGACGTGATGTACGAGCACAGCGAGCAATGGGATTGGGCCAGCGGCGAATCGGCGGTTCTGCCATTCGTCTCCGTGCACCGGGTCGCCGACGGCAAGATCACGCTGTGGAAGGACTACTGGGACATGGCAGCGCTGGCCAACCACGCGCCGCCGACCTGGTTGGAAGACTTCGCCAACGCTGACATGTCCTGGGTGTTCGACGCGACCGGCCTGGTCTGAGAGGAAGTCCCATGCTGGATCTCAAAATCACCGGAGGAACCGTCGTCGACGGTACCGGCGCGCAGCGCTTTCGCGCCGACGTCGGCGTCAAGGACGGGCGCATCGTCGAGGTCCGCCGCCGCGACGGCGACGACCCCGGCCTGCAGACCGAGGCCGCCGAGACCATCGACGCCACCGGGCGCATCGTCGCACCCGGATTCGTCGACGTCCACACCCACTACGACGGGCAGGTCAGCTGGGACGAGACGTTGGAGCCGTCGAGCCTGCACGGCGTGACCACCGTGGTCAGCGGCAACTGCGGCGTCGGATTCGCCCCGGTGCGCCCCGGCCGCGAACAGTGGCTGATCGAGCTGATGGAGGGTGTCGAGGACATCCCCGGATCTGCTCTGGCCGAAGGCATCACCTGGCGGTGGGAGAGTTTCCCGGAGTATCTCGACGCGATCGGTGAGCGCTCGCTGGCCATCGACTACGGCACGCAGATCGCGCACAGCGCCGTGCGCGGTTACGTGATGGGCGAGCGCGGCGCGCGCAACGAGGACGCCACCGCAGACGACATCGACGCCATGGCCCGCCTCGTCAGGGAGGGCATCGAGGCCGGGGCACTCGGCTTTTCGACATCCCGCACCGAGGCCCACCGCGCGCTGGACGGCACCGTGATGCCGGGCACCTACGCCGTCGAGGCAGAGCTGCTCGGCCTCGGTCGGGCAATGGCCGCCGGCGGGCAGGCGGTCTTCGAGTGTTCCCCCGCAGGAACAGCCGGAGAGAATGACGCAGCGTCATTGACCGAACTCGATCTGCTGACCCGTATCGCCGAGGACATCGACCGGCCGGTGTCATTCACGCTGTTGCAGACCGGCGGCGCGCCGACGCTATACCGGGAGCAGCTCGACCGCATCGGGAAGGCACACGACAACGGGGTGCCGGTGTACGGCCAGTTCGCCGCGCGGCCGTTCGGGATGCTGTTCGGGTTCCCCGGCTACCATGCCTTCACCCACCGGCCCACCTACCGCGCGCTGAAAGCCGAACTGGCACCGGAAGATCTGGCGGCCCGGCTGGCCGACCCAGCTGTGCGCGCGGCGATCCTGGCCGAGGATGATCTTCCGCCGCAACCTGTTCCCCTGTTCGACTCGCTGTTCGCCCTGGTGCAGAACGCCTTGGACCGGATCTACCCGATGGGCAATCCCCCCGACTACGAGCCGACACCCGACATGACGGTCGCCGCGATCGCCGAGCGCGCCGGTGCAGACCCGTTGGCCACGCTGTACGACCTGATGCTCGCGGACGACGCGACCGCGATGCTGATGTTGCCGTTCTTCAACTACGCCGACGGCAACCACGATGCGATCTACGAGATGATGTCGCACCCGGGCACCGTGTCCGGACTGTCCGACGGCGGCGCGCACTGCGGGTTGATCTGCGATGCGTCCTATCCCACGTTCCTGCTGACGCACTGGGCGCGCGACCGCCACCGCGGACCCAAGTTCTCGCTCGAGACCGTGGTGCGCAAGCAAACCCTGGACACCGCAACGCTTTTCGGTCTGTCCGATCGCGGTGTGATCGCGCGGGGCAAGAAGGCCGACATCAACGTCATCGACATGGCGGCGCTGCGCCTGGACGTGCCGAAGATGGTCTACGACCTTCCCGCCGGCGGCCGCCGGCTGATCCAGAGCGCGTCGGGCTATGACGCCACGGTGGTCAGCGGCGTGGTGACCCGGCGCCACGGCGTCGACACCGGCGCGCGGCCGGGACGTCTGCTGCGCGGAGTGCGCTGACTACAGGGTCAGCTTGCAGCTCTGGCCGATGTCCAGGGTGCGCAGCATCCGCCCCATGCCCACCCACATGGCGCACGAGATCGCCAGGTCGGTCAGCAGTTCGTCGTCGAAATGCTCTGCCGCACGGCGCCAGAAGTCCTCGTCGTCGCGCAGGGCGGTGTGGTCGGTGGCGAAGCGGTGCGCGAACTCCATCGCGATGCGTTCGGCGTCGCTGTATCCGGGCCAGGTTCTCCACTGCGTGGCGTAGTCGTAGAACTCCTCGGTGATGCCGTTGTCTTCGCCCTGGGAGTCGCGCGTGTTCTGGCACACCACACACTCGTTGGCGTAGGCGATCACGATCCGCGCCGCTTCCCGGACCCGCATGGGCAGCCGGCTCTTGGTGTAGACGGCGTCGGCCAGGTCGGCCATGGCGGCCCCGAGTTGCGGCGAGCGCACAGCGAATCCGGTCACGTCGTCGTCAGCGAAATCTCCGATACGGCTCATGACCGGCCATGGTAGCCGCGTCAGCGGGCGGCAGCGGTCAGTTGCGCGCGGTCGTCCTCCCAGTCGCGCTGCACCAGGACGCGCTGCGCGATCTTCTCGAGTGCGGCCTCCACCTCGGCGCGATCGGGGCGGCCCTCGAAGCTCGGCGAGCTCTCCAGGCGGGCCACGATCTTGCTGACCAGAGCCGCGGACGTCGCGGCGACCTGACGGGCACCGGACTGCGTCAACCACAGTTGGTCTCCGGTGCGCAGCGCATGGCCGCACTCGACGAGCCGGTCGAAGGTCGGCGCGAGTACCTCGGGAGGCACCCGCAGCCGCTCGGCCATCTCGGTGAGCCGCGCGGAGCCGAACACCTGACTCTGCCGGTAGATCTGGATCACCGCCCACAACAACGCGACGTCGGATTCGCAGCCGCCGGTGCCGGCGATACTGCGCAACCGGATGTCCGGCGACTGCCGGATCAGCCGGGCCACTGCCGTTTCCAGCATCTCCTCCGGGGTGTCGGCCGATGGCATCGCGAAGCCCTCCCCCATGTCCAGCGCCGTCGCCGTTTCGATGTCTCGCAGCGGGACCTGCTTGAGCATGAGCGCGACGATGAAGCCGAGCACCGCGACCGGAGCCGCGAACAGGAACACCATGCCCAGGGAATCTGCGTAGGCGGTGACGATCGGTGCCGCGACGGCGTCCGGCAGACGATGCAGAGCCTGTGGCGATTCCGCGGCCACCGGCGGCGCACCGCCGGCCGCCAGCGCCGGGGCGATGCGCGCGTCGAGGAAGTTGGCGAACAACGAACCGAAGATGGCCGCCCCGAACGAGCTGCCGATGGTGCGGAAGAACGTCACACCCGAGGTGGCCACGCCCAGATCGGAGAAGTTCACCGTGCTCTGCACGATCAGGATCAGCACCTGCATGCACATCCCGATGCCGGTGCCGAGGACGAACAGGTAGGCGCTCTGCTGCAGCATCGGCGTCGTCTGGTCCATCTGCGAGAGCAGTACGAAACCCAGCACCATCACCGCGGTGCCGACGACGGGGAAGACCTTGTAGCGGCCGGTGCGACTGACCAGCACACCGCTGCCCATCGAGGTCAGCAGCAGACCGCCGACCATCGGCAGCGTGCGTAGACCCGATTCGGTGGCGGACACGCCGTCGACGAACTGCATGAACGTCGGGAGGAAGGTCAGGGCGCCCAGCATGGCGAAGCCGACGATGAACGACAGGATGCAGCACACCGTGAACACCGGGCTGGCGAACAGCCGGATGGGCAGGATCGGTTCGCGCGCCCGCAGTTCCACCCACACGAACGCGGCCAGCGCGAGGGCGGAGCCGACGAACAGGGCGATGATCGTCGGTGACGACCAGGCGAAGGTGCTGCCGCCCCAGCTGGTGGCCAGGGTCAGGCCGGAGGCGCCCAGCCCGATGAGCACGATGCCGGCGTAGTCGATGACCGGTTTGCCGCGCCGGTGCAGGGCCGGAATCGTCGTCAGCGCGACGATCAGCACGATGATGCCGATCGGCACGTTGATCCAGAACGCCCACCGCCAGGTCAGGTGGTCGGTGAAGTAGCCGCCCAGCAGCGGCCCGATCACCGTGGTGACACCGAACACCGCGCCCAGGGCGCCTTGGTAGCGCCCGCGGTCGCGCAGCGGGATCACCTCGCCGATGAGCGCCGCCGCGGTGACCATCAGTGCGCCCCCGCCCACACCCTGCAGCGCACGGGAGCCCACGAGCATCTCCATCGACGTGGAGATCGCGCACAGCACCGAACCGGCCAGGAAGAACAGGATGGCGACGGCGAAGACCATCTTGCGGCCGAACAGGTCCCCGAGCTTGCCGACGACCGCGGTGACGATCGTCGAGGCCAGCAGGTAGCTGGTGACCACCCAGGACTGGTGCCCCGCACCGCCGAGGTCGGCGACCACTGTGGGCAGCGCGGTGGCGACGATCGTCTGGTCCAGTGCCGCGAGCAGCATGCCCAGCACCACCGCAACGAAGATGACGTTGCGGCGCTGTGGGCTCACCGGAGCCGGTTCTGTCGGCTCCGCCGTATCGGGGCGCGCTGCAGGTGACGCCGTCATACCTGCCTTTCCTGTCGGGTACGAACTCCGCACAGACCATCGTTAGATGAGCTATGGAAGTTACGTCGGTCAGGCAGGTTTCATTCCCGCGGGGGTCTGCCCCGAACCGCTACTTCGGCGGGCGGGACACGCACTGGGCCATGTAGAGCTCCTCGCCGAGCTTGCCCATCAGCTCCAGCTGCGTTTCGAGGTAGTCGATGTGCAGCTCCTCGTCGGCGAGGATCTTCTCGAACAGCATCGCGGAGGCGGCGTCGCCCTTCTCGCGGCACATCTGGATGCCGGGCCGCAACCGCTCGACCACCTCGTACTCGACGGCCAGATCGGCCTCGAACTGCTCCCGCAACGTCTGACCGACGCGCACGGAAAACAATCTCTGGTAATTCGGCAGACCGTCGAGCAGAAGAATTCGGTCGGTGATGTGTTCCGCGTGAATCATCTCTTCGATGGATTCTTTACGGGTATGTTCGGCCACTTCGGTGAAGCCCCAGCTTTCCTGCATCTTGGAATGCAGGAAATACTGGTTGATCGCCGTCAGTTCACTGGTCAATTGCTCGTTGAGCAATTTCAGGACTTCTGGATCGCCTTGCATGACCGCTCCTATACGCGTGGTGGGCTGATCGCGTGCGCTATCTACACGGGCTGTGTGCGAACACTTTCAATCTAGTCCAAGAAGTCGGCGAAGTCGCCGCCATTTTCGGTGTCGCACCGGCGTTTTCGCGTCCGGATCGGACCGCGGGGGCTCCTTCGGCCGCAGATCAGGCCCCAACTCTGGACTGCCTAGGCTAAGTAAGGTTAGACTGCGCTAACTCTTTCGCCGGTGAAGGTAGGTAAGGATATCCAATGGGTGAGTATGGCCTGCACTCATTTATTCTCGCCTGCGATTTCCGTGTCGACGACGTCGACCGAATGTGGAAATGGCTGCAAAAGCAGCACGACGCACTCGCGAAGCTGGGCGCCCATCACGTCGTTCTCTATGAATCAATTTGGGAGCCGCGACGGGTACTGACCACCATCGGAATACGACAGGCCAGCTCAATTCGAGAGGTCCTGCGTTCGCCGGCGATCTTCGAATTGTTTGACATCTCCGGCGCCGACGATATTCCGCCGATCTTCGGGGGTGAGGTGGTCGAGAAGATCGACCTCTGCGGCCCCCGGTCGGAACGGCACGTCGGCCGTGTGGTGGTCGGTGTGATGTCGTCGGTCGACGACGTGTCGGCGCTCATGGTCAAAGTGCACGACGGACTCGAGCGGTTCAAGAGCGGCGGCGTGCGCAAGATCTGGGTGTATCGGGCGCTCGACGACGGTAACGAGGTGCTGATCCTGCAGGAGATCGAGGACGAGGCCCGGGCCCGCCAGTGGATCGAGCACCCTGATGCCGCGGCCGAGTGGATGAGCAACGCCGGGATGGGCGCCTACCCCACGCGGTTCGTCGGGCGTTTCTCCAATCTGATGAGTGTCGGCGAGCCGGGGTAGCGCCAGAATGTTCGTCTGCCTGTGCACCGGGACCACCAGCCACACCGTCAGTGAGGTGGTCGCCAACGGCGCGCGCACGTCCCGAGAGATTGCCGAGGCTTGTGGGGCCGGCGGTGACTGCGGCCGGTGCCGACGCACCCTGCGGTCGATCATCGAGTCCTACTTCGCAGAATGCGCGCCCGATCGGGTTACCGGCTGACTCAGCCGCTCTTGCCGGTGAACTCCGCCAGCGCCGCGGCGTTGGCGGCTCCGCCCAGCAACTCCGAGAACGCCGCGTTCTCGCACGCGGTGGCCGCCGCGATCCCGGCGCGGAACGGTTCGACGATGGCCTTCTTCACCGCCATGAGGCTCGGAATGGACTGAGCGGCAAGGACATCAGCGTGCCGCCGCGCCTCGGGCAGCAGATCGTCGGGTTCGCAGACCTTCCACGCGATCCCCATCCGCTGCGCTTCGGCGGCATCCACCCACTCGGACGACAACAGCATCCACGCCGCGTTCTGCCGGCCGATCAGCTGCGGCAGCAGATAGGAGGAGGCCGCCTCCGGCGCCACACCGAGGCTGGTGAACGGACATTTCAACCGCGCCGTGGTGGACATGAACACCAGATCGGCATAGCCCAGAATGGTGGTGCCGATGCCCAGGCCCACCCCGTTGACCGCGCAGATCAACGGCTTGGACAGCTCGGTGAGCGCGTCGATCATCGTGCTGAAATGGCTGCCCTTGCTGGTCAGTGAGCCGTCGGCGATGCCCGCCGCCATCTCTTTGAGGTCGTTGCCCGCACTGAAGGCGCGTCCGGCGCCCGTGAGCAGGACGACCGCGACGTCGGCGTCGGCGTCGGCGTCCCGCAGTGCCGTCGCGGTCGCGAGGTAGAGCGCCTCGTTGAACGCATTGAGCGCCTCGGGGCGATCGAGGACCAGTGTGCGGACGCGGTTGTCGTCGCTGATCTGCAGGGTCACGCCTGCACTGTAATCGCGGCGCGGAACGGATCGCGCAGCACATACCGGCTCGTCGGGATCGTGTCGACGTCCCGGTCGGCGCCGAAAGCGGCGGTGCTGGCCAACATTCGCGTCATCCGGTCCCGCAGGTCCGCGTCGTCGGCGGCGCCGAAGAACGCCCGCAGATCCGTGGTCGCCTCGATCGGGAACAGTTCCTCGACGATCGCCGAGACCGGTGGTGCATCGTCGGTGAGCGGACGGACCACGGTGTTCTGGACGTAGCCGAACGTGGCCTGGGTGTCGATGGCGACCTGGGTGTGGTCGCGGTGCCAGCGGGACAGCCACGTCGACTCGGCCATGTCGGCGGGTCGGCGCAACAGCGCGATGTTCGCAAGCCCGGGAGTGCGCTGTCCCGATTCGGTGACCGGCGGTGCCAGCGGTACCGACTCGGTGACCAGATACGCCGAAGCCTGCTCGCAGATCTGAGCCAGAGCAGTTGTGACTGCTCGGGTTTGCGGGCCGTAATACTGCTGGGTCCACAGGCTCACCACCGCGATGACCGGCGGTTCGAGCGTCGTGAGCGTCATCAGGGAGTCGGCGACCGCCGCGTCGCGGACATTGACGGCCAGACCCGGTACGCCGCTGTCGCACAGCTCGAGTGCCACGTCGGTGCGCAAGCGGTCGCACCACGCCTCGTCGGGCGGCGCGCCACGCAGGGTGACGATGACTTTTTCCACTCCGGTCAACCTAGCGGGCCAGAATGGACACGTGGACATGGGCCGCGCGCTTCGTCCGGTGATACCGGATCCGGGATTGGTGCGTTGCCTGCTCGGTGTGGCCGCGGTGACGGTGGTGGCCGTGCTGTGGGGCCCGGACGGATCGGCCACCGCGGTCGGCGGCGCCGCGGCGATCGCCGGCGCCGCCGCCCTCCGGGACAGTCCACGCAACCGGATTCCCCTGGTCGTCGGGATCTCGTTTCTGCTCGGGGCGGCGGTCCTGGTCGGCGCGTTGACGTCGGGCTACTCGTGGGTGTTCGTCGCCGTGGTCGCGGTGTGGTGCTTCGGTGCCGCGATGCCCTGGGCGCTGGGTGCCAACGCCGGACTGACCACCACGGCGTCGGCGGCGCTGCTGGTCTGCGCCGCTCCCCTGACCCCGACCTGGTCGACCACTCTGGGCACCGCCGGGCTCGCGGTGGCCGGTGGCCTTCTGCAGGCGGGACTGGTCGCGGCGTTCCCGCCGCGCCGCTGGCTGAGGCAGCGCGACGCGCTGACCGCCGCGTACCGGTCGCTGGCCGACGACGCCCGAGCGTTCGCGGCATCGCCGCGGGAACCGGGCGAGCACGACGAGACGGCACTGGTCGCGCTGCGGTCGGCGTTCGCCGACCTGGACGGCCAGACGACCCGCCGACCGGCCCAGTACCGCAGCTGGTACGCGCTGCCCGAACGCATCTCGACCACGCTCCGGGAGACCGCGGGCCGGCCGTCGATGACCGAGGTGCTCGACGCCGCCGCCGACACCCTGGCCGCGGTCGCCGACAGCGGGCCCGAGGCCGGGCCCCGCGCCGATGCGGCGATTCAGCGGTTGGACCGGGCCGTCGAGGCGATCGAGGGTCCCGATGCGGTGGTGACCCAACGCCTCGCCATCCAGTGCCATGAGGCCGTCGCGATCCGGCTGGGTGATTTCGTGCCGTCCACACCCGACATCGTGCGGCTCCGCCGCCCCGAACTGCGGACCTCGCTGCGTGCGGCGCTGGACCAGATGCGCGACCACCTGCGTTGGCGCTCGCCGGTGTTCCGGCACGCGCTGCGGCTGTCCGGGGCGGCGACGTTCGCCGTCGCGCTCGAGCGGTACGCCGACGCGGTGCACAACCCGTGGTTGGCGTTGGCTGTGCTGATGGTCCTGCGCCCGGAGACGGCGCACACCTACACCCGGTTGGCCGGCCGGCTCGCGGTCAGTGTCGCGGCGCTGGCGGCGGCGTCCGGCCTGCTGATCGTCGTGGATCCGCCGCCGGTGGCGATCGCGGTGGTCGCGGTGCTGCTGGTGGGCGTCACCGTCGCGGTGTCGCACTTCGGCTATCTGGCGGTGTCGGCCGCCCTGGTGGCGGCGGTGGTGTTCCTGCTCGCGATCTCCGGCGTCGGCACCGCTCCGCCGGTATTCGACCAGGTGGTCGGTGCGCTGGTCGGTGGGGCGCTGGCCGTGCTTGCGCACGTGGTGCTGCCCGACGACGAACTGACGCGGCTCGAACAACGCGCCGGCGAGCTCCTCAAGACCGAGATCGACTATGTCGCCACCGTGATCAAGGCGTACCTGCACGTGTTGGCCGCGCCGTCGGAGACGCTGGCAACGGCCTGGCAGCGCGCGTTCCGCGCCCGCGCCGCGTTCGAGGCCGCGTCCGGGGCGGCGCGCCTGGAGTCCCCGGACCTGCGGCACTGGCTGCGGGCCTACCGCACCGCACTCAACGGGATAACCGCGTCGTGCAGCACGCTGGAAACGAACCTGCCGACCGCTCCCCCGACGGTCCACAACAACGACTTCGCCCTGGCGGTCGACGCCTACCTGGAGTCGCTCAGCGGTGATCCGCCCACCCCGGACACCCCGTGGGTGATCGACACCGCGGAACTCAACGCCGCCGACCGGCGACTGCGTGACGCGGTCCCGCGGCACGGGTTGGACAAAGCCTCGGCGCGGGTGCTGGCCACCGAGATCGGGGCGATCACCCGCAACCTGACCAGGATCGCCGTCACTGCCGGGCCCACCGCGGCTCGATGAACACCGCCTCGGCCTGCACGGTCGGGCCGTGCTCGTCGGCGATGTGCCCCTCGGCGTAGGTCTTCACCCCGTCGGTGCGCGCGATGCGCGCCACCGCGTGCAGCCGTCCCAGCGGCGTGAGACGCAGATAGCGCACCGTCAGCGTGCCGGTGAGGCGGTGCACCCCGGGTGCGCTCGCAGCGTCGCCGAGCACGTGGTCGAGAAGTTCGGCCGACACACCGCCGTGCACGTGGCCGGGTGGGCCCTCGAACGCCGCGCCGAGCACGAAGTCGCTGCGCACCGATCCGTCGGGCAGCCGCCGGATCACCAGCGGCGGGGCACTCGGGTTGCGCACGCCGATCACCGCGTTGCCCCAAGGCATCGAGTCACCGTCGGCGCTGAACTGGATGCCGAAGGAGCCCTCGCGCTGGGTCCGGCGCAGGCGTCGGGTCACCGCGTCGATCTCGGCGGTGGCGGCGGCCACCTCCTCGGGACCCACCTCGGTCCGGATGGTGGCGTCGATCAGTGCGCGCACCGACTGCGTCAGCGGCTCGTAGCACGCACGAAGGCGTTCGACATCGTCGGCGCCGAGTCCGTCGACATGGGTGTACTCCAGCATTGTCTGACTACAACACGGTCTGAATGGCCGGTCGCGGGGCGGGGGTGGGAAACTCCAGATGTGCCCGTCACCGCCGAGGATCTGAGCTACCTGCGCCGCTGCGTCGACCTCGCCGCGGAGGCGCTGGCCGGGGGTGACGAACCTTTTGGGTCGCTGCTGGTCGACCACCGCGGGGCGATCCTCTTCGAGGACCACAACCGGGTCAGAGACGGCGACGCCACCCGCCACCCCGAATTCGCGATCGCCCGCTGGTCGGTGACACACCTGACGCCCGACGAGCGCGCCCGGTCGACGGTCTACACCTCCGGCGAGCACTGTCCGATGTGTGCGGCCGCGCACGCCTGGGTAGGTCTCGGACGCATCGTCTACGCGGTCTCGGCGGCACAACTGACCCGATGGCTGCAGGACTGGGACGCGCCCCGGCCACCGGTCGCGGGACTGCCGATCACGGCCGTGGCACCCGCCCTGGACGTGGACGGCCCGGCCGACGAGCTGACCGAGGAGATGAAGACGTTGTACGCGAGAGCTTTTCGCCCATGACCGAACCGGCCTGGGTCGAGCACGTGCTCTGGTGGCAGATCTACCCGCTCGGCTTCGTCGGCGCCTACCCCGCAGATCCTGCCCCCGGACCTGACGAGCACCGGCTGCGCCGCGTCGTCGAGTGGCTGGACTACGTCGTCGAACTCGGTGCCTCGGGACTGGCACTCGGTCCGGTGTTCGCCTCGCGCACCCACGGCTACGACACCACCGACCACTACCGCATCGATCCCCGTCTCGGTGACGACGCCGACTTCGACCACCTCGTCGCCGAGGCGCGCCGGCGCGGGCTGCGGATCCTGCTCGACGGGGTGTTCAACCACGTCGGCACCGACTTCCCGCGCTACCGGGACGCCGCCGCCGGAGCCGACACCTCATGGTTTCGGTTGCGCGGCAACAAATTCGCCACCTTCGAAGGCCATGACGGCCTGATTGCACTGAACCACAACAACGCCGAGGTGATCGACTACACCGTCGACGTGATGTGCCACTGGCTCGCCCGCGGCGCGCACGGTTGGCGCCTCGACGCGGCCTACGCGGTCCCCGACCGGTTCTGGGCGCAGGTGCTGCCGCGGGTGCGGGAACGGTTCCCGGACGCCTGGATCGTCGGCGAGGTGATCCACGGCGACTATGCGGCGCGCGTACGGGACGCCGGTTTCGACTCGGTCACCCAGTACGAATTGTGGAAGGCCGTCTGGAGCAGCTTCAACGACGCCAACCTGCATGAGTTGGACTGGGCGCTCAAGCGGCACAACGAGTTTCTCGACACCTTCGCGCCGATGACGTTCATCGGCAACCACGATGTCACCCGGATCGCCAGCCAGCTCACCGATCCCGAGCATGTGGAGCATGCGCTGGTCGTGCTGCTCACCACCGGCGGAACGCCCAGCGTCTACGCCGGTGACGAGGTCGCCTACCGTGGCGTGAAAGAGGAACGCTTCGGCGGTGACGACGCGGTGCGCCCCGAATTCGGTGCGCCGCTCGACGGAGTCGGCGAGCACGGCCGGCAGGTGCTGCGCTCCCACCAACACCTGATCGGGTTGCGTCGCCGCCACCCCTGGCTGCACAGGGCGCGCACCACACCGCTACGGGTCACCAACACCGGGTACGTCTACGCCGCCCGCCACGACGATGACTCCCTCATCGTCGCGCTCAACGTCGCAGACGAGCCGCTGACGCTGTCGCTCGCGGAGTTCGGCACCGACCGTGCCGAGGTGGTGGCCGGGTCCGGGGCGCCGCCGGCCGACGTGGTGACCGACACCGCGGTCCCGGCCCAGGGCTGGCTGATCCTGGCCCCGCAGCCCTAGCTCCGGGCCAGCAGATCCAGCGTGGCCGGGTCCTCCTCACCCCCGTAGAAGGCGGCCAGCACCGCCCGAAAGTCGGCAGCGTCGTCGCTGTTGTCGGCGGCACGCGAGAACAGCGTCATCGACGAACGGACTTTGAGGTCGTCGGGCGAACCCAGGACGTCGGTCGCGGATCGACCGGAGTGCTCTACCAGGGTGCGGGCACACTCGTGCAGTCGCGGACCCAGCACCGGATGGTCGAGATATGCCTTCGCCTCCTGCAGCGACGCGATGGCGTAGTGCTGCGCGGTGGAACTCCGGCCCAGCCCCCGCACCTGCGGGAAGATGAACCAGATCCAGTGGCTGCGCTTGGCGCCTGCGCGCAGCTCCCCGAGCGCCGTGGCATACGCGCGGTCCTGCGCCTGCACGAACCTGTCGAGATCGTGAGGATTCTCGTCGGTCGAGTCGGTCATGGCGATGGTCTACCCCATCGGCGTCGCCGTTATCGCTCACCCCGCGAGTCCGCCCTGAGTCCTTTTCGTTAGCCAACCGCGACGTCGAAGCGTCGTGTCGGGACGGTTGTCGCGCAACCCCAACGTGTTTCATTACCTCTGAACAGCGACCGCACATTGCGACGCAGGCATGAGATTTGACCAGGAAGGTGGGTTGGTTGCCGTTATGAAGTGGAAAGAGAAGTTGCGCGGTTCCGCGAAGACCGCATTGCGCCGGGCGGCGGCCGTCGCGGTGGCGAGTGTGGCGCTGCCCGGGCTGATCGGCGTCGCCGGCGGCTCGGCGACCGCGGGTGCGTTCTCGCGCCCGGGTCTTCCCGTCGAGTACCTCGACGTGTTCTCGCCGTCGATGAACCGGGACATCCGCATTCAGTTCCAGGGCGGCGGACCGCGCGCGGTCTATCTGCTCGACGGCCTGCGCGCGCAGGACGACTACAACGGCTGGGACATCAACACCCCCGCCTTCGAGTGGTTCCACCAGTCCGGACTGTCGACGATCATGCCGGTCGGCGGCCAGTCCAGCTTCTACAGCGACTGGTACCAGCCCTCACGCGGCAACGGGCAGAACTACACCTACAAGTGGGAGACGTTCCTGACCCAGGAGCTGCCGGCGTGGCTGGAAGCCAACCGCGGTGTGTCGCGCACCGGCAACGCAGTCGTCGGCCTGTCGATGGCCGGCAGCAGCGCGCTGACCTACGCGATCTACCACCCGCAGCAGTTCATCTACGCCGGCGCGCTGTCGGGCTTCCTGAACCCCTCCGAGGGCTGGTGGCCGATGCTGATCGGGCTGGCGATGAACGACGCCGGCGGCTTCAACGCCGAGAGCATGTGGGGTCCGTCGTCTGACCCGGCGTGGAAGCGCAACGACCCGATGGTCAACATCAACCAGCTGGTCGCCAACAACACCCGCGTCTGGGTCTACTGCGGCACCGGAACCCCGTCGGAGCTCGACGCCGGCACCGCCGGACAGAACCTGATGGCCGCGCAGTTCCTCGAAGGATTCACGCTGCGCACCAACATCAGCTTCCGGGACCACTACATCGCCGCCGGTGGCACCAACGGGGTGTTCAACTTCCCCGCCAACGGCACGCACAGCTGGGCCTACTGGGGTCAGCAACTGCAGCAGATGAAGCCGGACATCCAACGCGTCCTGGGGGCGCAGGCCTCAGCCTGACGTTCTCGAATTCGCAGGCCTCAGCCTGACGGCCCCGATAACCCAGGGAGCCTGCCGTTTCCCCCGAGCGGCAGGCTCCCTGCTTTCGTCGTCAGGACGGGCGGAACGAGCTGTGGGCCACGCGCGGCGCGTGTTTGACCATGATGTGGCGGGCCACGGTGTACTCGGCCACCGCGGCTTGGCTCATGTCTTTGCCGAACCCGCTGGCTTTCACTCCGCCGTGCGGCGCCTCGGAGGCGATCGGCAGATGGTCGTTGATCCACGTCACGCCGGCCTCGATGGAGTGGGCGACGCGCAACGCGCGCGCCACGTCGGAGGTCCAGACCGAGGACGCCAAGCCGTAGCGGCAGTCGTTGGCCAGCCGGATCGCTTCTGCCTCGTCGCCGAACGGCAGGACCACCAGCACCGGGCCGAACACCTCGTCCTGCACGATCTCCGAGGACTGGTCGGCGCCGGTGATCAAGGTCGGCGGATAGAAGGCGCCCGGCCCGGCAGGCAGGACACCACCGGCGCGAAGCATCGCGCCCGCCGCGACGGCGCGCTCGACGAAACCGTGTACCCGCGTTCGATGTTCGGCGCTGATGAGGGGACCGATGTCGGTCGACGGGTCGCGCGGATCGCCGACCCGGATGCCGCCGAACGCGGCGGCGAGGCGATCGCAGACGTCGTCGACGATCGACTCGTGCGCATACACGCGGGTGGCCGCGGTGCAGTCCTGTCCCGAGTTGTAGGTGGCGCCCATGGCGATGCCGTGCGCGGCATCGTCGAGATGAGCGTCCTCGAACACCAGACACGGTGCCTTGCCGCCGAGTTCGAGATGAACCCGCGTGCCGCGCAGCGACGCCGTCGACATCACCTGGCGTCCGGCGCGGGTCGACCCGGTGATCGAGACCAGTTGCACCCGTTCGTCGGCAACCAGGGCCTGACCCACCGACTCGTCGCCGGTCACCACTTCCAGAACACCGGGCGGGACGCCCGCCTCGACGGCGAGTTCTGCGATGTAGAGGGTGGTCGACGGTGTCGACGGCGCGGGCTTGACGACCATCGTGTTGCCGGCGGCCAACGCCGGCCCGATCTTCCACAGCCCCATGATCATCGGGAAGTTCCACGGCGCGATGCCGACGACCGGACCGACGGGCCGCCGGACGATCATGGAGGTGTACCCCTCGCTGAGCACGCCGGCACCGGTCTCCTCCAACGAACGACCGGCCCCGGCGAAGAAGCGCAGATTGTCCGTGCCGAACGGAAGCTCGCCATCCCGAAAGACCGCCTCCGGCTTACCCGTTTCGGCCACTTCGAGCGCTGTCAGCTGCGCTGAGTGCGCGTCGATGAGGTCGGCCCAACGCAACAGGATCCGGGCGCGCTCGCCGGCGGTCCGGTGCGACCAGTCCGGAAAGGCCTCGGCCGCGGCCGTGACCGCGTCCTCCGCTTCTGCCGAGGTGGCTTCGACGACGGTCGCGGTGGGCGTCCCGGTGGCAGGATCGACCAGGATCCGCTCCGCGCCGGAGCCCTCGACCCGCTGCCCCCGATGGAATCGTCCTGCGGTCATGCGCATACTCCTGTCAACTGTTGAAGCCCACACCGAAACGGTCGAGCGTCCGCAAAAGCACTCCCCGGCGGCCGGTTTCGTCCTCGCGGGCCAGCGCGGCACGGGTCATCTCGACCACCGGCCAGCGCAGCGGCTCCGGCGGGAAAGGCACGGCCGTGCCGGTGACGGCTTTCAGGCGTGTCCGTTCGGTTTCCCGGCCCGCCAGAAGATCCAGCGCCACTCGCGCACCGAACCGGGTCGACGCCACCCCGAGACCGGTGAACCCGACGGCGTAGGCCAGGCGTCCCCCGAAGGCGGTACCGAAGATCGGCGTGAACCTGCTGGTGGTGTCGATGACACCACCCCAGCGGTGGGTGAACGGGACATCGTGGAGTTGCGGGAACGTGGCGCGGAAGTGTTGCGCCAGTAGTCGATGCGATCGGTCCCGGAGTTCGAGCTCGGGGGCGACCCCGTTGCCGAAGTGGTAGATGGCGTCGTACCCGCCCCAGACGATGCGGTTGTCGCGGGTCCGGCGGAAGTAGTGGAACTGGTTCCCGGCGTCGGTGAGGCCCTGGTTCTGCGACCAGCCGATCGAATCCAGTTGTTCGGCGTTCAGGGGTGCGGTGGCGAGCACGTAGTCGTAGACCGGAAGGACCCATGCGCGCAGACGCCGCAGCAGCGGCCGGTAGGCGTTGGTGGCCAGGACGACGTGCGACGCGACCACCTGGCCGAGGGTGCTGCGGACCGTCAGCCTGCCACCCGTGCGGGTGATCCCCTCCGCCGGTGAACCCTCGAAGATGCGGGCGCCCATGTCTTCTGCGACGCGGCGCAGCCCGAGCGTCAGTGCCATCGGATCGACCAGTCCCCCGCTGTGCATGCGCAGACCGGCGAGGAATGCCGTCGAGTGGATGTCGGCGCGCACCTGCTCGCGATCGAGGAAATCGACGTCCTCGCCGTGGCGCGAGTAGGTGGCAACGGAGTTCCGCAGCGCCTCTGCCTCGTGTGGCCTTCGGGCCAGCGCGGTCTTGCCGACCATGCGCAGATCGGCATCAATGTTGTTGCGGTGCAGGAATTCTGCGATCTGCGCGACATTCTCCCGGCCCAGACGCTGGAGCTCGGCGAGGTCGTCCGGCCACATCGCTTCGCCGTGGGCGATGCCGTGGGTGAGTGACTCGGAGACGAAGCCGCCGTTGCGGCCCGAGGCTGCCGCGCCCACCCACTCCTGCTCGAGGATCACGACCACGCGGCCGGGGTCTTCGGTGAGCGCTTCGATCGCCGTCCACAGACCGGCATAGCCGCCGCCGATGACGACCAGATCGGCGTCGACCCGTCCCCGCAGGGGTTCGGTCCGTGAGCCGGTCTGGACGCCGTCCCACCAGACCGGACGGGGCTCGGCGTCGCGCAGCTCGTCTCGCGCGGGAGGCGTGGGGTTCATAACCGGCTCCGTTGTCGGTGGGTCACTTCGACGATAGTTGCACTGCGATTCAGAGAACTCAACATCAGGCCCTGCACGTCAGAAGCTGTGCCTGCAGGGAAACTGAAGAAATATTCAAGAAACGCTGGCCGGAGGGGCGGTTGTCTGGCACAGTGACACACGGCATATTTCAGGAGGGTGCGCATGGCGGTGAGCCGCACGGAGCGACGCGCGAACCTGATCCACGCTGCCCAGCGTGCGGTGATGAAACACGGGGCCGACGTTCGGCTCAACCAGGTGGCGGCCGAAGCCGGGCTGACCTCGGGTGCGGTGCTCTATCACTTCCCCGACGTGCAGACCCTGCTGGTCGAGGCCAACCGTGCCGGTATGGAGCGGTTCTACGACGAGCGGCTGCGCAGGATCGAAGGGATCGCCGACCCCGACCGTCGCCTGGTCCTGACCATCGAGTCCGGCCTGCCCGTCGACTCCGACGATCCGGCCGTCAAATTGCTGTGCGAGCTCGGCGGAGCGGCGGGACGCTATCCGACCTACGCCGTTCTGCTCACCGCGCTCTTCGACCGGCAGGTGGCGATGTACCAGGTGATCCTGGAATCCGGTGCTGCGCAAGGGGTTTTCACGTTGAGTTCGCCGTCGCTGAGCATTGCCCGCAACATCGTGGCCCTGGAAGACGCCTACGGCTACCGGATGGTCGCCCGTCACCCCAGCCTGGACGCCGACGCATCCATCGAACTGATCCTCGACTACGCCCGGGTGGCAACCGGCCACCCCCTGCCCCGCCGTGCACCCGGTGAAAGGACTCAATGATGACCCGACCGCTGACCATCATGTTCTGGCCGGAGTCCGCGTACGGGCCCACCAATCAGTGCATCGGTGTCGCGGCGAAGCTCCGCGAACGCGGGCACACCATCGTGTTCGCGGCGGAGTCGTCGTGGGCCGGCAAGATCGCGCCCTACGGGTTCATCGAGGAACTGGTGGATCTGGCCCCGCCCGCTGCAGGGGACGAAGACGCCGACGCCGGCCAGTTCTGGACCGACTTCATCGCCGAGACGGCCCCCGAGTTCGCCAAACCGACCATCGAGCAGCTCGAGACGTTCATCGCGCCGACTTACCAGGCGCTGATCGACGGGGCGAAATACTGCGAACCCCGACTGCGGGAGATCATCGACACCTATCAGCCGGACGTCGTCGTCGAAGACAACGTGGTGCTCTTCCCGGCGCTGACCACCTCCGGCAAGCCGTTCGTCCGGATCGTTTCGTGCAGCCCCCTGGAGGTGCCCGGCGACGATGTGCCGCCGCCGTTCTCGGGTCTGCCCAGCGATGACAGGTCCGACTGGCCGACCTATCGCGCCGAGTTCGACCGGGTGCTGCGTCCGATGTGGGAAGACTTCGACGCCTGGGTCCGTGAACAAGGTGCGGGCCCGCTGCCGGACCTCGAGTTCATGCCCCGCGACAACGCCGCCAACCTCTACGTCTACCCCGCCGAGGCCGACTACACCGACCGGCGCGCACTGGACGGATCGTGGACGCGGGTGGACTCCAGCATCCGCGAGACCGATGAGGCCTACGAGCTGCCCGCCGAGCTGGCCGATCGGCCGTCCGACAGTGCCCTGGTGTACCTGTCGCTGGGATCCCTTGGTGGAGCCGATGTCTCGTTGATGCAGCGGCTGATCGACATCCTCGGCAAGACGCGGCACCGCTTCATCGTCAGCATGGGGCCGCAGGCCGACAAGCTCACGCTCGCCGACAACATGGCCGGGGCACAGATGTTGCCGCAGACCAGGATCATCCCGCTCGTCGATGCCGTGATATCCCACGGCGGCAACAACACCACCACCGAGACACTGCACTTCGGCAAACCGCTGATCGTGCTCCCGCTGTTCTGGGACCAGTACGAGAACGCCCAGCGCGTCCACGAACTCGAGCTCGGCGTCCGCTTGGACACCTACCACTTCGCCGACGAGGACCTCACCGGTGCACTGGACCGGATCCTCACCGATGACGAGCTGCGGGAACGCGTGTCGCGCATCGGCGCCGCGGTCCGGGAACGCGACGGGCTCCGACGCGCTGCCGACATCATCGAACACGTCGGTCGGTCACAACAGAGTGCCGCAGACTGACGACGTGCAGATCGACGTTTCACCAACGCCGTCGGATCTCCTGGAACTCGGAGACCGCCACGCGCTGGCCATCGTCGACCGGCACGGAAGGCTCTCCGCCGTGCCGCTCGTCGACGCAGGAGACGGTTGGCGGCGCGCGACCTCCGGTAGCGGCGCATCCGCGGCTCTGGTCCGGCTGCTCGCCGAGACACCCGGGCACATCCGGCGCGGACGGTTCGACGTGCTTTCCTGGACCGACACACCCCTGCCGGGCGCGGAACGCCCGATCACCGTCGACCAGACCAACGAATCGGTCATCGTCGACGAGCAGGCGGTGGTGAAGTGGTCGACTCATCTGGAGCCGGGCCCGCATCCCGCACCGGGCAGACTGTCGGTCCTCACCGCGGCGGGGTTCACCGAGATGCCGACGCCGTGGGGTGTCGTCACCTGGACTCCGGACAGTGGCGCCGAGACCCTGGTGGCGACGGTGACGGGTTTCCTGCCCGGTGCCGTCGACGGCTGGACCTGGGCCGTCGACTTGTTCGTCGCGGCGGCCGCCGGCGGCGATCTCGCCGATGCGACCGGCGTCTGCGCGACCCTGGGGAAAGTGGTCGCCGATCTTCACATCGCCATGACCGCCACCGTCACCCGATCCACCCCGGCGGATGCCCAGCGCTGGCGCGACACCGCCTTCGACACCCTGGCCGAGGCGCGCGCCCTCGCCGGCCCGGCCAACGCGGCGTTGCTGTCCGGGCATGCGGATCAGGTCGCGGCCACCTTCGACGGCCTCGCGGACCTGGTCGACATCCCGATCCTCGAGGCCCACGGCGATCTGCACGTCGGTCAGGTGCTGCGGGCCGGTGACCGGCTGGTCATCACCGACTTCGACGGCAACCCGGTCCTGCCGCCCGCCGAACGCGTATGTCCTGTGCCGCCGGCAGTCGACCTCGCGGGCATCCTGCAATCGCTGTGCCACGTCGCCGTCGTCGCCACCAAGCGGCGTGCGGCAGACCCGGCGAGCGTACGCACTGTCGAGGCCGCGTCCCGGTCAGCGCTGCTGGACGGGTACATCGGCCGACTCGGGCAGGCGGGACACGCCGACCTGCATACGGCTGCGGCGGTGCCCGCACTGCGGCTGCAGCAGGTACTGCGCGAAATCGTGTACGCCGCCCGCCACCTCCCGCGCTGGATGTATGTGCCCGACGCGGCGCTTCCAGCTCTGATCGACGAATTGAGCTCATGAACCCCGACAAGTTCGCCGCCGATCTGCGCCGCAAGCCGGATGTGCTGTCGAAGCTGGCCGACGCACTGGCACAACGCAATCCGTGGACACAACTCGTTTCGAACGATGTCGCGCAGGTGGTGTTCCTCGGCATGGGCTCGTCGGCCTACGCCGGCGGGGTCGCCGCAGCACGGCTGCGGGCACGCGGGGTCCGCGCCGTCTCGGAGATCGCCTCCTCCGAACTGCTCCCCCGATGGGGACGGGGCACGCTCGTGGTGGCCACCTCGGCGTCCGGCGGATCGGTCGAGACTCTCGACGCACTCGAGCGCCTGGGCGGCTCGGCGCGCACCGTGGCGCTGACGAATACGTCCGATTCGGCCATCACCACGGCGTGTGACGCCACGATCGAACTCCTCGCCGAACCTGAGATCGGCGGGGTCGCGTGCCGCAGCTACCAGCACACCCTCGCGCTGCTGATGGCCCTCGAATGTCACCTGACCGGTACCCCCACCGACGACCTGGTGAGAACGGTCGCGTCGACCGCCCAGGCCAGCGACTGGCTGTTGACCACCGAAAACGACTGGCGGCCCGAGGTTTCGGCGATGCTGCTCGGGCCGGACGAGACGCATCTGGTCGCCCCGGCGCATCGCCTGTCCTCGGCGCAGCAGGGCGCGTTGATGTTCCGGGAGGGGCCGCGCCGGTCGGCGATCGGTTGCGAGACCGGCGACTGGAGCCACGTCGACGTGTACCGCACCAAGAACAGCGACCTGCGGATGCTGGTCTTCGCCGGATCCCGCTGGGAGCACCAGATGGCCGAATGGACCGGGCCGCGCGGCACCACTGTCGTCGCGGTCGGCGGTGAGGTGCCGACCGCGACGACGGCGGTGCGCTATCCCGGAGACAACGGCGACGACGTGCGCCTGCTCACCGAGACGCTGATCCCGGAGCTGGTGGCGGCCCGGGACTGGCAGGCCGCCACCGGCCCGGTCAGGCCGGGCTGAACAGACGCGGCTCGAGCCAGGTCTGGCCCTTGAGCCGGTCCAGCGCCTTCGCCCCGGCGAGCACCGCGAGATCGGCCACCGGCTCTACCACGATCACCAGCAGATAAGCGGCGCCGAAGGTGGCGACGGCAGCGACGGTCTGACCGCTGAAGCCCTCACCGTAGAGCGCCCAGAACCCGACCCACGACACCGCACCGGCCTGGTAGGTCAGCGACAACGTCAACGCCTGCCGGTATTTCAACGAGGTGTAGGGGGTCTGCGGAGCAATCGTGCGCGCCGCGACATACTGCAGGGCGAACAGCGGCACCAACAGCGTGGTCAGGTTCATGCCGTACTGGGGAAGGTCGAAGGGCGCCAGGAACATTCCCTGGAGCAACAGACCCAATGCCAGGCCGAACGCCGTCGGCGCGACCCCGAACAACAGGAACAGCGTCGAGCCGAGGATGAGGTGCACCTCTGACACGCCCACCGGGAAATGCGGGAGAATCTCGAAGAACACCAACACAAGTGCGGTGGTCACCGAGGTGCCGAGGAGCATCGACGCGGCGCCGCGTTCCTTGAGGTGCTTCCACGCCATGGTCAATGCGTACGCGCCGGCGCCACCGGCGGTGGCATAACTCAGGACGATCTTCGCGCCGTCCACGATTCCTGGTTCGATGTGCATCGGGAGTTCCTTTCGAGGTCAGTGGTGGTCGTCGTGGACGGCGTGCGCCCCGTCGTCCGTGTTCAGTGGGGCGGTGAGGATCTCGCGGTGGTCGACGACGTGCTCGAGTGCAGCGACCCAGTGGTCGTAGTACTCCCAGTCGCCGCGGGCAGGGGCCGGTGCCGCCTCCCACGCGCCGATCGTGTCGATCAGGCTCTGCTGGAACTCGCTCCACGGGTAGTGGCCGAACTCCGACAGTGCCAGCGCGAGGCCGAAGGCGCGGCGCTGCCAGTCGTGGTCGAACGACGGTGCGGCCTGATCCGTCGTACAGGTCTGGTGCAGTCTCATGACGGCTGACCCGCCAGCGCGACACCCATCATGGATTCGGTGGTCACCAGCGCCATGAGCTGCTCATCGGTGAAACCCTCTGTCCCCGAAGGACGTTCGGGAATGACGAACCACCGGGAGTGTCCGCTGGAATCCCACACCTTGATCTCCGTGTCATCCGACAGCTGCACGCCGACCTCGGTCAGCACGGTCCGGGGTTCCCGTGCCGCACGCGCCCGGAACACCGGGTCCTTGTACCAGTACGGCGGGAGTCCGAGCACGGGCCAGGGAAAGCAGGAGCACAGCGTGCAGATCACCAGGTTGTGCACGCCGGGGGTGTTGGCGACGGCCTGCAGGTGCTCGCCTTCGGCGCCCGCCATGCCCTCGGGAAGGTCCAACTCGGCGAGCGCCGCGGGGGTGTCCACGACCACCCGCGCCGCGAAATCCGGATCGGTCCAGGCCTTCACGACGATCTTCTGACCGTTCAACGGTGTCATCTCGGATTCGAAATACGCCAGTACCTTGTCGACCGTCTCGCCGGTGATGACGCCTTTCTCGATCAGCAGACGTTCCAGCGCGGCCACCCGCTCGGCGCTGGACTTCTCACGGTCGGACGGATATGAAAACTGGTCGCTCACTTGTCCTCCTCGACGGGTTGCAGGTACGCCTCGAACAGTTCGGCGTACAAGGTGTTGGCGCCCGGCTCGGCCCGGACGCCCCAGATCTCTTCCGGGGTGAACTCGACGATGTAGATCGGCATCGGGTCACCGATGCCATCCCCGGTGTGCACGAAGTAGGCGTAGTCCCCCTCGAAGACCCGGGTGACCGTCCCGACCCGGGACCGCAGGTAGCCCGGCAACCGCGTGTGCGCGCCGGCGGGGGTGTCTGCGATGCGCACCTGCTGACCGACGGTGAACTTCGGGTGCGCGACGTCGCGGCGCGGACTGTCGCCGCGGCGCAGGTAATCCATCACCTGGTCGTCGATCGCCGGGTCGCCGCCACTCGGGGCGGCCGCGGGTGCGGTGATCGCGGCGGTGATCTCCTCCTCCGACACGTATCCCTGCTCGACGAAGAACTGGCTGATTCCGCCCAGCCACTTCTCGTAGTAGCGGAACTTGAAGTAGTCGAACGGGTTCATCGCCTCGGCGCCGGTTCGCAGCGAAGCCCAGGTCCATTCGTCCCGGAACTCGGTGGGAACCTCGTCGATCGGGTACGCCGGCAACGCGGAGCCCAGGTGGTTGCTCAGCCCCATCATCGCGACGTGGATGCCGAAGATGCGTTTCTCCCACTCTTCGACGAACACCCGCTTCTCCAGGGTCAGCGACTCGGGCAGGCCCTCGAGGCCGCCGAGATGATGCTGCAGTTTCATGCCCGTGCACCTTCCGTTCCGGTACGGCCGGCCGGGACCGTACGTGTCATGACATTGGCCAGATACTCCGAGGCGATCCCGAATGTCGCGCCGAGGACGCAGGCACATGCGGCGACCAGCCCCGGATGCGAAATGCTCGTCGTGGTGATCGACGCAGCAGTGCCGGCAACCGTCGACACGGTCGAGGCGAAGCCGACCACCACTGCCGGTGTCACCGACAGCAGCCCGATCCACGACGCCTGCACCATCACCGCACTGCCCACCCCCACGGCGATCGCGGTGGCGGTCAGGCTGCCGCCGAGCAGATGGGCGGCGTACAGACTCGCGCTGGCGATGACGACGCCGACGAGGTTCGACGACACCGAGCGCACCCACCCGGATGGTCCGCCGCCGACGAAGAAGAACGACGCCCAGGCCAGAAAGACCACCCAGATGGGAACGGTGATGACCGTCGCGGTGAACGCCACCGCCACCCCACCGAGCACGCCGATGCTCAATGTCAGAGCCGATCGTGAATCCATACCGTCCGCCTTCCTTGCGCTGTCCGAAAAGCCGTTCGCCGCACCAACGTTGGGCTGCTCACGTTTCCGGTCTGTAAAGCGCTGTTATCGGTTGGTCACCGAGGTGGACATCTTTGCCGCAAAACAGGACCGGCGTGTTTGGGGCCGACCGACACGGACACGAGGGGCGAAAATCCGGACATCCGGCGGCATGCGTGCCGCGGCGCCCGCACGCTTACCGCATGTATCACCACGCGCAACGCCGGAGTCGTCGCATCGCGATGCTGGCATTCGACGGCGTGCGCACCCTGGACGTCACCGGACCGCTGGAAGTCTTCGACGTCGCCCGTGCTCTCGGCTGCGACTACTCGGTGTCACTCTATTCCTGCGGAGAAGCCTCGACCATCCGGTGCTCCTCAGGCCTGTCCGTGACTGCGATGCCCGCTTCGCTGCTGGCCGCGTCGGACACCCTGATCGTTGCCGGTGGTGAAAGCCCTGCCGGCGAGGGCATTCCGCAACCCGCCCGTCGTCTTCTCCAGACTCGCGCACGGCGGATCGCAGCGATCGGTACCGGCACCTTCGCGTTGGCGGCGGTCGGGCTCCTCGAGGGCCGCCGGGCCACCACTCACTGGCGACATCTGGATGCCTTCGAGGCCCGTCACGGATCCACGGTGCTCGAACGGGAGTCCGTGTACGTCCGCGACGGTGATGTGTGGACGTGCGCCGGTGCGACTGCCGGCATCGACCTCGCGCTGGCACTCGTCGCCGATGACCACGGAACCGACATGGCCCACGAAATCTCGAAGGACCTGGTGGTGCTCAGCCGGCGACTGGAGGGGCATCCGCAGATATCTGCAGCCGCGCGAACGCCGCGGCCCCGACATGCCGGTCTGGAACGGTTGATGGCGACGATCAGCGCCGATCCGGCCGGGCACTATGCGCTGAACACTGTCGCCGCCCGAATCGGGCTGAGCCCGAGGCATCTGGCTCGGCTGTTCAAAGCGCAGGTCGGAATCACGCTGCGTCAGTACGTGTACGAGATCCGGCTGGAGAACGCGGTGGGGCTGGTGATGGCAGGTGAATCGTTCCATGCCGCAGCGCGGCGCAGCGGACTGCGGTACGGCGCGCGGGTCCGCGACCATCTGGAAACGCATCGCGTGCGGCCGGAGCCGCGCGCGACAACGCCGTCAACGGTCGATTCCGGTGGTACGGAAGCGGTTCCGGTATACGCCGGGTGAGACCCCCAAGTTGCGCCGGAATGTTCGGCGCATCGTATCGGTGGTTCCGAAACCTGCGCGCCGCGCCACCGTGTCCTGACTCTGATCTCCGGTGGCGAGAAGGACTTTGGCGGCTTCGAGCCGCGCTTGCTCAACGAAGCGCGCCGGCGTCATCCCGATCTGTTCGTGGAACATCCGGGCCAGGTGCCGCTCGCTGACCGCCGCCCGTGCGGCCATCGCGGCGATCGAATGATCACCACCGGGGTCGGCGATCACCGAGTCCACGATGCCGCGCAGACCACCCGAGACCGGGAGGTCGGACTCCGCCCACACGCTGAATTGCGCCTGACCGCCCGGCCGCTGGAGGAAGACGACCATCCACCGGGCCACCCGCCGGGCCACCGTGGGACCGTAGTCGCTCTCCACCAGGGCGAGCGCCAGGTCGATGCCGGCGGTGATCCCGGCACCGGTGATGAACGGTCCATCCTGCACGAACAGCGAGTCCGGGTCGACACGCACCTGCGGGTACCGTCGCGTCAACGTCTGGCAATGCGCCCAGTGCGTCGTCGCACGGCGACCTTCGAGCAGCCCGAGCGCGGCGAGGACGAACGCCCCGGTGCACACCGAGGCCACGCGGCGGGCGCGGGGCGCCAAGTGCCGCACCATGTCCAGCGCCTCGGGCACGGTGTCGGGGGTCGGCTCTTCGGGGATGTCGTGCAGCCCCGGGGTGAAGTCGAACTCCCGAGGGACGCCCCCGGGGACCAGGAGGGTGTCGATCGTGGTCGGTGCGTCGGCCAGGGCGATGTCCACGTCCAGCCGTGCGTATGCTGTCGTCCCCACCGCCTCCCCGGTGGTCGACGCCAGGAGGACGTGATAGTTGGCGCCGAAGTCGTTGGCGCGCGCGAAGATCTCCAGCGGTGCCGCCACATCCTGCAGCGTCACCTTGTCGTACAGGGCGAAGACGACCGTCCGCGCCGGCGGCGCGGCGGTGCGCTGGCGTGGTTCGTCGGCCACTGACGTTGTGCCCCTTCGCTGCCCCGGTGGTTCTGGCGAAGCTGACAACTTAACTGCTCTCTGTTACCGTCACGTTTCCGATTGCGTCATCCGCGGCTGAATACTCCTATCGCGCAACGCTTTTCTCAGACATCCGCCAACAACTCCTCACCGAACGCTGTCCATTCCCGGGCACGCTGGCATTTCCAGTCGAGGAGGTGCATGTCATGCGGCAAGAAGGCTTTTGGTATCTGGTCGGTCTGACGGCGACGGTGGTGTTCGCCGTGGTCTGGCGGATCGCGGCGGAGCCGCGCCGACCTGCGGTGACCTCTCCCCTCGCTGTCACCGAACTCGCATTCCTGAGATCGAATGTGGCCCCGGTGGTGACGGCTCTGGCAGGTCTGCGGGCCAGTGGCCGGATCGGCCCCGACGGCCGAGCCGATTCCACGGTGCACGCTGCGACAACCGACCGGTTCAGCGATCGGGTGCTCGCGCACGTTGCCGTCGATCCCGCGCACACCGTGGTGTCCCTCGTGAAGGCATGCCGACACGATCTCGCAGCGATGGAGAGACGGCTCCAGAGCAGTGGTCTGGTGCGCACGGACTCCGAACGGATGCGTCTGCGCCTGGGTGCCATTCCGTCGATCGCGGTGATGGCGGGCGGTATCGCTCTCTTCAGCTACCGTCTGCTTCAACAGCCGGTTCACACTTCCGAGGACACTGCCGTGATTATCACGGTAGGGGTCCCCACGCTGCTGTGCGGACTGCTGGTCCTTCCGTCTCTACTGACGGTGAACAGGCTGACCCGTGCGGGTCGCGAACTACTGGCCGCCGAACAGAAGAAGCGCAGCTACCTCGAGCCCGCCAAGCGCCCCGCCTTCGGCACGTACGGACCCGCGTCGGTGGCGATGTCGGCCGCGTTGTTCGGTACGGGTGCGCTGTGGTTGTGCGACCCCGCCTATGCGACTGAGGTTGAGGTCGCCGGGAAATCGTCGGCCGGCGGCGGCGCCTCCTGCGGAAGCGCCTCGTGTGGCGGCGACGGTGGAGGCGGCGGGTGCGGCGGATGTGGCGGCGCCGGCGGTGGTGGTGGCGGATGCGGGTGCGGCGGATGAGTACCGCCACTCGTGCCGTTCCATCGCTGGGCGACCTCGGCATCGGCTGGCGCAGCGAGATCGCCGGGATCATCGCGGACTTGCGACCGGGCTTCTGCGAGGTGATCGCCGAGTCGATTCCGTTGCGACGCAGACACGCCCGCGCGGACCCCGCGCTGACGGACCTGGCTGCACGCGGCGTGCCGGTGATCCCGCACGGAGTCGCCCTGTCTCTCGGCGGAGTCGAGCCGGTGCAGCGCCGACGGGTACGGCGACTGGCATCCTGCGCCGACGCGCTGGGTTCGCCACTGGTCAGCGAACACATCGCGTTCGTCCGTGCGGGCGGCATCGAAGCCGGGCATCTGCTGCCGGTGCCTCGTACCCGAGAGGCACTCGATGTGCTGGCGGACAACATCGCCCGCACCCGCAGTGAGCTCGCCGTGCCCTTGGCGGTCGAGAACATCGCGTCGTTCCTGGAATGGCCGGAGTCCGATCTGACCGAGTCGGAGTTCCTCACCGAACTGGTGGAACGCACCGGCGTGCTGCTGGTCCTCGACGTCGCGAATGTGTATGCCAACGCACGTAACCGCGGTCGCGACCCGGTGTCCGAGCTGCTGCGACTGCCGGTGGAGCAGGTCGCCTACAGCCACGTGGCGGGCGGGCTCCAGAGCGGCCGCTTCTATCACGACACCCACACCGAGCGGATCCCTCAGGAGGTGCTGGACATGGTGACCGTGCTGCGGGAGCGGGTCGATACCCCGGTGATGTTGGAGCGGGACGGGCGCTATCCGCCCGCGGCTGAGCTTTTCGACGAGCTCGACGCCATCGCGGCTGCTGCCGGAGCGCAGCCGATCACCACCGTGGCGCGCGAGGTGTGGGGATGACCGCCCGGGACTCGCTCGCGCGGCGTCAGGAGGAGCTCGTGCGGGCCTTGGTGGCCGGGGGTCCGGTGCCGGTGGGTTTCGATCCCGACGCGGTCGCAGCCGCCGGTGAAGTGTGCCGACACAAGCGCCGCCACCTCGTCACCGTCCGGCGGTCCTGGTTTCGGGGAACAAAACGGACCCGGTCAAGGTTGAGCGCATCAGGTTCAACTTTGGAGGTTTGATGCCCGAAGCTCTGCAGGTCCCCGTGCTCTTCGTTCGAGAGCCCATCGTGCTGCCCGGCATGGTGGTGCCGATCGAACTCGACGATGCGGCGCTGGCCGCGGTCGAAGCCGCACGCACGAGCGAGGCGGCCACGCTTCTGATCGCCCCGCGTCTGGACGACCGCTACCCCGCCTACGGTGTGCTCGCGTCGATCGTGCAGGTCGGCCGCATCCCAGGCGGCGGTATGGCTGCCGTGGTGCGCGGTGAACGGCGCGCGCACATCGGCTCGGGTGCCGCCGGACCCGGCGCAGCGCTGTGGGTCTCGGTCACCGAGGTGCCCGACAGCGAGGTCACCGACGAGATCGCCGGCCTGGCAGCCGAATACAAGAAGCTGCTGCTGGCGATGCTGCAGCGGCGCGAGGCTTGGCAGATCGTCGACGTGGTCAACCAGATCACCGACCCCTCGGCGCTGGCCGACACCGCGGGCTATGCGTCGCATCTGAGCGACGTGCAGAAGCGCGAGCTGCTCGAGACCGAGGATGTCGGCGCCCGGTTGCGGTCGCTGATCGCGTGGACCGGTGAACACCTGGCCGAAGTCGAGGTCAACGACAAGATCGCCGAGGACGTCCGCGCCGGAATGGACAAGCAGCAGAAGGAATTCCTGCTGCGCCGGCAACTGGACGCGATCCGCAAGGAACTCGGCGAATTGGATCCCGGTGCCGAACCCGACGGAACGGATTACCGTGCCCGGGTCGAGGCCGCCGACCTGCCCGATGCCGTGCGCGAAGCCGCGCTGCGTGAGGTCGGCAAGCTGGAGCGGTCCAGCGAGCAGAGCCCGGAGGGCGGCTGGATCCGCACCTGGCTCGGCACCGTGCTCGACCTGCCGTGGAACGTCACCACCGACGACTCGACCGATCTGGCCCGGGCCCGGGAGATTCTCGACGCCGACCACCACGGCCTCGACGACGTCAAGGACCGCATCGTCGAATACCTGGCGGTGCGCGCTCGTCGCGCACACCGCGGAATGGCGGTCGTCGGCGGGCGTGGGTCCGGTGCGGTGATGGTGCTGGCCGGCCCTCCCGGGGTCGGCAAGACCTCGCTGGGCGAGTCCGTCGCCCGCGCGCTGGGCCGCAAGTTCGTGCGCGTCGCGCTCGGCGGCGTCCGCGACGAGGCGGAAATCCGGGGTCACCGCCGCACCTACGTGGGTGCGCTCCCCGGCCGTATCGTGCGGGCGATCGGAGAGGCCGGCTCGATGAACCCGGTCGTCCTGCTCGACGAGATCGACAAGGTCGGCTCCGACTACCGCGGTGACCCGGCGGCAGCGCTGCTCGAGGTGCTCGACCCGGCGCAGAACCACACGTTCCGCGACCACTACCTCGACCTCGATCTCGACCTGTCCGACGTGGTGTTCCTGGCCACGGCCAACGTCATCGAGAACATCCCGCAGGCCCTGCTGGACCGCATGGAACTGGTCGAGATCGACGGGTACACCGCCGACGACAAGCTCGCCATCGCGCGCGACTTCCTGCTCCCCCGCCAGCGCGAGCGCGCGGCCCTGAGCGAGGACGAGGTCACGATCACCGACGCGGCCCTGCGCAAGATCGCCGCCGACTACACGCGCGAACCCGGTGTGCGCCAGTTCGAACGCCTGCTGGCCAAGCTGATGCGCAAAGTCACCACCAGGCTGGGTGCGGACGCCGGACACGTCGTCGTCGACGAACCCGACCTGGTCGCCTATCTGGGGCGTCCGCGCTTCGTCGCGGAGTCGGCCGAACGCACCGCGGTGCCCGGCGTGGCCACCGGCCTGGCGGTCACCGGCCTCGGTGGCGACGTGCTCTACATCGAGGCCGGCGCCGTGGAATCGGACCGGGCCGGGGAGTCGGCTCTGATCCTGACCGGCCAGCTCGGCGACGTGATGAAGGAATCCGCACAGATCGCGCTGTCCTACGTGCGCTCGCACGCCGAGCAGCTGGGCGTGGACCCGGCCCGCCTGGCCCGCAGCATCCATGTGCACGTGCCGGCCGGTGCGGTCCCCAAGGACGGGCCGTCGGCAGGCGTGACCATGGTGACCGCGCTGGTGTCGATGGCCACCGGACGACAGGTGCGCTCCGATGTCGGGATGACCGGCGAGGTCACGCTCAACGGGCGGGTGTTGCCGATCGGCGGGGTCAAGCAGAAGTTGCTGGCCGCCCAGCGTGCCGGGCTGACCACGGTGTTCATCCCGTCGCGCAACGAGGCCGACCTCGACGACGTACCCGCCGACGTGCTGGCGGCGCTCGATGTCCGACCGATGACCGACGTGGCCGACATCGTCGCCCAGGCGCTCGAACCCGCACAGCGAGTGGCGCCCGTCGCCGCGTGACCCGGGTCACCGTCCCTCCGCGAGCAGACGCAAACTCCCCCGATTTCACCGAATTTCGGGGGAGTTTGCGTCTGCTCGGCGTTTCTGCCGGGGACGTTCGGGCAAGCCCGCTGACATGGCCACATCGACGCAACGCCACGTCGTCGAGCGCTTGCTCGATCAGGCGGGCGCCACCTACGCCGAGGAAGCCGGAATCCGGATGCGGGACAAACCCATGCCGCTGTTCCAGCTGTTGATGCTGTGCATGCTCGCCAGCAAGCCGATCGACGCGGGCACCGCGACCCGGGCGGCGCGCGAGATGTTCCGCGCCGGGCTGCGCACACCGCGCAACGTGTGCGACGGCGAACGGTCGGTGTTCATCGACGCGTTCGGCCGTGCCGGTTACGCCCGTTACGACGAGAGTTCCGCGACGCGTGCGGTCGAGATCGCCGCCGCGGTGCTCGACGACTACAACGGGGATCTGCGCCGGCTGGCCATCGCCGGGGGACGTGACATCGAGAAGACCCGGCAGCTCCTGCAGGAGTTCAAAGGCATCGGCGGCACCGGTTCCGACATCTTCCTGCGCGAGGTGCAGGACACGTGGACGTGGGTGCGGCCGTATCTCGACGAACGCGCCACCGGGGCCGCGGCCGAGCTGGGCCTGCCCACCGACGCCGCTGCGCTCGCCGACCTGGCGCCGCGGCGCGCGGCCAATCTCGCCGCCGCCCTGGTGCGGGTGTCACTGGACGACGAGCTCCGCGACCGGGTGCGCGCGGACACCTAGCCCTCCATGGCAGGCTGATCTCTCGACATGCGTGCCCTCACCTACGCCGGCCTGCCGGCGCTCGTCCTCGGCGCCGTCGTGGCGTGCTCCGGTCCCGCCGTGATCACCACCGACGACGCGAGCGCTCCCCCGGCACCCTCGCCCGCGCCCGCGCCGCCCACCACGGTGCGCAGCAACGCGCACCTGGCCAACGCCTTCGATTTCGCCGCCGACGTCGACGGGCAGACCGGCTACTACTTCACCTCGCCGAGCGGGAACTGGGAATGCGCCATCGTGCCGCGGGTGCACGCGGGTTGCCAGAACGCCCGCAACAGCGCGCGTATCGGCATCACCGGTGCGCCCGCGCAGGTGCCCGGCGAGGACGGCACACCGAGCCCGCCCAACGCGGTCGTCGTGCAGCGCGACGGTGCGCCGCGATTCGTCGCGTTGGACAGCCCGGCGTTCGGTCTCGAGGACGCGGCAGCTCCCGAACTGCCGTTCAACCGGATCCTCGCCGCCGCCGGATTTCGCTGCAATGTGCAAGAGGCCGTGGGCATCTCGTGTCAGTCCGAGCGCAGCGGCAACGGGTTCACATTCTCCGCCGACGGTTTCCGTCCCGGTTACACGGATGTGCCCCCCGGCGCGCCCTGACCGGTCACTCCAACGACGCGGTGCCGTCGGCGTGCACCCGCACCACGGCCCCGGCGATGTCCTCGGTGACCGTGACCGCCGCCGACTGCGGGTCGCTGATGACGGCCAGCGCTCGCGCGCCGTCGGCGGTCCGCACGGCCAGGAACGCCTTCTCGGGTGTGCCGTCCCGACTCACCGGCGTGGTCCACGACTCGACGGTTCCGACGCCGCTCCACTCCACCAGCGCCGTCCTCGTCGGCTCCCGATCCACCTCCGACTGCACGTCCTCCCAACGGAATTCGTGGGTCGGCGGCTCGGTGCCGTACACGCCGAAGCTGTGCTTGGTCAGGTATCCGCCATTGGCGGTGATCAGTCCGCGTCGGCCCGGCTGGGCGACCAGCGCCTCGGCCATCGTGGCGATCGAGTGGGTGACGTAGTTGTTCCACGGGCCACCGGCGAACGTCAGCCCGCCGGTCACCGTCAGCGGCCGGGCCGGATCGCCGACCGGCAGACCCAATTCCTTGGCCGCGACCTGAACCGCGGACGGGAAACACGAGTACACGTCGATCAAGTCGATGTCGTCGACACCGGTGCGGGCCAGCTCCAACGCGCGCCGACCCGCGATGCGGATCGCCGGCGAGGTGTGGAACTCCGCGCGTTCACCGATGGCGTAGGTGTCGTGCGCGTCAGCGCCGGCGTACGGGAAAACCCAACGCTCCGAAGGGATCTGGAGCTCCTTGGCCTTCTCGGCCGACGCCAGGATCAGCACCGCGCCCTGGTCGACCATGTTGTTGGAGTTCATCAGCTTGGTATAGGGCCAGCTGATCATCCGGTTCGTCGACGAGGGCTGGGTGATCTGCTCGGCGGTGAGCGCCTCCCGGTTCCAGGCGTGCGGATTGGTCGCCGCCACCGCCGAGAACTGCGCCCACAGTTCGCCGATGCGACGCCGGTGCTCCTCGACGGACTCGCCGGCGGCGATGCGCACCGCGGTCTCGAACATCGGGTACACGTACGCCGGCCGGTCGAGCTGGATCCGCTCGTCCGACGGGGCGGCCATGGGCACACTCTCGTCAGAGCCCGGCGCCGGCGGAATCGACTCGTCCTGCCGGGTCCACTCGGGTTTCTGTCCGGTTGCGCGCATCTTGGTTCGGGTGCGCCACGTCTCCGCACCGGCGATCAGGACGACGTCGGCGCGGCCCTGCGCGATGTCGCGGCATGCCAGGTTCACCAGGGTCTGCGGCACATTCCCGCCGATGCCGGTGTAGCGCGTGGCCGCCTTGTCCGCGCGAATGCGTTGCGCCAGAAGCAATCCCGGGTCTCGGTAGTGCCAGGACAGCAGATTGACCACCCGAATCGCGTCCACGGCCTCGAGCACCCGGGCATCGGCGGCCTCCCGTGCGGCGGCCGCCATCAGGTCGACCGGTTCGGTGGCCGGATTCTCGGTGCGCTGGTTGACCTGGCCGTAGCCGACGAGAACCGGTGTCCTGGGAGCAAGGGGCATGACTGCACACCATAACGGCAGTGCAGAGATTAACCAGATCGCCACCGGGTATGGGTTCTCAAGCAGCCTGCCGCCGACTTGGATGGAGAGATGACCACAACCGCCCCCACCGAGCAGCCCCGCGCCTGGACGACCGTGAACCGTGATGCGGTCCCGGACACCGAGATCGAGCGACTGGACCGGTGGTGGCGCGCAGCGAACTATCTCTCGGTGGGGCAGATCTACCTGCTGGACAACCCGCTGATGCGTCGTCCCCTGACCCGTGACGACGTCAAGCCCCGCCTGCTCGGCCACTGGGGCACCACGCCCGGACTGAGCTTCCTCTACGCCCACCTCAACCGGGTGATCAAGGAACGCCGACAGTCCACGATGTATGTGACCGGGCCCGGGCACGGCGGGCCGGGGCTGGTGGCAAGCAGCTACCTCGACGGCACCTACACCGAGATCTACCCCGACATCACCTGCGACGACGAAGGGCTGCGGCGACTGTTCCGGCAGTTCTCGTTCCCCGGCGGCATCCCTTCGCACGTCGCGCCCGAGACGCCGGGTTCGATCCACGAGGGCGGCGAACTGGGCTACGCGCTGTCCCACGCCTACGGCGCGGCGTTCGACAACCCCGACCTGCTGGTCGCGGCCGTGGTCGGCGACGGCGAGGCCGAGACCGGTCCCCTGGCGACCAGCTGGCACTCCAACAAGCTGCTCAACCCGGCCGCAGACGGCGTCGTGCTGCCCATCCTGCATCTCAACGGCTACAAGATCGCCAACCCGACGCTGCTGGCCCGCATCCCCGAAGACGAACTGCGCGCCCTGATGGTCGGCTACGGACACAAGCCGTACTTCTTCGAGGTGGCCGACGACGACCAGGACCATCTTGATGCCCACCGACGCTTCGCGGCCCTGCTCGACGACGTGCTCGACGACATCGCGGCGATCAAGGCCGCGGCGGCGGCCGGTGACGACACTCGGCCGGCATGGCCGATGATCGTGTTCCGCACGCCGAAAGGATGGACCGGACCCGACCACATCGACGGCAAGAAGACCACCGGGTCCTGGCGCGCACACCAGGTGCCGCTCTCCAGTGCCCGCGACAGCGACGAACACCTCGCGGTGCTCGCCGACTGGCTGTCCTCCTACCGGCCCCAGGAACTGTTCGACGACACCGGCAAACTGCACGCCGACATCGCGGAGCTCGCGCCCGCGGGTGCGTTGCGGATGAGCGACAACCCGCACACCAACGGTGGTCTGCTGCTCAAAGATCTGCGGCTGCCGGATTTCCGTGACTTCGCCGTCGACGTGCCCGCGCCGGGGGCCACGGTGGCCGAGGCCACCCGCGTGCTCGGTCAGTGGCTGACCGAGGTGATCCGGCTCAACCCGGACAACTTCCGGATCTTCGGCCCCGACGAGACCGCGTCGAACCGCCTGCAGGCGGTCTACGACGCCACCGACAAACAGTGGAACGCCGAGCTGCTCGGCGCCGAGGTCGACGATCATCTCGCCCGCGTCGGCCGCGTCGTCGAGATGCTGTCGGAACATCAGTGCCAGGGCTGGCTCGAGGGATACCTGCTGACCGGCCGGCACGGCCTGTTCAACTGCTATGAGGCGTTCATCCACATCGTCGACTCGATGCTCAACCAGCACGCGAAATGGCTGAAGGTCACCAACCACATCCCGTGGCGGCGGCCCATCGCCAGCCTGAACTACCTGCTGTCCAGCCACGTGTGGCGTCAGGACCACAACGGGTTCTCCCATCAGGACCCGGGGTTCATCGACCACGTGGTCAACAAGAGCGCCAACGTGGTGCGCGTCTATCTGCCGCCGGACGCCAACACGCTGCTGTCCACCTACGACCACTGCCTGCGGTCGCGCCAGTACGTCAACGTCGTCGTCTCCGGCAAGCAGCCCTCACCGAACTTCCTGACCATGGAGCAGGCCATCGCGCACTGCACCCGCGGGCTGGGCATCTGGGAATGGGCGGGCAGCGAAGTCGTCGGCACCGACCCGGACGTGGTGCTCGCCTCGGCCGGGGACATCCCGACGCTCGAGGCGCTCGCCGCCGCCGACATCCTCCGTCAACACCTGCCGGACCTGAAGGTGCGATTCGTCAACGTCGTGGACCTGATGCGTCTGCAGGACTCCACCGAGCACCCGCACGGACTGCCGGCACGCGAATTCGACATGATCTTCACCACCGACAAGCCGATCATCTTCGCCTACCACGGCTATCCGTGGCTGATCCACCGCCTGACCTACCGCCGCACCGGCCATCCCAACCTGCACGTGCGCGGCTACAAGGAGGAGGGCACCACCACGACACCGTTCGACATGGTGATGCTCAACGACCTGGACCGCTACCACCTGGTCATGGACGTCATCGATCGGGTGCCGTCACTGGGGTCGACGTGCGCGACGCTGCGCCAGCAGATGGCCGACAAGCGCATCGCCGCGCGCGACTACACCCGCGCCCACGGCGAGGACATCCCCGAGGTCAAGGACTGGGTGTGGCCGGCGGCACGCGAATCGGGCTTCGGCACCGCGGGCGCCGACGCGACCGCCGACACCGGCGGAGACAACGAATAGACCGGTAATCTGGCACGGTTATGTCTGACGTCTCCGTCGCCGCCCAGGTCGAGCCGCATCCCCTGTTCGCCCAACTCTCGGCGCTGCACCACTTCCGGATCTACGTCGACATCGCCGTCGTGGTGGTGGTGCTCGCGCTGACCAACCTGATCGCGCACTTCACCACACCGTGGGCCAACGTCGCGGTGGTGCCCGCGGCCGCCGTCGCGCTGGTGCTGCTGGTGCGCTCGCACGGGCTGGGCTGGTCGGAACTCGGGTTGGGGCGCGAACACTGGAAATCCGGCGCCGGGTACGCCGCGGCCGCGGTGATCCTCGTCGGCACCGTCATCGCCGTCGGCGTGCTGTTGCCGTGGACGCGTCCGATGTTCCTCAACAACAACTACGCCACGCTGTCCGGCGCGCTGATCGCGTCGATGATCATCATCCCGTTGCAGACCGTGATCCCCGAGGAGCTCGCCTTCCGGGGTGTGCTGCACGGCACCATGGACCGGGCTTGGGGCTGGCGGGGCGTCGCCGCCGCCGGTTCCCTGCTGTTCGGGTTGTGGCACATCGCGACCTCGCTCGGGTTGACGGCGAGCAACGTCGGCTTCAGCAAGATCCTCGGCGGTGGCGTGTTCGGCATGGTCGTCGGCGTCGTCGGAGCGGTGCTGGCGACCGCGGCGGCGGGTTTCGTGTTCACGTGGCTCCGGAGGCGCAGCGGCAGCCTGATCGCGCCGATCGCGCTGCACTGGTCGCTCAACGGCATGGGCGCCCTGGCTGCCGCGATGGTGTGGCATCTGGGCTGACGCCGTTCAGGGCGTCAGTACAGCCGCTCCGGCCACGCGTCCCGCGCTGAGGTCGGCCAGCGCCTGGTCGGCGCGCTCCAGCGGATACTTCGGACCGCTGACCTCCAACCGGTGCTCGGCCGCGAACGCGAGGAACGCGTGCGCGTCGGCCCGGGTGTTCGAGGTGACCGAGCGGACCTGCCGCTCCTGGAACAGGTGACGCTGATAGTTGAGCACCGGGATGTCGCTGAGATGGATGCCGGCGATCGCGAGCGTGCCGCCCCGGTCCAGCGCTGCGAGCGCGGGCAGCGCCAACTCGCCGACGGGGGCGAACAGGATGGCCGCGTCCAACGCCACCGGCGGCGCATCGTCGGCGCCCTGCGCCGACGCCGCACCGAGCCCGAGGGCGAGTTCGCGGGCCTGTTCGCCGCGCGTCATGACATGCACCTCGGCGCCCTGGGCGAGCGCGACCTGCGCCGTCAGGTGGGCGCTGCCGCCGAAGCCGTAGATGCCGAGTCGTCCGCGCGGGGGCAGCTCAGCGCGCATCAAGGCGCGGTAGCCGATGATGCCGGCGCACAGCAGCGGGGCCAGCTCGCCGTCGTCGTAGCCCGCCGGCAGGGGCAGTGCGTAGGCCGCGGGGACCGTCGCGAACTCGGCGTAGCCGCCGTCGGCGTCCCATCCGGTGTAGCGCGAGTGCGGGCACAGGTTCTCCGCTCCGCGCGCGCAATAGCGGCATTCGCCGCAGGTATGGCGCAGCCATGCGATACCGACCCGGTCCCCGACAGCGAAGCCTGCCGGTACGTCCGCACCGAGGGCCACCACCTCGCCGACCACCTCGTGGCCGGGGATGACGTGGGGTCGGTGCACGGCGAGGTCGCCCTCGGCGACGTGCAGGTCGGTGCGGCAGACGCCGCAGGCGCGGACCGCCACCAACAGTTCGTCGTCACCGGGAACCGGCACGGGCACGGTCGTCGACCGCAGCGGGCCGCTGGACATCGGGCCGGGCCGAGTCACCTGCCAGGCGCGCATGGTCTGCGGCACCGGGTGATCAGGCCTTCCGCTGCACCTTGCCGAGCAGCCACAACAACAGCACCGAGCCGAGAATCGCCGTGAACAGCGTGAACCACCAGCCGCCGCCTGCGGTGTCGACGAAGAAGCTGAGCAGGAAACCGCCGAGCAGCGCCCCGACGACACCGATCACGATGTTCATCAGGATGCCCGAGCCGGAGCCCTTGACGATCTTCCCGGCGATCCATCCGGCGATGGCGCCGATGACGATGTAACCGATCCAGCCGACGCTGGTCAGCGTGGTCGAGCGAGCCAGAACCTCGCTGGCGAGAAACTCCATCGGGACCTCCTTGTCGGACCGCCCGCCCTGACCTCTAGGCCGGCGGGAGCATTCCCGGGGCCGTGTTCGGGTCGACGGGCACCGGAACGCCGACTGCGGGCCGCGGTGCCGGAGCGTTCGGATCTGCCGGCGGGGCGGGCGCGTTCGGGTCGGGCGCCGGCGCCGGCGCGGGCGGCGGCGGGCTCCAGGGCTGGATCGAGTTGGCCAGCGTCACGGCCTCGGCCTGCGGCACCGGGTTCTGCGCCGTTCCGAGCCAGACGACGAACCAGCGCTCGGGTGCGCGCTGACCGCGCGGAGTGCCCGGGGTGGTCGGCGCTCCGACCACACCGGCCCAGATCTGGCCGTTGGGCTTGTTGGTGTCGGTGAACTTCACCTCGTAGTACGACGCGACGCCGTCGAGACCGCCGGCTTCCAGCGGAACGGTCTGCTGGTTGACGCGCGTACCGGGGAACGGCATGAAGAACTCGCCCATGTCGGAGGCGAGGCGCTGCGCGGCCTTGGTGTTGTCGGTCTCGGCACCGGCGAACAGCTTCAGGTCGAGCCGTCCCAGCAGCACGCTGGTGTCGTTGGGCGGCTGCGCGTCCGGGGCGGAACCCTCCGGCGGAAGTTTGGTCAGCAGTGCCTGCCCGTAGGACAGCTGCGTGGCGTCGGCGACCTTCCAGCCGGCCGGGACCACGTAGCTGAATCCGCCCGAGGCGTTGTTGACGCGGCCCGGCTCCGGGGCCGGCTCCGCCGGGGCGGCCGGCGCATTGGGATCGGCAGGCGCGGGCGCGGGCGCGTTGGGGTCGGCCGGCGGCGGGACCGGAGCATTCGGATCTGCCGGTGCCGGTGCCGGAGCGGGGGCCGGCCCGGGTGCGGGCGCGGGTCCCGGAGCGGGCGCCGGCGCTGCGGGAGGCGCACCGTCGACGACCGCGGGGGCGGGCGGAGGTTCGGGTGCCGGCGCCGGCTGTGCGTGCGCGACGGAGGGCAATGTCAGTGCCGCCACGGTCGCCCCGGTCAGCGCCGCCAGGGCCAGCGACTTCGAGAATCCGCTTCGGCGAGGGTCCACCTGATCCATGGGATAAGAAACTACCGTGTTACAGCCGTGACGCAAGTGTGAACTGCTGCGAATGTGCCAAATCGTTATGTTGCGGAAACTTCTGAACTCGCAGCTCACGATATGAGCAAGATTTGCTGCAGCGCGAATGCCCCGGTGTGCGGTCCGGGGGTGGCGGCATGACCCGTCACCCGACACATCGTCGGTCTGCCGCGGCGTGTTACCGCGCTCGGCGCGTCGGTTTCGACTGCTAGCTACCGTCCAGTAACATCTGGGTCACTCGCTGGGGTTCAGCGTCGAACGCGACAGAGAGGGGTCGACGATGGATGCGTTGATCACCGGAAGTGACACCGACCTCGGTCGGACCATCGCGCAGAGCTTCTCCGAGGCGGGCCATCATCTCGTCCTTGCAGGCCGGCGCGCCGACGAACTGGAGGTCGCGGCCAAGGAACTCGACGTCGACGCGCTGGTGTTCGACGGCACCGACCCCGCTTCCATCGCCGCGGTGGCACACCAGTTCCCGTCGCACCTGGACGCCGTCATCCACGTCCCGAGTCCCACGTGGGCGGCCGGCGACCCCCGCACCTACACGCTGTCCGACCACGCCGCCGAATGGCGCGGCCTGTTCGACGCCAGCCTGGTCTCCGCGGTGCTGACGGTCCAGTTGCTCGGCGACCAGTTGCGCTCGGGTGGATCCATCGTCACCGTGATCCCCGACCCGCCCCGTGAGGGCAGCGCCGGCGCTGCGGTGAAAGCCGCCATCGCGGACTGGACTGCCGGCCAGGCCGACCATTTCGGGGTGCGCGGCATCACGATCAACGCCGTGGCCGCCGGTCGCGGCGTGGAACCGAGCTACGACGGTCTCCACAGCACACCACCGTCGGTCAGCGCCGAGATCGCCCGGCTTTCGCTGTTCCTGACCACCCCCGCCGCGCGCCACATCAGCGGCGAAACCCTGCACGTGACCCACGGAGCGCTCGCCAACTTCGCCTGACCGGGCGTCGTCGGATCAGGGCTCCGAAGCGGTGTCACGTCTCACTGCACGCCGGGGAAGACGCGGGACTAAGGTTCTCGTTGCGGTGAATGGGTAAGACTCACTAGACCGCTGTCACGATCCGTCGAGGAGATACCAAATGAGCCATGCCGGAGCCAGTGCGTCCGATCGGCACAAGGTGGTCATCATCGGATCGGGGTTCGGTGGTCTGAATGCGGCCAAGGCGCTCAAGAGGGCCGACGTCGACATCAAGCTGATCGCGCGGACCACCCATCACCTGTTCCAGCCGCTGCTCTACCAGGTGGCCACCGGCATCATCTCGGAAGGCGAGATCGCCCCGGCCACGCGCGTGATCCTGCGCAAGCAGAAGAACGTCCAGGTGCTGCTCGGTGACGTCACCCGCATCGACCTGGCCGCCAAGACGGTCCGCTCCGAACTGCTGGGCCACACCTACGTCACCCCGTTCGACAGCCTGATCATCGCCGCCGGTGCCGGTCAGTCCTACTTCGGCAACGACCATTTCGCCGAGTGGGCGCCCGGGATGAAGTCCATCGACGATGCGCTCGAGTTGCGCGGCCGGATCCTCGGTGCCTTCGAGCAGGCAGAGCGCTCCAGCGATCCGGTGCGTCGCGAGAAGCTCCTGACGTTCGTCGTCGTCGGCGCGGGACCCACCGGTGTCGAAATGGCGGGTCAGATCGCCGAATTGGCCGACTACACGCTCAAAGGCGCGTTCCGGCACATCGATCCGACGAAGGCCCGGGTGATCCTGCTCGACGCCGCGCCCGCTGTGCTGCCGCCGATGGGCGAGAAGCTGGGCAAGCAGGCGCAGGCGCGGTTGGAGAAGATGGGCGTCGAGATCCAGCTCAACGCGATGGTCACCGACGTCGACCGCAACGGCATCACCGTCAAAGACCCCGACGGCAAGCTGCGCCGCATCGAAGCGGCCTGCAAGGTGTGGTCGGCCGGTGTGTCGGCCAGCCCGCTGGGTCGCGACCTGGCCGAACAGTCCGGTGTCGAACTCGACCGCGCCGGACGGGTCAAGGTGCTGCCCGACCTGTCGATCCCCGGTCATCCCAACGTGTTCGTCGTCGGCGACATGGCTGCCGTCGAAGGCGTTCCCGGCATGGCGCAGGGGGCGATCCAGGGCGGCAAGTATGCCGCCAAGGCGATCGTCTCGAGTCTGGAAGGCGCCGACTCCGCCGAACGGGAACCGTTCCAGTACTTCGACAAGGGCTCGATGGCCACGGTCTCGAGGTTCAGCGCCGTCGCCAAGGTGGGCCCGCTGGAGTTCGGCGGCTTCATCGCCTGGTTGGCGTGGCTGATGCTGCACCTGGTGTATCTGATCGGGTTCAAGACCAAGCTGGTCACCCTGCTGTCGTGGACGGTGACCTTCCTGTCGACCAAGCGGGGTCAGCTCACCATCACCGAGCAGCAGGCCTACGCCCGCACGCGCATCGAGGAACTCGAGGAGATCGCCGCCTCCGTGCAGGACACCGAGCGGGCAGCGAGCTGAGGCTCTAGAGGCGCTCGCCCTGCCAGGTGGCCAGGCACCCGCCGCCGGCCAACCGCAGGGCCAGCCCGCTGGTCGCGACATCGGTACTCGGATAGTGCAATTCGCTGACGCAGGCCAGCGGTGCGGCGATCGCGTCGTCGGCGAACGAGCCACGACCCAACTCGACGCGGTGACGCACCAGGGGCGTCCCGTCGACGTCGCCGTGCAGCGATCCGGTCCAGAAACCTTCGCGCTCACCGGTTCTGCCGATCTGCACGCGTTCCCGCAACCGGAGCGACGCATCCGCGGTCAGGGTCAGCCGGGTCGAGGTGACGTGGCGTGCCGCGGCCGCGACGATGGTCGGTTCTGGATCGAGGTCGAGCATGCCGGCGACCTCGACGTCCCATTCGGCGTGCGACTCGACGCTTGCGGCGCCCGGCAGCACGACGGTGGCGGCGACGCTGCGGACCAATAGCCGGGCACCCGCCGCCACGACCACCCGCACCCGGATGGTGTCGCCGCCGAGCGGGGTGGCCGCCTTCGACACCAGGTGAACGGTGTCGATTCCGGTGCGGCGGACCGCGATGCCGCCGCGGGACTCGACGTGCGGTGTGCGATCCGGCCGGGCCGCGATCAACACCTCAGAACGCATTCACACCGCCTGGGCCACCCGCAGTTGCTCGCGCACCCAATCCAGCACGGGTGTGGCGGCGGGGTCGGCGGTCAACGAGATCAGCGCGGTGGGCCGGTCGTCGCGCACCGCGGCGGCATCGCGGCGCATCACGTCCAGATCGGCACCGACCAGCGGCGCGAGGTCGGTCTTGTTGACCACCAACAGATCCGAGAACGTCACGCCGGGCCCGCCTTTGCGGGGCACCTTGTCGCCGCCCGCGACGTCGATGACGAAGATCTGGACGTCGATCAGCCCCGACGAGAACGTCGCTGTCAGGTTGTCGCCGCCGGACTCGACCAGAATCAGATCCAAGTGATCGTGCGCGGCGATCAGATCGTCGATCGCGTCGAGGTTGGCGGTGATGTCGTCGCGGATCGCGGTGTGCGGGCAGCCGCCGGTCTGCACCGCGGCGATCCGGTCGTCCGGCAGCACCGCGTGCCGGCGCAGGAAGTCGGCGTCTTCGGTGGTGTAGATGTCGTTGGTCAGAACCGCCAGCGACAGCTCGTCACGCAACTGTCGGCACAGCGCGGCCACCAGCGCGGTCTTGCCCGACCCGACCGGGCCGCCCACTCCGATGCGCAGCGGCTCGCCCGCCTGGCGGATCCGGCGCGGACGGTCGGTGTGGCCGTGCGGCGCTCCGTCGAGGAAGTGGGGTGGCATGGGTACCGTGCTTTCGTCAGGACGCGAACAGGGGGCGGTCGCGCTCGAGGTGGCGCTCGGCCAGCACATCGAGCAGCGGGTCGGACAGGTCGGCGAGCCCTTCGGCGGCGACCGAAGCGGTTCGCTCGCACACCGAAGCCAGCGTGAAGGTCAGTGCGGCGACGTCACCGGGGTCGAGGGCGAGCAGCCGCTGTGCGGCCGTCGCCGAGTTGGTCATGGTGGTGTACACGACCGACAGCGCGGTCTGGTGCGCGGTCAATCCGGCTGCCGCGCCGACCGAACCGGCAGCCACCGAAAGATGCGGTGTGGCACCGAGATCGCTCCACTCCCGCGCCGGCCATACCCGGCGTGCCAACCGCAGCAGCCCGCGACCCTGCGCGCGCGACGCCCGTCGGGCCGCCGGAGACGGTGTGCGCGCGTCGGTTTCGAGGTCACCGCTGCCGCCGGCTGCCGCCGACAGCGCGCCGCGGTGCACCGCCGCCGCCAGCGACGCGGTGACCAGCCCGGTGGTCACGATGCGCCGGCGCAGAAACGCCGTCAATGTCGACAGGTCGACGACCAGGCCGCTGGACACCGCCTCCTCCATGCCACCGGAATGCACGTGGCCGCCGGTCGGCAGCCGCGAGTCCGACAGCGTCAGCAGCGTGGTGAGGTTGGTCATCAGAACAGGAAATACCGTTGCGCCATCGGCAGTTCCGTCGCCGGCTGCTCCTGCCACACCTCGCCGTCGATCCGCACCGTGAAGGTGTCCGGTTCGACCTGGATGTCCGGCAACGCGTCGTTGAGCGGCATCTGCGCCTTCCCCACGCCCCGCACGTTGTCGACCGCAACGAGTCGGCGGTTGACCGCGATACGTTCGGCCAGTCCGTCGTCGATCGCCTGCGGCGCCACGAAATGCACCGACGTGGCGGCCGCCGCGGCCGGCGCGGCCCCGAACATCGGCCGTGGCAGCACCGGTTGCGGTGTCGGGATCGAGGCGTTGGCATCCCCCATCGCGGCCCACGCGATCATGCCGCCCTTGACCACCGCGTGCGGGCGTACCCCGAAGAACGCGGGCTCCCACAGCACCAGGTCGGCGAGCTTGCCCACCTCGACCGAGCCGATCTCGGAGGCCATGCCGTGTGCGACCGCCGGGCAGATCGTGTACTTGGCCACATAGCGCTGGGCGCGCACGTTGTCGGCGCGGGTGTCCCCCGGCAGGAACCCGCGGCGGCGCTTCATCACGTGCGCGGTCTGCCAGGTGCGCAACACGACCTCGCCGATGCGTCCCATGGCTTGGGCGTCACTGCCGATCATCGAGATCGCGCCGATGTCGTGCAGCAGGTCCTCGGCGGCGATGGTGGACGGCCGGATCCGGCTCTCGGCGAACGCGAGATCTTCGGGCACGCTGGGGTTGAGATGGTGGCAGACCATCAACATGTCGAGATGCTCGTCGAGGGTGTTGACGGTGTGCGGGCGCGTCGGATTGGTGGAGCTGGGCAGGACATTGGCGTGTCCGGCGACGGTGATGATGTCGGGTGCGTGGCCGCCGCCGGCCCCCTCGGTGTGGTAGGCGTGAATGGAGCGGCCCTTGATCGCGGCCAGCGTGTTCTCGACGAAGCCCGCCTCGTTGAGAGTGTCGGTGTGGATGTTGGCCTGCACGCCGGCCTGCTCGCACACCGTCAGGCACGCGTCGATGGCCGCCGGAGTGGTGCCCCAGTCCTCGTGCAGCTTGAATCCCGCTGCGCCACCGCGCAACTGCTCCCACATCGCCTCGCCGGAGACCGTGTTGCCCTTGCCCAGCAGGGCGACGTTGACCGGCCAGCCGTCCAGCGCCTCGAGCATGCGGGCCAGATGCCACGCGCCGGGGGTCACCGTGGTGGCCTTGCTGCCCTCGGCCGGTCCGGTGCCGCCCGCGACGACGGTGGTGATGCCCGCGCCGAGCGCTTCCTCGAGGATCTGCGGGCAGATCAGGTGCACGTGACAGTCGATCGCGCCGGCGGTGACGATGCGGCCGTTGCCGGCGATGATCTCCGTCGACGGCCCGACCACCAGCGCGGGATGGACGCCGGACATGATGTCGGGGTTACCGGCCTTGCCGATCCCGACGATGCGCCCGTCGCGAATCCCGATGTCCGCCTTGATGACTCCCCAGTAGTCCAGGATCACCGCACCGGTGATGACGGTGTCGGGGGCGCCGTCGGCGCGCGTGGCGCGTGACTGCCCCATCGACTCGCGCAGCACTTTCCCGCCGCCGAAGACCGCCTCGTCCCCGGCGAGTCCGGGGCCGCCGCTGCGGTCTTCGGTGATCTCGATGAACAAGTCGGTGTCGGCGAGCCGGATGCGGTCGCCGGCGGTGGGGCCGTACAGAGCGGCGTACCGCGCACGGGACAGACCTGTCATCACAACCTCTCGTCGAGTCGACCCGGCGGGTCCAGGCTCAGACCGTGCACCTCGCGGTCGCCGGCCAACGGCACCAGGCTGACGCGTTGGGCGACACCGGGTTCGAACCGGATGGCGGTGCCCGCCGGAATGTCGAATCGATGACCGTGGGCGGCGGCCCGGTCGAAACTCAGCGCGGCGTTGGCCTGCGGCACGTGCACGTGGCTGCCCACCTGGACCGGGCGGTCGCCGGTGTTGACGATGTCGAGGGTCAAGCGGTCGGCGCCGTGGTTGAGCTGGATGTCGCCGTCGCCGAGGACGATCTCTCCTGGTATCACCGCCACCTCACGAAATGGGTTGGTGGACGGTCACCAGCTTGGTGCCGTCGGGGAACGTCGCCTCGACCTGGACGTCGTGCAGCATGTCGGCGATGCCGTCCATCACCTCGTCGCGGCGCAGCACCTCGCGTCCGCTGACCATCAACTCGGCGACGGACCGGCCGTCGCGGGCGCCTTCGAGGATGTGGTCGGTGATCACCGCGACCGCCTCGGGATGGTTGAGTTTGAGGCCGCGGGCCTGGCGGCGGCGAGCGAGGTCGGCGGCATACGAGATCAGCAGCCGCTCTTGTTCATGCGGGGTCAAACGCATAGTGGGCGATCCTGCCACGACATCGGGCGCTCAGCAGCGCACGCCACCTCGAGTCAGTCGGGGATGTTCTGCAGACGGACCTGTCCTCGCGCGACAGTGCGGTCGTCCTCGTCGGTGATGGTGATCAGCCACAACTGCTGACGGCGGCCGCGATGGATCGGTGTGGAGGTCGCGGTCACGGTGCCGCCGGAGATGGCGCGCAGGAAGTCGGTGTTGTTGTTGACCCCGACGACGGTGCCGCCGCCGTTCTCACGCAGCCACACGTGTCCCGAGACGCTGGCCAGGCTCTCGACGACCGCGCAGTAGACGCCGCCGTGCACGATTCCCCACGGCTGCAGCAGTTTGTCGTGGATGGTCAGCTCGGCGCGTCCCCCGTCGGGTGTCACTTCCAGGTACTGCAGGCCGAGCTCGCTGTCGAAGCCTTTTCCGAGATCATCCGGACGGCCTTCGGGGCGTTGGGTACTCACGGGCTCGTGTCTACACGCGTAGCGGGCACCGGGGCGCGCGGGGGTCGTCGCGAAATGCAGACGGGCCCCACGCCGTTCGGCGTGGGGCCCGTCCTTGGTGTGGACCGGGGGTCTCTGCAGCCCTCAGGACTCCGGCTCGGTCCGGTGGTACATCTCCGCGGAACTGTGTTCCGCTGTTCATCAGGATAGGCAAGGCTTGCCTAATTAAGCAATACCTTCGTCGGATTGGTTCGTGAGGTGCCGCGGACCGGGAGGCCGAAGCCGACGAACGCATCGAGGACGGCCTGTCCGCGACGCATGCTGACGACCTCGCTGGAACCGGCCAGCAGCGGGATCTGGGTCGCCGCGCCGACGACCGTGCCGCCGACCACGTGCCACATCGCCGACACCGGCATCGCGCCGCTGCTGACCTCGGCCAGGCGCAGGAACAGCGGGGCCAGTGCGCGGTGGCTGCGGTGGGCGACCCAGGTGGTCAGGGCGGCCTCGCTGGGCAGCGCCACGATCCCCTCGTCGATGAAGCGGCCGGTGCAGTCGCGGCCACCGAAGTACGGGTCGTCGGGCAGGGCCCGCACGGTCGGGTCCTTCACCCCGACCCAGTCGATGGCACCCTCGGAGTCGACATGCGCCCACAGGTTCTCCAGGCCGGTGTCCCAGGCCCGCCCCTCGAGGACCAACAGCGGGACGACGCGGCCGACGACGACGTGTGCGAAGGTGGCGGCCAACTGCTGGGCGACCGCGGGCGCGCTGTCGGTCTCGGCAAGGCCGGCCTCGAACATCCGGGACAGACGGTCGGTGGTCACGAGTTCGGCCAACGGCCACCAGCGCCGCCGGGACAGATCACCCATCACGGCCACGCCGTAGACCCGGGGGCAGGCCGCGTAGAGCTCGCGGAGTCGTCGACTGGATTCGTGCAGTGGCAGCGGCCTGGTGATGGCCATGCTCGCGATGAGCGGATCGTCGACGACGACCGTCATGACACCTCCCTCTCCGTCAGTTAGGTTAGGCTTACTATAGTCATCTGCCTCGAAGGAGCCACCCCCTGTGACTGGACTCACAAGCGTGTCCGAAACGGCCCACCACCGGCCCCGCGCGGCCGCTGGAGCTGCGACTTCGGGGGGTCGCGGGCCCGTCCGTGCCGTCGATACGACACGCGGTAGTACGTCCGTAGTACGCTTTGGACCACCGCCCGTAGGAGATGAACGGAAGATGGCCAAGCTGACTCGCCTCGGAGAGCTCGAACGCTCCGTAATGGACCACCTGTGGTCCGCCGGCGAACCGCAGACGGTCCGTCAGGTCCATGAATCCTTGTCGGCTCATCGGGACCTCGCCTACACGACCGTCATGACGGTTCTGCAACGGCTCGCGAAGAAGAATCTGGTGGTCCAGCACCGCGACGACCGTGCGCACCGCTACGCCCCGACACACGGTCGCGACGAACTCGTCGCAGGCCTGATGGTCGACGCGCTGGACCAGGCCGCCGACTTCGGCAGCCGCGAAGCCGCTCTGGTGCACTTCGTCGAGCGGGTCGGCGCCGATGAGGCCGCCGCCCTGCGACGCGCGCTGTCCGAGCTCGAGGGCAAGCACCGCGCCGCGCGACCCGCTGGCGAATCCGGTACCGGCTGAGGGACACTATCGGCGTGTCCGCGCTGGCCTTCACGATCATCGCCCTGCTGTTGTCAGGTCCGGTGCCCGCGTTGCTGGCGCGAGCCACATGGCCGCAACGCGCGCCCCGCGCGGCGATCGTCCTCTGGCAGTCGGTAGCGCTGGCCGCGGTACTGTCCGCGTTCTCCGCAGGCATCGCGATCGCACTGCGCCTCCTGCAACCGGGCCCCGACGGCCGCCCCACCGCGACGGTGACCAGCTCCATCGCCACACTCGGCTGGCCGCTGTGGACCATCTACGTCAGCGTCTTCGCCCTCACGCTCGTGGTCGGTGCACGCCTGATCGTGTCGATCCTGCAGGTCGCGATCGCGACCCGCCGCCGCCGGGCCCACCATCGGATGGTCGTCGACCTCGTCGGCACCTCGCATCCGCTGGCCAATCAAGACCTGCGCATCCTCGACATCGACCAGCCGCTGGCCTACTGCCTGCCCGGGGTACGCCAGCGCGTCGTCGTCAGCGAGGGCGCGGTCAAGACGCTGTCGGACAGCGAGATGACCGCCATCCTGACCCACGAACACGCACACCTGCGCGCCCGGCACGACCTGGTGCTCGAGATGTTCACCGCGGTGCGCGCCGCGTTCCCGCGCTGGGTACGCAGCGACAACGCGCTGACCGCGGTGCGCCTGCTCATCGAGCTGCTCGCCGACGACGCCGCAGTGCGCACCACCGGCCCCCGACCGCTGGCGCGCGCGCTGGTCGCGTGTGCCTCTGGGCGTGCCCCGAGCGGAGCGCTGGCCGCCGGCGGCCCGTCCACGCTGGTGCGCGTACGACGCCTGGGCGGCGCCCCCAACAGCCGGCTCCACGCCGCCGGAGCATATGCCGCCGCGGCAGCCGTGCTCGTCGTGCCGACCTTGGCTTTCGCGGTGCCCTGGCTGACCGAGCTGCACCGGCTGTTCCTCGCGTGACCGAAGCTTCCCGAGGCGTCGCGCGACGCCTCAAGGTGTGCCGTAACCGGATTCGAAAGGGCTTCCCTCTATGACGTCGTCTTCGCAGGCTGCAACCGGCTCCGCACAGATCGGGGTGACCGGTCTGGCGGTGATGGGCTCCAACATCGCCCGCAACTTCGCCCGGCACGGCTACACCGTGGCGCTGCACAACCGGTCGGTGGCCAAGACCGACGCGCTGATCGCCGAGCACGGCAGCGAGGGCGACTTCGTGCGCACCGAGACCATCCGCGAATTCCTCGACGCCCTCGAGAAGCCCCGCCGGGTGCTGATCATGGTCAAGGCCGGCGACGCGACCGACGCGGTGATCAACGAACTGGCCGATGCGATGGAGCCCGGCGACATCATCATCGACGGCGGCAACGCGCTCTACACCGACACCATCCGCCGCGAGAAGGCGATCCGCGAGCGCGGTCTGCACTTCGTCGGCGCGGGCATCTCCGGCGGTGAAGAGGGAGCGCTGCTCGGGCCGTCCATCATGCCCGGTGGGCCCGCGGAGTCCTACGAGTCGCTCGGGCCGCTGCTCGAGGAGATCTCCGCCCACGTCGACGGGGTGCCATGCTGCACCCACGTCGGACCCGACGGTGCCGGTCACTTCGTCAAGATGGTGCACAACGGCATCGAGTACTCCGACATGCAACTCATCGGTGAGGCCTATCAGCTGCTGCGCGACGCGCTGGGATACAGCGCGGGCGAGATCGCCGACGTCTTCGACGAGTGGAACGCCGGCGACCTGGACAGCTTCCTGGTCGAGATCACCGCAAAGGTGTTGCGTCAGAACGACGCCAAGACCGGCAAACCGCTGGTCGACCTCATCCTCGACGAAGCCGAGCAGAAGGGCACCGGCCGCTGGACGGTGAAGTCCGCACTCGATCTGGGCGTGCCGGTGACCGGCATCGCCGAGGCCGTCTTCGCCCGCGCGCTGTCGGGGTCGGTAGCCCAACGTCAGGCCACCACCGGGTTGGCCTCCGGGGACCTCGGTGGAAAACCCTCGGATGCAACGCAATTCGTGGAGGACATCCGCCAGGCGCTGTACGCGTCGAAGATCATCGCCTACGCGCAGGGCTTCAACCAGATCCAGGCCGGATCGGCCGAGTACAACTGGGACATCACCCCGGGCGACATGGCGACCATCTGGCGGGGCGGCTGCATCATCCGGGCCAAGTTCCTCAACCGCATCAAGGACGCCTTCGACAACGACCCGGACCTGCCGACGCTGATCGTGGATCCGTACTTCCGCGACGCGATCGAAGCCGCGATCGACAGCTGGCGGCGCGTGGTGGTGACCGCCACGCAGCTGGGTATCCCGATCCCGGGCTTCGCCTCGGCGCTGTCCTACTACGACGCGCTGCGCACCGAACGCCTGCCCGCGGCGCTGACCCAGGGCCTGCGCGACTACTTCGGCGCCCACACCTACGGTCGGATCGACGCCGACCGTGACAAGCGGTTCCACATCCTGTGGAGCGGCGACCGCAGCGAGGTCGAGGCCTGATTTTCCGCCACTAGGGTGGAGACATGCGCTTTCTCGAGGGCCACCGGCCGCCGTACGACCTGACCTACGACGACGTGTTCGTCATGCCGGGGCCCTCGGACGTGGCGTCGCGCTTCGACGTGGACCTGGCCACCGTCGACGGCTCGGGCACCACCATCCCGGTGGTGGTCGCGAACATGACCGCGGTGGCGGGCCGGCGGATGGCCGAAACCGTCGCGCGCCGCGGCGGCCTCGTCGTCCTGCCGCAGGACCTGCCGCCGTCGGCGGTCAGCCACACCGTCGATTTCGTCAAGAGCCGCGACACCGTCGTCGACACCCCGGTGACGTTGGCGCCGGACGACTCGGTGTCCGATGCGGCCGCCCTGCTCCACAAGCGCGCGCACGGCGCGGCGGTGGTGCTGTTCGAGAACCGGCCGATCGGGTTGGTCACCGAGGCGGTGTGCCGCGGCGTCGACCGGTTCACCCGCGTACGTGACGTCGCGCTGCCGGACCTGGTCACCGCGCCGGTCGGCACCGAGCCGCGCAAGATCTTCGACCTGCTCGAACACGCGCCCGTCGACATCGCGGTGCTCACCCAGGCCGACGGCACGCTGGCCGGCGTGTTGACGCGCACCGGCGCGATCCGGGCCGGCATCTACTCCCCCGCCGTCGACAACCGCGGCCGGCTGCGCATCGCGGCCGCGGTCGGCATCAACGGTGACGTCGCCGCCAAGGCCCGCGACCTCGCCGAGGCGGGGGTCGACCTGCTGGTCATCGACACCGCTCACGGCCACCAGCGCAAGATGCTCGACGCGATCGAAGCCGTGCGTTCGGCGGATCTGGGCCTGCCGCTCGCGGCGGGCAACGTCGTGTCGGCCGAAGGGACCCGCGACCTGATCAACGCGGGCGCGTCGATCGTGAAGGTCGGCGTCGGCCCCGGCGCGATGTGCACCACCCGGATGATGACCGGCGTCGGCCGGCCCCAGTTCTCCGCCATCGTCGAATGTGCCGCCGCGGCAAAGGAACTCGGCGGTCACGTGTGGGCTGACGGCGGAGTCCGGCACCCCCGCGACGTGGCGCTGGCGCTGGCCGCGGGCGCGTCCAACGTGATGATCGGCTCGTGGTTCGCCGGCACCTACGAGTCCCCCGGCGACCTGATGCACGACCGCGACGCCCAGCCGTACAAAGAGAGCTACGGCATGGCCTCCAAGCGGGCGGTGGCCGCGCGGACCGCCGGCGACAGCGCGTTCGACCGGGCCCGCAAGGCGCTGTTCGAGGAGGGCATCTCGACATCGCGGATGAGTGTGGACCCGGCGCGCGGCGGCGTCGAGGACCTGATCGACCACATCACCTCCGGCGTCCGCAGCACCTGCACCTATGTGGGTGCGACCACGCTGCCCGAGCTGCACGAGAAGGTGGTGCTCGGCGTGCAGTCAGCGGCCGGCTTCGCTGAGGGACACCCGTTGCCCACCGGTTGGTGACGGATAGGCCAGCACACCGCGGTCGTCGGCGTCGACCACCTCGACGGTGACCGAATCCCCCGGGCGCAGATCGGGTCGTCCCGCGTGGCGCACGCCGATCGTGGCACCGTCGGAGAGCCGGGCCGCCACCACGGTCTCGGCGCCGTAGAAGCGCAGCACCGTGACGGTGGCCGGCGCGCCCGCCGAGTTGTCGCCGATCCTCAGCTGCTCCGGCCGTAGCACGGCCAGCGCCGCACCGTCGGAAACCGGCAGCCGCGACCGCAGCGGACCCAGCGCCGTGTGCACCGTCTGTGCGTCGGCGATGCCCGGGACCTCGATGGTGGTGCCGATGAACCGGGCGTTGGTCAGCGTGGCCGGGCGATCGTAGAGCTCCGAAGGCGTCCCGTGCTGCGCCACCGTCCCGTCGATGAGCAACGCCACCGAGTCGGCCAGTGACAGGGCTTCGGCTTGGTCGTGGGTGACCAGCACCGCCGTCGTTCCGGTGTCGCGCAGGATCGCCGCGATGTCCTCGCGCACGCGGACCCGCAACCCGGCGTCGAGCGCGGCGAACGGCTCGTCGAGCAACAACACGCGCGGCGCAGCCGCCAGCGCCCGCGCCAGCGCGACCCGCTGCTGCTGCCCCCCGGACAATTCGTGCGGGCGCGCGTCGGCCCGACCCTCGAGCCCCACCACACCCAGCCAGTGCTCGACCCGCGACCGGACCTCGTCGCGGCGTTGCCGGTTGATCCCGAACGCGATGTTCTCGCCGACGCTCAGGTGCGGGAACAACGCGCCCTCCTGCGGCATCAGCCCGACGCGTCGCCGGTGCACCGGCACCGTGGACGTCCCCCCGGCGACGAGCTGGCCGGCGATCCGCACGACTCCGCCGTCGGGCTCCTCGAACCCGGCCAGGATCCGCAGCAGGGTCGTCTTCCCGCACCCGGACGGCCCCAGGACCGCCGTGATGGTGCCGGCCGGGACGGCCAGATCCACCCCGGCGAGCACCGGCCGCTCACCGAAAGACTTGCGGACCGCCTCTGCGGAGACCGCGGCCGCGACCGGCTCAGTCACTGCGCACCCCACCGGCGCTCGTGCTCCAGAACCCCAGAACGGCGGTCGGGACGGCCGCGAACGCGAGCAGCGCCACCGCGTACGGCGCCGCGGCCGCGTAGTCGCTGACCGAGCTGTAACCCCAGAGCCGGGTGGCCAGGGTGTCGGTCCCGGTCGGGTGCAGCAGCAGGGTCACCGGCAGTTCCTTCATACAGGTCAACAGCACCATCGCAGCGCCGGCGGCGATGCCCGGAGCGGCGACCCGCGCGGTCACGGTGCCGAAGGCGCGCAGCGGGGTGCGGCCCAGCGCACGGGCCACTTCCTCGAGCCGGATCGGTGCGGCCTCCACGGCCGCGCGTACCGAACCGATGGCCAACGGCACGAACAACACGGTATAGGCCAGGATCAGCAACGGCTCCCGCTGATAGATCGGCCGCAGCAGCACCACCCCGAGCGACACCATCGAGATCGCGATGACGATCGCCGGCAGGCCGTGGGCGACGTAGCTGACCCCTTCGAGGGCGCGGGTGGCGCGATCGCGGTGCCGCGCGGCCAGCACACCCAGCGGCAACGCCGCGACCGAGGACGCCAGCGCTGCGGCCGCCGACAGCCAGACCGTCGACCCCAACGCGTCGAACCACTGCGCGCTGTCCCAGCGCGGACCCGCGGTCAGCAACCAGTCGGCCAGCGCCACACCGGGAATCACCAGCGCGGCGATCAGCACGGCCGCCGGCATCACCAGGGTGAGCGGGCCCCACCCGCCCAGCCGGTTCAGCGGCGCCGGGCGCGGCGCCCCGCCGCCGACCCGGGACACCGACGCACGCCCGCGGACCCGGTGCTCGGCCACCACCAGCGCGAGCGCGAACACCATCAACACCAGCGACAGCACCGCGGCGCGCGACGGGTTGAACCCGGATCGGTAGGCGCCGTAGATCACCCACGTGAACGCTTCGAAGCGCATCGCCGCCACGGCGCCGAAATCGCTGAGCACATACAGCGCGACCAGCAGCGCGCCGGCGGCGATCGCCGCACGCGACTGGCGCAACGTCACCCGGAACAACACCGCCCAACCACCCAGGCCGAGCGATCGGGCGACCTCCTCCTGGGCCGGGTCGACGCGCGCGAGCGCGGCCATCGTGGTCAGCAGCACCAGCGGATAGCTGACCAGGGTGAGCACCAGAGCCGATCCCCAGAATCCGGCCACCGTCGGATACACCGACACCCACAGGTACGCCAAGAGGTAGCTGGGCATGGCCAGCGGCAGCGTCAGAGCCACCGCCCAGAGTCGCCGGGCCCTGATGTCGGTGCGCGTCACCAGGACCGCCAGCGCGACACCGAGCACGACACAGGCCGCGGTGACCACCGTGACCAGCAGCAGCGAGCGGCCCACCAGGGCCGCGGTGCGCGGCTGCATCACCTCGTCGAACACGAACGACCAGCCCCGCTGCGCTGCGCGCTCGGCGAGGTAGACCAGCGGGATCAGCGTCGCCGCGGACACCGCGGCGGCCGCGAGGACCAGCAGTGCGGGCGGCCGGCGGCCCGCGGTGTCCGCCACGGTCAGTTGGTCAGCAGACCGGTGTTGACCAGCAGCTCCTGGGTGGCTTCGATGTCGTCGAGGTCGGACAGGTCCACCGCGGGCGGCTGCAGCGAAGCCAGGGGCGGCATGTCCGCCGACGGCGCCACCCCGGCGGCCAGCGGATACTCCGCGGTCTCCTCGGCGAAGTACTTCTGCGCCGACTCCCCGACCAGATACGCGGCAAACCGTTGCGCGCCTTCGGGATTCGGTGCCGCCTTCAGCACGCCGACCCCGGCGACGTTCACCAGACCGCCGGGGTCGCCGGGGGCCATGAACTTGTTCTGCGCCGTCACGGCGTCGGCGCCCTTGGCGTGGATCAGCTCGTAGAGGTAGTAGTGGTTGACCAGACCCAACGGGATCTGACCGGCATCGACGGCGTCGCGGACCGCGACGTTGTTCTCGAAGGACTGCGGCTCTTGGGCCTTGAACGCGCGCAGCCACTGTTCGGCACCGTCGTCGCCGCGCAGCACCCGAAGACCGGTGACGAACGCCTGCCACGACGCGTTGCTGGGGGCGAACCCGATCTTGCCCTTCCATTCCGGCGCCAGCAGCGCGTCGATGGTGTCGGGCGGGTTGGGCACCAGCGTCGGGTTGTAGACGATCACCCGGGCGCGGCCCGACACCCCGACCCAGGTGCCGTCGGACGCGGCGAACTGCGGCGCCACGGCCTGGACCGTTGCCGGGTCCAGCGGAGCCAGCAGGCCGGCCTTCGACACCGCACCCAGCGCACCGGCATCCTGGGACAGGAACACATCGGCAGGTGACTTGTCGCCCTCGGTCAGCAGCTGCGCCGCCATCTCGCCCGATCCGGCGTAGCGGGCCTCGACCTCGATTCCGGTGTCGGTGGTGAACTGTTCGAGCAGCGGCGCCACCAGTTCCTCGCTGCGTCCGGAGTACACGACGATCTTGTTGCCGTCCTGATCCTCGGACTGGGACCCGCACGCGGTGAACGCCAGCATGGCCACCGCCATGCCGACCGCGCCCGCCCACCGGGAGATCCTTCTCGTCATCTGCGCGCCCTTCCACAGCAGCGCTCTCCGGAACAGCCGGTCGCGCACTCGGTCACCTTGTGCGCAACCTACCCCACCGGGTGAGGGCAGCCTCACCGAATCGGATTCCAGCGCGGGCGTCGACGGCGATTCCGTTAGCATGTGAGGGATCACCACCGCGCCACGACGAAAGGGACCAGGTGCCGCAGGCACTGGACGCAGGCTCGGCCGAGCCGGCCGTGCACACCGAGCCGCCCGACGAGTCGTGCGAAGCCGAACCCTCTTCTAGCCGGCCGGGCACGCGGCCCGGCTCCCCCGACGACCCACCCGCCGCTTTCGGAGCGCCGCGGTGAACGTCGCGATGTCCCTGCTGTCCCTGGTGGCGTTCGGGCTGCTGACCGCGGGGACCGCCGTGTTCGTCGCCGCCGAGTTCTCGCTCACCGCGCTCGAACGCAGCACCGTCGACGCCAACGCCCGCAGCGGCGACCGCCGAGACCAACTCGTGCAGCGGGCCCACCGCACCCTCTCGACGCAGCTCTCCGGCGCCCAGGTCGGCATCTCGATCACCACGCTGGCCACCGGGTTCCTGGCGGAACCCGTCGTGGCACGGCTCATCGCGCCGGGCCTGACGGCGCTGCGCGTGCCCGAGAACATCAGCAGTGGGCTGTCGCTGGCGCTGGCCATCCTCATCGCGACGTCGATCTCGATGGTGTTCGGTGAGTTGGTACCGAAGAACCTCGCGGTGGCCCGCCCCGTACCGACCGCGCGCGCCTCGGCGGGACCGCAACTGATGTTCTCGTTCCTGTCCACGCCGCTGATCCGGCTCACCAACGGCACCGCGAACTGGATCCTGCGTCGCATGGGTATCGAGCCGGCCGAGGAGCTGCGCTCGGCGCGTTCACCACAGGAGTTGGTGTCGCTGGTGCGGTCCTCGGCGCAGAGCGGTTCGCTCGACCCGGTGACCGCGGTGCTGGTCGACCGGTCCCTGCAGTTCGGTGACCGCACCGCCGAGGAACTCATGACGCCGCGGTCCAAGATCGACACCCTGGAAGCCGGTGACACCGTGCTCGACCTCAGCGAGGCCGCGGTACGGACCGGGCATTCCCGTTTCCCGGTCATCCGCGGCGACCTCGACGAGACCATCGGCGTCGTCCACGTCAAACAGGTGTTCGCCGTGCCGCAGCACGAGCGCGCCGCCACCCGGTTGGCAGACCTGGCCCAGCCGGTGAACAAGGTGCCCTCGACCCTCGACGGCGACGCGGTGATGTCCGAGGTGCGCGCCAACGGGCTGCAGACCGCGCTGGTGGTCGACGAGTACGGCGGCACCGCCGGGATGGTGACCGTCGAGGACCTCATCGAGGAGATCGTCGGCGACGTCCGCGACGAACACGACGTCGAACCCCCCGACGTGGTGCAGGCCGGCCGAGGCTGGCAGGTCTCCGGGTTGCTGCGCATCGACGAGGTCGCCGAGAACACCGAGTTCCGCGCCCCCGAAGGCGATTACGAGACCATCGGCGGACTGGTGCTGGAGAAACTCGGCCACATCCCCGAAGAAGGCGAGTCGGTCGAACTGACCGCGTTCGACCCCGACGGACCCGTCGAGGACCCGGTCCGGTGGCGCGCCACCGTGGTCAGGATGGACGGACGGCGCATCGACCAGCTGCGGCTGACCGAACTCGGACGCAACGGAGAGCGCCATGGGTGACCTGTTCGGCGTGCTGCTGACGTTCGTGCTGCTGGCGGCCAACGCATTCTTCGTCGCGTCGGAGTTCGCGCTGATCTCGGCACGGCGGGACCGCCTCGAAGCGCTGGCCGAGCAAGGCAAACGCAGCGCCGTCACCGTCATCCGCGCCGGCGAACGCCTGTCGTTGATGCTCGCCGGCGCCCAGCTGGGCATCACCGTGTGTTCGATCCTGCTCGGTCGCGTCGCCGAGCCTGCGGTCGCGCATCTGCTGGAGAAACCGTTCGGCCTGCTCGGTATCCCCGACGCGCTGCTGCACACCGTGTCGTTCCTGGTCGCGTTGTCGATCGTGGTGACCCTGCACGTGCTGCTGGGCGAGATGGTGCCCAAGAACATCGCGATCGCCGGTCCCGAGTCGACCGCGATGCTGCTCATCCCGGTCTACCTGGTCTACATCCGGGCGGCCCGGCCGTTCATCGCGTTCTACAACTGGTGCGCCAACATCACGCTGCGCAGCTTCGGCGTCCAACCGAAAGACGAGCTCGACGTCACGGTCTCGACCGTCGAGCTGTCCGAGATGATCGCCGAGTCGCTCTCGGAGGGCCTGCTCGACCCCGAGGAGCACAGCCGGCTGACCCGAGCCCTGCAGATCCGCAACCGCAACGTCAACGACGTCGCGCTGCCGCTGCACCGGATCCGCGCGGTCCCGGTCGCCGCGCCGGGCCGCGGCCCGACCGTCGGCGCCCTCGAAGAAGCGCTGCGCGAGACCGGCTACTCGCGTTTCCCGGTCGCCGACGAATCCGGCGCCTACCTGGGCTACGTGCACATCAAGGACGTGCTGCCGCTGGTCACCAGCACACCGGACGGCTCCGCGGTGGTCGACTCGGCGATGGTGCGGCCGCTCCCGCAGGTGCCGGCGTCGCTGCCGCTGCCCGACGCGCTGTCCCGGCTGCGCCGCACCAACAGCCACCTCGCGCTGGTGACCGGTGCCGACGGCACGGTCAGCGCGATGGTCGCCCTGGAAGACCTCGTCGAGGACCTGGTCGGGACGGTCCGCGACGGCACCCATCGTGTGTGAGCGGCTCGCCGCGGGTACCTGGCTGCCCCGCGCCGACGCCCATCGACACCGCGCCGATGCCCTGCTGGAACCGGTGCTGCGCGAGCGGCGGGCAGGTCGGGCCCACCCGGTGTACGACTTCCTGTTCACCTACTACAGCCTGCGACCTCGACAGCTGCGGTGGTGGCATCCCGGCTACGGGACCGTCCTGGTCGGCGACGAGGCACGGCGGTATCTCCCGCGCACCGGGTACACCGCCTGCGGCGACGGCGTCACCGTCGGCAGTGAGTATCTTCACGCGCGCGCCGGCAGTGTGGCGTTCATCGCCGACCTGCTGGCCGCCACCGCCTCGCGACCAGCCCGGTTCAACTGCTTCGGCCTGCACGAGTGGGCGATGGTCTACCGGTCGCCGACGGTGCGCCACGGCAGCGTGCCGATGCGGCTTTCCGCCGACGACACCGACGCCGTCGTCGAGTCGATGCCGTTGCGCTGCAGCCACTTCGACGCCTACCGCTTTTTCACCGAGCCCGCGGTCCGGCGCAACCAGTACGCCTTGACGCGGCAGTCGCAGGCCGGCTTCGAACAGCCCGGCTGCGTGCACGCCGGCATGGATCTGTACAAGTGGGCGTTCAAGCTGGGCCCGCTGATCGAGACCGGACTGGTGCTGGACTGCTTCGAGCTGGCCGTCGAAGCGCGTGTGCTGGACATGCGCGCCAGCCCCTACGACCTGCGCGGCTTCGGATTCGAGCCGATTGCCGTCGAAACCCCTTCGGGTCGGCGCGAATACGCCGCCGCGCAGCAGGCGGTCAGCGAGCGGGCTGCCCCGCTGCGCGCGCGGTTGCTGTCGCAGTGTGTCGCATTGCGCGACGCTGCGGCCCCGGCGTAGCGCCTGTTACCGCTGGGTAAGCTGGTGCGACGACACCGGAGATTGCAGGCGCCGCGAGCGCGTGCACACGAGGGAGGAACCATGGCCGATCGCGTGACGGTGGGCAACCTGCGCGTCGCCCAAGAGCTGTACGACTTCATCAACACCGAGGCGCTGCCCGGCACCGACATCGACCCCGACACCTTCTGGTCCGGCGTCGACAAGGTCGTCGCCGATCTGACGCCTAAGAACCTGGACCTGCTCGCGCGTCGCGACGATCTGCAGGCCCAGATCGACAGGTGGCACCGGGCGCGGGTCATCGGCCCGTTCGACGCCGAGGAGTACAAGCAGTTCCTGACCAGCATCGGCTACCTGCAGCCCGAGCCGGAAGACTTCACGATCACCACCGCCGGGGTGGACGACGAGATCACCACCACCGCCGGCCCGCAGCTGGTGGTGCCGATCCTCAACGCACGCTTCGCGCTCAACGCCGCCAACGCGCGGTGGGGATCGCTCTACGACGCGCTCTACGGCACCGACGTCATCCCCACCGACGGCGGCGCCGAGCCGGGCACCTCTTACAACAAGGTGCGCGGTGACCGGGTCATCGCCTACGCGCGCCGCTTCCTCGACAACTCCGTGCCGCTGGAGTCCGGTTCGTGGTCGGACATCACCGGGCTCACCGTGACCGACGGTCGCGTCGCCGCCGCGCTCGACGACGGCGGATCGGCCGGGCTGGCGGCCCCCGAACAGTTCGTCGGCTACCTCGGTGACGCCGACGCCCCCACCGCGGTGCTGCTCGTCAACAACGGCCTGCACGTCGAGATCCTGATCGACGCCGAGTCCCCCATCGGCAAGACCGACAAAGCCGGCATCAAGGACGTGGTGCTGGAGTCCGCCGTCACCACGATCATGGACTTCGAGGATTCTGTGGCGGCCGTCGACGCCCCAGACAAGGTGCTGGGCTATCGCAACTGGCTCGGGTTGAACCGCGGTGACCTGAGCGAAGAGGTCAGCAAGGGCGACAAGACGTTCACCCGCGTCCTGAACTCCGACCGCACCTACACCGGGCCCGACGGCTCGAGCGAGGTCACGCTGCCCGGGCGCAGCCTGCTGTTCGTCCGCAACGTCGGCCACTTGATGACCAACGACGCAATCATCGACGCTGATGGAACAGAGGTGCCCGAAGGTATCCAGGACGCGCTGTTCACCAGCCTGATCGGCATCCACGGCTTGCGCAGCGGCGACGCCAACGGCCCGCTGCTCAACAGCCGGACCGGGTCGATCTACATCGTCAAACCCAAGATGCACGGCCCCGACGAGGTCGCCTTCACCTGCGAGCTGTTCAGCCGCGTCGAAGACGTCCTCGGACTGCCGCAGAACACCATCAAGGTCGGCATCATGGACGAGGAGCGCCGCACCACGGTCAACCTCAAGGCCTGCATCAAGGCCGCCGCCGACCGCGTGGCGTTCATCAACACCGGCTTCCTCGACCGTACCGGCGACGAGATCCACACCTCGATGGAAGCCGGCCCGATGATCCGCAAGGGCGCGATGAAGTCCACCGACTGGATCAAGGCCTACGAGGACCAGAACGTCGACATCGGTCTGGAGACCGGCTTCTCCGGCAAGGCGCAGATCGGCAAGGGCATGTGGGCCATGACCGACCTGATGGCCGACATGGTCGAGCAGAAGATCGGCCAGCCCAAGGCGGGCGCCACGACGGCCTGGGTGCCGTCGCCGACCGCGGCGACGCTGCACGCCATGCACTATCACGAGGTCGACGTGTTCGCGGTGCACGAGGAGCTCGCGGGCAAGCGCCGCGCATCGATCGACCAGCTGCTGACCATTCCGTTGGCCAAGGAGCTCGCCTGGGCGCCGGAGGAGATCCGCGAGGAGGTCGACAACAACTGCCAGTCGATCCTGGGTTACGTGGTGCGGTGGATCGATGCCGGTGTCGGCTGTTCGAAGGTGCCCGACATCCACGACGTCGCGCTCATGGAGGACCGCGCGACGCTGCGCATCTCCAGCCAGCTCCTGGCGAACTGGCTGCGCCACGGTGTGATCACCGAGGACGACGTGAAGTCCAGCCTGCGCCGGATGGCCGAGGTGGTCGACCAGCAGAACGCCAAGGACCCCGAATTCCGGCCGATGTCAACCGATTTCGAGGACAGTGTGGCTTTCCAGGCGGCCCAGGAACTGATTCTGGCCGGTGGCGCGCAACCCAACGGCTACACCGAGCCGATCCTGCACCGACGTCGTCGAGAGTACAAAGCGGGCAAGGCGGTATGAGCGGAGCGGGCCGGCATGGGACGACATAGCCTTCCCGACCCCGAGGAGTCCGGCGGTCTCCCGGAGGATTCCCAGACCGAACGGTTCGCGTTCGGTCCGTCCGACCGTGACACCGGCCCCGCCGCCGAGGACGCCGACTCGTACGCCGAGCAGACACCGGCCGCTCCGCGCAGCCGTGAGTGGGACGCCGGCGAATGGACCGGCAGCCACCGGGCGGTCACGCCCGCGCGGCGTGGCGTCAGCGTCGGCGTCATCGTCGCGTTGGTCACCGTCGTGGTGGTTGTCGGTGCGGTCATCCTCTGGCGCTTCTTCGGCGATGCGCTGTCGAGCCGATCGGACGCCGCGGCCGCGCGCTGCGTCGAAGGTGAGGTCGGCGTCTCCGTCGTCGTCGACCCCGCTGTTGCCGAACCCGTGCGCGGTCTCGCGCAGCGATACAACGACACCGCCGCGCCCGTCGGTGATCGGTGCGTCAAAGTCGATGTGGCCGAATCGGATTCATCGGCCGTCGTCGGTGGTCTGCGCGACGAGTGGCCCACCGATCTCGGTGAGCGACCCGCGCTGTGGATCCCGGCCAGCACGGCCTCCGATGCCCGGCTCGAGGCCGCCACCGGTGCAGAGGTGGTCAGCGACAGCCGGTCGCTGGTCAGTTCGCCTGTCGTGCTCGCCGTCGCACCCGCACTGAAGGACGCGCTCGCCGACCAGACGTGGGCCGCACTGCCCCGTCTGCAGAATGACCCCGCCGCGCTCGACGGGCTGGGACTGCCCGGCTGGGGCAATCTGCGGCTGGCGATGCCTCTGGAGCGCGACGCCGACGCGGCCTACCTGGCCGCCGAAGCCGTCGCCACGGGTGCGGCGCCGCAAGGGGCGCCGGCCAGCGCCGGACTGGGGGCGGTCAGCAGCCTGATGTCCGGGGCGCCGGAGCTCGCCGACGGCACCGCCGCAACCGCGCTGGACGCACTGATCGAGGCCGACGACGCACGCACGGCACCGGTACACGCGGTCGTCACCACCGAACAGCAACTGTTCGAGCGCACCGCATCGCTACCGGATGCCGCGGCCAAGGTCGTCGCGTGGCGTCCGGCCGGTCCGACCCCGGTGGCCGACTTCCCCACCGTGCTGCTGTCCGGGGACTGGCTCAGCCAGGAACAGGTCACCGCGGCCAGTGAGTTCGCGCGATTCCTGCGCAAGCCCGAACAGCTCGGCGAGTTCAGCAGGGCCGGCTTCCGGGTGGAAGGACAGGAGCCGCCGGAAAGCGACGTCGTCGACTTCGCCGCGGTGGACACACCGCTGAACATCGGTGACGTCGCCATGCGGGCCACCATCGCCGATACCCTCACCAGTCCGGTCCAGGCGCCGACGGTGACGATCATGCTCGACCAGTCGATGGCCACCGACGAAGGCGGGCGCTCCCGGCTGACCAACGTCGTCGACGCCCTCAAGGCTCGGCTGTCGGCGCTGCCGCCCGACTCCGGCGTCGGGTTGTGGACGTTCGACGGGGTGGCCGGGCGCTCCGTGGTGAGTTCGGGCGCGCTGGCCGAACCGGTCGACGGCCGGCCCCGCTCCGATGCGCTGACTGCCTCGTTGGATGACCAGACCGCCTCCAGCGGCGGCGCGGTGTCGTTCACCACACTGCGGTTGGTCTATACGGATGCCTCCGCCGGGTACCGGGAGGGACAGAAGAACTCCGTGCTGGTGATCACCGCAGGGCCGCACACCGACCGCACGCTCGGTGCGGCCGGGCTGCAGCAGTACATCAGCGGGGCGTTCGATCCCGAGCGGCCCGTCGCGGTCAACGTCATCGACTTCGGCGAGGATGCCGACCGCGCGACGTGGGAGAGCGTGGCGAAGACCACGGGCGGTCAGTACCGGAACCTGGCGACGTCGGACTCGCCCGAGTTGGCGTCGGCGATAGCGGAGCTGTTGTCCTGACCAGCTGATGCCGGTCATGACCGTGTGAGTCCGCTCAGCCGGTTTGCTGGGAGATCTTCATGGCAACGCCTCGGCGTGATCGGTGAACGGTCGCACCGGTGGGCTGCGGCGGACCCGGCGCTCGCGCTCGATTCTGGCACGGTCTGCCTGTTCGGCATGTCGCGCCCCATAGCGAGTATTCAGCGGGGTGACGCGCCCAGGTGGAGACGCTTGGTCCGCTGTTGATTTGGGTAGGCTTGGCTACACTGGCGAGCAACGCCGTTTCCGCGAGGGCTGGTTCGCTCGCCATATTGCTCGTTGGCGCGTCGCAATGGTATGACCGCGTTATCGATCTGTCGCAATGGGCTGCGAAAATCGAAGAAATTTCGGCTTTGGAGGGGGGCTCCGCGCACGATGTCAGCACGGCATCCTCAGATGGCCACTGCCGGTCAGCTAACGACTTTCTCCCGCGGGTGGCGGGATCGTAAGCGGTACGTCTGGCTGCTCGGTCTGGTGATTCCGGTGCTGGTGCCGGCGTCGTGGCTCGGCGCCACGGTCACCGGATCAGGGTTGTTCTGGTGGTCCGGTCCGATCATGACCGTGTTCGTCATTCCCCTGCTGGACTACCTGGTGGGCAGCGATTCGGAGAACCCGCCCGACAGCGCCCTGCAGCATCTGGAACAGGACCGGTATTACCGGTGGGCGATTTATCTGTATCTGCCGGCTCAGTACCTGTCCTTGGTTCTCGCATGTTGGCTCTGGAGCGGCGGCGGTGGTGTCACCCTCAACGTGGCCGACAAGACGGGCCTGATGCTGACCGTCGGCGGAATCGCCGGAGTGGCCATCAACACGGCCCATGAACTCGGGCATCGGCGCGCCGACTCGGAGCGGTGGCTCAGCAAGGTGGCGCTGGCGCAAAGCGGCTACGGCCACTTCTTCGTCGAGCACAACCGTGGCCACCACGCACGGGTGGCCACACCGGAGGACCCCGCCAGCGCCCGTCTGGGCGAGAACCTCTACCAGTTCTTCTGTCGGTCCATCGTCGGCAGCTTCCGGTCGGCGTGGGACATCGAGCGTCGACGCCTGCTCCGTCACGGCACCTCACCGTGGAATGTGCGCAACGACATCGTCAACGCCGGGCTGCTGACGGTGGCGCTGTTCACCGCGCTGGCCGTGGTGTTCGGCTGGACCGTCCTGCCCTGGCTGCTGGGTCAGGCTGTCGTCGGCATCCTGTTGTTGGAAACCATCAACTACTTGGAGCACTACGGTTTGCGGCGCCGGCTGGGCAGCAACGGCCGTTACGAGAAGGTGCAGCCGGCGCACAGCTGGAACAGCAACTCGGTGATCTCCAATGTGTTCCTGTTCCATCTGCAGCGCCACTCCGACCATCACGCCAACCCGCAGCGGCGCTATCAGGCGCTGCTGCACGCGGACGGGGCGCCTCAGTTGCCGGCGGGTTACGCCACGATGGTGGTCCTGGCCTTCTTTCCGCCGCTGTGGCGACGGGTGATGGACCGACGCGTCGTGGCCCACTACGGCGGCGACGTCCGGCGCGCGGCGCTGAGCCCCCGGAAAGAAGAGAAGCTAGTCCAGCGGTACAGCTGACTGCGCCGCCCTGGTGCGCTGCAGGGCCACCCCCGCCGTTCGCATGGACAGCGCCGGCGACAGTCGCTCGAGGTACCAGAGGGCCTTCCACCAGCCGGGCACGACGATGATCGCCTGATTGCGCAGGACGGCCCGCAATGCGCGGTCGGCGAACGTGTCAGCGTCCATGGGACGCAACGTCTCCCCCAGCTTGCGCTGGTTCTCCTTGCTGATGGTCTTGTTGCGCCCGTACACCCCGCCGTCGAGGATCGGTGTGCGCACCACGCCCGGGCACAGCACCGATACCCGGACGCCGTGGGTGGCGCCCTCCACGCGCGCGGTCTTCGACAGTGCCACCACGGCGTGCTTGGTCGCCGAGTAGCCGGCCTGCGCCGCCGTGGTGATGAGACCCGCCATCGACGCGGTATTCACGATGTGGCCGCTGCGCTGTCTGATCATGGTCGGGTAGGCGGCCTGGATGCCGTGGACCACGCCGCGCAGGTTCACGTCGATGATGTCGGACCAGTCCTCCAGGGTGAGCGTGTCGACCTCTCCACCGATCCCGATGCCGGCGTTGTTGAACAGGTAGTCGATGCGACCCGACGATTGCACGACCGAGGCGATGGCGCGCTCGAACGCCTCCGCGTCACGCACGTCGAGCTGGACCGCCTGGACGGCTGCGCCGGTGTCGCGCAGCCTCGCGGCGAGTCGCTCGGCGACGTCGAACTGCCGGTCGGCGATCCACACCTGTGCACCCTCGCTGGCCAGCTTGGCGCTGAGCGCGGCGCCGATGCCAGATGCGCCACCGGTGATGAACGCGGCCTTGCCCTTCAGCGACGAGCTGTTTGTCGAAGTCACCCGGGAAGGATAGCCCTCAGGCCTGGCTGCCGCGGTCGTCGCCGCGGTCCCGGCCGCGATCGGAGCCGCCGCTGCCGGCGTCGGATGCACGGGCCGTCTTACGATCTGCGGCATCTGCGGCATCTGCGGCATCTGCGGCATCTGCGGCGCCGCGCTCGAGCGACTTCCCGCGCAGGGCCCTGGTCACGCCGTTGAGCGGTTTGCGGTGCCTGGGCCCGGCCTGGGTGGATTCTGGTTCATCGCCGACCACTGCAAGGGGGTCGTCGTCGGTCGGGAGTTGTTCTGCGGCACCGGATTCCGGATCCGGTCCGGTGTCGGCGGTATCGATCTCGTCGGCCTCGGCCTCGGTGTCGGCCTCGGTGTCGGCCTCGGTGGTCTTCCCGGTACCGGTGGGCTCCGCGAGGGAGGCGCGGGCCTGGCGCAGGGCGCGCCGGCCGTCGTCGGTGTCGTCCCCCTGGGGCCGCGACGGCAGGTAGGGGCGGTCGTAAGCCCGGTCGATGATGGCACGCAGCGGCTGCTCCCACTGATCGGCAAGCCAGTCCATGCCCGCGGTACGCAACGGCTGGAGCAACGGGAGGTTCTTGGTCGGGACGAAGACGTAGGTGGTTCTGTCCTCAGTCCACACGTAATTGTCCGGGTCGTCGAGATCCACCTCGCTGTAGTCCAGATGGACGATGCTGAATGCGGCAAGAGCGTTCGCCATCGCCAGCAGGTTCACATCGCCGTCCGGCCAATCGGCTATCGGGTCGTACTCCCGGGCGACATCGACAACCGAATAACGAGTGGGTGGTGCGGTGATCTCCGGACCGAGGAACGACGTGCTGAGTCCGCCGTACTTGCGAGTTCCGTTGCCCAGCAGGAGAAACGACAGTTCCTCCGGCGGAACCTCGCTGTCTTCGGCGCGGTGTGTCAACCAAGCGGTGGCGATTCGGGCGCCGCCGCTGAAGGCATAGACGATCTTGGCACCATCGGTGTCGTCGATTGCGGTGTCGAGGTTGAACAGGTTTTCGTCGACGCCGATCTCGTACACCGGCGCACTGATGATCCACCAGTACAGAACCTGTTGGCAGGTCTTGGGCGCAGCGCACGGCTCGCCTTGCAGATTCCCGAGCATGTCCCACGGGGAGGGACCGTGTGTGAGGACCGTTGCGGGTCCGGGCGGCAACAGCGACGATGGTGCGCTCACGCTGCTCGCGGCCAGGGCCGGAGCGGCGTCGGCGACTGCCAATGGCGTGGCAACCAATGGCAAAGCCGCGGCGGCCAGAGCGGCCTTCATCACCTGTTTCACGGACCGTCCCCTCAACTCAATCCCGACCTGACGAATCCGCGTGCCGACCTGCAACACTGCTTTTGGACAGCACGACGCGTTCGCTGAGCTTTGCCGCGCACCGCTCTACTGCGACCGAGAAGCACCGTACATCAGCGCGGCTCTTGCTGCACGCTTACAGCAAACCGACTGCATCCGAATAGTCCAGTCATTGCAGGGGTTGAGCGCCTTCGGCTATCGAGCATGGCTCACCAGCCGCGGAGCGGGCCGGGTTCGTTCGGGGCAACTGCTGTAGCATCAGCTTCGCACGCTGGCCGTGAAACCCATTGTGCACGAGGGTATTTCAACAAAGTGCCGGGCCTCGTCCGCTTTCGGCGGTGGGCGGGCGGGCATGCCCGTGGGATCTCGTCGGACCACTGCCGTCCGCACCTGGCCTCCAGGTGGTTTGCGGAGCGCCCGCGTGCGTCGTGGCGGTCAGCTGGAGGCGATCGGGCGCGCAACATCACGATTCGGGCGAACCGGCGGAGTCACACCTCGGCGTCCTCCGAGATGTGCGGTCATAGCAGCCGTGTGCTGGATATTTTTGACAGCTCGGTGTCATAACTTAGCTACGGCTCTGTCAAGCTATGCTTATATACGGTGCTTTAGTGTCGCTTGGACCGCAACATGCAGCCACAAAGGACCGCCGACCGGTCACACTGGGAGCCGCGGTGACCACCGAGCATCTGGCCATGACATGCGGCTATATGGCAGATGCCGCGGGTACTCCGCCGGCGAAGCCAGGTGTCGTCGACAATTCGGCACAAATTAGCGGTAAACCCATTACCTCGCGCACTGGCAATTGAGCGACCAATTGCTAGAACTGCGGTAATTAAAATTTTTGAGTTTTTGCTGCACCGATCACGAAGGAGGAGCAATATTCATCTGTCGCGTCGATAACGGCGAGGTCAATTCATTGGTTCAAATCGGGGAGTCATCATGCGGAAGAGCATTCGCAAAGCCGGCCTGGCATGTGGCGCAGCCTTTGCTTCAGCAGCCTTGGCGTTGTCTGCCGCCGCGCCGGGATCAGCGCTGAGTTCAGCGGTGGTGATCGGCGGGCTGGCGACGCCCGAGGTTCATCCCATCGTCATCTCGCAGTTGCTGGGCGGTAAGCTCGCCGACGATCACGACATCCTTCGCGATGCGAAGTGGCCCGCCGCCGCCGGCCCCTACACGGGCAAGGACGATCCGACGCTGGGGCAGTCGATCACCGCGGGCATGCAGAGTCTCACGGCCGCCATCAACGAACAGCTCGCTCTGCTGGAGCGCGACGCGAACGGCAACGTGGTCAACGGCGAGAAGGTCACCGTGGTCGGGCTCTCGGCCGGTTCGCTGGTGGTCAACGAGGTGCTCCGCCAGATGGCCGCCGATCCCAACGCCGTTGGGGCCGACGAGATCCGGTTCGTACTGGTAGCCGACTCCAGCCGTCAGGAACTGATCAAGGACGCCCGGTACAACCCGCGCTACGACTACACCTATCAGCCTGCGCCCGAGGTGAAGTACGACATCCACGTCATCACCGGCGAGTACGACGGAATGGCCGACTTCCCGGATCGTTGGTGGAACGTCCTGGCTGTGGTCAATGCGATCGCCGGCGGCATCGTCGTCCACGTGCCCGTGATGTTCAAGGACTACGAAGCCATTCCCGCGGAGAACATCACCGAGACGATCAACGAATCCGGTGGCGTGACCAAGCACTTCCTGGTGCCCACGGAAAGACTGCCGCTGGTGCAGCTGCTGCCTTTCCTGGCGCCGCGTGAGGCCGAACTGAAGGCGAAGATCGACAAGGGCTACAAGCGCAACGACGCCGACACCGGCAGCGCGCGGCGTAGCGCCTCGACCGCTGCACCGGTCCTCGAGCAGGCGGCGGACGAAGACGACGCGACTTCCGACACCGAGGAGTCGAACGTCGACACGGCGGTCGAGGAAGACGCTGCCACAGAAGACGCTGCCACAGAAGACGCTGCCACAGAAGACGTTGCCACAGAAGACGTTGCCAACGATGAGGCAGTGACCGATGCGGCCGAGGACGTGGTTGCCGAAGACCTCGACGGCAACGCCGATCTGGACGCCGATCTGGCGGTGAGCACGGACTCCGTCAGCGAGAAGAGCTCGGCGCGGTCCTCGTCGTCGAAGGGTTCGTCGGACCGCTCGCGGTCGGATCGGCGGAGTTCGTCAGACTCGTCGGAGTGACCTCCCCGGGCTCCGAACAGGCCCGAAGCCCCGGCAGCATGCCGGGGCTTCGTGGCGTGTGCCGCCGGCGCTCTCCAGAGCGCGCCAATGCACCGTCGGGCCTACGATTGCGTGGTCATAGACCTATTTGCTGTGAGGTACCGTAGATGCCCGTGGATGAACCGCAGTTCGACGTGATCGTCGTAGGAGCCGGCTTCGGCGGCATGGGTGCCGCAATCCAGTTGAAGAAGATGGGCTACGACAACATCCTGATCCTGGATCGAGAAGACGATCTGGGCGGGACATGGCATGTCAACCACTATCCGGGCCTGGCCGTTGACATCCCGTCGCCGACCTACTCGTACTGGTTCGAACCCAATCCGAACTGGTCTCGGTACTACGCTCCCGGACGGGAACTCAAGGCGTACGCCAACCACGTGGCGGACAAGTACGACGTACGCAGACACATGCGGTTCAACAGTCCGGTCGACGGGGCGCGCTGGGACGAGGATGCGCTGCTGTGGCAGGTTTCGCTGTCCAGCGGTGAGACTTTGAGCACACGTTTCCTGATCACCGCCACCGGTTATCTTTCGCAGCCGCGCAAGCCCGACATTCCCGGAATCGAGGACTTCCAGGGGCGTGTCCTGCACAGCATGGATTGGGATGACAGCTATTCCCCCGATGGTGATCGCATCGGGCTGATCGGTACCGGCGCCACCGCGGTGCAGTTGATTCCGGAGCTCTCCAGGACCGCCGCCTCGCTGACCGTCTACCAGCGCACGCCCATCCACGTGGTGCCGAAGGTCGATTTCGCGATCCCCGTGGCGTTGCGGCGACTGTTCTCCCGGCTTCCGCTGCTGCAGCGGGCGTTCCGCTTCACCTCCGACGTGAACCTCGAAGCGATGATGATCCTGTCGGTGTTGAACTTCAAGTACTTCCGGAAGCTCAACTCGGTGGCCAACTACACCTCGCGCGCACTGCTGTTCGCGTCGGTTCGCGACAAAGCGTTGCGGGCCAAGCTCACACCGGAATACGAATTCGGGTGCAAGAGGCCTACCTACTCCAACTCCTACTACCGCACGTTCACCAAGCCCCACGTGCAGCTGCAGGCTGCCGGCATCGAGCGGGTTGTCGCCGACGGCATCATCGCCTGCGACGGCACGAAGGCCGAGATCGACACGCTGGTGCTGTGCACGGGCTTCGACCTGTGGGAAGCCAACATCCCGGCCATCGAGATCATCGGCCGCGGTGCCCGGAACCTCGGGAAGTGGTGGCGCGACAACGGTTTCCAGGCATACCAGGGCGTGACCATCCCGTCGTTCCCGAACTTCCTGAGCCTCGCGGGCCCGTACGCATCGAGCGGCTTGTCGTTCTTCAACACCGTCGAATACCAGATGCGCCACATGAACCGACTCTTCGGCGAGGTGCAGCGCCGCAACGCCACCACGTTCGAAGTCACCGAGCAGGCCAACGCCCGCTTCCGCGAACGGATGTCGAAGCTGCTGGGCAAGACGGTCTTCGGTCTGGGTGACTGCGCGAAGTCGCGCTCCTATTACTTCAGCCCCAGCGGCGAGACCCTGGTGCGGCCGGCATCGACCAACCAGACCAACCGCGAAAACGATACTTTCCCGCTCAGCGATTACCAGTACGCCTGAGTGCGCAGGTCAGAGCGTATTCGACGCACCCGCTGCAACGCATGTGTCAGCATGGAGGCATGCAGTTGATGCGTTTGCTCCGAGCCATGGGCGCGGCGGTTCTGGCGCCTGCGGCCGCGGTGACGGTTGGCGTCGTCGGTCCGGGTTTGCCTGCGGGTGCGGCGGATCCGTGTCCGGATATCGAAGTGATCTTCGCCCGCGGTACGGGGGCGCCGCCCGGACTCGGTTGGCTGGGCGACGCGTTCGTCGACTCGTTGCGCGGCAAGGTCGGTGGACGGTCGGTCGGAGCCTACGCGGTGAATTACCCCGCGAGTTTCGACTTCGACGCGTCCGCCCCGGCAGGTGCTGCCGACGCCGCGGCCCGCGTGCGTCACATGGCTGCCAACTGTCCCGACACCCGCCTGGTCCTCGGCGGTAACTCGCAAGGTGCCGGCGTCATCGACCTCATCACCGTGGACCCGCAACCGCTGGGCCGCTGGACCCCGACGCCGCTGCCACCCGAGCTCGCCGACCATGTCGCGGCTGTGGCGGTATTCGGCAATCCGTTGCGCAACGTCCGCGGCGGTGGACCACTGCCCGAGAAAAGTGGGACGTTCGGGCCGAAGACGATCGACATGTGTGCGGTCGACGACCTGTTCTGCAGCCGCGGATTGAACTTTGCGTCGCACTTTGCCTACGTCAAGAACGGCATGGTCGACGAGGCCGCATCCTTCGTCGCGGGCCGGCTCTGATCCATTAAATGAGCTAAGCGAGCAGCAAAGGCGCTGGCACGGCCACGTCGAGCGGTCAAATTGTGACGCCGCGACATTATGTGCCATAAGCACGGTGTTGACGGAGGTATATTGAATCCCGGCAACCGTGCGTAAGGGGGACGCATGCTGGGTAGTCTGGGTTGTCAGCAAACGATTGTACGTACGATGTGGGGGGATGATGAGTTCGACGAAAAGGTCCGCAGGGCGGCGGGTCACCAGGGTGGCCGCGGCCGCGGCATCCATTCCGTTGTTTGCGCTGCTGTCGGCGCCGGCGTCCGCATCGGCGGTCGCCCTGCCGGATGGGCCCGCGCGGGTACTGACGCTGAGCCTGCTGCCCAACGGCAACAACGATGACCTCCAGGGCAAACTCTGCGAGGAGCCGCGAGTGTGCCAGGCGGTGCAGAACTCGTACCTGTCCTCACGGGTGAGTTTCCAGGACCTCGACGCCACGCTGCGCGACGGCACCACCGGTCAGCAGATCGTCTTCGGCTACAGCCAGGGCGCACGCGTCGCCGCGGATTGGCTCGAGGCTTATGCCGGCACCCAGAACGCCCTGCCCGCCAGCGATCTCACGTTCATCCTGATGGGCAACCCGCAGCGCAAGTACGGGGGCTCGGACAACGATCTCGGCCACACCTTCCCGCAGACCGAATACAAGGTCATCGACGTCTCCCGCGAATACGACCTGGCCTCGGACTTCCCGAGCAACCCGTTCAACCTCCTGGCGATGCTGAACGCGCACCTCGGTTTCTTCATGGTCCACGCCGCCTACGAGGACGTCGATCTCGATAGCCCGGACAACTACGTGTGGACCGAAGGCAACACCACCTACGTCTTCGTGCCCACCGAGCGGCTGCCGCTGCTCGAGCCGCTGCACTGGATCGGCCTCGGCGGTGTTGCCGCGGCGTTGGATCCGGGCCTGCGAGCCGTCATCGACGCTGCGTACGACCGCTCCTACCTGCCGGAGCAGCCGGGAGTGCCGCCGACCGAGCCGGTGACCGAGGAGCCCACGGATCCGGCGGCCACCCCGCTGTCCCGCCGGGCCGCCACGCAGAGCGTGGATTCGGCGGTGCGCGCGAGCGCCCGCGAGACGACTCCGACAACGACCGACAGCACCCCGGCTCTTGACGTGGTCGTGGAGCCCGACGAGGACGTCGCGGCTGAGCCGGCCGAGGCGCAGGAGTCCCTCCGTGTCGACGACGCGGTCGCCGAGACGTCGGTGTCGGACGAGGACGCCTCGGAACCCGAAGCTGAACCGGTCGCACGGAAGCGGGCCGCGCAGCAGAAGTCGGACGACTCGAGCGCGTCGAGCGCTGGCGCTGACCGGTCGGAGCGCGGCTCCGACACGGGATCGTCGGGCACCGACGACTGAGCGCGTTACCTCCTCCGGTGCGGGGTGTGCTTGGCTGGCGTCATGGACGTCAGCGGCCTTGCACCTCTGGAACAGACCGCGCTGCTCACCGAGTACTGCCGTGCGCTCGACAGTGCCGCACCGCGGCCCATCCTCGGTGATCTGACAGCGCCGGCAACGGTGGCGCAGATCGACCACGACTTCGCCACGCTCGGTGCGACCCCCAGCGTGGTGGCATTGGTGTCGTTGCGCGCCAAGATGCTCGACGAGCGCATCCGCGCGTTCGTCGCTGCCCACCCCGACGCGGTGGTGGTCGATCTGGGCGCCGGATTCAGCAGCGCGCTGGTCCGCGTCGACCCGCCGGCCACCGTGGACTGGTACAGCGTGGACCTCCCGGCCGTCATCCAGATGCGGGAGGCATTGCTGCCGTCGAGCAACCGTGAACACCGGGTCGCCGCGTCGGTTCTCGAACCCACGTGGGCACAGGAGATCCCCGCCGACCGACCCGCGATGGTGTTCGCCGACGGGCTGTTCGCGTTTCTCGACGAGGCAGACGTCATCGCGGTGCTGGCCGGCATCACCGGCCATTTCACGTCCGGGGTGGTGGCATTCAACGACTACGGTCGGGTCAGCAAGCTCAACCAACTGCTGGGCAAGGTCGCCACGTCGGGCAAGGCGAACTCGCCACACAGCCAGTGGAACTTCCCAGGGTTCAAAGACGCTGCGACACCGCAGAGTTGGAACCCACGGCTGCGCCTGATCGACGAGTCCAGCGCCATGCACCGACCCGAGGCCGCGCTGTTCCCGGCCGGTCTGCGCTGGGCCAGCCGACTGTCACGTCGTCTCCCCGGCGTCGCGCGCAAAGCGCGCATCCTGCAGTACGGGTTCTAACGACCGCTTTCGGCCACCGAGACCGAGTCGGTCGTGCGGGGTGCCTTGTTGTTCCGCCGGTACACCACCGCGCGCCCGTTCTTGGCGGGTGTGACGGTGACGCCGCGGCTGTGCGGCTTCTCGTCGGGCGCGTCGGTCGGTTCCAACCGGAACTCACGCAGGATCGTGCGCAGCGTGATGTCCATCTCCATGGTCGCGAACGACGCGCCGATGCAGCGCATCATCCCGCCGCCGAACGGAACCCACGCGAACGGGTTCGGTGGTTTGCCGATGAAGCGGTCCGGGTCGAACTTCTCCGCATCGGGGAAGCTCTCCTCGGCGGCCATGGCCAGCTGCAGACTCGCCATGATCGTGTCCCCTTCGGGGATGACCCACTCCCCCATGCGAATCCGGGTCCGCGCCCGTCGCAGCGCGGCCGTCAACACCGGGCGGGTGCGCTGCGACTCGGCGATGGTCGCCAGCATCAACTCGTTACCGCCGGCATCGACCTCGTCGGTCAGCCGCTTCAGTAGATCCGGGTGACGGCGGATCCGTTCGATCGTCCACGCCAACTGCGTCGATGTCGTCTCGTGCCCGGCCACCAGCATGGTGAGCAGCTCATCGAGGATGTAGGAGTCCGGCAGCGGTTCCCCGTTGTCGAAACGCGCCTGCAACAGCAGTGACAGCACGTCGCCGCGCTCGGTGAATTCAGGGTCCGCGCGGGCCTCCTTGATCAGCGACGCGCAGATCTCGTCCATTCGCTTGCGGTATGCGGCGAACTTCCCGCCCAAGCTCCACGGCCCGAAGTCGCGGCGCACGATCGACGGCAGCAGCGCGATCTTGGAGCCGAACTCGACGGCGGCCGGAATGAGAACGCGCAACTCGTCGAGCTCGTCACCCTTGGCGCCGAACACGGCCCGCAGGATCGTGTTGAGCGTGATCCGCATCATCGGCTCGAGGGTTTCGAACTCGACGCCCTCCGGCCAGGATTGCATCTCCCGCATCACCTCTTGTTCGGTGATGTCCTCGTAGCCGCGCATGTTCTTGCCGTTGAACGGCGGCAGCAGCAGCCGGCGGCGGGCCAGCAGCTCGTCGCCTTCGAGGTTGAAGATCGAACCCGGGCCCAGCACGTCACCGCCGAGGTTGTTCTGCGGCCGCCCGACCAGGTCGCGGCTGGTGCTGAAAAGGTCCTTCACCAGTGTCGGATCGCTGATCACGACGGTCTCGCCGAACACCGGAAGCTGCAGTGTGAAGGTGGGGCCGAAGCGCCGGCCCAGCGCGGCGATCGAACTGTACCGGAGGGCGAGCACCACACCGCCCTGGATGAGCTTCGGGACCTTCGGGCCCGGCGGCAGCCGCACCGGATCAGTGGTGGCTGTTGCCATGTCGTCACCCCTTCGTACTGGTGCGTGAGTTCGTCATTCAGGCTATCGCGTAGTCACTGAGCGGGAAGTGCTGCTGTTCCTTGACCGCCTGGCGCACCGATGTCGGGCGGAACAGAGGTGCCTCCTCCGAGCTGTAGAACCAGTACGAGCGGGATCCCGCGCAGTTGCCGAGCCGGAACACCGTGTCGTCGAGCAGGGTCAGCATGCGGTCGAGGAAGCGCGCGTTGGCCTCCTCGGTGACCTCGAATGTCGTTGCGCCGCGGCGCTGCACTTCGCCGAACAGCCGCTCCATGTGCTTCATCTGGCACTCGACGGTGTCGAACCACGACATGCCCACCCACGCATACGGGCTGGCCTGGGTCAGCATGTTCGGGAACATCGGCACCGTCATGCCTTCATAGGCCTGGAACCGGTTCTCGCGCCACCACTTTCCGAGGTTGCGCCCTTCCCGGCCGATGACCTCGATCGCGGGCAGGTTCGACTCCCATACGTCGAAACCGGTGGCCAACACCAAGGTGTCGATCTGGCGTCGGGTGCCGTCGGTGGCGACGATCGCGTCGGGCTCGATCCGTTCGATACCCGCCGTCTCGAGATGCACGTGCGGCTTGTTGAACGTGCGGTAGTAGGTGTTCGACAGGGTGGGCCGTTTGCACCCGAAGTCGTAGCTCGGTGTGAGCTTGCGGCGCAGCCCCTTGTCCCTGATGGCCAGGAACCGGTGCAGCGTCCCGATGACGGCCGCCGCCCGGTTGACCGGACGGAACTGCCGGAACCGCCACATCGCGATCGTCACCATGATGTCCATGAACAGATCGCTGGATACTCGCAGAACACGTTGTGTCGCAGGGAATTTCGCGAACAACTTCTGGACGCCCGGACCGAATCCGAAGTCGAGTTTCGGCATCACCCAGATCGGGGTGCGTTGATAGACCGTCAGGTCCGCGACGTCCTCCGCGAGCTTCGGAATGAGCTGCACACCTGTCGAACCGGTCCCGATGATCGCGGCCCGCCGACCTTTCAGCGAGTAGGAGTGGTCCCACTCCTGAGCATGCAGCACCGTGCCCGCGAAGCTCTCGATGCCCGGGATGTCGGGCTTCTTCGGCTGGCACAGATATCCGGTGGCCAGCACCAGGAACTGCGCACGCAACGTTTCCCCGCCGCTGAGCGAGACCAGCCAGATCTGGTTGTCCTCGTCCCACCGAGCGCTGTCGACGACGGTGTTGAACCGCATGTAGCGCCGCAAGTCGTACTTGTCGGCCACATGTGCCGCGTACGACTTGAGCTCGGGGCCGGGCGCATACAACCGCGACCAGTACGGGTTCGGTTCGAACCGGTACGAGTACGTCGTGGATGGCACGTCAACCGTCAACCCTGGGTAACGGTTGACGTGCCAGGTTCCACCTAGGTCGTCCTCGCGATCGAGGATCGCGATCTTGCGGTAGCCGAGCCGGTTGAGCTGGATAGCGGCACCCATCCCGCCGAAACCAGCACCGACGATGATGGCGTCAAACTGCTCCGTGCTCACGGGGCGATACTACGGCCCTTCTCAGTCGTCAGAGCCGCCGGCGGACGAGCCGCCGCTCTTGCTGCTGGAGCCGGAGCGCTTGTCGCTGCTGCCCGACTCGCCACGCTTGCTGGCGCGCTTGGCCTCAGTGTTGCGCTTGGAGCTGCTGCTCTCGGCCTCGCTGCCCGAGTCGTCCGAGCCCTTGTCCGCGACCGGCTTCTCGTCGACGGTCGGCTCCTCGTCGGCAGCCGGCTCTTCCTCGGCGACCGGCTTCTCCTCGGCCTCCTCGGCGACCGGCTTCTCCTCGGCGACCGGGGCCTTGCCGAACTTGTCGAGCAGACCCTGCACGGCCTCGGAGACGACGTCCTTCTTCTCCTCCGGCTTGGTCTCTTCGGACTTCTTCGGGGTGCTCGAGTCCTCGGACGTTTCCTCGGCTGCCTCGTCGGCCTCCTCGGTCACCTCCGCGGTGCGCGAGACCAACATGGCCGCTGCGGCGGTGTCCGCCTCGCCTTCCTCATCGTCCTCGTCCTGCGCCGGCAGGTCGCCGAGCCCGGACTTGTCGAGGTAGTCGGCGTAGTCGGGGTCGTTTTCGTCGGCGACACCGGGGATCGCGGGGCCGATGTACTTGCCGGTCTCGGCGTCGTACCGATCCCGGACCGACGGCGGAATGTAGGCGCCGGGGTAGACGTCGTAGCCGACCTTCCACTCCTTGGGCATGAACGGGTCGACCTTGTTGCAGTCCGGGCACAGCAGCTTGGCGAGCGGCCGGGCCAGGTACGCGAACGGCGTCATCTTCGGGTTCCACACGTAACTCTTCGGCACGAAGGGATACCACGTGGTCATCAACGCCTCGAAGAGGTTCCGGCCGGCGTCCAGTTGGTCGCCCAGGGTGGGCGTCTTGATGCCCTCGGGCGCCGAGATCAGGTGATCCCAGAACGACAGCGTCTCCTCGAACGGCTTCGGGTAGACGGTCTCGCCGTGCCACTCCACCGGGTCCCCGGTCAGGCCGAGTTCCTGGCCCCAGAATGCCTCGACGTCGCTGATCGGGTTGTGGGTGGGCGTGATCGGGCTCTCGAACGTGAAGCCCTCGGGGTTGAAGAAGTCCCACAGCATGACCTTGAACATCTGGTCGAGGATGCCGTCGGGGTTGTTGCAGGGCGGGAAGCCGGTGCAGCCCTCGTTCATCGGCAGGTTGGCGCGGGCCCACCAGTCGGCGGTCCTGCCCAGCGGCCCGGAGATCGACGGGATCGCCACCAGGAACTCGACGAACGTGCGCGTCATCAACGGGTTGGCGGGATCCCAGCCCAACACGTTCGTCGGGGTGTAGACCCACCAGCTGCCGCTGATGCGCATGGCCTCGGCGAAGTTGTTGGTGCCCTGGACCGCGTAATACGGGATGTTCGCGATCGTCTCGAGCAGGTTGATCGGCGCGTAGAAGATGCTCTTGGCGTCCGGATCGGCGATCGGCGTCGTGGTGATCCGACCGTCGCGGTTGTAGCCCTGCTCGATCAGGTACTGCAGCGGGCCGGTCAACTCGTCGGCGAGCTTGTCCAGGCCCAGCGCATACAGCGGCGAGAGGATCGGCAGCGTCTTGGCCGGCGCGAAGACGTACTCGACACCGTCCTCTTCCCAGCGGCTGTTGTCCTCGTCGTCGATGTCGACGTCCTTGTAGCCGTCGCCGAGGTGGTTGGTGAAGAAGCCCATCGCGGCGTTCAGGACGGCCAGCACGTTGAGCGGGTTGGACGGCATGTCGACGGTCGGGTCGTACTGCTGCGCGACGTCGACGACCTTGAATTTGTCGCTGGTCGGCCACTTCTGGCCCCACGGGACACCGGCCCCGCCGTAGTTCCGCGACGGGTTGCCGATGACGACGAAGGTCAGGTTGTCCGGCGCCGGATAGGCCTCGGGATCGTCCAGGTGGGCTGCGAGCCACTGCGAGGCAACGACCGCGCCCTCACTGAAACCGAAGATGGTGACCTCTCCGTCGACATCGGAGAGGGCCTCTTTGAGGGCTTCGACGCCGGGCCCGAAGTAGCCGGGCTTGCTCCAGACCGGGCGGTAGTCGAGTTCGTAGCAGGTGTTGCCGTTCGTGCACATCGAGCCCTGCAGCTGCTCGCCCATGTCCAGCGCGTCCGGCGTCGGGTTGATCGTGATCACCCGCGCGGTCAGTGTGACGTTCTGATCGACGGACTTGGCGACCGCTGAGGTCGACGCAGCGTCGGCCGGTGCCGGCGGCGCGAGGGGTGCGAGCGCGATGACGCTCGACCCGACAAGTGCGAGGCCCGTTGTCACGTACGGGCGTAACGCTGCATGCATAAGCAGGCCAACCTTCCAGGTCGTTGCAATGTGATGACGAAGCGGTCACGTGATGTTTGCGGACATTATCACACTTCGGCCGCGCGCAAGGAATTGCTGGAGATCTTCTGTGAGATGTCCGTAACAGCACCGAGGAAACACTGTCATCGCCCGTATGGCGGGTTTCCGGAGAGATGTCACGTGACGGCAGGATGCGGCGCCGGTGTTGCTGCAGCGTCTGCCCACGCCACCCTCCGGTGGCGTCGAAACATTCCCTATAGCGCTGTGATCAGTGTTGACCCGGCTGGTTCAGGCTCCTGCCGCTGCTGTCCGCGGCCGATCTACGGCACGCTGAGGCCGCGACGAAACCCCGATCCGGTCGACTCCGCCGACGGCAGGCGACATCCCGCCAGCAACCTCGACACCCATTGAAATCGACGGACAAGGCATTTTGCTGACTGCGTCAATATGGCGCCTTCGCCTCCACGCGTTCGTTATCCTGCGCCCGCAGGAGGCCGATTACAGTCCGCGCGAGGCCAGCCATCCGTCGATCCGTTCGGCGACGGACTTCCAGCCGGACTCGAGCATCATGCTGTGCCCCATATCGGGGAAGAACACCGGATCGGTCCCGTACGCCTTGCCTGTCGCGCGCACTTCCGCCGGTGTTACAGCACCGTCGTGGCAGGCGCCCAGCACCAGTAGCGGAGTCCGGATCCTGCTCGGCCGAGGCAGCGCCAGCAGGCCGTCGCGCCCCGACCGGGCGCTCTCCTCCTGCAGTCGCGCCGCATACGTCGCCACCACCTCGTCAGGGGTGTGCGGCGAGAAGAAGCGCTCGCGCGCCAACTCGACGGTATTGACGAACGGCAGCGAGCGACCGGTGATCGACAGCTTCGTGAAATGCCACGGGTGGCGACGAAACCACCGCAGGCCCGAGCCGAGATAGCCCGACGGCGGGGCCGAGGCCATCAGCACTCCGGCCGGCGCCTCGTGACGCTCGAGGTACTTCTGCACCACGAACCCGCCCATGGAGTGACCGATCACCACGGGTGCGGCATCCAGACCGGCGGCCACCGAAGCCACGTCGTCGACGTAGTCCGCGACGGACAGTGCGCGCAGCGGTTTGTCGGTTCCGCTTCCTCCGTGGCCGCGGAAACTCGGCGCCACCGCGCGATAGCCCTTGTCGGCGAAGAAGTTCAGAAAATGTTCATCCCAGCACCACGCCGCATGCCAGGCGCCGTGCACGAACAGCAAGGGAACCGGGTGCGCCGTGGTGACGCACCCTTTGTCGATCACTTCAAGCATGGGGGCGGCCCTCTGTCGGGAAGGTCTCGGGCGAGAGCGCAAGGAACCTATCACGCTGCTCGGTAGTACCGTCGCCCCATGATGGTGCGCTCAACGCGGTCGGCACAGCACGGCCTTCGGTTCGGATTGCTCGACGGACTGGTCAACACGAGCGTCGGTCCGACGGTGTTGACCTCGGGCGCGATGCTCACGGCCCAGGCTACGGGTGCGGATTCGTTCTGGGTGGGCGACCACATCAACTCCCTGGTGCCGCGGTCGCTGGCAACGCCGGAGCATCTCGGGTTGGGCGCCAAGCTGGTGCCCAAGGTCGATGCGATCCTCGAGCCGTGGACCATGCTGGGTCATCTGGCCGCCCGTAATCGGCTGCGCCGCTTGCGTTTCGGCGTGTGTGTGACCGATGCCAGTCGTCGGCACCCTGCCGTCACCGCGCAGGCCGCCGCCACCCTGCACCTGTTGACGCGGGGCCGCGCGATGCTCGGTATCGGCGTCGGTGAGCGGGAAGGCAACGAACCCTACGGCGTCGAGTGGACCAAGCCGGTGGCGCGCTTCGTCGAGGCCCTGGCGACCATCCGCGCGCTGTGGGAATCCGGTGGCGAGCCGGTCAGCCGGGATTCGGAGTACTTCCCGCTGCGCGACGCGCTGTTCGACCTGCCGCCCTACAAGGGGCGCTGGCCGGAGATCTGGGTCGCCGCGCACGGCCCCAGGATGTTGCGGGCCACCGGTCGGTACGCCGACGGCTGGGTGCCTTTCGTGATCTCGCGGCCGGCCGAGTACGCGCGTGCGCTGGATGCGGTGCGTTCGGCGGCGTCGGACGCGGGGCGCGACCCGGCCGCCATCGTCCCCGCGCTCAACCGCACCGTGGTCACCGGCCGCACCCGCGCCGACGTCGACGAGGCGCTGGATTCGGTCATCGTCAAGTCGGCTGCCCTGGCCGCCCCCGCCGAGACGTGGGCGCGCCACGGAGCGGAGCACCCGCTGGGTTCGGACTTCTCGGGTGTGCAGGACCTTGTCCCGCAGTTGATCGACCATCAGACGGCGCTCTCCTACACCTCCCGGGTTCCCGCGTCCCTGATGAAAGAGATCTGCTTCCACGGCACGCCGTCGGATGTGCTCGATCAGGTCGCCGAATGGCGGGACCACGGGCTGCGCTACCTGCTCGTGATCAACGGCAGCCAGCTGAACCCGAAACTGCGCAAGGGGATGAGCGCGACACTCCCCTACGCGTCGGTGCTCCGAGGCCTCAAGAAGCTCTGACCGGTATTTGCCCGTGCAAACGCTTCGCTGATTCCGGTCGCGTCCCGCCGGCGTATCGGACGACTCCGGCCCGACACCCCCCGACGTTGCTGCCGCGTCAATTTCGCTACCGCGCGGACCGTTAAGGCGCCGCCGCGTGGGAGCGCGCATCAGCGTTGCGGCCGACGAGCCGGCCGGTTTTCCGCGCGGCCGGAGACGACCTCCCGGCCGTCTCTCCCGAGCGAACGAAACACCGACCAGCACAAACTGTTTCCGCGAGCGTCAATAAGGCGGGAGCGGGCCGTCACCGGGCCCCGGGCCCGGCATCTGACCGACGTTGCGGAGGTGCGGTGCCGCGCTGGTCACGCCCGCCCCCGGCGAGGCCGCGAAAGCGCGGGGCCATGGTGTTTGCCGATCCCGCTGGAATCGATGCGGTCACCAGGTATGGTCATTCGGTCGGGAGTCGCATCAGCTTGAAGAGATGGATGTCATGAACGTAGCTGTGAATTCGGTGATCGCGTCCGGTGTGGCACTGGTGGGCGCCGGCGTCATCGCGATCGCGCCGGTCGAGGCGCCGGTCTCCACCGTGCGTGAAGCAGAGCCCGACGTGAGCCTGACCGCCTCGTCCCTGGCCTACGTGCCGATCAATCTCATCGAATCGGTGTTCAGCGCGCCCGCACACATGGTGGAAGCCCTGAACCGGTTGTCGGCGGCGCTGACCCTCAGCGGCAGCTGGAACGAGTCGAGCCCGAACAACGTGTGGGGCTGGGATCCCGCCAACCCGGCCATGCTGCGCGCTGCGATCGACGTGTTGATCCCGTTCCCCGCCTTCTCCAATCCCTGGGGCAAGCACCTCGACTGGTGGGCCACCGCCAACCTGCCGATGTACGAGGGCTGCGCCTTCGAATGCCCGGACCTGCCCGGGATGCTCGACGTGATGTTCAACGTCCCGATGAGCCACTTCTACCGGGAGCAGGGCTACACCTTCCCGACGGTCATCAACCCGATCGACGGTAAAGAGACCGAATGGTCCGGGGACACCATCAAGCTGGACCCGGCCGAGACCGTCACGTCGGTGTGGAACTTCCTGACCTCCGAGCCGCAGGGCATCCAGCGCGTCACGTTTTACGAGATCATCGAGGCCGTCGCCGATTTCGCGGCCTCGCTGCAGGTCACCGGGCACCTTCCGGACTGGATCGCGGTGCGCGAGATCGAACGGTTCTTCAAGTTCTTCGTCCCCGCTCCCCCAGCAGAGGAAGCCGGGGAGAGCGAGGAAGACGAGGCGGCCCGGCAATCCTTGCCCGAGGTCGAGGTGACCACGCTGGCTGCCGCCGACAAGTCGGCAACCGAGGCGCCGGCCGAGAGCCCGGTCTCGACGCCCCGGCGGATCGAGGTTCGCGACGCCGAGGTCGGCGACGCCGCCGATGACGAGGCGCCTGCCGTCGACGGGTCCGCGACCGAGGAAACCACCCCCGCCCCGGGCGAGCAGACCACCGACGAGCCCACCGACGAAGAGCCCGAGAAGGTCACCGTCGAGGAGCAGCCGGCGGCCGAGACCGGCGGCAAGCACCGCAAGTCCGAGTCCGACGAGTCATCGGTGCGGCGCGGCGGCAAGAGCGCGACCACCGAGACCGGTGGCCGTCACCGCAAAGCCGAGGAAACCAAGACGAGCTCCGCCAAGACGCGGGACCGGTCCGACTCCGGCAGCGACGACTAGTCGCGACCGCCGTCAGTCGGTACCCATCCACGGCCGGTTGCCGTACGTGTTGAAATGCATGACCTCGGCAACCGGCCTGCGGGTCGTCGGTCCGTAGCGGCCGCGCGGCCAGCCCAGCGGCACAACGCAACACGGCGTCACCGACACCGGCAGGTTCAGCGTCCTACGGGTCGAGGTGACGCTCCACAACGGCAGCGTGATCAGCGACGCGCCCAGACCCATCGCCCGCGCCGCGAGCAACAGATTCTGGACGCTCGGATAGATCGAGCCGTAGAACCCGGACAGGGCCGCATGTGGCATCGGGACGAACGGCACACGCCCGTCTTTGGGGCCGAGCTTCAGACACGCCACGATCAGGACCGGCACCTCGGTGAAGTGGTCGACCTGCCACTGCACGGCGCGGGCGGTCTTGGCCATGGACGCGTCCCGCGCCGCGACGCGCCGGATCACCGCCTGGTAGTACAGATTCCAGGCCTGGCGGTACCTGCGGGCCAGCTTCTTCTTGACCTCCAGGTCCTTCACCACGATGAATTCCCAGTTCTGGCCGTTGGCGCCGGTCGGCGCGTGCAGGGCCACCTCCAGGCACTTCATCACGATGGCGTCGTCGACCGGATCCGGATAGACACGCCGCACCGCACGCTGGGTCATCATCGCGTCCATCAGCGGCATGTCCATGCGGGCAAGCGCTTCTGAGGTCTCGGGCACCGACGCCGGAGGATCGAGAGAAAACCGCCGCTCGGTCGACTCACCCATGTTGTGCCACCCAATCTGACGTGAACCGTTGCAGTTCAGGGATTTCGACGACGATCTGATCGCCGATGTACTTCTCGATGCGCCCGCCGACGAGCGGAATCCGGACTTCCAGCGTGCCGGCCAGGGACAACCGCGAGCCGTGCGGCAGCGGCGACAGCACAGCCGAACCCACACCGGACCCCGGCACACCCGAGGCCGAAATCGTGATCTCACCGCTGACCGCGCCGTCACCGTCGGCATGCCAGCGCTCGGTGCGCACCACCGACAGGCCGCCGCGAAACACCTTGGCCAGCGGGCCCGGGAGCGCGTCGCTGCGCAGGCCCTGCGACGTGGCCACCGACACCGAACCAGCCGAATCGACGGTCAGATGATCCAGAGTCGTTGTGCCGCCGCCGAAGTGGGCGATACGCGCCTGCCAGTACGATTCGTCGCCGAAGGCCCGGTGAATCTGCTCGACCGAGTACGGCGAATCGGTCGAGACGTCAAAGGGACGGGGCATGGCTCCCACCGAGCAGACGATCGGCCAGCTTGCCCGCGAACACCCGGCTCTGCTGGACCTGCTCGTCGCTGATGTTCGTCGGCGGGATCTTCACGCCCAGGTACTTCTCGCGGTACTGGCCCGACCCGAGGTAACTGGTCAGCGACAGCATGGAGCGCACCTGGTCGCCGGGATAGATGAAGTGGATGCTGTCGACGAAGCGGCCGCCCTGCTTGCCCGCCAGTTCACGCACCGCCTCCAGGTTCTCCTGCCAGTACCGGCGCGCCACGGTGAACACCGCGAACGGCTTGCCCCGCAACAGCGTTGCGGCCTCGGCCGACTCGAGGAACGACCGCACCGGCATGCTGACCGTCCGCCACCAGGTCGGGGAACCGATGCAGATCAGGTCGTACTCGCCGTCGCGGACCGCGTCCGGGGTGCGGATCTCGCCCTTCTCGCCACGATTCTGCGGCCCGAACACCGAGAACATGTCGGGCCACACCTTGCGCATCGGGAACCGCGAGAACGTCTCGGCGTACCGCGGGTCGGTGAACTCGATTGGCGCGGTGTGCACTTCGCACCCCCGCTGCCGGAAGACCTCGGCCGCGGCATCGATCACCTTCTGCGTCTGCCCCGTGTAGGAGTAGTACAGGAACAACACCCGCGGGCGCGCGCCGCGATCATCGGATTCGGTCACTGTCCTGCTCCCCTCTCGGCTGACGACATGCCCACTCCTTTCGCTCCTGCCCGATTGTCCCGCAGCGGTGTTTGCGCATAGCCTCTGGTGCATGACCGACAAGGTGTCCATCGATCTGACCGGGCCGGCGCAGACCATGCTGACCACGCTCTACCTCAAAGCCTTGGACGCCGACTTCGAGCGCCCGGTACTCGGTGACCGGTTCGCCAAAGAGGCCATCGACCGGATCGACTACGACTGGCGCGAACTCGGCGTCACCGGCAAATGGGCCCCGCTGGTCACGGTGCGCACCGCCCAGTACGACATCTGGGCGCGCCAGTTCATCGCGGCCGCCGGCGAGTGCACCGTGGTGCACCTCGGCTGCGGGTTGGACAGCCGAGTGTTCCGCATCGACCCCGGACCGGAGGTGACGTGGTACGACGTCGACTTCCCCGGTGTGATCGAGCTGCGCGAGCAGGTGTATCCCACCCGGCCGAATTACCACCTGCTGCCCACGCCTGCCACCGAATTGTCTTGGCTCGACCAGATTCCCACCGGTCGGCCGGTGCTGTTCCTCGCCGAAGGCATCAGCATGTATCTGACCGAAGACGAGGGAATCTCGTTGCTGCGGCGCGTCGTGGAACGCTTCGGAACCGGCGAGTTGCAGATCGACTTCTACAACTGGGTGGGCATCCGGTCGCAGCGGGTGCAGACGCTGGTGCGGCGGACGGGATCGACGCTGCACTGGGCGGTCAACAGCCCCGACGACGTGCTCTCTCAGGTGCCGGGCCTCCGGTTGCTCGCGGTGGCGACGCTGTTCGATGCCGGCACCGCCGACCGCGCGACGGGGCCCTTCCGCGCGCTGCGGCGTGTGCTGCCGGCGCTGCGGCCGATCCGGAATGCGCTGCAGTACCACCGCTACGCGTTCGGACCCGTCAGCTGACACTGGCGGCCTGCCGGGCGGCGATGCCGCGGAGCAGCGTCTCGATCGCCTGCACGGACTTCTCCGGCTCGGGGCCGTGCGAGTGGTACTCGATCATCAACTGCCCGGCGAAGATCTTGCTGGTGTAGATCTCGATCCCCGAACCGACCGCGAAATAGAGCTCGCCGTGGCTGGCCGTGAGCTCCATGTCCGGTGGGGTCCGCATCGGCGGGACGATGCCGTTGTCGGTGAACATCACGACGTCGGGCAGTCCGGGCGGATTGCCGACGTACTGCGGGCTGAAGTGCAGGAAGCTCTGCTGGATCACGCCTTCGGCGATGTCCTTCTTGAAGGTGTCGTTGATGTCGCGCGCCAGGTCCACCACGTCGGTGCCCGTGGTGATCTCGGCCAGATACGTCGCGATGCCCACCGGGTTGGTGCATTCGGTCGCCGACACGGGCGGGGACAGCAGGTAGCGCAGGTCCACCGGGTAGACGTAGGGCACCGGGATGTTCGGGGTGTTACGCAGCTGCCACTCGGCCATCAGCACCGCCGAGGACAGCAGACTGTTCAACCCGAGCTTGTTGGCCCGGCAGAACGCGATGATGTTCTCGGTCTCCTGCTCGGAGAGCTTGCAGTACTCCATCGGAACCAGCTGGGGCAGCACGGGATTGGTCTCGCCGGCGGCGCGCCGCGACGGCGGCAGGTCGTAGACGAACATCGCGGCCAGCAGACGCTCCAGCCCCGAACGCGGCTTCTTCTCCACACCGCGGTTGGCCAGGATGACCTCCAGCGACTCGGGCGCCGAGTGCACCTTCGGCGGCCGGGTGGTCCCGGTGGTCACCAGATCGGTGTACGTGGAGAACAACTCCTCGACCAGGCTGAACTGGTGGTGGCCGTCGGCCAGGCTGTGGTGGATGTAGAGCGTCGGCTGCGCAACGCCGTCGCGGATGGTCACGCGCAGGTGCACGAGCGAGTCGGTCTGGTCGAACAGCATCGGCGGCGCCGCGGCGTCACCGGTCAGCTCGACCACCTCCATGCCGGGATGCATCAGATCGTCGAGCACGATGTCCCAGTGGCCGTCGGGCGTCCGCTCGAGATGCCCGCCCAGGACAGGGTGCGCCGTCAGAAGGGTGTCGAACGCGTCGGACAGCGCGTCGACGTCGAGCGGACCGCGCACGTGGGCGCCCAGACCGACGAAATTCTGTGTCTCGGCGAACATTTCCTCGCTGCGCGCCAGCTTGCGGATTCCCGAAGACGGAAACATTGGGTCAGACCTCCTGCACGTCGGTCACGTCGGTCGCCGGGGACGAAACCCCGCGGTCAACCACGCTTACTGGCCTTGCGGTAGCCCAACGTCAACGGCACCGCGCACACCGCCATGATTCCCGCCGCCCACAACAGCGTGAACATCACCGGTTCGGCGATCGGGCCTTCCAGCGAGAGCCCCCGCATGGCCTCGATCGTATAGCTGACCGGCTGGTGCTCGACGAACGGCTGCAACCACTCCGGATACTGGTCGAGCGGCACGAAACCGGTCGAGAAGAACATCAACACCGCGATGACGATCTCGGTGGCCTGCGGCACGATGGTGTTCGCCGAGTACAGCGCCAGCGTCAGCACGGCCGCCGACAGCGCCACGCCGAACACCGCCGGCATGAACACCCACGCGATCGCAGCGAGGATGCCCTGTTCGAAGCGGAAGCCCAGCGCGAAGCCCACGCCCATGACCACCAGCGTGATCAGCACGATGCGCACCGCGTCCGACGTCAGCCGGGCCAGCAGGCCCGCCCCGCGGTGTATCGGCACCACCCAGAACCGAGACAGCAGTCCGACCTCGCGTTCCCGCATGGTGCCGACGGCACCGATGATCGCACCGGTCATGCCACCGACCAACGCCACCAACGGCACCTGGGCGTAGAGCCCGCTGTGCCCGGTGACCTGCTCGAGGCCTTCGCCGAGCACGATGTCGAGCGCCACCAGGAAGCCGGCCGGCATCACCAGCGACTGCACCAGCGTGGCGGGATCGCGACTCCACCGTCGCAGGATCCGGAGGGTCAGCACCCACACCTGCGGGAGGAGGCGCATCGGCGAGTTCTCCCGCTCCCGCTCGCGGCGGTGCCGCCCGCTGGGTCGGTAAGGTAGCTGCCTGATCGGAGCCGAGGCCGTCATGCCCGTCGCCTCCTGCTGACCCACATGTGCAGCGCGACCGCCACCACCGCGGCGCCGATCGCCCAGGCGATCGCGGGTCCCAGAACCGACCACGACACCTCCGGCGCGGCGCCCGAGGTGTCACCGGCCAGCGCCTGCAACCCGTACACCCATTGCGACAGCGGCTGATTGCGCACGAAGTCCTGAATCCAGTCGGGGAACCGTTCGACCGGCTGCAGACCGACCGACGCCAGACCCAGCGTCAGCTGTGGCACCAGCATCATGGGGGCGGTGGCCTCGGGATTCTGCGTGGCCACGCCGATCAGGTCGCCGATGAACGCCAGCGCGGCGCCGATCAGCAACACCAGGCCGATGAAACCGAGCGCGTCGAGCACGCCGCCGTGGAAACGGAAGCCGATCACATAGCCGCACGCCACCGACACGGCCAGCGCCACGCAGCAGCGGTACATGCTCGCCGTCATCCGTGCCGCCAACGGTGTCATCGACGCGATCGGCATGGCGCGGAACCTGCGGTTGATGCCCTGCACCGAGTCGGTCGCCGAACGGAACGCCGCCGACACCGCCGCGAACCAGATGGCCTGCAGCACGATCAGCGGGGTCAGGTACTGGGCGTAGCTGCTCAGCGGTTGCACCGCGCCCATCATCTGCTTCAGCGGCAGGTAGTAGCCGACGGTGAACACGATCGACCCGATGATCTGCGTGGCCAACTCGCCGTTGCGCAGCGTCGGGGTGATCATGCGGACCGTCAGCACCCACCACTGCTGCAGCGTGGACACCGCGGGGCGGGCACCGAGCGGGACCGGGGTGGCGCGCGGCGCCGTCACGAGAGCCTGTTCGGTCACGCGTAGGAGTCCGAGGTCGCGCGGGCGTCATCGGAGGTGTCGCCGTCACGGGTGTGGTCCCCGGTCAGAGCGAGGAACACCTCGTCGAGCGAGGGCCGGCGCAGCGCGATGTCCATCAGCTCGATGTTCGCGTCGCCGAGCAGGTGCAGCGCCTGCATCAGCGTGCGGGGCCCGTCCGGCGCCGGCATCGAGATGCGGTCCGACGTCTCGTTCAGCGCCACCCGATGGGCGGCCGGCAGCAGCGGGCCCAGCACGCGGGCGATCTCGGGGATGTCCCGCGGATGACGGGGCACGATCTCGCAGTACGTGCCGCCGGTGTGCTCCTTGAGCTCGTCGGCCGTGCCCTCCGCGATGACGGTGCCCTTGTCGATCACCACGATCCGGTCGCTGAGCATGTCGGCTTCCTCGAGATACTGCGTGGTCAGCAGCGTCGCGATGCCCGCCTCCTTGAAGTCGGTGACGAGCTCCCAGATCGCCTGCCGGCTCCGCGGATCCAGCCCGGTGGTGGGCTCGTCGAGGAACACCACCTCCGGCCGCACCACCAGTCCGCACGCGATGTCGATGCGGCGCTTCATGCCGCCGGAGTAGTTGCCCACCGCGCGGTCGCCGGCGTCCACCAGGTCGAACTGCTCGAGCAACTCCTGGGCGCGCTGCTTGGCCACCTTCTTGCTCAGGCCCTGCAGGCGCCCGAACATCAGCAGGTTCTCCCGGCCGGTCAACAGATCGTCGAGAGCCACGTGCTGGCCGGTCAGCATCAGCGAGCGGCGCACCCCGGCCGGGTCGGTCAACACGTCGTAGCCGGCGATCACGGCGCGGCCACTGTCCGGCTTGATCAGCGTGGACAAGATGTTCACGGTGGTCGTCTTGCCGGCCCCGTTGGGGCCGAGCAGACCGAGCACCTCACCGCGACCGACCTCGAAGCTGACGTCGCGCACCGCGTCGACCGATCCGAACGACTTGCGGATGTCGGCGACGACCACCGCCTTCTCAGAGCTGCTCATGCGCTCCTCCTACCTGGTCGCTGTCACGACAAGTCGACGAGCGTCAGCTCGTCGCCGGCCGTATCGGCGTCCTCTTCTGCGAGCGCTTCCCTGGTGATGTCCAGCAGTGCGGACGAGTACTGCCGAGCAAAGGATTCCACATCCGTCGGGCCGAGCCGGCGACTGTCGTACCACCAGTCCAGATGCAGCACCCCGGCGGCGCGGTAGACCCGCAACTCCAAGGCGTGTCCGAGACCGGGCACGGCGTCGCGGATCGGCATCGAGGTGTCGGAGTCGAACCGGACCGGGGCGTCGTCGGGCTGCTCGGCCGGCAGATCGGGGATGGTGCCGACGTGCGAGAACAGGATGTCGGCGCCGCGCGCGGCCCCCAGCACCCGCGCCGTCGGCGCGTACAGGTAGCGCAGCAGCCCGTAACCCACACCGAAGTGCGGCACCGCCTTGAGCGTCTCGCGCACGGCGTCGAGCATCTGCGTGGCACCGACCGCCGACGACGGTGCCGCAGTCACCACCACCGGGTGCACGGCGGTGAAGAAGCCGACGGTGCGTTGCAGATCCACGTCGGGCTTCAGCACCGACCGCGCGCGGCCGCCCATGTCGACGGTCACCGCGCCTTCGCCGACCGTCGCACCGACGGTCCGGCCCAGGGCGGCCAGCAGGATCTCCTCGACGGGCCGGCGCAGCCGGCGGCGCGCGTCGTCCATCTCGGCGGTGTCGGCAGGATCCAACGTCGTCGACAGGCGCACCAGATCGTCCACGCTCGGCCGCTCCGAGGGCTCGGAGCCGGCGATCGACACCGTCGATCGACGTGCGACGTCGAGCCAGTACTCGCGGCTCTCGAGGACAGCCGGATGGGTGGCCAGCGTCGCGCACCGTTGCGACCACTCCCCCCAGGACGTGCTGACCGGCGCGAGTTCGATCTCCTGGCCCGCCATGCGCTGATTGAAGGCCGTGAAGATGTCGGTGAGCAGCACATCGCGCGACGTCGGGTCCGAGGACACGTCGCCGACCACACCGTGCAGCGCCAACACCAGGTACGACGCGCCGGCGCCGCTGACGAACGTGGCCGTCAGCGGGGAGCTGAGCAGCTGATGTTCGCGCAGCTGCTCGTCGAGGACGGCCTGCACGGCGTCGCGTTCCTCACCGGGCGTCAGACCGCCCGGCAGCTGCCGCACCGCCAGGTCGGCGAACTCGCCCGGCTCGACGATGTGCTGATCCCAGGTGCCTGCGCGTTCCACGATGTGCACACGCAGCGCGTCGTGCACCCCGGTCACCGCGGTCAGCACGGCGCGCACGTCGGCTTCGGTGACATCGTTGCGCAGCCCCAGCACCACCGGCACCCGCCAGCGGCCGACGTCACGCAGGCCGTGCTCGAGGAAGTAGGCGACGTTCGGCGGCACGGGCGGATCGACGGAGTCGTCGACCGACTGACGCGCCAACCCGCCTTCGGCGTAGCGGGCCGTGAGCACCTTCGCCAGAGACGAAACCGTCTGGTTCTCATAGATGTCCTGCGGCGAGAGGTCCAGACCCTGATGGCCGGCGGTCATCGCGACGCTGATCGCGATCAGCGAGTCGCCGCCGATCTCGAAGAAGTTCGCGTTGCGGTCGACCTCGGGCACACCGAGGCACTGCGCCCAGATCTGCGCCACCGACGCCTCGACCGAGGACTTGCCGCCGTTGGTGGACGCGGCCGGAGCGGACGCCGCGGTCGGAGCCACTCCGGGCGCCGCGCCGGCGCCGCTCGCCCACGCCGCGTTCGGGTTGTGCTCGATCCAGTGCCGTTGGCGGGCGAACGGATAGCCGGGCAGCGTGATCAGGTTGCGGGACTCGTCGGCGCCCTGGTTCCAGTCGACGTCGACGTTTGCCGCCCACAGCTGGCCGAGCGCCAGCAGGAACGTGTCGTGGTCGCTGCGGTTCTGGGCCTGGTGACGCATCAGCCGCACCGCCCGGTGCCGCTCGGCCCAGCGTGGGTGCCGACCCGCCGAGGAGGTCAGCGTGCCGCCAGGGCCGACCTCGACCAGCACGCGGTCCGGCGCGGACAGCAACGTGTCGAGCTCGTCGGCGAAGCGGACCGTCGCGCGGATCTGACGCGCCCACGTCTGCGGGTTGGTGGCCTCGCTCGCCGACATCGTGGTGCCGGTGATGTTGGACAGCAACGGAATCTGCGGTTCCCGCAACGTCATCCGGGACAGGAACGCGCCGAACTCACCCAGCATCGGCTCCATCAGCCGGGAGTGGAACGCATGCGAGGTGCGCACCCGACGGGCGACGATGCCCTTCTCGGCCAGCCCCGCCTGGAACGTGCGGATCGCCTCGTCACTGCCGGCCACCACGCAGCTGCCGGGATCATTGATGGTGGCGATGTCGACGTCGGGCGTGAGGTGTTCGGCGATCGCATCCGGGCTCAGCGGGACGGCCACCATGACGCCGCGCGGCGCGGCGTGCATCAGCCGGGCCCGCATCGAGACCACCTTGACCGCGGTCTCCAGGTCGAAGACCCCGGCGATGGTCGCGGCCGGATACTCGCCGATGCTGTGGCCGGCCATGATCGCCGGCTCCACGCCGTAGGACTGGATCAGCCTGGCCAGCGCGTACTCGACGGTGAACAGCGCGGGCTGTGCCCGGTCGGTGTGCTCGAGGTTGCGGCCGACCCCGTCGAAGATCTCGGCGCGCAGGTCGTAGCCCATCTCGTCGCTGAACGCCGTGGCGCACTCGTCGAAGTGGCGGGCGAACACCGGTTCGTTCTCGTGCAGCCCGCGCGCCATCCCGACGTGCTGGGCGCCCTGACCGGGGAACAGGAACGCCACCCGGTCGGCTGAGCCGTCCGTGTCCGGGACACCTTCGCCGACGAACACGTTGTCGGTCTCGGTGGCCGACAGCACGGTCGCCGCACCCGCCACGTCGTGCACGACGGCGGCCAGACGCACCGGCTCCCTGCGCCGCTGGGTCAGCGTGTAGGCGGCATCGGGCAGGCTGAGGTCGTCGTCGTTGGTCTCGGCGAGCTCGGCGGCCAGCGTCGTGCGCGCCTGGGCCAGGGCCTCGGCGGTCCTGGCCGACAGCACCAGGACCTGCGGTCCGGACCGGGGTGTCGACGGGGCGGCGACCGGCGCCTCCTCGAGGACGATGTGGGCGTTGGTGCCGCCGACGCCGAACGAGCTGACGCCCGCGCGGCGGACCCCGTCGGTCTCCCACGGGCCGTCGTTGCCGCGCACCCGGAACGGGCCGCGGTCGATGTGCAGCTCGGGGTTCGGGCTGGTGTAGTGCAGCGTGGCCGGGATGGCCTTGTGCTCGAGGCACAGGATCGCCTTGATCAGACCGGCGATGCCCGCGGCGGTCTCCAGGTGGCCGATGTTGGACTTGACCGAACCCAGGTAGCACGGTTCGGTCCGGCTGTCCTCGGCGAGTTCGAACGCCTGCCGCAGACCCTCGATCTCGATCGGGTCGCCCAGCGGTGTTCCGGTGCCGTGGGTCTCCACATAGCCGATGGTCGAGGCGTCCACGCCGGCGATGGCGTGCGCCTCGGCGATCACCTCGGCCTGGCCGAGCGCGTTGGGCGCCGCGTACGTCATCTTGGTGGAACCGTCGTTGTTCAACGCCGAGCCCCGGATCACCGCGTGGATCCGGTCGCCGTCCTCGACGGCGTCGGCCAGCGCCTTGAGCGCCACGACGCCGACACCGCTGCCGAAGATCGTGCCGTCGGAGCGCACGTCGAACGGCCGGCACCGCCCGGTCGGGGACACCATGGTGCCCTGCTGGTACCAGTAGCCGACCCGGTGCGGGATCCGCAGCGACGACCCGCCGGCCAGCGCCAGATCGCATTCGCCGTTGAGGATCGCCTGGCAGGCCAGGTGGACCGCGACCAGCGACGACGAACACGCCGTGGCCACCGACAGCGCGGGACCGCGGAAGTCGAAGTGATGCGCCGTGCGGGTGGCCAGGTGGTCCTTGTCGTTGGACAGCGACAGGTTCACCATGTCGAAGCTGGCGCCCTGGCCGATCACCATCGCCGGGTCGTAGGCCGACATCAGGTTGTGCAGCAGGTAGCCGCTGGTCGAGCTGGTGCCGAACACACCCACGGTGGCTTCGAGCTCGGCCGGGTCGTAACCGGCGTCCTCCAGGGCGTGGAACACCGTCTGCAGGAAGAGTCGGTGCTGGGGATCGAGCAGGCGCGCAGCGGGCGGAGTGAAGCCGAAGAACTCGGCGTCGAACTCGTCGATGCCGGTCATCAGCGCGGCCCGCCGCACATAGGAGCGGTCGGCCAGCGTGCGCTCGGTGACACCGGCGGCGAGCAGCTCGCTCTCCGACAGGTCGACGATCGATTCCACCCCGTTGCGCAGGTTGCGCCAGTACGCCGATACCGAGTCGGCTCCCGGGAAGCGACCGGCCATGCCGACGACGGCGATGGCGTTGTCCGGAAGCTCCCCTGAGGTACTGCTCGTCACGATCGTGGTCCTACTTTCCGCCGCGATGCGGCTCGTTGGCGCGCCGCGGCGCGCTGCTGCGCCCGCTCACGCAGGGCATTGGGACGCTCGGCCGAGGTCTCCTCGGCCAGCCCCAGCTGACGGATCAGGTCCAGCGCGAGATCGGACAGCGTGGCGCCCTGCAGGAGCATGGCCACCGGCGGTTCGACACCGAAGTCGCCGCGGATGGTGTTGCGCATGCGCACCGCCATCAGCGAGTCGAGACCGAGTTCGGTCAGCGGCCGCGCGACGTCCACGGCGCTGTCGTCGGAGTATCCCATGACCGCCGAGATGCGCCGCCGCAGTCGCGCGACCACCACCCGGTTGATCTCCGCGGCGTCGAGCGCCTTGAGTGCGTCCGGTCCAGCCCAGTCGTCGTCGACGTCGTCGGTCTGCAGTTCACCGACCAGATCGGCGAAGAACCCGATGCGGTGGATCTCCGGGAACGCGGCTGCGGCGCGGTCCAACCGCAGCCGTGCCACCCCCACCCGGGAGAACCCGGCGCCGAGCACCCCGCCGAGCGCGTCCACGCCCTCCTCCGGTGTGATCGGGTCCAGCACCGAGAACTTCAGGGTGCTGGCCAGACCGACCTCGGCCCACTGGCCCCAGTTGATGGTCGTCGCGGGCAGTCCGGCCGCCCGCCGCCACGCCACCAGCGCGTCCAGCCATGCGTTCGCGCAGGCGTAGGCTGCCTGGCCCGGCGAGCCCAGCAGCGAGGCGACCGACGAGAACCCGACCCACCAGTCCAGATCCTTGCCGGCGGTCACCTCGTGCAGGCGCAGAGCGCCACGGGCCTTGGGCGCCCAGATGCGGTCGAGACTCTCGCGCGTGAGGCCGACGACGAGTTCGTCGTCGAGCACCGCAGCTGAGTGGATCAGGCCGCGCAACGGCTTACCGGTCTGCTCGGCACCCTCGACGAGGCGTTCGGCGACACCGGCTTCGGTGATGTCGCCCAGGATCACGGCGATCTCGCTGCGCCCGGACAGCTCGTCGAGGACGGCCTGGGCGTCGTCGGAGGCGGGACGGCGACCGTTGAGCACCACCCGGCCCGCGCCCTGGTCCACCAGCCACCGGACCACGGCCAGGCCGACGCCGCCGAGCGCGCCCGTGACGATGTACGAGCCGTCCGGCCGGACCACCGCGCGGCGACCGCCGGTCGCGGCGGGCAGCGCGGCACGGGAGAGCCGCTCGGCGTAGCGGGTTCCGCCGCGCCAGGCGATGACGTCGTCGGCGCCGTCGGCGTCGATCTCGGCGGCCAGGGTGGCCGCCAGATCACCGTCGGCCCCGACGTCGAGCAGCGTGGTGCGCAGGTCGGGATGCTCGTAGGCGAGCACCCGGACGAGACCCTTCAGGCTGCCCGTGCCGGGCGTGCCGGCGGTTGCGTCCCCGTCGACGGTGACCGCGAGCCCGCCCCGGCTGACCAGCCACACCCGCGGCGGGGTGCCGTGCCAGCTGCCGACGATCGTGCGGATCGCGGCCCCGATGCCCCACACCAGGTCGCCGGCATGGGCCAGCGCGTCGGCGCCGTCGAATTCGCGGTCGTCGACGAGCACCACCACGCCGGCGGGCGGCAGCTGCGGATCGCCCGTGGCGGCGACGAAGGCGTCGCGCACCGCGGGCTCGTCGCCGAGGTCGGCGGTGAGCACCTTGCGTTGCGGGCCCTCGAACGCGGTCGCGAACTCCTCGGCGGCCCCGGTGGTCGCGGCGCCGTCGGTCAGCACCAGGAACGTGCCGGTCCGGGCACCCGGCGCGGCGACCTGGCTCGGCGCGGCCACCCACACCGAGTCGAAGATCTTCTGCGACAACGGCAGCGGCACCGTGCGCCGCTGGATGCGCTTGAGGTGGACGTTGTCGACCTGCGCGAGCACCGTGCCGCTGTCGTCGGCGAGCGTGACCCGGCCGATCGCGTCGCCGCTGTCGGCGAGCACGTCGAGGATCTCGGCGCGGCAGCTGGCGCGTCGGCCGACGTCACCGAACACCCGGATCGACCCGAACGCGACCGGCAGGAACGTCACGTCGGTCGACTGGGCGAGCGTGTCGTCACCCATCGCGGCGGCCAGACCCTGCAGCGCCGCGTCGAGCATCACCGGATGCACGAGGATGCCCCGGTTGGCGGTCGCCTCGTCGGGCAGTGCGATCTCGGTGTCGGCGACGCGGTCGCCGCGCGAGATGCGGGTCAGGGCCGCGAACGCCTGCAGGTGATGCGCGCCGGTGCGTCGCAGCGCGGTGTAGAAGTCCGCCGGCGACACCAGCGTGCCGCCCGAGGAGGCCGCGAGCTTGCCCGGCGCGGCGGCCGCACCGGTACGGACGGTGCCGACCGCGTGGCGCGTCCAGCTGCCGGCCTCCGAGCGGGAGTGCACCTCGACGCGCAGCACGTCGTCCTCGCGGATCAACTGCGTGGTCAGTTTGGTGTGCGGGTCCAGCGGCAGCATCTGCTCCACCTCGACGCCGACCTCGACGTCGGTGACCGGCACGCCGAGCGCCTCGCACGCAGCGGCCAGCACGATCTCGGCGAAGCCGGCACCCGGCATCACCGGCAGGCCGTGCACGACGTGGTCGGCCAGCCACGGATGGGGCTCGGTGCCCACATCGGACTGCCACACATGCCCGGTGCCCGACGGCAGCTCGGTGTGCAGCCCGAGCAGCGGATGGCTGCCGGTGAACTCCCGCGCCGCCGAACGGGCGGTCATCCAGTAGGTGGTGTGCTGCCACGTCGTCGTCGGCACGTTGACCACCCGCGCCGTCGCGCCCTCGGGCGCGGCCAGCGCCGGCGGGCGCACGGCGGCCAGCTGCGCATGGAACGCCAGCGTCTCGGGATGGTCGCGGTTGACCGTGGCGCCGACGTGGTGGCGGCGCGTCGTCGACTGCGCCGCCAGCGTGTCGCTGATGGCGTGGGTTAGCAGCGGATGCGGGCTGATCTCGATGAAGTTGCTGTGCTCGGCGGACGCCTCGTGGACCGCCTGGCTGAACCGCACCGGGTTGCGCAGGTTCGCCGCCCAGTAGTCGGCGCTGTACATCGGGGCCGAGCCGGTGTAGGCGACGGTGGACACCAGCGGGATCTTCGGCTCGGCCGGCTTCAGGTAGGCCAGCGCCTCCCGCAGCTCGGGCAGCACCGGGTCGATCGTCGGGTGGTGGCTGGCCACGTCCACCTCGACGCGGCGGGCCAGCTTGCCCTGCCCGTCGACGATCGCGATCAGCTCGTCGACCTGCTCGGGCGGGCCGGCGATCACCGACTGCTTCGGTGAGGCGTACACCGCGACGGTGACGTCGGGCCGGTCGGCGGTCAACTTCTCGGCGGCCTGCGCATCGAGCTCGAGCAGCGCCATCGCGCCCTGCCCGGACAGCCGCTTCATCAGCCGGGTCCGGGTGGCGATGACGTCGAAACCCTCGGCCGGGGTCAGGACCCCGGCCACCACCGCGGCGGTGGCCTCGCCCATCGAGTGGCCGATCACGGCGTCGGGTTCGACGCCGTAGGAGCGCCACAGCGCGGTCAGCGCCAACTGCATGCCGACCAGCACGGGCTGGATGCGGTCGATCCCGACGACGGGCTCGCCGGCTTCGAGCGTCTCGCGCAGCGAGAACCCGACCTTGTCGCGGAACGCGGGCTCGAGTTCGTCGACCGCGGCGGCGAACGCCGGTTCGTCGACCAGCAGCGTCTTGCCCATGCCGGCCCACTGCGCGCCCTGACCCGAGTACAGGAACACCGTGCCCGCACCGACTTTGGCGTCGTGTGCGGCGACGACGCCCGCTGCGGGCGCGCCGGCAGCCAGCGCGCGCAGGCCGGTGACGGCCTCGGCGTGGTTGCGCGCGCTGACCGTCGCGATGGTGTGGTAGCGGCTGCGATGGTGGTTGACGGTGTGGGCGACGTCGGTCAACGGCACCTGCGCGCCGTCACCGTCGAGCCAGTCGGCCAGGGCGGCCGCCGATGCGGCCACCCGGGCGTTCGTCTTGCCCGACACGACGAGCGTGGACACCGCGCCCGACGGCGCCTGCGGCGCGGGGACCGGTTCGGGACCCTGCTCGAGCACGATGTGGGCGTTGGTGCCGCCCATGCCGAACGAGGACACCGCGGCGCGGCGCGGATGGTCGGCCTTGGGCCACTCCCCCAGCTCGGTGGGCACGACCAGCCGCGTGCCGGACGCGTCGATGGTCGGATTCCACTTCTGGAAATGCAGGTTCGGGGCGATCTTGCCGTGCTGCAGGGTCAGCACCGTCTTGATGAAGCCGGCCACGCCGGCGGCTGCCTCGAGGTGGCCCATGTTGGACTTCACCGCGCCCAGCGCACAGGGCACCTCGCCGCGGCCGTACACCGCGGCCAGTGCGTCGAACTCGATGGGATCGCCGAGAGCCGTTCCGGTGCCGTGGGTTTCGACGTAGCTGACCGAGGCGGCCGGAACGTCGGCGGACTTCAGCGCGCGGGTGATCACGTCACGCTGCGACGGCGCGTTCGGCGCGGTCAGGCCGTTGGAGCGGCCGTCCTGGTTGACCGCGGACCCGCGGACGACGCCGAGCACCCGGTCGCCGTCGCGCACCGCGTCGGTCAACCGCTTGAGCACGACGATGCCCGCGCCCTCGCCGCGGACGAACCCGTCGGCGCGCGCGTCGAACGCGTGGCAGCGTCCGCGCGGCGACAGCATGCCCCACTTGGCGAGTGCCAGTTGGGTTTCCGGCCGCAGGCTCAAGCTCACGCCGCCGGCCAGCGCCAGATCGCTCTCCCGCATGCGCAGGCTGTGGCAGGCCAGGTGGATCGACACCAGAGACGACGAGCACGCCGTGTCGAGAGCCACCGCCGGACCCTTCAGCCCCAGTAGGTAGGCCACCCGGCCGACGGTGACGCTGTGCGCGTTGCCCGTCGCCGAGTACGCGTCGATGGTGTCGGGGTCGCCGGCCGAGACGTTCTGGTACTCGTTGTAGTACACGCCGACCATCACCGCCGCGCGCACCTCGGCCAGGTTCGCCGGTGCCAGGCCCGCGTTTTCCAGTGCCTCCCAAGCGACTTCGAGCAGCACCCGCTGCTGCGGGTCCATCGCCGCGGCCTCCCGCGGGGTGATGCCGAAGAACTCGGCGTCGAAACCGGTGATGTCCTCGAGGTAGGCGCCCCACTTGGTCGGCATCCGGCCCGGGGCCATCGGATCCGGGTCGTAGTACGCCTCGGCGTCCCAGCGGTCGGCGGGCACCTCGCGGATGGCGTCGGTGCCGTTCTCCAGGAACTCCCAGTAGCTGTCCGGGCCGGTCACCCCGCCCGGGAACCGGCAGCCCATGCCGACCACCGCGATCGGTTCCGCGCCGGCGACCCGGGAGGCCTTCTCGAACTGCTCGGAGAGCTTGTCACGCTGCTCGGCGGTCATCGCCGAGATGCGGTCGAACGTCGTCTTCATCAGAATGGGCCCTCACTACCGGCGTTCGCCGATTCAGAAGATTCGATGCTGTCGAACAGCTCGTCGAGCAGGCTGAACGAATCGGAGTCGTCCTCGGTGTCGGGCTCCTCCTGCGCGGCGGCCTGCTGCTGCGGTGCCAGGAGTTCGGCGACGAACTCCGACATCAGCGAGATCGACGGATGGTTCCACAGCATGGTGGCGGACAGGTCGATGCGCACCAATTGCTTGGCGTCGCGCAACAGGTTCATCGCCATCATCGAATCCAGCCCCAGCTCCGGGAACGGGGTGTCGAAATCGACTGCGTCCTCGGGCATTCCGAGTTCGCGGGCGAGGATGGCGCGCAACCGGGTGCGCAGTTCGGCGACGGTTTCCTTACCGGTCATGGCCGACCAGTCGACGAACTCGGTCTCCGCGGCGGCGGCGTCGGTCGCCGACGGGGCGGGTGCGGATTCCACCGGCGCGTAGGTCAGGCCGCGCATGTCGACCCACACCGTGCCGTCGGCTCCGGTGACCAGCACGTCGACCACCAGCGCGTCGCCGGTGCCGTCGCGGCGGAACGCCTCGACCACCCCGCGGGCCCCGGCGTCGGCCGACACCGCGAGGCTCTCGGCGGCCGCCGGCAGCAGCAGCGCCGCGTTGTCGGCGTCGGCCAACCGGGCCACGTGCACCGCCGCGTCGACCAGCGCCGGCGCCGCGGCGGCGCCGTCGTCGGGCAACTCGATGGTGGCGCGCGCACCGGCGGCCGTGGCGGAGCATTCGGTGACCGACCAGGCGAACGGCTGACCTTCCACGCCCCAGGACCGCTGCATCTCTTCGATCGTCGCGCTGTCGAAGCTCGCCGCGCCCGGACTCTGGTCTCCGCTCGGCGCGCCGGCCGGCGCCTGGCGCAGTTCGGCACTGGCGTGCCGGGTCCAGCGCTGGGGCGGGGTGTCCGGACCGGCGCTCGACCACACCGTCAGCGTCGCGCCGTCGGCCGCCACGTGGATGGCCTTGGCGGCATCGGCGACGATCGGATACTCGAACCGCACGTCGCCGACGACGGCGGTGCCGTCGACTGTCCGGCCGGCGGCCGAAAGTGTCTGCAGCAGCACCGAAACCGGTACCACCTCGACGCCGCGGACGCGGTGCGCGACGGGGTACGGGCGCGAGCCCGGCAGCAGCCGGGCGCGCCAGAGGTGGTCGTGCTCGGTCCCCTCGACCGGGTCACCGAGCACCGTGCCCCACTCCGGTTCGGCGATCGTGTCCAGATCGGTGAGGTCGTCACCGGATCCGGCGACCAGGTGGTCGAGGATCCGCACCGCGGCGCGCATCCGGTACGCGTCGGCCAGTCGGGGCCAGTCGGCGCCGGCCACCACGGTGTGCACCCCGGCGTCGGGACTGAGCACCGCGGGCAGCATCCGGATCGCCACCTCGTTGGGCATCGGTTCCAGACCCGCGGCCTTCATCTGCGGCTGCGCGTCGGCCCACGACTTCCACAGACCCCAGTCGATGACCGTCGCGGGCAGGCCCAGTCGCCGGCGGGCGTGGGCGAACGCGTCGGCGAACGCGTTGGCCGCGGTGTAGTGCGCCACCGCCCGGGACCCGAGCAGACCGGTGATCGACGAGAACAGCACGAACCGCCGGACCGGGGTCTGCAACGAGAGCTTGTGCAGCACCGCCGCGCTGTCGACCTTCGCGCGGAACATCGGCGCCAGGTCGTCGTCGGTCATGTCGGCCAGCAGCGCCTCGCCACCGGCCAGCGACGCCAGGTAGACGCCCTCCAGCGGCGGCAGGTCAGCACCGAACCGCTCGAACACCGCCGCCATCGAGGCCTCGTCGGCCGCGTCGGCGGCCACCTCGACCAGCGTGGTCCCGCCGGGCGCCAGTTCGGCGGCCAGCTCGGCCAGCTGGTTTCCGCCGCGCCGCGACACCGCGACCACGGTCGAGGCACCCATGTCGGCGAGTTGGCGGATCAGGTACGGACCCACGTTGCCGGTGGCGCCGATGACCAGATGGCTGGTGTTGCTCTCCAGCCGGGTCAGCGACACCGCCGGCAGCGGGTGCGGCGACAGCCGCGGCACGCGGCGTTCGCCTGCGACGTAGGCGGCCTGGTCGTCGCGGTCGGCGTCGGTCACCGCCGCCTCGGCCTTGAGATGGTCGGCGAGCAGGACGGCGGGCAGCGCCTCGTCGACGTCGACCAGACCGCCCCAGAACTCGGGGTGCTCCAGCGCCAGCGTGCGGCCCTGGCCCCACAGCACGGCGTGGGCCGGGTTGGCCGCGTCCCCGTCGGTCACCGGCTGTGCGTTGCGCGTCGCGACGTAGAGCCGCGGCGCCGACGGCATCCCGGCCAGCGCGACGACAATGCGGCGCAGCTCACCGAACGTGCGGTACGCCGAAGCGGCGTCCAGACGCGCCCGCGGCGCCGACGGTGCGTAGACCACGAAGTCGACCTCGCCGAGCGCGCTGCGCAGCGCTGCGGCGTCGCCGTCGAGCGCGGCCAGCGGCAACGCTCGCGAGTTCGCGCCCAGCTGCGCGGCCAGTTCGTCGCCCGCCTCGTCGGTGAGCACGAGCCACGCGCCCGCGGCGCGCTCCCCACCGAGCTCGCGCACAGGCCAGTTCAGCGTGTGCAACCACTCGTGGTAGCCGCCTTCGGCGCGGGCGGGTGAGACCCCACCGCTGTCCTGGGCGGCGGCCTGCGGTGCGGCCGCGGTGTGGATCCAGTGGTGGGCGTGATGCCACGGCGTCGTCGGCAGCGGCACCCGAGCGCCGCGCCGCGGCGCGGTCTTCGGCGGCCGGACGGTGTGCGTCGCGTTGAGGTTGGTGTGGAAGGTCACCGTGTCGTTGGCGTCGCGCTGCAGGGTCGCGATGCTGCGGTGATTGACTCCTTCGAGGGTGTCCTTGATCGCATAGCCCAACAGCGGATGCGGGCTGACCTCGACGAAGACGGCCTTGTCGGCGCCGGCGGTGGCCACCGCACGCGCGAACCGGACCGGGTTGCGCAGGTTGGCGACCCAGTGGTCGGCGTCGAACACGCACGTGCCGTCCGTCGGCCGCTCATCGGTGGTGACGATGATCGGGATGCTCGGCTGCTGCGGGGTCAGACCCGCCAGCTCGGCCCGCAGGTCCTCGAGGATGGGATCGACGATCGGGTGATGTGAGGCGACGTCGACGTCGACGCGGCGGGCCAGCCGGTCCTGGGCGTCGACCACGGCGATCACCGCGTCCACCTGCTCGGGCGGGCCGGCGATCACCGTCTGGTGCGCCGAGGCGTACACCGCGACGGTCAGCCCCGGGTAGTCGGCGATCAGCTTCTCGGCGGCGGCCGCGTCGAGTTCGAGCAGCGCCATCGCGCCCTGCCCGGACAGCCGCTTCATCAGCCGCGACCGGGTCGCGATCACCTTCAGGCCGTCGGCCGGGCTCAGCGCGCCGCCGACCACCGCGGCGGTGACCTCGCCCATCGAGTGGCCGATCACGGCGTCGGGGGTGACGCCGTGGGAACGCCACAGCGCGGTCAGCGCCAGCTGCACGCCGACCAGCACCGGCTGGATCCGGTCGATGCCGACCACGGTGTCCCCGGAGGTCAGCACGTCGCGCAGCGAGAACCCGACCTGGGCGAGGAAGTCCGGCTCGAGCTCGTCGACGGCTGCGGCGAACGCCGGCTCGTCGGCCAGCAGGCGCTTGCCCATCCCGGCCCACTGCGAGCCCTGCCCGGAGTACAGGAACACGGTGCCGGTGCCCAGGGTCGGGTCGTTGGGACCGACCACTCCCGGCGCCGGATATCCCTCAGCGAGGGCACGCAGCCCCGCCACCGCCTGGTCACGGTCGGCGGCGGCGACGGTCGCGAAGCGGGTGTGCTGGGCGCGGCGGTGGTTGAGGGTCTCGGCGACGTCGGCCAGGCTGTGCCCGGCCGCCTCGGGGCTCTTCAGCCACTCGGCCAGCCGGCCGGCCAGCGACGCGATACGGGCGGGGCTCTTGCCGGTGACCACCAGGGTGCTCACCGGCGGTTCGTCCTGAGGCTCGGGAGCCGCTGCGGGCTCGGGGGCCTGCTCGATGACGATGTGGGCGTTGGTGCCGCTGACACCGAACGACGACACCGCCGCCCGGCGGGGCCGGTCGCCGGGCGTCTGGGGCCAGTCGAGGGGTTCGGCGGCCACGCGGAACCGCTTCGCCGCCTCGCCGGCCTTCGGCGTCAGCGCGGTGAAGTGCAGCTGCTTGGGAATGTGGGCGTGGTGCACCGAGAGCACGGTCTTGATGAAGCCCGTGACACCCGCGCCGGACTCGAGGTGACCCAGGTTCGTCTTGACCGAACCGAGCACCAGCGGAGCGGAGTCCTTGCGGTCGCCGTACACGGCTGCCAGGGCATCCAGCTCGATCGGGTCGCCGAGCGCGGTGCCGGTGCCGTGGGCCTCGATGTAGTCGACGTCGGCCGGATCCAGGCGCGAGGTCTGCAACGCCCGGCGCATCAACTCCTGCTGGGCGGGCCCGTTGGGCACGGTCTGGCCGCTGCTCGCACCGTCCTGGTTGACCGCCGAACCACGGACCACCGCCAGCACCCGGTCGCCGTCGCGCAGCGCGTCGGTGAGGCGCTTGAGGACCACCACGCCGCAGCCCTCACTGCGGACGTAGCCGTCGGCGCTCTCGTCGAACGTCTTGCACCGGCCGTCCGGGGCGAGCATGCCCCAGCGGGAACACGCGATGTTGTTCTCTGGGGACAGGATCAGGTTCACGCCCGCGGCCAGGGCATGGTCGCTCTCCCCGCGGCGCAGGCTCTGGCACGCCATGTGGATGGTCACCAGCGACGATGAGCACGCGGTGTCGCTGACGACCGCCGGCCCGCGGAACCCGAGGAAGTAGGACAAGCGTCCTGCAGCGAAGTTCGGAGCGTTGCCGAACGGGATGTAGGGATCGATGTCCTCGGGGCGCAGCCGGCCGACCACCGAGTGGTAGTAGTCGTTGGTGGTCATGCCGACGAACACGCCGGTCGACGACCCCCGCAGGGTGCGCGGGTTGATGCCGGCGTTCTCCAGCGCCTCCCACGCGACCTCCAGCAGCAGACGCTGCTGCGGGTCCATCGCCGCGGCCTCGCGCGGTGAGATGGAGAAGAACTCCGCGTCGAACTCGTCGGGCTGCCACGACGTCAGGAAGCCGCCCTCGCGGTTGCAGATGGTGCCGGGAACGGTGTGGTCGGGCGAGTAGAACTCGTCGGCGTCCCACCGGTCGGCGGGCACCCGGATGACCCCGTTGCGTCCCTCCGACAGGAAGTCCCAGAACTGCTCAGGGCCATCGACGTCGCCGGGAAGCCGGCAGCCGATGCCGACCACGGCGATCGGTTCGGTCTCGGACTTCTCCGCCGCGGCCAGGCGGGCGGTCAGATCGTCGATCTTGCGCAGGGCCTCGGTGATGATCGCCCGGCGGTCAGGCGCCGCCGGCGATGCTGAGGATGCTTGGGTCATACCACTCAACTCAATCTTTCCGAAAGTCTTGCGAGGAGTTCGTCCTCGGCAAGGTCGTCGTAGGCGTCCTCGTCGATGCCTGCTTCGCCGGAGCCACCCGCGTCGTCGCCCCCGGTACTCGCGGTCTCGAGTATCTCAGGAAGTACCGACGCCAGATAATCCGTCAACGCCTCCACGGTCGGATAGTCGAAGACCACGGATGCCGGAAGGACCTCCCCCAGGCTTTCGCTCAGCGAACGCTGCAACGTTACGTTCATCAACGAGTCCATGCCGAATTGGAAGAATCCGACCGTGGGGTCCAGCGTGTGCGCCGAGGCCAGCCCCATCGCCGCGGCCACCTGCGCGCTGACGTGCTCGGTCAGCATGTCGATGCGCTCTTCCGGCGCGGACGCGCGCAGCCGCTGACGGAACTCGGTGTTCGCCGACAGCGCAACGGTCCCAGCCTCCGACGGTTCGGCGAGCAGATCGTCGAGGATGTGCAACTGCGCACGGGTGTGGTAAGCCGCCGCCAGCCGCGGCCAGTCCGCCGCGACCACGGTCGCCCGGGCCGGCGCATCGGCGCCGACGAACAACCGCAGGGCGGTGATCGCCACCGCGTCCTCCATCGGTTCCAGACCGGACTCCATCGTGGCCTGGCGCTCGAAACCGGTCTGCACGTCGGCCAGCGACTTCCACAGGCCCCAGTTGATCGCGCACGCCGGCAGACCCGCGGCGCGCCGCGCGAACGCGAACGTGTCCAGGAACGTCGTCGTGGCCGCGTAGTGCGCCAACCACCGGGAGCCCAGCACGCCGGAGATCGACGAGAACAGCACGAACTGGTCGACGGGATGCTCGACGGACAGCGTGTGCAGCAACGCGACGGCGTCCATCTTCGGCCGGAACATCGCCACCACGTCGTCGCGGGTCATCTCGGCCAGCGTCACCGGCCCACCGCTCATCGCGGCGAGATAGATCCCGCCCAGCGGCGGCAGGTCGGCGCCGAAGCGGTCGAACACTGCGCGCAGTGCGGCTTCGTCGGAGGCGTCGGCCGCCGCGGTGACCACCGTGGTGCCGGCCGCGGCCATCCGCTCGGTCAGGTCGTCGAGCCGCGAACCGGGGTTGCGCGACACCGCGACCACCGTGCGTGCGCCCATGGCCGCGAGCTGCTCGATCAGCTGCGGGCCGATGTTGCCGGTGGCGCCGATGACCAGGTGCGCCTTGTCGGGGTCCAACGTCTGCGACACGGGACCCGCGCCGGCCACCGCGGACGGCAGGCCGTGGCGCAGCCGCGCCACGCGCCGCACACCGGCCCGGTAGACCAGCTGGTCTTCCCCGTCGCCGACGTGCGCCTCGGCCAGCACCCAGCGCGCGGCCAGCACGGCGGGCACGGACTCGTCGACGTCGAGGACCGCGCCCCAGATCTCGGGGTGCTCGAGCGCCAGCGTCCGGCCCAGACCCCACAGCACCGCCTGCGCCGCGTTCGCCCGATCGCCCTCGGCGACCGGTTGGGCGTTGCGGGTCAGCAGGAACAGCGTCGGATGCGCGGGGGTGGCCGCCGCGGCCGAGGCGATCAGGCGTCCGGTCTCGAACAGGTCGTAGCCCAACTCGTCGCCGTCGCCGGGGCGGGGCGCGTACAGCACGTGGGTGGCGTCGGCCAGCTGCGTGGGCAGTGTGGCGGCGTCGACGGCCGGCAATGAGGTGACGGTCGACCCATCGCCCAGCACGCGGCCCATCTGGACGGCGACGTCCCCGTCACCGATCACCAGCCAGCGCGATGCTGCGCGGTCGGTCGAATCGCCCTCCGCGACAAGGGGTTTCGGGTTCCAGGCCAGCTCGCAGAACCATTGCTCGGGCACCGTGTTGTCGGCGGGCAGCGCGACCCGGCGGTCCTGGCGCACCCGTCCCGGCCGCACGTCCACCCAGTGCCGGGTGCGGTGCCAAGGAGTAGCCGGCAGCGATGCGGGGCGCGGTGCGTACCGCGGGGTCTGCGGCGGGCGGGAGGTGTGGGTGGCGTTGACGTTGGCCTGGAACGTGACGGTGTCGTCGCCGTCGCGGACCAGCGTGCCGATGGTGCGGTGACCGGTCTGCCCGGCCAGGGTGTCGTTGATCGACTGGGTCAGGATCGGGTGGGGACTGATCTCGACGAACGTGCCGTAGTCGGCGGCCGCGGCGGCGACCGCCTGCTGGAACCGCACCGGCTGACGGACGTTGGCCACCCAGTAGTCGGCGTCGAACGTGGGTGCCGACTCGGTGACCGTGGACAGGAACGGCAGCGTCGGCATGTTCGGGGTGATGTCGGCCAGCGCCGCGCGGATGTCGGGCAGCACCGGATCCATCAGCGCGGTGTGCGACGCCACCACCATGTTCACCCGGCGGGCGAACGCGTTCTGCGCGGTGACCGCGGCGATGACGGCGTCGACCTCGTCGGGCAACCCGGCCACCACGGTCTGCCGCGGGGCCAGATATCCGGCGATCTGGACACTGGCGTGCCCGGCGATCGCGTCGGCGCAGCCCTGCTCGTCGAGGCCGAGCAACGCGACGGCGCCCTGCCCGGCCAGCCGGGACATGATCGACGACCGGTGCGCGATCACCTTCAGTCCGTCGGCGACGCTGAGCGCACCCGCGACCACGGCCGCGGTGACCTCGCCCATCGAGTGCCCGATGACCGCGTCGGGGTGCACTCCACGGGAACGCCACAACTCCGTCAGCGCCAGCTGCAGACCCATCAGCACCGGCTGCACCTGGGCGTCCCCGCTGATCGGGGTGCCCTCGGCGATGATGTCGCGCAGCGAGAACCCGACCTGCTCGGCGAACACCGGCTCGATCGCGGCGATCGCGTCGGCGAACACCGGCTCGTCGGCCAGCAGCCGCCGTCCCATGCCTGCCCACTGCGAGCCCTGCCCGGAGTAGACGAACACCGTGCCCGGCTGCGGGGTGACCGTGGCCGGGGCGACGACGCCGTCGCCCGACCGTCCCTCGGCCAGCGCGCGCAGACCGGCCCGGGCCTGGGCCTCGTCGCGGGCGACCACGGTCGCGAACGCATGGTGCTGGGTCCGATGGTGGTTGAGCGCGTCGGCCACCTCACCGAGGGACACATCGGCGCCCGGTCCGGCCATCCAGTCGGCCACCGTCGCGGCCGTCGCGGCGATGCGGTCAGCCGACTTGCCGGACACCACCAGCGTCGTGACGGTCGGCGCGTCGGAGTCCGCGCGGGCGGCGGGAACGCTGACCGGCGCCTGCTCGATCACCACGTGCGCGTTGGTGCCGCCGAACCCGAACGACGAGACGCCGGCCCGCCGCGGCCGACCGGCCGGCGCCCACTCGGTGTGTTCGCTGACCACCCGCAGCCGCAGCTTGTCGAACGGGATGTGCGGATTCGGGCTCTCGTAGCCGCGGTTACCCGGAATCATGTTGTGCTGCAACGCCAGAACAGCCTTGGCGAAGCCGACCACACCGGCGGCGGCTTCGAGGTGGCCCAGGTTCGACTTGACCGCGCCGACCAGCAGAGGCGCGTCCGGTCGGCGCCCCTTGCCGAGCACCGTTCCCAGTGCGCGCGCCTCGATCGGGTCGCCGAGCAGCGTGCCGGTGCCGTGCGCCTCGACGTAGTCGATCTCCCGCGGGTCCACGCCGGCGACCGAGTACGCCGCACGCAGGACCGCCATCTGCGCCGACGGGTTGGGCGCCATCAGCCCGTTGGAGCGGCCGTCCTGGTTGACCGCCGAGCCGCGGACCACGGCCAGCACCCGATCCCCGTCGCGCTGCGCGTCGGACAGACGCTTGAGCACCACCACGCCGCAGCCCTCACCGCGCACGAAACCGTCGGCCGCGGCGTCGAACGCGTGGCACTGGCCGGTCGGCGACATCGCCTCGGCCTGATCCAGGCTGCGCGTCGCCGCCGGCGAGAGCAGCAGGTTCACTCCTCCGGCCAGCGCCAGCTCGGAATCGCCGGTGCGCAGGCTCTGACACGCCAAATGGATCGCGACCAGCGACGACGAGCACGCCGTGTCGATCGTGACCGACGGCCCCCGCAGGTCGAAGTAGTACGAGACGCGGTTGGCGATGATGCTCAACGCGCCGCCGGTGGCGTACCACGCGTCGACCTGACTCAGATCCGACGAGCCGAGGTTGGCGTAGTCGGCGGCCGACGCCCCGACGAACAGGCCGGTCTGGGTCTCGGCCAGCGCGTCGGCCGGGACGCCGGCGTTCTCCAGCGCCTCGTGGGTGACCTCGAGCAGCAGCCGCTGCTGCGGGTCCATGCGCGCGGCCTCGCGCGGGATCACCTCGAAGAACTCGGCGTCGAAGGCGTCGATGTCGCGGAGGTAGGAGCCCCACCGGGTGGTGCCGGCCAGCGCCGCGGCGCCTTCGGCGGTGCCGTCGTCGAACGCCGACCACCGGTCGGTGGGCACCTCGTCGACCGACGAGTGACCGGCCATCAGGAAGTCCCAGAACGCGTCGGGGCCGGCGACGTTGCCGTCGACGGCCGCGCCGCCGGGCACCCGCAGACCCAGACCGACCACCGCGATCGGCTCGTCGCTGCCGGCCGGGCGGGCCACGGCAGGCGCATCCACCGGCTCCACGTCGCCGCCGGTCAGGAACTTCGCCAGCGCGTCGACCGTCGGATACTGCCAGAAGTCCACCGGAGACACGGTCCGGCCCAGGTACTCCGACAACACCCCCGTGAGCACGACCGCGTCCCGGGATCCCACCCCGAGGTCGTGCATCGACGCGCCGCGATCGATCTGTTCGAGACTGCAACCGTTGTTGGTGACCAGATAGTCAACCAGCCACTGCCGGACTGCGGCCTCGTCGAAAGCAGAGGTCATTCAGCAACGTCCAACCGACGGAACTTGTCATTGCGGTACAGCTCGACGCAGGAGGCGCGCCGGACCTTGCCGCTGGTGGTCAACGGCAACGAGCCGGGCCCGACCAGGACGAAGTCCGACAACCGCACGCTGTGCGTCATCGAGATCGCCGACGTCACCTGCGCCTTGAGGGAGTCGAGAACCGACGGCTCGACCTGCTTTTTGAGCTCGGCGACCACGACCAGGCGCTCGCTGGCGTCGTCGGGCACGGAGATCGCCGCCACCCGCCCGCCGGTGAACTCGGCGACCGTGGCCTCGATGTCGTCGGGATAGTGGTTGCGGCCGTCGACGATCAACAGGTCCTTGATGCGACCGATGATGTAGAGCTCGTCGTCGAACATCACGCCCAGATCGCCCGTGCGCAGCCACGGACCCTTCGGGGTGCCCGCGGTCGGTTCCGGCAGCTGCGCGGCGAACAGCTCGCTGAGCTTCGGGTTGTGCCAGTAGCCGGCGGCCACATGCTCGCCGTGCAACCACACCTCGCCGATCTTGCCGGCCGGGTTCTCGATCAACGAGTCCGGATCGACCACCCGCACCGTCGTCGAGCGCGGCGCGCCGCACCCGATCAGCTCGGCGCCGTTGCCGTCGCTGCACCGCTCGGCGTGCCCGGCGGCCAGCTTCTCGAAGTCGAACCGCACAGCCGTCGGCGGACGCCCGCCCGCGGACGCCACGACGTACACCGTGGCCTCGGCCAGCCCGTAGGACGGGCGCATCGCCGAGTCGGACAGACCGAACGCGGCGAACCGCTCGTTGAACCGGCGCACCGTCGCGGCGTGCACGCGTTCGGCGCCGTTGATCATCACCTTGACGCCGCTGAGGTCCTTGCCGGCGAGGTCGTCGTCGGTGGTCCGCTTGACGGCGAGCTCGAACGCGAAGTTCGGTGCCGCGGTGAACGCACTCGGGTGCGAGCCCAGCTGCTGCATCCACCGGGACGGCTTCTGCATGAACGCCACCGGGCTCATCAGTACGGCGGGACGGCCCAGCATCATCGGGATGAACACCCCGACGATCAGCCCCATGTCGTGATAAAAGGGCAGCCACGACACGATCGTGGTGTCCTCGGGCGCGCCACCGGGATCGGTCTCGTAGTAGTCGGTCAGCAGCTGCTCGAGGTTGGCCACGACGTTCTTGTGGGTCACCACCACGCCGGCCGGCTGCCGCGTCGACCCCGAGGTGTACTGCAGGTACGCCGTCTTCGGGAGCGGGACGTCGGCGGCCGGCTTGGGCGGCGAGTCGAAGTCGAACGTGTCCACCTCGAGGAACTTCGGTGGCCGCTGGCTCGGATCGAGCTGGCCGTACTTGCGGACCTCGTCGATGACCGACGACGTGGTCAACACCGCGACCGGCGTCGAGTCCTTCATCGCCCCGGTCACCCGCTCGTCGTGCTGACGCAACTGCGGCATCGACAACGGCACCGCGATGAAGCCGGCCTGGATCGCGGCCAGGAACGCGACGACATACTCGAGGCTCTGCGGCGCCAGGATCACGACGCGGTCGCCGGGCGACCCGGTCTTGGCCAGCTTCTCGGCCACGACCTGCACCCGGTCGTGAACCTCCGACCAGGTCAGGCTCTCTTCGACACCGGCCGGATCCGACTCGTAGTCGATGAAGCTGTAGGCGATGTCATCGGGCTGCCGGCGAGAGCGGTCCGCGAGCACCGCGGGAATGGTGGCTGCCGACGGCGCCGTCAGAGATGGCATCTGTGATCCTTTCCAATCGACTCGCGCGAGGTGAGGCAGGACGGCACGACGTCGTGCGCATCACATCCTGCCTTCGAAACCCGCCGAGGTCTCCACGCTGTCGAACAGACTGTCCAGCAGGCTGTCCGACGACTCCTCCAGGCCCGCGTCGTCGTCTTCTGCGGGCGGGGCCACCTTCTCGGCCAGGTGCGCCGCCAGCGACGCGATCGTCGGGTGATTCCACAGCATCGTGGCCGACAACTCGATCCCCGCGAGCTGCTCGACCTCGCGGCGGATCGACATGGCCATCACCGAGTTCAGACCCATCTCGGCGAAGGGCAGGTCCGAATCGACCTCGGCCTGCGGCAGCCGCAGTTCGGAGGCCATGACCGCGCGCAGTCCGTCTTCGAGCGCCGCGTAGACCTCCTCGGCCGACAGCTTCGACCAGTCGCGGGTCGGAGCGGTGACGGCCCCGGTCTCGACCTCGTCGGGGTCGCCCGAGGTCATCGGCGCCATGACGGCATGAGCGATGTCGAAGCGGCTCACGTACTCCCACGCCGCGAACGCCTCGCTCGGGGTCACCGGCCGAGACCCGAGCCGCGCGAGCTCGTCGACGACGACCTGCGCGTCGGAGCCGAAGCCCAGGCCCTGCCAGGCCACCCAGTCCAGGCTCACCGTCGGGCAACCCTGCCGGTGGCGGGCCCGCGCCAGACCGTCGAGGTAGGCGTTGGCCGCCGCGTAGGCGCCCTGGCCGGGGACACCGAACACGGTGCCCGCCGACGCCGTCAGCGCGAAGAAGTCCAGGCTGCCGGCCGGGAACAACGCGTCGAGCACCTCGGCGCCGGCGATCTTCGGCCACATCGTGCGCCGCAGCCGGTCCTCGGAGACGTCGGTCAGGAGCTGGCTCTCGGTCACGCCCGCGGCGTGCACCACGCCGCGGACCGGGGGTGCGCCCGCGTCGTCGCGCTGCTCCAGCAGAGCAGACACCGCGTCGCGGGAGCCGATGTCGACCGGTGCGATCTCGACCGCGACCCCGCGTGCCTCCAGCGCGCGGACGGCGTCGATCTTCGCGCGCACGTCGCGATCCAGCTCACTCGAGGTCCACTGCCGACGCGGCGGCAGCGCCGTGCGACCGGCGAGGATGATCCGCCGGGCACCGCGATCGGCCAGCCACGAGGCGGTCAACAGACCCAGCGCACCCATGCCTCCGGTGATCAGGTACGCGCCGTCCGGCCGGCAACGCAGCGGCTCGCGCACCGGCTCGGCGGTCTCGGCGACCGCGGCCAGCGCGGGTGCGAACACCTCGCCGTCGCGCAGGGACAGAATCGATTTCGCCGGTGTGGGCACGACGGTCGCCAGCGTGCGGATCGCCTCGTCGAGGTCTGCGCCGTCGGCGATGTCGACCAGTCCGCCCCACAGCTGGGGCTGTTCGGCTCCGACGACGTTCGCGATCCCCCACAGGCAGCTCTGGCGCAGCGCCTGATCCGATGCACCGTCGCGGACCCCGGAGGTGACGATCCACAGCCGCGCGTCGTCGCGGTCGCGTTCGGCGAGCCGACCGACGAGTTCGGCCACGTCGCCCGACAGTCGGACCGCGCAGTCCAGGTCGCTCTCGTCCGGTCCGCCGGCCTCGGTGTCGGGCACGTACAGCACGCAGCGCGCCCGGTCGGCGTCGACGAGGTCGAACCCGTGGTCGCGCAGGCGTGAGCGCAACGCGTCGGCGACCTCACCGGCGCCGAGCACCGCCGCGGAGACGGCGCCGGCAGTGCGGTCGCCGTTGTCCGGGGACCACGGCTCCCAGTCGAGGACGTGGGCGACGTTCTGCGGAGCGGACGTGGTCGAGGTCGCACCCGCCTGCACGTCGACATAGCGCAGGCCGCGGATGTCGACGCCGACGTCGCCGTCGGGTTCGATCGCGGTGATGTCGACGACGAGGTCGTCACCGTCGCCGGGACGTCGGCGCACGGTCACGGTGGCCCGCTTGCCGACCGGCGTCCCCGACACCGACACGCTGTGCGCACCGGCGGGCACCATCAGACGCTCGTCGGACAGGTCGGCCAGACGCGCGATCTGCACGGCGGCGTCGAGCAACGCGACGCGCGACGCCTCCGGCATCTCGACCTCGGCCACCAGGCCGCCCGGCACCGGCCGGACCGAGTCGATCGACCACGGGAAGGGCTGACCTTCCACGCCCCAGCGGGTCTGGAGCTCCTCGACCCGGGCGGCGTCATAGCCGCTCTCGGCGGCCTCCGGCGCGTCGTCGGCGGTCGGGTCGGCGGCCTCCGGCGCGGACGTGGCCAGGCGAGCGGTGACGTGCCGCACCCACCGGCCCGCGTCGGCGTCGGCGCGCGGCGCGGACGACACCGTCAACGTGTCGCCGGTGGCCACGACCTGGATCACCTGCGGCTGGCTCACCACCACGGGGCGTTCGAACCGCACGTCGGTCAGCGCTGCGGCACCGGAATCGGCGGCGGCCACCGACAGCGTCTGCAGCAGCACCGACATCGGGACGATCTCCACGCCCTGGATCCGGTGGAAACCCGGATACGGTTTGGCCTGCGGCAGGAGCCGGGCATGCCAGACGTGGGTCGGCGGCAGGGTGGCGACCGCGCTGCGCTCGCCGAGCAGCGTGCCCAGGTTCGGCGCCGACACCGCGCGGTGTTCGCTCGTCGACACCGACACCCAGTGCCTGCTGTGCAGCCACGGCGTGGTGGGCAGCGTCGGGCGCGGTCCGCAGACGTGCGGCGTGGCCGGCACCTGGTTGGTGTAGGTGCTGTTGGCGTGCGTGTGGAAGGTCAGTGTCTCGTCGGCGTCGCGCAGCAGCGTCGGGACGACGCGGTGGTGGTCGGTGCCCACCGTGTCGGTGATGCCGTACGTCAGCAGCGGATGCGGACTGACCTCGACGAAGACGCCGTGGTCGGCGCCCGCTGCCGTGACGGCCTCGCTGAAGCGGACCGGGTTGCGCAAGTTGTCGACCCAGTAGTCGGCGTCGAAGACCGGATCCGCCTCGTCGTGCCCGCCGGTGGTGGTGACGATCGGGATCACCGGCTCCGTGGGCCGCAGGTCCTGCAGCGCGGTGCGCAGCTCCTCGAGGATCGGGTCGACGGTCGGATGGTGCGAGGCGACGTCGACTTCCACCCGCCGGGCCAGCCGGTCCTGCGCGGCGACCGCGGCGATCACGGCGTCCACCTGCTCGGGCGGCCCGGCGATCACGGTCTGGCGCGGCGAGGCATGCACGGCCACCGTCACGTCGGAGAAATCGGCGATCAGCTCCTCGGCGGCGTCGGCGTCGAGTTCGACGAGCGCCATCGCGCCCTGTCCCGACAGCCGCTTCATCAGCCGCGACCGGGTCGCGATCACCTTGAGGCCGTCGGCCACACTCAGTCCGCCGGCCACGACGGCGGCGGCGACCTCTCCCATGGAGTGGCCGATCACCGCGTCGGGATGCACGCCGTAGGAGCGCCACAGCTCGGTGAGGGCCAGCTGAATGCCGACCAGCACCGGCTGGATGCGATCGATGCCGGTGACGTCCTGTCCCCCGGCGATCACGTCGTGCAGCGAGAACCCGACCTGTTCGACGAAGACGGGTTCCAACTCGGCCACCGCGGCCGCGAAGGCCGGCTCCTCGGCCAGCAGTTGGCGGCCCATCCCGGCCCACTGCGAACCCTGTCCCGAGTAGACGAACACGCGTCCGGGCTTGCGCGTCTTGTCGAGCGGGGCGACCACGCCGGGCGCGGACTCCCCGGCCGCGAGCGCGCGCAGACCCGCGACGGCGTCCTCGCGGGTACGGGCGCAGACCGTCGCGAACCTGGTGTGCTGGCTGCGGTGGTGGTTCAGCGCGTGTGCGACCTGCGGCAGCGATTCCTCGACACCGGGACCGGTCATCCAGTCGGCGACCGCGGCGGCGGTGGCCGCGATGCGCTGAGCCGACTTGCCGGAGACCACCAGCGTGGTCACCGGGGATCCGACGCTCTCCGGTACGGGTGCGTCGGCAGGCGCGGGCGCCTGTTCGATCACGACGTGGGCGTTGGTGCCGCCGAAGCCGAACGACGAGACCCCTGCCACGCGCGGCCGTCGGCTCGACGGCAGGTCGGTGGGTTCGGCGACGACCTTCAGCCGCAGCTTGTCGAACGGGATGTGCGGGTTCGGGGTCTGGTAGTCCAGGTTGGCCGGGACGCGACCGTGCTGCAGCGCCAGCACCGCCTTGGCGAAGCCCGCGATGCCGGCGGCAGCTTCGGTGTGGCCGAGGTTCGACTTCACCGAACCGATCAGCAGCGGCGCGTCGGGGCGACGTCCGCGACCGAGCACGGTGCCCAGCGCGCGTGCCTCGATCGGGTCGCCCAGCAGGGTGCCGGTGCCGTGGGCCTCGACGTAGTCGACGTCGCGCGGCTCCACCCCGGCTGCCGCATAGGCCGACCGCAGAACCCCCATCTGGGCCGACGGGTTGGGCGCCATCAGTCCGTTGGAGCGGCCGTCCTGGTTGACCGCCGAGCCGCGGACCACGGCCAGGATGCGGTCCCCGTCGCGCTCGGCATCCGAGAGCCGCTTGAGCACCGCGACGCCGCAGCCCTCACCGCGGACGAAACCGTCGGCGCGCGCATCGAACGAGTGGCATCTGCCCGACGGCGACATCGCCTCGGCCTGGTCGAAGCTCAACGTCGGTGCCGGTGACAGGAGCAGGTTCACGCCGGCGGCCAGCGCGACATCGGAGTCGCCGGTGCGCAGGCTCTGACACGCCAGGTGGATCGCGACCAGCGACGACGAGCACGCCGTGTCGATCGTGACCGATGGCCCCCGCAGGTCGAAGTAGTAGGAAACCCGGTTGGCGATGATGCTCAGCGCGCCGCCGGTGCCGGAGTACGCATTGACTTGCGACAGGTCCTTGGAGGCCAGCACGCCGTATTCGCCGAAACCGGCGCCGGCGAACACACCGGTCTGTGTGTGGCGCAGCGCCTCGGGGCGGATTCCGGCGTGCTCGAGGGCCTCGTGGGTGACCTCCAGCAGCAGCCGCTGCTGCGGGTCCATCTTGTCGGCCTCACTGGGCGAGATCTCGAAGTACTCCGCGTCGAACTCGTCGACGTCGGAGAGGTACGAGCCCCACTGTGTGGTCTTGCGCAGCGCCGCGGTGGCCTCGGCTGAGCCGTCGTCGAAGGATTCCCAGCGCCACGACGGCACCTGACTCACCGCGGACTTGCCGTCGGTGAGGAACTGCCACAGCTCGTCGGGACCGTGGATGTCGCCGGGGAACCGGCAGCCCAGCCCGACGACGGCGATCGGCTCGTCGAGGCCGCCCCGTTTGACGGGCGCGGCCTCGGCGACCGCCTCGACCTCTCCGCCGGTGAGGAACTTCGCCAACGAGTTGATCGTCGGGTACTGCCAGAACTCCACCGGGGAGATGGTCCGCCCCAGCATTTCCGACAGTTCGCCGGTCAGCACGACAGCATCGCTGGAGCCCACGGCGAGATCGCTCAGCGGGGCGTCGAAATCGATCTCGTCGGGACTACACCCGATATTCGTTACCAGGTAGTCAACCAACCAGTGCCGGATTGAAGCTTCGTCGAACTCTGCCGTCATGAAGAGACGTCCAGCCGGCTGAACTCGTCCTGGCGGTAGCGATCCACACAGGCCGAGCGCCGAATCTTGCCGCTGGTCGTGATCGGGATGGAGCCGGGCGCCACCAGGACCAGGTCGGCGACCCGGACACTGTGGGACTTCTTGATCGCCGAGGCGACCTCGCGCTTGACCGCACGCAGCTTGTCGAGCGCCTCGGACTCGGAGTCACCGCGCTTCTTCAACTCGGCGATGGCCACGAGTTGCTCACTGGTGTCGTCCAGCACCGAGATGGCGGCCACGCGACCGCCGGTGATCTCCTGGATGGTGGCTTCGATGTCGTCGGGGTAGTGGTTGCGGCCGTCGACGATCAGCAGGTCCTTGATCCGGCCGATGATGAACATCTCGCCTTCGCTCATCACGCCCAGATCGCCGGTGCGCAGCCACGGGCCCGCCGGGGTGCCCGGGGTCGGGTTGACCATCTCGCCGCCGAAGGTGCGCTCGGTGGCCTGCGGGTTCCGCCAGTAACCGGAGCAGACCTGGTCGCCGTGCACCCAGATCTCGCCGATCTTGCCGTCCGGGTTCTCGGTGCGCGTCTCGGGGTCGACGATGCGCAGCGTGGAGCTACGCGGCGCGCCGTAGCTGACGAGCTCGGAGCCGCCTTCGCTGCCGCAGCGCTCGGCGTGCCCGGCCGAGAGCTTCTCGTAGTCGAAACGCACGGTCGCCGGGGTGTGGCCGGTGGGCGCGGAGATGACGTACAGCGTGGCCTCGGCCAAGCCGTAGGACGGGCGGACCGTGGTGTCGGGCATGTTGAACTTCGCGAAGCGCTCGTTGAACCGGCGGATGGTCGCCGAGTGGATGCGCTCGCTGCCGCTGATGATGCCCAGCACGTCGCCGAGGTCCATGCCCTCGAGGTCGGCGTCGGAGGTGCGGCGCACCGCGAGTTCGAACGCGAAGTTCGGCGCGGCCGACCAGGAATGGGTGTTGGTGGCCAAATGCTGGATCCAGCGCGCCGGCTTCTGCAGGAAGGCGATCGGACTCATCAGCACGGCCGGGCGGCCCCACGTGCCGTCCGGTCCGTCCGGCGGGCACAGCAGCGTCGCGAACACACCTTGGATCAGGCCCATGTCGTGGTAGAAGGGCAGCCACGACACCATCGTGGTGTCCTGCGGCGGCACACCGCCGCGGTGCGACATGTAGTCGGTGAAGATCTGCCCGAGGTTGGCGATCACGTTCTTGTGCGTGACGATCACGCCGGCCGGCGCCCGCGTGGAACCCGAGGTGTACTGCAGGTAGGCGGTCTTGGGCAGCGTTCCGACGTTGACCTCGACCTCGCGCGGCGAGTCGAAGTCGAGCGCGTCGACCTCGATGACCGCGGGCGCGGCGCCGCCCGCCTGGGCGCCGACGTAGCTCATGATCTCGTCGACGACGGCCGAGGTGGTCAGCACCGCGACCGGGGCGGAGTCGCGCAGCGCGCCGGACACCCGCTCGTCGAGCGAACCGAAGGCCGGCACTGGCAGCGGCACGGCGATGAATCCGGCCTGCATCGCTCCGTAGAAGGCGATGATGTATTCGAGTCCCTGCGGGGCGAGGATCGCGGCGCGGTCCCCCTTGGACCCGTGGCGCAGCAGTTCCTCGGCGACCACCTGGACCCGGTGGTAGACCTGGGACCAGGTCAGCGTCTCGGCGTACCCGTTCGGATCGACGTCGTAGTCGAGGAAGGTGTAGGCCACCTCATCGGGCTGCGAGTGGGCACGTTCGGCGAGAAGGCCAGGAATGGTCGACTCAAGCAACGGCATGGCGACGTCCTTTCATCAATACTGTGCGCCCCGGCTCCATTGCCGTGGATGGCAAAACCGATTCGCAGCTGGTAGCCGCGCAGCCCCCCGAAGCCCGAAGGCTAACACCGACCTGCCAATCGTGTCGTACAAATCCGACGAAGGATTACACCACGACTTGCTTGCCAGAGGAAAGCTGACGATCCACCCCCGTTTTCGCCGGCAGCTAACGAAACCGACTGCGCTTTTCCTTGCTCCTGTTGGCTACCCGATTTTGCCAGCTGGGGAAACACCCACTACATAAGGGCGATTTTTGATTGCTCATCTACGCTTCTGTCGGGTACGCGGTCACGCAAGCGCAGATGCTGAATGCCGTGCTCGGATCGTCTTGACGCGCACGTAAACGATTTGCGGAAATTGCACCCTCGGGACAGTCGCCGTTCTGACTCCCCAGTAGGAATCGGTCGGGACAACGCCTGCTACATGTCGTCGGAGGGTGCTGGCGCGGGCCCGCGGAGTGTGCTCGCCTGGGCCGCGGACTCGACTGCCCGCCATGCCGGTGTGGTAAATCCCACACTCATCTCTCACCTATGAGCGGCACCGCTTCCAGATCTTGTCTTCGAGGTCAGGTACCAGTTCTCCCAGATGCTCGAGCAGATAGAAGTGGTGCCCGCCGAACTCGCGGGCGGTGAATTCCGTGGTCGTACGTTCGGCCCAGGGCATCACTTTCTCGCTGGTGGCGATCTCGTCGTCGTCACCGTAGAAGGCGTGGATCGGGCACGACAGCTTCACTTCGGGCGCGCAGTCGTAGTTCGCGATGGCTTTGAGGCCTTTGAGGGTCGGCAGGATCGCCGCCGCGAACTCGGAGTTCTGCACGAACTCCGGGCTGGCGCCGGTCAGAGTGCTCACTGCGGCCAGCAACCCGTCGTCGGTGTCGGGGATGTCCTCGAAGCCGACCCGACCCGGGGCTGCGCACGCCGAGACGAACAACGCCGAGATCGGCTTGCCCGCCTCTTCGAACCGCCGCGCCACCTCGAACGCGAGCAGCGCGCCCATGCTGTGCCCGAAAAAGCTGACCGGACCGCCGTGATCGGCGTCGGGCGGCACCATCTTCAGGATCTCCTCGGCCAGTGCCGGCAGGTCCTTGAAGGACGCGAAATCCTGCTTGCCCCGCTGACCGGGATACTGCACCGCAGTGCGCTTGATGTCGGTGGCGAACGCCTTGGCGAACGGCACGTAGTACTGCGGCGAGCCGCCGGCGTGGGGAAAGATGAACAACTTCGGGGTGATGCCCGCAGCGTCCTCTGTCATGGGGAGCACCCTAACCGGTCAGGCGAAGGCTTCCACCGGCGGGCACGAGCACACCAGATTGCGGTCCCCGTAGGCGCCGTCGATGCGTCGCACCGGCGGCCACACCTTCGGCCGGAACGCCTTGCCCAGCGGGTAAGCGGCCTGCTCACGCGTGTACGGGTGGGTCCATTCGTCGACCAGCAGGCACTCCGCGGTGTGCGGCGCACCCCGCAGCGGATTGTCGTCCACCGGCCAGGCGCCGGACCCGACCTGGTCGATCTCGGCGCGGATCGCGATCATCGCCTCGCAGAACGCGTCGACCTCGGCGAGCGACTCGCTCTCGGTCGGTTCGACCATCAGCGTGCCGGCCACCGGGAAGCTCATGGTCGGTGCGTGGAAACCGTAATCGGCCAGCCGCTTGGCGACGTCGTCGACCGTCACACCGGTGTTCTTGGTGATCTCCCGCAGATCGAGGATGCACTCGTGGGCCACCATGCCGCTCTCGCCGGTGTAGAGCACCGGGTAGTACTCGTCGAGCCGCCGGGCGATGTAGTTCGCCGACGCGATCGCCACCAGCGTCGCCCGGCGCAACCCGGACGCCCCCATCATCCGGATGTAGGCCCACGTGATCGGCAGGATCGACGCCGAGCCGTACGGCGCGGCCGACACCGTCAATTCGTCGGACAGTTCTTCGGCCAGCGGATGTCCCGGCAGGTACGGGGCCAGATGCGACCGGACCGCCACCGGCCCGACGCCCGGGCCGCCGCCGCCGTGCGGGATGCAGAACGTCTTGTGCAGGTTCAGGTGACTGACATCGCCACCGAACCGGCCCGGCCGGGCCAGCCCGACCAGCGCGTTGAGGTTGGCGCCGTCGACGTACACCTGGCCGCCGGCGTCGTGCACCGCCGCGCAGATCTCTGCCACGTCGTGTTCGTACACGCCGTGGGTGGACGGGTAGGTGATCATCAACGCCGACAGGCGGTCGGCGTGCGCGGCCACCTTCGCGCGCAGATCGTCGAGGTCGACGTCGCCGTTGGGCCGGCATCCCACGACGACGACCTTCATCCCGGCCAGCGCCGCAGAGGCCGCGTTGGTGCCGTGCGCGCTCGACGGGATCAGGCACACATTGCGTTCGGATGCGCCGTTGGCGGCGTGGTAGGCCTGGATGGCCAGCAGACCCGCGTACTCCCCCTGCGAGCCGGCGTTCGGCTGCAGCGAGACACGGTCGTAGCCGGTGATCCCGCTCAGCCACGTCTCGAGGTCGGCGATCAGCCGCCGCAGACCCGGGGTGTCGGATGCGGGCGCGAACGGGTGCTGGCGGCCGAACTCCGGCCAGGTGATGGCTTCCATCTCGGCCGCGGCGTTGAGTTTCATCGTGCAGGAACCGAGCGGAATCATGCTGCGGTCCAACGCGATGTCCTTGTCGGACAGTGACCGCAGGTAGCGCATCATCTCGGTCTCGGTGCGGTACCGCGTGAAGGCCGGATGGGTGAGGAACGGCGACGTCCGCGCCACCGCGGCCAGCGGCGACGCGCCTTCGGCCGCGGCGGCGGCGGTGACGGAGAACGCCTCCAGTACCGCGGTCACGTGCGCGTCGGTGGTCGCCTCGTCGCACGCCACCGAGACGTGGTCGTCGTCGACGAGCCAGACGTTGATGCCGCGCTGTTTGGCGGCATCGCGGACGGCGGCGGCGCCGCCCGGAACTCGCGCCAGCACGGTGTCGAAGAAGGTGTCGTGCACGACCTCGACACCATTGCCGGACAGCCCGGCCGCCAGGGTGCGGGCGTGCTGGTGCACCCGCTGAGCGATACCGGTCAGCCCGTCGGCGCCGTGGTAGCTCGCATACATCGCGGCCATCACGGCCAGCAGCACCTGCGCGGTGCAGATGTTGCTGGTGGCCTTGTCGCGGCGGATGTGCTGCTCGCGGGTCTGCAGTGCGAGCCGGTAGGCCGGCGAGCGGTCGGCATCCACCGACACCCCGACCAGGCGACCGGGAAGCTGACGCGCATGCTTGGAGTGCACGGCCAGGTAACCGGCGTGCGGTCCGCCGAATCCCATCGGCACGCCGAACCGCTGAGTGCTGCCGAACGCGACGTCGGCACCCATCTCCCCCGGCGGGGTGATCAGCGTCATCGCGAGCAGGTCGGCGCCGACGGCGACCAGCGCGCCGCGCTCGTGCGCCTCGGCGATCAACGCGCTCCAGTCGTGGACGGCACCGCTCGCGCCGGGCAGCTGGGCGATGACGCCGAAGAAGTCACCCTCGGGCAGCCCCTGGCGCAGGTCGGCGGTGACGATCTCGATGCCGAGCGGCTCGGCGCGCGTGGCCAGCACCGCGGCGGTCTGTGCGAAGACGTCGACGTCCACGGCCAACCGCGTGGCCGGTCCGCGCACCGCGCGCTGCATCAACGTCATCGCCTCGGCCGCGGCGGTGCCCTCGTCGAGCATCGACGCGTTGGCGACCTCGAGGCCGGTCAGGTCGGTGACCATGGTCTGGAAGTTCAGCAGCGCCTCGAGCCGGCCCTGGCTGATCTCGGGCTGGTACGGCGTGTAGGCGGTGTACCAGGCCGGGTTCTCCATGATGTTGCGCAGCAGCACCGGCGGGGTCAGCGTGTCGTAGTAGCCCTGCCCGATCATCGACACCGCGACGGTGTTGGAGTCGGCCAGCGCCCGCAGCTCGGTGAGGGCTTCGGCCTCGGTGGCCGCCGGCGGCAGCCCCTCGAGTCCCGGAGCGACGCCGTCGGCGGCCAGCGGGTCGAGAATCCCCGCGGGCAGCGCCTTGGCGGCCAGCTCGTCGAGCGAGTCGACGCCGATGGTGGTCAGCAGTGTCGAGACGGCGTCCGGGTCCGGTCCGATGTGCCGGTCGACGAACGAGGGGATGCGGGACTGGTGGTCAGACACGTGGGGGCTTCTCCCGGGGCGCGAACGGACGGCGGCTCCTCCCCCTCTGTCGTCCGCCCGGTCCGGGCTGCCTGAGAGATTCGGCCGCACGGCCTTTCCCCATGGGCGGGTCCGCGCCGCGGCAGGGCGGGCGGACCGCTTTCCAGAGGCATCGGGGCTTTGCGCGGTCCTGGGTGCCTGAGAGGTTGACGGAGAGGTATTGCTCCTTCGGCGTCCGCGGCTGGCGACCACGGAACTCTCCCGCGCAAGGGCGATGCGCGGGCCAGTCTAATCGGTGCTAGCCGATCTTGCGGTCGCGGTGCTTGCGCCGCGACGCCAACTCGTCCTCGGGCGCCGAGATCGACTCGCCGCCGTCGGCGCGCTCACCCGGGAAGTCCGCGATCGCGCCGGTCAGCTCGCGCATGGCGCCCGACACCGCGATGCCGAACACACCCTGCCCACCTTGGAGCAGGTCAACGACCTCTTCGGCCGACGTGCACTCGTAGACCGTGGTGCCGTCGGAGAACAGGGTGATGTTGGCGAGGTCCTGGACACCGCGCTGCCGCAGGTGGTCCACCGCGACGCGGATATTGTGCAGCGAGATGCCGGTGTCGAGAAGACGCTTGACGATCTTGAGGACCAGGATGTCCTTGAACGAATACAGCCGCTGGCTGCCCGACCCGGCGGCGCCGCGGATCGAGGGCACCACCAGCGAGGTGCGCGCCCAGTAATCGAGCTGGCGGTAGGTGATGCCGGCGATCTGGCAGGCGCTGGGACCGCGGTAGCCGACCAGTTCGTCGGGCACCGAGTCGTCCGGGAACAGCCCGGCCTGGACCGGCTCAGCTGCGGCGCGGGGACGCGAATCAGCCTGCGGGGAGCCGGTGGTCAGGTCCAGTTGTTCCTGGCGTGGCGTGTCTCCCACTTGTCGAATCCTCTCGCCGATCGAACCGCGTCCTCTGACCTGCGTGGGCGCACGTCACCCGAGCCCGAACTGAGTTCGAGCATACGCTTGAGGGCCTTCCTGTGACTGCCCGTCGGAGCCAAGTATGGCGCTCGAAATCGGACTGGGAGGAAACTCGCCCCGCGTGTCGAGCGCGCGAGACGCATCCGTGACCAAGCAGTTCAGGTGGCCTTGAAATCGTCCGGCGACACGCTGTCGAGGAACTCCTTGAACTTCTCCACCTCGTCCTCGCGCACCGCGCCGCTCGGCTCGTCGTCGCTCTCGTCGGGGATCATCAGCCCGGCTTCGGCCAGCACCGCTTCCTCGACGTAGATGGGAACCCCGACACGCAGTGCGATCGCCACCGAATCCGACGGCCGCGCCGAAACCTTGATGTCGCGGTCGAAGATCAGGTCGGCATAGAACGTGCCTTCCTGCAGATCGACGATGCGAACCTCTTTGAGCGAATGACCAAGGGCGGCAATCACATCGCGGATCAGGTCGTGGGTGAGCGGCCGGGCCGGCTCCACCCCCTGCTGTTCCAGCGCGATCGCGGCGGCCTCCGACTGGCCGATCCAGATCGGCAGATAGCGATCGCCGTTGGACTCGCGCAGCAACAAGACGGGTTGGTTCTGCGGCTGCTCGACTCGAATGCCGATTACACGAACCTCACCCATGTGTGCCTGCCCTCCGCACCGGTGTTGCTCCAGTCATCCCAGCCGTCAACGGCCCGGACCCAACGGTTGCCCCGTCACGGCGAAGTCTAGTCCTCAGCGGTCCAGAACGTCGCGGACCGCCGACTTGATCAACGACGTGTGCAACGTGATCGCCAGCGCGGCCACCTCGCGGGCCAGGTCGTCGGCGCGATCGCGCGCACCGGCCTTGCCGCCCTTGACCACCGGGCCGGCGATCTGCGCGATCAGGTCGGACTGCCGGTCGGCGGCCGAACGGAAAGCGCGCAGATGGCGCGGCTCGACGCCGTAATCGGCCAGCGCGCGGGCGCATTGGGCGATCACGACGGAGTGCTCGTCGAAGAACACCGCACCGGCACCCTTGAACGACGGTGTGATGACGCCGGCCTTCACCAGTGCCGACAACAGCTCCTCGTCCACACCGGAGCGCTCCAGTACGTCCTCACGGGTCAGTCTGACCTGTGTGGTCTGCGGCGCTGTCGCACTCGCGGCGGCGTCGTCGACGGTCACCAGACGCGGTGCCGCATACGAGGATCCGGTTTGCGGCAGTTCGCCGTCGGGCTGCGCGTCGAGTTGCGCCTTGATCACCTTCAGCGGCAGATAGTGGTCCCGCTGGGCGGTCAGGATGAACCGCAACCGGGCACAGTCGTACGCGGTGAACCGGCGATACCCCGACGGGGTGCGCTCCGGGGTCACCAGTCCCTCGGCTTCGAGGAACCGGATCTTGGAGTGCGTGACGTCGGGGAACTCGCTGCGCAGCAGGTCGAGGACGACCCCGATCGACATCCCGGTCAGCGCGGAGGTCTCGGGCTGGGTCATCGAATCGTGGCGGTCGCTCGGCGATTCCGGCGGTCAGTTGCCCGCGGCGTCGTCGCCCTTGGGGCCGGTGAGGAAAACCAGCCGGAACTTGCCGATCTGGACTTCGTCACCGTTGGCCAGCACCGCCGAGTCGACGGGCTCCCGGTTGACGTAGGTGCCGTTGAGGCTGCCGACGTCGACGACCTGGAACTCACCGGACTCCAGACGGAACTCCGCGTGCCGACGGCTGACGGTGACGTCGTCGAGGAAGATGTCGCTGTCGGGATGCCGGCCAGCCGACGTGGTCGGCTGATCGAGTAGGAACCGGGAGCCGGCGTTGGGGCCGCGCTTGACGACCAACAGTGCCGACCCGGCCGGCAGACCCTCGACGCCGGACACCGCGCTCTCCCCGCCGGGAGCCGCTGGGGCGTCCAGTTCGTTGAGGAAGTCGGCGCGAAAGACCGATGTCGTTTCCACGGTGACTTCGTCAGAGTCCGCCCCCGAGTTGAAGTCTTTTTCCGTCACCCGCTGCTCCTCACTGGCTGCTGTGGCGGTATCCGGTCGGACCTCCAGCCGCTTACCCGCTGTGTCGACCGTACCGCGCAGTGGATCACGTTGTATCCACCACGGCCGGATCCGCTCGTTGCATCCGGTCTGCACGACCCTAACAACACCTCAGTCGGTCACGTGGGCGCGGTAGCCTTCCGCGTCGAGCAGTTCGGCCAGACTGTCGTCAGCCGCGCCGTCGGCGACCTGCAGCTCGACCAGCCAGCCGTCGCCGTAGGGATCGGAGTTGACCAGCTCGGGATTGGTTTCCAGATCACTGTTGACGGCAACGACTTTGGCGCTGACGGGCGCGTAAAGGTCGGACACCGACTTGGTGGACTCCACCTCGCCGAAGGACTCGCCCGCCGTGACGTCGGCGTCGACGTCGGGAAGTTGGACGAACACGACGTCACCGAGGGCGGCCTGGGCGTAGTCGGTGATGCCGACGCGCAACCTGTTGTCGCCGATCTGCTGCACCCACTCGTGTTCGGTCGTGTAGGCCAGGTCGGCGGGAATCTCGGTCACGGTGCTCCTTGAACTGTGGTCGAAAGCTGGTCAGTCATCTGACGGGCTGAGCGTATTGGCGAGGTTTCGGTTGCCGCAAGGCGGTGACGTCGACCCGCTCGGATTGTTCCACCACGATCGACCCGCCGACGCGTTCGATGCTGTCGACGGCTCCGCCGGGAATGTTCATCGCCGCGGCGAGTGTGGGCGGATCACCAATGGCCAGAATGGAATACGGCGGCCCGACAGTGGTGCTGTCGACGATCAGGGCGCCCGGGACCCCGACCACCCAGGTGTCCACGCCCACCCGCAGCGCCACGGCTTCACCGTTGCGTCGGCCGCGGATCTCCATGGTTTCGGCACCCGCGGCGCGCAACTCGTTGATCACGTCGAGCATGGTCTCGGCGGCCACGCCCTGCGCCGGGTCGGTGATGGTCAACGTCACACCGGGGCCGGTCGCCGGCACCGTGCCGGTGAGGATGGACAGCGCCGCCAGCCGGGCGCGCGCGTTCTCGATGGCGACTTCGTCGCTGCTGCCGGACGCCTGCAACTGGGCCAGGGTCTGCTGCAGTTGAGCCACCTCGGTGCTGAGCGCGGCCTCGCGCTGCTGCAGCGAGTCGAGCAGGATCAGCAGGTCAGCCGGGCGTGCGGTCTCCAGCGAATCCCCGGACTCGGTGGAGCGCACCTGGGTGGCGATCGCCACGCCGAGCAGCAGGCACAACAGCACCGCCAACGCCCCGAACACGAGCTGCGAGCGCCCCCGACGGGTAGCCCCGGCGTCCGCGTCGGGCGGCAGCTCGTGGCGGCCGTGTTTGTGCGGGGGCTCGTGGGAGTTCATGCGCCGAACAGCCGCCGTCGCAGGGCCGCGGCGTTACCGAAGATGCGGATGCCGAGGACGACGATGATCGCGGTGGACAACTGGGTGCCGACGCCGAGTTGGTCGCCGAGGTAGACGATCAGCGCGGCCACCAGGACGTTGAACACGAAGGACACGACGAAGACCTTCGAATCGAAGATGTCCTCCAGGTACGCGCGCAGACCACCGAACACCGCGTCCAGCGCGGCGACGACGGCGATCGGCAGGTACGGCTGGACGACCTCGGGCACGTCGGGCCGGAAGATCACGCCGAGCACGATGCCGACGACGAGTGCGAGGATTCCTATCAACCGAGGATGCCTATCACTAGGGGCCAATCTCTGTGGCGAAGTTGACGTCCCGCGCGGAGCCGGCGGGCAGCGTCAGCCCGTCCCCCGCCGAAACCTGCACTCCGACACCGTACGAGGTCTCCAGCAGCCGCAGTCGTTGCAGCCCGCTGCTGCGATTGAAGTTGTCCTGCAGCGCGCGCGGCGGGCCGACGGCGAGGATCGCGTACGGACTGGCGATCGGTTGATTGTCCACCAGGATGCCGCCACCTGCCTGGCGGATGGTCACGTTGGGACCGACGCGCACACCGCCGACGGAGACGGCCTCGGCGCCGCTGACCCACAGCGAGTTGACCACCAGCTGCAGGTCTCGGTCGAGGATGATCTGCCGGCTGCCCTGGACCCGCTGCTTGCTGACGTCGGTCAGGTCCGGGGTGACGCCCGGGTCGGTGACGGTGATGGTCAGGCCGGGACCGATCACCGGGGTGGCGCCGGCGACGAAGCTGGCGTCGTCGAGGTCGGCCAGCAGCTCGCGTCCGACGGCGTCCCCTTCGAGGCGGCTGCGTTGTTCGGCGTCCACGGCCTCGGCGAGCTCGTCGCGGCGCAGCGCGATGTCGTCGGTCTGTGCCTCGGCCGACCGGACGCTGCCGGCCAACACGCGTTGGGACTCCCGCAATCCCGGGGCGGTGGCCTGGCCTTGCGACCAGGCCATCGCGAACACCGCGGCGACGGTCACCGCGGCCAGCAGCTGCCAGCCCCACCGGGCGGCTCGGCTCGAGAGTTTCGCCGACTTCGGTTCCTGGGCCGCGGCCGCGTATCCGGGGTCGAGGTGATCGGAGAGCAGGGACCGCAACAGCGACGGCACCGGGATACGGGTCGGCGCGTCGGGGCGACGGGCGGCGCGCCCCGCCTCCGTGTCGAATCCCCCCAGTGAGCTCATCGTCGGGCGCGTTCGGGAGTTCGGGCGTGCGGCAGAGTGCGCACCACCATGCCGACCTGGATCAGGTAGAGGACACCGGACCACAGGTACATGGCCAGGCCCCAGAGCACGAAGCCCCAGCCCCACGCCAGCACCACGCGGCTCCACAGCGCGTCGTACTGGCCCAGCAAGACCAGCGGCAGCCCGGACATCAGCGCGAACGTCGCGGCCTTCCCGATGTAGGTGACCGGCAGCGCGGTCAGGCCGCGGCTGCGCAGTAGCGGCAGTGTCGCCGCCAGCACCAGGTCGCGACCCAGCAGCACGCACACCAGCCACCACGGCAGCACGCCGGCCAGTGCCAGGGCGACGGGCACGGTGACCATGTAGATGCGGTCGACGAGCGGATCGAGCAGTTCGCCCAGCCGGGAGGACTGGTTGTCGAACAGCCGGGCGATTTTGCCGTCGGCCCAGTCCGAGACGCCGCTGAACATCAGGATCGCCACCGCCCACGCGTGGGCGCCGGGCAGGTCGTCGGCGCCCAGCAGCAGGTACAGGAACACCGGGACCAGCACCAGCCGGATCGCCGACAGCACGTTGGGCACCGTGAGCACCCGGTTCCCGGGCGCCGGTTCCTGGGTCGCCGATGTCTCGGCCATGCCGATGAACCTAGCGGAACACGCCGGGAAGGCTCAGCGCCGAGATCGTGTCGTCGTTGAGCGGGTTGTCGTGCACCATGTACGTCCACGTCGAGGTGGGCCGGGCGAGCTTCGAAAGGTCCACGCCCTGTTCGTCTTCGATGGACGGCGCGGTCTCGAAGGTCTGTTGGGCGGCCTCGATCGCGTCGGCGGCCAGCGACGCGAACGCGTCGACGCCCATCCGGTGGAACTCGTCGAGGGGGTTCTGCCGGCCCAGCGCGCGCAGGTGGATGCTCTCCCGGATGTCGGAGAGGTAGGCCAGATGCTCGGCCCACCCGCGGTCCAGGTGGTACAGCATGATCAACCGGCAGATCTTCTCGAGCTTCTTCTCGCCGTCGGGGGCGAGCTGCTCGAGGAGTTCGGCGTACCGGTCGGGGGCCAGCTCGGCGAGTTCGTCGCGCGCGGTCGAAGTGCGCAGAAGCGTGTTGCGCCGCTCCACGAGGATGGCGCGCTGCTGGGCGATCAGCTGGTTGTACCGCCAGGTGTTGGCGTGCACGTCGAGCAGTCGCCCCTCGGCGATGCGCTGGGCGTGCTCGAGCAGGCCGGCGGCCTTCGGGCTGACGACGCGACCGTTCTCGTCGCACTCCAGCGGCAGCTTGTTGGGTTCGAGGTGGGCGACGACGACGTCGTCCTCCCAGCTGGAGAAGAACACCGACGACCCGGGGTCGCCCTGGCGGCCCGCGCGGCCGCGCAGCTGGTTGTCGAGGCGCTCGGTGTGGTGGCGCCCGGTGCCGATGACGTGCAGGCCGCCGAGCTCAGCGACCCGCTGCTTGGCGGTGTCGTGCTCGTCGGCGTCGGAGCCGCCGAGGCGGATGTCGGTGCCGCGCCCGGCCATCTGGGTCGACACGGTGACCGCGCCGTACTTGCCGGCCTCGGCGATCACCGCAGCCTCTTCGGCGTCGTTCTTCGCGTTGAGCACCACCGCGGGCACCCCGGCCTTGACCAGGCGGCGGTGCAGGTCCTCGGATTCGGCGACGTCGCGGGTGCCGACGAGCACCGGCTGCCCGGTTTCGTGCACCTCCTTGATGTGTTCGATGACGGCGTCGTTGCGCGCGGCGGAGGTGACGTAGACGCGGTCGGCCTCGTCTTCGCGAATGTTGGGCTTGTTCGGCGGGATCGGCGACACGCCCAGCTTGTAGAACTGGCGCAGCTGTTCACCGGCGGCCAGCGCGGTGCCGGTCATGCCGCAGACCCTCGGGTACCGGTTGATCAGCGCCTGCACCGTGATGGTGTCGAGCACCTCGCCGGTCTCGGTGGTCTCGATGCCCTCCTTGGCCTCGACGGCGGCCTGCAGCCCGTCGGGCCAGCGCTGCAGTGTGGCGATCCGGCCACGCGAGGCGTTGATCAGCTGCACGGCGTTGTCGCGGACGATGTAGTGCACGTCGCGCTGCAGCAGGACGTGGGCGTGCAGCGCCACGTTGATCTCGGTCAGCGTGGTCGAGACGTGTTCCTCGGAGTACAGGTCGATGCCCAGCTTGGCTTCGATCTTCTGGGCGCCGGTCTCGGTGAGGTGCACGTTGCGGCCCTCGTTGTCGGACGCGAAGTCCCGGCCCTCGATGAGTTCGCCGACCATGCGGATGATCTCGACGCGCGGGGTCTCGCGGTGGCTGGTGCCGGCCAGCACCAGCGGCACCAGCGCTTCGTCGACGAGCACCGAGTCGGCCTCGTCGATCAGCGCGACGTCGGGGTTCGGGGAGACCAGGTCGTCGACGTCGACTACCAGCTGGTCGCGCAGCACGTCGAAGCCGATCTCGTTTACCGAGGCGTAGGTGACGTCGCAGCGGTAGGCGGCGCGGCGCTCCTCGGCGGTGGAGTCGGCGGTGATCCAGCCGACCGTCAGGCCCATCGCCTCGATGACCGGGCCGACCCATTCGGCGTCGCGGCGGGCCAGGTAGTCGTTGATCGTGATGAGGTGCACGCTGCGCCCGGCCAGCGCGTAGCCGGCCGCGGCGATCGCGCCGGAGAGCGTCTTGCCCTCGCCGGTGGCCATCTCGATGACATCGCCGGCCAGCATCCGCAGCGCGCCGAGCAGCTGCACGTCGAAGGGGCGCAGCCCAGTGGCCCGTTCGGCGGCCTCGCGCGCGATCGCGAGGAACTGCGGGATGTCGGCGGCGTCGGCCAGCGAGCCGAGATTCAGAAGGGACGCGGCCTTGGCGAGCTGTTCGTCGTCGAGGTCGGCGGCTTTGGCGTCGAACTCGGCCGACCGGCGCACCAGCTCCAGGGAGCGGGCCTGGTCCTTGTCGACCCGGGCGCCGAGCAGCTTCCAGAACGGGTTGGTCGACCGGCCGGTCGTCGGGGACTTCTTGGACGCTTTCTTGGACGTCTTCGCGGAGGTGCGTGCCACACGATCACGGTACGCGGCCCCCTCCCCGTTTCGCCGAGCGCGCATGTCTGTCCCTCGACACGCCGTCTCGCCTCGGCAGACAGCGCACACTCGTCGCGCGGGACTCCCCACCACGGCAGGCCGGCTGCGGTAGCTTCGCCGCAGGCTGATTTGCCGTCACGGGGGGAGGTCGCACACGCGTGGACACCCAGACGTTCCAGCCGTCCCTCGACTGGAGCCGCGAAGCGTTCGCGTCGGCGGCCTGGGTGGGCACGGCGTGGGCGCTGACCGCGGTCTGCCTGTTGATCGTGCTGGTGCTGATCGGACGGTTCACCGAGTGGGGCCGCCAATTCTGGCGGGTCTCCGGCGGGTACTTCACCGGGCGTCGCAGTCTGATCGTCTGGTTGTGCCTCGGGCTGCTGCTGCTGTCGGTGATCGTCTCGGTGCGCATCAACGTGCTGCTGACCTACTACGTCAATGACCTGTTCACCGCGCTGCAGGTGGCGTTCTCGGCCGGCCCCACCGAGGCCGCCCGCGACAGCGGCATCGCCGGCTTCTGGGCGACGATGCTGGTGTTCGCGGTGCTCGCCGGCTGCTTCCTGGTGCGGCTGCTGTTCGACCTGTACCTGACGCAGCGGTTCATCATGCGCTGGCGAATCTGGTTGAGCCGTCGCCTCATCGACGGCTGGCTCGACGATCAGGCGTACTTCCGCGCCCAGTTCGCCGGACGGCCCATCGACAACCCGGATCAGCGGATCCAGCAGGACGTCGACATCTTCACCACCGGCGTCGGCGGTTATCCGAACAACCCGATCTACAACTCCAGCGACACCTTGCTGTTCGGGGCTGTGCAGGCGGTGCTGTCGGTGCTGTCGTTCGGCCCGATCCTGTGGCGCCTGTCCGAACCGCTGACACTCGGCGGCGTCACCGTTCCCCACGCCCTGTTCTGGGTGGTGCTGGTCTATGTCCTGATCGCGACGATCGTGGCGTTCGTGATCGGCCGACCCCTGATCCGGCTGAGCTATCTCAACGAGCTGCGCAACGCGGCGTTCCGCTACGGGCTGGTGCGGGTCCGTGACGCCGGTGCGGCCATCGGCCTGTACCGGGGCGAACCCGCCGAACGGTCGCTGCTGCGCGGCCGGCTCGACGAGGTGATGACGAACTACCGGCACTGGCTCAACCGCATGATGCTGTTCTTCGGATGGAACGTGTCGGTGAGTCAGGCGATCAACCCGCTGCCCTGGCTGGTGCAGGCGCAGGGATTGTTCGCGCAACGCATCTCGTTCGGCGACGTGTGGCAGTCGTCGAACGCGTTCGCGGCCATCCACGAGTCGCTGTCGTTCTTCCGCAACGCCTATGACCAGTTCGCCAGCTACCGTGCGGCCATCATCCGCCTCGACGGGCTGGCCGAGCAGAACGAGCGCGCAGGCAACTTCAGCAGCGTGCACATCGCGCCGGCCGCCGGCGGCGCACTCGAGGTCGCCGGCGTCACCGTGCGCCGCCCCGACGGGTCACCGCTGGTGCACGATCTGGACCTGACGGTCAGGCCCGGTGAGGCGGTCGTGATCACCGGCGAGTCCGGGATCGGCAAGTCGGTGCTGCTGCAGAGCATCGCCGGGCTGTGGCCGTTCGCGTCCGGTCACGTCCGGCTGCCACAGGGCCGCGACGACGTGATGTTCGTCCCGCAGCTGCCCTACCTGCCCGCCGGAGACCTGCGCACCGTGGTGTCCTACCCGCAGCAGCCCGGGACCGCCGACGACACGGCGATCCAGAAGGTTCTGCTTCAGGTGGCGTTGGGACACCTGGCGATCCGGCTCAACGAGGTCAAGGACTGGGGCAACGCGTTGTCGGTAGGCGAACAGCAGCGCATCGCGTTCGCCCGGATCCTGTTGTGCCGGCCGTCTGCCGTGTTCCTCGACGAATCCACGTCGGGTCTCGACGCAGGCCTGGAATTGTTGCTGTACGAGCTGCTGCGCTCCGAACTGCCCGACGCGATCCTCGTCAGTGTCAGCCACCGCAGCAGCGTGCATCCGTTCCACAGCAGCCACCTGGAACTGGTCGGCGAGGCGGCGTGGCGACTGGAGCGACTCGCGTCGTCGCGATAGCGCCTCCGACACGCTGCGGCGCTGACGGCGCGGTACTTTGCACCGCATGGAAACGTTCACCCCGACGCTCGACTGGGGCAACGAGCTGTGGACCTCGCTGTGGTGGATCGCCCAGGGCTGGGCCTACGCCGCGGTGGCCACGATGGTCGTGCTGGTGCTCATCGTGCGGTTCACGGTGTGGGGCAAGCAGTTCTGGCGCGTCACCCGCGGCTACTTCACCGGCGCGGACAGCCTCATCGTCTGGCTGTGGCTGGCCGGGATCCTGCTGCTGGTGATCACCAGCGTGCGCCTGTCGGTGCTGTTCAGCTACCAGGGCAACGACATGATGACCAGCTTCCAGGTGATCGCCTCGGGCGTGGGCGCCGGCGACGACGCGGTGCGTGAATCGGGTGCAGACGGATTCTGGATGTCCATGGGCGTGTTCGCGGTGCTGGCCGTGATCAACGTCGCCTCGATCATGATCGACCTGCTGGTCACCCAGCGCTTCATGCTGCGGTGGCGCACCTGGCTGACCGACCAGCTGACCGGCGACTGGCTCGACGGCAAGGCCTACTACCGGTCGCGGTTCATCGACGACACCATCGACAACCCGGATCAGCGCATCCAGACCGACATCGACATCTTCACCGCCGGCGTCGGACCGCTGCCCAACACCCCGAACAACACCTCCGGGTCCACCCTGGTGTTCGGCGCGGTGTCCTCGATCGCGGCGATGATCTCGTTCACCACGATCCTGTGGAACCTGTCCGGGCCGGTGACCCTGCCGTTCGTCGGGGTCGTGCTGCCCAAGGCGATGTTCTGGATCGGCGTCGTCTACATCCTGTTCGCGACGGTCATCGCGTTCTGGATCGGCCGGCCGATCATCACGCTGTCGTTCAACAACGAGAAGTTCAACGCCGCGTTCCGGTACGCGCTGGTGCGGTTGCGCGACGCGTCGGAGGCCGTGGCGTTCTACCGCGGTGAGATCGCCGAACGCACCGGGCTGCGGCGCAGGTTCGGGCCGATCGTCGACAACTACAAGAAGTACGTGAACCGGATGGCCGGCTTCCTCGGGTGGAACCTGTCGATCACCCAGGCCCAGGAGCTCATCCCCTACCTGGTGCAGTTCTCCCGCTTCTACAACGGCGAGATCACCCTGGGCCAGCTCTCGCAGACCGCCAGCGCGTTCCGGGAGATCCTGACCGGGCTCTCGTTCTTCCGTAACGCCTACGACAACTTCGCCGGATACCGTGCCGCCATCATCCGGCTGCACGGCCTGGTCATCGCCAACGAGGAGGGCCGCGCCCTGCCGACCCTGTCCGCCCAGGACTCCCGCGGCGGACGGGTCGAACTCGACGACGTCGAGGTCCGCACCCCGGACGGTCGCCCGCTGGTCCGGCCGCTGAACCTGACGCTCGAGCCGGGCGACGCGCTGATGGTCACCGGTCCGTCAGGCAGCGGCAAGACCACGCTGCTGCGCAGCCTCGGGCAGCTGTGGCCGTACGCGTCGGGCACCCTGCGCGCGCCCGGCGAGGACAACGCGACGATGTTCCTGTCCCAGCTGCCGTACGTTCCGCTGGGTGACCTGCGCACGGTGGTCTCCTATCCCAACAGTTCCGGCGACCTCGACGACCGGATGCTGCGCCATGCGCTGAACCAGGTCGCGCTGCCGCATCTGGCCGACCGCCTGGACGAGGAGAAGGACTGGGCCAAGGTCCTCTCACCGGGTGAGCAGCAGCGCATCGCGTTCGCGCGGATCCTGCTGACCCGGCCGAAGGCGGTGTTCCTCGACGAGTCGACCTCGGCGCTCGACGAGGGCCTGGAGCTGATGCTCTACCGGCTGGTGCGCGAGACCCTGCCCGACACGATCCTGGTCAGCGTCAGCCACCGCAGCACCGTGGAGCAGCATCACACCCGCGAGTTGAAGTTGGTCGGTGACGGCCAGTGGGAGCTGGGCGCCACCGCCGGCGCACGTTAGGAACCCGCCCGCCGCGCTGCGTGATTTCCCGCCCGCCTCCCGAAGAACGACCCTTCGCCCAACTGCGTCCCGCTCGCATAACCCTTGCCGTCCTGGGCGATGTTGGACGCGCATGCCCCGGCGGCGTACAGACCGGCGACGGGCGACCCGTCTTCGCGGAGCACCTCACCGTCGACCGACACCTTCAGTCCGCCCATGGTGAACCCGGAGTACATCGCCCGGCCCAGTGACAGGTCGAACGCGGCCCACGGGCCGTTGGTCTGTGGCGCAAGGTATTCCGGCTGCTTGTGGAAGTCGGGGTCGACGCCGGCCGCGGCGTTGGCGTTGTAGCGCTCGAGCGTGGCGGCGAGGTGGCCGGCGGGGATCTCCAGCGCAGACTCCATCTCCGCGATGGTCTCCCAGCCGTCGATGAACTTGATCAGCGGCATCTCCGGCATCTGCATGTGCGCTTCGTCGACGATCAGGTACGCGATCTGGTCGGGCTGTTCGAGCACGAACGCCGAGGTGCGCGAATGGTAGGAGTCCTCGGCGACGAACCGCTGCCCCTCGGCGTTGACGATGACGCCGGTGAGCAGGATCTCCGGCGGGTACGCGGCGGCGGTGATGAACTGCTGATCCATGTGCAGCGCCACCCCGCCGGCCGAGACGCCCAGGCGGATGCCCAGCCCGTCGTCGTTGGGGTTGCCCAGGATGTAGGGGGCGACGGTGCCGTGGTGTTTGGTCTTGCGTTCCTGGCCGAGCGCGGGTGTGTACTCGGCGACCATGTCCGGGTTCATCACGAAGCCGCCCGCGGCGATGACGACGGCGCCGGCCTTGACGTGTCCGGTCTCGGTGAAGTGCTTCCAGGTCACGCCGGTGACCGCGCCGCCGTCGTCGACCACCAGCGCGGTCGCGCCGGTCTCGTACTTGATCTGCACGCCGAGTTCGGCGGCGCGCTTGAGCAGCAGATCGATCACCATGGCCGCGCCGCCCAGCTCGCCGGGCACGGGCACGGAGTGTCCGCGCGGCGCCGGTTCGGCCTGTTCGCAGAACGGCCAGACCTTCTCGTTGCCGGTGTAGGACAGCCCTTCGGTGCCCGGCGGGACGACGACCTTGCCCGGGTAGTAGCTGCGTTCGAACTCGAATCCCAACGCTTCGAGCCAGTTGAAGTGCTCGACGCTGCCTTCGCAGTAGGCGCGGATCTTGTCGTGTTCGGGGTCGCGGGACTGCGACACCAGGTACTTGTACATCTCCTCGGCCGAGTCCTCGTGCCCGGTGGCCTTCTGCACCGCGGTGCCGCCGCCGAGGTAGAAGTGTCCGCCCGCCATCGACGTGGTGCCCCCGGCCGCGGCGGCCTTCTCCAGCACCAGGACCTTCGCTCCGGCGGCGGCCGCGCTGACCGCGGCGCACCCGCCGGCGATACCGAAGCCCACCACCACGACGTCGACGTCGTCGGACCACTCCCCGACCTCGGCGGCGGGGACGGTGTCGGGGACGTTTTTCATGCTCACTTCTGCTCCTGTTTCACATGGTCGAAGAACGCGCGGATCTGCGGTGGGAGATAAGCGATTTCGAGGTACGGCACACCGGTGTGCGCGGCTGAGACGTAGGCGAACTCCATACCGCCGGGCATCGCTCCGGTGAGCACCACCTCGGCGCCGTGGCGCGCGAAGTCGGCCACCATCGCGGCCAGTGCCTCGGGGTCGGCGGCCTCGATGCAGATGTGGTGCAGGCCGGGGCCGCTGCGGTCCAGGAACTCGGTGTAGATGCTGTCTCCGGACACCGGCGCGATCAGCTCGAGTTGGGTGTCACCGGCGTAACTCAACGAGATGTCGGCGACGAAGTCGGCGGGGGCTCCGCGGTGGACGCAGCTGTCCGGACCGAAGTGCACGCCGGGCATCCGCACCCACTTCTTGGCGCCCAGCAATGCCGTCAACGTGGACTCGGTGGCGGGGAGGTCCCGCGAGACCCACGCAATCTGGACAGGTGTCTGGTCTGACATCCGTTCGAGGATATCGCCAGGGGTCTCCGGTGGCTAGAACGTGTTCTAGTTCCGCGTCAGCATGTCGAACAGAAGGGCGAGTTGGGCCTCGAAGACGTGTGCCGGCTCGGTGAAGGTGTCGGGGCCGTAGTGTCCGAACACCTCGAGATTGATCGCGCCGATCAGCGCCGCCCACAGCAGCAGCGCCTTGGCCAGCGTCGGGTCGTCGGTGGTCAGCCCGAACTCGGCGCGCAGCCCCGCGAGGTCGTCGGCCAGCGCCGGCGCGATCGCGACCGGCGCCCGGCCGGCGACCTCACCTACGTCGGCCCCGGCGTTGACCGCCGCCAGCAGCGCGCCGACCACCCGGGTGCCCGGCCCCACGGTGCGCTCGCGCGGCGCGTGATAGTCGGGCACGGGGCTGCCGTAGAGCAGCGCCCACAGTGCGGGATTGTCCAGCGCCCAGGCCCGGACGGCGTGCGCCATCGCCGCCAGGCGGTCGCGCCAGTGCGTTCCGGCGTCACGGCCGGCCTGGTCCACGGTGTCCGCCAGTTCGGTGTAGGCGTCGACGAGCAGCAGGGTCAGCAGGTCGTCGCGGCCGGCGACGTAGCGGTACACCGCCGATGACACCATTCCCAGGTCGCGGGCGATGGCGCGCAGGGACAACCCCGCAGCGCCCACGGTGGCCAGTTGGCGCCGGCCCAGCTCGATGATGCGGCGCTCGGTCCGGTCCCGGGCGTCCTGGCGTTTCCCCACCCGGCCAGTGTCACACAAACCGAGATCAGTGCTCTTGTTTTGCGCGCACTGGCGTGGCACGCTGAAAAAGTGAGCGGTGCTCTCAAAAAGCCTCTTGAACGCCTCGGTTTGGAAGGAACACGATGACCACGCGATACGACGTCCCGAGCCGCGGCGCCCGGGTCTTCAACAACGCCATCCGTAAGCTCGCCGAACACGGCATCAGCATTCAGGGCAGCACAGCGCTGCGGGTACGTGGACGCACCAGCGGTCGTCCGCACCGCGTCGTGGTGAACCTACTGACAGTCGACGGAGGCCAGTACCTGGTCTCGCCACGCGGCAACACCCAGTGGGCGCGCAACGTCCGGACCGCCGGTGTCGTCGAGGTGGGTGCGGCGCGGCGGAGTCGCCGGGCGGTCGAGGTGCCAGACGGCGCCAAGCCACCGCTGCTGGTGGCGTACCTGCGGCGGTGGTACTGGCAGGTCAAAGGCCACACGGGCGGTCTGACGCCCGATTCGACGGAGGCGGATCTGCGCGCGGCCGCCGCGTCGATCCCGCTGTTCGAGCTGGTGGATTAAGCGGCGGGCACCGTGGCCGACGCCGCCGAGATGGTGTCCTGCTGCGCCTGCTCGCGGGCGACCTGCCACGTCACCGCGGCCGGGAACGTGCCCCACGTGCTGTTGAAGATGCCGATCAGCACGGTGCGGCCGTCAGGGGTCGGCGTGTAGACCGGTCCCCCGGAGTCGCCTTTGCGGCTCACGACGCCGTTGGTCATGGTGAACCAGCCGTTGTTGACGGCTTCGATGGTGCCGCAGCTCTCGCCCGTCACGACTCCGAAGTGGCAGACCGGCATACCCTTGGCCGGCAGCACGGCCGCATCGGTGACCAGGGCCTTCCCACCGGGCAGCACGTTGTTGACGACGACCTCGGGGGCCAGGTGGATGACCTCCCAGTCGGTGATCTGGTGGTTGGTGTCGACGGTCATGCCGTTGGGCGTGTTGTCGCGGTAGACGCCCTGCGTCCCGATCACGGCGCCCTGCTTGTCGGTCACCGTGCCCGAGGCGCGGCAGTGGCCGGCGGTGTAGGCCATGCGGGTCTGCGGATCCACCCAACCGAGGGTGCACAGCACCGAGTCCTGGTGGATTTCCATCCCGGGATGCGCCACCGCGCCCGGTTGCGCGTGCGCCGGAGCGAGCGGCGACAGCAGCGCGGCCACCGGGGCCAGGGTGATCAGCAGCGCCCGCAGCCCTGCCTGGAGCCGCTGCCGCGGTGATCGATTCGACGGCCGAACAGACACAGCGCCTCCGCTCTCCACAGGTGATGAGGTCCTCGCCACGCCGCGCGGCGCGATATCGCGGGATACCCGTGCTGCGGCTGGCGTAACTGGGTCATCGCGGTCAGATAACGATGCGTTACACCTCGGCGTGTCGCGCAGGGGCCGCTAGGAGTCGAAGCCCAGACCTGCCGCATCGAGGGTGCGCAGCAGCAGGTTTCGCCGTCCGGCGTGGTGGTCGGCGCGGTTCAGCGACCAGCGGGTGGCCTGAATACCTGCGGTGGCCAGCGGCTCCGGGGGGAACGGCAGCGGTTTGCGACGCACCATCTCCAGCCGGGTGCGGGGGGTGTCTTTCCCGTCGAGCAGGTCCAGGCAGACGTCGGCGGCGAACCGTGCCGCGCCGACGCCGAGGCCGGTGAACCCGTTGACGTAGGCGACGCGGCCCTCGCGGGCCAGTCCCCAGTGCGCGCAGAAGCGCGTGTTGGTGTCGATCGCGCCGGCCCACCGGTGGCTGAAGCGGACGTCGTCGAGCTGCGGGAAGGTCAGGAAGAAGTGGGCGGCCAACCGGCGGTAGGTCTGCCGACGATCCTCGTACGCCGCGGCGACGCGCCGGCCGTAGTGGTAGACGGCGTCATATCCGCCCCAGACGATGCGGTTGTCCGCGGTCAGCCGGTAGTAGTGGAACTGGTTGGCCGAATCACTGACCCCTTGACGGCGCCGCCAGCCGATGCACGCGAGTTGGGCGTCGGTCAGCGGTGCGGTGGCCAGCACGTAGTCATAGACCGGCACGGTGTGGAACCGGTTGCGTCGCAGCAGGCTCGGAAACACATTGGTGGCCAGCACGATCTGGCGGCACGTCACCGTCGGACCGTCGGTGTGCACCTGCAGCGCAGCACCGCCGGAGACGATGCGCTTGGCGGCGGTGTGCTCGAAGACCGTCACCCCGGCCTCGCGGCACGCGCGCGCCAACTCGACGGCCAGTTTGGCCGGATGCACCAGCGCGCAGGTGTCGGGGTCGTACAGACCCGCCAGATAGGTCGGCGAGTGCACTTCCTCGCGGACCGCGCGCAGGTCGAGCAGTTGGCCCTGACCGTTGCCGGCGGCGTCGGTGAGCCACTCGACCTGGTGGGGTTCGGTGGCCACCGACAGCATGCCGGTGCGCTGCCATTCGACGTCGAGACCCAGCTCGGTCAGCTCGGCCTGCATGCCGTCGAGATTCTGCAGCCCCATGGTTTCGAGTGTCTCGATCTCGCTGGGCCAGCGGGCTTTTCCATTCTCGTAACCGTGGGTGAGGCTCGCGTCAACGAAGCCGCCGTTGCGTCCCGAGGCCGCCCAGCCGACGCGGTCGGCCTCGACGAGCACGATGCGGCGGTCCGGGTGTCGGCGGGCGGCGTGCAGCGCGCTCCACAGCCCGGTGTATCCGCCGCCGATCACCAGCAGGTCGCAGGTGAGCGGCCCGGACGGCGCCTCGAATACCGGTCGGGGAATTTCGAGCCACATCGAGCCGAACGCGCTGTCGGCCAGCGCGCGGTCGATCAGCGTCGAGTCGACCGGGTGGTCGAAAACCGTCTGCACGGACGCAGACTACGACGCTGCGCCGGATGTCGTCGGTGTTGTCGCAGGCTCGGTGCCCGGCGAGGCCGTCGACGTGGGTTGCCAGCCGGGCGGGCCGAAGACGAAGCCCAGCCGGTCGCGCAGCCGGCGCGCGGTGCGCACGTCACGCCCGATCGCGACGTACTCGTGCGTCTGCAGCTTCCAGATGTTGAAGGTGTCGACCGGTTTGGTCAGCCCGTAACGCGGCCGGAAGATCTCGGGTTGGAACGTGCCGAACAGGCGATCCCAGATGATCAGGATGCCGCCGTAGTTCTTGTCGAGGTACTCGGCGTCCATCCCGTGGTGCACGCGGTGATGCGACGGGGTGTTGAAGATGAATTCGATTGGCCGCCACAGCTTGTCGATGTGTTCGGTGTGCACCCAGAACTGATAGACCAGGCTGATCGAGAAGGCGAAGAACACCATCCACGGCGGAACACCCAACAGCGGCAACGGAAGCCACATCACGATCTCGCCGCTGTTGTTCCACTTCTGGCGCAGCGCGGTCGCGAAGTTGAAGTACTCGCTGGAGTGGTGGGCCTGGTGGGTCGCCCACACCAGCCGCACCCGGTGGGCCGTGCGGTGGTAGAGGTAGAACAACAGGTCCACCCCGACCAGCGCGATCACCCAGGTGTACCACTGCGTCGGCGACAGCTGCCACGGCGCCACATACGTGTAGAGCGCCGCATAGCCCAACAGCGCCAGGAACTTCCACGCGCTCATCGTCAGGATCGACACCAGCCCCATCGACACACTGGTCCAGGCGTCGCGGGTCAGGTAGGACCCCTTGCCCGGCCGCTCGGCCTCGGTGAGGTGTTCGAGCTTGCGTGCTGCGGTCCATTCGATGGCCAGCAGCAGCAGGAAGAACGGGATCGCGAACAGCACCGGTTCGCGCATCGCCGGCGGGAGCGCGTCGAGCAGGTCCATCGGTGTCCTCTTCTACCGGAAGCTCAGGACGTCGTCGCCCCAGGCGCGACGGACCGGGGCGTCGAGGTCGTCGACGACGCGGTCGCACTTGTCGATCACCAGGGTCGGCCGGTCGTCGGCGTCATAGGGGCGCCACTGCGGCTCGCCGGTCGGGCCCGCGGGTTCGCCGGTGCGCGCGAAGGCCGTCCAGCGCGCGCGCAGGCGCCGGGAGACCTCTTTGCCGGCTTTGAGGCCGCCGAGGGCGAAGGTCGGGTCTTTGCGTCCGGCCTTCAGGTTGCCCCAGACGTACGGCAGCTCGGTGGCGTGGGCGGCATGCAGGCGCACCGCACGCAGCAGCGGAGTGGCGAAGTCGAAGCGGTAGAGGTAGACCGGCGCCACCGCACGGTGTCCGTCGGCGAACCAGATCGACGGCATCCGGAACCCGATGTCGCTGGACACCCGCATGCCGCTGGTCTTTCCGCGGCCTCGGTAGGTGCCACGCAGTTCGTCCTCGCTGGGCAGCGGCAGCTCGGGCTGCTCGGCCGCGATCTCGGCGAACATCGCTTTGACCGACTCCGGGGTGATCGGCATCAGAGGCTGTTTCATGTACCGGAACAGCGCGGCCTCGTTCTTGTTGGTGCCGATGATCAGCGGCACCGGGTGGGTGTTGCCGGCCTGCGCGACCCGCACGGGATAGTCCGGGATGACGTCACCGTCGACGATCGGGGCGAATGCCAGCGTGCCGGGGGTGCGTACCGGGATCTCGTCGAAGACGGTGCGCGACGCGGCGACGATGGCCTGGATCGGCAGCCGGGTCAGCTCGGCGATGTCGCCGGGTGCGACGTCGAGGACCTCGAGGAACCGTTCGGCGACTCGGCGGGCGCGCTCGGAGTCGTACGACGACGTGACCGGCGGGCTCTGCGAGATCGCGGCGTCGAAGAGCCCGGCCGCGGCGGGGCTGGCCAGCAGCGTGGTGACGATGGCGCCGCCGGCGGATTCACCGAACACGGTGACCTTGCCGGGGTCGCCGCCGAAGGCGGCGATGTTGTCGCGCACCCACTGCAGCGCGGCCAGGACGTCGCGCAGTCCGACGTTGGTGGCGAACCGGTCGGTGTCGGCGCCGACGGTGGGCAGCTCGAGGAAGCCGAGCGCGCCGAGCCGGTAGTTGAGGGTGACGACGACGACGTCGCCGTCGACGGCCAGACGGCGGCCGTGATAGAGCGGCTGGCTGGCCGCGCCGAGGACGTATGCGCCGCCGTGCACCCACACCATGACCGGTTTCGCGTCACCGGCGGTGGTGCCCGGCGGAGCCCAGACGTTGACGGTCAGGAAGTCCTGTCCCTGCGGGGCGCCGAGGTCGATCGGCAGTTGTGCGTCGGTGACCTGGGGGCACACCGGGCTGACCCGGCCGGCGTCGGCCGGTTCGGTCCACGGCGTCGGAGGCTGCGGGGCCCGCCATCGCAACTCCCCTACCGGCGCGGCGGCGTACCGGACGCCTTTGAACACTCGGACGGTGCCGTCGTCGACTCCGCGTACCGGTCCGTAGGTGGTGTCGACGACCGGACGCGTGACCACCCCGCTGCGTGTCGTGGCTTCCGCGGTCATGCCGGCTCCTTGCATCGATAACTGGTACGTAACTGTACCAGCGCGGTGTCACCGCACTGGGCGAGACGCGAGGGCGCCGCCGAGGACGACGAGCACCAGGCCGGCCACCGGCACGGTCAGCAGGCCGAAGCGCAGGCTGGTCGCGTCGGCGATCACGCCGACCACCAGCGGGGCGCCCAGCAGGCTGGCCCGCATCGCCCAGCTCAGCACGGTCAGACCGGTACCCGGCCGGAGCCCGGGCAATTCGTCGGCCGCGCGCATCGCCGCCGGCACGACGGTGGCCACGCCGAGGCCGGCGGCGGCGAAACCGATGATGGTGCCCGGCACCGACGGGAACGCCAGGGCGCATCCCATGCCGAGGGCGGTGATCAGGCCGCCGCATCGGGCCACGGCGCGTTCCCCGAACCGGTCGACGAGCCGGTCTCCGGTCAGCCGCCCGATGAACATGAAGGTCACCAGCGCGACGTAGCCCATCGGCGCGACCACCGCCGCAGCGTCCAGCGTGTCACGCAGATAGATTGTGGCCCACGTGTTTCCGGCGTCCTCGACCGACAGGCCCGCCATCGCGATGCCCACGAACGCCAGCAGGAGCAGGTAGCCCTTGACTCCCACCTTGCCGCCCGCGTTGTCCTGCGCCGAGGGATGCTGCTCGTGGTCGGGCCCGTGCAGCAGGAACCGGTACGCGACAGTGGTGACCACGCAGAACACCACTGCGGCGATGCCGAGGTGCAGGTCGCGCGCCAGCCCGAACGCGATGGCTGCCGCTCCCATCAGCCCGCCCAGGACGGCGCCCAGGGCCCACACCGCATGCAGCGAGTTGATGATCGACCGGCCGTAGTCGCGTTGCAGCCGTAGGCCGTTGACGTTCTGCGCGACGTCGGTGACGGCGTCGGAAGCTCCGGCGACGAACAGGGCGGCGGCGAACAGCGCGGGGGTGGGTGCGGCCGCGGCGGCCACCAGGAACGCCGCGAGAAGGTAGGTGGTGGCCAGGGCGACCCGGGCCGATCCGAAGCGGCGGATCAGTGCGGCCGCGGTCAGCCCGGCCAGCAGTGCGCCGGCCGAGAACGCGGCCACGGTCGCACCGAAGAGCGCGTTGGACACCGCGAGGTCGTTCTTGATCTCCGGGTAGCGCGGCAGCAGGTTGGCAAACAGTGCGCCGTTGGTGAGGAAGACCGCGGCGACGGCGATACGGGCCCGGCGATTGCGCGCCTGGTCGACCTCGAGCCGTTCAGGCACCATGGCCGTCGACCCTACCGAAGCGTCGTGGTGCTGCGCCCGACGAGGATTCGCTCGAAGTTTGCGTTCGCTTCGCACAGGGCAAGATGGCGCCATGGTTGAAGATCCGCGCTCGAGGTCTCTGTCCGAGCTCGCCCGGCGTTACGGCGTGGCCACCGAGTACGAGGACTGGCGCGGTCGGGTGGTGCCGGTGCCGGAGTCGACGTTGGTGGCGGTGCTCGCGGCGCTCGAGGTGCCGGCCGCGACCGAGGACGAGCGCGCCGCGGCGTTGACGGCGCTCGACCGTTCCCATTGGGCGCGCTCGCTGCCCCCGTCGATCGTGGGTCGGGCCGGGGAGACGACGTCGTTCTGGGTGCACGTCACACACGGGGATCCGGTGACCTTGTGGCTGGCGCTGGAGGACGGCACCACCCGCAGTGGGCTGCGTCAGCTCGAAAACCACTCCGGCCCTTATGATCTCGACGGTCGCCTGATCGGTGAGGCGTCGTTCGAACTGCCCGCGGATCTGCCACCGGGGTATCACCGGCTGCACCTGCAGGTGGAGGAGTTCGAGACCAGCACGTCGGTCATCGTGACACCCGCGCGACTGGAGTTGCCCGCCCGGTTGGGCGCCGGCCGCACCTGGGGCCTGGCCACCCAGCTCTACAGCGTGCGCTCCCGGAAGTCCTGGGGCATCGGGGATCTGACCGATCTCACCGATCTGGCGGTGTGGTCGGCGGCCCGGCACGGCGCCGGTTTCGTGCTGGTCAATCCCCTGCACGCGGCGGCACCGACGGCGCCGATGGAGCCGTCGCCGTACCTGCCCACGTCGCGGCGCTTCGTCAACCCGATCTACCTGCGGGTCGAGGCCATACCCGAATACGCCGACGTGCGTCACCGCGGCCGGATCCGCAAGTCGCGGCTGACGGTGCAGTCGCGCGCGGACCGGTCGGCGCAGATCGACCGTGACCGCGCCTGGAAGGCCAAGCGTGCGGCGCTGGAGACCGTGTATCAGGTCGAGTTCTCCGCCGGCCGCCAGATCGCCTATCAGGCGTTCTGCGCACGCGAAGGCCGAAGCCTCGACGACTTCGCGACGTGGTGTGCGCTGGCCGAGCACCACGGCGCCGACTGGCACCGGTGGCCCGCAGAGCTGCAGCACCCGCGCAGCGCGGCGGTGGCCGAGTTCGCGGCCACCCACGCCGCCGAGGTGGACTTCCACCGCTGGCTGCAATGGCAGCTCGACGAACAGCTCAGTGCGGCGCAGACCCGCGCGGTCTCGGCGGGCATGGAACTGGGCATCATGGGTGACCTTGCGGTCGGGGTGGATCCCGACGGCGCCGACTCCTGGGCACTGCAGGACGTGCTCGCGCTCGGGGTCACCGCGGGCGCCCCGCCGGACGAGTTCAACCAGCTGGGTCAGGACTGGTCCCAGCCGCCGTGGCGGCCCGACCGGCTCGCCGAGCACGCCTACGAACCGTTCCGCGCGCTGGTCAACGCGGTGCTGCGGCACGCGGGCGGCGTCCGTATCGATCACATCATCGGACTGTTCCGGCTGTGGTGGATCCCCGAGGGCGCCCCGCCGACCGACGGCACCTACGTTCGGTACGACCACGAGGCGATGATCGGCATCGTGGCGCTGGAGGCGCAGCGGGCCGCCGCGGTGGTTGTCGGCGAGGATCTCGGCACCGTGGAACCGTGGGTGCGCGACTACCTGCGCGACCGCGGCGTGCTGGGCACCTCGATCCTGTGGTTCGAGAACGATCACGACGGTGACGGCAGCCCGGTGCCGGCCGAGCGGTGGCGGGAGTTCTGCCTGTCGGCGGTCACCACCCACGATCTGCCGCCGACCGCGGGATATCTGGCCGGGGAGCACGTGCGGCTGCGGGACCGGCTGGGCCTGCTGACCCGCCCGGCCGAGGAGGAACTGGCCGACGATCGCCGCCAACAGGACGCCTGGTTGGCCGAGTTGCGCCGTGTCGGCCTGCTCGGCGACGGCGCCGGTGTCGAGGAGACCGTGCTGGCGCTGCACCGCTATCTGGGCCGCACGCCGTCGCGGCTGCTGTCGCTGTCGCTTGCCGACGCCGTCGGCGAGGTACGTACCCAGAACCAACCGGGGACCACCGACGAGTACCCGAATTGGCGTGTGCCGCTCGGTGACTCGCAGGGCCGGCAGGTGCTCCTGGAGGACGTGTTCGACGACGAGGTGGCGGCCGGATTGTGCGAGGCGATGCGCAGCGCGGCGGCCCGGACGGGTCCGATGTAACGCCGGAGACGTCTGCAGCGGTTTCACATCAGACACTGCTGCGATATGTTCGCACCGCACCAGGAACAGCGAGGAGATCAGTCGTGAGAAAGCTCGTCGTGGCTAGCGGCGGACTCGTCGCCGCGGGAACCGTCGCCCTGTTCGGCGCGGGCGTCGCGGTCTCGCAGCCCGCCGATTCGCACCCGCACAACGTGCTGGGCGAACAGTACGGGCGGGCGTTGGCCATCCTGAAGAGTCAGGGCGTCAAGGCGTACTTCGGCGGCTCCACCGGCAGCGTGCTTCCGCAGTCGGCGTGCCTGGTCAGCCAGCAGAAAATCACCGGCAAGGGCCGCATGCAGCTGATGCTGGACTGCACGCAGGAGGCCGCCGACCAGATCAAGGCCATGGGCCCGACCGGCGGTCCGCGGGTCGGCGCCAACGGTGTCACGACGGTGACGCCGACGCCGATGATCCCCATCCCGGGTGCTCCCGGCGCGGGCACGCCGGTCGCGCCCGGCGTCGCCGGCAACGTGGCTCCGATCATCGCCAACACCTCGCCGCGGCCCTGACCGAAGTATCGGGGACCGCCGTTCCCACCTAAGCGGCGCGTTCGTCGTAGACTCGGTTGATGCTGCGACCCCTCCGTTTTGACCGCGAGATCGACCCGGGTCCGGTCCAGATCCAGGCACGCCGGGTTCAGTTCGACGTCGCCGGGATCCCGTTGCACTGGATTCCCGGGCACCCGGTGGCCTCCCACATGGTCAGCATGCTCAACATCGTTCTGCCGGCTGGTGAGCGGTGGTTCGTGCAGACCTTCAACGAGGCGCTGCCCCATGTCGACGATCCCAAGCTGGCCGACGACATCCGCGGGTTCATCGGCCAGGAAGCCACCCACGCCGACGTGCACGAGCAGGTGCTGCACGACTTCCTGGAGGTGCACGGCGTGAACGCGGCGCCGCTGCTTGCGCAGGTGGATCACATCTTCGGCGGGCCGCTGGCGCCGCTGGACACCTCCGATGAGCGACGCCGGATGAACCACCTGCGGGAGCGACTGTGGTTGATCGCCGCCATCGAGCACTACACCGCGGTGATGGGCGACTTCGCGTTGAACTGCCGCTGGGACGACCACGGCGCGGACCCGACGATGGTCGACCTGTTCCGCTGGCACGGCAGCGAAGAGGTCGAGCACCGCAGCGTGGCCCACGACGTCGCGGTCTACTTCGACGACAGTTACCTCAGCCGGGTCCGGGCGATGAACGTCGCGGCGACGATGCTGTTCGTGTTCTTCCAGCGCGGCACGTGGTACCTGATCAAGACCGACCCCACCGTGGACATGAACTGGTGGACGTTCAACCGGATGCGGATGCGCGACTCGAAGCTCGGGCTGCTGCCGCACTTCCGGCATCTGTTCGGCTCCAGCACGCTGTCGTACTTCCGCCGCGACTACTCGCCGGAGGATCTGGGTTCCACCGCTCAGGCGGTGGCCTACCTGGCGGCCTCCCCCGCGGCCCGCGCCGCGCATCTGTGATGCAGCAGTACCCGACGCGCAGCGTGACGGTCCGCCTGGCCGGTGTGGCGCTGTCCGGGATGCTGGCCGCGACGTCGGCGCTGCGGCGGCCCCGCACACCGGGCCGCGCGCCGGTCGACGTCCACGCGCTGACCGTCACGGGGCGTCGGGTGGTGGCCCGCGACCAGGACGTGGTCGAGTTGACGCTGGCCGCCGCCGATGGTGCGCCGTTGCCGCGCTGGTATCCCGGGTCGCATCTGGACATCCACCTGCCCAGCGGTCGGATCCGTCAGTACTCGCTGTGCGGCGACCCGCAGACAACCGACACGTACCGGATCGCGGTGCGCCGCATCCCCGCCGGCGGCGGCGGATCGATCGAGGTGCACGATCTACCGGTGGGTGCCGTCGTGCACACGCACGGGCCACGGAACGCGTTTCCGTTGACGGTTCCCGGATTCGGCTCCCCGACGCGGCGGCTGCGGTTCATCGCCGGCGGCATCGGCATCACACCGATCCTGCCGATGCTCGCGTGCGCGCAGCAGTGGGGTGTCGACTGGTCGATGGTCTACACCGGCCGCTCGACAGACAGCCTGCCCTACGTCGAGGAGGTCGCCGCGTTCGGCGACGCCGTCACGGTGCGCACCGACGACCGTCACGGCGTTCCGAGCGCCGGCGAGTTGCTCGGCGACTGCGCGTCCGGCACCGCGGTTTACGCGTGCGGTCCGGCGCCGATGCTGACCGCGGTGCGGGCCGCGCTGGCCGGCCGCGACGACGTGGAGTTGCACTTCGAGCGCTTCGCGGCGGCGCCGGTGGTCGACGGCCACCGGTTCGACGTCACGGTCGCCTCCACCGGCCAGACCGTACCGGTGGACGCCGACGAGACGCTGCTGGCTGCGTTGCGCAAATCCGGTGTGGCCGCGCCGTATTCGTGCCAGCAAGGGTTCTGCGGAACGTGTCGGACCCGGGTGCTCGCCGGAGACGTCGACCACCGGGACACGCTGCTCTCCGATCCCGAGCGCGCTGCCGGTCAGATGCTGACGTGCGTGTCGCGTGCGGCGGAGGGTTCGGCGCTGACCCTGGACCTGTGAGCTAGCTTTCCAGCGCGCTGCGCAGACGGTCCAGCAGCGGACGTTGCCCCTTGAGCAATTTGGTCCGCGCGGTCGCCATGTCACACCACGCAACCCGGTCGATCTCCGGGAACTCGGTGAATTTCCCTGAGCCCCTGGGCCATTCGAGGGTGAACGTGTTGCTGTAGGTGCCGTCGAGATCGAGGTCGCCGCGCACCGCGAACGCGGTGATGATCTTGCCGCTGGGCTGACGCAGCGTTCCGAGATCGATCCTGGGTCCGGCCGGCGCAGGCTTGCCGAGTTCCTCTTCGAACTCGCGTTGCGCCACCGTCCACGGGTCGTCGCCCTCGTCGTACTCCCCCTTCGGGATCGACCACGCCGCCTCGTCTTTGCGGGCCCAGAACGGACCGCCGGGGTGGCCGATCAACACCTCCAGCACGCCGTCGACATCCCGGAACAGCAGCAGTCCGGCGCTGAGCTTGGGCACGTCAGGCCAACCGCAGCGCGCGTGCCAGCCGGCTGCCCCCGGGTAGCGCCGTCATCGCGGTGCGCACCGGTCGTTGCAGCTCCCAGGCCACTTTGTCCAGCGCGCGCAGCGGCGCCAACGCGGCCGGCTCGTGCAGCGGCCGCACCTCGCAGCGCGTTGCCGTCGACCCGACGCGGTCGAGAAGGGCGTTGACCGCTCGGCGGGCGGCCTCGTTGGCGGATTCCATCGTGGCCAGGTCGGTGTGGGTGCGCACGTAGTCGGCGGCCAGGACCAGGTTCGGGATCGCGGTGCGCGCGTCGGGTCGGTCGCGCCAGGAGTTCACGGTGTTGACCAGCAGCGGCTCGGAATTGGTGACCTGTCCGGGAGCCGGGAAACCGATTGCGGGATCGAGGAATCGGTGCAACACGTTCTCGGCTTTCAGCGAGCCGTCATCGATGTGGTCGGTGAGCTGATTCCACACTTCGTCGAGGATCTGCTCTTCGGTGCATTGCCGGGCCGTCAGCCCGGTGCGGCGGCTGGGGGTGTCCCAGTCGGAGATGTCCACCGACAAGATGCCGTCCACGTGGCCGTCACCGCGTTGTTCGAGGTCGACGTCGGGCCAGAACTGGGCCTGGGAGATCGCGGTCAGCGCCCATTCCGAGTCGATGAAGATCGCGTGCCCGCGTTGCAGCGGCACGTCCTTGTTCAGGTAGTAGAGCGCGCCGTTCATCCAGCCGTAGTGGAGGTTGCGCACGCCCTGCAGGCGCGGTTCGGCGCGCAGCAGCTCCGGGGTCAGCAGGCGGGCCAGCTTCTCGCCCGGAAGCGCCGACACGTACAACTCCGCGACCACGGGCTCGTCGCGTCCGAGCATCCGCACTCCGGTGACTTCGCCGTTCGCACAGAGGATCTCGGTCACCGTGCTGTACGGCACGAACTTCACGTCGAGATCGGCGAGGCGGTCCACCCAGGGGTCGATCCACACCTCGCTGGTGGGTCCGTCGAGCACCCGGTCGATGTCGCGGCTACGTCCCATGATGTCGAGGATCAGCTGCGTGACGATCAGCCCGCCGGTGCGCGCCGACATCAACCGGCCCTGGGCGGCGACCAGGGTGCGGGTCAGGCCGTCGCCGAGGAACTTCTGGAAGTCCGCCGAGCGGTTGTCGGCGTCGCAGAAGTCCCACCAGCTGTAGGTCTCCCATTGCTCGTAGCGCCGCTCGTCGCACGAGCACAGCAGGGTCAGCAGCCGCTCGGACAGCGACGCCAGTTCCCACGGCGCGATCTTGATCTGCGTGCCGAAGTCCCACAAGAACTGCAGCAGGACGGCGATGTCGCTGAGTGCGTCGGGGCGCTGGGCCGGGGCGATGAGCTCGTTGCGGCCGTCGGCGCGGGCCATCAGGATGCCGGTCGCCGGGACGAGGTGGTCGGCCACGGTGCCCTCGGGGCGCGGGATGCGTGACATCGTGTCGATGACGTGCCAGTAGAAGCCCGGGAAGAAGCGGAATCCGTGTTCGCCGGGCAGGTTCTTGCGGCCCTGCGTGCCCGATCCGGGCACATCCATCGACCGGGCCTTGCCGCCGAACTCGCCCAGGGCTTCGTACACCGTGACCGCGAACCCGCGCTCGGCGAGTTCCTGGGCGGCGGTCAGGCCGCCGATCCCGCCGCCGAGCACCGCGACCGTATGCGTCAAATCCCCGTCCAAGTCTCGTCGAGCTGCTGGGCGACGTCGATGACCTTCGCCTTCTGCGACGCCGGGCTGTCGATCTCGCCGGCGACGTGCAGGGCGATGAAGCGTTTGACCTCGGCGTCGATTCCGCCGATGACACGCACGACTTCGGCGCGCAGCGTCTTGGACGTGACGTGGATGGTGATGTCGGACGGGCGCGGCTTCTCGACGTCGAGGATCAGCAGCAGCGGCTGCGCGGCGCGTGCGGTGGCCTTGAGGTCGATTTCCCCGAAGACCATGAACTTCGGTTTGTCGATGCGCAGGTCCACCACCATGTCGATCTCCAGCGGGATGCGGATCGAGAAGGTGATCAGCTCGCCGAGGGTGCGACTGACCCGCGGCTGCTGGATGCGCACCTTGGCCGTCACCTTGGCCAACTTGCCCGGCCCCTGGGCGATGGGGCCCATTTCGAAGGCGTCTCCGGCGATCTCGCCGATGGCGTTGCCGACGCGCTCCTCGTTGACGGCGACCTCGAAGAACCGACGGCCGAATTCCTCGTAGGACACGTAGTGCGCAGAGTTGTCCATGGTGTCCTCAGCTTTGCACGGCCACTGCCCCGACCGCGACAACGCGGCCGATGGGTCACGTCTCGTCGGTGAACCAGCACAGCCGCGACAATGCGGTGCGCTCGTGGCCCACCCGGCCCCGCACGTCGCCGAAGACCACCCCGGAGTGGCCGGCGCGTTCGACGCGGGCGGCCACCGACCGTCCCGAGCTGATCTGCTTGTCCCACTGCGCTCCGGACATCTCTGCCGTGAGTTCCGACGCCGTCAGCGGCTCGGAGTCGCCGCGAACCAGCGTCGTCGAGGCGGTGGCGCGATGCACCCCGACTTCGTCGCCGGTGCACGCGGCGTCGAGGAAACCCGCGAACAGTTTCCTGCCGGCGGCGCCGAGACTGAAGAAGCCGCCGGCGAATCCGAGGCTGCCGACGACCCCCTGGTTGGCCAGCATCGTGCGGCCGAGCGCCGCCCCGACCGGCAGCGCGGCCAGTCCGGTGCGGACGAACTGCCCGACCATCGCGGGCAGTTCCCAGAATGCGCGCAGCGCCGCGATCCGCAGGGCGCCGTCGACGGCACGCAGGTCGTAGCGGATGAACACCGGCACCTGCAGGGTCAGCGCCGACGACATCGTGATCTGCAGCGTCAGGTCGCGCACCACGGTGGTGCCGGAGACGATGTCGACGTGCGGCTGGAAGTCGACCGTGCGCGGTCCGATGAACGTGTCGTAGAACCGGGCGATCGCGGTGTGGCCGCGGTGCGGTGTGGAGCCGACGGGATCCTCGACGACGCCGTCGTCGGTGAACAGGCCGATCCAGCCGTCGCGGTCGTGGGCGTGGGCGGCGGTCAGCGACCGTCGGGCTGCGGTCAGCACGTCGTCCCGGGTGAACGCCATATCGTTGCCTACCACTTGCGGCTCCGGCAGTCGACTCTGTCGGCTGCGACGGGCACACTGGAGGTCATGAGCAGCAACAACGGGCCGTTCGGATTCGACCCAGAGGATTTCGACCGTGTCGTCCGCGAGGCCGGTGAGGGGCTGCGCGAGGTTCTCGACGGTCTCGGCCGATTCATGTCCACCCCGGCCGAGCGGTCGGGATGGTCGGCGTTGTTCGACGAGTTCGCGCGCCCGTCGGGTCGGCGTGCCGAGCCGCCGACCACCGGCGACACCGGTGACGGGGTGTGGGCCATCTACACCGTCGACGACGCCGGTGGCGCGCACATCGAGCAGGTCTACCCGACCGAGCTGGATGCGTTGCGGGCCAACAAGAACAACACCGACCCGAACCGACGCGTGCGGTTCCTGCCGTACGGCATCGCCGTCAGCGTGCTGGACACGGCATCCGAGCCGGGCACCGAGGACTGAGAACCTCAGTTCACCACGATGCGCAGGTGCTCCCAGCCGCGGACGGTGGAGGTCGGTGCCAGGCGTGCGGTGTCGTAGTCGATGTCCCATTCGGGCCAGCGGTTGAGCAGTTCGTCGAGGGCTACCCGACCTTCGAGGCGGGCCAGGTTCGCGCCCAGGCAGTAATGCAGACCCTTGCCGAAGGTGAGGTGGCTGATGTTGTCGCGGTGGATGTCGAAGGTGTCCGGGTCGCGGTAGCGGCGCTCGTCGCGGTTGGCCGCGCCGAACAGTAGGAGGATGGCGCTGCCGGCCGGCACCGTCTGACCGTAGGCCTCGAAGTCGCGGGCCACCCAGCGCGCGACGTGCGGGCCGGTCGGTTCGAAGCGCAGCGTCTCGTCGATCGCACGCAGCAGCAACGACCTGTCCTCGACGACCTCGCGGCGCTGGTCGGGATGCTCGGCGAGGACTTTGGCCAGCCAGCCGATCAGCCTGCCGGTGGTCTCGTTTCCGGCGCCGGCCACCACCTGGGTGTAGTGCAGCACTTCCTTACGGGTGAGCTTGCGGTGCACCCCCTGCTCGTCGGTGAACTCGACGTTGAGCAGTGCTGTCATCAAATCGTCAGAAGGATTGGCGGCCCGCCATTCCACGTAGTCGGCGTAGATGCGGCCGTCGGCGATCTTGTCGGGATCGGCCACCTTCATCGGGGCGCCGGGTTTCGTGCGCAGGTTCGCGTCGTTGGCGTCGCGCACCGACACCTGTTCGGACTCGGGGATGCCCAGCAGCATGCCGATCACCCGCATCGGCATCATCGCGGCCAGCTCGGCGATGATGTCGAACCCGTCGGAGCCGACGAGCGGGTCCAGGCAGTTGACGCAGTACCGGCGGATCTGGTCTTCGATCTCGGCCATCCGCCGCGGGGTGAAGACCCGCGACATCAGCCCGCGGAGCAGCGTGTGTGCCGGTGGGTCCTCGAACATCATCACGCCCTTGGGCATGTCGAAGTCGGATTTGACCAGTTCCAGGATGTCGCTGCGACTGTTGGAGAAGGTGTTCCAGTCCATCAGCGCCTTCTCCACGTCGGCGTGACGCGACAGCGCCCAGAAGTCGTAGCGCTCGTTGTAATACAACGGGGCCTGGTCACGCAGCTGGGCGTAGACGGGATACGGATCGGCGACAATGCTGATGTCGTAAGGGTCGTAATAGACGGGCATCGGGTCGCACGCTCCTCCCCCGCGGCGATTTGTGCGATCGCACAGCATCAGGTTTCGTATGTCTAGCAGCGGGGTTCGTTCGCGGTCAAGGGTCGGTGAGTGATCTGGACCCCGCGTGACTGACTCGAGTTAGCAACGCCACAATGACTTGAGCTAATCTGTCGCCGAGTGAGAAGTTATACCGGCTAAGTTACGATCATTCGAACAATCGATAAGAAGCAGAGGTGGCTGCGGGGCATGTGCCGGGATCTGACGTCATGATCGCCGTCCTCAAAAAGGTGTGGCTTCCGCTGCTGATCGTGGTCGTCGTGGTGATCGCCGGTCTCACGGTCTCGCGTATCCGCACCTTCTTCGGTTCCGAGGGCATCATCGAAACGCCGCGGAACTTCGCCGACCTCCCAGAGCCGTTCGACCCGAAGGTGATCCGTTACGAGGTCTCCGGAAACGGGTCCTATGCGGACGTCAACTACCTCGACCTCGAAGCGAAACCGCAACGTATCGACGGGGTGGCCATTCCGTGGTCACTGACGCTGAGCACCACCGAACCGTCGGCCGCGCCCAACCTGGTCGCCCAAGGCGACGGCGGTTCCATCACGTGCCGCATCTTCGTCGATGACGAGTTGAAGGACGAGAGGACCAGTAACGGCGTGAACGCCCAGACCTTCTGCTTCGTGAAGAACGCATGAGCACTCACCTCAGCGACGCGCCGACCGACGCGTTCCCGCCCGGTCGGCCCCTGCACCGCCCGCTGATCCCCCGTCTGATCCGGACGTTCGCGGTCCCGATCATCCTCATCTGGATCGGCGTGATGGCGTTCCTCAACGTCAGCGTCCCGCAGCTCGAGGCGGTCGGCGAGGCGCGTGCGGTGTCGATGAGCCCCGACGACGCGCCGTCCCTGATCTCGATGAAGAAGGTCGGCGAGCTGTTCGAGGAGGGTGACTCCGACAGCTCGGTGATGATCATCTTCGAAGGCGAACAACCGCTGGGCGACGAAGCCCACGCCTGGTACGACGAGCTCGTCGATCGGCTCGAGGCCGACCCTCGCCACGTCCAGTCGGTGCAGGACTTCTGGAGCGATCCACTCACCGCCGCCGGCTCCCAGAGCAACGACGGCAAAGCCGCCTACGTGCAGGTCAAGCTCGCCGGCAACCAGGGTGAGACCCTGGCCAACGAATCGGTGGAAGCCGTCCAGGACATCGTCGGCAGCCTCGAACCACCGCCGGGCGTCAAGGCGTGGGTCACCGGGCCGGCAGCGCTGGCCGCCGACCAGCACATCGCCAGCGACCGCAGCATGCGGCTCATCGAGGCCGCGACCTTCACCGTCATCATCGTCATGCTGCTGCTGGTGTACCGATCGTTCGTGACGGTGCTGATCACGCTCGTCATGGTCGTGCTCTCCCTGCTGTCCGCGCGCGGCGTCGTCGCGTTCCTGGGCTGGCACGACATCATCGGGCTGTCACTGTTCGCGACGAACCTGTTGGTGACCTTGGCAATCGCCGCGGCGACCGACTACGCGATCTTCCTGATAGGCCGATATCAGGAAGCCCGGTCCATGGGCGAGGACAAAGAGAGCGCCTACTACACGATGTTCCACGGCACCGCGCACGTGGTGCTGGGCTCGGGTCTGACCATCGCGGGCGCGACCTTCTGTCTGAGCTTCACCAGGCTGCCGTATTTCCAGACGTTGGGTGTGCCCCTGGCCATCGGCATGTTCGTCGTGGTGATGGCCGGTGTGGTCCTGATGGTCGCCATGATCAGCGTCGCGACCCGCTTCGGGAAACTGCTGGAACCCAAGCGCGCCATGCGTATCCGCGGCTGGCGCAAGGTGGGCGCCGCCGTGGTGCGGTGGCCCGGGCCGATCCTGGTCGCCACCATCGCGTTGTCCCTGGTCGGTCTGCTGACCCTGCCGGGTTACGAGACCAACTACAACGACCGGAAGTACCTGCCTGCGGACCTGCCGGCCAACGTCGGGTACGCGGTCGCCGACGAACACTTCGACCAGGCACGCATGAACCCCGAGCTGCTGATGATCGAGAGCGACCACGATCTGCGCAACTCGGCGGACTTCCTGGTGATCGACAAGATCGCCAAGGCGCTCTTCCGCGTCGAGGGCATCGCCCGGGTGCAGGCGATCACCCGCCCCGACGGCAAGCCGATCAAACACACGTCGATCCCGTTCCAGATGAGCATGCAGAGCACCACTCAGCGGCTCAACGAGAAGTACATGCAGGACCGCATGGCCGACATGCTGGTGCAGGCCGACGAGATGGCCGAAACCATCAAGACCATGGAGAAGATGTCGCGGTTGACCACCGAGATGTCGGAGATCACCCACAGCATGGTGACCAAGATGGAGGGCATGGTCGTCGACATCGAGGACCTGCGCGACAGCATCGCCAACTTCGACGACTTCTTCCGGCCGATCCGCAACTACTTCTACTGGGAACCGCACTGCTACAACATCCCGGTGTGCTGGGCGATCCGCTCGGTGTTCGACACGCTCGACGGCATCAACGTGATGACCGATGACATCAAGGCGATCCTGCCCGACATGAAGCGGCTGGACACGTTGATGCCGCAGATGGTCGCGCTCATGCCCGAGATGATCGAGACGATGAAGACCATGCGCACGATGATGCTGACGATGTATCAGTCGCAGAAGGGCATGCAGGACCAGATGGCGGCGATGTCGGAGGATGCCGACGCCATGGGCGAGGCGTTCGACGACTCGATGAACGACGACTCGTTCTATCTGCCGCCGGAGATCTTCGACAACAAGGACTTCCAGCGCGGGCTGGAGCAGTTCCTGTCCCCCGACGGTCACGCGGTGCGGTTCATCATCTCCCATGAGGGCGATCCGCTCAGTCAGGACGGCATCGACCGCATCGACGCGGTCAAGACCGCGGCCAAGGAAGCGATCAAGGGCACTCCGCTCGAGGGCTCAAAGGTGTACATGGGCGGTTCGGCGTCGGTCTACAAGGACATGCAGGACGGCAACAACTACGACCTGTTGATCGCCGGGATCGCCGCGCTGGCACTGATTTTCATCATCATGTTGATCCTCACGCGAGCGATCGTCGCGGCCGCGGTGATCGTCGGCACGGTGGTGATCTCGCTGGGCGCGTCGTTCGGCCTGTCGGTGTTGTTCTGGCAGCACATCCTGGGCCAGCCGCTGCACTGGATGGTCTTGGCCATGGCGGTGATCATCCTGTTGGCCGTGGGTGCCGACTACAACCTGTTGTTGGTCTCTCGACTCAAAGAGGAGATACACGCCGGCATCGGCACCGGCATCATCCGCGCGATGGGCGGCAGTGGTTCGGTGGTGACGGCGGCCGGGTTGGTGTTCGCGTTCACCATGATGTCGATGGCGGTCAGTGAGCTGACCGTGATCGGACAGGTCGGCACCACGATCGGTCTGGGCCTGTTGTTCGACACCTTGGTGATCCGAGCGTTCATGACGCCCTCGATCGCCGCGCTGCTGGGCCCGTGGTTCTGGTGGCCGCAACGGGTACGCACTCGACCAGTGCCCTCGCCGTGGCCGAGACCCGGTGGGCTGCAATCTGATCCGTCAGAAGGAGTGAGAACATGAGGCGCACACTGATCGGTGTGGCGACGGTCGCGATGGGTCTGGTGTTCGCCGCGCCTGCGGCGGCCGACCCGGACACCGCGTTCACCAACGAGCTGAACACCTACGGCATCTACGGGCAGAAGGACTACAACGCCTGGATCGGCAAGATCACGTGCAAGCGGATCGCCACCGGCGTCGACGCCGATGCGTTCGAGGCAGCCGAATTCGTGCACAACCAGCTGGAGAACGGCAGCTCCACCGAGCAGGCGTGGAAGTTCCTCGCGGCGGGTCTGCGGACCTACTGCCCGGACAAGCTGCCGGTGCTCGACCAGGCACGCCGGTAGATCTCACGACCACCTGAAAGACCACCTCCCGCCGCGGCGGGAGGTGGTCTTTTCGTTCACGTGCCGAACCCGGGTTCGTGCGGGGCGCCGACACCGGCCGACGCGCGAACCCCACGTGTCACACATATCGGCCTTTTGCAGCGTCTCTCTCGCACTTTCCCTGAAAAAGTCGGATATGTGCGACGGGAGTTAACTGACGACGCCCCGGGCCCCGGCCGCGGTCCGTCCCCGGGCCGCGGTCCGTTCCCGACCCGCGGTCCGGCCCCACTTACGCCGGACCAACACCGGCCGACGCGCGAACCCCACGTGTCACACATATCGGCCTTTTGCAGCGTCTCTCTCGCACTTTCCCTGAAAAACGTGGATATGTGCGACAGGAGTTACTCGCCGATACACCACGCGCTCCGGCACCCGCGGCGCAGACCTCACGGGTAACAGAAATCCACCTTTTGCAGCGTTCTACTCGAACGTTCCCTGCAAAAGGTGGATCAGTGGGACAGAAGTTATCCGGTGACAGCAGTCATCAGTGGGACCGCAGCTACCGCGCGACGGGCCAGTGCCACACGGACATGTCTCCGCGCGGGTAGTTCATGCAGACGTCGGTGGCGTGGGCGACGACGCCCTTGTTGTTGAAGAAGAGCTTGGCCCAGTTGCCCCAGCGCGTTGCGACCTGCTCGTAGAAGACGTTGGTAGCGGTGTTCTCCGAATACTGGCGGCGGCCAACGGGATCCAGCGAGAAGAACCAGTGGATCCGGTCGAACGCCATCTGCTGCACATCGGCGGGCCGGTTGCTGCGGTCGATCATGTACCGCTCGAAGTACACCGGGCTGGTGTCGCGCGCTGCGGCCATGTACTGCTCGACGTCGCAGGTGGTGTGGATGATCCGGCGCGGGATCGGATAGTCGTCGGTGGAGTCGGCCATGGCCGGACCGGCCAGCGTCAGGCTGACGGCGGTGGCGCCGAGAATCCCCAGACCCGCCCGTGCGACGCGACTGATCAGTCCGGTCATCGTTACTCCTGCTTCATCGTGCGGTTGGGTCCGCAGAGATTGTATAGCCCAGCTAGACACGTGATCTAGCCGCCGCCGGTGACAGGGTTCGAGGTCAGCGAGATCCAACCGCCGTTGATCCACACGCCCCACCGTCCACCCCAGGCAGAGTTCCACACCACGGGCTGGCCGATCCAGGTCTCGGCCGGCTTCGGCGGCGCCCACGCCGGCGGCGGTTCGCCGTGGACGGGTGGCGGCGGCGGAGCAGGCTGTGCGCTCGCGATCGCGCCGGCGCCGAACAGCATGGCCGCCGCCAGTCCCCCTGCGGCGGCAGCGGCAGACAGCACGGTCTTGGTCGAGGTCATCAGGTCACCTTCGGTCGATACGGCGTCAGGATGATTAGCATAGTTAACCACCAGCGCTTGCGCTGAAACCGGGTTCGTCGTGCCGACGCCACGACATGTCGGTTCACCGCCACATCCGCACGCCTCCATGACATTCTGAGTGCCGTCTGTAACGCCGGATCACGAGGAGCAGCGATGGTGGCACCGCCCCCGGTACTGGCCGACGAGACCCATCCGCCGCGCCGGGCCTGGGCGGCGGTGTCGGTGCTCGCCGTCGTCGGCACGCTGAACTACGCCGACCGCTTTCTGCCCGCCGTACTCGCCGAGCCGATCCGCCAGGACCTCGACCTGTCGGACACCGCGCTGGGCATCATCAACGGGTTCGGCTTCCTCGCCGTGTACGCGCTGGTCGGCATCCCGATCGCGCGGATCTCCGATCGGGGCGCGTACGGGCTGGTGGTGTCGGGCTGCCTGTCGCTGTGGGGTGTGATGACGATGCTCGGCGGGGCGGTGCAATCGGGCTTCCAGCTGGCGCTGACCCGGGTGGGTGTGGCGATCGGCGAGGCGGGCTCCACCCCGGCCGCCCACGCCTACGTCGCGCGCAACTTCGCACCCGAGCGGCGCGCCGCGCCGCTGGCAGTGATCACCCTGTCCATTCCGCTGGCCAGCGCGGCGAGCCTCATCGGCGGTGGCCTGCTGGCTCAGGCCCTGGGGTGGCGGACGGCGTTCGTCGTCATGGGCGCGATCAGCGTCGCCGTCGTGCCGATCGTGCTGGCCGTGGTCGGGCGCCGCCAGACGCCGCGGGTCGACGCCGCGGCGGGCGCCCCGGCGGGCGGTGGCTGGTGGCATGTCCTGCGTAAGCCGAGCTACCTGGCGATCGTGTCGGGTGCGGCGTGCATCTCGGTCGCCGGGTACGCGTTGACGACGTTCGCGCCGGCGTTCCTGATGCGCGGCCGCGGCATGTCCCTCGGCGACGTCGGGCTGTACTACGGGCTGGCCAGCGGCATCACCGGAATCTTGGGTCTGCTGATCGTCGGCCGCGTCGCCGACCGGCTCAGTGCGCGCGACCCCCGCTGGCTGCTGTGGTTGGTGGCGCTGATGACCGCCGTCCTTCTACCGTTTTCGACGTTGGGGTTGCTGGTCGGCAACAGCGCCGCGGCGGTGACGTTCATCGCGTTGAGCTACGTGGTCGGCACCGCCTATATGGCGCCGTCGATCGCGGCGATCCAGCGGCTCGTGCCGCCCGAGCAGCGGGCCACGGCGTCGGCGGTGTTCCTGTTCTTCAGCGCCGTCCTGGGCTCGCTGGGACCGTTGGTCACCGGGATGATCAGCGACGCGCTGCGCGACAGCGTGGGCGTCATGTCGCTGGGCCGGGCGCTGCTGTGCGTGGTCCCGGTGATGCACCTGGCGGCGGTCGGCTGCTATCTGCTGGCCAGCCGCCGCTTCCTCGGCGAGGTCGTCGAAGCCGAGGCGTCTCAGAGACCGAACTGATCGTCGACGATCCCGAGCCACACCTGCGCCGCGTCGATAGCCACCTTCTCGCTGATGAACGCGTGCTGGGTGCCGGTGTAGAGGTCGCGGAACGCCCGCTCGAGGCGGCTGCCCTCGCGGATCGCGCTCGTGCCGGCGACCAGGTGCGCCCACTCGGCGCACGCCCGCGCGGTGTCGGTGGCGAACACCGCAGCCACGCGCATGTCGGCCCGCATGGTCGGCGTCAGCTCGGCGCCGCCGGCCACCGTGGTCTCCGCGGCGCCGAACGTGTCCAGCACCAGCAGGCGCGCCGCCCGCCACGCCGCGACGTGGTGCGCCAGCCCCTTCTGGAAGGTGGGACGGGTGGCCAGTGCGGCCATGTCGCTCATCCGGTATTTGGTCGCGGCGAGCTCGCTGACGTCGTCGAGCATGCTCTTGGCGACCCCCAACGCCCACGCCGCGTGTCCGGCGGCGGTGACCGGCATCATGCCCATCCGGGTGGCGGCCGAACTCCCCCGGTACGGCCGGCGGGTGAACAGCGGGAACGTGCGACGGTGTGGCACGAACACGTCCTCGATCGCGTAGTCGTAGGATCCCGTGCCCTTCAGGCCCTGCACGTGCCAGCCGTCCCGGAACCCGACCTCGGTCCGCGGCACCACCGCGACCTGCATGTCCGGCACGCCCTCGGCGACCCAGCGCATCTGGCCGTCGTCCATCGGAAAGAAGCCCGCCGCAACGTATTCCGCGTGCCCGGTCCCGGAGCCGAAGCTCCATGACCCGGTCAGCCGATATCCGCCGTCGACGGCGACGCCCTGGCCGTTGGGGAAGAACTGGCCGCCCATCGTGACGCGGTTGTCGTTCGCGGTGAAGACCTCGGCGAATCCGTCGTCGGGCAGATAGCTGGCGGCGGCGAACGAGGACGGCATGTTGGCGATGCCGATCCACCCGAAAGAGCCGTCCTGCCAAGCCATCTCGATCCAGGTTTCGATCATCTCGGCGAACGACGGCTCGACACCGCCCGCGGCGACCGGATTGAACGCCGTCATCAATCCCGTCGACCACATCGCGTCGACGACGGCCGCTGTCAGCGTTCGGTCGTGCTCCGATTCGGATGCCTGCGCGGCGACCAGCGGACGCAGCCGACGGGCGGATTCGACGACGTCACGGGCCGACGCGGCCACCTCGGGTGCGGCGCTCACCCCACGACGGTAAGCGTTTCAGGGCAGCGCAGTGAACATGTTCGACAGATCTGTCATCGGCAGTCCCGGCAGCGGCCCGGCCAGCGTCGGCGTACCGCTCAGATGCTGCTCGGCCACCGGCGCCACCGGCGCCACCGGCGCCACCGCAGCCACCGGCGCCACCGGAACAGCGACCGGCGCGGGCGCGGGCGCGGCCGCGGTGTACACCGGCGGCGAGGCGACCTTGCGCGGCGTCGCCGGTGTCACGAATTTGCGCGTCACCGTGGCCGCCTGCGGCGACGGGGCGGGCACGCTCACCCATCCCGAGTCGGCCACCGTGGCGGGCGCGGCAGCGACCGCGCGGGCGTCTTGCGGGACCGAGCCGGTCACCAGGAAGAGCACCGAAAGCACCGCCGCGGCAACGGCACCCGCCAGTGTCGCCATGACGCGGCGGCCTCGACCGCCGCTGCCGGACGCCTGCGCGCAGTCCGGGGCGGGCCGGCACAGTGCGGCGCCGGCCGCGGCCCGCAGGCTTGGGGGGAAGGACTCCCCCGCGGTGAGCGCGTCGGCCTGATCGATCCGTTCCACGCAGCGGAATCCCGCGCGCTGCAACCGGGCGACGACGTCGTCGGTCACCTGGCCGGTCACCCTGACCGCGTCGATGGCCACCCCGTCGGCGGCGGCGATGGACTGGGCGCTGCGCGCGGCGGCGACGGGGCTCGCTGAGGTTCGCGCGAGCAGTGCGTCGTGGTCGAGCAGAGCCTGCTCGCCCTCGTCGACGAGCGCCCACACCACCTCATCGGAGGTCAGGTGAAGCCCCAGCACCACGCCCACGGCAGCTCCTTCCGTCGTCCGAACGGTGTGTGCGATCTATCGGACCGCCGACACGGGCCGTTACAACCCGCGACCCGATGCCGGTTCCGTAGTGTGCTGCTCACACCGTCGAACGGAGTCGTATGTCATGAGTACCGACCGTCGCACAGACCATAAGGCCCGCGGGTTCGAAGCGCATCGCGAGTCGGAGGCATACCTCGAAAAGCGGCAACTCAAGACCGGAAGCGCCGGGTGGGTGCTGCTGGCCGCGCTCGGCGTCGGCTACGTCATCTCCGGCGACTACTCGGGCTGGAACTTCGGGTTGGCCGAAGGCGGCTTCGGCGGGTTGGCCATCGCGGCGGTGGTGATCGCCTGCATGTATCTGGCGCTGGTGTTGGGCATGGCCGAACTGTCCTCGGCGTTGCCCGCCGCCGGCGGTGGCTACACGTTCGCGCGTCGCGCGCTGGGTCCGTGGGGCGGTTTCGCGACCGGCACCGCGATCCTGATCGAGTACGCGATCGCGCCGGCCGCCATCGCGACCTTCATCGGCGCCTACGTGGAATCGTTGGGGCTCTTCGGGATCAAAGACGGCTGGTGGGTGTACCTGGTCGCGTACGCCATCTTCATCGGCATCCACCTGTCCGGCGTCGGTGAGGCGCTGAAGGTGATGTTCGTGATCACCGCGATCGCGTTGGTCGGTCTGGTGATCTTCGCGATCGCCGCGGTCGGCGAGTTCGACGCGGCCAACTTGACCGACATCGCCGTCACGGACGCCGCGGGCGCGTCGTCGCTGTTGCCGTTCGGTGTCCTCGGGGTGTGGGCGGCCCTGCCGTTCGCGATCTGGTTCTTTCTGGCGGTCGAGGGTGTGCCGCTGGCCGCCGAAGAGGCCGACGATCCGAAGCGCAATGTCCCGCGCGGCATCATCGCCGCGATGGCGGTGCTGCTCGTCACGTGTGTGACGGTGCTGGTGTTGACCACGGGCGCCGGTGGGGCGGCGGCGATGTCGGAGTCGGGCAACCCGCTCGTCGAGGCGCTCGGCGACGGAACCTGGGCCAAGGTGGTCAACTACATCGGTCTGGCCGGGCTGATCGCCAGCTTCTTCTCGATCATCTACGCGTATTCGCGGCAGTTGTTCGCGCTGTCGCGGGCCGGCTATCTGCCGACCGCGCTGTCGGTGACCAACCGGCGTAAGGCGCCGACGCTGGCACTGATCATCCCGGGCATCATCGGTTTCGCGCTGTCGCTGACCGGGCAGGGCGACCTGCTGCTGAACATGGCGGTGTTCGGCGCGGCGCTGAGCTACGTGTTGATGATGGTCAGCCACATCGTGCTGCGAGTGCGGGAACCGGAGATGCCGCGGCCCTACCGCACCCCGGGGGGTGTCGCCACGACCGGTTTCGCGCTGGTGGTCGCCGTGCTGGCGGTGATCGCGACGTTCTTGGTCAATCCGATCGCCGCGGGCATGTGCCTGGCCGTGTTCGCCGCGTTCATGCTGTATTTCGGCGTCTACAGCCGGCACCACCTGGTCGCGAACTCCCCCGACGAGGAGTTCGCGGCGCTGGCGGCCGCGGAGGAAGATCTGCGCCGAAGCTAGGCCTTGACGCTAGGCCGTGGTGTTGGCCAGCGCCTCGATGCGCCGGCGGGCCTCCTCGGCAAGCGACGCGATGTCGAAGCCGCCGGCCGCTCCGCACGTGGTGATCTCGATGGCCGCGTTGTGGGCGGCGACCAACGCGTTGTCGCAGTTCCAATCAACGGCCCGCAACGTCCACAGCAGCCTGTCCTCGGGTGAGGGGTCCGGGCCGGGGGCGGCGGTGAACTCGTAGGTGCGGCCCCGCATCGTGGTCACGGTCAGCGGCGTGCCCGCGCAGGCGGTCAGCACTTCGCGAGTCGCGGCCAGGGCGGCGTTCGGGTCGTATTCGGAGCGGTAGACCGCGACCATCTCTTCGACGTACACCGTACCGTCGGGCGTGGTCCAGTGACCGCCGTCGGTGGCCATGGGCCGATGGTCGTGCAGGAACGGCGGGTCAACTTCGCGGGCCAGGCCGGCGCAGTGCGGCGGCTCCACGGTGACGAACAGGTTGCCGTCGCCCTCTTCGACTTTCGGTCCCAGAAGGTCGGCGACCTGCAGCGTGGAGATCGGGGCGGCCAGCGTTTCGGGGCGCGGCGACGGATTGTCCGCGGTGCGGGTGCAGGCGGCGAGCAGCGCCACCGTGCCGACCGCGGCCATCACCGCGGTCCGCCGGCGCGCTGTCGCCGTCACCGTCCGAAGCCTGCGTCCCGCAGTGCCTGCGCCATGGCGCCGGTCGGCTTGCTGGTTTCGCGGCCGCGACCCTGGCCGCCCCGGGTGGGTTGCTTGCCTTGTCGCTGCGGACCGGGACGTTGCTGTTGCTTCGGTCGTCGCGAACCGCCGCCCGCTGGTTCGTCGCCCAGCCGCAGACTCAGCCCGATGCGTTGGCGCTCGACGTCGACGTCGACGACCTTGACCCGCACCACCTGTCCGGACCGCACCACCTCGTGCGGATCCGAGACGAACCGGTCGGACATCGCCGAGACGTGGACCAGCCCGTCCTGGTGGACGCCGATGTCGACGAACGCGCCGAACGCGGCCACGTTGGTGACCACTCCTTCCAGCACCATGCCCGGCTTCAGGTCGGACACCTTCTCCACGCCCGCGGCGAACGTGGCGGTGGTGAACGCCGGGCGCGGGTCGCGGCCGGGTTTCTCGAGTTCGGCCAGGATGTCGGTCACGGTGGGGACGCCGAACCGCTCGTCGGCGAACTCGCCGGGCTTGAGGCCCCTCAGCAGTCGCTGGTTGCCGATGATCTCGGCGAGCGTGACCCCGGCGCGGTCGAGGATCCGCCGCACCACGGGATAGGCCTCTGGATGCACCCCGGAGCCGTCGAGCGGGTCCTCGCCGTCACGGATCCGCAGGAAGCCGGCGCACTGCTCGAACGCTTTGGGCCCCAGGCGTGGGACGTCGAGCAGCGCGCGCCGGCTGGTGAACCGGCCTGTCTTGTCCCGGTGCGCCACGATGGCCTCGGCCAACGATTCGCTGATGCCGGAGACCCGGGCCAGCAGCGGCACCGACGCGGTGTTGAGGTCGACGCCCACGGCGTTCACCGCGTCCTCGACCACCGCGCCCAGGCTGCGGGTCAGCAGTGTCGGGGCCACGTCGTGCTGGTACTGGCCGACGCCGATGGACTTGGGTTCGATCTTGACCAGCTCGGCGAGCGGGTCCTGTAGGCGCCGGGCGATCGAGACCGCGCCGCGCAGCGTCACGTCGAGGTCGGGCAGTTCGTGGGCGGCGTAGGCCGACGCCGAGTACACCGAGGCGCCGGCTTCGCTGACCATCGCCTTGGTGGGGGCGCGGCCGCCGGCGGTGCGGATGTCGGTGATCAGTTCGGTGGCCAGCGCGTCGGTTTCCCGCGACGCGGTGCCGTTCCCGACCGCGATCAGCTCGACGCCGTGGCGGGCCACCAGCGCGGCGAGCACCGCCTTGGCGGCGTCCCACTGCTTCTGGGGTTGGTGCGGGTAGATGGTGGCGGTGTCGACCACCTTGCCGGTGCCGTCGACGACGGCCACCTTCACACCGGTGCGGAAGCCGGGGTCCAGACCCAGCGTCGTGCGGTTGCCCGCCGGCGACGCCAGCAGCAGGTCTTTGAGGTTGCGGGCGAACACCGTCACCGCGTCCTGCTCGGCGCGCATCTTCAGGCGCACCCGGGCGTCCACCGACGCCGACACCGACAGCCGGGTGCGCCACGCGAACCCGACGGTGGCCGCCAACCACGGGGTCGCCGCGCCGTGGGCTGTCAGGTCGACGCCGAGCGCGTCGGCGATCATGGCCTGGTAGCGGGCGTCGTCGCCGGGGTCGATGGACAGCGCGAGCACCTGCTCCTTCTCCCCGCGCAGGACCGCCAGCACCCGGTGCGACGGCATGCTCGCCAGCGGCTCGGAGAAGTCGAAGTAGTCGCGGAACTTCTGTGCGGCGGCACTGGCCGCAACGGCTTCGGTCGCCGGACGCGTGCGCACCTCGCCCTGCTCCCAGAGCCGTTCGCGCAGCGCGCCGACGAGCTCCGCGTCCTCGGCGGCGCGTTCGACCAGGATGTGCCGGGCGCCGTCCAGAGCGGCGGCGGTGTCCGGGACGTCCTCGGTGACGAAGGTGGCCGCGGCGGTTTCGGGCGTCACCGTCGGGTCGGTGAGCAGCTGTTCGGCCAGCGGCTCGAGCCCGGCTTCCTTGGCGATCTGGGCCTTGGTCCGGCGCTTCGGTTTGTAGGGCAGGTAGATGTCCTCGACGCGGGCCTTGGTGTCGGCGGCGGCCAGCGCGGCGGCCAGTTCCTCGGTGAGCTTGCCCTGCTCCTTGATCGAGGCCAGCACCGCGGCGCGGCGGTCGTCGAGTTCGCGCAGATAGCCCAGCCGCTCCTCGAGCAGACGCAGCTGGCCGTCGTCGAGGCTGCCGGTGACCTCTTTGCGGTAGCGCGCGATGAACGGCACGGTGGCCCCCTCGTCGAGCAACCGCACAGCAGCGGCGACCTGGCGTTCGGCTACGTCCAGTTCCTCAGCGAGACGGGCGTTTACGCTCTTGACGACGATGGGCCCGGGGGCCGTGGCAGCGCTCGAATTCACGCGCAGGACCCTACCGAACCGGTCGGACAGTTCCGGGTCGGACACGGCGCGATCTGTCGCCGACGTTTACCGCGCGCCGTACCGGGGGTACGGACAGGCACCCCCGAAACCGAGACGTCCCAGCCTGGAGGCCCCTATGCCCGCCGCCCGTCGACCGAAGCAGTCCGCGCCCGCCGCCGTAAGCGCCACCGGATCGGTGAAAGGCGCTGTGGCGCAGGACGATCCACGTAGTCAGCAGGGGCGGTACCTGACCACCGCGCAGGGTGTGCGCATCCCTGACACCGACCACTCGCTCAAGGCGGGTCTGCGGGGCCCGACGCTGATGGAGGACTTCCATCTGCGCGAGAAGATCACCCACTTCGACCACGAACGTATCCCCGAGCGGGTGGTGCACGCGCGCGGCGCGGCCGCGCACGGCGTCTTCGAGGCCTACGGCAACGCCTCGAAGTTCACCAAGGCCGCGTTCCTGGCGACCAAGGGCAAGCAGACCGACGTGTTCTGCCGGTTCTCCACCGTCCTGGGTTCGCGCGGTTCGGCCGACACGGTGCGCGACACCCGTGGGTTCGCCGTGAAGTTCTACACCGACGAGGGCAACTTCGACCTGGTCGGCAACAACATCCCGGTGTTCTTCATCCAGGACGGCATCAAGTTCCCCGATGTCGTACACGCCGCCAAGCCGCACCCGGACCTCGAGATCCCGCAGGCCCAGTCCGCCCATGACACCTTCTGGGACTTCGTGTCGCTGCACACCGAAGCCACCCACCACGTCATGTGGAACATGAGCGATCGCGGCATTCCCCGGTCGTACCGCACCATGGAGGGGTTCGGGGTCCACACGTTCCGGCTGGTCAATGCCAAGGGTCAGACCAGCTTGGTGAAGTTCCACTGGAAGCCGGTGGCCGGTGTGCACTCGCAGGTCTGGGAGGAAGCCCAGATCACCGCGGGTTGTGATCCGGACTTCCATCGCCGGGACATGGCCGACGGCATCGAGTCCGGTGCGCCGCTGGAGTACGAGCTCGGCGTGCAGGTCATGCCCGACGACGGCACCGAGTCCTACCAGGGCATCGACCTGCTGGACCCGACGAAGATCGTTCCCGAGGAAATGGTGCCGGTGCAGCTGATCGGCAAGCTGACCCTCGACCGCAACCCGACCAACTTCTTCGCCGAGACCGAGCAGGTGGCGTTCCACACCGGCAACCTGGTCCCGGGTATCGAGGTCACCAACGACCCGCTGATGCAGGTGCGGTTGTTCTCCTACCTCGACACCCAGTTGCTGCGCCTGGGTGGACCGAACTTCACCCAGCTGCCGATCAACCGTCCGCACTGCCCGGTCAACGACATGTTCCGCGACGGCATGCACCAGACCGCGGTGCACGCGGGGCAGGCCCCGTACCGGCCCAACAGCATCGACGGTGGGGAACCCGTGGTCGCCGACGAGGACGAGGGCGCCTACGTGCCGACGCCGCGACCGGTGCAGGGCGAGGTGCAACGGGGCAAGCCCGCGTCGTTCGACGATCATTTCACGCAGCCGGCGATGTTCTACCGGTCGTTGACCGAGGTCGAGAAGGCCCACATCGTCGAGGCGTTCACCTTCGAGCTCGGGAAGTGCTACGAGCAGGGCATCAAGGAACGCCAGTTGCGGGTGCTCGCCAACGTCGACTCCGACCTGTGCGAAAAGGTCGCCGCCGGCCTGGGCCTGCCCGCGCCGAAGGGCAACCCGCCGGCCGACGTGTTCGTCTCCCCCGCGTTGTCTCAGGTGGTGACCACACCGGGTCCGGTCGCGGGCCGGAAGGTGGCCGTGGTCGCCGACGACTCGGCCGACCTGGCCGGGCTCGCGAAGCTGGCCAAGGCGCTCGACAAGCTGGGCGCCAAGGCCATGGTGCTGGCGCCGGTCGGTGGGCAGCTGAAGTCCGGGCGGCGCACGGTCACGGTGGATCGCACGTTCACCACGGCCCGCTCCATCGAGTTCGACGCGGTCGTCATCGCCGACGGAGCCCTCGGTGACAAGGTCGACGTGAAGCTCGCGGTGCTGCTGCACGAGATGTACCGGCACTGCAAGCCGATCGGCGCCTGGGGCGACGGCCGCAAGGTGCTCGAGAGCGTCGACATCCCGATCGACGGACCGGGTGTGCTGACCGCGGGTGACGCGTCGAGCGCCTTCAGCGCCGAGCTGGTGGCTGCGTTGGGTCTGCACCGGGTGTGGGACCGCACCGACGAGGTGGTGGCCTCGGAGGTGCCGCCGGTGCGTCCGGCCCCGCGGCGGAGGGGGAAGCGCAAGTAGCGGCCGGTCTCAGGCGACGCGGGCGCGGGGGCGATCGAGCATGCCGTCGCGCAGCCGCTGCAGCGACTGGGTCAACAGCCGCGACACATGCATCTGGGAGATGCCCATGCGCTGGGCGATCTCCGACTGGGTCAGCGACTCGAAGAAGCGCATGATCACGATGCGGTACTCGCGTTCGGGCAGCGACTCCATCTGCACTCGCAGCGCGTCCCGGTCCTCGATGAAATCGATGTCCGGGTCGCAGCACCCGAGCCGGTCGACCAGCGTCGGCGCGCTGTCGTCGTCGCGGGAGGAACTCTCGTCGATGGATTTCGCCTTGAATCCTGCTGCGGCGGTGAGCGTTTCGACCACGTCGTTGCGGTCGACGCCGAGCGCCTCGGCCAGTTCGCTGGCGGTGGGCGCGCGGCCCAGCTCGTGCGTCAACTCGTTGGTCAGCGGTCCGAGCGACGGGTAGAGGTCCTTGAGCCGGCGCGGCACGTTCACCGACCAGCTGAAGTCCCGGAAGTAGCGTTTGACCTCACCGAGCATGGTGGGGATCGCGAACGACAGGAACTCGGTGCCGGCGCACGGGTCGAAGCGGTTCACCGCGTTCACCAGACCGACGCGGGCCACCTGGACCAGGTCGTCGTGCGCCTCTCCGCGCCTGTCGTAACGACGTGCGATGCGTTCGGCCAGCGGGAGGCACTCCTCGATGATCCGATTGCGTAGTCGCGCTCGTTCGGCGGAGCACTCCCGAAGGGTGTGCAATTGGACGAACGCCGTCCGTAACCACGCCAGATCGGGATCGTTGGCGCCGGTCGGGGCTTTGACGAGATCCATGGCGGCCTCCTGACCCGCCCGCCGAGAAGCGGGCGACATGAAGCGGGTACCTGGTTCGCAGCGAGGCGGCATCAGTGCTGTACTGCCCACGCCGGAGGGCGATGGAAAACCCTTGTCCCTCCAGTATGTCGAGCCGGCTCTGTGGCGCTCGCCAGACGGGGAACTCTTCGCAAAACGGCTCTTGCGGCACCGACTTTTCGTTATCCGGCTGTGGTGCCAGCGCCCGCGGCGGGGTAACCCCGGTGTGTGCCGACCACCACGACCACCGCCGCCGACTTCCTCCCGCCCAGCCTCGATATCGGCGACCTGGCGGCAGCGGCGCAGGCATGCCGGGGCTGCTCTCTGTACGAGAACGCCACGCAGGCGGTGTTCGGCTCCGGCTCGTCCGCCGCACGAATGATGTTCGTCGGGGAACAGCCCGGCGACAGCGAGGACCGCGCCGGCGAACCGTTCGTGGGTCCCGCGGGCCGGCTGCTGGACAAAGCCCTCGCCGATGCCGATGTGCAGCGCGCGCCGATCTACGTCACCAACGCGGTCAAGCACTTCAAGTTCGTTCCGGCCGAGCGCGGGTCACGCCGGATCCACAAGACCCCGAGTCGCACCGAGGTGGTTTCGTGTCGGCCGTGGTTGTTCGCGGAGCTGAGGGCCGTCGGGCCGGAGGTGGTCGTCCTGCTCGGCGCCACCGCGGCCAAATCGCTGCTCGGCAGCTCGTTCAAGCTGACCGCCCACCGCGGCGAGGTGCTGCAGTTGCCGGCGCAGGACCGTCCCGACGGTGTCGACCCGCAGGTGGTGGCCACCATCCATCCGTCCGCGGTGCTGCGTGGTCCCAGCGATGCACGCCACGACGCGTACGTCTCGCTGGTCGACGATCTGCGGTTCGCGGCCGCGCTGCTGCAGAACTGAGCAACGTTTCGGTCGGGCTGGTACGGGCACTCCGTGACCAGACAGCAGAACCCGCACCCGTGAAGGATGGTCATGCAGCCGACGCGTTTTCGTCCCCTCGTAGAGGTCGAGGGGCCGTTCGTCTCCGTGTACGTCGACGACTCACAGAACACCGCCGACGCCGACAAACAGACCGAGTTGCGGTGGCGCGCCGTCGCCGACGAGTTGAGTGCGCAGGGCGTCGATGAGTCGCTCGTCGAGGTGGTGCGGCAAGGCTTGTCCGAGGGCCCCCAGACCGTCGGGCGGGGCGGTAAGGCCGTGGTTGCCACGCCCCAGGGCGTCCATCTGGTCGAACGCCTGATCCGCGCACCGGAAACCCCGACGGCGAGGGTGTCGGCCTTCCCGTATCTGGTGCCGTTGGTGATCCACGGAGTCGACGACCCGCCGTTTTTGACGGTGGTCGTCGACCATGCCGGTGTCGATGTCGGGGTGCACCGCAACGGCACGGTCACCAACGTCACCGTCGACGGTGACGCCTACCCGATCCACAAGGCGACCGGTGCCGAAGATCCCGGTTACGGCGACCCGCAGCGAACCGCCGACGGCGCGCGCATGAAGAACATCCAGGAAGCCGCCGATGCGGTCACCAAGATGTTCGACGACGAGCGACCTCAGCTGGTCTTCGTCGTCGGCGAGGTCCGCTCCCGCGCCGACCTGCTGGGCCAACTTCCCGAGCGGGTGACCGAGTGCGTCGTGGAGATCAACGCCGGGGCGCGCGGAAGCGTCGACGACGAGGCCTTGAGCCACGACATCGACACCCATCTGCGGCTGCGCCGGGTCGACGTGATGGACGAAGCCGTGCAGCGGTTCCAGGCCGAACTGCAGCGGGAATCCGGGTTGGCCACCGAGGGGTTGGCCGGCGTATGTGCCGCACTGCGCGAGGGGGCGGTCGAGACGTTGCTGATCGGCGAGATCGGGGACGCCACGGTGCTGGTCGCGGAGTCCCCGGTGACGGTGGCGCCCACCCCGGAGGTGATGTCCGAGTTGGGCGGCGGGCAAGCCCGCACCGTGCGCGCCGACGAGGCGCTGCCGCTGGCGGCGATCAGCATCGACGCGAACCTGGTGGCGGTGGACGATCGCTTGTCGCCCCGTGACGGTGTCGCTGCGATCCTGCGCTACGCGCCGCGGCAGCCCGCCTGAGTGCCCGATCCGCTCAGGCGAGCACCTCCATCAACAGCAGCGCACCGTTGACCGACCCGTCGGCGGCCCGAAAAGCCGTGCAGATCAGTCTGATTCGCGCAGTGCGCCCCCGCCGGTTGACCGCTTCGATGACCGCCTCGTCGGTCATGTCCGCGTCGACGAACACCCGGCCGATCAGCGGCTTGACCGCCTCGGTGGGCAGCCCGATGTCCAGACTGGTCAGCGTGGAGCCGACCACCTCCGCAGACCGCAGGCCCCACAGTTCTTCACATCCGCGATTCCACACGACCACGCGCATCTGACGATCCACCACCATCAGGCCCAGCCGGATCGAGCTGGTCATCGACTGCATGAACGCGGTGGCCTCGTCCAGCTCGAGGCTGCGCTCCCGCAGCGCGTCGTTGATGGTGTGCAGCTCGTCGTTGGTGGACTGCAGCTCCTCGTTCATCGTTTCGAGTTCTTCGTTGGTGGACTGCAGTTCCTCATTGGTGGTTTCGAGTTCCTCCACCGTGGATTGCAGTTCTTCGTTCGTCGTCTCGAGTTCTTCGTTGGTGGACTGCAGCTCTTCGTAGGCGGATTCGAGTTGGCTGTTGGTGTGCACGATCTTGTCGATCAGTGCGCGGGTCGAGGTGACGTCGAAGAACACCACCGAGGTGCCGAGCAACGCGTTGTCGCCGTCGACAAGAGGGTTCACATGGACCTCGAACCAGATCGGGTCGAACCCGGGCCGCTGCCATTGCACATCCTGGATGCGCGCTGAGCGTCGTTCGACCCGGGCTTGCTCGAGGTAGCTCCGCAGCTCGACGGGCCGGTAGGACACGTCGAGGTCGCGCAGCAGCCGCCCGATGTCGCGGGCGGACAACCCGAATGTGGCCTCGGCCTGCTCGTTGATCAGCGTCACGGTGTCCTCGCCGGTGACCACGATCTGGGCCACCGGACTGGCGCGGAAGGCGAGATCGCGAATGGAGTTCACGCCCGAGACGTCGCTGAGCCGTTCTCCCAGGGGGGCGGTCACGGGCCGTTCGGGGGTTTCGACCGCACCGCTGACCTTGCGAAAGATGCGGTACTTCAGATTCATCGGCGTGAACCGATCGCTGTGACTCAGCAGCATTTCGGCATGCCCGAGGAACAACACTCCGCGCGGCGCCAACGCGAAGTGCAGCCGGCCCAACACGCTGCGCTGGGTATCGGCGTTGAGGTACATGAGCGTGTTGCGGCAGACCAGCAGATCCACCCGCGAGATCGGCGCATCCTTGACCAGGTCGTTGCGCCCGAAGATGACGGCCCGGCGGAGATCTTTGCGGAACACGTATCTGCCGTTGACCGGATCGAAGTAGCGGTCCGCCAGTTCCGCGGGCATCGATTCGATCGCCTTGGGGTCGTAGGAGGCCGCGCGTGCCTCGCTGAGCGCATCTTCGTCCACGTCGGTGGCGTAGATCTTGACCCGCTGACGGAATTCCTCGGCACCGAGTGCTTCGGCGAGGATCATCGCGAGCGTGAAAGGTTCCTGACCGGAGGCGCAGCCGGCGCTCCACACCCGGATCGGGTCGGTCGGGCTGCGCTCGGCCAGCAGCGCGGGAACCACTTCTTCGCGGATGTGATCCCACGCCTCGGCGTCCCGGAAGAAGCTCGTGACGTTGATCAGGATGGTGTTGAACAGCGTCGAGAACTCGTCGGCGGACGCCTGCAGAGTGTCGAGATACTCCTCGAACGTCGCATGGTCCAGCTGGTCCATGCGGTGGCGCACCCGCCGCATCAGCGAGGCGCGCTTGTATCCCGTGAAATCGAAGCCGCGGGAGTCGCGGACATACCGCAAGAGCGCCTCGAAGGCTTGCGCCTCCCTGTCGGTGTTGTCGTTCACGCGATCGCCCATCCGCTGATGATTTTCAAAAGCACCCTGAACCTACAAGGCGACGCAGGGTGGCGGGCGGGACCGCGCTGCTAGTAGCCGTCGACGCGGCCGTTGCCCAGATAGTGCAGGCCCGCGGCGGTCACCGAACGGGAGTCCAGCACGTTGCGGGTGTCGGCGACGACGGCGCTGGGCGCCTGCTCGGCGATCAGGGACCAGTCGAGGCCGGCGAACTGTGGCCACTCGGTGAGCACGACGATGGCGTCGGCGGACTTGGCGGCCCGGTACGGGTCGTCCACGGCGGTGACCCGGGCGTCGTGCAACACCTGGGCGTCGATGGCCGGCAGCTGGGGGTCGTAGCCACACACCTGGGCGCCCTGCGCGGCCAGGTGTGCACACACTGTCAACGCCGGTGAGTCCCGGGTGTCGCTGGTGGCGGCCTTGAACGTCAGCCCGAAAACGGTGATGCGCGCGTCGCGCAGATCGCAGGTCATCGCCCGGGTCAGCGCCGCGGTCAGTCGCGGTGCCTGCGTGGCGTTGGTGGCGCGCGCGGCCTGCACCTCGGCCAGCTCGACGCCGCAGGATCGTGCCGAATAAAGAAGCGCAGCAGTGTCTTTCGGTAGGCACGACCCGCCCCAGCCCGGTCCGGGCTTCAGGAAGCCGTCGCCGATCCGTTGATCGGCGCCCATACATGCGGTCACATCTCCGATGTCGGCGCCCAGCCGCTGACACAGCTGCGCCAGCGAGTTGACGTAGGACAGCTTGACGGCCAGGAACGCGTTGCTGGCGTATTTGGCCATCTCCGCGCTTTCGGGGGTCATCCGAAGCACGGGCCCGACGGCGCCGCCGTACGCGGCGCACACCAGGTCGGCGTCCGCGTCGCGGTCGGCGCCGATGACGACGCGGTCGGGATGGTTGAAGTCGGCGATCGCCCGGCCCTCACGCAGGAACTCCGGGCTCGACACCACGCCGATTCCGAAGGGGCGCAACGCTTCGGCCACCCGCCGCGTGGTGCCGACCGGCACTGTCGATTTCACCGCCACCACGGCTCCCGGGCGAAGCACCGCGGCCAGAGTGGTGACAACAGCATCGAGAGCGCGCAGGTCCGCCGCGCCGTCCGGCCCGCTGGGCGTCGATACGCACACGAAGACCACGTCCCGGTCGGCCAGCGTGCGGTGATCGGCCGAGAACCGCAGTCCCCCTCGGTCGACCGCGTCGGCGAGAAGTTCGGGCAGGCCGGCCTCGTCGATGATGGGCACGCCCGCCTGCAGCCGGGCGACTTTGTGCTCGTCGACGTCGACGGCGACGGTGTCGTGTCCGCGGGCGGCCAGACAGACGGCGGTCGTCAGGCCGACGTAGCCGACTCCGACCACCCCGACACGCATCGCCGCGCTCATGCGCACCACGCCAACGCATGGTCGGCCGCGCTGAGCACGTCGCTCACCGTGATCTGCAGCAGTCCCGGGTCGGGCTGCTGCGCGTGCGGGTCGCCGCGGTCACCGGCCCACAGCGCGACGTGGCGACCGTCGCCGCGCGGACCCCACAGCTGCGGCGGGGTCGGACCGAACAGCACCACCGACGGTGTCCCGGTCGCGGTGGCGACGTGCCCGACCCCGGTGTCACCACAGACGACCAGCCGGCTGTCGGCGATCAGCGCCACCAGAGCGAGCAGGTCCGATGACGGCGGCCAGACCGCCGATTCCGGTAGCCCGGCCTGTTGCACCACCGCGCGCACCAGGTCCGCTTCGTCGGCCGCCCCGGTCACGACCACCCGGGCGCCGTGCCGCGCCAGCGTCGCCGCGACTTTCGCGTAGCGGGGCGCGGGCCACCGGCGCGCGGGCGCGGCTGCACCGGGATGGATCACGACGACATCCGAGTGGTCCGGGTAACCCGCGGGCCGATCCACCCGCAGATCATCTGCGCGGCAGGAAATCCCGGCCCAGTGCAGCAGTGCGCACCACCGGTCGACCTCGTGGGCGTCGCTGCGCCACTGCGGTCCGGCCAGCTCGGGGTACGCGTCGTGGCGGTGGGTCAGCAAGCGGTGCGGGCGCAGACCCAGCAGCGCGGCGATGCTCTGCGGGCCGCGACCGTGGAGGTTGACCGCGACCGCCGGTGGTTCCGGCAGGCCGCGGATCTGAACCAGTCCGGGGGTGTCGACGACGTCGTCGACGACACCGGTGTGCAGGGCGAGGTCACGGTAGCGGCATGGGGCGGCGAGCAGCAGCCGCGACGACGGGAAGTGCCGTCGCAGCCCGCGCAACGCCGGCACCGCGGTGAGCAGGTCGCCGAGACCCAGCGCCCGCAGCACGACCACCGACGCCGGATCGCCGGCATCCCTTACGGCCATGACGATTCCGTGGAAGCGCACACCACGAGCTCCCGGATCTCGCAGCCGGGAGGCTGGGACAGCGCGAACAACACAGTGGCGGCGACGTCGGCGGGCTGGTTGAGCTTGGCGTCCGGCGGCGGCTTGTACTGCTCGGTGCGGCCGTCGAAGAACGCGGTGTGCATGCCGCCCGGGATCAGCAACGTCACGCCGATGTCCCCGGCGAGTTCGGCGGCCAACGCGCGCGTGAAGCCGACGACGCCGAACTTCGAGGCGCAGTAGGCCGTGGCGTCGCTGACGGCTTTGATGCCGAGGGTCGATGCCACGGTCACGATCCGGCTGCGTCCGCGCTGCAGGAACGGCAGCGCAGACCTGACGACCGCGGCGGTGCCGAGCAGGTTGACCACGATCACCTGCTCCCATTCCTTGGCGGGCACGTCCTGCAGGGTGCCGCACGAATCGATGCCGGCCGCGGTGAACACCCCGTCGATGCGACCGCCGACCTGCTCGGCCAGGGCTCCGACGGCGGCGTCGACGGCCTCGGTGTCGGCGAGGTCGACGCGGACGTGGGCGACGCCGTCCGCGGGGGCGGCACGGTCGAGGACCAGCGGCGTGCCCCCTTGGGCGCGAACGGCTTCCACGACGGCCGCGCCGAGTCCGGATGCGCCGCCGCTGATCAGGACGGCACCGGCTCCGGAGTTCGTGGTGGTGGACGTTTCGGTCATGAGGTCACCTTTCCGTGGTGGGGTGGGATCGCGCCGCGGCGATCAGGGCGGAGGTGGAATAGCCGGCGACGGTGGGCACGATGACGACCTCGCCCCCGTGGCGTCTGACCACCGCGGCTTCGGGCAGGTCGTCGGCGCGGTAGTCGCCGCCCTTGACCCAGATGTCCGGCCGCAGGTCCTCCAGCAGCCGTTCCGGGGTCGCGTCGTCGAAGATCGCGACCGCGTCGACGCATGCCAGTGCGGCCAGAACCCGGGCTCGGTCGGGCGCGGCCATCACCGGCCGTCCGGAACCCTTCAGAGCGCGCACCGAATCGTCGGAGTTGATGCAGACGATCAGTGCGTCACCCAATTGGCGGGCGGTCCGCAACAATCGGATGTGCCCGGTGTGCAGGAGGTCGAAACAGCCACCGGTGGCCACGACGGTACGGCCGGCCGCGCGCAGCCGCTCGGCCAGGGCGGCGGCATCGGTGGCTGATGCCCCGATGGGATCGACTGTCGCGGAGTCGGTTTCGACATCGACCACAGGTGTCGACACCCCGGCCGCGCCGCCGGCTGCGACGAATCGGGCGGCGGCGTCGACCGCGGCGGTCACGGCGGCTGCCGGCTCTGCACCCGCACCGAGCGCTGCGGCCACCGCGACGGCGAACCGGTCGCCGGCGCCGCACGCGTCGTCGCGCGTGGATCCGCGCACCGCGAGTTCCGGTGTGCCGACATGGATCCGGCGGCCGTCGGCGGAGAAGATCCGCGCGCCGCGGGCACCCATGGTGACGCACACGTGGCGCGCCTGCCAGAGTCCGGGCAGCTCCTCTGCGGGGCCGCCTCCGCAGAACTGTTGGGCCTCGGCCTCGTTCGGTGTCACCACGGTGGCGCCGGGGACCGGTGCCGCACCGCGCGGATGCGGATCCCATACGATCGGCACCCGGTCGACCAGCCCGCTCAGTGTCTCGCGGACCGCTGGCAGCGCGGTCACTCCCCCGCCGTAGTCGGCGACGCAGATGGCGCGCGCGCGACTCAGTTCCCGCTGCGCCTCGACGGGCAGCGGCCCGGCGGTGGGCACGGCGGCTCCGCGGTCGATGCGCAGCACCGACTGTCCGCGCGCCCGCACCCGGGTCTTGGTGACGGTGGCGCCGCGCATCGGCAGCGGCACCAGGTGCACACCGGCCGACCGGAGGAGCTCGCCGAGCTGCCGGCCGGCCGTGTCGTCGACGATTCCACAGATCAGCACCACCGACTCGTCGGTGCGTGCGGCCAGCAGTGCGGCCAGTCCCGCGCCGCCGGGGCGGTGCCAGGTGCGCTCGACGTCGACCACCGGGACGGGCGCCTCCGGGCTCAGCCGGGTGGCGGTGCCTTCGATGTCGACGTCGAGGATCGCGTCGCCGACGATCACCAGGGGTGCGGCGCTCACGAGGCCACCGGTCCCAGCACGCGCTGGTCGAGCGCCATGCACAGGGCATGCACCAGGAGCAGGTGCACCTCCTGCACCGTGGCCGTGGTGGGTGCGTCGACACAGACCGCGTCGTCGCACATGGCGGCCAGCGGATTGGGCGCCGGACCGGTCAGGGCCCAGGTCGTCAGACCGATCTCGTGGGCGGCCTTGACCGCGGTCAGCACGTTGTGGCTGCTGCCGCTGGTCGACAAAGCCACCAGCACATCGTCTTTGCGTCCGTGGGCCCGCACGCCGCGGGAGAAGATCTCGTCACCGCCGTAGTCGTTGACCACCGCGGTCAGTGCCGAGGTGTCGGCGTGCAGCGCGATGGCCGACAGCGGTTGCCGTTCGTCTCTGAACCGGCCGACCAGCTCGGCGGTGAGATGCTGGGCTTCTGCGGCGCTGCCGCCGTTGCCGCACGCCAGCAACCGCCCACCACCGGTCAGCACGCCGGCCAGGTGCCGGCCCCAGGCGTCGATCCGGTCGATGTGGCCGCGGGTCCGGCCCACGGCACCGATGAGGTCGTCGAAGTGCGCGGCGATCATGAGCTACCTCTTCTGTCGATACGCATGCACTGCGGACAGCAGCGCGGTGTCGGTGATGTCGTCCAGGCAGGTGTGGCGGTTCAGCGGGCACACCCGTGCTCGCGTGGCACGGCAGGGCGCGTCCTGGTCGCCGAGGATGGTCGTCGGTACGCCGTAGGGCGCCCATTGGGACGCCGGCACCACGGGGGCGAACAGTGACACCACCGGGGCGCCGACGGCGGCCGCCAGGTGCGCGGTGCCGGTGTTGGGTGCGATCACGACCTGCGCGGCAGCCAGGACCGCGGCGAGTTCGGCCAAGGTGGTGCGTCCGCCGAGGTCCACCGCTGCGTCACCGGCCACCATGCGCGTCAACTCCAGCTCCCCCGGACCGCCGGTCACGACGACCCGGAACCCGTTGTGCGCCAACATCTCCACCATCGCCGTGCTGCGTTGCGGGCTGGGTTGACGGGCCGGTACCGCGGCGCCGGGATGGAAGACGACGTAGGCGGGGTCATCGATCAGCTCGCCGATTCGGGCCGGCAGCGCGGGGATGCCGGTGACCTGCAGGGTGCCGGTGTCATGGTCCGGGAGCGCGCAGCCGGCGGCCTCGGCCAGGGACAGCGCGCGCTCCGGTTCCGGTACGCCGTCGGCGACATGGTGGCGCAGATCCAGCAGGCTGCCCGGGTAGTCGACGCTGATCGCGCCGACCCAGCCGATGTCGGCCATGCGGCACAACAGCGCCAGCGGCAGTGGCGACTGGTGGAACGAGGTGAAGATGTACGCCCGCTCCGGTGCGGTGTCGCGCAGCTGCTTGATCAGTCCTTCGGCGTGCGCGGCGGTCAGGTCCGGGGAGTCGAAATCGACCCAGGGCGCCTGCCATTCGATGATCTCGTCGACACCGGGCAGCAGCTCGGCCGCCGCCCGTCCCCGCGGCCCGGCCAACATGACGACGCGGTCGTGCCGGTGGGCGACCGCGCGGACGGCCGGTCCGGTGATCAGCACATCCCCGGCACTGTCGAGGCGGGCGACGAGCGCGGTGCTCATCGGCTGTCCTCGAGCACGACGTCGACGGCTGCGGTCAAGGTCGGCGCGACCGCGGCGCGCGGGTGAGCGTGGGCGTCGGTGATCTCTTCGACTCGGGTGCGGGCGGTGGGCACCAGGATTGCCCTCGCCCCGGCGGCCAGTGCCGCGGCCACGTCGCCTCCGGTGTCACCGATCAGCACGCACCGGTGCGGCGGCACTCCGAGTTCGGCCGCGGCGGCCAGCACCATTCCCGGCGCGGGTTTGCGGCAGGAGCAGCCGTCGTCCTCGCCGTGCAGGCAGATCTGCCAGCTGTGGAACGGGCCGAGCTGACCGGTCACCTCGGCATTGACCTCGCTGAGTTGTTCGGGACTGATCAGACCGCGCGCGACACCGGACTGGTTGGTCACCACGGCCAGCAGCAGGCCGCGTTCCCGGAGTCGGTCCAGTGCGTGGCGGGCGCCGGGCATCGGGACCACGCCGCGCGGATCGTTCAGGTAGGGACCGTCGACGATCAGGGTGTCGTCGCGGTCGAGGAGCACTGCCAGCAGGGGTTCGGCGTGCGCGTGCCGGTGCTGCCATTCGCCGGCGATCCGGTGCGCCACGGCCACGGGCGGGATGGCGATGCTGGTGGCGGTCATCCGCGCGGCCTCGGGCAGAGTGCGCGGACCGGCGAGGAACCGCTGCACCGCGAACTGGGTGGTCAATCCCGCCCAGAGCAGTCCCGCGAGGAGCGCTGGGCGGCGCCGCCGGCCGAGGGCCGCGCCGATCGCCACGGCCGCGGCGGCTGTGGCGGCAGCGTGTGCGGGCAGGCGGCCGCGGCCTTCGCCGATGCGGTGGCGCCACTGCGGGCCGAACTTGCGTCGCATCAGCGCGTTGTCGCGGTTGCCCACCTGCACGCGGATCGATGTGCGCCAGGTCGCCGGCGCGACCGGGTGCATGCTGGTGCGGGTGCCGTCGACGATCCGGCGCCCGGTGGACACTATGCGCAGCGCGATGTCGCTGTCTTCCCGGTAGGCACGGGGAAATCGTTCGTCGAAGCCACCGACGGCCACCAGCACGTCGCGCCGGTAGGCCATGTCGGCGGTGATCCACTTCGCGTCGGCGAGCCGCATCGTCCGCCGCTCGTCGTCGGTGGCGGCCCGATCCGCGTCGTCGCGCGGCACCTGCAGCCGGCCTTGTGAGCCGGCGGCCTCGGCGAGGTCGGCGGCCTGGAGATCGGTGTGCAGCGCGGCCAGCCAGCCGGGGCCGGGGAGGACGTCGTCGTCGAGGAAGCAGATCCACCGCGTGTCGGCGGCCCGCCAGCCGGTGTTGCGCGCCGCCGCTGGTCCGCGGCCGCCGCTTTCGAGCACTTTGACCGGCAGCCCGGACGGCAACGTCAGCGGTGCGGGCTCGGCACGGTCGTCGACGACGATGACCTGCGCCGGGCGGGGACCTTCCTGTGTCTGCAGTGCGATCAGCAAGTGCTGCAGGGATTTTCGTCCGACCGTCGGGATCACGATGGTGGCGTCGGTGGTCATCGGCGCCTCCGCAGGACATACGGGCCCAGCACGAGCATGTCGATCGGGGCGCTGCCGAAACACTCCAGCGCGTCGGCGGGGCTGTCGACCATCGGCCGGCCCGCGGTGTTGAAGCTGGTGTTGACCAGTACCGGCACCCCGGTGCGGGCCGCGAAGTGTTCGATCGTCGCGTGCAGCAGCGGCTGGTCGGGGCCGACGGTCTGCACGCGCGCGGTGCCGTCGACGTGGGTGACGGCGGGAATCCGGTCCCGCCACGCGTCTGCGACATCGTGAACGAACAGCATGTAGGGGCTGGGCAGCGGTCCGCGTTCGAAGATCTCGGCGGCCCGCTCGGCCAGCACCATGGGTGCGACGGGCCGGAACTGCTCGCGGCCTTTGACGTCGTTGAGCCGTTCCAGGTTCTCGGTGCGCCGCGGATCGGCCAGCAGTGAGCGTCCCCCCAGCGCGCGGGGACCGAATTCCGACCGACCCTGGAACCATCCGATGAGCTGGTTGTCGGCCAGCGCATCGCCGACGGTGCGGGCCAGGTCGTCGGGACGCTCGTAGCGCAGTGCGGCCCGGTCGAGGGTCGCGGCGATCTGCTCGTCGGTGAACCCGCGGCCCAGCTGAGCCGACGGCATCGGCGCGATCGGCTCGCCTTCGTCGGCGGCGATGGCCAGCGCGGCGCCCAACGCCGTTCCCGAGTCTCCGGCGGCGGGCTGCACCCAGATGCGGTCGAAGCCGCTCTCGGCGTGCAGCCGGGTGTTGGCCACACAGTTGAGCGCCACTCCCCCGGCCAGACACAGATTGGGGCCGTCGACCCGCTCGCGCAGCCATGCCACCAGGTCGAGCAGCACTTCCTCGACGACCTGCTGGACGCTGCACGCAAGGTCGGCGTGCACGGGTTCGGGCCGGGCCAGGGCGCCGGCCTGGTCCGAGCGCGCGGGCTCGCGCACCGGCGCGAAGTCGGTCCAGATGATCGGTTCGGTGCGGAACCCGCCGTCGGAGGTGGCGTGGACCCGCTCCCTGAGCGCCTCGATGAAGCGAGGTTGTCCGTAGGAGCCCATCGCCATCACCTTGTACTCGTCGCTGGACCGGGTGAACCCCAGGTGTTCGGTCAGACTCTCGTAGAGCAAGCCGAGTGAGTGCGGAAGTGCCTGGCTGGCAAGGACATCCAGCTTGTGGTCGCGATAGGCACCGGACAGCATCGACGTGCGCTCACCTCGGCCGTCGACGACCAGCACAGCGGTGTCGGGGTGCGGTGAGGCCAGCGCGGTCGATGCGGCGTGGGCCACGTGGTGCCGCACATGGCGCACCACCGCGGGGTCCAGCCCGGGCAACGCGGTGGCCAGGAAGTGCGGGGCCCGCTGCGCGTACAGCGTGCGCAGGTACTCCCAGTTGCGGTCCAGCCCCTCGGTCTGCCCGGTGTCGTCTTCCATCACCGTCGGGTCGTAGGAGTAACCGACGGCGTCGAGCTCGGCCGGGGAGATCCCGGCTTCCGACAGACACCACTTCGCCGCGGCCACCGGGAGTTCCCAGGTGGAGAACGGCACCGCCTGCTTGCCGTGTTTGCGCCGGGAGAACCGTTCCTCTTCGGCGGCGGCGACGGTCTGACCGTCGATCACCAGAGCGGCCGCGGGGTCATGGAAAACTGCGTTGATACCAAGGATTTTCATGCTGTTCCCCGTTCAGGTGGCTCGGGCGCTCGACACGGGCGCGGCGACGGCGGACACAGTGCGGAACCAGTCGAGGGTGGTGGACAGCCCGTCGAGGTAACCGACCTGGGGTGCCCACCCCAAGGCGTCGCGCGCCGTGGTGATGTCGGGGCACCTGCGTTTCGGGTCGTCGGTGACCGCGGGCTCGTGGTGGATCGGAACATCGGAGCCGCTGAGGTTACGGATGGTCTCGGCGATGGTCAGCACGGGCAGTTCCACGGGGTTGCCGATGTTCACCGGCCCGGCGAAATCGCTTCGCGCCAGCGCGATCAGCCCGGCCACGGTGTCGTCGACGTAACACAGCGAGCGGGTCTGACGGCCGTCGCCGGCCACGGTCAGCGCCCGCCCGGTCAGCGCCTGCAGGCAGAACGTCGGGACCGCCCGTCCGTCGTCCGGACGCATTCCGGGACCGTAGGTGTTGAAGATCCGCGCTACCCCGATGTTGGTGCCACGTTCCCGATGGTAGGCGAACGCGAGAGCTTCGGCGTAGCGCTTCGCCTCGTCGTAGACACTGCGGGGTCCGATGGGATTGACGTTGCCCCAATAGGTTTCGCGCTGCGGATGTTCGAGGGGGTCGCCGTAGACCTCGCTGGTGGAGGCCAGCACGATCCGGGCGTTGCAGCGCTGGGCGACGTCCAGGGCGACCGCTGTGCCGAGAGCCCCGGCGCGCAGCGTGGCCAACGGCAGCCGCAGGTAGTCCACCGGAGAGGCCGGTGACGCCAGATGGAAGACGGTGTCGAAATCCACGTCGCGCCACGCCGCCGGGAGCGGCTCGGTGATGTCGTGGTTCACGAAATGCACACTGGGCAGCGGATCGGTGAGCCGCACCGCGCTGGTCGACAGGTTGTCCACACACACCACATCGGCGCCGGATTCGGCCAACCGGGCACACAGGTGCCGGCCGATGAACCCTTCCCCGCCGGTCACCAGGACTCGTCGGAGACGCGTTTGGTCGCCGGGAACGCGGGTAGCTTCGCTTCCCATGATCCCGGGCTCACGCACATCGTTCGTCATCGCCAGCCGTAACCGGTCGACAGAACTGGCCGAGGTGCTGCGGCGGTTGCTCGACACGACGGATTCTCCGATCATCCTGGTGGACAACAATTCCGACGACGACTCGGTGGCCATGGCCAAGAAGGTGGCGGCGGACGACGGGGCTCGGCTGACAGTGGTCGAGCTGGACGACAATCTGGGCGCTGTCGGCCGCAATGTCGGCGTGGCACAGGCGCAGACACCGTACGTGGCGTTCTGTGACGACGACTCGTGGTGGGAATCCGGCGCGATCACAGCCGCCGAGGAGATCTTCGACGCATATCCCTCGGTGGCGGTGCTGTCCGGTCGAACGGTGGTGTATCCCGACATGCGTGACGATCCGATCGTCGAGCAACTCGCCGATTCGTCCTTGGGCTGGGATCCGGCGCTGCCGGGCCCGTCCATCCTCGGCTTCCTGGCGTGCTCGGCGATGGTCCGCAAGTCGGCGTTCGAGGCCGTCGGCGGCTTCAGCCCGATCCTGCACTTCCGCGGAGAAGAAGCACTGCTGGCCTGGGATCTGGCCGCCGACAATTGGGACCTGTGCTTCTGCGAGCGATTGGTGGCATACCACCGGCCCTCGACCCGGCGCGGCACCACCGCAGCCCAGGATGCCCGGTCGCTGCGGAACGCGGTGCTCAGCACCTGGTTGCGGCGCCCCCTGGGCCACTGCGCCCGGGCCGCCAGGGACTTGGTGCGCGCCGCGGTGCGCGACCGCGAGCACGCCGCGGCGCTCGGCCAAGCGCTGCGCGCACTTCCCGCGGTGATCGCCGAGCGACGCCGGCTACCCGCCGAGACGGAACGTGCGCTGCGGGCCCTCGAGACTGGTTGAGTCACAACGCATCCCCCGACACGCGGCGGTAGACGGCGATGGTGTCCTCGGCCACCCGCTGCCAGGAATAGCGGTCCTGCACCCGGCGGCGGCCGGCGCGGCCCCACACGGCACGCAGATGGGTGTTCGCCAGGATGGGTCTGATCGCCTCGGCGCACCTGCGTGGATCGCGCGGCGGGATCAGCCGTCCGGTTACTTCGTCGACGACGGTGTCGAGCATGCCGCCGACGGCCGATGCGACGACGGGCACGCCGCAGGACATGGCTTCCAACGGGACGATGCCGAAAGGCTCGTACCAGGGCATCGCGGCGACCACGTCGGCCGAGCGCAGCAGCATCGGCATCTCGTCGCGCGCGATCGCGCCATAGAGGTGTACCCGGTCGGCAACGCCACACTCGGCGGCCACGCGCTGCAGGCGCTGGGCTTCGGGCTCGGCGTCCAGCTCGGACTTGTCTGGCCCGCCGACGATCACCAGTTCGGCACCGGGCAGATGCGGCATCGCGCCGATGACGGTGTCGAATCCCTTGCGGCGCACCAGTCGTCCCACGGAGACGATGCGCTGCGGCGTGCCGCGGGTGGCGGCCGGACCGCGGTCGCAGAACTCGTCGGGGTCGACGCCACAGGGCACCACCGACATCGACGATTCGCGCCGCCCCATGCGGGTGAGTTCGGCGATCTCGTCGGTGCAGGTGGCGGCCACCCAGTCGACGCTGCGGGCCAGGTGCGTCTCCAACCGGATGCGTTCGTCAGGGCTGGTGTCGTCACGTCCTTGATGACGGCGTTTGACCACGCCGAGCGCATGGAATGTCTGCACGGTCGGGATGCCGTGGCGGCGCGCGGCGGTCAGGGTCGCCAGACCGGACATCCAGAAATGCGCGTGCGCCACGTCCGGTCGCCATTGCTGCCACTGCGCGGCCAGGAAGGTGCCGAATGCGTCCATGTACTGCAGGAGTTCGTCTTTGGGCAGCGGCTCGGGTGGGCCGGCCGGTACGTGCACCACCGCGTAGCCGTGCTCGGTGTCCACCCGGTCGAGCAGGTCGACGTCGTCGCGCCGGGTGTAGACCACCACCTCGTGCCCGGCGGCTGCGAGCGCGGCCGACAGTTCGGCCACCGCCACGTTCTGCCCGCCGGCGTCCACACCGCCGAGATGAGCCAGCGGGCTTGCGTGTTCCGACACCATCGCGACCTTGAGCTGCGGGTATGTGGAGCTCACTGGCACACCTCCTCGAGGAACTCATCCCAATCACCGAGGAATCGCTCCAGCCCGTAGTGCGCCAGAACGAATTCCCGTGCTGCCTTTCCTGCGATCTCGGCGGCCCCGGGGTCTCTGACGAATCGTTCGAGCGCCTCGCCCAACTCGGCGATGTCCGCGCTGACGACACCGGCGTCCGGTGGCACCGCCAGCGGGGCCATGGTCGAGGCCACCGCCACAGCAGGCATGCCGGCGCCCATCGCCTCGAGCAGCGACAGGCCCAGCGAGGTCCAGCGGGGGGTGTGCAGATAGACGCGTCGGCGGGTGACCTCCTCGAGCACTGCCGCGCCGGACACGTCCCCGTGGCCCCGGACCCGGTCGCCGAATCTGGGATCCTCCCCGAGGCGATCGGTGCCCATGCCCCACACGTCGATCGGGGCGTATCGGCTCAGCGGCGCCAGCAGGTCTGCGCCGACGGTGCGCCATCGCCGCACCGGCTCATTGATCATGGTGGCGGCCGCGGGCACTTCGGGCCGGTAGCGCATACCGCGATCAGGCACCCCGTGGTCGATGACCCGGTTCGGGGCCGATCCGTTGTCCCACATCAGGGCGTTGAACGCGGTGACATGTACCAGCGGGATGTCGTCCCGCCCGGCGAGTGGGTGGACGCTGTCGACCGCGGACGGCCGGGGTGCGTTGTGCTCGACGTAGACCGCGAGAACGTCCGATCCAGGACGGGCCAAGTGTTTGCTGACGAGGTCGATCTCATGCGGGCGCTGGAGGACGACCACGTCGACGTCCTCGCCGCCCAACGCGTCGAGCGGCACTTCACGCGCATTTGGCCAGTGCCGTCCGGCCAAGCCGCGGCCGTCGGCGTCGCGGGCGCCGTTGACCGGCACAAGATAGTCGTTCTCACCGGCGACGAACGACTCGGTCCACGAGCCGTGGACGTGCCAGATGAGGATCGACCGACGCTTCCCGGGTGAGGGCATGCGGCGCGAAATACCCTTAAGAGAATTCGACAAACACTTCTCGGGAGAAATCTTCAGATACTCAACGACGCAGGTGGCAGCCTTTTCTGAAGTGTTTGCCAGACCGTCGGTATCAGTGAGTCAGTGCGCTGCCGGAACGCTGCCGGGCCGACTGATAGACCACTTCGGCGTCGGTGGCGATGCGATCCCAGCAGTAGCGTGATCGCACCCTGGCGCGACCGGCCAGACCCATCCCCTGGCGCAGAACAGCCTGCCCGAGCAGGGAACGTACGGCTCTGCCCAGCGCCTCGGTGCTGCCCGGCGGGACCAGCACACCGGTCACATCGGCGACGACCGCGTCTCGGGCCCCGCCACTCTCGACGGCGACCACCGCCGTACCCGCCGCCATTCCCCGCAGCGCCAAGGTTGCGTGCGGATCGTGCGCGGTCGGGCAGACGACGACATCGGCCGACCGCAGGTGAGCCGACAGCTCCGGCCCGGCGCCCGAGGTGACGACCCGGATACGGGAACTGATCCCGAGTCGTTCGGCGACTCCATGGAGTCGTCGCAAATCTGTGGGGTCGGCCCCCGTCATGCTGACCATGACCAGCTCGGCGGTCGGCAGGGACCGTAGGGCGGTGATGACGCGGTCGACGCTGCTGCGGCTCGAGAAATCCTCTGTCAGGGACACCACCTGTTGGCGGGCGCCGGCTGAGGTAGGCCGCATCTCGACGACGCCGGCCTCGTCGATGTCGATGCCCGGGGGCAGCACCGAGGCTCGCGGCCGTGGGCATCCCATCCGGATCACCTCGAGCATGTCGTCGGTGCACGAGGTGGTCACCACCGTGGCGCTCTTGGCCAACAGCGCTTCGATGTTCCTGCGGCTGTCGGATGCGGGGGTAGACGCTGACTGTGCAGCGGTGTCGGCCAATCCGTGGTAGCTCTGCACGATCGGGATGTGCGTTCGACGGGCAGCCAGGAGTGCTGCCATTCCATAGGTCCAGCCGTGGCAGTGCACGATGTCCGGTGTCGCCCGCTGCCATCTGTCCGCCAGAAAGCGGCCGATTTCGCTGATCGTCGGGCCGATCATCTCGGGTTCCTGGGGAACGGCGCCCTCGCCGAAGATCGGGACGACGTCGAAACCACCTGCAGCGCTCGGGCATGAGGGTGCAGAAGCGGTGATCACCTCGACGTCGTGCCCTCGATCGGCCAGGACAGCCGCCAACCTGGAGAGGTCGAAGCGGCCGTCGAACAAGTTGCCGATGAGAGCCAGTTTCATTGCATCCCTTCAAGACCGAAAATATCGTGACGCCAGTTGTTGGGAGTCCAAAAGTGCAACTTGCGAAACGGAATACGGAACACCGTTCGTTTGAGGGGCCACATCATTCGTTTTCTGGCTCGATGGCGGCCTGCTCGCCGGCATAAGTCGTCATAATTGCGGGTAGTTTGGGTCCGATGAGTAGTACGGTGAGTCGTCGCGCCCTCGGCGTGGTGGCGGTCGGCGGTTCGGCCGGTGGCGTGGAGGCGCTGTCGAAGGTTGCGGCCGGGCTGCCCGAGGATCTCCCCTATGCCGTGTTGATGGCTCTGCATCTGCCTTCGGCAGGGCCCAGTGTGCTCGCCCAGATCATCGACCGGCGCGGCCCGCTGCGGGCGGTCGCGGCCGAGGACGGCACCGCCCTGGAACCAGGCCACATCTACGTGGCGGTGCCGGGCCGTCATTTGTTGACGCAGGACCATCAGATCGTGCTGTCGCAGGGCCCCACCGAGAACGGGCACAGGCCGGCTCTCAATGCGATGTTCCGTTCTGTCGCAGTCGCTTTCGGGTCCCGCGCGATCGGGGTGCTGTTGTCCGGTGTTCTCGACGACGGTGTGCTGGGATTGGCTGCCATCCGTGCACGAGGTGGCATCACGTTGTGCCAAACCCCTTCAGACGCCGCGTTTCCGGCGATGCCCCGTCATGCACTCCAAGCAGGCGTGGTGGATCACACCGCCACCGCGGACGAAATGGGCGCGCTGGTGGCAAAACTGTGCGAACGCGACCACGACGTCCTGGGTCACCCGCCTGACCACTACATGGAGTTGGAAAACCGGATCGCGATGGCCGACCAGCTCACCACCGACATCGATACCGAAAACCTCGGACCCGCCGCGGGGTTCACCTGCCCCGACTGCAACGGATCACTGCATGAGGTCGCTGACGGACGCTATCGCTGCCAGGTAGGTCATGCGTGGAGCGCCGACGCGCTGCTCTCGTCGTGCGACAGTGAGGTGCAACGCGCCCTGTGGGTGGCCGTTCGCAGTCTGCACGAGAAGTCGCGACTCGCGCATCTCCTTGCCTCCAAGGCTGCTTCCGCCCCGGTGCGGGACCGCTACATCGCCCTGGCCGAAGAAACCGACAAGGCCGTGGTGGTACTGCGGGAACGGCTTGCGGTGTCGGAAGACCAATCCTCTCCCAGCGATGCGTGACGGCGGCATTGTCAGCGTCGAGGCGCGACACGAACACGAACGAATCTTGTTGGAGATCAGCGGAACGCTGGACAGTACGACCTACCGCCACGTCCGCGACAGCGTCATCAAGGCGGCGTTGGAGGAGCCGGACGTCGTGATGGTCGACGTCACCGGTCTCGACGCGCCCAGCACGTCGGCCTGGACCGTCTTCGCCAGCGCACGGTGGCATGTCAGCACGTGGCCCGATGTTCCGGTGCTGTTGATCTGCCGGGACGCCGACCGACGGGCGAGCATCGCGCGCAGCGCGGTCACGCGGTACGTCCCGATCTATGCAGCCACGCCGTCACGGTCCGAGATCGCCGTCAGCCGGCGAGACCTCCGTCGGCGGGCCCGCGCCGAACTGCCGGCCGATTTCGCGAGTCTGCGGCAGGCGCGGCAACTGATCTCGGACTGGTTGGCGGCCTGGGACCGGTCGGAGATGGCGCTCACCGCGTCCACCGTGGCGACCATTCTCATCGAGAACGTCCTCGACCACACGACCAGTGACCCGGCGCTGGCCGTGGAAGCCAAAGGCGACACCATCACCGTCGCCGTCAGAGACGACAACCCTCTTCCGGCGGTACGGCACGAGGACCCAGGGTCCGGCGCCCACACCGTTTCCGGCCTGGCCATCATCACGGCGCTGAGCCGCGCGTGGGGTAACACCCCGACAGCAGACGGGAAAACGGTGTGGGCGCTCCTAGGATCTGAGAATCACCTGTAGGAGCAGGTGATTACCGCAGGTCGAACCGGTCGTTGTTCATCACCTTCACCCAGGCAGCGACGAAGTCCTCGATGAACTTGCCCTTGCTGTCGTCCTGGGCGTAGACCTCGGCGATGCCACGCAGCACCGAGTTGGAGCCGAACACCAGGTCGTTGGCCGTGGCCGTCCACCGAATCTCACCGGTGACGCGGTCGCGACCCTCGTACACGTTCTCCTGGTTCTCCGACGGCTTCCACTGCGTCCGCATGTCGAGCAGGTTGACGAAGAAGTCGTTGCTCAACACGCCCGGATTGGCCGTGAAGACGCCGTGCTTGCTGCTGCCGTGGTTGACGTTGAGCACCCGCAGACCGCCGAGCAGCGCCGTCATCTCCGGAGCGGTGAGGTCGAGCAGGTAGGCCCGCTCCACCAGCTGCTGCTCCAGCGGATTCTTCTCGCCGGGGCGGAAGAAGTTGCGGAAGCCGTCCACCCGCGGTTCGAGCACCGCGAACGACTCGACGTCGGTCTGCTCCTGCGAAGCATCGGTGCGCCCCGGGACGAAGTGCACGTCGATCTCGTAACCCGCGTCGCGGGCAGCCTTCTCGACGGCGGCCGAACCACCCAGCACGATGATGTCGGCCAGCGACACCTTCTTGCCACCGGTGGCCGAGGCGTTGAACTCCTGCTGAACGCGCTCGAGCACGGGCAGCACCTTGTCCAGCTCGGCCGGCTCGTTGGCCTCCCAGCTCTTCTGCGGCTCCAGCCGGACGCGGGCACCGTTGGCGCCACCGCGCTTGTCGGTGCCGCGGTAGCTGCCGGCCGACGCCCATGCCGTCTTGATCAGCTGCTGCAGCGTCAGACCCGAGTCGAGCAGCGTGCTCTTGAGCGAGGCGATGTCGGACTCGTCGATGAGCTCGTGGTCCACCGGCGGCACCGGGTCCTGCCACAGCTGCGGCTCGGCGATCCACGGACCGAGGTAGCGGCTGATCGGCCCCATGTCGCGGTGCATCAGCTTGTACCACGCCTTCGCGAAGGCCTGGTCCATCTCCTCGGGATGATCCAGCCAGCGCCGGGTGATCTGACCGTAGATCGGATCCTCACGCAGGGCCACGTCGGTGACCAGCATGGTGGGCTTGCGCGGCGGGCCGCCGAAGGGATCCGGGATGGTCGCCTCGGCGTCCTTGGCCTCGAACTGCCAGGCGCCGGCGGGGCTCTTGGTCAGCTCCCACTCGTTGCCGTACAGGTTCTGCAGGAAGGCGTTGCTCCACTCCGAGTTCGTGCCGGTCCAGATGACCTCCAGACCACTGGTGACGGTGTCGTTGCCGTTGCCGGAACCGAACGGGCACTTCCAGCCGAGGCCCTGGTCCTCGATCGGGGCCCCTTCGGGCTCGGGTCCGACGTTCACGTCGGCGGCGCCGTGGGTCTTGCCCAGGGTGTGCCCACCGACGATCAGAGCAGCGGTCTCCTCGTCGTTCATCGCCATGCGGCCGAAGGTCTCGCGGATGTCGCGGGCCGCGGCCAACGGATCCGGCTTGCCTTCGGGGCCTTCGGGATTGACGTAGATCAGACCCATCGTGGTGGCACCGAAGGGCTCGGCGAGCTGGCGCTCACCTTCGTTGGTGCCGCCGTAGCGCTTGTCGGTGCCCAGCCAGGTGTCCTCCTGGCCCCACAGCATCTCCTCGGGCTCCCAGATGTCCTCGCGGCCGAACGCGAAGCCCATGGTCTGGAAGCCGGACTGCTCGAGCGCGGCGTTGCCGGCGTAAGCGATCAGGTCGGCCCAGGAGATCTTGTTGCCGTACTTCTGCTTGATCGGCCACAACAGGCGGCGGGCCTTGTCGAGGTTGGCGTTGTCGGGCCAGCTGTTCAGCGGGGCGAAGCGCTGCGAGCCCTGCCCGGCGCCGCCGCGACCGTCGAAGATGCGGTAGGTGCCGGCGGCGTGCCAGCTCATCCGGACGAACAGGCCGGCGTAGTTGCCGTAGTCGGCCGGCCACCAGTCCTGCGAGGTCCGGATGAGTTCGATGACGTCGCGCTTGAACGCCTCGACGTCGAGCTTGGCGAACTCTTCGGCGTAGTTGAAGTCCGGGCCGAGCGGATTGCCCTTCTCGTTCTGCTTGTGCAGCACCGACACGTCGACCTGCTCGGGCCACCAGTCCCGGTTGGTCAGCGGCGCATGCGACTTCGGCTTCGGCGAATCGATCGCCGGGTTCTCGCTCTCGCTGTTGCTGGCAGTCTTGCTGTCAGCGTGCGGCGGGCGAGCATCGGACGTATCAGATGACACAGTGTTCCCTTCCTGATCCATACATTCGGTAAATGATGGGGCTGTTGATCACGGATGTGATCGGGACAATCGAGTTGCCGTGCAAGTGGGGCAGAACCCCCAGTAGATGACCTCTGCTTCGTCCACGTCGAAACCGAGGTCATCCGATGCCGTCAGGCAGGGGGCATCACCGATCGCGCAGTCCACGTCGGCGATGACCCCACAGGACCGACACACCATGTGGTGGTGGTTGTCCCCGACCCGGGTCTCATACCGGGCCACCGAACCTGCCGGTTGTATCCGTCGAACCAAACCCGTTGCGGCCAATGCATTGAGCGCGTCGTAGACCGTTTGACGGGAGATGTCGGGCTGCACCTCGCGGGCAGCCCGGATGATGAGCTCGGTGTCAGCGTGCGGATGCGTTTCGACCGCCTGCAGTACCGCCATCCTCGGGCGGGTGACGCGCAGAGCAGCCGAGCGCAGAGCGTCCGCGTAGTTGGAATCTTCGGCCATCTTCTCGATCTTGGCCTCTTTTCTGGATGGGATCAAGTTTTTCCCGAAAATCGGTTGCATGTCGTCGAACACATGCAGGTCGCGTCGTTTCCGACCGGCGTGCGGGGGTATGCGCCCGGCATGACTGACGCACAGCTCGCCCTCGTGACGGGTGCCTCCAGCGGCATCGGCCTCGAGCTGGCGCGACTTCTTGCCCGCAACGGTTACGACGTGGTGGTGGCCGCCGAGGACGACGGGATCCACCAGGTGCCCGATCTGCTGGCCGAATTTGGACGCGACGTCCAGCCCGTTCAGGTCGATCTGCGCACCGCGGTCGGCGTCGAGAAGCTGTTCCACCACGCCACCGAGAGCGGTCGGCCGCTGGCCGTTGCCGCGTTGAACGCCGGGGTCGGTCGTGGCGACATGTTCCTCAAGTCAGAACTGCAGGACGACCTCGACATCATCGATCTCAACGTGCGCTCGACGATGCACCTGGCCAAGCTCGTCCTCCGCGACATGGCCAACCGGGGCACCGGCAAGGTGCTGTTCACCTCGTCGGTCGCGTCGATGATGCCGGGGTCCTATCAGACCGTCTACAACGCGTCGAAGTCGTTCGTGCAGTCGTTCGCGAAGGCGCTGCAGGACGAGCTGCGCAACAGTGCGATCACGGTGACCCTGCTACTGCCGGGGCCCACCGACACCGACTTTTTCGCGCGCGCGAAAATGCTCAACACACCCGTCGGGAAGATGAGCAAGGACGACCCGGCCGAGGTGGCGCGTCAGGGCTTCGATGCGCTGATGCGCGGTGACAAGCAGGTGGTCGCCGGTTCGCTCAGCTCGAAGATGATCGGGACCGTGTCGCGGGTGCTGCCCGACTCGGTCAAAGCCGCGGGCAGCCGGCTGATCTCGGCGCCGCTGGGACGCTGAGCCGTCAGGGCAGCGCGCCCAGGAATCCGCTCAGGGGACCTGGCGCGGGCGCCGGCACCGCGGGTGCCACCGGAGCCACCGGGGCGGGTACGACCGCCGGTCCCGGCACGGGTCCGGGGCCGCTCAGATGCGTCTGCCCGGTGTGCACACCGGCGGTGACGGGCGCCGCTTCGGCCGGGGCCAACGGCGCGATTGCTGCGGGCAGGGTCTCCTCCGAGACCGCGGCGACGTGCGGCGTGTTCACCGGTACCGACCAGGTCTGGGCCGGGGACGCTTCGACCACCGAATCGTCGAGCGACGCCGACTCGGCCACCGACTCCTCGAGCGACGCCGACTCAGCCACCGGTACGGATTCCGCGACCGGGACCGACTCCGGGATCGGCGCCACCTCGGGCTGCACGGCGGCCGCCACCGTGTCCGGGAGGACCGCCACCGGGGGCGGAACCGGAACGGGCGCCGCTTCGGGTGGGGACTGAGCCGGATGTGCCGACTCGGCGGCGGCCCCGACAGGGTCGGGTCCGGGAGCCATCGACGGCGTCGTGCCCACCAGTGCGTAGGCGACCAACCCGACGACCGCGGCGGCGGCCACACCGCCGGCGATCCGCACCGGGAGGCGGGAAGCCGCCGACGAGAGGGACATTCGGGCGTCGTCGACGAAACGCGACCACCGCATGCCCAAGCCGCCCGGCTCCGGAGCCGGATGAGGCACCAGCGCGGCAAGCTTCTGCAGCGGGGAATTGGTCTCGTCGGTGTACTCTGCGCGAGCCGCGCCGTAGGCCATCGCGAGGTGCGGGGCAATGTGGCGGGCCGTACGGTTGCGACCTTCGCGGGCCTGGTCCTGGGTCAATGTCTCGATCGCATCGAACCCGAACAGCCGTAGCTTGGTCCGAAGGCGGACACCGTGGTGCTGGCCGTCCGGAGTCCATGTCAGGTGCACGCGGTCGATTCGGTGCTCAGTGTGCGCGGTGAACTCCTGGACGCTGAGCGCGGCCGCCTTGGCGACCTCGTCCACCGATACGACCGGCACGACCTCCTCGGCCAGGATGACCCCGCTCGAGGTGTCCAGAAGCACCCACACCGCACTCGTTGCGGTGAGCGACAAGCCCATTACGTGCATAGCTACCCCTAGTCCACTACCAGTGATGGCTACTTATCGAAACGGTTGAGACAGATGTTACGCACGTCACCCCCTGTGACCAGCAGACTGCCGGCGGCCGGCTAACTACCCGCCCTTTCGAGCGTCTCGTTGAACGTCTTGCTGGGCCGCATGACCGCCGTGGTCTTCTCCCGGTCCGGGTAGTAGTAGCCCCCGATGTCGACCGCGTTGCCCTGCACCTCGTTGAGCTCGGCGACGATCGTCTCCTCGTTGTCGGCCAGCGATTTGGCCAGCGGCGTGAAGTACTCCGCGAGCTCGCTGTCCTCGCTCTGCTGGGCCAGCTCCTGCGCCCAGTACAGGCTCAGGTAGAACTGGCTGCCGCGGTTGTCGAGCTCTCCGGCCTTGCGCGACGGGCTCTTGTTGTTGTCGAGCAACTTGCCGATCGCCGAGTCGAGTGTCTTGCCCAGCAGCTCGGCCTTCTTGTTGCCCGACTTGCGGCCCATGTCTTCGAAGCTGGCCCCCAGCGCCAGGAACTCGCCGAGCGAATCCCACCGCAGATGGTTCTCCTCGAGCAGCTGGTGGACGTGCTTGGGCGCCGACCCGCCGGCGCCGGTCTCGTACATGCCACCGCCGGCCATCAACGGCACGATCGACAGCATCTTGGCGCTGGTGCCCAGCTCCAGGATCGGGAAGAGGTCGGTCAGATAGTCGCGCAGGATGTTGCCGGTCACCGCGATGGTGTCCTGGCCGCGGATGACCCGCTCCAGCGTGTATCGCATCGCCCACACCTGCGGCAGGATCGTGATCTCCAGGCCGTCGGTGTCCTCTTCCTTGAGGTACTGCTTGACCTTCTTGCGCAACTCGTTCTCGTGCGGACGCTCGTCGTCCAGCCAGAACACCGCGGTCATCCCCGAGGCGCGGGCGCGGGTGACCGCCAGCTTCACCCAGTCCCGGATCGCGGCGTCCTTGACGATCGGCATGCGCCAGATGTCGCCGGTCTCGACGTTCTGGCTCAGCAGCACCTCACCGCTGTCGATGTCGACGATGTCGGCGACGCCGTCCTCGGGGATCTCGAAGGTCTTGTCGTGGCTGCCGTACTCCTCGGCCTTCATCGCCATCAGCCCGACGTTGGGAACGGTGCCCATGGTCGTCGGGTCGAACTGGCCGTGGGTCTTACAGAAGTTGATGATCTCCTGATAGATGCGCGAGAACGTGGACTCCGGGTTGACCGCCTTGGTGTCCTTGGTGCGTCCGTCGGCGCCGTACATCTTGCCGCCCAGGCGGATCATCGCCGGCATCGACGCATCGACGATCACGTCGGACGGCGAGTGGAAGTTGGTGATGCCGCGGGCCGAATCGACCATCGCCAGCTCCGGGCGGGTCTCGTGGCAGCGGTGGATGTCCTCGATGATCTCGTCACGCTGCGAGGCGGGCAGCTTCTCGATCTTGTCGTAGAGGTCGCTCATGCCGTTGTTGACGTTGACGCCGAGCTCGTCGAACAGCTTCTGGTGCTTGGCGAAGGCGTCCTTGTAGAAGACCTTCACGGCGTGACCGAACACGATCGGATGGCTGACCTTCATCATGGTCGCCTTCACGTGCAGCGAGAACATCACGCCGGTCTCGTAGGCGTCCTGCATCTGCTGTTCGTAGAACTCGCACAGCGCCTTCTTGCTCATGAACATGCTGTCGATGACGTCGCCGTTCTCGAGCTTGACCTCGGGCTTGAGCACCAGCGTCTCGCCACTCTTGGTGGTCAATACCATCTTGACCTTGCGGTCCTTGTCCAGCGTCATCGACTTCTCGCCGTGGTAGAAGTCGCCTTCCTTCATCGTCGCGACGTGGGTGCGCGACGCCTGCGACCACTCCCCCATGCTGTGCGGATGCTTGCGCGCGTACTCCTTGACCGCCTTGGGTGCCCGGCGGTCCGAGTTGCCCTGGCGCAGAACGGGGTTGACCGCGCTACCGAGAACTCGGGCGTACCGGTCCTTGATTTCCTTCTCTTCGTCGGTCTTCGGATCGCCCGGGTAGTCGGGAAGGTCGTAGCCCTTGGCCCTGAGTTCCTTGATGGCCGCCAGCAGCTGCGGGACCGAGGCGCTGATGTTGGGCAGCTTGATGATGTTGGTCTCGGGCAGCTGCGTGAGCTCACCGAGCTCGGCGAGGTTGTCGGGCACCTTCTGCTCGTCGGTGAGCCGGTCGCTGAACTCGGCGAGGATGCGTGCGGCCACCGAGATGTCGGTGGACTTGACGTCGATACCGGCGGCGGAGGCGAAGGTGCGGACCACCGGAAGGAAGGCGAAGGTCGCGAGCAGCGGTGCCTCGTCGGTCAGCGTGTAGATGATGGTCGGCTGCTCATCGCTCATGTGTGCTGTCTCCCGGCTTTGGTCTGCTGGTCTGCGTCAGTTGGAAGAGCTGTGACCCTTCTGGCGCAGACTACCGAACGTGCCTTGCCCCACGGAGGGTCAGCCAGGGCTTCGAGGCCGTCACGGTGCTGTCACGGTTGGGCCAGTTTCGGCCGCATCGGCCGTTCCGGCGCTGCTGCGCGGTTACATTCACGCCGGTCGAGCGCTCGGCCCCCGGCGTAAAGGACACCGACATGCACCCCTGGAGATCGTTGACGTACTGCGCTGTGTCCGCGGCGCTGGGGCTGTCGGTCGCGGGTTGCGCCTCGCCGCCGGGCCCCGAGGCACCGGCTCGGGCCGCCGAGGTGACGGTGACGGGCTCGCCGACCGATTGGCAGGCCGCCGTGTGCCGCGACGGCTCCGATGCGCACTCCGGTACCCGGCACACGGTGCAGGGCAACTCCTGTGTGCCCGTCGACGGCGACGGGATCGTGCACTTCGATCACTTCGAGTCGGCGTCGTCGATGGACTCGGTGTTGTCGTGGACGCCGTCGCCGTACGTCGCGAAGACGATCGTCGACGGGCGCCCGATGGCCATCTGGACTCCGTCGGGTGAGGAGGCCGATCTCACGCCGCTGCAGCAGTTCGGTTTCCAGGTGGCGTCCTACCGATCGGCTGCGCTGCCGCGCCAGGTCGACGACGCACCGGCCACGGTGCCGCCGGGGCAGGTCGTCGATCTGCCGCCCAACGAGTTTGGTTATGCCGTGGTCCAGACCGTGTCCGGTGACATCCAGTGCATCGTCGAGCCCGCGTTCGTCGGATGCCAGAGCGACGGCACCGGATGGCCGCAGCACGCCGACGGCAGCGGGCCGTACCACGGGGTGCGCGTCAACGCCGACGGCACGGGTTCCTACGTCGACGGCAACCTGGGCGCTGCGGAGGCAACGACGCTGACGGCCCAGGCTTATCGGACGTTGGGTTGGACGGTCACGACGACACCTACGGGTCTGCGGTTCGTCAACGACCGGACCGGGCACGGCGCTGTCGTTGGCACCGATCGGGTCACCCCGTTCTGATTGCGTGCGGTCAGACCGGGCGGCCCGCGATGCCGGCCCGCAACAGGTCGTGGGCTGCGGCGGTGCCGTCGAGCAGACGGCTGGTGCGTGCCGCGATCTGCCAGGTCCCGTCGATGCGACGCAGCCGGAAGTGGTTGGCCGCGGCACGCCACACCACGAACTCCGACGGCGCACCGTCGGTGCCCGCGCGTCGCACCACCAGTGACTCGCACAAGGCCACCGCCTCGTCGCCGTCGACCGTCACCACGGCGGGCCCGAGGAAATGGCTGCACCCGGCGGCGACCAGTCCGCGGTGACTCTCCGAGGCGACCATCGCGCGGACGTCGTCACGGCTCGACATTCGCCACCCTTCGACGTCGTAGGTGCCGTCTTCGGCCCACAACCCGGCAGCGTTCGCCGCGTCGGCGGCGTCCACGCAGGGACCGTAGCTGGCGATCAGACGCTGGATGTCCCGTTCGGCTTCCAGTCGAGACAGCCGTTGCTCGAGAGCGGCCAGCCTGTCGTCGGTCGCGGTCATGTGGCCCTTTCGGTCAGGTGGCGTCGGCAAGCTCGCGGAGCAGGTGCAGTTGCTCGGTGTAGTGCTCGGCAGAGCGGGCGGTGACCGTGCAGGAGACCGCGGTGGCGCCGGCGTCGCGCAGTGATCTCAGCCGTCGTCGGACTGCGGCGGCCTCGGTTGCGGGGTCCAGGGGTCCGGTGGACAGGACGACGTCGAAGCCGTCGGGGATCTCGACGGCTGCCAGCATTTCGGCGACCTCGGCGGCCCGCAGCGCGAAGGGCAGCCATCCGTCGCCGAATGTCACCGCGCGGCGCAGGGATTGCATGCTTCGGCCGCCCACCCAGATCGGTACGGGGTCCGAGGTTGCGTGCGGCTGCACGGACATTCCGCCGTAGGAGTAGAACGGGCCGCGATATTCGGGAGTGGGCACCGACAGAGAGGCCCGCAGGGCACGAAGGGCATCGTCGGCGCGCGCCGCGCGCTGCTTCCAGTCTGCGCCGATCGCATCGAATTCCTCGGTCAGCGAGCCGATGCCGACACCGAGGATCAGGCGACCGCCGCTGAGCCGGTCCAACGTCCCGTAGCGTTTCGCGATCTCCAACGGGTGGTGGTACCCGAGTACCAGTACCGCCGTGGCGAGTTTGATCCGGTGGGTGTGTGCTGCCAGAAATCCGAGTGTGGACAACGGATCCCAGTACACGTCACCGCGAATAGCCGCGTCCTCGGCGGGGATGGCGACGTGCTCGGAGCAGGTCAGGAACTCATAGCCCAGCGCGTCGGCGGCTGCGGCGACGGTGCGGAGTTCGTCGGGACCGGCGTCGGCTTCCCATGGCGAGGCGACACCGGGAACCTGCACCACCACGGGTGTCGACAGCCCTAGGCGCACCGACACAGCTTAGGCGGTTCGAGACGCGCCGAAGTGACGGGTGTGGCGAAAGCCGCCATGGTCTCGAGGTCGCCGTTTATGGTGCTCTGGTGGGCACCAAATTGTTAGCCAACGGCCGAGGCCGATGGTTGGCTGTTGCGGTGTCGTTGGTGGCGTCTGCGGGCATGGTGTACGCGCAGACCGCGGTGCCGCCGCCCACTCCCGAACAGTCCACCGCGTCGAGCGCTGCACCGCCGGCGGCGGCCCCGAGTGTGGCTGCCCCGCCCACGGCAACCGAGGCCGAGTTGCTCGCTGCCAGCGCCCCGGTCGACGCCCGGGTGTTCGACTTCGCCTTGCCGACCGGCGTGACGCCGGAGGGCGGACTCCAGGTGAAGACCATCTGGGCCGCACGCGCGATCAGCATGATGTTCCCGGAGATCAAGACGATCGGCGGCTATCGGCAGGATCCGCTCAAGTGGCATCCCAACGGCCTGGCCATCGACGTGATGATCCCGAACCACAACAGCGACGAAGGCATCGAGCTCGGCAACCAGATCGCCGGTTTCGCGCTGGCCAACGCGAAGCGTTGGGGCGTCCTGCACGTGATCTGGCGCCAGGGGTTCTACCCCGGAATCGGCGCTCCGAGTTGGACCGCCGACTACGGCTCCGAGACGCTGAACCACTTCGACCACGTGCACATCGCCACCGACGGTGGCGGCTACCCCTCCGGCAAGGAGACCTACTACATCGGTTCGATGCAGAAGTAGCTGCTCACACCGCGACGCCAGCGGGACCGCACACCAGCAGTGTCGTCGATCGGTCACCGCACAGCGCACCGATGCGGGCATCCGACGGCGCGTCCGGGGTGAACTCTGTCTCCGGCGGAGGCGGCGGCAACAGCGGGAAGATGCTCGCGCCGGTCACCCCGGTCAGCCGCGCGACGATCTGCGCGACGATGTTGGTGGCGACGTACAGGACGTCGCCGAGCAGCTGCACCGGTGCGATCGCCACCTTGGCGATCAAGCTGACCAGGAAGATCTCCATGTCGGCGATCGCCTGCAGGCCCGAGGTGAGCGACTCGGTCAGCCCGTCCACGTAGTACGGAATCGCACCGAAGATGGTGCGCGCCCCCAACGCGATCTGTGTCCCGATGTCCGGATAGTCGTTTTCGTCGATGGCGTCCTGCAGGGCGTCGCGCAGCGCCTCGGCGGGGTCGTCACCTTCGGGGACGACGGTGCCGCCCTGATCCAGCAGCGACTCGCCGTCGAAGTCGCCGTCGGTGTCGAGACCGAACAGCGCCAGGACGGTCGGGGTCACGTCAACGATGTCGTACTGCAGGTTCATCGCGCCGCGGGTGAACAGCAGCGGATTGTTCGCGAGCACGAAAGTCGAAGTCTCGTCCGGTGATTGGAATCCGTGCCCGAGCCCTTGCTGCGGTTGGTGGCCGTGGTCGGTGACCATCAGGATGGTCCATTCCTCCCCGGAGTCGGCGATGGCCTGCAGGATGGCGCCGAGGTTCTCGTCGAAGTTCTCCAGCGCCTCCCGGTATTCGTCGGACGCGCCGCCGTACAGGTGCCCGTTCTCGTCGACGCCGACGAAGTAACTGAACATGAAGTTCGGAACGGCCAGGTCGGCGCCGGCGATGGCCGCCACCGTGGCCTGGCCGACGGCGTCGTCGGTGGCCAGCCAGTTGGTGTCGCCGGGCACCTGGTCGACGTTGACGATGACGTCGGCCCCGATGTCACCGGCGCCCGCGATCGCCGAGATGACGTTCCAGTTGGCGATGGACGTCGTCTGCACCGCCGGGTTCTGTGTCTCGATCAGGTCGAAGACCGTCGGGAACCTGTCGTAGGTCCACGGCGTGTAGACGTTGTTGAAGACACCGGTGCGCTCTCCCCACACGCCGGTCAGCACCGCCGTCCACGACGGGTTGGACAGGGTGGTGTGGCCGACGATGCTCGCCGGGGCGGTGGTGCTGTCGTCGATCAGGTTCCAGAAGTTGGTCATGGCCGGGTTGGCCAGCACCCTGCTGAGGTTGACCCCGTCGACGCCGATCACCAACACATTGGGCGAATCATCGATCGCCAGCGCATTGGATTGTTGCGCAACAACATTGGCCAGCTGCCGTTGGCTGTTGCGTTCCAGTTCATCGCGGACGGCGCCCAGGGCGGCCAGCATCGCCGCGCCCTGGAGCGGCGCTTGCCTGCCCGGTGCGGCCGTCGGACCGAACAGCGCGGACGCAAATCTGGCCAGGGTGGTGCGTTCGCGTGTCGGCGCCGATTTCGGTGGACGCCGTTGGGTGAGCGTCGTCGTCCTGGCTTGCTCCTTGCCGACCGTCGGTGTGGGGGCGGTCGGTTCCGGCTTCTCCTGAGATGGCGGCGGTTCGGACTCGTCGGAGGGTTCCGACGCGGCGGGCGGTTCGGTTGCCGGAGGTTCGGGTTCGTCCGAGGCGTCGGTCGGCGCCGCGGCGCTGCGGCTCTGCGGGCGTGTCGGTGTGTCGACCTCGAGTGCCTCGTCTTCATCCTTCGCCGTGCGCTGCTGGTCACGACGGGAACTCGCGCGCTCCTCGGCGCGGTGGTCCCGGCGGTCGCCGCGACGCTCGGCGTTGTCGCTGCCGACGGTGCGTTTGCCGGGCGACGCCGCGTCGCGTTGCTGCGACGTGTCCGAGGAAGCAGCACCCGGCTCGGCGAAGGCGACCGCTGGACTGCTCCCCAGCGCGACACCGACCCCAAGCATCACCGCAAGGGCGCCGACTCGACCGATGTGCTTGGCGTGACCCATGGGACTCCCCTTCGGATGGCAGGTATCTGCTCAGGCGCAAATTACGCCGCCCGGTGGGACGACACGCCGGGTTTGACCCGGTTCGCCGGCGTCGTCATCTTTCGTTACCAAACGCCCGATTCATCGTTATCGTGAAACACGGCGTCGTTGCCGCGGTCTTCGTCGACGGTGCCCCACCATGGCTGCACACGGTGTCTCTATGGGAGGACGACAATGGGCCAGCCGGAAACCGTTCTGGGGTTTGCGTTGATCTGCGCCCTGGTTGCGGGCTGTGGCAGTTCCATCGGCAACGCGGAGTCGACGACGCCGACGCGCACGGTGATCCCGCGTCCGCTGGTGGAGCGGGAACTGCCCGAATTGCTGCTCACCCCTGCTGAGATCGACCAGGAGATGGGCACGGCCGGGATGGCGCTGACCGGCTCGGCGACGACGCTGTCGGATACCAGCGCGTCCATGGCGCCGCGCGAGTGCCTGGCCGTCGACGCCGCCGGCGAGGCGCTCGTGTACGCCGACAGTGGTTACCGCGCATCACACGACGAGAGCTTCAACAACGGCGACGACTTCACCCATTATCTGAAGCAGACAGTGGTGCTCTTCCCGCTCGTGGAGAAGGCTCAGGAGTTCTTCGACGCCTCGGCGCAGCAGTGGCCCGCGTGCCGGCAGTACACCCATTTGCAGAGCGGCACCGAGTGGACGCCCGGGCCGGTCGCGAACGCCGACGGCATGCTCAGCGTCGTGGCGATGCAGCAGGACGCGCGCGCCGGCGGGTGGGGTTGTGGACGCGCGCTGGCCGTGCGCAACAACGTCATCGTCGACGTCAACGCCTGCGCGGCCAAGCCGGCGGACTCGGCGGTGCGCATCGCGAAGCGAATCGCCGACAATGTGTCCGCGCAATGGTGAACTGATCCTCGCGGTCGGCCCGTCCTGCCGCACGCCTGGGGGCTGCAGCTGACCGTGGCGTTTTGCCCGTTCGAGCTACCCCCGCGCGGTCGCCGCGCGCAGACGGATGGTGACGGCTTTCGACACCGGGGTGTTGGAGCCGCGCGCCACGTGGTCGAGCGGAATCAGCGGGTTGGTCTCCGGGTAGTACGCCGCTGCGTTGCCGCGCGGTGTCGGATAGGCCACCAGTCGGAAGTTCTCGGCGGTGCGCATTTCGGTCGTGCCGTCCGGACCCGTCCATTCCGACACCAGATCCACGCGGTCACCGGCCGCGAATCCCGCGGCGGCGATGTCGTCGGGATGGCAGAACACGACACGACGCCCGCCTTTGACTCCGCGGTAGCGGTCGTCGAGGCCGTAGATCGTGGTGTTGTACTGGTCGTGGCTGCGCAGTGTCTGCAGGATCAGGCAGCCCTCGGGCACCGGTTCCCAGTGCAGGTCGTTGACCACGAAGTTCGCCTTACCGGTTCGGGTGGCGAATCGGCGTTCGTCGCGCGGCGGGTGCGGCAGCACGAACCCGTCGGGCTGACGAACCCGGGTATTGAAGTCGGTGAAACCTGGGACCACCCGGGCGATCGCATCGCGGATCCTGTCGTAGTCGGTGGCGAAGTCATCCCACGGCACTGGGTGTGCTGAGCCGAACAGGGCCTGCGCCAGACCGCACACGATCGCCACTTCGCTTCGCACCTGCGGGCCGGGCGGTGTCAGGCCGCCGCGGGACAGGTGCACCACCGACATCGAATCCTCTACGGTGACAACCTGTTTACGCCCGCCGGTCATGTCCTTGTCGGTGCGTCCCAGCGACGGCAGGATCAGGGCGGTGCGCCCGGTCACTACATGTGAGCGGTTGAGCTTGGTCGACACCTGCACCGTCAGCGCGCACCGGCGCAGCGCCGCCTCGGTGACCTCGGTGTCCGGTGTGGCGGAGACGAAGTTGCCGCCCATGGCCATGAACACCCGGACCTGCCCGTCGCGCATCGCGCGGATGGCTTCCACGGAGTCGTAGCCGTGGTGGCGGGGACTGCGGATGCCGAACTCGGTGTCCAGCGCGTCGAGGAACGACGCCGGCGGCTTCTCCCAGATGCCCATCGTCCGGTCGCCCTGGACGTTGGAATGCCCGCGTACGGGGCACACCCCGGCGCCGGGCTTGCCCATCATGCCGCGCATCAACAGCAGGCTGGTGGCGTCCTGGATGGTGGCGACACCGTGGGTCTGTTGGGTCAAGCCCATGGCCCAGCACATGATGGTCCGTTTTGAGGCCATCAACGCCCGCGCGGTGTCCTCGATCTGCCGAACGGACAGCCCGGTGGCGGCAACGACGGTGTCGAGGTCCACGTTGCGGATGTGGGCGGCGTAGTCCTCGAAACCTGCGCAATGCCGTTGGAGGAACTCGTGATCGAGCACCGAGCCGGGTTCGCGATCCTCGGCTTCGAGCAGCAGCTTGGCCAAGCCTTGGAACAGTGCCTGGTCGCCGCCGATGCGGATCTGGAGAAACTCGTCGGCCAGTGCGACTCCGGCGCCGATCACCCCGTGCAGCTTCTGCGGGTCCTTGAACCGCAGCAGACCTGCTTCGGGCAACGGATTGATGGCGATGATCTTCGCGCCGTTGCCTTTTGCCTTTTCCAGCACCGACAGCATCCGTGGGTGGTTGGTGCCCGGGTTCTGACCGGCGATGAGGATGAGGTCGGCGTGCTCGAGGTCGGGCACCGACACCGAGCCCTTACCGATGCCGATGCTCTCGGTCAGGGCGGTGCCGGATGATTCGTGGCACATGTTGGAGCAGTCCGGCATGTTGTTGGTGCCGAAGCTTCGGATCAGCAGCTGATACAGGAAGGCTGCCTCGTTGGAGGTACGGCCGGAGGTGTAGAACGCCGCCTCGTCCGGGGTGTCGAGGGCGCGCAACTCGGTCGCGATGAGCTCGAAGGCCGACTCCCAGTCGATGGGCTCGTAATGCGTTGCACCGGAACGCAAGACCATGGGATGGGTGAGGCGACCCTGCTGGCCCAGCCAGTATTCGGTGCGGCCGGCCAGGTCGGCCACGGAGTGCCGGGCGAAGAAGTCGGGGTCGACGCGTCGTCGGGTGGCTTCCTCGGCCACCGCTTTGGCGCCGTTCTCGCAGAATTCGGCGTGCTTGCGGTGCCCGGGCGTCTCCGGCCATGCGCAACCGGGACAGTCGAAACCGTGACGCTGGTTGAGGCGCAGCAGGGCCCGTGCCGTCCGTAGGGCACCCATCTGCTCCACGCTGCGCTGCATCGACACCAGGACGGCTGGGACCCCGGCGGCATGGTCTTTGTGCGGGGTGACGACGACGTCGTTCTCGTCGAACTCATATCTGGTCTGGTCGTGGGCGCGCGGCACTGTGGGCTTCTTTCGGATCGGTGTGCTGTGACGGTAGTGGCCTGCGTCGGGGCCGACAACGGTTTGCTGATGACGATTCGACATGCTTCGATAGCCGCTGACTATCAAGGCGGTGAGCAATGTCGACAGAGGTGCACCTGGTGCAGCTGGAATACCTGGTCGCACTGGCCCGGGAACGCCACTTCGGCCGCGCCGCGGCAGCCTGCCATGTCAGCCAGCCCACCCTGTCGGTCGCCATCCGCAAGCTCGAGCATGAACTCGGGGTGCCGATAGTGCTGCGTGGTCGGCGGTTTGAGGATTTCACCGTCGAAGGCAAGCGGGTTCTGAGCTGGGCGCACCGCATGCTCGCCGAGCGTGACGAGTTGCTGGCCGACGTGGAGCGCATGCGCGGTGGGCTGACGCTGACCGCGCGCATCGCGGCGATCCCCACCTCGATACCGGCCAGTCCCCTGCTCAGCGGCCGGCTTCTGCAGCGCCACCAGTCGGCTTCGGTACGGGTGGAGGCGCTGTCGTCGCGTGAGATCGCGCGCCGGCTCGCCGATTTCGAGATCGACGCCGGTCTGACCTATCTCGACGACGAGGCGCCACCGGGCTGCCGTCAGACCGCGCTGTACCGGGAGCGGTATGTCCTGCTGGCACCCGAGAGCAACCCGGTGATGACGCATTCCGAGGTTTCGTGGGGGCAGGCCGCCACACTGCCGCTGTGCGCGTTGACCTCCGAGATGCGGAATCGGCGGATCATCAACGCGCACATGGCCGCAGCGGCTGTCGACTTCACGCCGGTGGTGGAGGCCGACACGGTGGGCGCCATCTTCGCCCACCTGACCGGCGGCGGGTTCGCGACCATCGCGTCGCACGCGTGGCTGCACGCCTTCGGGGTGCCGGCCGGGATGGCGGTACGCCCGATGACCGACAACCGGGACGGGCCGACGGTCGGGGTGATCACACTGGCGCGGGAGCCCGAGTCCCCGGTGTCGGCGGCCGTACATGCCGCGGCCGCAGAGTCCGACATGGCGGCAGTCCTCGAGCAGGGGTTGCAGCGGTGGCTGGCTGGGTGCTGACCACCGATCCCGGCGACTACGCTGGGGTCCATGGCTGAGTCGATGTCTGCGAAGCGCAATGCAGATGCTGTTGCGAAGTTCCTTGCGGCTCAGCGGTATACGCGCGAAGAGATCTTCGCGGATCCGTGCCCGGTACCCGCCGAGGCCGGTGCTCACGGGTGGTGGTTCCGAGAGATCCCCGGAGATATCGACGTCTCCGGTTGTCAGCAGCGCGACGGGTGGACGCTGCTCTACGTCGGCATCAGTCCGAGCCCGCCGCGCGGCGACGGCAAGCCGCAGAACCCCGGCGATCTCCGCAAACGAATCCGCTACCACTTCGGCGCCGGGCATGCCAGCGCCGACGGTTCCACCCTGCGCAAGTCGCTCGGTGTGCTCCTGGGCGAGCGACTCGGCTTCGCGTTGCGCCGCGTCGGCTCGGGTAAGCGCCAGAGCTTCGCCGGCGGTGAAGCGATCTTGACGCAGTGGATGGCCGAGAACGCCGCGGTGTCGTGGGTGCTCCACCCCGAGCCGTGGCATTTGGAAGCCAAGCTGATCAAGGCGTTGGATCTGCCGCTGAATTTTCAGGACAACGAGCGCAATGCGTTCGCCCCGACGTTGAAGAAGCTGCGCCGTGATGCCGCGGTGAAGGCCGGCAAGATGCGCGTGCTCGCGGAGTGGTCGTCCTAGCCGACGATCGGAAATCGGCCGTCAGCGCATCAGTGCGCTGGCGACCGTGCGCGCCTGATGGGCCAGCGCGGCGCACATCCTGTTGAGGTTCACGACACCCATCACCGTCCCGGAGACGAACCGGCATGCGCTGCCGGTGCCGGCAGGAGCCGCCGATCTCGGTGCGAGCGCATAGGCGCCGCAGACCGGCCAGGCGCCGATGCCCTGTGTGCGCAGGACACGCTCGGCGATCGCGATCTGATATTCGCGCGACGTCTTCTCAGGTGAGCCGACGCCACCGTGCTCACGCCACGTCGCCGGCAGGAACTGGAGGCCGCCGTAGAACCCGTTGCCGGTGTTGATCGCCCAGTTGCCGCTGGACTCGCAGTGGGCGATCGCATCCCAATTCACCGAGCTGGCGTGAGCCTGCGGAGTGCCGACCGCCATTGGCGTCACCGACAGGGCGGCGGCCGCCACGACCACACGCCATCGCTTGACCATGTGCACCGAGATCCCCTTCAGTCACCAGATGGTGACCGCCATTGTTACTGCTGATATCGCAGTGAACCCTGAGGAAACTGTGATGGTTGTTCATAAGTTTGGGCGGGCGGGTGGTCGGTCAGACTCCGTATCGCTGGATGAACCACTCACGGACTGCGCTCTCCAGCATCGTGGCGAACTCCCGCTGCACTCGATGCTGAGCACGGTCGACGGCGGCGCACTTCTGGACCACCTCGTCGAGGACGGCGGCCTCGTCGATGCTGGTCAGGACACTTTCCCTCATGACCCACCGACCGCCGATCATCACGTCGGTGATGGTGTCGGGGCGTGACCGTGCGATCAGCAGCTCGACCTCGGAGACGCCCTCGAGCTGGAAGGGATGACGCAGCCGGGTCTCGTCGAACAGGACCAGATCGGCCGGCGCGCCGGCGGTGATGGTGCCGTGTCCGTTGCCGAATCCGGTGGTGCGTGCGCCACCGACGGTGGCCATCGCGAAGACCTGCTCGGCGGAAACCCTGCGTCGGGACATACCTGGTTCCCGGTTGACGGTGTAGATCAGTCGCATTTCCTGGATCATGTCGCGGTCGTCGTTGATTCCGGCTTCGTCGATGCCGATGCCGACGTTGATGCCGGCGTCGAGCACGTCGAGCAGTGGCAGACGGCCACTGGACAGTCGGAAGTTCGAGCTGCAGTTGTTGCAGACGCTGGCCCCGGAATCGGCGAGCACCCCGATGTCGTCGTCCTGCAGCCACGTCCCGTGTCCGAGGGTGAGCCGGTCGCTGAGCAGGCCGGAGTCGGAGAGGAATTCCAGGCGCCGTGCACCTGCCCTGACGTCGAGATATCGGGACTGGTAGATGGTTTCCAGGAAATGCAGGTGGACCGGTGCGCCGGTCTGGGCCGACACCTCCCCGATGCGTCCCAGGCCGTCATCGCTGAGCCAATGAAAGTTGCAGGGACCGAGCTGGATTGCGGTCAACGCTTCGTCGGCGTACTTCTCGGACAAGGCGTGGAAGTCGGCGATCTTGTCCTCCAGCGGTGTGCGGAAGAACTCGACGAGATCGGTGAACCATTGCCGGGCGCTCTCGGGTAGCGCGGGAAGAAGCTCGAGGTCGTCGTCGTGGATGAAGAAGTTCTGGTCGCGGACGAGTTTGGCGTAGGAGGTCCGCATACCGATCTGCAGATAGGTGTCGAGCACCGCCCGCGCCGACGCCAGCGGATCGGTGGCGTCGGTGTCGTACCAGCCTTGCAGGTGCGCGACGGTGGTGACTCCGCTACGGATCATCTGGATCGCTGAGTATGCGGTGTCGACGCCGAGGTCGATCTGCGGGTTGGCCGAACGCGCCGCGATCCACGTTTCCAGCGGGGAATCCGGCGACCCGAGTTGCACCGGCGTCACGCCGAGATGGTGGTGCCCGTTGACGAAACCCGGTGTCAGGAGGGAGTTCTGGAACCGCAGCGGCGTCACCTCGGGGTATTTTTCGCATACCGCACGGGCCGGCCCCACTTCAGCGATGATTCCGCCGTCGACCACCACCGCCTGCTCGGAGATACAGGACACGTCCCGGGTCGCGGGATCAGCGGTGATCACCGCACGCGGAATGAGAATTGTAGGCATGACCAACTTCCGTGGGATCGGGGGCGGTACCGATGCTAGACCGGCATCGCCGCAGCGATCCGCGCGGGGTAACGAATTCAACGGTGCGACAAGGGTTTTGAGGCGTCCGAATTTCAGTTGATGGAACACCCACGTAACGAATCCGAAACCGGACGGGTGTATCGAGGGCGCCTCAGTCGATGCCCCGGGCGATCAACGCCTCGCTGAAGTTGTCGGCAGCACGCAGCGCTCCCACGATGACGGGCACAAAGACCACCCGCGGGGATATCCGCAGTCCGCGTGCCCGGCGGGCTTCGTCGACCTGCCGGATGATCTCCACCAGCAGCGGGATGGATCTGATGGTCAGAGCCAGCGCGATGGCCACCTGCCGGACCGGGAAGCCGAACCGCGCGAGCGGCGCCATCGCCCTGTTCGCGGCGTCGAGCATGTCGGCTGTTCTGGTGGTCAGCGTGACGAGCGCGGCCAGACAGACCGCGAGCAGCAGCACCCCGCACACCACCAGCGCCCGGCTCCAGTCGGTGAGCAGCACCTGCAGCACGAAGATCACCCCGACCACCCACAACACCGGGCGCAGCTGCCCGATCAGCACTCGCGGGGACAGCCGCGCCGAAGCAACCGCGGCCGACACCGCGGCGGCCGCGACGCCGAGTCGCGTCGGGGAGTCCACCAGCACCGTCATCAAGATGATCAACGCGCCCAGTGCGATCAGCTTCGCCCCGGCCGGCATCCGGTGCAGCCACGACCGTCCCGGCCGGTACTCCCCCAAAACCGTCATGACATCAGCCGCCGGTAGGCGGGCAGCGCGACCGCCGGCACGTCGTCGGCGACCAGCTGACCCTCGTCGAGCACGATCACCCGGTCCGCGTCACTGGCCAGGTCCAGGTCGTGCGTGACGAGCACGAGTTGGGTGTCCAGTGACGCGAACGCGGCGCGCAGCATTCGCGCATTGCGGAGATCCAGCAGCGTGGTCGGTTCGTCGGCCACGACGATCGACGGTTCGGTGACCAGCACGGTCGCCAGGGCGAGCAGCTGCTTCTGGCCGCCGGAGAGCAGATGAGCCGGCTGATCCGCGTGCCCGGCCAGGCCGAACCGTTCGAGCACCGCAGCGACCCGCTCGGCGCGGGCCTGCCGGTCCAGCTTCAGGCGGGACAGCGACAGTTCGACGTCCTCGGCGACGGTCGGCATCAGGATCTGCCGGTCCGGGTCGGTGAACACGAACCCGACCAGGCGCCGGACCTGTTTGGCCGCCCGCTTCGTGTCCAGTCCGTGTACGCGTACCGCGCCACCGTCAGGGATGACCAGGCCGTTGAACATGCGCGCCAGGGTCGACTTGCCGCTGCCGTTGGCGCCGACGATCGCGATCCGGCGCTGTGTGAGCGTCAGCGAGACGTCGTGCAGGACGCGGCGGTCACCGAATGCGTGCGAGACGTGGTCGACGACGATCGCTTCGGGGGGATCGTCACTCATGGTTGCGGGCGCTGCGCCACGGCGTGATGAGACCGGGCCGGGCTCGGTGGACTTGGGCGGCGACGTAGGCGCATATGACGGCTTTGACGATGTCGCCGGGGACGTAGATTCCGTTGGTGGACAAGGCCGCCCACCACGTCAAGTCGGTGCGCAGCATCAAACCGATCGTGCCGAAGAGGTAGATCACCGCCATGCCGCCGACGATGTTGATGAGGATGCCCCAGAGCACGCGGTAGCGCGGCATCATGATCGCGGTCAGCGCACCGATCACGGCGACGGCCGGTAACCAGCCGACGAAGAAGCCGGCCGTCGGTGAGGACAGCGACACCAGGCCGGTCCGGCCGCCCGCCAGGATCGGCAGGCCGGCGATGGCCAGGATCGCGAACAGCGCAATCGCGAGTGCGCCCTTGCGGGGCCCGAGGATGGAGCCGGCCAGCATCACGCCCAGGGTCTGCAAGGTGATCGGGACGCCGGTGGGCCCGAGCGTCAGGGTTCCGGGCAGGCCGAGGGCGGCCAGCAGCCCGGCGAACACGGCCGCCTGCGTCAGGTCGCGCCACTCGAAGCGGCCACGGATGGTGGCGGACTGCTCGGACGTCTCACGATTCACCCGGGAATTATCGGCGACGGCCAGACGTGCCGGGAAATCGGCGCCGCCTCGGCGGCCGCCTCGCGCGGAGGAGGATGGTGAAATGAGCGCCGACACGAAGCCACCACCTCCGGGCAGCGACGTCATCGTCGTCCCTCCGGCCGAGCGAATGTGGCGCAGTCTGCTCACCGTCGCCGCGGACAACCTCGAACCACTGATGAACGTGTACCGCCCCTACGTCGACGGCCTGGACAATCTGCCGGCCGACGGCCGCTTCCTGATCGTCGGCAATCACACCCAGATGTCGTTGGCCGAGATCGTCATGATCCCGTACTACGTGCGCCACACCATCGGCAAGCAGGTCAGGCCGCTGGCCGACCGGCAGTTCGGGAAGGCCAGGGGGTTGCAGGCCGATCTGATCGCCGCCTACGGCGCTGTGGTCGGCTCCCCTGAGACGGCAGGTGCGCTCATGCGTCAGGATCAGACCATCCTGGTTTTTCCCGGTGGTGGCCGCGAGATCGCCAAGTTCAAGGGCGAGGAGTACCGGTTGCGGTGGGACAACCGCTCCGGTTTCGCCCGTCTGGCCACCGACCACGACTATCCGATCGTGACCGCCGCGCTGGTCGGCGCCGACGACGTCTACACCAGCCTGGTGACCCGCGACGGCGTGTTCGGGCGGTTCAGCAACTGGCTCGGTCGGCGCACCGGTGCACCCCCGGATATGGCGATGCCGCTGTTGCGCGGTGTGGGCCCCACCCTCATCCCCCGCCCGCAACGCATGTACCTGCGGTTCGGCCCGCCGATCAGCACCACCCAACCCGCGGACACCGAGCGGGAGGAGTGGGTCGCGAAGATCAAGACCGAGGTGCAGGCGCAGTTGGAGGCCGAACTGGCTGACCTGCAACGGATTCGGAGCGCCGACCCCTACCGGGAGCTCAATCCGCTCGCCTGGCGATCAGCGATCATGCCGTCGCACGCATCCGCCGCTCCGGTTTGACAACGGGAACCGAGGGTATGCGCGGCAAGTGGTGGCGGGTTCCTGGTCACATGTCGGTGCTGACATCGGACCGAGTCGTGCGCGGCGAACGGTGTCCAGATGCCGTCGCTGAAATCCGACCAGACCGTCGTGGATGCTTGGCGAGCCCGCGTCGACCGCTTTCCCGACCATCCCGCCATCGCGTACTTCGACACGGTGCTCACCGCCCGCGAGGTCGACGATGCGTCCGATGCCCTCGCGGCTGCGTTTTCCGATCTCGGCGTTTCCCGCGGTGACCGGGTCGGGATCTATCTGCAGAACATCCCCCAGTACGCGCTGAGTTTCCTGGCGCTCTGGAAGATCGGTGCGGCCGCGTTGCTCCTCAACCCGATGTACCGCGGGCGTGAGCTGCGCGCCATCGTCGACGACGCGCAGCCGGTGGGCGTCGTCTGCGATGAGCACGACGTCGAAGCCGTCACCGAGACACTGCGCAGCAGCACCGTCCGGTTCACGGTCGGCACCAGCGGCCTCGATTTCCAATCCCGAAACGACCCACGGGTGTTCCGGTCCACGTCGCGGCCGACGACACCCGCCGACGATCTGGTCGATCTCATCCGACGCAACCGTGGACGCAAGCCTGTCGTAGACCCGCCCGTCGGGGAGGACTTGGCGCTACTCACCTACACCTCGGGGACCACCGGACCGCCGAAGGGCGCGATGAACTCCCACGCGAACGTTCTGGCCACGGCGGTCGACTTCGGCGATCATGCTGGGCTCGCCGACGGCGACGTGGTGTTCGCGGTCGCTCCGCTGTTCCACATCACCGGCGCCGTGCTCAATGCCGCGGTGGCTCTGGTGCGCGATTGCCTTCTGGTGTTCGCGAACAGGTTTGACCCGGCAGTGACTCTGGATGTGTTCACCGAGCATCGCGTGACGTACACCATCGGTTCCATCACGGTGTTCAACGCGATCTCGGCGCTGCCGCAGGCCGGCGCCGAGCACTTCGCATCGGTCAAGTCGTTGTACTCCGGTGGTGCGCCCATCCCCCCGGCCACGGTCAAGGCCTTCGCCTCGCGCTTCGGGCATTACATCCACAACGCCTACGGCATGACCGAGACCACCGCCGGCATCGTTGCCGTGCCCCCGGGCACCGAGGCTCCGGTCGACGCGGCCAGTGGGTCGCTGTCGGTCGGACTGCCCCTCCCCCGGGTGCGCCTGCGCACCGTCGATGCCGCTGGGAATCCGACACCCGCCGGGGTCGCCGGTGAGCTCGAAGTCACTGGGCCGCAGGTGGTTTCCGGATATTGGCGCAACCCCGACGCATCCGCCTCGACGATGCCCGAGGGCCGGCTGCGCACCGGCGACGTCGCGATCATCGACGAGCAGGGCTGGGTGTACATCGTGGATCGGCTCAAAGACCAGATCAACGTGTCCGGCTACAAGGTGTGGCCACGCGAGGTCGAGGACACCCTCTACGAGCATCCGGCAGTGTTCGAAGTCGCGGTGGTCAGTCACCCCGACGATTACCAGGGGGAGGCCGTCGTCGCCTACGTCGCGCTGCAACCCGGTGCGACCGCAACCGAAGCCGAGCTAATCGAGTTCGCCCGTGACCGGCTCGCCGCCTACAAGCGGCCGCGGACCGTGCACCTCGTCGCCGAACTTCCCAAGACCCCCACCGGAAAGATCAAGAGAGCCGAACTCCGGTGATGAGCCCCGCAGTGCCGCGGTATCTCGCGAGAAAGTGACCCACGATGACTGGCAGGATCACCGGCGAGACACGGACCGGGCCGACCATGGCCTCCCGCAGGAAGTCCCTGATCGCCAGTTCGGTGGGCAACGTCCTGGAATGGTACGAGTGGAGCGCGTACGCGGTCTTCGCGCCGTTCATCGCCGCCGCGATGTTCAGCCAGGACAATCCGGTGTCGGCCCTGCTGTCGACGCTGGCCGTGTTCGCCGTCGGCTTCCTGATGCGCCCGCTGGGCGGCATCGTGTTCGGCCGGATCGCCGACAAACGCGGCCGCAAGTTCGTGCTTGTCACGACCATGCTGATGATGGCCACCGGCAGTTTGGTCATCGGGCTCTTGCCCACCTACGCCGCGATCGGCACGTGGGCCTCAGCGATCCTGTTGCTGGCCCGAATGATGCAGGGTTTCGCCCACGGCGGGGAGTCGGCGACCGCGTATTCGTATGTGGGCGAGATCGCCCCGCCGAATCGCCGCGGGATGTGGGGCAGCGTCGCTTTCATCGCCATCTTCGGCGGATCGGTGCTGGCGTACACCGTCGGTGGGGTCATCACCAGTACCCTCACCGAATCTGCTGTCGGAGAATGGGGTTGGCGTATCCCGTTCCTGCTGGGCGCGGTCTTGGCCCTCGTCGCGCTGTACCTGCGCCGCAGCATGGACGAGAGTGACGTCTTCGATGCCGATCAGCAGACCCCGGAGCCCCCCTCGGTACCGCGCAAGACGGTGACGCGGGCCATCCTGCTGATGATCGCCATGACGTCGGGAGTCACTGCCGCGCACTACACCTGGACGTCGTACGTCTCGACCTATGCGATCACTGAGCAGGACATGGATCCCGACATCGCCTACTGGATGTTGGTGATCGCGCAGCTGGTCGCGTTGGTGTCGCTGCCGTTCCTCGGCCGGTTGTCCGATTCGATCGGCCGACGGCCCATGCTGGCCGCGTTCGCGGTGTTGATGTTCGTCCTGCAGATTCCGTTGACGATGCTCATCTCGTCGGAAGGATGGACGCTGCTGGTCGCGGCGACGGTGGCGCTGCTGGTGGTCGCGATCCCGGGAGGCATCCTGTCCTCGACGCTGTCCGAGAGCTTTCCCACCCACCTGCGCACGCAGTCCATCGGGTTCGCCTACTCGTTCTCGGTGGCGGTATTCGGCGGCACCGCACCGTATTTGAACCAGCTGCTGCTCAGCTGGGACCTCGGCTGGGTCTTCGGCGTCTACATCATGGTCCTGTCCGCGCTCACGGGTGTCGCATGCTTTTTCATGAAGGAGACCAAGGGCATCCGACTGGAGGATGTCTGACACCGACAACGATGTCGGTGCCCCCTGCCACACTGCGCCTGATGAAAGTGCTCGACAACGGTGAGCAGATGGCTGCCGTGCCAATGCCCGGACTGCGCTTGCGCAAAACCGACGCCATGCACGACTCGTTTTGTCAGGGACGGTGATCAGGCATGACGAAGGTCCGCACTGTGCGGTTCCATATCGAGCGGCCCGGCTCCCCTGTTCGACACGGCACGCGAGTACCTGAAGGGGCTCGCCGGGTTGAGTCTGGAGATACCGCACGCGAAGACGCGCCTCGACGAACGCGAGATCCCGCTCGAGTATCTGAGCGACTTCCGCCCCGAGCAGTGGGAGCTGATCACGGTCGAAACCGCTTTGCGGACGGGCGGGATCGCCTATATGTCGCTGCGCCGGGAACTCGAACCGAAGCGGTACCTCTGGATCGTGCTCGCCCTGGAGCATCTGATCACCGCGTGGATCACCGACCGCGCGAGAAACCGCGCAACGAGTCCATTGATCGTCAAAGACGGGCCGGCGTGGGACGCCGCCGCAGAAGGCTCGGAACCGAAGAGGACGAAGGCCATGCTCGAGTGGGAGCAGACGTATATCCGGCTAGCTCGCGCACACCAGATACTGGTCGCACTCGCCGCTCTGCCTCCCCGACCCAACGGTGATCGACTCGCCCACGCCGCACAACTCGCGATCTCGGGCAGCACCTGGACCGAGGCGGCGGCCGCCGCCGGGTTCGCCAGTCGAAAGAGCCTGGATGCCACCGCCGCGCGCGTGCTGCGCTCGGCCAAGCGCAGTCGTCCCGCAGCGGAGGATCCCGAGTCTGTCGAGGGCCGGCATCCGACGATGCTGACGGTCAGCGACTGACGGCGCGGTAGTCCGGGCGCACTGCTGCGGCCGTAACGAGCCGGTAAGCGCTCGACTTTCGGCGGGACTCGTCGATGGGGTCGAAGCCGCCGCAGCCGTCGCGACCTGCCGATGCCAGCCGAACTCGTTGAAATGCAACGCACCCTTCAGACCCGTCAGCGCGCCGAGGCGCTGGCACTCGGGGTCGCGTGGTACGAGGACCGCCTGGTGGCCGCGCACAGGGGCACTTGCGGCCCACTTGGACACCACACCGCTTCGGCGAGCACTCTGTTAGACGCAGAAACCCGCTCCGTTGCTGGTCGGAGCGGGTTTTCTTGGTCGGGCTGACAGGATTTGAACCTGCGGCCACTTGACCCCCACCTTTTTCCGACTCAATCGCCGACGCTCGCAGACGCCCGCCGCGGCCGTCAGAAGCGCTGGCGTTCAAAGACTTTCGACCCAGCACGGGCTTCGGCGGGTCTGTGTGTACCCACACGGAGTTTCGGCGCTGGTTTGGCCCGCGTTTGGCCAGCGCTCCGGCGCGTCGCGCAAACGCCTCTTGGGGAACAACGCCTAAACACAGCAGGGAGCAGCTCGGCTCTGTTGGTCATGGTCACAGCAAGAACGCGTTGCGCTCGAGACCGCGATGTCCCGGGCCACACAAATTGACGAATGCGTCGGCAGGCATCCAGATGGCTCCAACGCCACGAGCTCCATTGGCAAATGGGCTAATCGAAGGTGGCCCGAATGCTCCGCCGGTTGCGATGCTCGCAGGTATGCCGCGCTCGTTGATCACGCTGAGGGTCTCCCCCCGAAGACGTCCCCCGTTCGAGCACTTACCGGGTCAGCAGAACGCTGCGTACAACACTGTCGCGACACCGGCGGCCTGAGTTGTCTCAAGCGCCCAAACGTCTACCGATAGAGCGTCCGTGGACCGGACTTAACGTTTCAGGTCGAGCTTTGCATGGGGCGGCCCGACGGGCCCCTGTCTTCATCACTCGCAAAGTAGTGCGGCGGCAGTTGCCATAGGCGGAAGAGTGCCGCCACCTTCGGCGTGTTTGATCCATGTCGCGCTGCTAAACGGAAACAACCGGGTAAGGTCCGAGCGTGGACCGGCGGGCAGGGAACCGAGCGCTTATTCACGCGAACAACAGACCGTCATCGCTGCACGAGCTGTCACCTTACCTCGGGAAGATGAGACCAGAGCTTGCAGCTTGGGCGGTCGATGCGTGTACAAATCCAGGGGACCGCGTTTACGATCCTTTTTGCGGATCGGGGACCGTGCTTCTGGAGGCACAGTCACAGGGACGAATTGCGACCGGCACCGACCTCAATCCGTATGCTGTCCTCTTGTCGGAGGCCAAAGTAGCTGCATTGAATGGTGCCCTTCCTTCAAGCGGAGACGATCTCGTAGAAAAGTACCTCCCCCGCGTCGATCAACTACGGTCGGAGGTGTCTTCCGCGGAAGTAAGCGAAGAACTTCGCAGCATGTACCATCCCGATACCCTGATTAGTTTGCTGGCTTGGGTGAAGGTCCTAAAGGACGAGAACGACAGCTTCGGTCTCGCCTGCTTGATGGGAATAGCGCATCACCAGCGTCCCGGCTTCTTGTCGTTTCCAGCCAGTCATACCGTGCCGTATCTCCGCAGCAAGTCTTTCCCCAAGGAGTTGTTCCCAGAACTGTACGAGTATCGTGACGTGGAGTCCCGACTTGCGCGGAAAATCGACCGCGCGATCAGTCGCTTGCCCGCTCTAGGTAAAGTGCAGGAAGAGGGCATAGTGCTGCATGGCGATTCCGGCGCGATAGACGGAGAGTCGCTCTTTGACGCCATTATCACGAGTCCTCCGTACATGGGCCAACTCCACTATGGCCGAGATAATCGGATCCGCCTGGAACTACTTGGGTACCCCAATTGGCAATACTTAGATAGCCTCGTTTCCCCTCGTCTGAACGTCTTCCTCGATCGGTCCATCAAATGGCTAGCCGATTGGTCGCGCCTCTTGAAGCCGGGAGGGACGCTGTGCATTCTTGCCGGCGACAAGACCAACACAACGCGGCGGCCGTTTGCGGGACTTGTCGACTCTCTCGTGTTAGACAGCGGCGAATCATACAAAGAAGTCGGAAGCTTCGTAAGCCCGATCCCTAGCCGGAGGCGCGTACGCAAAGGCTGCGAAGGAAGCACCTCCGAACTGCTACTGCAGTACCAGATCATCAAATAGGGGTTGGAGACCGCGTGCAGAGCATCGCCATGTTTAATAATAAAGGTGGCGTCGGGAAAACAACGCTCACCTGCAATCTTGCGTCGTTTTTAGCGACTGAGCGAGGAAAAAAGGTCATCGTCGTGGACTGTGACCCTCAGTGCAATTCTACCCAATTGTTGCTGGGGGTGGACGCCGCAGCCGATCTATACATGGAATCTACCTCTGAATTCTCGACTATATCGAAAATACTTGCCCCAATCGACAATGGCGAATCCGACATCGACGCGAATGTTAGCGTTTTCAGAGCGTCCGATAACCGCTTCGGCGTGGATCTGATCGCTGGCGACCCGCAATTTGCCATCACTGAGGATCGGCTGGCGGACGCCTGGAAGTCACTTACCGCTAGGGACATCGAGGGATTCCGCCGCACCTCATGGAACTCCGCACTTCGGACGGTGTTGAGCGAGCATGGTTACGACTTCGCGTTCTACGACATAGGCCCAAGCCTCGGATCAATTAATAGATCAGTCCTGGTCGGGTGCGATAACTTTCTCACCCCGCTAAGCTCCGATATCTTCAGCATTATTGGCATCCGAAACATCTCGAACTGGCTGAAGAAATGGATCGACGATTTCCAACATTCGTGGGATGGTGTCGATGGAGACAAACGAACCCAATGGCAAACGCATTTCCCGCATATAAAGCCGCCTAGGATTGGTGGCGGCTACATCGGCTATATCGTTCAGCAGTACATTACCAAGTCCTACGGGGGTAACCGGCGAGCGACGAAAGCGTATGAAGACATTCGCACTCTTGTACCGGAGCAGGTAGAGCAGTCGTTAACCCCGTTTATCCCCGCTCCACTCCGCAACAAACAAGATCAGCTTAATCTCGGCGATATCCCCCACTTGTACAGTTTAGTTCCCTTGGCTCAAAAGAATGCCGTCCCCATCTCAGGCCTTTCTTCGAAGGATGGCCTGGTAGGCTCCCAGTATCGACAGCAGGAATCGTATAAGGCCATGATCTCCGACGTCGCCGACGCTTTTCTGAAGAACATCGAACTGGCGAGTGCGTCAGCATGACTATTACATGGGACCAGGCGTTAGTCGACGAACTCTGCGGCCGCCGTGTCATTCCGTTTCTGGGCGCCGGCGCCACGATGGCTTGTAGGCGAGAATTGTCGCCTGATGCTTTCGACACAACTCCATCTTGGAAGAGGTTATTGGAGCTACTTGCCAGTGCAGCCACATGTTCAGTGGAAGATGAAGAGCGAATTGCTTATCTGGTCGAGCGTGAACGCTACCTTGATGCAGCCCAAATAATCCGGTCTAAACTCACAAGCCAGGAGTATGCGCGAATTCTACGGCAGGAGTTCAGAAACCTCCGGACAGGTGTGCTCCACGACGCCGTTCTTCGCCTTGACCAGCGTATTGTTATGACAACGAACTACGACTCTGCATACGAGGACCTATGTGTTCGGGGCGCTGCAAGCGACGGATACACGGTACTTAATTATTACGATAAAGGATTGATCAATAACTTACGATCTCCCATGCGGCTCATACTTAAACTGCATGGTTCAGTTAAGAGTCCCGAGCACACCGTATTAACTAGGTCGGAGTACTTCAAGGCTAGGGCCGACAACCCTCGTTTCTTCACGCTCATTCAAAGTCTTTTCGCGACCAATACTCTGCTTTTTATCGGCTATAGTCTCTCCGATCCGGATATTCAACTGCTCCTCGAGACGAGCAACTTCGGCGGCGACGAGTCGTTCCGGCACTATGCCGTGGTTCCTTCTGGCACACATCACGAAGCTGTCGGCAGAGCGATGTCAGAAGCATACGGAATTAATCTGGTTGAATACGATGCCTCCGCTGGCCATGAAGTGGTTGCAGATAGCCTGTCAGAACTGGCCGAGACGGTTGAGGAACAGCGCGTCACTGGCTCCGTATAGCTTTCGTTGCCCCAGCGGAAGCGACGGGCTGCCGCCGGTGCCGGATTGGCCTCTCTTGTCCGCTGAGCACGCACCACGTGGCGACGAGCGGTCTGACGGCCTCGCGCCGGTCCCGCTCGCCGAAGTATCGCGAGTGAGGGGTGTCCGGCGGGGACTGCCAGCGCCGACTGAAGCCGGCTGCGAGGCGTACCGCCGATACTTCGATGCCGTATCCGCCGGAGGCAAATTGCTGGCTACGCGACCGCGCCAGCTTCGAGATTGCGTTTGGCCCGCGTTTGGCCCGCGCCGGTTTGAGACAGCAAAGAGGCACTTCCTCGCGATTGAGAAAGTGCCTCTGACCTGCAACTTCGCCTGTCGGGCTGACAGGATTTGAACCTGCGACCACTTGACCCCCAGTCAAGTGCGCTACCAAGCTGCGCCACAGCCCGCGGTGCCTCCGGGATCGCCGGTAGGCGGTCGAAAGCTTACATCAGCGTGACAACGGAATCCCAACCGCCACGTCAGGGGCGGCGGCGGCCCACCTACTGTCGGCACAGTGCCAACCGACGACACCCCGCTGTGGCTGTTCGCCGACCAGCTCGGTCCGGCGGTGCACGGCGGCGCACACGCCCATCGCGAGGTGCTGCTCATCGAGTCGACCTCGGCATTGGCGAAAAGGCGCTATCACCGCCAGAAGCTGCACCTCGTGCTGTCGGCCCTCAGGCACGCCGCCCACGATCTCGGCGACCGGGCGACCCTCCTCAAGGCCGACAGCTACACCGAAGCGCTGCACCGGTTCGGCAGGCCGGTGCTGGTCCACCAGCCCACGTCCCACGCCGCGGAGCGCTTCGTGCACCGCCTCGAAAACCAAGGCCTGGTCGCCGAGGTGCTGCCCACGCCCACATTCGCGATGTCGCGCAGCGACTTCGAGCAGTGGGCCGGCAACCGCACCCGATTCCGGATGGAGGACTTCTACCGCGACCAGCGCCGCCGCTTCGACGTGCTGATGAACGGTGCCGAGCCGGTCGGCAACCGTTGGAACTTCGACGAGGACAACCGCGAAGCCCCGCCGAAGAAGCAGTCCACGCTCGACCTGCCTCCCCCGTACCGACCGCGCGAAGACGCCATCGACGCCGGGGTCCGCAGAGACCTCGACGCGATGGACCTCGACACGGTCGGTGCCGACGGACCGCGCCTGTTCGCCGTCACCCCGGCCGAAGCCAGACGTGCACTCGACCGCTTCATCGAGCACCGGTTGCCCGCCTTCGGGCGCTACGAGGACGCGATGATGAACCAGGACTGGGCGATGGCCCACTCGCTGCTGTCGGTGCCGCTCAACCTCGGCGTGCTGCACCCGCTCGACGCCGTCGAGGCCGCCGAACGCGCCTACCGCGACGGAAAGGCACCACTACAAGCCGTGGAGGGCTTCATCCGCCAGATCCTCGGCTGGCGCGAATACATGTGGCATCTCTACTGGCACTTCGGGCCGGACTACACCGACCACAACGAACTGGACGCCCGCACCCCGCTACCGACTTGGTGGGCCGACCTGGACGCCGACGCGGTCACCGCGCAATGCCTGCGCCACGCGCTCACAGGCGTCCACGACCGCGGCTGGACCCACCACATCCAGCGGCTGATGATCCTCGGCAACCATGCACTGCAGCGCGGCTACCGACCCGATGAACTCACCGAGTGGTTCGCCACCGCCTACGTCGACGGATTCCGTTGGGTGATGCCGACGAACGTGGTCGGCATGAGCCAGCACGCCGACGGTGGACTCCTGGCCACCAAGCCGTACACCTCCGGCGGCGCCTACATCAACAAGATGAGCGATCACTGCGGCGACTGCGCATTTGATCCGAAGAAGCGCCTCGGCGACGACGCGTGCCCGTTCACCGCGGGCTACTGGGCTTTTACCCACCGCCATCGCGACCGGCTGGCCCGCAACAACCGCACCCGCCGGGCAGTGTCGTCGATGGAGCGGCTCAGCGATCTCGACGCGGTGCTGGAGCAGGAGTCAGCGCGTGAGCGGTTCTGATTCGGGCTCCGCTGGCGCAGGAGCAATCTCAGCGGCCACCGGAACCGACTGCGGTGCCCGCGACACCCGCCACGCGTAGACCACCAGCGACGCCCACGCCACCACGATCAGCGTGTAGATCGCCGTCGACCACGGCCAGTGGATGTCGAAGAAATGCACGAGCTTCTGGCTGTTGGTCAACACGATCACGCCACCGACCGCGGTCCCCAGCAGCGCGGGGCTGACCCGGCTCACCAGCCAGGCCGCGAACGGCGCGGCGACCACGCCGCCGATCATCAGCCCGACCACTACCGGCCAGTTCTCCAGGAATTCCTGACGGAGCCCGACCAGGAAGCCCAGCGACGCCGACACCGCGACCAGGAACTCCGAGGCGCTGACCGAGCCGATGACGGTGCGCGGCGCCGTCTTGCCTTGGGACAACAGGGTGCTCGTCGTCACCGGACCCCAGCCCCCACCGCCGGAGGCGTCGATGAAGCCACCGAAGAGTCCCAGGGGGGCAAGGAATTTCGCGCTGTGACTGGTGCCGCGCGCGCCCAACGTCAGCGGGGTACGCAGCGAGAACCGCAACAGCACGTAGGTACCGATCGCCACCAGGATGGCCGCCATCAGCGGCGCGGCGTGCTCGGTGGACAGCGACGACAACACCGTCGCACCCAGGAACGCGCCGACCGCGCCCGGCCCGCCCAGCTTGAGCACCAGGCGCCAGTCGATGTTCTTGAACTTCCAGTGCGACAGCCCCGAGGCGAACGTGGTGCCCACCTCGGCGAGATGCACCGCCGCGCTGGCCTGGGCGGCGCCCACGCCGGACAGCACCAGCAGGGTCGTCGCGGTGACGCCGAAGGCCATGCCCAATGCACCGTCGACAAGCTGGGCGCCGGCACCGACAAGCGTGAAGATCAGAAGCGAACGCATGGCTGCTTTCGGGGAGCTTGGTCACCGTGAGGCGGCGACGCAACGGACGGATGGCTGCGCGTCAGGGACGCGGACAACACCATTCGTCGAAGGCCATGAGCCGCCGAGACGGCCAGAACGGCTCGAGCGCGGACACGTCGGACGGCGCCGGTGCCAGCAGCACACGATCAGCCATCGACAGTCCCTACTACTCGAGTCGTAAACCTCGGTCAGACTACACGGTCAACAATCGGTACAGCCCAATGAGTCCCACCACCACGATCACCGCGCGCAACGCGTTCGGCGACAGCCGCCGACCGTAGTGCGCGCCGAGGAACCCGCCGATCAGCGAACCGACGGCAATCAGCCCCGCCGCGCCCCAGCTGATGCGGTCGAAGGCCACCAGCGTGTAGGCCACCGCGGCGACCACGTTGACCACCAGGGACAGCAGGTTCTTGGCGGCGTTCATGCGCTGCATGTCCTCGGGAAGCAGCGCGCCCATCACGGCGATCAGCAGGATCCCCTGCGCGGCGGTGAAGTAACCGCCGTACACCCCGACTGCGAATGTGCCCGCGACCAGCGCTGTCATCCGGGCCGCGGAGACATGATCGGCCGAGCGCCCGGCGGCTTCGGCGCGCCGGCGCGCCCACGTCTGGATGCGCGGGCCGACGACCACCAGCGCGAGCGCGAGGATCAGCAGGACCGGGACGACCTGGGCGAACACCGTTTCGGGCAGATGCAGCAGCAGCCAGGCACCGCCGCACGCACCGATGAAAGAGCCCGGCAGCTGCCAGCGCAGTCGTCGCCACTGACCGCGCAGTTCCCGTCGATAGCCCCACGTCCCCGACACCCCGCCGGCCACCAGGCCGATCGCGTTCGACATCGTCGCGGTCACCGGTGGGAAGCCGAGCGTGACCAGGGTCGGAAACGTGATCAGGGTTCCGGAGCCGACCAGTGCGTTGATCGCTCCTGCCCCGACACCCGCCAGCGCTATGAGCAGCATGTCGAGGACGGGCATTTCGCTCACCCTAGCGGGAGACGGGTCAACGCGTCCGCTTGCGCTTCTCCCGCATCCGGACGTTGATCCTGATGGGGCTGCCTTCGAACCCGAACGTCTCCCGGAGCCGACGCTCGAGGAAGCGGCGGTAGCCCGCCTCCAGGAAGCCGGTGGTGAACAGCACGAACGTCGGCGGCCGCGACGCGGCCTGGGTCGCGAACAGGATTCGCGGCTGCTTGCCGCCGCGCACCGGCGGCGGCGTCGCGGCCACCACTTCCTTGAAGAAGGTGTTGAGCTGCCCGGTCGAAATCCGGGTGTCCCACGATCGCAGCGAGGTCTCCAGGGCCGGCACCAGCTTCTGCACCGCGCGGCCGGTCTTGGCCGAGATGTTCACCCGCGGGGCCCACTGCACCTGCGCAAGCTGCAGGTCGATCTCCCGGTCGAGCAGGTACCGCCGATCCTCGTCGACCAGGTCCCACTTGTTGAAGGCCAGCACCAGCGCGCGGCCGGCTTCGATGACCATGCCCAGCACCCGCTGGTCCTGCTCGGTCAGCGGCTGCGAGGCGTCGACGAGCACGATCACGACCTCGGCGGAATCGATCGCCCCGTGGGTGCGCACCGACGCGTAGAACTCGTGGCCGCTGGCCTGACCGACTTTGCGGCGCAGCCCCGCCGTGTCGACGAACCGCCACAGCTTGCCGTCCATCTCGATCAGCGAGTCCACCGGGTCCACGGTGGTGCCGGCGACGTCGTGCACCACCGAACGCTCGTCGCCCGACAACCGGTTGAGCAGCGACGACTTGCCGACGTTCGGCTTGCCGACCAGCGCCACGCGGCGCGGGCCGCCGGTACCGGCGGAAACCTCCGACTGCGTCGGCAACGCGTCGATGACGACGTCGAGCAGATCGGCCACGCCGCGGCCGTGCATCGCGCTGATCGTGTGCGGCTCGCCCAACCCGAGCGACCACAGCGCCGCGGCGTCGGCTTCCCCACGGTCGTTGTCAACCTTGTTGGCGGCCAAGAACACTGGCTTGCCGGAGCGCTGCAGGATCTTGGCTGCGGCTTCGTCGGCAGTGGTGGCGCCCACGACGTTGTCGACGACGAAGATGATCGCGTCGGCGGTGCGCATGGCCACCGAGGCCTGCTCGGCGACCAGCTGCTGCAGGCCTTTGGCGTCCGGTTCCCAACCGCCGGTGTCCTGCACGACGAACCGCCGGCCCGCCCAGGACGCGTCGTAGGACACCCGGTCGCGGGTCACGCCGGGCACGTCCTGCACGACCGCCTCACGCCGCCCCAGGATCCGGTTGACGAGCGTGGACTTGCCGACGTTGGGCCGGCCGACGACCGCGACCACCGGCGGCGGTGCCGAGACCTCTTCGACGGCCTCGGCGATCTCGTCCGAACCGAGCTCCCAGTCGCGTTCATCGACCCAGGTGCCGTCCGAACCGTCCTCGATCGTCATTGCGTTGCACCCGCTCTCTGCTCGACCAGCCCGGTCAGATGGGCGATCACCTCGGTCTGGTTCATGTCGCTGGTGTCCACGATCACCGCATCGTCGGCGGCGCGCAGCGGAGACACCGCGCGAGTGGAATCCAGGTGGTCGCGCCGCTTCACATCGGCCAGCACCGCGTCGTAGTTGTCGGGCAGACCGTTGGCGACGTTCTGGGTGTTGCGTCGCTGCGCCCGCACCTCCGGCGACGCGGTGAGGAAGATCTTCACGTCGGCATCGGGCAGGACGACCGTGCCGATGTCGCGTCCTTCGACGACGACACACCCTGCCGCTGCGGCCAATTCCCGCTGCAGAGCGACCAGCCGGCTGCGCACCTCGGGGACCGCCGACACCGCCGACACGGCCGCGGTGACGGCGTCGCCACGGATCTCGGCCGAGACGTCCTCACCGGCCAGGTAGCAGCGGTCCTGTTGCGGATCGTCGCCGACGGCAACGTCGACGTCGCGGGCCGCTGCCGCGATGGCCTGGGGGTCGGTGAGGTCGACGCCGCGACGCAGCACGCCGAGGGTCACGATGCGATACATGGCACCGGTATCGAGATAGCTGGCATCCAATGCTGTGGCCAAACCCCTTGCCACCGTGGACTTTCCGGTTCCAGCGGGGCCGTCCATGGCCACCACCAATGTGCGTTTCACAGCCCGACCGCCTTGTACAGGTCGCCGATTTCCTTCTGAGTCAGCGCGCGGATACTGCCCGGGCGCTGCTCCCCCAGTGTCACCGAACCGATGTCGGTGCGAACCAGTTCCTGCACCGGGAACCCGACCTGCGCCAGCAGGCGACGCACGATGTGCTTGCGCCCCTCGTGCAGGGTCACCTTCACCAGCGACTTACCGGGCAGGGTGTCGACGACGGCGAATTCGTCGAGCTGGACCGGGCCGTCGTCGAGTTCCACGCCGGCGCGCAGCTTCCGGCCGAGCCCGCGCGGCACCGCACCGACGACGGTGGCCAGGTAGGTCTTGGGCACCTCGTAGGAGGGATGCATCAGACGGTGGGCCAGCTCACCGTCGTTGGTCAGCAGCAACAACCCTTCGGTGTCGGCGTCGAGGCGGCCGACGTGAAAGAGGTTCTTGTTGCCGCGAACCCGGTGTTCGACCAGGTCTCCGACACACGGGCGGCCGCGGTCGTCGGACATCGTCGAGTGCATGCCACGCGGCTTGTTGATCGCCAGATAGACCAGCGTCTCGTCGTGGGCGATCCTGGTGCCGTCGACGCGGATCACCGACTTGGCCGGGTCCACCCGGGTGCCCAGTTCGGTGACCAGCTCACCGTCGACTTCGACCCGGCCGTCGAGGATCATCTTCTCCGCGACGCGCCGAGACGCAATCCCGGCCTGCGACAACACTTTCTGCAGGCGTACACCTTCACCGTCGGTCATGTCAGTCCTGGTCCACATCGATGGAGGCGGGTGTCTCGGCCGTGGCCGCCCCGTTGAGTTTCATGAAACGCGGTTCCTCGTCCAAGGTTTCGCTCAGATCGTCGATCACATCGACGTCGGGCAGTAGCGGCGCGATGTCGGGGAGATCGGTCAGCGACGACAGTCCGAGCCGCTCCAGGAACAGTTCGGTGGTGGCGAATGTCACCGCCCCCGAGTCGGGGTCGGTGCCGGCTTCGGTGATCAACCCGCGGGCCACCAGGGTGCGCATCACCGCGTCGACGTTCACGCCGCGCACGGCGCTGACGCGGGCCCGGGTGACCGGTTGGCGGTAGGCCACCACCGCGAGGGTCTCCAGTGCGGCGCGGGTGAGCTTCGAGCGGGCGCCGTCGAGCAACAACTTCTCGACGTACGGCGCGTACTTGGCGCGGGTGTACATGCGCCACCCGCCGCCGGCTTCGCGCAATTCGATCCCGCTGTCGCGCGCGGCCAGCTCGCCGGCCAGGGCGTGCAGCCGGTCGCTCACGCGCTCGGGTGATTGGCCGGTGGCACTGGCCAGCGCGTCGACGGTGGCCGGTGTGTCCACCACGAGCAGCAGCGCCTCGAGCACGTTGTCCAGCTCGGTGTCGTCGAGCTCGGGCATGGTTTCGACCGCACCACTATCGGCCGGTTCAGGAAATTCGTCGGTCATGGTCTTTTCTATTCCGCGTCCGCGGTCGCCAACTGTTGGCTGGTGGGCCGCTCGCCGGTCCACGAAATCTGGAGAACTCCAAGCGGTTCTGGTTGCTCGAATGCTACCGCCCGGGCACGGAACAATTCGAGCAGCGCCAGGAAGCGGCCGACGATCTCCATCGGAACCTCGCAGTCGGCGACCAACTCGGAGAACGACGCCCAGTGTCCCACGCCGCGCTCTTCGAGCAGCCCGATCAGTTTGGCGGCCTGCTCGGGAACCGACACGGCCACCTGGTGTAGGTGGTCGGTCCCGACGGTCGGAACCGGGCGCGGCGTGAATGCGGCCGCGGCGATCTGGGCGAACCGGTCGGCGTCGACGCCCAACATCACCTCGGGCAGCAGCTGCGAATAGCGCTCCTCCAGCGACACCGCCCGCGGATAGCTGCGCAGCGCCGCGGCCTCGAGTTCGGCGAACATCTGCGCGACGTGCTTGAACGCGCGGTACTGCAGCAGCCGCGCGAACAGCAGATCACGCACCTCGAGCAGCGCGAGGTCCTCTTCGTCGTGCACCTCGCCGGCGGGCAGCAGCCGCGCTGCCTTGAGATCCAGCAGCGTGGCGGCGACCACCAGGAACGAGGTGGTCTCGTCGAGACCCAGCTGCGAGCCGATGCTCTTGGTGTACGCGATGAACTCGTCGGTGACCTGATGCAGCGCGACCTCGGTCACGTCGAGCCGGTGCGCGAAGATCAGCTGCAACAGCAGATCGAACGGACCCTCGAAGTTGCTCAGCCGGACCTGGAAGCCGGTCTCGCTCACGCGCCGAACCGGTGGATGACCTCGCGCGCCAGTGCTCGATAGGCCTCTGCGCCAGTGGATTTGGGCGCCCACGTGGTGATCGGCTCGCCGGCCACGCTGGTTTCGGGGAAACGCACCGTGCGGGTGACGACGGTGTCGAACACCAGATCCCCGAAGCGTTCCACAACGCGCGCCATCACTTCGCGGGAGTTGACGGTGCGCGGGTCGTAGCGGGTGATCAGGATGCCGCTGATCTCGAGCTTCGGGTTCAACCGGTCGTGCACTTTGTCGACGGTGTCGGTCAGCAGCGCCAGACCGCGCAGCGAGAAGTACTCGCACTCGGTCGGGATGATCACACCGTCGCTGCATGCCAGGCCGTTGACCGTGAGCAGGCCCAGCGACGGCTGGCAGTCGATCAGCACATAGTCATAGCGGTCCAGCACCGGATACAAGGCGCGGGCCAGGGACTGTTCCCGGCCGACCTCGTTGACCAGCTGGATCTCCGCCGCCGACAGATCGATGTTGCTGGGCACCAGATCCAGGCCCGGCACCCGGGTGGTCAACAGCACCTGGTCGATGGACACCCGCGGTTCGACCAGCAGGTTGTAGACCGTGCTGTCCAGCTCGTAGTGCGGGACCCCCAGCCCGGCCGACAGCGCTCCCTGCGGGTCCAGGTCGACCAGCAGCACCCGCCGGCCGTACTCCGCCAGGCTGGCGCCGAGGTTGATCGTCGAGGTGGTCTTGCCGACGCCGCCCTTCTGGTTGCACATCGCGATGACCTTGGCCGGTCCGTGCGTGGTGCGCACCGGGGGCTCGGGAATGTCGCGCGGAATGCGGCCGGTGTGGCCGGGGGTCGGGGGCGTGTCGCTGCGACCGGTGTCGTCGGTCGTGCGCGACCCTTGCTGGTCAGGCATCCCCTCGGGCGTCGCGGACATCCGGGCAAGTCTAATGGCCGATATCGCGCTGGTCAGGAAGACCCGCAGACAGGCGCCAACCTGCTTAGGCTGAGCCGCATGAGTCTGGCTCGACACTTGCCGTTCTGGCGGTGGTTGCGGCTGGCCGCTGGCATGCCGTCGTTCGTCCGGACCGGTCAGGTCGGCGACGGTCGAGAAGCCGCGTGCGCAGCGTACGTCGAGATGCACGCCCGCCGCGGCGACGCCGACGACGTGCTGGCCACCATCGACCGGTTCGCCCGCCAGGAAGCCATGCTGGTCAACATCGGCGACGAGAAGGGCCGGCTGCTCGACGCCGCGGTGGTGCGCGCGCAGCCGTCGCTGGCGTTGGAGTTGGGCACCTACTGCGGTTACAGCGCGCTGCGGATCGCCCGCAACGCACCATCCGCGCGTGTGGTGTCGGTCGAGTTGTCCGCGGCCAACGCCGAGGTCGCCCGCCGTATCTGGACCCACGCCGGCGTCGAGGACCGGGTCACCTGCGTGGTGGGCACGATCGGCGACGGCGGCACCACCCTCGACGCACTCGCCCGCGACCAGGGCCTGGCCTCCGGCGGCGTGGACTTCCTGTTCATCGACCACAGCAAGGACGCCTACCTGTCGGACCTGCGCAGCATCCTGGACCGCGGCTGGCTGCACCGGGGTTCGATCGTCGTCGCCGACAACGTGCGTGTGCCGGGTGCCCCGGCCTACCGGGCGTTCATGCGCGAGCAGCAGGGCGTGCTGTTCGACACCACCGAACACAAGACGCACGTCGAGTACCAGTCACTGTTGCCGGACCTGGTGCTGGAGTCGGAGTATCTGGGGTCTTAGCGGGCGCGGGGATGCGCACCGGCCCACACCTCGCGCAGCGCGCTGACCGTGACCATCGTGTAGATCTGCGTGGTGGTCACCGAGGCGTGGCCGAGCAGTTCCTGCACGACGCGCACGTCGGCGCCGCCGTCGAGCAGATGCGTCGCGAACGAGTGGCGCAGCACGTGCGGTGACACCGTCGCGGTGATCCCGGCACGTTCGGCGGCGTCCTGCAACACCTGCCAGGCGCTCTGCCGCGACAAGCGGCCCCCGCGCGCGTTGAGGAAAATTGCGGGCGTGCCGCGACCGCGTCGCGCCAAGTCGGGACGCCCCCGCACCAGGTACGCATCGAGCGCGGCGACGGCGGGGCGACCGATCGGGATGAGCCGCTGCTTGCCGCCTTTGCCGCGCAGCAACACCGACCGGGCTTGGGTGTCGACGTCGTCGACATCGAGACCCACGGCCTCGGAGATCCGGGCGCCGGTCGAATACAGCAGTTCCAGCAGCGCGCGGTTGCGCAGCGTCAGCGGTCCGTCGGTCTCGCTGTCCCCACCCGCGGCGTCGAGCAGGGCGAGCACTTCGTCGATGCTCAGGCTCTTGGGGAGTCGCCGGCTCGGGGTCGGCGGCTTGACGTCGCGGGCCACATCCAGCGTGGCGATGCCTTCGGCCGCCGCGAAGCGGTGCAGTCCGCGGACCGCGATCAACGCCCGCGCCGCCGACACCGCCGACAGCGGGACGACGCCGTTGTCGGGGTCCCCCTGCCGCAACGCCACCAGGAAGTCGCTGACGTCGTCTTCGGCCACCACCGCCAGATCATCGATGCCCCGCGCCGACAGATGCTCGGCATAGCGACGCAGGTCGCGTCGATATGAACTCAGGGTGTTCGCGGCCACGCCCCGCTCGATCGCGAGGTGGTCGAGGTAACCCTGCAGCTGACCGTCGAGGGCCATCGGCACCGACGTCGACGTCACAGGTGCCCCTTGCGACGCGCCAACGCCGTGGGCCGATCGGTCCACGGCGCGTCGACGGCGCGCAGCTTCTCCAGCTCGGGCATCGCGTAGGCGGCCAGGACTCCGGCCACGGTGATCGAGTTGACGATCTCTCCGGCGTACACCTTCTTCACCGCATCGGTGAGCGGCATGCGCCGCACCTCGAGGTCGGCTTCCTCGTGCTCGGCGTGCGGCCGGTCCACGTCGCGTAGGTCGGTGGCCAGGAACACACGCACGCTCTCGTCGCTGAAACCGGGCGCGGAATCCAGGTCGACCAGGGTGTGCCAGGACGACGCGGCCAGGCCCGCTTCCTCTTCCAGCTCGCGGGCGGCGGTGACGTGGGGCGGCTCGCCATCCATATCGAGCAGACCGGCGGGAAGTTCCACCAGCCGTCGGCCGAACGCGTGCCGGTACTGGTGGATCAGCACGACGTTGGCGTCGTCGTCGATCGCGACGACGGCGACGGCCCCGAAGTGTTCGACGATCTCGCGGCGGGCGGTGCCGCCGCCGGGCATGCGGACCTCGTCGGCACGCAGCGCCAGGATGTTGCCGACGTGGAGGGTCTCGGACGCCTCGACGGTGAAGTCGTGACTGCCGGGGCCGGTGTCAGCCACGGACCGGCAGCTCTTCGAGAGCGTGCTCGGCGCCATTGGCGGAGATGTCGGCGTGCTCGGGGATCTCCACCGGCAGGCGTTCGGCGTTCTTGTAGTCCAGTGAAGCGCCGACGAACGCGACGAACAACGGATGCGGACGGGTGGGCCGGCTCTTGAGTTCGGGGTGCGCCTGGGTGCCCACGATGAACGGGTGCACGTCGGCGGGGTACTCGACGAACTCGACGAGGTGACCGTCCGGGGAGGTTCCGGAGAACTGCAGCCCGCTCTCGGCGATGCGCTCGCGGTAGGCGTTGTTCACCTCGTAGCGGTGCCGGTGCCGCTCCGACACCTCGGTGGCACCGTACGCCTGGGCGACGATCGAATCCTCTTGCAACACAGCGGGATAGGCGCCGAGGCGCATGGTGCCGCCGAGGTCGGCCTCACCGGCGACCGCGTCGCGCTGATCGGCCATCGTCGAGATCACCGGATCGGGCGTGGCCGGGTCGAACTCCGCGGAGTTCGCCTCGGCGATCCCGACCGATCGGGCCGCCTCGATCACGATGCACTGCAGCCCCAGGCACAGGCCCAGCACCGGCAGGCCACGGCGGCGGGCGTAACGGATCGCGCCGATCTTGCCCTCGATGCCGCGGATCCCGAAACCGCCCGGGATCAGCACGCCGTCGATGTCGGCCAGCGCGGAGGCCGCGCCCGCGTCGGTCTCGCAATCGTCCGAGGCCACCCAGTGCATCTCGACCCTGACGTGATGGCCGAAACCGCCGGCGCGCAGCGCCTCGGCCACCGACAGATACGCGTCTGAGAGATCGATGTACTTGCCCACCAACGCGATCCGCACGGTGTCGCGCGGTTCGTGCACGCGGTGCAGCAGATCGTTCCACTGCGTCCAGTCGACGTCCCGGAACGGCAGATTCAGCCGGCGCACCACATACGCGTCGAGTTCCTCGCGGTGCAGCACCTTGGGGATGTCGTAGATCGACGGCGCGTCGGGCGTGGAGATCACACCGTCGACGTCCACGTCACACATCAGCGCGATCTTGTTCTTCAACGGTTCGGGCACGTCGCGGTCACAGCGCAGGATCAGCGCGTCCGGCTGGATACCGATGCTGCGCAGCGCCGCCACCGAGTGCTGCGTCGGCTTTGTCTTCAGCTCACCGGACGGTGCCATGAACGGCACCAGCGAACAGTGCAGGAAGAAGCAGTTCTCGCGGCCCACCTCGTGGCGCACCTGGCGGGCGGCCTCGAGGAACGGCAGCGACTCGATGTCGCCGACCGTGCCGCCGACTTCGGTGATCACCACGTCCGGACGGCTGCCGCTGCTGTCGGCCTCGGCCATCTCGAGAATGCGGCGCTTGATCTCGTCGGTGATGTGCGGGATCACCTGCACGGTGTCGCCGAGGTACTCGCCGCGCCGCTCCTTGGCGATCACCGTCGAGTACACCTGACCGGTGGTGACGTTGGCCGACCCGGACAGGTCGCGGTCCAGGAAGCGTTCGTAGTGCCCGACGTCGAGGTCGGTCTCGGCGCCGTCCTCGGTGACGAACACCTCACCGTGCTGGAACGGGTTCATGGTCCCCGGATCGACGTTCAGATACGGGTCGAGCTTCTGCATGGTGACCTGCAGTCCGCGAGCGGTCAGCAACTGACCGAGGCTCGAAGCCGTGAGTCCCTTGCCGAGCGATGACACCACGCCACCGGTGACGAAGAGATGCTTCGTGGCGGTCTGCGGGTGCTTGCGTAGCGCGGGCAAGAGCAACCTCCGTGACGACGGGCAGGGCTTCTAATTGCTGGTTTCGGCTCGTGTCCGAATCCGTGTCGGGGCCTGCCGACCCACGGAACCCCACCCTAACACCGTCTCCGACAAGTCGTCGCTGACACGCGGGCGCCGCACGCCGCGCACAGCCGCGTCACTGCGGGACGGTGACCGCCGTCGCACCCCGGCCGACGCCGAACTGCCCCGGTTTGCCGCCGGCGAGCAGATCGCCGAGTGCCAGCACCGCGGTGATGCGCCCCGGCTCGCGGTTGATGTCGTCGACCGTGCTGTACGCGTTGTTCAGGGCCGAGTCCGAGCGCGCGACCGCGACGGCCGCGGTGCCCGACGCGGAGCCGTCGCGGCCCACCAGTGCCGTGCCGGACCCGTGCTGCGCCAAGCCCGCGGTGAACCGGGCGACGGTGGCGCCCTGGTTGCCGGCGTCGTCACCGAGCGCGCCGCCGGTCACGACGAGCGCGGTGTCTGCGGCGCCGATGCGTTCGGCGCCGAAGGTGATGAACCCGGCGTCGCGCAGAGTGTTCAGGACGGTGTCGCGGGCGGCGTCGTCGACCGGCCGCGCCCGGGGATCCTTGTTGATCAACAGGCTGATGCCGAGCAGGTCCCCCGCCTGGGAACCCTGGTCGACGGTCGCGGTGTTCAGCTGGGCACCGGCCGGAACGATCGGCGAGTTGACCACCGACAGCAACTTCTCCGCAGCGTGCGCCTCGACGAATTGCGTTGTCAGGCCGATGGTCCCGCTCACCCTTCCGCCGGCCTGCCCGACCAGGCGGACCAGCGCTTCGACGTCGTCGTCGTCGGCCTCCGGGGTGCGGAACAGCACCACCGACTTGTCGCGCAGATTGCCCGCGAGAATCCGCGGGGCCATCTGGGCGTCGAAATCCGCTGCAGCGGCCAACTTCTCGTTGAGTGCGTTGCGTTCACCCGTCAGCGTGTCGATCTGTTCCTGCAGTTCGTGTTTGTCGTCCTGCAGACCCGACAGCACGGTGTTGGACAGCAGACCGGAACCGAGGGCGACGCCGATGGCCAGGGCCAGGAAGACCGCGGCGAGTGAGATGGCGTGCGTGCGCAGCGAAATCACTGGAGGATCCTTACGAGATCAGGCCCTGCGCCCACAGCAGGAACTGGTTCCAGTACTCGCTGATCCATTCCAGCACTGCTGCATCGGCGCGCGACACCCACAGTGCCGCGATGACCGCGATCAGCATCGCCAGCACGAGCAGCGCGATCGCGCCGCCCGACACGCGGCTGCGGTACAGCGTGGCAACGGCTTTCGCGTCGACGAGCTTCTCCCCCACCCTCAGCCGGGTCAGGAACGTCGACGGATTGCTCTGCTGGCGGCTGCGGTCGAAGAACTCCTCGATGCTCGCGCTGTGTCCCACGGTGACGATCAGCGAAGCGCCGTGATGGTCGCACAGCAGCAAGGCCAGATCGGCCGCCGAACCCGCGGCCGGGAACGTCATGGCCCCGACGCCGAGATCCTGGATGCGTTCCAGACCGGCGGCATGCCCGTCGGCGTCGGCCGGCAGCACCACCTGGGCGCCCGACCGCAACGCCTCGGTGCTGATCTTGTCGGGGTCTCCGACGATCAGGGCGGGCCGGTAACCGGCCTTGCGCAGGATGTCGGCGCCGGTGCCCACGCCGACGAGCACCGGCTGGTACTCCTTGATGAACGGCTTGAGCGCTTTGAGATCGGCTGCGGCATGGGGCTCTTCGGCCACGATCACGACGTGGCGGCGGTTGAGGTCGACGTCGATGTCGGGGATGCCGATGCCGTCGATGAGCAGCGGGCTCTCGCTGCGGATGAACTCGATGGTGTTGCCCGCGAATGCCTCGAGGTGAGCGACCAGCCCGCTCTTGGCGTCCTGCATCAGTTCATGGATGTCGGCGTCGGTGCGTTCGGTGCCCAGAACCAGTCGGCGGTCCCCGGAGTACACGCCGCCCTCGTTGAGGCGGATGCGGGCGCCGTCCTTGACCTTCTTGAAGACCTCTGGCCCGGTGTCGTCGATGAGCGTGATGCCGTTGGCGACCAGTACCTCGGGACCGAGGTTGGGGTAGCGCCCGGAGATCGACGACGACGCGTTGACCACCCCGGCGACGTTGGCTTCGACGAGGGCGTCGGCGGTGATGCGGTCCAGATCCAGGGCGTCGATGACGACGATGTCGCCCGGCGTCAGGCGTCGCAGCAGCCGATCGATGTCGCGATCCACTCGGGCGGTGCCGGTGATACCCGGCCGTGTGCTGGCGTTACGGGATAGCAGCGCTGACATCTTCATGCCCGAGATTCTGACCAGACCGGGCGCCGATCAGCCGGAGGCGCGCCGTAACACCAGCCTCATTAGTTCATTCTTTTCACACCAGTCACACGATCAGGGGGTGCTCTCCCGGTCCGATCGCGCGGCGTCGAGCAACTCTCGGGCATGTGCGCGACCACTGTCGGACTCGCCGAGTCCGGCCAACATGCGCGCCAGTTCAGCCACCCGCTGGTCTTCGTCGAGACGCACCACTCGACTCGACTTGGCCCCGCTCTCGACCACCAGGTGCACATCGGCGTACGCAGCCACCTGCGGCAGATGGGTCACGACGATGACCTGGTGGGTGCGGGCCAGCCGCGCCAAGCGACGGCCGATCTGTACCGCCGCGCGTCCACCCACGCCGGCGTCGACCTCGTCGAACACCATCGTCGTGCCCTCTGTGGACGCCGCCAGCACGACTTCGAGTGCGAGCATCACCCTCGACAGCTCGCCGCCGGAGGCGCTCTTGTGCAGCGGAAGGATGTCGGTGCCCCGATGGGCGGCGAAACCGAACTCGACGGCGTCGGTACCGTCGCGCCCCGCGTGCACGGTGTCACCCGACGGCAACAGCAGCGGCGCGGTGTCCTCGACTCGGGCGAGCAGCGGACTGACCGCGATGGTGAACTCGGCCCCGGACATCGCCAGACCCGACAGTTCGGCGGTGACGGCCTTCGACAGTCCGCGCGCTGCCTTCACCCGCGCCTTGGTGACCTCGAGTGCGGCGGCGACGACCTTGGCCTGCAGTTCCTCGACCTGTCGCTCCAGCGCGCCCAGCGTCTCCTCGGAGACGTCGAGCTGGCCGAGGCGTTCGCGGGCTTCGCCGGCCCACTGCAGCACGCCGTCGATGTCGGCGGCGTACTTGCGGGTCAGCGTGCGCAACTCGGCCTGACGCGTCAGCTTGGTTTCCAGATCGCTGGCGTCGCTGGGCAATTCGGAAAGGAAACGACCCAGCTCGCCGGACACGTCGACCAGAGCCGCCAGCGCGGAGTCCAACTGCTCGGCCAGGGCCTTGAGGAACGAGTCGTCGGTGCCTTCGAGCGCGGCGCGCGCCAACCCGACGGCGCTGGCCGCCGACTGCGCCTCGACCGTGTCGTCCCCGGCCAGCGACGTGCGTGCGGTCTGGACCGCGTCGCGCAGCGCGTCGAGCTCGGAGAGCCGGCGGATGTCGTCGACCAGGTCGGCGTCCTCACCGGGGCGCGGGTCGAGCACGTCGATCTCGTTGAGCGCGAAGTGCAGTCGGTCGGCTTCCTGCGCGAGCTCGCGGGTGCGGCGGCGACGGTCCTCGAGGTCGCGTTTGGCCTGCAGCCAGGCGTCCCGGGCGGCGCGGTAGCGCTTGAGCGGGCCGTCGACCGCGGCGAACTGGTCCAGGGCCGCGCGCTGATGGTCGGGGCGGATCAGCCGCAGCTGGTCGTTCTGTCCGTGCAGGGTCAGCAGCTCGCCGGTGAACTCGCTCAGCGATTTCGCCGGAACGCTGCGGCCGCCGAGGTAGGCGCGCGACGGTCCGTCGCGGCTGACCGAGCGGGCGGCGATGACCGTCCCATCGTCGTCGCGTTCGGCTCCCGAGGATTCCAAGAGTTCGTCGACGCGTCCGGTTGCGGTGGTACCGAGGTCGGAGGTGTCGAAGCGTCCTTCGACCACCGCCCGCGGCGCGCCTGACCGCACCTTGCTCGCGTCCGCGCGGGCGCCGCCGAGCAGGTGCAGTCCGGTGACCACCATCGTCTTGCCCGCGCCGGTCTCGCCGGTCAGCACGGTGAACCCGCGGTCGAACTCCGCGGTCGCGGCGCTGATGGCGCCCAGCGACTCGATTCGTATTTCGTTGAGCACTACTGTCCGCGCCACCCTGTGACCGGCAACCGGAACTTGCGCACCAGTCGGTCGGCGAACGGTGCGCTGTCCAGCCGCACCCATTTCAGCGGTGTGGCGCACCGGGTCACTTCCACGCGCCCGCCGGCCGGCACGATCATCTCGCGACGCCCGTCGCAGAACACCACGGCGTCGTGGCCGCCGGCTTCCACCTCGATCGCGATGATCGCGTCGGGGCTGGTGACCATCGGCCGCGCGAACAGTGCGTGAGCGTTGTTGGGCACCACGATGATCGCCTCCAGATCGGGCCACAGCACGGGGCCGCCCGCGGAGAACGCATACGCCGTGGATCCGGTCGGGCTGGACACCAGCACTCCGTCGCAGCCGAACTCCGACACCGGGCGGCCGTCGACTTCGAGGACCACTCCCATCACCCCGAGGCGCGGCGCTTTCTCCAGGCTGGCTTCGTTGAGCGCCCAGCCGCGGTCGAGCAGTTGGCCCTGCGCCCGGACGGCCACGTCGAGCGTCATCCGTTCTTCGATGCGGTAGTCGCGGTTGATGACATGGTCGAGCACCGCATCGATGGCTTCGGCTTCGGCTTCGGCCAGGAACCCGATGCGGCCCAGGTTCACGCCCAGCACCGGGATCTCGACGTTGCGGGCCAGTTCGGCCGCGCGCAAGAAGGTGCCGTCGCCGCCGAGGACGAGCACCAACTCGCAGCCGCCGGCAGCGCGCTGATCGGCGTCGACGACCTCGATGCCTGGGCCCAGGACGCGGGTGTCGTCCGGGGACAACGGGACCGGTCCGCGGTCGACGGCTTCGGCCGAGAGCACCCGCAGCGTTATTCCGTTGTCGCCGAGCACTTTCTTGACCCGTCGGGCCACTTCGGTGGCTTCCTCGCGGCCGGTGTGTACGACCAGGAGGATGGTCCGCTCGTCGCTCATTGAGGGCCCTCCTCGACCGCTTTGCCGATCGCGGCGTCCAGGTCGGCGCCCGTCAGCGCTGCGGCGGTGTCGGCGCGCAGGTGCAGGAAGTACTCGACGTTGCCTGCGGGGCCGGGCAGCGGACTGGCCGTCACCGCGACGGTGTGCCATCCGAGCCCCCCGGCCCGTCGGGCCACGGTGCCCACCGCATCGGCGCGCAACGCGGGGTCGGTGACCACACCGCCCGCACCGACGCGTTCCTTGCCCACCTCGAACTGCGGTTTCACCATCGGAACGATATCGGCGGTCGGCGACGCGCAGGAAGTCAGCGCCGGCAGGACGGTCGACAGCGAGATGAACGACAGGTCGGCGACGACGAGATCGACCGGGCCGCCGATCGTGTCGCTGGTCAGCTCGCGGACGTTGGTCCGCTCCATGACCGTCACTCGCGCGTCGGTGCGCAGTGACCAGGCCAGCTGTCCGTATCCGACGTCGACGGCAACCACCTCCCGGGCGTCGCGGTGTAACAGGACCTCGGTGAAGCCGCCGGTCGAGGCCCCGGCGTCCAGGCAGCGCCGGCCCGCGACGCTGACGTCGAAGGTGTCGAGGGCACCGATCAGCTTGTGCGCGCCGCGGGACACCCAGGTGCTCTCGCCCGGCGCGACGGTCAGACGCGCGTCGACCGAGATGGCGGTGGCCGGCTTGGCGGCCGGCATGCCGTCGATGCTGACGCGACCGGCTCCGATCAGTTCTGCCGCCTGCTGGCGGGAGCGGGCCAGCCCGCGTCGCACCAGCTCGGCGTCCACACGCGCGCGCCGCGTCACGTGGATCAGCCCTTCTCGACCGATTCCAGCGCCTGCACCAACACGTCGTGGGCTTGCTCCAGGCGGGCGGCCACGTCATCGAGTTCACTCACCGACGGTTCGGTCTGCTCGCCGAGCAACTCAGCGATCTGGGCACGGATCTGGTCGGGGTCAGTACTCATGTCGGTGCTCACGCTAGCCGATCCGGGTTTATCCGAGCGACCACCGGGCCATGGCTTCGCGAGCCGTGTCATCTCCTGCGGCCAGCGTCGTCGGGCGCTGCTCGGCGGCCCAGACCGCCGCCGCGATCGCGCGGACCACCGAGAGCGGATCCGCAGGGACATCTGCTGCGGCCGCGTGAACGGTGACCGTGGTGTCGGCGATCTCGACCCGCCACGCCGGTTGCGGGCCGACGCGCAGGACGTCGGCCTCAGCGGTGAGGGCGCGTAGATCCTCGGCCAGGAAGTCCGGACGCTGGTCGGGATCGGCCCACACCGCGTCGACGGCGGTGTGCACGCCGCAGAGCACCATCAGGCTCGGTAGCCGCGCGGCCCGCGCGCCGGCGATGTCGGTGTCCAGCCGGTCACCGACCACCAGCGGGGTCCGGAACTCGCCGCGGGACAGGGCATCGGTCATCAGTGCGGGTGCGGGCTTGCCGGCGACCTGGGGCTCGCGATCGGTGGCTGTGCGCAGTGCCGCGACCATGGAACCGTTGCCGGGAAGCAGACCGCGCTCGGAGGGCAGCGTCTTGTCGACGTTGGCCGCGACCCACAGCGCCCCGTTGCGGATCGCCAGTGCTGCTTCGGCAAGGTCGGGCCAGCCCGTGGACGGCGAGTGGCCCTGAACCACCGCGACGGGCTCGTCGACCCATTCGCGAACGGGGTCCAGACCCACGCCGCGCACTTCGTCGGCCAGCGCCTCGGTGCCCACGACCAGCACCTTGGCGCCGGCCGGCAATTGTTCACAGAGCAGTCGAGCGGCGCTCTGCGCGCTGGTGACGACGTCGTCGGGCGCGGCTGTGAAGCCGAGCTCGCCGAGGTGGCCGGCGACCTGAGCCGCGGAGCGGGATGCGTTGTTGGTGACGTAGAGGACCCGCGCAGGCACCGTCGCCAACGTCTCCACCGCCCCGGGGGTCGGTGCGTGGCCACGGAACACGGTGCCGTCGAGGTCGAGCAGCAAGCAATCATGCTGCTGCGCAAGTGAAGTCACGTCAGGACAGCTCCGTGACCCGATCTTCGGCGTCGGTGACGCCTTCGACGTCCGCGGCGGCGGCGCGCAGGAACCACTGCAGTGCTTCGTCGGTCCGCTCCAGAGCCAGCAAGGTGTCGGCGTATGCGTAGAACAGCCGCGCCGCGGTCTGCCCGGTGCGCGAGGGATCGAGTTCCGGTGTGGCCAACACGGCCAGCGCGGCTTGATGCTGACCGAGATCTGAACGCGCACCGGCGATCACGATCTTCAGTTCGTCGGCGTCGTCACCGGTGAGCGCGGCAGCCTCTGGGCTACGGCCGAGTTCGATGGCACGTTCCGGTCGTCCGATACCGCGTTCGCAGTCCGCGATCAGCGGCAAAAGCGGTGAGCGACTACCCATTCGGCGCGCGGCCCGGAACTCGGCGAGCGCCTGCGCCCAGTCGCCGCAGTGATAGGCGGCGATGCCGACGGCTTCCCGGACGGCCGCGATGCGACCGGAGCGGGCCCGAGCCGCCTGGGCGTGGGCCAGCGCGGCTTCGGGATCCTCGTCCAGCAGGTCGCCGGCCGCGACCAGGTGACGCGCCACGAGGTCGGCGGTATGCCGGTCCAAGGTGGTGAGTTCACCGCGGATGTCGGGGGCGAGCTGCTTGGCCTCGACGTCGTCGGGGATGCGAGGCCCCCGCGCCGCGTCGTCGGCGTCGGATCTCGGCTGCGCCGGACGGGCTCGTCGAGGACCGGAGAAGCGCGGCGCCGACCGTTGATCACCGCGGGGCCGTTGCCGGCCGGCTTCCGGTCCGCGACGCGGTTGCCGGTCGCCTCGTCCGCGCTGATCGTCTTGTCCCACGCAGAAAGGATACGGGCTTTCTGGGGAGCCTCACAATCAATGTGAATTGCAGTGAGTCACACGGAATTGCACTGAAAAGAAAATCGCCCCCCGCGTATTCGCGGGGGGCGATTTCTAATTTGTGTTCGGCGGTGTCCTACTTTTCCGCCCGGGTGGGCAGTATCATCGGCGCTGGCAGGCTTAGCTTCCGGGTTCGGGATGGGACCGGGCGTTTCCCTGCCGCTATGGACCGCCGTAACTTTATTCACTCGTTTTCGA
>NZ_JBNMQU010000009.1:0-273083 GCF_050205565.1 Mycobacterium sp. SMC-4 | reverse complement strand
GGCGCGGGCGGTGCCGGCGGCGGCGGTGCAGCGGCGGCCGCCGGAGTGGGCGGGCCGGGCACGGGCCGGGGCGCCTCGGGCGCAGCGGGGGCCGCGGGGGCCGCAGGCTGCTGGGCCACCGGAGCGGACGGTTTGGGTGCCGGCCTGCGTTCGGGCGCGGACGGTTTGGGAGCGCCGTTGCCGCTGGCGGCCGAAGCCTTGTCGGCCGCGGGCTTGCCGCCACCGAACGATTCACGCAGACGACGGGCTACCGGCGCCTCGACGGTCGACGAGGCGGACTTGACGAATTCGCCCTGTTCACTGAGCCGGGCGAGTACTTCTTTGCTTGTGACACCGAGTTCCTTGGCCAACTCGTGCACGCGGGCCTTACCTGCCACTACTTCTCCTGTCTGAGAGGCGACAGCGGTGGTAGGCGCCGCGCCTCGGTTTAGCTATGACGCATGGTCATCGGGACTTCACGGTGTGCTCATGTTCTTCGCTACCTGTTCTTCTGCGGCCGGGCGATCAGGGCGCCTCGGCAGATGCTCCGAAGCGCTCCGTCACCGCGGTGATGTCCGGTGAACCGGTGATCCGCAACGCTCGGCCGAATGCCCGCCGGCGAATCGCCGCGTGCAGACACTGTGGATCGGGATGCAGCCAGGCACCCCGCCCCGGCAGCGTCCTCGCTGCGTCAACGGTCACGACGCTGGGACCATTCCCAGAACCATCACCGTCGGCGACAACGACAACTCGAAGCAGTTCGACGGCCAACTCTCGTTTTCGGCATCCGATGCACGTCCGCACCGGGCCCCCGGAGGGGATGTCGGTGCTTTTGCGCATCCGAGCCGATTTCTCGCGCTGGATCACAGGTGAGTCTACCGCCACGGCGGCATCGAAAAGAAAACCGGTGCAATAAGCCGAATCGGCGCGGCGTGTCAGCTCTCCCCCACCGCGTCCGGGCGGGAGTGTCGTCGTTCCGACGCGGCGTCGGCGGCGGCGTCGTCGCTGCGGATGTCGATGCGCCAACCGGTCAGCCGCGCCGCCAGCCGTGCGTTCTGACCTTCCTTGCCGATGGCCAGCGACAGCTGGAAATCGGGCACGATCACCCGCGCGGCCCGGGCAGCCTCGTCGATGACGGTCACCGAGACCACCTTGGCCGGCGACAACGCATTGGCGACGAAGCGTGCGGGGTCCTCGTCGAAGTCGATGATGTCGATCTTCTCGCCGGACAGTTCGCTCATCACGTTGCGCACGCGCTGCCCCATCGGGCCGATGCAGGCGCCCTTGGCGTTCAGGCCGGGCATCCGCGAGGTGACCGCGATCTTGGAGCGGTGCCCGGCCTCCCGCGCGACCGCGACGATCTCGACGGATCCGTCGGCGATCTCGGGCACCTCCAGGGAGAACAGCTTGCGCACCAGGTTCGGATGCGTCCGCGACAGCGTGATCAGAGGCTCGCGCGCGCCGCGCGTGACGCCGACGACGTAGCAGCGCAGCCGGTCGCCGTGCTCGTAGCTCTCCCCCGGCACCTGTTCGGCGACCGGGATGACGCCCTCGTTGCCCTTGATCTCGCTGCCCATCCGCACCACCACCAGGCCGCGGGCGTTGGCGCGTGCGTCGCGCTGAATGACACCGGCGACGATGTCGCCTTCCTTGGCGGAGAACTCGCCATAGTTCTTCTCGTTCTCCGCGTCGCGCAGGCGCTGCAGGATGACCTGCCGGGCCGTGGTGGCCGCGATCCGGCCGAAGCCCTCGGGGGTGTCGTCCCATTCGTGCAGCACGTTGCCGTCGGCGTCGGTCTGACGCGCCATCACCTTGACCACACCGGTCTTGCGATCGATGTCGATCCGCGCGTCGGGCTCGTGGCCGTCGGTGTGCCGATACGCGGTCAACAGCGCCGACTTGATCGTCTCGACGACGATCTCCACACTGATCCCTTTGTCGGCCTCGATCGCATGCAGGGCAGCCATGTCGATGTTCACGCTCTAGCCCTCCTTTCCGGATTGGCCGGCCAGTTCCAGCTCACGCGGATTGGGCGGCGAAAACTCCACCTGGACAACAGCTTTGACGACGCTCCCGAGTGCGATGTCGCGCACCGAGAGGTCGGCGCGCGGGCCGTGACGCACCACGACGCGGATGGACTCCCCTTCGATGGGCCCGAGACGGCCGGTCAGTGTCTCCCCGTCCGACAGCGTCATCTCCACCTTGCGGCCCTGCGCCCGACGGAAGTGCGTGGGCGTGGTCAGGGGTCGGTCGACGCCGGGTGAGGTCACCTCCAGCACGTACGCGGGGGTGTCGAGCTCGTCGAGCAGAGCCGAAGCGGTCCGAGACAGCGCCGCGACCGCGTCGAGGTCGAGACCAGAGTCGCTGTCTGCGACGACGGTGATGCGGGGCGGTCGGGCGGCGGTGTCGAGCACGACGTCCTCGAGGTCGTATCCGGCGCGCGCGAAGGCCCCCTCGAGCAGTTCGATCACCTGTCCTTGCGACGGCAATCCCGCAGACCGCTCAGCCACGGCGAGCTCCTCATGTTGAATTGTCCGGACCCGGTCGCAGCGGCGTCTGCTGCGAACTTTCCCAACGATACGCCAGCGGAGAGGACCGTCCGACGAGAAAAGACGGTCCGCTCGGCCGGGGTCGGGCCACCTGGCAGGATGTGGCACGTGCCGAGCCGTCCGCCGACCGTCAGCCGTCGACGCGTCCTGGCCGGCGCGGCCGGACTCGCGGTGCTCGGCGCGGCCGCGGTGACGTCGGCGGGTTGCTCGGCTCCCACTCCACCGCCCGATCTCGACGACCTGACCACCGCACTGGACCGGGCCCGCGCCGATGCCACGTTGGCCGAAGAGGTCGCCGCCGCGACGCGCGGCCCGATGGCCGACACCCTGACCGACGTCGCCGCGCAGCGGGCCGCACACGCCGAGGCGCTGTCCGACGAGATCGTGCGGATGACCGGCGCGGCCGCGCCGACGACCTCGGTGACGGTGACCACCGCGACGTCGACGGCGGCGAACACCCCGGCCCCGCCGCCGCCCACCGCGGCGGACGTGGTCGGTGCGCTGCGTGCGTCGGCCGACAGTGCCGCGAGCGCGGCGGCTGCTCTCTCGGGCTACCGGGCCGGGCTGTTGGCGTCGATCGCCGCGGCGTGCACCGCGGCCTACACCGTGGCACTGAGCCCGCCGGGAGCATCGCGATGACGTCATCCGAGCCGATCCCCACCCGGCCCAGCGACAGCGCCGAGGGCGCGCTGTTCGACGCGGTGGCCACCGAGCACGCCACCATCTACGGCTACGGGATGGTCTCGGCGCACTCGGATCCGGAGATCAACTACCTCGTCGCCGACGCGATGGCCGAGCATCGGCGCCGCCGCGAGGAGGCGATCGCGTTGCTCGAGGAGCGTGAGGTGACCGTGCCCCTGCCGGCGGCCGGCTACGAGTTGCCCCTCGCGGTCGACGATCCGGCCGCCGCAGCCGAACTCGCCGTGCGCATGGAGCAGGACGGCGCCACCGCGTGGCGCGCCGTCGTCGAGCAGGCCACCGATGAGACCGTGCGGGCGTTCGCCGTCGCGGCGATGATCGAGACCGCGGTCACCGCGGCGCGGTGGCGCGCAGTGCAGGACACGATCCCGGTCACCGTCGCGTTTCCCGGCGGCACCGAGTAGCGCCTCAGCGCACGGCGGCGGCGATGTCCGTCGCGGCCGCGGCGACCGGCACGTCGCGCTTCTCGCCGCTGAACCGATCGCGGAGTTCGACCACCCCGTCGGCCCATCCACGTCCGACGACGACAATCCACGGCACGCCCAGCAGTTCGGCGTCCTTGAACTTCACACCCGGCGAGGCCTGGCGGTCGTCGAGCAGTACGTCGATGCCCATGCGGTCCAACTCGGCGGCCAGCTCGGTGGCGCCGGCGCGGGCTTCGGCGTCCTTGTTGGCGATCACCACGTGCACCCCGAACGGCGACACCGATGCGGGCCAACGCAACCCGAGCTCGTCGTGCTGCTGTTCGGCGATCACCGCGACCAACCGCGACACCCCGATGCCGTAGCTGCCCATGGTCAGCCGCACCGGCTTGCCGTCCTCACCGAGCACGTCGGCGGTGAACGCGTCGGCGTACTTGCGGCCCAGCTGGAAGACGTGGCCGATCTCGATGCCGCGCGCGGCGACCAGCGGTCCGGCGCCGTCGGGCGACGGGTCGCCCTCCCGGACCTCGGCGGCCTCGATGGTGCCGTCGGGGGTGAAGTCGCGTCCGGCGACCAGACCGACGACATGGCGGCCGGGCTGGTCGGCCCCGGTGATCCAGGAGGAGCCGTCGACGATGCGGGGGTCCACCAGGTATCGAACCCCGTTGTCCTGCAGTCCTTTGGGGCCGATGTAGCCCTTGACCAGGAACGGATGCCGGGCGAAGTCGGCGTCGTCGAGCAGTGCGTACTCAGCGGGTTCCAGTGCCGCGCCCAGACGCTTGTCGTCGACCTCGCGGTCGCCGGGCACACCGATGCCCAACAGCTCCCAGTCGCCGCCGGGTTCGCGGACCTTGAGGAGCACGTTCTTGAGGGTGTCGGCGGCCGTCACGGTCCGTCCCGTGAACTGCGGGAGGTCGGCGCTGTTGGCCCAGTCGACGAGGGTGGCGATGGTGGGCGTGTCGGGGGTGTCGTACACGGTGGCCTCGGGCTGCCCGTCGATCGGCAGCGGGTCGGGCACCTTGGTGACCACGGCCTCGACGTTGGCGGCGTAGCCGGACTCCAGGCACCGCACATAGGTGTCTTCGCCGACCTCGCTCTCGGCGAGGAACTCCTCGGAGGCGCTGCCACCCATCGCCCCCGACACCGCCGAGACGATGACGTAGCGGACCGCGAGCCGATCGAAGATCCGTTGATAGGCCTCGCGGTGTGCGTCGTAGGCCTTCTTGAGACCGTCGTCGTCGACGTCGAAAGAGTAGGAGTCCTTCATCAGGAACTCGCGTCCGCGCAGGATGCCGGCACGGGGGCGGGCTTCGTCGCGGTACTTGTTCTGGATCTGGTAGAGCCGCAGAGGGAAGTCCTTGTACGACGAGTACTCGCCTTTGACGGTCAGGGTGAACATCTCTTCGTGGGTGGGTCCCAGCAGATAGTCGCTGTTGCGGCGGTCCTGCAGGCGGAACAACGTGTCGCCGTACTCGGTCCAGCGGTTGGTGGTCTCGTACGGCGCGCGCGGCAGCAGCGCCGGGAACAGGATCTCCTGGCCGCCGATGGCGTCCATCTCCTCGCGCACGATCTTCTCGATGCGGCGCAGCACCTTCAATCCGAGCGGCAGCCAGCTGTACAGCCCGGGGCCCACGGGGCGCACATAGCCGGCACGGATGAGCAGCTTGTGGCTGGGGACTTCGGCGTCGGCTGGATCGTCGCGCAGCGTGCGCAGGAACAGCTCGGACATGCGGGTGATCACGAGCGATCACCTTACTTGTCGCGCCCCGCGTGATTTCGGCGTGCTTACCGTCGCTGTGCGTAGGTTGTCACGCCGAAATCGCAGGCGAGCTAGAGCTCTCCGGCGTCGATCGCGTCCTTGACTTCCTGCGCGTGCGCCACCTGCTCAGCGGTGTACTTGATGAACAGCGCCGCCCCGCCGACGATCACCGCCACCGCCGCCACCCACAGCAGTCCGTAGGTATAGCCCTGATCCAGGGCGTGCAGTTCCGCGGGACTCATGTCCTTGACCGGGCCGGTGGTTCCGCCGAGGTACAGCGTGCGCGAGGTGATGACGGCCTGGATGATGGCCAGCACGACGGGACCGCCCAGGTTCTGCAGCATCAGCGCGATCGCCGACACCGGACCGATCTGGTCGAACCCGACCCCGGCGATCGCCGACACGGTCAACGGGACGACGATCAGGCCGATGCCCAATCCGCCGATGGTGATCGGCAGGACCAGGTTCGGGAAGTACGGGATGTTCGCGTCCAGCGTGGAGCCGTAGATCATCGCCGCCAGCACCAGCACGCCGCCGCCGATCACCAGCACCCGCGGCGGGAACTTCGACACCAGCGCCGAGGACAGCCCCAGACCGATGCCCAGCGCGATGACGAACGGGATGAAGCCGATGCCCGCCCGCAGCGCGCTGTACCCCATGATGTCCTGCACGTACAGCCCGATCAGCACGGTCAGCGTGAACATCACGCCGCCGGCCAGGAAGATCGCGGCGAATGTGGCGACGCGGTTGCGGTCGAGGAAGAGCTCGAACGGCACGACCGGGTTCTCCGCGGTGCGTTCGACCCACAGGAACGCGATCAGGCAGCCGACGGCGGCCACACCCGAGCCCAGGGTCACCGGTGAGGTCCACCCGGCCTCGGGGCCCATCGAGAACGCGAACACCGCCGCGGTGCAGCCCATGGTCGCCAGCAGCGCTCCTGCGGCGTCGAGCTTGAGACGCTCACGGTTGGTCTCGCGCAGCGTCCGGCGCGCCAGGTAGATCATGATCAGGCCGATCGGGACGTTCACCAGGAACGCCAGGCGCCAGGACACCTCGGTGAGGGCACCGCCGACCACCAGACCCATCACGGATCCGACGCCGGTCATCGCGGCGAACACCGCGGTGGCCGCGTTACGGGCGGGCCCCTTGGGGAACGTCGTCGCGATCAGCGCCAGCGCGGTCGGCGACGCGATGGCCGCGCCGACGCCCTGCAGCAGCCGGGCGATCACCAGCGTGGCCTCGTCCCAGGCGATGCCGCACAGGATCGACGCGATCGTGAACAGCGTGACGCCGACGATGAAGGTCCGCTTGCGGCCGATGGTGTCGCCGAGGCGCCCACCGAGCAGCATCAGGCCGCCGAAGGTCAGCACGTAGGCGGTGATGACCCAGCTGCGTCCGGCGTCGGACAGGTTGAGTTCGTCCTGGATCTTGGGCAACGCGACGATGGCGATGGTGCTGTCCATCGTGGCCAGCAGCTGCATGCCGCCGATCGCGATGACCGCGGCGATGAACCGCCGCGACGGCAACCATGCCGGCGTCTTACCTACTCGTGCTCCGTCGCCTCCGCGGCCGCCGGCCGTCTCCGCGATTCGTGCGGGCAGAGCTCGTCCCGAGGCCCGATTCGAGCCTCGCTTTTCTCTACCTTCAGCATCACGGTGGATGGCGGCACGCTCCGCATCGTTGAGAGCCGTCATAACGAGCTACCCTACAGTAATCTTAAGAATCCTCTAAGCCCCGAAGCCGGCCACCGCCCCTATCACGATGATCGCCGGGGGCCGGATACCGTCGGACCGGATCCGCTCGGGGGCCTCCGACAGCGTCGACCGCAAAATTCGTTGCGCGCTGGTGCTGCCGTGCTGGACCACCAAAACCGGTGTATCCGCTGGTCGGCCGCCGTCGAGAAGAACTTTGGCGAACAACTCGATGCGTTCGACGGCCATCAGCAAAACGATCGTGCCGCTCATCGCGGCCAGCGCATCCCAATTCACTAACGATTCGGGGTGCCCCGGCGCAACATGGCCGCTGACCACCACGAACTCGTGGTTCAGACCGCGGTGCGTGACGGGCACGCCCGCCAGGGCGGGGACGGCTATGGCGCTGGTCACACCCGGTACGACGGTCACCGGGATGCCGGCCTCGGTGCAGGCGATCACCTCTTCGTAACCGCGCGCGAACACGAACGGATCCCCACCCTTGAGCCGCACGACGAACTTGCCCTGGCGGGCCCGGTCGATGAGCACGGCGTTGATCGCGTCCTGCGCCATGGCACGGCCGTACGGGATCTTCGCGGCGTCGATCACCTCGATGTCGGGTGACAGTTCGGCGAGCAGTTGCTGCGGGGCCAGCCGGTCGGCGACGACTACGTCGGCGTGGGACAGCAGGCGCCGGCCGCGCACGGTCATCAGTTCCGGGTCGCCCGGGCCGCCCCCGACGAGCGCGACGCCGCCTCTGACGACGCCGGGAGCGTCCTCGTCGCTCTCGGCGATCAGACCTTGCTGCAGGGCCTCGCGGATCGCGGTGCGGATGGCCGCCGAGCGGCGGTGCTCTCCGCCGGCCAGGACACCGACGGACAGGCCCTCATAGTCGAAGGTCGCCGGTGTCACCGCGGTGCCTTCGACCGCGATGTCGGCGCGTACGCAGAACACGCGCCGGCGCTCGGCTCCGGCGACGATCGCGGCGTTGACGTCCGGGTCATCGGTGGCGGCGATCACATACCAGGCGCCGTCGAGGTCTCCGTCACGAAACTCGCGCAGCGTCAGGGTGATTCCCTCGATGGCCTCGACGACCGGGGTGGCCGCCTTGGTGATGACGTGCACGTCGGCGCCGCTGGCGACCAGCAGCGGAAGACGTCGTTGCGCCACGGTTCCCCCGCCGACGACGACGACCTTCTTGCCGGCCAGCCGTAGCCCCACCAGGTAGGCATCATCAGTACTCATGGAGCGCGTCACCCGGCGAGCTTAGAGGTTGCGGCGGCCTCGACGAAGCCGCCGACGGGATCGGTGGCGGTCAAGGCTTCACCATCGGCACGTGTGGAATCCCGTCGTCGAGGAATTCGTCGCCGTCGCGGACGAATCCGTGGCTGCAGTACATCTCGATCAGGTATGTCTGGGCGTTGATGTGGCACGGGTGGTCGCCGACCTCGGCCAGCGCCGCCTGCAGAAGCCGCGCGGCGTACCCCCGCCCACGATCGCTGCGCTTGGTGCAGACCCGGCCGATCCGGAAGGCCTTCACCCCGCCCGGATGCTCCTCCATCAGTCGTAACGTGGAAACGACTGTGCCGTCGGAGTTTTCGAGCCAGAAGTGCCGCGTCTCGGCCAGCAGGTCACGTCCGTCGAGCTCGGGGTACGGCGTCGCCTGTTCGACGACGAACACCTCGACGCGCAGCTTGAGCAGCTCGTACAGCGTCGCTGCGTCCAGGTCCTTGGCCCAGCTGCGGCGCAGCCCGACGGTCATGGCGTGCTGCGCTGTCAAACGGTCGCCGCGGTCGCTGTGTGCTCGGTGCCGGTGGTGTCGGGGACGCCACTGGCCGGCTTGTCGAGCTTGAGCACCCTGGTTCCGTGCTCCCACACTTGTTCGAAAAGCTTTGGCTCGTCGGACAATTGCGTACCAAGCGACGGGATCATGGCCTTGAGGGTGGGAGTCCAGCCCGCATACCGGTCGGAGAAGCAGCGCTGCATGACGTCGAGCATCGCCGGGACCGCGGTCGAGGCTCCCGGTGAGGCGCCGAGCAGACCGGCGATGCTGCCGTCGCCGGCGGCCAGCACGGTGGTGCCGAACTCCAGCACGCCGCCTTTGCCCTTGGCCTTGCGGATGACCTGTACGCGCTGTCCGGCGATGTCGAGTTCCCAGTCCGAATCCTGAGCGCTGGGCGCGAAGTCGCGCAGCGAATCCACGCGCGCGGCCGGGCTCTGGAGCAGCTGGCCGATCAGATAGCGCAGCAGTCCCATCTCGGTCAGACCCACGCCCAGCATGGAGACCAGGTTGTTGGGCTTGACCGAGAACGGCAGGTCGGTGACCTTGCCCTGCTTGAGGAACTTGGGCGACCAGCCCGCGAACGGGCCGAACAGCAGCCACGACTTGCGGTTGATCACCCGGGTGTCGAGGTGGGGCACCGACATCGGCGGCGCGCCCAGCGGCGGCAGCCCGTAGACCTTGGCCTGATGCCCCGCGGTGAGAACGGGATTGTCTGTGCGCAGGAACTGGCCGCCGACCGGGAACCCGCCGAAGCCCTTGGCTTCCTTGATTCCTGCCTTCTGCAGCAGCGGCAGCGCACCACCGCCGGCGCCGACGAAGACGAAGCGGGCGTTGATGGTGCGCTTGCGGCCGTTGCGACCGTTGACGATCTTGACGGTCCAGCTGCCGTCGGAGTTCTGGCTCAGATCGCGGACCTCGTTGCCGAACAGCGTGGTCATGCCCTGCTTGGCGCAGAAGCCGATCAGCTGGCGTGACAGCGATCCGAAGTCGACGTCGGTGCCGTCCTGCGTCCAGTTCAGCGCCACCGGCTCGGAGAAATCACGGCCTTCTGCCATCAACGGCAGCCGCCGCGCGAACTCGTCGGGGCGGTCGATGAACTCCATCGACCCGAAGAGCGGGTTGGTCACCAGAGCGTCGTACCGGCGCCGCAGGTACCGCACGTTGTCTTCGCCCGCGACGAAGCTGACGTGCGGAATGGGATTGAGGAAGCTGCGCACGTCGGGCAGCACACCGTTCTCCACGGCGTAGGCCCAGAACTGCCGCGACACCTGGAACTGTTCGTTGACGTTCACGGCCTTGGCAATGTCGATCGTGCCGTCCGGGCGCGCCGGCGTGTAGTTCAGCTCGCACAGCGCCGAGTGCCCGGTGCCGGCGTTGTTCCACGGGTCGCTGCTCTCGGCGGCCGCACCGTCGAGGCGCTCGACCAAGGTGATCGACCAGTTCGGCTCGACCAACCGAAGCAACGCACCGAGGGTCGCGCTCATGATGCCCGCCCCTACCAGCAGGACGTCTGTCTTCTCTGCTTCCGACACCTGTTCGTGGTCCTTCGTGGTCGCGGTCCGTTGCTCACGGCTTACCGGTGTTCAGGTTATCCCGGCGTGCTGGTGCCCAACCTTCCGACCACCCTCGCATTAGGGTGGCTGTCGTGTCTGGTTGGGAGCCCGATGTGCTGCCCGGATATTGGCGGCGTACGTTCCTGCTGGGTCCCGATCCCGATGGTGAGGGCGAACTCGAGGCGACTCTGGTGCGCCGCGGCGCCCACGACCGGTCCGCGCGCCATGCGGTGCTGTTGGTGCACGGCTACACCGACTATTTCTTCCACACCGAGCTCGCCGATCATCTGGCCGCCCGCGGCTTCGCCTGCTATGCCCTGGACCTGCACAAATGCGGGCGGTCGCACCGCCCCGGGCAGACTCCGCACTTCACCACCGACCTGGCGCGCTACGACGTCGAGCTCGAGCTCGCGGTCACCACGATCACGGCGGCCACCGGCGCCGACGTGCTCCTGTGCGGACATTCCGCGGGCGGGTTGGTGGTGTCCCTGTGGTTGGACCGGGTCAGACGGGCCGGCCGAACCACCGAGCTGGGGATAACAGGGCTGGTTCTCAACAGCCCGTTTCTGGATCTGCACGGACCGGCGGTGCTCCGTTCGGCGCCGACGTCGGCCGCGCTGATGGCGTTGGGCCGGCTGCTGGCGAAGACGGTGGTGCGGCGGCCCGGCGAAGGCGGCTACGGGACGTCGCTGCACCGCGACTACGCCGGCGAATTCGACTACGACCTGACCTGGAAGCCCATCGGCGGATTCCCCGTCACGTTCGGATGGCTGCACGCCGTCCGGCGTGGCCACGCGCGGTTGCACCGCGGTCTGGACGTCGGGGTGCCCAACCTGATCTTGCGTTCGGATCACAGCGTGCGCGAGGTCGCCGACCCGGAATCGATTCAACGCGGTGACGCGGTGCTCGACGTCGCCCAGATCGCGCGGTGGGCGGGATGCATCGGCAACCGCAGCACCGTCGTCCCGGTGGTCGACGCCAAGCACGACGTGTTCTTGTCGCTCGCGCAGCCGCGCGCGGCGGCGTACGCCGAGTTGGACCGCTGGCTGGACTGGTATCTGACCGACCATGGGGCCGCGACGGCGGACGCCACACCATCCGAGGAAAAGAGCGGGCATGGCTGATTTCGACATCGCGATCATCGGAACGGGTTCGGGTAACACCATTCTCGACGAACGATATGTCGACAAGCGGGTGGCGATCTGCGAGAAGGGGGTGTTCGGCGGAACGTGCCTGAACGTCGGATGCATCCCGACGAAGATGTTCGTCTACGCCGCGGGGGTGGCAGGTCAGATCGCTGACGCCGGCCGGTTCGGCATCGACGGAGCGCTCCATGGCACGCGTTGGCCCGACATCGTGTCGCGGGTGTTCGGGCGTATCGATCCGCTCGCGACCGGCGGTGAGCACTATCGGCGGTCTTCCCCGAATGTCGAGGTGTTCGACAGTCACACGAAATTCGCCGCGGGCAGCGGTGATTCGGGATACCGGTTGCGCACCGAGGACGGCGACGAGTTCACCGCGGAGCAGGTGGTGATCGCCGCCGGGGCCCGCGCGACGGTGCCGCCGGCGATCCTGGACTGCGGTGTGGGCTACCACACCAGCGACACCATCATGCGGATCTCAGAGCTCCCGGAGCACATCATCATCGTCGGCGGCGGCTTCGTCGCGGCGGAGTTCGCGCATGTGTTCTCGTCGTTGGGCAGCAGGGTGACGATCGTGTTGCGGGGCACCACCATGCTCAGCCACACCGACGACACGATCTGCGAGCGGTTCACCGACATCGCCGGCAAGAAGTGGGAGATCCGCAGTCGCCGCAACATCGTCGGTGGCAGCTCTGACGACTCGGGGGTGACCGTCAAGCTCGACGACGGGTCCGCGTTGCGGGGCGACGCGCTGCTGGTGGCCACCGGCCGGGTGCCCAACGGCGATCTCCTGGACGTCGCGCATGCGGGCGTGAAGGTCGACGGCGGACGGGTACTGGTCGACGAATTCCAAAGGACCACAGCCCGAAACGTGTTCGCGCTCGGTGATGTGAGCTCGCCGTATCAGCTCAAGCACGTCGCCAACCACGAGGCCCGGGTGGTCAAGCACAACCTGCTGCAGGATTGGGACGACACCGAGTCGCTCATGCGGACCAACCACCGGTTCGTGCCGTCGGCGGTGTTCACCGAACCGCAGATCGCGTCGGTCGGAATGACCGAGAACGAAGCGCGCGCAGCGGGTTACCGCATCCGCTCGAAGGTGCAGGACTACAGCGACGTGGCCTACGGCTGGGCGATGGAGGACACGCACGGTTTCGCGAAGCTGATCGTCGACGACGACACCGGCCTGCTGTTGGGCGCGCACATCATGGGCCATCAGGCGTCGTCGATCATCCAGCCGCTGGTGCAGGCGATGGCGTTCGATCTGCCCGCCCAGGAGATGGCGCGGGGCCAGTACTGGATTCATCCGGCGCTGCCGGAGGTGATCGAGAATGCGTTGTTGACGTTGTGTGGCGAGCCGCCATGGCCGCCGGGACGGCGGCATTGAGCCGGAGCCGCCGGGACGGCGGCATTAGGCAGGAGCCGCCGGGACGGCGGCATTGAGCCGGAGCCGCCGGGACGGCGGCATTGAGCCGGAGCCGCCGGGACGGCGGCATTAGGCAGGAGCCGCCGGGACGGCGGCATCAGAAGATCAGACCGTTGCCCTTTGTTGTCGCGGCGGTGAACCGCTGCTGGACGTCGGCCCAGTTGACGACGTTCCAGAAGGCCTTGACGTAGTCGGCCTTGACGTTCTTGTACTGCAAATAGTAGGCGTGTTCCCACATGTCGACCTGCAGTAGCGGGATGATGCCCAGTGGCACGTTGGCCTGCTGGTCGTACAGCTGGAAGGTCAGCAGTTTGTCGCCGAGGGTGTCGTAAGCCAGCACCGCCCAGCCCGATCCCTGCAGTCCGTTGGCGGCCGCGGCGAACTGCGCGCGGAACTTGTCGAAGGACCCGAACTGGTCGTCGATGGCGGCGGCGAGTTCCCCCGTGGGTTTGTCGCCGCCGTCCGGCGAAAGGTTCTTCCACCAGATGGTGTGGTTGACGTGGCCGCCGAGGTGGAATGCGAGGTTCTTCTCGTACAGGAAGATCGCCGCGTGGTCGTCGCCGGCGCGGGCCTCGGCGAGCTTGGCCAGTGCGTCGTTGACGCCCTTGACGTAGGTGGCGTGGTGCTTGCTGTGGTGAATCTCGTTGATCTGGCCGGAGATATGCGGTTCCAGCGCGCCGTAGTCGTAGTCCAGGTCGGGGAGCGTGTACTCAGCCATGCGGGTCCTTTCTCGTGTAGGCCGGCGTGCGTCCGTCGCGGCTTCATACCCGTCGACGGGGCCACCAATCATGCCCACCCGGACCAATATATGTCTGAGTGTTCAGATATTCATATCTGTGTTAGCCTGGCTGCGAGGTTGGTCATGAGCGGCATCGATGCAGCACATCAGCCGCCATGGCCGCCCATACGACGTCAGGCGTCAGTGGTGGTGCCGCGCACCGATCCAATGCAGCAGGTCGTGGACCGTTTCGTCTTCCAGCCGGTAGGTCACCGATCGGCCCGCCCGCGTGTTGCTCACCCAGCCCTGTTGGCGCAGCACCCGCAACGCCTGGGACACGGCGTTTTCCGAGCGGCCCAGCGCCGCGGCCAAATCGCTGACGCAGATGTCCGGCGCACGATGCAGACACAGCAGGATCTCCAGCCGGTGCGGATCCGAGACCAGGTCGAAGCGCTGCGCCCAGCTGGGGGTGTCCACCTCGGCCAGCGCCGACGACGCCCGTTCCACCAGCTGCGCATCCTCCATGGCAGCCAATTTAGTCCTCGAGGGCCGCGCGGCGGGCTACCCGGTCAGTCCAGGAAGCCGTGCAGCAGGGCTGCGGACGCACGGACGTGCGCGGTCATCGTCTGCGCGGCGGTCTCGGCGTCACCCATCAGGATGGCCGCCACGATCTCTGCGTGCTGGTCGTCGGAATGCGCGATGTTGCGGGAGAGCAACGGGATCGCGTCGAGCAACTCGTTCAGCCGCATCCGGTTGTGCGCGACCAGCGGCACCAGTGACGGCACGCCCGCCGCCTCGGCGATGGCCAGGTGCAAGCGGGAGTCCAGCCTGCGGTAGTCCCCCGGCGCCGCGCTGCGCACGTCGGCCAGCCGGGCCTGCAACGCCTGCCGCTCCTCGGCACTGTGCGGCCGGCTCGCCGCCATCCGCGCGGCCCCCACCTCGAGGATCTCGCGCAACCGCAGGATGTCGTCGATCTCCGCGCGGTCGAGGCGCGCGTCGGTGCAGCGCGGGACCGGCGACGCATCGGCCAGGAACGTGCCGCCGTAGCGGCCGCGCCGCGTGACCAGATAGCCGGCCTCGGCCAGCGACTTGATCGCCTCGCGCACGGTGTCTCGGCTGACACCGAGCCGCGCCGCCAGTTCCCGCTCGGGCGGCAAGGACTGCCCGGGCTGCAGCACCCCGAGCCGGATGGTCTGCAACAGCCGTTCGACGGTGTCCTCGAACGCGTTGACCGGCCGGTCCGGACGCAGCAATGCCGCGCTGACGTCGACGGGGTCCGGTGAACACATCTCGGGCTACAGCGGCGTCACGTAGTGGCCGCTGATGCCGCCGTCGACCAGGAACGACGACGCCGTGATGAACGACGCGTCGTCGCTGGCCAGAAACGCGACCGCGGCGGCGAGTTCCTCAGGCTCGGCGAACCGGCCGACGGGCACGTGCACCAGCCGGCGGGCAGCGCGCTCGGGATCCTTGGCGAACAGCTCCTGCAACAGCGGGGTGTTCACCGGTCCGGGGCACAGCGCGTTGACCCGGATACCCTGCCGGGCGTACTGCACGCCGAGCTCGCGCGACATCGCCAGCACGCCGCCTTTGGATGCGGTGTAGGAGATCTGTGAGGTGGCCGAACCCATCACCGCCACGAACGACGCGGTGTTGATGATCGAGCCCTTCTGCTGCGGAACCATGTGGCGCAGTGCGGCTTTGCAACAGAAGAACACCGACTTGAGGTTGATGTCCTGCACCCGCTGCCATGCCTCGATGCCGGTGTTCTCGATCAGGTCGTCCTCGGGCGGGGAGATGCCGGCGTTGTTGAACGCGACGTCGACCGATCCGTATTTCTCGGCGGCGGTGTCGAACAGCGCGTCCACCGCCACCTGGTCGGAAACGTCGACCTGGACGAACGTGCCGTTGAGGTCCTCGGCGACGGTCTTGCCGGTGTTGGGGTCGATGTCGCCGATGACGATCGTGGCCCCCTCGGCGTGCAGCCGCCGCGCGCTGGCCAGTCCGATGCCGCTGGCGCCGCCGGTGATCACCGCGACCTTGCCGGCCATACGTTGGGTCAGATCCATCAGTGAGCAACCTCCTGGTCGGCGGGGACGGCGATGAAGACGTTCTTGGTTTCGGTGAAGGACAGCGGCGCATCAGGTCCGAGCTCGCGGCCCAGCCCGGACTGCTTGAAGCCGCCGAAGGGGGTGGTGTAGCGCACCGAGGAGTGCGAGTTGACCGACAGGTTGCCTGCCTCGATGGCGCGCGACACGCGCAACGCTCGGGACAGGTTGTCGGTCCAGATCGAGCCGGACAGACCGTATTCGGTGTCGTTGGCCAGCGCGATCGCGTCGGCTTCGTCGTCGAACGGCAGCACGGCCACGACGGGCCCGAAGATCTCCTCGGTGACGGTGCGGTCGCTGCGCTGCGGGGTCAGCACCGTCGGCGGGAACCAGAATCCCGGACCCGACGGGGCAGCGCCCCGGAACGCCACCGGCGCGTCGTCGGGCACGAACGAGGCCACCGAGTTCCAGTGCTTCTTGGACACCAGCGGCCCCATCTCCGTCTCCTCGGCACCCGGGTCGCCCACCTTCACACCCTGCACGGCGGGCTCGAGCAGTTCCATGAACCGGTCGAACACATTGCGCTGCACCAGGATCCGACTTCGCGCGCAGCAGTCCTGGCCGGCGTTGTCGAAGACGCCGTAGGGCGCGGTGGCCGCGGCGCGTTCCAGATCGCAGTCGTCGAAGACGATGTTGGCGCTCTTTCCGCCGAGTTCGAGGGTGACGCGTTTGACCTGCCGGGCGGCGCCGGCCATCACTCGGGTGCCCACTTCGGTGGAGCCGGTGAACACGATCTTGCGCACGCCGGGGTGGGTGACGAACCGCTCCCCCACCACCGATCCCCGACCGGGCAGCACCTGGAACAGGTCGGCGGGCAGCCCCGCCTCGGCGGCCAGTTCACCGAGGCGCATCGTGGTCAACGGCGTCCATTCCGCGGGTTTGACCAGCACCGCGTTACCGGCGGCCAGCGCCGGCGCGAACCCCCATGACGCGATGGTCATCGGGAAGTTCCACGGCGTGATCACCCCGACCACCCCGAGCGGCTCGTGAAACGTCACGTTCCAGCCGTCGGCGACGGGAATCTGCCTGCCGGACAACCGTTCCGGCGCGGCCGCGTAGTACTGCAACACGTCGCGCACGTGTCCGGCCTCCCAGCGTGCGTTGCCGATCGGGTGCCCGGAGTTGGCGACCTCCAGCGCCGCGAGTTCGTCGATGTGGGCGTCGACCGCCGCGGCGAACGCGCGCAACGCCTCGGCGCGCGCGGCCGGCGCCTGGCGCGCCCACGCGCGTTGGGCCACCGCGGCGCGGGCCACGGCGTCGTCGACAGCGGCCTCGTCGCACATCTCGACGGTGCGCAGCACCTCCTCGGTCGCGGGATTGATCACTTCGCTGACGGTCATCAGCTCACCTCCTGTGTCTTGCGCGCGGCGTAACCCGCGGCCGCATCGACCAGACCGGCGAACAGCCGCAGGTCGTCGAGGCGCTCCTCGGGGTGCCATTGCACGGCCACCACCCAGTGGTCCGGGTACTGGCGGGGGTCGGTCTCGACGGCCTCGATGACGCCGTCGGTGTCGGCGGCGGACACGATCAGCCCGTCGCCGAGCCGGTCGATGGCTTGGTGGTGGTAGCACTGGGCGTCAGTGGCGGGGCCGACGAGTGACGCCACCCGGGTGTGCGGCACGGTGGTGATCGACGAGGTGCTGAACACCGCGTTGCCCTGCTGGTGGCGGGTGTGGCCGACGACGTCGGGCAGGTGCTGGTGCAGGGTGCCGCCGAGTGCGACGTTGAGCACCTGCGCGCCGCGGCAGATTCCCAGCACCGGCATCCGCCGCGCCAAAGCCGCACGGATCAAGGCCAATTCGAACGCGTCCCGGGTGCAACTGTCCGGTTTGGGCTCGTCGGTGGCCGGATGGCGGGGGCTGCCGTAGGCGGCGGGATCGAGGTCGGGGCCGCCGGTGATGACCACCGCGTCGAGCCCGTCGAGGATGCGGTGGGCGACGGTTTCGTCAACCGGCTGGGGCGGCAGGAGCGTCGCGATGCCGCCGGCCATGCCGACGCCTTCGAAGTAGATGGCGGGCAGGAAGCTGGCGCGTACATCCCACACACCGGTCTGCGCTTGCTGCAGGTAGGTGGTCATCCCGACCACCGGGCGGTGTTCAGAACCGTTCAAAGCCGCGGATCCTCTCCCAGTCGGTGACGGCGGCGTTGAACGCGCGCAGTTCGATGCGCGCGTTGTTGACGTAGTGGTCGACGACGTCGTCGCCGAAGGCCGCCCGGGCGATGGCCGAGTTCTCGAACAACTCCACCGCCTCGGCCAGCGTGGTGGGCAGCCGGTCGGCGCCGCTGGTGTAGGCGTTGCCGTCCACCGCGTCGGGCAGCTCCAGCTCGTTCTCGATGCCGTACAGACCGCCGGCGATCAGGGCGGCGACCGCCAGGTACTGGTTGACGTCGCCGCCGGGCGCGCGGTTCTCCATGCGCATGCCGTGGCCGTGCCCGACGACCCGCAGTGCGCAGGTGCGGTTGTCCAGACCCCACGCCACCGCCGTGGGCGCGAAGCTGGCTTCGGCGAATCGCTTGTAGGAGTTGATGTTCGGCGCATACAGGAGCGTGAAGTCGCGCATGGTGGCGAGCTGGCCGGCGATGAACTGCCGGAACATCGGCGACATGCCGAGCTCGTCGGAGTCGTCGGCGAACACGGCCGAACCGTCCTGCCCGCGGAACGAGATGTGGATGTGGCAGCTGTTGCCTTCGCTCTCGTCGAATTTCGCCATGAACGTGATGCTCTTGCCGTGCTGGTCGGCGATCTCTTTGGCGCCGTTCTTGTAGATCGTGTGGTTGTCACACGTGACCAGTGCGTGGTCGTAGCGGAAGCCGATTTCCTGCTGGCCGAGGTTGCACTCGCCCTTGACGCCCTCGCAGAACATGCCTGCGCCGTCCATACCCAGACGGATGTCGCGCAGCAGCGGCTCCATGCGGGTCGAAGCGTGCATCGCGTAGTCGATGTTGTAGTCGCTGGACGGCCGCAGGTTGCGGTAGCCGGCCGCCCAGGCATCGCGGAATCCGGTGTCGAAGACCATGAATTCCAGCTCGGTGGCCGCGATCGCGTCGAGTTGGCGCTCGGCCAGCCGGTCGAGCTGGGCGCGCAGGATCCCGCGCGGTGCTTGGCGCACGGGACGGCCGTCGGTCCAGGAGAGGTCGGCCATCACCAGCGCGGTGCCGGGCAGCCAGGGCACGCGTCGCAGCGTGGTCATGTCCGGGGTCATCACCATGTCGCCGTAGCCGGTCTCCCAGCTGGAGATCGCGTAGCCGTCGACGGTGTTCATGTCGACGTCGACGGCCAGCAGGTAGTTGCAGCACTCGGCGCCGTGCTCGGCGACGTCCTCGACGAACAGCCGGGCCGAGATGCGCTTGCCGGTCAACCTGCCCTGCATGTCGCAGAACGCCACGATCACCGTGTCGATGTCGCCGGCGGCGACCAGTTCCTCGAGCTGGGTCGGGGACAGCAGACCTCGTGCGCCGGCGCTCATCAGTACCTGCCTCGTATCGGTGGACGGGACTCGGGCCCCACGAGCAGTGGGCTGCTCAGGACGACAGCGAGCAGCGGGCTGCTCAGGATGACAGGTTGCCACGCCCAAAGGTCGGACGCCAGACCAATGACCGTCGCGTGCCGGTGCGCCGCTGTGACGCTCGTCTCGATCTTGATCGACCCGACTGGGTTTGGCCGGTTGAAGCCCGGGTAAATAATCCCCGCGTCGCGCCGTTCCGGCCCGTCGCAGTGGCCAGGCAACGACGTTTTTGGAGTAGGGTCGAACAGGTGTGTGGAGCCACCGGCGAGGTACGCCTTGACGGAAGATCACCCGATATCAGCGCCGTCACGAAGATGGCGGATCTCATGGTCCCGCGCGGACCGGATGCCGCCGGGGCGTGGTCGCAGGGCCGCGTGGCGCTCGGCCACCGGCGGCTGAAGATCATCGACCTCAGCGAGGCCGGCGCCCAGCCGATGGTCGACTCGGAGCTCGGTCTGACCGTCGCGTGGAACGGCTGCATCTACAACTACGAAGAGCTGCGCGACCAACTCAGCGGGCACGGCTACCGGTTCTTCTCCCACAGCGACACCGAGGTGCTGCTGAAGGCCTACCACCACTGGGGTGACCGCTTCGTCGACCGGCTCAAGGGGATGTTCGCCTTCGCCATCGTCGAACGCGACAGCGGCCGGGTACTGCTGGGCCGCGACCGGCTCGGCATCAAACCGCTCTATCTCAGCGAGAATTCCGACCGCATCCGATTCGCGTCGTCACTGCCCGCGCTGCTCGCCGGCGGGGATGTGGACACCCGCATCGATCCGATCGCGCTGCACCACTACCTGACGTTCCACTCGGTGGTGCCGCCGCCGCGGACGATCCTGCGCGGCGTCACCAAGGTCCCACCGGCTTCGCTCGTCGCGATCGAACCCGACGGCACGCGCACCACCACGACCTACTGGGAGCCCGACTTCTCGCGCCGTGAGGAACGTGCCGGCTGGTCCGAGCGGGACTGGGAGGACGCGGTACTGGAGTCTCTGCGGGTCGCGGTCAAGCGGCGTCTGGTTGCCGACGTGCCCGTCGGCTGCCTGCTGTCGGGCGGCGTGGACTCCAGCTTGATCGTCGGCCTGCTCGCCGAAGCCGGCCAGGTGGGCCTGAAGACGTTCTCGATCGGTTTCGAATCGGTCGGCGGGGTCCAGGGCGACGAGTTCAAGTACTCCGACATCATCGCCGAGCGGTTCGGCACCGATCACCACCAGATCCGCATCGGCACCGACCGCATGCTGCCGGCGCTCGACGGTGCGATCGGAGCGATGAGCGAGCCCATGGTCAGCCATGACTGCGTCGCCTTCTACCTGCTCTCCGAGGAGGTGTCCAAGCACGTCAAGGTGGTCCAGTCCGGGCAGGGCGCCGACGAGGTCTTCGCCGGCTACCACTGGTACCCGCCGATGGGCGCGCCCGAGGCCGCGTCGGTGGAGGGCTCGGTGGCCAGCTACCGCGCCGCGTTCTTCGACCGCGACCATTCCGCCTACGCCTCGCTGGTGTCCCCCGCCTTTGCCACGGCCGACGACCCCAGCGAGCTGTTCGTCACCGAGCACTTCGCGCGAGCGGGCGCGCAGACCGGTGTCGATCGCGCGCTGCGACTGGACACCACGGTGATGCTGGTCGACGACCCCGTCAAGCGGGTGGACAACATGACCATGGCGTGGGGTCTGGAGGGCCGGGTTCCGTTCCTCGACCATGAGCTCGTCGAGCTCGCCGCGACCTGCCCGCCGGAACTCAAGACCGCCCACGAAGGCAAGGGTGTGCTCAAGCAGGCTGCGCGACAAGTCATTCCGGCCGACGTCATCGATCGGCCCAAAGGCTACTTCCCGGTGCCGGCCCTGACCCACCTGGAGGGGCCGTACCTGGGGCTGGTCCGCGACGCGCTGTACGCGCCGGCGGCCAAGGAGCGCGGACTGTTCCGCCCCGAAGCCGTCGAGCGCCTCCTCGCCGACCCGAACGGCAAACTGACCCCGTTGCGGGGCAACGAACTCTGGCAGATCGCGCTGCTGGAATTGTGGTTGCAGCGGCACGGGATCAACGGACCGGCAGCATGACCATGATCGATCCCGCAGCCGAGCGCAGCGAAGCCATCACCATGGCGTTGCACGACGCCTCGCCGCCCGAACTCGTCGACGCCATGGCCGACGATGTGGTCCTCGAGCTCGGTTGGGGCCGGCTGCTTTTCGGGCAGACGTTCGCCGACCCCGAACAGCTGGCGAGCGTGCTGCGCGACGAGGCCCAAGGCCGACGCGACATCTGCATCTACGCGCGCGAACCGCACGTGTTGGTGTCCAAGGCGCCGGCGGAGTTGTTCATCGATCCCAGCCACACCTACCGTCTGCGCTTCACCGACGTCGAGGACGAGCCCGTCACGCTCAACGGGTTCACCATTCGCACGCTGAACAGCCGCGACGACGCCGACGCGATGAACCGCGTCTATGTGCGCTGCGGCATGGTGCCGGCCCCCACCGACGTGATCTGGGACAACCACCGCGAGCAGGAGTCGGTGGACTACCTGGTCGCGGTGACCGAGGACGGCACCGTGATCGGTACCGTCACCGGCGTCGACCACGCCACGCTGTTCGACGACCCGGAGAACGGGTCGAGCCTGTGGACGCTGGCCGTGGATCCCGCCGCGGCGCTGCCCGGTGTGGGAGCGGCACTGACGCGCACGCTGGCGTCGTTGTACCGCGAGCGTGGGCGTGCCTACATGGACCTGTCGGTCACCCACGACAACACCGCGGCGATCGCGCTCTACGAGAAGCTGGGCTTCAGCCGGGTGCCGGTGATGGCCGTCAAGCGCAAGAACGCGATCAACGAACCGCTGTTCACCCATCCGCCCGAAACCGTCGACGACCTCAACCCGTACGCGCGCATCATCGCCGACGAGGCGATGCGCCGCGGCATCTGGGTCGAGGTGCTCGACGCCGAGGCCGGCGAGATGCGGCTGTCACACGGCGGCCGCAGCGTCGTGACACGGGAATCGTTGTCGGAGTACACCTCTGCGGTGGCGATGGCACGCTGCGACGACAAGCGGCTGACCCGCCGAATCGTCTCCGAAGCCGGGATCACCGTGCCGAAGGGCCGTTTGGCCACCTTCGACCAGGCCGACCACGACTTCGTCACCGAAGTCGGCGACGTCGTCGTCAAACCCACCCGAGGTGAGCAGGGCAAGGGCATCACGGTCGGGGTCGACGGTGCCGACGAGCTCGACGCCGCGCTCGCCCGCGCCCGTGAACAGCATCCCGAGGTGCTCATCGAACAGCGCGCCCCCGGTGACGATCTGCGGCTGGTGGTCATCGACGGCAAGGTCGTCGCCGCCGCGCTGCGGATGCCGGCCGAGGTCATCGGCACCGGCCGCCACACCATCCGCGAGTTGATCGAGGCGCAGAGCCGCCGCCGGGCCGCTGCCACGGGCGGCGAGTCGAAGATCCCGATGGACGTGGTGACCGAGTCGACGGTCAGGGAAGCCGGCTACAGCCTGGACGACGTGCTGCCCGAGGGCGAGCACCTGCGGGTGCGCCGCACCGCGAATCTTCATCAGGGCGGCACCATTCACGACGTCACCGCGACCGTCCACCCCGAGTTGTGTCGTGTCGGCGTCGCTGCCGCCGCGGCCATCGGGATCCCGGTCACCGGAATCGATCTGCTTGTTCCCGACGTCACCAAACCGGAGTACGTCTTCATCGAGGCCAACGAGCGGCCCGGGTTGGCCAACCACGAGCCGCAGCCCACCGCGGCGGCGTTCGTGGACTTCCTGTTTCCCAATCAGCCCGGGCTGCCGCAGGCGTGGACGCCTGACGAGGCGCCCAACCAGTAGTTCACCACGTGCTGGTGCGCAGCACGATCTCCGCGGCCAACTGCGCCGTGGAGTCCGACGCTTGGCGCCGACCCAGCAGGTCGACCACCCGGTACTCACCGTAGACATAGCGCTGGCTGGCCTGCGCGACCGCGCGGGCGGCGCTGTTGCTGACCAACGCGGTGGTGTTCAATTCGACCGGCGGACAATGCTCGTCGCGCACCGTCCCGGTGTGGTCGGCGACGCGCGGGTGACCGCGGTCGACGACGACCAGACCGATGAACCGGTCCAGGCGGGTGGCGGCCAGTTCCCACGCCAGCTCTCCGCCGGAACGGTCCCCCACCAACAGCGCCCACGGCACGTCGAGCGAGTCGAGGATGCCGACCACGGATTTCCCCGTCAGGCGCGGATCGGGCCCGATCACCACCGTCTTCAACGAGGCGGTGTGCAGCCGCTGGCAGACGGCCTCGTACGCCGAAGGGGCCTTCTGCGCTGCGCTGAGCAACACCACGACCGACCCCTTCTCGGGTCCGGCGACATCGACGGGCACGCCGAAGCCGTCCACGGTGATCATGGGAGAGGGCATTGCGTAACGCTACAGTGCCCGACGCGTGTGGCGGGCCGCTTTTCCGGTGGTTGAGGCGGGCTTCACGCGGCCTGCGCGCGCTGCGCCTGCCGGTCGGCCACGTCCAGAAAAGTTTGCGGCAGTGTCCCTTTGACGGGAATCGAAGGATCCGGGGTGGGGAAAGCGATGCCGAAAACGGCGGTGGCGCCGATGTTTTCGAAGGAGAAGTACACGCTGCTCTCCGAGCCGGCCAGCCGCATCGTCTGCTGGTAGACCAGCGCCCCGGGCCGCGGACCGTCGATCTTGGTGGTGGTCATCGGGATGCCGGGATCCGACGGGTCGAAGAACGTCTCGAACTCGGCACACCGCTGTGCGGTGGCCGCCAGCCGCTCGAGGTTCAACGACCAGGACAGGACCGTGATCACCATGCGCGCGCCGTCGTAGGCGACGACGTACTCCGCGGCGCTGCCCGGTCCGCGCTCGGCGGTCGAGGCGATGTCCCGGGTGAGCGCGTCGCTGCAGCCGCGCGGACGCGACATCATGGCCGGCGGCGCCTCGGCGCCGTCCGGTTGCCCGGCGTCCTTGACGACGCGTTCGTAGAGCACTCCGGGCGGAAAGTCGGCCTCGGTGAGCAAGACCCGTTCCAGGCGGGCGCCGGGCCAGGTGGGGCTTCCGGTGACCACGGTCGAGCAGCCGGCCGTCACGGTCAGGATCAGCCCCGCCACCGCGGCCCGCCCGATCATGGGGCCAGGGTCAGGATCTCAGCACCCGAATCGGTGACCACCAGGGTGTGTTCGAACTGCGCAGTCCACTTCCTGTCCTTGGTCACCACTGTCCACCCGTCGTCCCAGATCTCGTAGTCGAGGCCGCCCAGGTTGATCATCGGTTCGATGGTGAACGTCATGCCCGGTTCGAGCACGGTCTGCACCGACGGCTGGTCGTAGTGCAGGACCACCAGTCCGTTGTGGAAGGTGGTGCCGATGCCATGGCCGGTGAAGTCACGAACCACGTTGTACCCGAAGCGATTCGCGTAGGCCTCGATGACGCGCCCGACGACCGACAGCGCCCGGCCGGGCTTCACGGCCTTGATGGCGCGCATGGTCGCTTCGTGGGTGCGCTCGACCAGCAGCCGGTGTTCCTCGGAGACGTCGCCGGCCAGGAACGTCGCGTTGGTGTCGCCGTGCACGCCGTCGATGTAGGCGGTGACGTCGATGTTGACGATGTCGCCGTCCTCGATGACGGTCGAGTCCGGGATGCCGTGGCAGATCACCTCGTTGAGCGACGTGCAGCACGACTTCGGGAAGTTCTTGTAGCCCAGCGTCGACGGGTAGGCGCCGTGGTCGGTCATGTAGTCGTGGGCGATGCGGTCCAGCGCGTCGGTGGTCACACCCGGTGCGACCGCCTTGCCCGCTTCCGCGAGCGCGCCGGCGGCGATGCGCCCGGCGACGCGCATCTTCTCGATCACCTCGGGGGTCTGCACCCACGGCTCGGAGCCCTCCGCGGCGGTCGACTTGCCGACGTACTCCGGGCGCGGGATCGAGGAGGGCACCGACAGCATCGGCGACACCACGCCGGGTCGGAGTGCGGTCCGTACTGACATGTGCCAATGCTAGCGTTCGCCCATGCAGGTCACCCCGGGTCACTTGTTCGCCCAGCTGGATTTCCGCGACATCGAAGACAGCGACGAGCGGTTGATCGTCGAGCTGGACAACCGACCGGACCTGGTCAACCGGCGAGGTGCCCTGCAGGGCGGGCTGGTGGCCACGTTGATCGACATCGCAGCCGGCCGGCTGGCCGATCGCCACGTCGGACCGGGCCAGGATGTCACGACCGCGGACATGACGATCCACTTCCTCGCGCCGATCCTGGAGGGCCCGGCGCGCGCCGAAGCCACCGTGGTGCGTGCGGGACGGCGGCTGTCGGTCATCGCCGTGGACGTCACCGACGCGGCGCGCAACCGGCTGGCCGCACGGGCCACCCTGAGTTTCGCTGTGCTCGACCCGCGCTGACTCAGTCCGCGCGTGAGAGCCGCGGCCCGCGACCCAGCCACGACTTGCGGGGTCCGCGCACGTCGACCGAGCCGCACACCACCTTGCCGGTGAGGATCACGTGCGGGTTGCCCTCGGCCGGCGCGTCCCTGCGGTGATCGCGGGCACTGCCGACGTTGACCTCGACGTCGTCGATGGATGCGCTGGCCCCGTCGGGCAGCCGCAGCTCCAGGCCGCCGAACCTCATGTCGAGCTCGATCACCACGATCGGACCGGCGAATTTCGCGCGGGTGAGATCGAGGTCGACCGAACCCATCCGGCGGTGCAGCGCCAACCGGGTCGGCACCACCCATTCGCCGTGCCGTTTGAGCGAACCGAGCACGCCGCGCAGCTCGACGCGGTCGGCCGCCGAGGTCACGATCGCGCCCGGGCCGGGCAGGTCGCCCACGAGGGCGTCGAGATCGGAGCGCAGCCGGGCCTGCGACACCATCGCCGAGCGCTCCTCGAACTCACCGATGTCGATGAGTCCGAGCGCGACGGCGTTGTGCAGGCGGCGCAGGGTGCCGTTGCGGTCGGCGTCGGAGATCCTCATCTCGACCGGAGAATTGTGCGCCGAGGCCGCATCGGCGATGCGGCGCGGACGGTCCCGGCTGAACTCGGTCATAACGGTGTCCACGGTACCGCTGCAGTTTCAGCGGCACAGACGACGGAGTAGGGCGCGCGCCACCTCGGCGACGCGCTCCCGGTCGACCGTGCACACCACGTCCAGATACGGCTGCTGCGCGCCCTGTGCTGCGCGTTCCCGGGCGACCAGACACACCGCGCTGCCCGGTCCGAGCACGACGATCGAGAACTCTTCGGCCACCGGGTCGTCGGCATCGAGTCCGACCATGCGTACGCGGCCGCCGACGCCTTCGGTCGGGTGCGGCCCGAACACCGCGACCAACGGGGATTTCGTCGCGATGCGCCGGTACCGCGATGCGACGGAGGCCTCCACACCTCGGCCCCCGGTCGAGGTCAGGATGATCGGCGCGACCGCCGTGCGCAGTGCCGACGACTGGATACGCCGGGTCAATCGCTGCACCGCCGAGGCCGGCAGCATCTGGACGGCCTGGCCGGCAGCGGCGATGTCGAAGACCGAGGGACCCCGATCGGTCCGCGACCCCCTCTGCCGGTCCGGCCAGACGAATCGTCGGCTGTCAGCGCGCAGTTGTCCGGGCGCGCCGAACAGGTAGCCCTGTCCGAGGGTGGCACCGTAGGCCAGCGCGTGCTCCAGATGCGCCTCGGTCTCGATGCCCTCCGCGCAGACGACCGCGCCGGTTCGCTGCTGGTAGTCGCGGACCGCAGCGATCGTGCGGGCCTGCAGGCGGTCCGGCTGTTTCTGCACCAGTCCCATGTCGAGTTTGAGCATGTCGGGGGCGACCACATCGAGCATCGCCACGGAGTCCGGATGGGCCCCGACGTCGTCGAGCGCGACGGCGATACCCAGGGATCGGAGCATCGCGACCTTCCGCAGCAGCACGCACGGATCGTCGAGGAGCCCCCGCTCGGTGATCTCGAAGACCAGGTTGAACGACTCGGCGGCGCGCAGGACGTCGAGGTCGTGGCAGAGGTCCTTCCACGTCGTCGTGGGTTCACTGTTGACCAGCAACAGCATGTCGGGGGTCGCCCCACCCGCCGTGGCCGCTTTCGCTGCAGCGCGGGCGCACGCGCGATCCAACTCGTCGAGTCTGCCGGTCCGGCCGGCATGCGAGATGACGTCGAGCGGCGTCAGGGCCGCCGTCGCCGGCCAGCGCGACAGCGCCTCGTACCCGACTATCTCCCCACTGCTCAACGCCACGACCTGCTGGAACGCTGTCACCACCCCTCGTCCGGTGACAGCGTCCTCGAGCTCGTCGAGCAGGAACGGCCCAGCGGGACGTTCCGTCGTCGTGACTGCGACTTCAGTACTGATGTGGGCAGGCTAACCACACAGCCCTGTCGTCAATCTCCTACCACCCGATTTGCTGGATGGCCCCACCCCGAAGAGTGGCATCATGGTATTCGGCTTTGCCGGGCAACCATGGCGGAAATTCGCCGGAAGCTGTTCGTGCGTCGGTGCGGGTGCGCGAAGATGACGAGGGGTTTCGGCGCGTGGCCAGGGGAGGCCGTGCCGGGGCCGGACGGGACAGGGGGGCCGACCGACATGTCGACCGAGCAGCACCCTGTGCGTGTCGTGTCCACCAGACTGCAGCCGCCCACCCTCGCCGGCGGACTGATCTCCCGTCGCCGGCTGCTCGACCTCCTGCACGCCGGTCGCGACAAGCGGCTGACCTACATCCACGCCCCCGCCGGCTACGGCAAGACCACCCTCGTCGTTCAGTGGATCCAGGAGCTCCAGGACGACGGTGTGCCGGTGGCGTGGTTGAGCATCGACCACGAACACGACGACACGGTGAGTTTCCTCGCGCATCTCATCGAAGCCGTGCGGCGGGTGGAGCCCACACTGGGTGCGGATCTCGGCGTCGATCTGGAACAACGCTCCGACCAGGCCACCCGCTACGTGCTGGGCGAGCTGGTCAACCAGGTCGCCGCACTGCCCGCACCACTGGCGATCGTGCTCGACGACTGGCACGTCATCACCAGCGCCGAGACCACCGCGGCGCTGGAGTTCCTGATCAAGTCCGGACCTGAGAACCTGCATCTGATCGTCACCAGCCGCACGCGCGCCCCGGCGATCGGATGGCTGCGGGTGCGTGACCAGATCACCGAGATCGACGTGACGCAGTTGCGCTTCGAACGCGCGGAGTCCGCGAAGTTCCTGCAGGACCTCAACTCACTGAATCTGGATGACGAGGACGTGCACCGCCTGTGGTTCCGCACCGACGGTTGGGTGGCCGCGCTGCAGCTGGTGAAGCTGTCACTGCGCAACAGCAACGATCCCTCCGCGCTCATCGAAGGTTTCTCCGGCCGCCACCGTTCCGTCGGCGACTACCTGACCGAGAACGTGCTCAACGGGCTCCCGGCCGAACTGCTCGATTTCCTGCTGACGACGTCGGTCTGTGATCGGTTGTGCGCCGGGCTGGCCACCGCTGTCAGCGGACGGCCGGACGGCCAAGGAATGCTCGAAGAGCTCGAACGCCGTGACCTGTTCCTGCGGCCGCTCGACGACGAGCGGGAGTGGTTCCGTTACCACCACCTGTTCGCCGATCATCTGCGGCAACGGTTGCGGCGCGACCACGGTGACCGCGTGGTGGAGTTGCACCGCATCGCGTCGGCCTGGTTTGCCGAGCGCGGTCTGCTCAGCGAGGCCGTCACCCACGCGCTCGCTGCCGGCGACACCGACACTGCGGTCGACCTGGTCGAGGGCCAGGCGATGAACCTCGTCGAACACAGTCGCATGGCCAGCTTGCTGAGCCTGGTGAGCAAGCTGCCCGAACCTTCGGTGATCACGCGGCCGGTCCTGCAGATGGCCATCGCGTGGGCGAACTGCCTGTTGCAGCGCGGGGCCCGGGCCCAGACAGCACTGGACCATGTGCGCGCGGCGCTCGCGTCGACCACCGACGGATCCGCTTCGGTGGCGCTCGGCGAGGCCGGCGTCGTCCAGGCTGCGATCGACATCTACGCCGACCGCATCGACCGGGCCGCGGCTCTCGTGGCACCGTGCCTCGACGACATGCACAACTACCGCCCGTTCACCGTCGCCGCCTGCGCGAACATCTGGTCCTTCGTCGAGCTGCACACCTTCGCCTACGACGAGGTGCAGGCACGGCAGCGGTGGGCGAACACCCACCACGAACGCGCCGGAGGGCCCTTCACCGGCGTCTATGGACGGTGTTTCGCAGGCATGGCGGCATTCGCCCAACTGGATTTGGCGACCGCCGGGCAGCGCTACACCGAAGCGCGCGAGTTGGCGCAGAAGGTGACCGGACCGCATTCCCATGCGGCCCGGTTGGCAGGCGCGATGCAGGGCAGGCTGTGTTACGAGGTCGGCGAGATCGCCTGTGCCGAAGCGCTTCTGGAGGAAAGCCGCGAGCTGGGAGCGGAATGCGGAGTCGCAGACTTCATGATCGCGACGTACGGCACCCTGGCCCGCATCAAGGTGTTGCGCGGTGACATCGACGGCGCGCTCGAGGTGCTCGACGAGGGCACCGAGGGCGCGAACCGGCTCGCGCTGCCGCGTCTGGCAGCGGCGCTGGACCACGAACGGGTGCGGCTCTATCTCGGCGTCGATGACATGACTCGCGCCGGCGACGTCCTGGCCGCCCAACGGTGTCACCGGCCCGAGAGCACCGACGGCGTCGGCATGGCGATCCGGCATCACCGACTGGGCATGGAGGCACGGATCCTCCTCGCGCACAACGATTTTGACGGCGCATCCGAACGTCTTTCCCGCATGCGGGCGGACAGTGTCAGATCGGGGTGGCGCTACGGCGAGGCGCTCTACACCGTCGAACTCGCCCGCGCGCAATTCCTCAGCGGTGACCCCGAGAACGCCTCGGCGACGCTGGCCGGGATGCTGGCCACGGCGGCGCCCGCCGGGCTGGTGCGCACGGTGGTCGACGCCGGCCCCGAGGTGGTCAAGATCGTCGCCGACCTGCGCGAGGCCGGCCGAACGGGACGCCGGGCGGCCGAACTTCCCAGCGTGCCAACAGATTACCTGTCCAGGTTGCTTGCGGTGGCCCGCAGCGACGCCGAGACCGCCGCCATTCCCGTCATCGCGACCGCCACTCACAACGGCGCCTCACCGGAGGAACCGCTGACGGCCCGCGAGATCGAGATCCTGCGACTGCTCGACCGGGGTCTGTCGAACAAGCAGATCGCACGCACGCTCGGGGTGACCATCAACACCGTCAAGTGGTATCTGAAGGGCACCTACATCAAGCTCGGCGTCGCCAGTCGCGGCGCGTCGGTGTCGGAGGCGCGCCGTCGACGCATCCTGACCTGAGCCGGATTTCCTTGCTAGGCCTGGTAATCCGGCGGTAGCTCGTCGAGCATGCCCTTGAGCATCCGGACCGCGTACTCTGAGCTGCCGCCGCCCACGATCAGCGCCGCGAACGCCATGTCCCCGCGGTATCCGGTGAACCAGGAGTGCGAGCCGCCGGCGAACTCGGCCTCCCCGGTCTTGCCGCGCACATCGCCTGCGCCCTGCAGGTCTTTGGCGGTTCCGTTGGTGACCACCAGCCGCATCATCGGCCGTAGCCCTTCCACCACGTCGGGCGGGATCTGCTGTTGCTCACCGCTGACCTCGGTCTCCCGGCCATCGATCAGATAGGGCACCGGGGTGCGGCCGGCGGCGACCGTGGCTGCGGCCAGCGCCATCCCGAACGGGCTGGCCAGCACTTTGCCCTGACCGAAGCCGTCCTCGGTGCGTTCGGTCAGGTTCACTGTCGGCGGTACGGATCCGGTGACCGTCCGCAGCCCCTCGACCTGATAATCCGGTCCGATGCCGTACTGGGATGCCGCTTGGGTCAGCCCGCGGGGCGGCATCCGGCTGGCCAGTTCGGCGAAGGTGGTGTTGCAGGAACTCGCGAACGCCCTCGACATGGGCACCGTCCCGAGGTCGAACCCACCGTAGTTGGGGACCGTGCGGTGTCCGATGTCCATCCGGCCGGGGCAACCCAACAATGTGTTCGGGGTGGCCATGTCGCGCTCCATGGCCGCACCGGCGGTGACGATCTTGAACGTCGACCCCGGCGGGTAGAGGCCCATGGTGGCCACCGGTCCGTCCCGGTCGGCCGCGGCGTTCTGCGCGACGGCCAGGATCTCGCCGGTCGACGGTTTGAGCACCACGATCATCGCCTGCTTGCCGGTGATGTCCACCGCGTTCTGTGCGGCGTTCTGGACGGAGCGGTCCAGCGTGATCCGCACCGACGGCGCCGGTTGACCCGACACCTCGTGCAGCACGTCGACGTCGACGCCGTTCTGGTTGACGGTGACCACCCGCCACCCGGGTTCACCGTCGAGTTCCTCGGCGACCGAGTTCTTGACGTCGTTGATCACCGCAGGGGCGAACTTTTCGTCGGTGGGCACCAGGTCGGGATGCGGGGTGATGACGACACCGGGCAGCGGCGCCAGCACGCCGGCGACCGCGTCGCGATCGGCCTGGCGCAGCGTCATCAGTCCCAGGGGCCCGTCCGACGAGCTGGCCAGTTCGGCGAGGCGCTGCGGGTCCAGGGTGTTGTCGAACCGGTGCAGGGTCTGCGCGACGATGCGCGCCGTGGTCATCAGCTCGGCGCCGGCGTCCTTGGCGTCGAGCGCGAAGTGGTAGCGGTACCCGGGCACCAGCACGTTGGTGCCGGTGCGTTCGTGCACCGACGCTCGGGGCGGCGACTCGGCGCGCAGCGCGAAGGTCTGGTTCTCCCCCAGCCGCGGGTGCAGGCCGGTGGCGCTCCACCGCACTTCCCACCGGCCTTCGTCGCGCACCATGTTCAGCGCGCCGTCATAGGTCCAGGTGCGGTTCTTGGGCAGGCGCCAGGTGTACCGGTAGGCGATCGTGCCGGTGTCCTCGGCGTATTTGGCGCTCAGGATCTGCGCGTCGAGGCCGGTGGCCTGCAGGCCCGCGAATGCTTCGTTGAGGGCTGCTCGGGCTTGGTCCGGCTGGTCGGCATACGCCGACGCGGCGGCGGTGTCGGCAGCGGCGAGTGCGGCGAAGAACTGCTCGGCGGTCGGCTCGGGTCCGTCGGGTCGGGGGGTGCACCCAGCCAGCGCGGCGACCAGGGTGAGGACCGCGGCGACCGCCAGGACGCGTGTTGCAGATGAGACTCGTGATGCCATCGAGACTGATGGTAAAAGTCACGAACTGATTTCGGCGCAGGCGCGCCGCTACGGACCGGCGGCGGGCGCGCGCACCACCAACGGAACTGCGGGGAAGTACGCGGCCATCTCCGATCGCGACGCACGCAACGCGGCGGTTCCGTAGCCCTGCTTGCGGTGGGTCGGATGAATCCAGATGCGCACGTCGACCTCGCCGCCGGACAGTTCCCCGAACACCATGCCGACCTTCGTGGTACCGACCTCGGCCACCAGCCACGCAGCTTCCTCGGCGGCCACGCGCACTGCTGCGCGCCCGATCTCGTCGTCGAGCTCACCGGCCGGGCCAGGGGTACCGTCACCGGCCGACTGCATGTCGGCGGTGCGGGCGGCGAACACGTCGCGGTCCTGCTGCGCGTCGAACGGACGCAACTGGAGCCGGCGCGCCGGTCCCGGGGTCGCGTCGACCGCCGCGACGACCGGCTCCTGAGTGGTGAGGTTCTCCAGTTCAGCGGCGATCCGCCGCCGCCCTGCTCTGGTCAACCGGTCGAACGAGAGTCGCAGTACCGCCTCGGCGGCCGCGGGTGTGCTGTCGAGCAGGTTCTCGAGCGCCTCGATCGCCGCGTCGTAGTCCTCCGCGCCGACGACCGCATCGAGCACCTCGTGGCGGCGGTCCAGCGCGGTGACCAGGGTGTCGGCGATCAGTCGGCGTTCGGCCCGCGCGTCGTCGCTCATGACGGGACAGCGTAAGCGGTCCGGCGCGCGCAGCGACAGAGGCCGGCTCAGTCGAGCAGCACGGTGGCGAACGACGCGACCTCGGCGAAACCGACCCGGGCGTAGGTCGCGCGGGCGACGGTGTTGAAGCTGTTGACGTAGAGGCTGGCCACCCGGCCACCGGCCACGATCGCCGCGGCCACCGTCGCGGTGCCTGCGGTGCCGAGGCCACGGCCGCGGTAGTCGGGATGCACCCAGACGCCCTGGATCTGGCCGACGGCCGGTGACTGCGAACCGACCTCCGCCTTGAACACCACCTGGCCGCGCTCGAACCGGGCCCACGCGCGCCCCGCCGCGATCAGCCCGGCGACGCGGCGCCGGTAACCCCGACCGCCGTCGCCGGTGCGCGGGTCGATGCCGACCTCGCCGATGAACATGTCGATCGCGGCGACGAGGTAGGCGTCCAGTTCCTCCATCCGCACCGGTCGTACCGCCGGATCGGCGGCGCAGGACGGTGCGGTGTCGAGCGCCATCAATGGTTGGTGGGCGCGGACGTCGCGCGCCGGTCCCCACACCGGCTCCAGGCGCTGCCACATCGGCAGCACGAGTTCAGAGCGGCCGACCAGCGACGAGCATCGCCGCGACGAACTCATTGCCTTGTCGGCAAAGGCGTTCAGATCGCCGGGCCCGCCACGCAGCGGGATCAGGTTGGCGCCGGCGTAGCAGAGGGACTCGTCGGCGCGACGCCGCGTCCACAACTCGCCGCCGATGGCGGCCGGCTCGATGCCGTGCTCGGCGACCCGGGAGGCCACCATGCACGACGCCACCGGGTCGTCGTCGAGGACCTGACGCACCGCGGCGAGGTCGCGGTGCTCGCGCACCACCGACACCCTGCGCTCGTCGACGAGGCGAAAAATCGGAGGAGCCGACATCTGGACTCTTTCTCGACAATGCGGCGGCCGACCCGATCGGGTGGCTGTGTCCCCTAGCTTACGGTCACAATCGGCGAACCGGAGGCATCCTGTGCGCCCGGTTGCACGCCGATCTCCTCGGCCAGCCGCAGCGCTTCCTCGATCAGGGTCTCGACGATCAACGCCTCGGGGACGGTCTTGATGACCTCACCCTTGACGAAGATCTGGCCTTTGCCGTTGCCGGAGGCCACGCCGAGGTCGGCTTCGCGGGCTTCGCCGGGTCCGTTGACCACGCAGCCCATCACCGCCACCCGCAGCGGGACATCCATCCCCTCCAAGCCCGCGGTCACCTCGTTGGCCAGCGTGTACACGTCGACCTGCGCGCGACCGCAGGACGGGCACGACACGATCTCCAGGCCCCGCGGCCGCAGGTTCAGCGACTCCAGGATCTGGTTGCCCACCTTGACCTCTTCGGCGGGCGGCGCCGACAGCGACACCCGGATGGTGTCTCCGATGCCCTTGCTCAGCAGCGCGCCGAACGCCACGGCGGACTTGATGGTGCCTTGGAACGCCGGACCGGCCTCGGTCACGCCGAGATGCAGCGGATAGTCGCACTGGGCGGCGAGCTGCTCGTAGGCGGCGACCATGACGACCGGGTCGTTGTGCTTGACGCTGATCTTGATGTCGCCGAAGCCGTGTTCCTCGAACAGGGAGGCCTCCCACAGCGCGGACTCGACGAGCGCCTCGGGGGTGGCCTTGCCGTACTTCTCCAGGAACCGCTTGTCCAGGGAGCCGGCGTTGACGCCGATGCGGATCGGGATGCCCGCGTCACCGGCGGCCTTGGCGACCTCTTTGACCCGGCCGTCGAACTCCTTGATGTTGCCGGGGTTCACGCGCACCGCGGCACATCCGGCATCGATCGCGGCGAAGATGTACTTCGGCTGGAAGTGGATGTCGGCGATCACCGGGATCTTCGACTTCTTCGCGATGATCGGCAGCGCGTCGGCATCTTCCTGCCGCGGGCAGGCCACGCGAACGATGTCGCAGCCCGACGCGGTCAGCTCGGCGATCTGCTGCAGCGTGGCGTTGATGTCGTGGGTCTTGGTGGTGCACATCGACTGCACGGAGATCGGGTGGTCGCTGCCGACACCGACGTCACGCACCATCAGCTGGCGGGTCTTGCGGCGGGGAGCCAGCACCGGCGGCGGCGCCGGTGGCATCCCCAGTCCGATGGAAGTCATGCGAAGGGCTCCTCGGTCCTATTGGAACAACCTGATCGGGTTGACCAGGTCTGCGGTCACGGTCAGCAGCATGTAGCCGGCCACCAGCACCAGGACGACGTAGGTGGCGGGCATCAGCTTGAGGTAGTTCACCGGTGCGGCGGGCAGCATGCCGCGCGCCGAGCGGAACAGGTTGCGGATCTTCTCGTACACCGCGACGGCGATGTGGCCGCCGTCGAACGGCAGCAGCGGCACCAGGTTGATCGCGCCCAGCACGAAGTTCAGCTGGGCCAGGAAGAACCAGAACGCCACCCACAGTCCGGCGTCGACGGTGTCCCCGCCGATGATGCTGGCGCCGACCACACTGATCGGGGTCTCCGGGTCGCGTTCGCCGCCGCCGATGGACTCCACCAGCGCGCCGACCTTGGTCGGGATCTTCGCCAGCGACTTGCCGAGCTCGACGGCGAGGTCACCGGTGAACGCGAACGTGGCCGGCACCGCTGAGAGCGGGTTGTACTGCGTGGGCCCGAAGCTCGCCGCGGTGACGCCGATGGTGCCGACGTCGACCGGCTGCGGCGGTGCGCCGTCCTCGCCGGCGACGAACCGCTGGCTCGGGGTGACGTCGACGACGGTGGTGAACTCCCGCGTCTGGCCGTCCCGTTCCCGCTGGACCGTGAAGTCGGTCGGGCCGTCGAGCGCGCGCACCGCGGCGACCATCTCGTCGAAGTCGGCCACCGGTGTCTCACCGACCTTGACGACGACGTCGCCGGCCTCGATTCCGGCGGCGGCGGCCGGGCTGGGAGTGATGCAGTCACCCAGAGTGCCTTGTGTCACTTCGGATTTCACACACGAGGTCTCCCCCACCATAGCGTTGGTGGGCTGGTGCAGGTTCGGCAGTCCCCAGACGACGGCGATCATGTAGATCAGCACCAGGCCGATGACGAAGTTCATGCCGGGTCCGGCACCGAGCACTGCGACGCGTTTCCACGTCTTCTGCTTGTACATCGCGTAGCGCTGCTCGTCGGGGGCGAGTTCCTCGACGGCGGTCATGCCTGCGATGTCGCAGAAGCCGCCCAGCGGGACGGCCTTGACGCCGTACTCGGTGCTGCCCAGCCTGTTGGGCCTGCGGGTAGACCACAGCGTCGGACCGAAGCCGACGAAGTAGCGGCGCACCTTCATACCGGTGGCGCGGGCCACCCACATGTGACCACACTCATGCAGAGCCACCGACACGAGAATGGCCAGTGCGAACAGCACGATGCCGATAGCGAACATCACGGGGCGGCAGCCTCTACCTTCTTGCGGGTTACATACCTGCGGTTTCGCGCTCGACGGCATGCCGAGCCCGCTCTCGAGCCCAGCGCTGCGCGTCGAGCACCTCATCCACGGTAGCTGGTTCTGCGGCCCACTGGTCGGCAGCGCGCAGCACCGACTCCACGGTGCGCACGATGGCAGGGAACCGGATGCGTCCATCCAGGAAGGCCTCGGCGGCCTCTTCGTTCGCGGCGTTGTACACCGCAGTCAGGCAACCACCGCGCCTGCCGGCCTCCCGGGCGAGCTCCACCGCGGGGAACACCGTGTGGTCGAGGGGCTCGAACTCCCAGGTCGAGGCGGTGCTGAAGTCGCAGGCCGCGGCGGCGCCGGCGATTCGCGCCGGCCAGCCCAGCGCCAGTGCGATCGGCAGTTTCATGTCCGGCGGGCTGGCCTGCGCCAGAGTCGAGCCGTCGGTGAACGTGACCATCGAGTGCACGATCGACTGCGGATGGACCACGACGTCGATGCGGTCGTATTCGATGCCGAACAGCAGGTGGGTCTCGATCAGCTCGAGGCCCTTGTTGACCAGTGACGCCGAGTTGAGCGTGTTCATCGGTCCCATCGACCAGGTGGGGTGCGCGCCGGCCTGCTCGGGGGTGACGTGTTCGAGCGCGTCGGCGGTCCAGCCGCGGAACGGCCCACCGGAGGCGGTGAGCACGAGCCGGTCGACCTCGTCGGGGCTGCCGCCGCGCAGACACTGGGCCAGCGCCGAGTGTTCGGAGTCCACCGGCACGATCTGGCCTGGCGCGGCCGCTCTGAGTACCAGTGGACCGCCGGCCACCAGGGACTCCTTGTTGGCCAGTGCCAGCCGGGCGCCGGTGGCCAGGGCGGCCAGCGTCGGCTCCAGCCCGAGTGCGCCGACGAGCGCGTTGAGCACGACGTCGACGCCGGTGGTTTCGGCCACCGCCTCCACGAGCCGGGTGGCCGCCTGCGGTCCGGTGAAAGGTACGTCGCCGACCGTGGCCGCAGCGGCGGGATCGGCCACCGCGACGTCGGTCACCCCGGTCTGGCGACATTGACGCGCGAGCAGCTCGGCGTTGCCGCCGCCGGCGGCCAGCCCGACGACCTCGAAGCGGTCGGGGTTGGCGGCGATGACCTCGAGCGCCTGGGTGCCGATCGATCCCGTGCTGCCCAGGATCAGCACCCGAAGTCTGTCCTGCTGCTCCGTCTCACCGGCTCCCGTCACCCGTTCATTGTGCCGCGCACCCATCCGGTGCCCGCGCCGTAGGCGGGGAAAGCCGCCGAGGTATGACGCAACTGTGACGTCGCAGGCGCGCGCCCATCCAGGCCGCCGTCGGCACGGAATCACCCGTGTCAGCACATGGCGGGCAACTCCAGTCCGCTCACGAAGGGATGGAAAGCGATGATCACAGTTCACCGGAAGACGGTCGCCGCGGCGGGCATGGCAGCCTTGGCGATCTTCGGCGCCGCCGCGTGTTCGAACGACAGTTCCTCGGAAACATCCGGGGGCACAACCGAAACCAACACCACGACATCGATGGCCGAACAGGCCACCACCTCGGCGGCCCCGACGACCGGCGCGATGGCCGATCCCGCCGCGAATCTGGTCGGCACCGGGTGCGCCGCCTACGCCGAACAGGTCCCGGAGGGCCCCGGTTCGGTGTCCGGGATGGCCACCGAGCCGGTGACCGTCGCCGCGTCCAACAACCCGATGCTGCGGACACTGACCCAGGCGTTGTCGGGTCAGCTCAATCCGGAAGTCAACCTCGTCGACACCCTCAACGGCGACGAGTTCACCGTGTTCGCGCCGACAGACGATGCGTTCGCGAAGATCGACCCGGCCACCATCGAGCAGCTCAAGACCGACTCCGAGCTGCTGACGAGCATCCTGACCTACCACGTCGTCCCCGGACAGGCCGCGCCGGACCAGGTCCCCGGGGAGCATGCGACGGTGCAGGGCGCGACGGTCAACGTCACCGGCACCGGTGACGGCCTGCGCGTCAACGACGCCGGCCTGGTGTGCGGCGGCGTGCAGACCGCCAACGCCACCGTGTACATGATCGACACGGTCCTGATGCCGCCGGCCAATTGATCCGGCGATGCGATGGGAAAAGTTCTCCGCCCCAACCCATCCATCCGGTGGGCGGTTCCGAACAGCAGATGTAGATCGACAATCACACAGCGTCCGCGTCGCCGGTGCGCTGCCCGAAAGGAGCTCCAGAAAATGACTGTCAACGGAAAAGCCTTTGCAGGAGCGGGATTCGCGGTGGCCGCCGCGATCGGCCTCTCACTGGGAACGGCCGGTACGGCCGCCGCTGCACCGGTCGGCCCAGGCTGCGCCGCCTACGTCGCGCAGGTCCCCGACGGCCCCGGCTCGGTGCAGGGCATGGCGCAGTCGCCGGTCACCGTGGCCGCATCGAACAACCCGATGCTGACCACCTTGACCAAAGCTGTTTCAGGACAACTGAATCCGGCGGTCAACCTTGTCGATACGCTCGACGGCGGCCAGTTCACGGTATTCGCGCCGACCGACGCCGCGTTCGCCAAGCTCGACCCTGCGACCGTCGAGCAGCTCAGGACCGATGGCCCGTTGTTGACGAACATCCTGACCTACCATGTGGTTCCGGGCCAGGCTGATCCGTCGGCGGTGATCGGCACTCACAAGACGGTGCAGGGCGCCGATGTCACTGTCACCGGTAACGGTGATCAGCTGAAGGTCAATGACGCGTCGGTGGTGTGCGGTGGCGTCCAGACCGCCAACGCCACGGTGTACATGATCGACTCGGTGCTGTTGCCGCCGGCCTGACGATCACAGCGCCGGGGGCGGTCAGGCCAACGTCGCCCTGGCCGCCCCCTCCGGCCGGTTCACTCTCTGACCTTGGCGATCACGGTCTCTGCGAATCGCTCGATCGGACCGCGGAATCGCTCTACGTCGTCGGACTCGCCGGACTGCCCGGCGCCCATCCACGGCGCGCACATGACGGAGGTGATGCCCTCGTCCCGTGCGCGCCGGTACATTTCGACGCTCGGTGGCTCCAGCAGTGCGAGCAGAATCTCGAACGGCTCGTGTTCGCGTCCGTATTCGCGGCGCAACTCGGTCAGCCGCCGTGCGTAGCCGACGGCTTCGTCCCACCGGTAGGCGTAGCCGACCCAGCCGTCACACAGGCGGGCGGCCCGCCGCAGCGCGGCCTCGGACTCGCCGCCGACCAGGATCGGAACGGGTTGGGGCGGGTGCGGTTCGATCATCATCTCCGGCACGTCGTAGAACTGGCCCCGCCAGGACACCCATCCGCCCTGCCACAGCGCCCGCAGCGCCGGGATCATCTCGTCCAGCCTCTTGCCGCGGGTGCCGAAGTCCTGTCCCATCAATGCGTATTCCTCACGCATCCAACCGATCCCGGCCGCCAGCGACACCCGCCCCTCGGACAGCACCGCTGCGGTGGCGACCTGTTTGGCCACCTCCACCAGCGGTCGCGCCGGTGCGATGTAGACGGCGTTGGAGAACCGGAGCCGGGTGGTGACGGCGGCCATCGCCCCGGTCAGCACCCAGGCATCGGGCCATGGCGTCTCCGGCGGCCACGGCGGAGTGCCGCTGTCGGAATCGGGATAGGGCGACCGCAGTTGGCGCGGATATACCATGTGATCCGACGTCACCATCCCGTCGTAGCCTGCCTCGTCGAGCATGCGGGCCACCGCGACCGCCTCGTGTGTCTTCAGAAACGCCGAGCCCGACCAGAATTGCACTGTTTTCATCCTTCCGTTCCCGCTGTCTTGGTTTCTCTAGCCGACTTTGCGGGCAGCATCAAAGACATGCCCGCCGTGTTGTGGTTTCGCCGGGATCTTCGGCTCTCCGATCACCCCGCCTTGTTGGCGGCCGCGGAAACCGATGGCGAGGTGTTGGCCTGCTACGTGCTCGACCCCCGACTCACCGCATCGGCTGGTGCGCGCCGACTGCGGTACCTCCATGACGCGCTGGCGGAACTGAGGACCGCTCTGGGCGGCCGGCTGCTGATTCTCGAGGAGGATCCGCGGACGGCGATCCCCCGCGCCGCCGATGCGGTGGGCGCGTCCTCGGTGCACGTGTCCGAGGAGTTCACCCCGTTCGCGACGCGACGCGACGAGCAGGTGCGCGCGGCACTGGGCGACGTCGAGTGGGTGGCGACCGGATCGCCGTACCTGGTCTCCCCGGGCCGGGTCACCAAGTCCGACGGCACCCCGTTCAAGGTGTTCACCCCGTTCTTCGCGGCGTGGCGTGAGCACGGTTGGCGCAGTCCGGCGTCGTCGTCGGCGGCTTCGGCCATGTGGATCGACCCGGCCGAGGTGTCCGGCCTCGATCCGATCGGTGACCTGCCCGTTGCGGAGGCCGAACTCGACCTGCCCGCGGGCGAGTCCGCCGCGCGACGGCAATGGGGGCGGTTCGTCCGCGACGGGCTGAGATCCTACGGCGACCAACGGAACCGCCTCGACGTGACGGGCACGAGTCGGATGTCGGCGCACCTCAAGTTCGGCACCATCCACCCGCGCACGCTGGCTGCCGACATCGGCGACGGTCAGGGACCGCAGGCGTATCTGCGCGAGCTGGCGTTCCGCGACTTCTACGCCTCGGTGCTGCACGCGTGGCCGGACAGCGCGTGGTGGAACTGGAATCCGGCGTTCGACGCGATCGAGGTCGACGAGGACCGCGACGCCGAGCGGGTGTTCGAGGCGTGGAAGGCGGGCCGGACCGGTTTTCCCGTCGTCGACGCCGGGATGCGTCAGCTGGCTGCGACCGGCTTCCTGCCCAACCGGGTCCGCATGATCGTCGCCTCCTTTCTGGTCAAGGATCTGCACCTGCCGTGGCAGTGGGGAGCGCGCTGGTTTCTCGATCAGCTCGTCGACGGGGACATCGCCAACAACCAGCACGGCTGGCAGTGGGTGGCCGGCAGCGGCACCGACGCCGCACCGTACTTCCGGGTGTTCAATCCAGCGCTCCAAGGCGCCAAGTTCGATCCGTCGGGCACCTACGTACGCCGCTGGGTCGAGGAGCTCGCCGAGCTGCCTGCCGACGTCGATGTGCACCGTCTCGGCGCTGACCGGCCGGCCGGCTATCCCGCGCCGATCGTCGAGCACAAACAGGAACGTGCCGAGGCGCTGCACCGGTACGACGAGGTGGCGTCGGCCCGGGCGGGCAGCACTACGGCAGCCCGTAGTAGGACTGTGCCAGAATGACCGCAGGACATGCCGCCCGATCGTGAGGAGCAGCTGTGGCAAGCACCGAGGTGGAACGACACACCGGCGTCGACGTCGAGGACGTGCCGTCCGCGCAGTGGGGCTGGTCATCGGAGAATCCGCGGGTCATCCAGATCGGCGGCCTGCTGGCCACCGCGTTCCTGCTGCTGCTCACCCACGGCAACCACACCGGTCGCGTCGAGGACTGGTTCATGGTCGGCTTCGCCGCGGTCACGTTCGCGTTCGTGGCCCGCAGCTGGTGGGTGCACCGGTACCGCGACCTGCAGTAGGTCAGTCCCCCGCCGAGATCGGAACCAGGTCGGCGCCGTCGACCGGATACCACAGCGCGGCGCTGCGGAAGTCCTCCGCCGGTGACACCTGGCCCCCGCGGCCACAGTTGAGCAGCGCGTGTCGTTTGAAGGCCCGCGCGGCGGCGCTGAGCCGGTGCCGGACCGCGGTGAATCGCCGATCGGCGGCGGCCAGGTCCGACGCTCCCCATACGGTCACTTCGGTGCGGCCCTGAGTGAGGGCACGCTGCACCTCCCTACGGAGGTCGGCGTCGCGGTCGAGCACGGTCGCGTCCACCGCCCACGCGGTGGCAGACCGCTCACGCAACGCCTGCGCGACCGGCGTGACGTCATCTGCGCGCACTCCCATGATCTGCAGGGCCCTGAGGTCCTGCTCGGCCGGCACGACCACGGTGACCTGCCAGCCGGCCCGCACCCGGTCGCACAGCCAGCCACCGGCCGCTGCGACGACGCTGGGCACGTCGGCCGCGACGACGGTGAGGTCGTAGGTCAGAAGCGGTTCGGAAGGACTGCGGGCTGCGGTGCCGGCGCGTTCGAACGGGGCAACCCGGTCGCCTGCACAGCCGTCGCCTTCCCACTTGTCGACACCGTCCTCGGCGTCCACCTCGAACGTGCCAGCGCTCACCGTTAGCCTCCCTCGAAGCTCACCGCGCGACGGGAATCGCGCCCACCCAGCGTGACACTCGCTCTGTGATCTGTAAAGTGTCAATCGCGTCTCGAACGCGCAGCGATACGCCGTCGCGCTGCCAACGTGGCGCGCCGCCAACGGGATCGGGCGCTACGACGCCCGCGCCGGCGGTAGCGCTGTCTCGACAGGCGTCAACCGGTCGGGCAGGCCGGCCGCGCGCCGGATCTCGCCGAATGCGTCGATCATCGCGTCGGTGGCTTCATGCGGATCGCGCAGCGTCTGGTCGTCGGTCAACACAGAGATCGCCAGCTGGTCCACGTAACTCCACACCGTGATGTTCATCCCGCTGCCGGCGACGATCGGGCCGACCGAGTAGATCTCGTCGATCGTGGCGCCCCCGAACACACCGCGTTGCCGGGGCCCCGGAACGTTGGAGATGGTCAGGTTCATCACCATGGCCGACTCCACTCGCCGCGCCTGGCTGCGAAAGAGGCTCGGCGTCAAAGCCGGTGGCAGGTAAGCCAGCCACGAGGGCAGCAACATCTCCCCGAGCAGATGGTGGTTCTCCTTGGCGATTGCGGTCGAGGTGGCCGTCAGCCGGACCCGCTCCAGCGGGTCGTCGATGTGCACGGGCAGCGACGGCGTGATGTAGGAGAACTCGTTGCCGGTCAACCGATCCGGCGAGGTGTCGAAGCTGATCGGGACGCCCGCGATCAACGGCGCATCGGCACGCTTGTCGTAACGCAGTTGCAGGGAGCGCAGCGCGCCGGCGGCTGTGGCGAGCACGATGTCGTTGACAGTCACCTGCAGATGCTTCGCGGTCTGCTTGACATCGGCCAGGGCCAGCGGCGCCGTCGCGAAGCGACGGCCCGGGCTGACGACGTGGTTGATGAAGGTGCGCGGGGGCGCGAAGTTGCGGGCCAGGTCGGGATGGGCCCCGCGCAGTCGTGCCTGCCTGCGCACCCGCGACACCCCGGTGGCCGTTTCGTTCAACAGGCCCGGCAGCCTGCGCAGCTGCCGTAGGTGGTCACGGCCGGCAGCCCGCAGCAGATGCGCTCGGGCACGGGATTCGGGTGCCGCCGTCGGCAGCGCTCCGCCCACCGCGGGCTCGTCGGCCTGGATGGCCATGGCGAGCTGGTTGGCCGACGCGACGCCGTCGGCGAGCACGTGATGCACCTTGTGAATCACAGCGATCTTGTTGTCCGCCAACCCTTCTGCGACATACATCTCCCACAGCGGGCGCTTGCGGTCCAGCGGTGTGGCGGCGATCTCGCCGATCAGCCGGTCCAGTTCGCGCCGGCCGCCCGGGGCTGCGACGCGTGCGCGTCGGATGTGATAGGCGACGTCGATCTCGGCGTTCTGCACCCACATCGGATGATGCAGTTTGCCGGGGATGTCGATCAACTGGTAGCGCAGCGGCGCCAGCGCATGGAGCCGCGGCAGTGCCGCGGTGCGAAACAGGTCGAAGTCGAACCCGCCCAGCCGGGAGACGTCGAGTATCCCGATCTTCAGTGTGTGCATGTGGATCTCGGGGGTCTCGCTGTAGAGCATCATGGCGTCGACACCGTTGAGTCGTTTCATTGGACAGTCCCCGTTCGCTAGCCGAACGCCGTGTACCCACTTGTCGCGCGATTGTCCCACGCGAGCGCTGTCGCGTGGGTTTGTAGACTCGTTGCCCGGAGCGACAGGGAGGATGCCTCGATGAGCCTGGTGGCGGGGCGCGGCCCACTGAGCGGGGAACGCGCGGGGATCCTGGTCGGGCCCGACGGGGTGACTCCGGTGCACGGGGACTGCGTGTACCTGGAACCGCACCCGCGCCGCATCGAGGCCTTCCGCGGTGAGACCCGGGTGCTCGACACCGAAGGCGCCTGGATGGTGCACCGCCGCGGCGACGTCCTGCGTTATGCATTCCGCATCGAGGAGATCGGCGACCTCCCCGGCGAGCCGGTGCCGGAGGCGCCGGGCTATGTGACGGTGCCCTGGGAGGCGGTGGACCGCTGGTGTGAAGAGGGTCGCCGGCTGGTGCACTACCCGCCCAACCCGTACCACCGCGTCGACTGCCGGGCCACGTCGCGGCGGCTACTCGTCAGCGTCGCGGGCACCACGCTGGTCGACACCACCGACACCGTCATCGTGTTCGAAACCGCCTTGGCGCCTCGGCTGTACGTGGGCCGCTCGGCTGTCCGCACGGACCTGCTGGTGCCGTCGCCGACGACGAGCTACTGCAACTACAAGGGGTATGCGACCTACTACCACGTCGTGATCGGCGACCGGGTGGTCGAGGACGCGGCGTGGAGCTATGAGAACCCGATGGCCGAGAGCCATGCCATCGGCTCACTGCTGAGCTTCGACGAGACCCGGGTCGCCGTCGAAGCCGAGCTGCCCCGCGCCGAGTCCTGAAGAACCGGCCCGCGGGAGCGGGCCGGTTGGGTAACTTCGGCCGGGTGTCGACGCTGACGAACCGCCAGATCGTGTTGCGCCGCCGACCGCACGGGCTCCTGCAGCCCGGCGACACCGAGCTGGTCACCGCGCCCGCACCTGAGCCGGCCGACGGCGAGGCTCTGGTCCGCACCACCTACGTGGGGGTCGACGCGGCGGTGCGTACGTGGCTCGACGAGGCGCCCGGCTATCTGCCCCCGGTCGGCATCGGCGAGGTGATCCGCGCGGCGGGGATCGGTCAGGTGATCGAATCCCGTTGCGATCGTTACGCTGTCGGCGACATCGTGACCACCCTGACCGGGTTCGCCGAGTACTGCCTCGTGCGCGACGATCTGTTCACCACGCCGGTGGACGGACCTGCCGAGCAGGTCGATCAGCGCGCGGTCATGTCGATCTACGGCCCGACGGGCGCGACCGCCTATTTCGGCATGACCGGCATCGGTCGTCCGCAGCCCGGCGAGACGGTCGTGGTGTCGGCCGCGGCCGGGGCCACCGGCTCGGTGGCGGGCCAGATCGCCAAGATCGCCGGCGCGCGGGTGGTCGGGATCGCCGGCGGCGCCCACAAATGTCTCGCGGTCGTGGAGGACTTCGGCTTCGACGCGTGCATCGACTATCGCAGCGAGGATCTGGCCGCCGCGCTCAAGCGGCACTGCCCGCGCGGGGTCGACGTGTACTTCGACAACGTCGGCGGACCGATCCTCGACGCCGTGCTGGGCCGGCTGGCGCACAAAGCCCGCGTGGTGCTGTGCGGGGTGATCTCCAGCTACCTGACCGGTGATCATCCGGGGCCGGCCAACTATGTGAACCTGCTGTCCAAGACGGCGCTGATGCAGGGTTTCAACGCCCTCGACGAGTGGGGGCGCTTCGGCGAGGCGTTCGCCGACCTACGCCGGTGGCACGACGACGGGCTGCTGGTGCATCGGGAACACATCTATGACGGCGTGGAAGCCTGCGTGGACGCCCTCAACGGGCTGTTCACCGGGGCCAACATCGGCAAGACGCTGGTCGAACTTGCGCAGGCACAGCCGATTTCGAAGCTCATCGCGCAGCGATGACGGCGGCGCCGAACTGTTCGATCGCCTCGATTGCGTGGGCCAGGCTGTCACCCGGGATGCCGACCTGAATCCAGGTGACGCCGAGCGCCGCCAGGTGTTCCACCCCCGCCAGGTATGCCTCGGGGTGGAAATCCTCGCCACCGGGATTTCCGCCCACGTCGTTGGTGATCGCGATGTCGATGTCATGCGGGTCGCGGCCGGCCTGGTCCAGTCGTCGCCGCAGATCGTCGATGTGCCGGGCGAGTTTGTCGTTCGAGTCCAGGGGGTCGGTGCGCGCGGTCTGCGCCAGCACCGCGGGGGCGCGGAAGGGGCACCAGCCCTGCCCGTACCGAGCGACGCGTGCGCGCGCGGCCGCGGTGTTCCCGCCGATCCAGATCGGTGGATGGGGTTCGCTGACGGGACGCGGGTGCGCGGTGATCCCGGAGGCGTTGAAGTGTCGCCCTTCGACGGTCAGGTCGTCGGTGGTCCACACCTCGCGGATCACCTGCAGTGACTCTTCGAACAGCGCCGCACGCTCCTCGAAATCCACTCCCAGAGCCGTGAATTCACGCTTCAGATAGCCGACTCCGACAGCCAGGGTGAAGCGGCCCCAGGACATCAGGTCCAGCGTCGCGCCCGCTTTGGCGACGACGAACGGGTTGCGGTACGGCAGCACGATGATGTTCGGGATCAGGCGCAACCGGGACGTGTGGGCCGCGGCGAAGCCCATCGCGACGAACGGGTCCAGGGCGTCGTGCCCACCTGCCTGCAGCCAGCGCTGCGTCGGCGCCGGGTGGTCGGTGAAGCCGAAGCCGTCGAAGCCGGCCCGTTCGGCTGCGGTGGCCACTGCGGCAATGCCGGGGCCGGTGACCAGTTCGGGGTTGTACGGGTGGCTGTGCATCGGATGGGTGATGGTGAACCTCATTGTGCAACGCTCCTATCCGCATGCCAGAACTGCCTTCTTCTCCGTAGAGAATGTCGTTACCATGCGGTGAGCGGAAAGTACAGCGCATCGGAAAGCACGGGGTCAGAAGTTGCAGCGACCGGAGATCGGGGTCTACGTCCCCCAGATGGGTTTCTCGTTCGAGGAGGTCGCGCACCGCGCGCACCGCTGCGAAGAACTCGGCATCGATTCGCTGTGGTTGTACGACCATCTCTACGGGCCGGGGATGCCCGAGATCGACTCGCTGGAGGCGTGGACGCTGGCGACCGCGCTGCTGTGTCGGACTCAGCGGCTGCGTGTCGGGCACATGGTGTTGTGCAACCAGTTCCGGCATCCGGTCACGCTGGCGAAGATGGCCACCACGCTCGACCAGATCTGCGCCGGCCGACTGTCCCTGGGGCTGGGCAGCGGGTCGATCGAAGACGAGCACCGCCGCGCCGGGCTGCCGTGGGGCACCTTCGCCGAACGCTCCGAACAGCTTGCCGAAACCCTCGAGATCCTGCGTCAGGCGTTCGACGACGAACGAATCGACTACGCCGGCAACCACTTCCGCGTGGCCGACATGCCGGTCAAGCCAGGGCCGGTGCAACGTCCCCGGCCGCCCATCGTGGTCGGCGGGGTCGGTGAGAAGTACACCCTGCCCCTGGTGGCCCGCTACGCGGACGTGTGGAACGTGCCGACCTACGCGCTCGACGTCATCGACGACAAGATCGCTGCGCTTCATGCCGCGTGTGAGCGCGCCGATCGCGACCCGGCGTCGATCGTGATGTCCATCGAGGCGGTGCTGGCTCTGGCTCCTGACGATGCCGCCCTGCCGCAGGTGCGGGGCCTGGCCGAAAAGCGCTTCGGCGGACCTGGATTCGGGCTACACGACACCGACCTGATCGGCACCCCGGGGCAGATCGTCGAGCGACTGGGCGCGCTGGTCGACAAAGGGTTCGGCCAGATCGTGCTGTTCACGCATGACCGCGCGTCGGACCAGACGCTGGAACTGCTGGCGCGCGAGGTGATACCGCACCTCTAGGGTCGTGGCGCTGCGTACGCCGGGCGGCCCAGCCCGAGCACCTGTTGGGCGATCATGTTGCGGAACACCTCCAGGGTGCCGCCGTAGATGCCGGTGGGTCCGGCCAGTCGGAACAGGTACTCGGCGCCCAGACCGTCCGGTACCGCCGAGGCCGGCCCGCAGATGTCCATGAGGTCGGGGGTGAGGTCACGCAACGTCTGGGCGATGGCCACCCGGCCGAACATCGCCGGGCTGCTCAAGGCCGCCTCCAGACGCGCGACGCCGCGCCCCAACCGGTAACCGACCGCGTCGTCGGCGAGTCGCCCGTCGGTCGCCACCTCCCCCGCGATCCGGTCCACCGCTTCGGCCAGCAGCAGCGCGTGTTCGGTCATCGTCGCGAGCTTCTGCAGGCCGCTGTCGTCACGGTCGACGGTGCCGTGCTCGACGGCAAGCGCGTCCCGCAGGACCGCCCACCCGCCGTTGACGGGGCCGACCCGGTAGCGGTCGTCGACGTGGACATCGCTGTAGTAGGTGATGTTGGTGCGGTCACCGTCGACGGTGCGCAACGGCTGGATCTCCACACCGTCCGCGTCGAGCGGCACCAGGAACATGGTCAGACTCTGGTGCTTGGGGGCGTGCGGATCGGTGTTGGTGATCAGGAAGACGAACTGCGCGTTGTGGGCGTTGGACGTGAACATCTTGGAACCGTTGACGATCCAGCCTGATCCATCGCGCACCGCCCGCGTCTTGCAGGTGGCCACGTCCGATCCGCCCTCGGGTTCGGTGTAGCCCAGGCACAGCCGGTAGTGCCCGGAGAGCACGTGCGGGATGATCTCGGCCTGCAGCTCTTCGGTGCCGAACCGCGTCACCGCGTGGGCCACCATCGCGGTGGTGCCCCAGTGGAACCACGGCGTGTGCGCTCGACCGACTTCCAACTCGAAGATGCGCCGTTGCACCGCGGTGAACCCGCCGTCGGCTTCGGACCGGAAATCCCGCTCGAGGTAACCCGCCGCCGCCAGTGCCAGGTGGACACCCTCGTCGAAGTTCTCGCCGGTCCGCCGGTCCCGCTCGAGGACCTCGTCGGTCACCACGTCGGCAAGGAATGCTCGCAGTTCGGCGGCGAAGGCGCGGTCGGTGTCCGACAGCTCGACGGCGGCGAAATCCATGTGCTGACCTTCCTGGCGCATTACACGGCGACACCCCGCAGCGTGACATCGGGACGCGTCTTTGTAAAGTGGGGCCCACGGCCGCGCAGTGGGCCTCCCGGACGAACGGAGCATCGTGGGAATCGTGACGACGACGTCGGAGACCGCGTTTCGGCAGTCACCCGAGGAGATCTACGATTTTGTGACCAACCCGGCGAACTGGCCGAAAACCTATCCGGGCAGTGCGCATGTCGGCACCGTCCCCGACAAGCTGCCGCTGCAGGTGGGTGACACCTGGACCGAGACGGGCCCCGACGGCAACCGGATCTTCACGTGGCACCTGGCGATCGCCATGCGGCCCCGGCTGTGGGTGTTCAACTCGGTCGGCAACCTCGGTCACGACGCCGACGGCACCGGCGGCATGCCGGGACGAATCACGGTGCGCTACAAGTTCACCCGGCCCGGACAGGACATCACGTTGTTCAGCCGCACGATGACGGTCGAGGCATACAAGGAATCGCCGCTTCCGGACAAGTTCTTCCGGATCGTCAACCCCGCCAACATCGATGCCTACCATCAGGCGATCGCGCGGGAACTCCAAGGTCAGGACAGCAGCGCCTGACGCAGCACCGCGGCCTGGAGATCGAACAGTCTGACGCTGGTGTCCCAATCGGGCAGCAGCGAGTCGAATCCGTGGCAGGTACCGGCGAAGACGTGCAGCGCCGTGGTGACTTCGGCCGCCAGCAGCCGCTGAGCGTAGAAGATCGCCTCGTCGCGCAGCGGGTCGAGCTCTGAGCAGGTGATCGTCGTGGGCGCCAGTCCACTGACGTCCTCGTGGCGCGCCGGTACCGATGCGCTTCCCGGTACCTGCCCGGCGAGGTAGTGCTTCCACATCCACTGTGCCGCTTCGGCGTCGAACCCCGGCGTGCTGGTGAACTCGCGCTTCGACGGGGTCTCGCGGTCGTCGAGAACCGGTTGATGCAGCAGCGTGCACACCACCGGCGGCGCCTGCCCGGCTGCGGCCCGCTGCGCCAGCCCGGCCGCCAGCGCGCCGCCCGCGCTGCTGCCGGCCACCGCGATCGCCGCGGGATCCAGACCCAGTTCGACGGCACAGCGGACCGCCCAGTCCAGCACGGTCGCCGCATCGTCGAGCGCGGCCGGGAACGGATGTTCCGGAGCGAGCCGGTAGTTCACCGACACGACGGTGCACCGCGCGCGTCGAGCCAGTTCGACGCATTGGCGGTGGTCGGTGTCCAGGTTGCCGATAACGAACGCCCCGGAGTGGCAATAGATCACCGCCGGCGAGGGCGCGGGTCCGCCGCGGTAGATGCGCACGGTGATCTCGTGTCCGTCGGGGGCGGCGACCTCGCGCTGTTCGACCTCGATGCCGATGGTGTCGATGTGGATCGCGGCCTCGGCGCGCCGCTGGTTGAGCCCGTCGCGCACCACACCGAGCACCGGCGGCGACAGGTCCGTGCGGGCGGCGACCAGGTGTCGCAGGGCCGGATCGAGACGGTCGACGAGGCTGCGGGTCATGTGCGTCTCACCGCCGTCCTGCCCCGTGTGCGCTCACCTCGACGTCGCGGCGCACGGCGGGCGGCGCGAAGGTGTAGTCGCCGGCCCGGAACCAGCGCGTCATGGCCCAGAACGCGCGGGCGCTGCGCGGCCACTGGGTCACCACGCGGCCGTTCGCGGCGCGGAAGTAGTTGCTGCACCGGGTCAGCCACACGGTGCCCTCCATCCATCGGTCGATCTTGGCGAGGTAGCGCGCCGTCACCTCTGAGCGCACCTCGATGAAGTCCTTGTCGGTGCGGCGCAGGTGTTTCAGCGCCCGCACGATGTAGCGAGCCTGCGCTTCCAGGATGAAGATGACGCTGTTGGAGCCGACGTTGGTGTTGGGGCCGTAGAGCATGAAGAAGTTCGGATAGCCGGGCACGGTCATCCCGAGGTAGGCGAACGCGCCGTCGCGCCAGGTGCGCCGCAGCGGCGTGCCTCCCGCGCCGAGGACCTCGATCTGACCGAGGTAGTCGGCCGCCGCGTAACCGGTCGCGCACAGCACCACGTCGACGTCGAGTTCGGTGCCGTCCTCGGTGATCAACGACCGCGACCGCAGTGCGCGCGCCGCGCTGGACACCACCTCGACGTGGGGTGCGGCCAGCGCCTGCAGGTAGTCGGTGGCGAAAACCAGGCGCTTGCACCCGAGCGGGTGCTCGGGGATCAGCCGCTCGCGCAACGAGTCCTCAGGGATGGTCTTCTCGAGGGTGTTCAGCGCGATGGCGCGGAATTCCTGGGTCTTGTCGCTGCCGTTCTCGATCACCGAGATGTTGGACTCGCTGCGCAGCCACAGCCGTGTGCGGTAGAACTTCTTGGCCAGCGGCACGTGGGCGAACACCCACTTCTCCCGATCGGTGTAGGGCCGGTCCGGTTTGGGCAGCACCCACGTCGGGGACCGTTGCACCGAATAGACCGTGTCGGCGACCTTTGCGACCTCGGGGACCAGTTGCGCTGCGGTGGAACCGGTGCCGAGCACCGCGACACGCTTGCCGCGCAGATCGACCGAGTGGTCCCAGCGCGCGGTGTGCATGACGGTGCCGGTGAACGGCTCCTCCTCGGTCAGAGTGGGCATCACCGGCTGGGTGAACATCCCGACGGCCGAGACGACGATGTCGAAGGTGTAGTGCTCGCCCGCGGAGGTGTCGAGCCGCCACGTCCGGGCCGTTTCGTCCCAGTGGGCCGACACCACCTCGGTGTTGAGTTTCAGGTGCGGGCCCAGTCGGTAACGCTGCGCGCAGCTTTCGAAGTAGTCGAGGATCTCGCGCTGGCCCGACCACAGCCGCGACCACGACGGGTTCAGCGCGAACGAGTACGAGTACAGATGGGATTTGACGTCACACGCCAGTCCCGGATAAGTGTTGATGCGCCAGGTCCCGCCGACGCCGTCCTCGCGGTCGAAGATCGTGAAATCGTCGAATCCGGCTCTGCGCAGGAAGATTCCGAGTGCCAGCCCGCCCGGTCCGGCGCCGATGATTCCGACCGACAGCCTCTTCGCCATGCGCTTTCTCATCCAATCTGCAGGGATTGTCCACCGTCGACGATCAGCTCGGACCCGGTGATGAAGGATGCCTGCTCGGACACCAGGAAGGCCACTGCGTCGGCGATTTCCGGGGGCGTGCCGATCCGGCCCAGTAGCGCCGTCTCGGCCAGGCGGTTCTGGGTGGCGTCATCGAGCATCGGCGTCTGCACCGGTCCGGGCAGCACCGCGTTGACGCGGATGCCGTCGGGGGCCAGTTCGACGGCGGCGACCTGGGTGAGTCCGCGCAGCGCCCACTTCGACGAGCCGTAGGCACTGTGTTTCGGGAACGGGCGAACTGCGCCGGTGCTGCAGGTGTTGACGATCGATGCCCCTGCCGCCTGCCGGAGCGCGGGCAGCGCGGCCTGGATGCCCAGGAACGGGCCGAGACAGTTGACGCGCCAACTGCCTTCGAATCCGGTCTCGGTCTCCTCGCTCAGCGACGCCCGGTGCAGCACACCGGCGTTGTTGACCAGCGTGGTCAGCGCGCCGAACCGCTCGAGCACTGCTGCCACCGCTGCCTGCCACTGCGTTGCCGACGTGACATCGAGGTCGAGGGCCACCACGTCGTCGGAACCCAGATCCCGCACCGCCGCATCGAGCTCGTCACCGAGGCGATCGCACGCGGCGACGTGAAATCCGTCGGCCAGCAGTCTTTTCGTGATGGCCGCGCCCTGCCCGCGGGCGGCGCCGGTGACCAGTGCGACGCGCGTGCTCATCGGTAGCCTCCCGGCGCGTCCACGGCTGCCGGCGGTGCGTCGCCGCGCGCTTCGTGGAGATGGGCGGTGGCGCCGCGGCGCAGCGCCTGCGACTCCGAGGCCAGGGTGATCATCTGAAACCCCTCCTGCCGCAAACTGCTTCCGTGAGCACCGGTGCCCGCGTGGATGCCGCTGATCAGACCTGCGGCCGCGGTGCGGCGGGCGATGTCGCGGATCGCATCGCGGACCTGCGGTTCGGTCAGCGCCCGCAGGGGTGGATGTCCCATCGAGATCGCCAGATCCGCGGGTCCGACGTAGGTGCCGGTCAATCCGGGCACCGCGCAGATCTCGTCGATCGCCGCCCACCCGGTGGTGGTCTCGATCATCGCGAACACCGCGGCCCGCGCCTGCAGTTCGGCGGGATCGAAACCCATGGTGGTGCGCAGCGGTCCGAAGCTGCGCACACCGCTCGGCGGGTAGCGCGTCGCGGCCACCGCTGCGGCAGCCTGCTCGGCGGTCTCCACCATGGCGACGATGACGCCGTCGGCTCCGGCGTCGAGCACCCGGCCGATCGGTGCCGCGTCGACGGCGGGCAGCCGGACCACGGTCGCGATGGGCACATGCTCGAGCCGGCGCAACATCTGGGCGACGTCGGCGTCGCTGAGGTAGCCGTGCTGGACGTCGAATCCCACGTAGTCGTAGCCGGCGGCGGCGAATTCCTCCGGACCCATCGCCGTGGGGCCCACCACCCATCCGCCCCACACGGGCTCTCCGGTGCTCAGCGCGTCGGGCAGCCTCCCGGTCGCCATCACGCCACGATCGCTATCTTGATGCGGTCGGTGACGGGGCGGCACGCGAGCTCGAAGGCGTTCTGCACCTGTGCAACCGGGAAGGTGTGGGACAGGTAGCGGTCGAGCAGGCCGGGGTGTGCGCGCGCGAACGCGTCGGCGTCGGCGAGGACTCTGCGGCGCTCCAGTGTGACCCCGGCCTTGAGGGTGAGGTTGTTGCGGAGCAGGGTGCGCATGCTGATCGGGTACGTATCGTCGTCCGGGACACCGAAATAGAAGACGGTGCCGCCGAACGCTGCGGCTTCTATCGCGTGGGCGAGCGTGGCGACCTGATGGCCGACGGCTTCGATGACGATCTCGGGGCGTTCGTCGCGGAGGTGGCTCACCCAGCGGTCACTGGTCGCGCGCACCACGGTGTCCACGCCGAAGGCCGGCCCGATCGACGTCCGCTCGATCGGGTCCACGCCGGTGACGTGCGCCGCGCCGCACGCCTTGGCGACGTAGGAGAACAACAGCCCGATCGATCCCTGTCCGATCACCGCGACACGCCGACCGGTGAGGTCGGGCAGTTGCTCGACGGCATAGAGCACACAGGCCAGCGGTTGCAGCGCGACGGCGTGCGCGGGATCCAGACCCGGATCGTAGGCGGCGAGCCCGTCGCCGTCAGAGACCACGTACTCCATCAGCCCGTCGAAGCCGGACGCCCAGCCGACGACGCGGTCACCGGCCCGGTGTGCGGGATGGCGGCTGGCGATGACCTCGCCGACGACTTCGTGGATCGGGAACCCGTCCTTGTCCGCGGCGCACGCACCGGTGTCGAACGCCAGCTTGCCTTTGGTACCGCGGAAGCCGGGCAGGTCGCTGCCGCAGATGCCAGCGGCCAGGAAGCGCAGCAATACTTGACCATCTTCCAGCGATTCCGGAAGTGGTTGCTCGGCAACGGTTTCGACGAAGGTGTACGGGGCAACGAGGCGGTGGGACCACACGTCAGGCGACCTCCACGGGGATACTGTTCCATCCCCACTGGAAACTCGACGGCGGCCGCTGCGCTGCGGCGGTGTCGACGGTGAACTCATCGACGCGTTTGAGCCATTCGGTGACCATGATGGTGATCTCCATGCGCGCCAAGTGGGCCCCCAGACAGAAGTGCTGGCCGCGACCGAAGGCCAGCAGCCGTTCGATCGGCCGGTTCCAGACGAACTGCTCCGGGTCGGGGTACTCCCGCTCGTCGCGGTTGGCCGAGGCCAGCAGCGTGATGACGCGTTGGCCCGGTTGCATCGTCGTCCCGTGAATGGTGAAGGGTCGACGCAGCGTTCGCGCGAACCACTGCGCCGGTGCGCAGTAGCGGATCATCTCTTCCCGCACGATCGCGACGTTGGTGTCGAGGTCGGCGCGCACGGCGGCGAGTTGCTCGGGGCGGGAGAACAATTCCCACAATCCGTGCGCCACGATCTTGGGCACCGTTTCGGTACCGCCGATGAACACACCCAGCATCTGTACGGCGGCTTCGGTGTCCGAGAACGCCGATCCGTCGGGCAGCCGGTGGTTGAGCAGGTTGTCGACGATCGGCACGGGCGGGTCCTCACCGGCGCGTCGACGCGCCACCACCGGGGTGAGGTACTCGAGGTAGCCGGGGCGCGCGTTGGCCACTTCCACCCCGCTGCCGGGCTGGGCGAGGCTGCCCGCGTTGACGGTGGCCAGCACGTCGGACGCCAGATCTGCGGGCAACCCGACGAGTTCGCACACCACCGACGCCGCGACGATGCCGCCGTAATCCTGGGTCAGGTCGAACCGGCCTCGGTCCAGCAGGTCGTCGAGACGGTCGTTGGCCAACACGCGGATGCGCTCGGCCAGCTTGTTGATGTTCTTCGGCCGGAACGGGGTTGCGGTACACCGCCGCACGTCTTCGTACAGCGGGGAACCGAAGTTGGCGTGGAACGGCATCGGGTGCAGCGGAGGGTCCGGCACCGGCCCGTCGTTGTGCTCGGCCAGCACGGCCGCCGACGGCAGGGTGCCCTCGGAGGCGACGAATGTTCCGTCGTTGTTCTCCAGCACCGTCCAGATGTCGTCGAAACGCGACAGGGCGTAGGTGTCCCACCTGGGCACGTAGTAGACCGGATGGCGGTCGCGCAGCACGCGGTAGAACGGGAACGGATCGGCCATCACGGCCGGGTCGAACGGATCATAGGTGAACGTGTCGTCGACCGAATGTGTGTGCGTCATCGTCTGTTCCGGGTCACTGCAGCGGTGACGGCGGCAGCGCCGCCAGGATCGAGTCTTCCCAGCCGTCACGCAGAGCCGGGGCCACGCTCATCCACGTCACGATCTCCGCCGGCGGGTGGTCCTTCCACGAGGGGTAGTGGTTCTCGAAGCAGTCCCACTCCCCCTCCAGCGCCCAGTAGTGGATCACTTCGTTGAACCGGAAGGTGGTGATGAACGATCCGAGCCAGCGCTTGCCGGTGGATTCCGACCACGGCACGTAGAGACGCTCGAGTTCGCGGATGTAGTCGTCCTGACGGCCGGGTTTGGTCTGCATGATCTCCTGGATCACCAGTCCCGCCTTGAATTCCGCTTCCCGCAGCTGGGCCAGTGTCTTGTTGCTGCGGCCGGCGTACATGATGCGGCCTTCACCGCGGGCGCCCGTCTCGCGCAGGAACCGCGTCCACTGTCCGGCCGCGGCTTCATGACTGCCGCCGCGCGCCTGGGCTCGGCCGATCCGCGCATAGTCGGCGAACGCGTCGATCTCCCAGATCAGCGTGACCTGCGGCCAGTGACCGTTGTAGGGCGTGGTCTCCCAGATCGCGAACAGACGGGCACCCAGCTCCGTCATCATCGGGTGGTAGGTGGTGTCGAACTCGGTGAGGAACTGCGCACTGCCCGTCGCCCCGAGATCGATCGTCTCGTGCAGGTAGAGCAGCGTGTGGCTGTGATACTTCTTCATGTTCACGTCGGGACCCCGATCCGGCACGGGCCGCAGGTGGTTGACAGCTGCACCCAGCGAGCGTGACACTTGTCGCGTGTTTTGTAAAGTCTGGTCGAGTTCGGGTTCACCGCGCCGGGTTGCCCGCCAATGACGTTGACGCCGTTGGCCGGTGGCTTCTGCTTCGGTGAGGGCCCGCGGTGGTTCGAGGAGCTGCTGTGGTTCTCCGACATGCTGGGCGAGGCCGTGCACACGGTGACCCTCGACGGCCAGATGAGCACCCTCGAGCTGCCCGGCCATGCCCCGTCAGGACTGGGGTTCTGCCCGGACGGTGCCCTGCTGATCGTGTCCACCGAGCGGCGGCAGGTGCTGCGCTATGACGGCGAATCCGTCGACGTCTACGCCGACCTGTCCGACGTGATCCCCGCCGCTCTGGGCGACATGGTGATCGACTCGGCCGGTACCGCTTACGTCGGCTCGCAGGCGCGCGAAGGCGGCGTGATCGTGCGCCTGGAACCGGGCGGGGCCCGCGCTTCCGACGTCAGCGTGGTCGCCCGCGATCTGGACTTCCCGAACGGCATGGCGCTCACCCCCGACGGCGCCGGGCTGATCGTCGCCGAATCGGTTGCCCGCCGGCTGACCTCGTTCGCCATCGATGCTGACGGAAAGCTCTCGCGGCGAACGGTTCTCGCCGACGGTCTGGATGGTCCGCCCGACGGCATCTGTCTCGACGCCGAAGGCGGGGTCTGGGTGGCGATGACGCTGGCCCACCAGTTCGAGCGCATCGTGTCCGTCGACGACGGCGCCGCCGTCACCGACCGCATCCCCATCGGGGACCGCGCCGCGATCGCCTGCGCCCTGGGCGGTCCGGAGGGCCGGACCCTGTTCCTGGTGTCGGCGGCCGACGCGTACCCCGAACGTCTGCGCGGCACGGCGCTCAGCCGCGTGGACGCCACGACCGTCGACGTTCCCGCCGCTGCCCTGCCCTGAAATCCCGGAGAGGCTCTGATGTCCGACTCGTATTACGTCCTGCTCGACTCCGACGACGAGCGCGGCGAGCGGTTCCGCGCGACCGACTATGTGCGCAGTACGTGGTCGGCGGCCATCCAGCACGCCGCGCCCGTGTCGGCACTGTTGGTGCGGGCGCTGCAGCGCTGCGAGGCCCGCGACGACACCCGGCTGAGCCGGGTGTTGATCGACCTCCTCGGCCCGGTTCCCGCCGAAGGCGATCTGTGGGTGCAGGCCCGGCGGGAACGCTCGGGCAAGCAGATCGAGTTGATCAGCGCCGAGATGTCGGCACCGGGACCGGACGGGAGACTGCGAGCCGTCGCCCGGGCCAGCGGCTGGCGGCTCCAGACGCTCGACACCTCCCCGATCGCCCATGCGGCGGCAGCACCGCTGCCTCCCGTGGATGCGGCCCGGCCCAGCGACATGAAGAAGGACTGGGATCCCAACTACGTGCACAGCCTGGACTGGCGGTGGCTCACCAAGCCGCTGGCCGCCGGCGGCGGCGAATCCTGGCTGCGCACCGAGGTCGACCTGGTCAAGGGCGAGACGATGACCTCGATGGAACGGTTGTTCGCCGTCGCCGATTGCGCCAACGGCATCGGCACCAAGCTCAATCCGCGCGAATACACGTTCCTCAACACCGATCTGGTGGTGCACACCCACCGCGCCCCCGAGGGCGAGTGGATCGGCATTCGCGCCGAGACCAACTACGGGCCCGACGGTATCGGCACGACGATCGGGACGCTGTTCGACACCCACGGCGCCGTCGGCGCGATCCAGCAGTCGGTCCTCGTCCGCCCCCGGCCTCCGAAACCCTCTCCCGCGGAATAGGATTCCGCGGGTCAGTCGGTCAGGTCGGTCAGTCGGTCAGACGCAACGCAGCGACGGGGCACTGGGTGACGGCCTGCTGCATCCGTTCGCGATCGTCCTCGGGTCGGTCGGGTTCGTGGATCAGCACGGTGCCTTCGTCGAGCACCTCGAACACGTCCTCGGCGATGGTCTCGCAGACTCCGTGGCCGGTGCACCGGCTCAGGTCGACGGACACTTTCATGGGGCTGCTCCGATCTGCCGGTTACCGGACGTGGGCGGGTAGCCGTTTCACGCCGTGCACGAAGGTGCTGTAAAGCCAGTCCGGCTCGCCGAGCTCGACGGTTTTCAGACGGGTCAGCAGTTCCCGGAACAGGTGCCGCAACTCGGTGCGCGCGAGCTGGTTGCCCAGACAGAAGTGCGGCCCTCCGCCACCGAAGCCCAGATGCGGATTGGGCGAGCGGGACAGATCGAAAGCGCCGGGGGCGTCGAACACCGACTCGTCGCGGTTGGCCGAACAGTAGAACAATCCGACCTTGTCCCCCGCGGCGACGGGGTGACCGTTGATCTCGGTGTCGCACACCGCAAACCGCGCGAACTGCAGCACCGGCGTCGCCCAGCGGATGAACTCCTCGACCGCGGTGCCGATGCGGTCGTCGAAATCGGCGGTCAGCCAGTCCCGTTGCTCGGGGTGCTCGACGAGCGCCATCATGGCGTGCGTCGTGGTCTGCTTGGTGGTGTCGTTGCCGGCAGAGGCCAGCAGGATCAGCAATGCCCCGATCTCCTCGTCGGTGAGACGGTGACCGTCCACCTCGGCGTTGACGATGCTGGTCATCAGGTCGTCACCGGGATTGTTGCGCCGGAACTTCGCCAGCTCGGCTCCGGTGGTCGACAACAGCATGATCTCGTTGATCGTGTTGGCGGCGCGCTCCTCCAACGAGCTGTATTCGTCGTCGCTCATCGAGAACAGCTTCTCGGCGGCCTGGGCCACGGCCGGTTGGTCGGCCGCTGGCACGCCGAGCATCTCCATGATCGTCAACATCGGCAGTCGCGCTGCGCAGTCGGCGACGAGATCGATGTCGCCCGCGCCGACGAGGTCATCGACGATCGCCACCGCGGCGTCATGGATCTGCTCCTCAATGCGGCGCACGTTGCGCGGCGTGAACGCCGAACTGATCAGCCGACGGTAGGTGGTGTGCTGCGGCGGATCCATGGTCAGGAAGAACGACGCGAAGCGCTGCACCTCGGCGGGCATGGGGTCCAGCGACACTCCCCGCTCCGAGGTGAACAGCTCGGGATGCTGGCTGACGTGGGCGATGTCGGCGCGGCGGGTCAGCGCCCAGAAGCCTGGCTCCTCGACATCGAAGAGCGACGGCAGCGGCCGGTGCCAGCTGAGTCCGTCGGCCGCCCGCAGGCGGGCGAAGGACTCGTCACGCACCGCGAACGGTTGCTCCCAGAAGCGGTGGGAGGTGAGATCGACGGCGCTGTACCCGCGCTCGTGCACCGAGGAGACTGTCACAAACCGTAGCGTGACATTCACTGGAGTTTTTGTAAAGCTATGTGCATGCCGCAGTCGTTGCCGGGCGCGCGTCACGGGACACCGGACGCAGACAGCACGGACAACCCGACCCCTGCCCGGATCCTTGCGGCGACAGCGGAAGTGCTGGGCCGCAACGGGACCGCAAAACTCTCGCTGTCAGAGGTGGCCGCACAGGCCGGGGTGTCCAGACCGACGCTGTATCGCTACTTTGCCGACAAGCGCGAACTTCTCGACGCGTTCGTCGTGTGGGAACGCCAATTCTATGAACGCGCCGTCGCCGAAGCCACCGCCGGGCTTCCGGCCGACGAACGACTCGATGCGGCGCTGCGGGTCATCGTGGAGTATCAGCTGTCCTACCCGGGTCTGCGCATGGTCGACGTCGAGCCCGAGCAGGTGATCAGGCGGTTGTCCCGGGTGCTGCCGCTGATGCGGGACCGCTTGCAGCGCCTGTGCACCGGCCCGGATGCGGAGCTCTCGGCGGCCACCGCGGTCCGCGTCGCAGTGTCGCAGTATCTGGTGCGCAGTGATGACAGCGCCGACTTCCTGGCCCAACTGCGCCACGCCGCGCGCGTCAAACCCCAGACGCCCTAGCTTGCCTACAGCGAGCGTTGTGTGCGTCCAGCGAGTTCGGCCAGCACCTCGTCGGTGTGTTGCCCCAGGGTCGGGGCCACCCACCGCATCCGGGTCGGCGTGCCGTGGAAGTCGGCCGGGGTGGCGACCATCGGCACGCTGCCTCCGTCGGGCTCGGGCACGTAGACCACACCCCCGGCCGCGTGGAACTGGTCGTCACCGACGACGTCTTCGAGGGTGTTGATCGGCGACCAGAACAGATCCGGTTGTGAGGCAAAGACTTCGGCCCACTCGTCGAGGGACCTACCGGCGAAGATCGCGTCGAGCTCGGCGATGAGGACCGCGGCGTTGGCCGCGCGGGCGCGACCGGTGGCGAAGCGTTCGTCGGTCAGCCAGCTCAGCCGCTGGACGGCGGCACACAGCGCCGGCCAGTGCCGCTCGCCCTGCAGGCCGACAAGCCAGAACCGCCGACCGTCACCGGCGGTGTAGTTGTTCATGCACGGGTTGGCCATGGTCTCGCGCTGCCCGATCGCGACCGAATGTCCGGTCAGCAGAAAGGTGTTCAGGTCGAAGCTGACGGTGTAGGCGCCCTGACGGTACAGCGACGTCGTCACCAGCTGCCCTTTCCCGGTGAGTCCCCGCGCCACCAGCGCCGCGCACACCGCTCCGGCCAGCGTCATGCCCGCCATGTGGTCGCCCATGCCGCCTCGTTGAAAAGGCGGGACGTCGTCGGGGCGGGTCAGCAGGTGCGCCAAACCCGAGCGCGCCCAGAACGCGGCGACGTCGTAGGCGGGCCGGTCGGCGTCCGGGCCGGCCTCGCCGTAGCCGGTGATCAGCCCGTAGACCAGCCCCGGGTTGGTGGCGGCGACGACGTCGAAGTCCAGTCCGATGCGCCGCAGCGCGCCGGTGCGGACGTTGGTCAGAAAGACGTCGGCGTCGGCGATCAGTTCGCGCGCGTGTGCGCGGCCCTCCTCGCCGGTCAGGTCCAGCACGATGCCGCGCTTGCCGCGGTTGTCCATCTCGAACGGCGGGCACGCGCTCGGCCCGTCGGTGTCGGAGAGGCCGAGCATTCGACCGAACGTGCGGGCGGGGTCGCCGGTGGGCGGCTCGATCTTGACGACGTCGGCGCCCCAGTCGGCGAGGATCCCGCCGGCGGCCGGACCGGCCACCCATACGCCGAGCTCAACGACACGAATACCGTCCAGCGGACCGGCCATCGGCGATCACCCTCCTCGCGCTTTACAAAACGACGGCAATTTGTAAGCCTGTTGTGGCTACCGGTCAAGCCTAGGAGGCACGGGTGTCAGTGTTCGCCGAACGGACTGCGCGCGCCGCGGGCCTGGCTACGCATCTCGGCCGTGCCGGTCGGCGGATCGGCACCGACGCTCTCGTCGGCCGGTGGCGTTCGCTGCCGCGCACCGTCTCCGACCTGGACCCCGCGTCCCTGTCCGCGCTGATCGGTCGTCGCGTGACGTCGGTGTCGGTGCTCGACGCCGACGCCGGCACGTCCACGCGCGCCCGGCTCGCGCTGACGGGCGACAACCTGCCCCCCACGGTTTTCGTCAAGACCGCGGCCTCCTCGGTGGCGTTGCGCCTGATGGGCGAGCTGGGCAACCTCGGCTCCACCGAGACGCGCTTCTACCGGCAATTGGCTCCGGAACTGACCGGGGTGCCGCTGCTGCACGGCGCGGGGTTCGACTCGTCGACCGGCCGGTACGTCATCGTCCTGGAGGATCTGGCGGCCGCCGGCGCCACATTCCCCGACACGCTGCACCCGATCAGCGCGGACGAGGCAGCCCTGGTGGTCGAGCGGCTGGCCGCGTTGCACGCGACGTTCTGGGACCGCCTGCCCGCGCGCCGCGGAAGCGGCCCGTACGGCTGGCTCTACACGGCGTCCGAGGACAGCGCGTCGGTGCTGACGGCGTCACTGCTGCGCTCCTCGACGCGGCGCCTGGCCGAACGCAGCGATCTGCCGTTGGACCGCGGCCGGTTCATCAACGAGCACTACCGCGCGGTGGCGATGTTGATCGACACGCCTCCGCACACCGTCATGCACGGCGACGCCCACCCGGGCAACCTGTACTTCCAGGACGGCCGGGCCGGGCTGCTGGACTGGCAGGCGGTCCGTCGCGGGCATCCCAGCCGCGAACTGGCCTACACACTGGTGACCAGCATGGCCGCACCGGAGCGCATCACCCATCAGCGTGACCTCCTCGACGTGTATCGGCGCGCTCTGGCGGCCTCCGGCGGGCCGGAACTCGACCGCGAAGACCTGTGGGACCGGTACCGCCAAGGCGCGCTGTACCCGTACGTCGCGGCGCTGATCACAGCCGGGATGGGCGGGATGCAAGCCGAGGACATCGCGCTGCGGGGACTGGACAGCGCGCTGACCGCGCTGGAGGATCTCGACACCGTCGCGCTGCTGGAGAAAGCGGTGTGACGGACCTCGCCCGGCGACTCGGCGGTCCGCGGCGCCCGCGCGATTACGATCGACACCGACCCGACAGCAAAGGCCCGCGCTGTGAACCATCCCGCACCTGAGTCCCCCGAAGGCTCCGAGGACACCTCGACCCGCCATCGGATCCTGCAGGCGACCGCCGAGGTGCTGGCACGCAGCGGACAGACCAAGCTCAGCCTCTCCGAGGTGGCGCTGCAGGCCGGAGTCTCGCGACCCACGCTGTACCGCTGGTTCGCCGACAAGCAGGCCCTGCTCGAGGCGTTCGGCGTGTACGAGCGCGACATGTTCCAGACCGGGATCGCCCGCGCCACGGCCGGGTTGCGCGGGTCCGAGCGCGTCGACGCGGCGATGCGGTTCATCGTCGCCTACCAGCAGTCCTACTCCGGCGTGCGGCTGGTCGACATCGAACCCGAGGTCGTCATCGCCCAGTTGGGCCGGATCCTGCCCGTCATGCGCGCCCAGCTGGAGAAGCTGCTGCCCGGAGCCAATGGCGCGGTCAAGGCGGCCACCGCGGTCCGGGTGGCGGTGTCGCACTACATCGTTCGCAGCGACGATGACGACCAATTCCTGGACCAGTTGCGCCACGCGGTCGGAATCAAGCCGGGCTAAACGAAACACGTGACAGTCGACTGAAAGTTTGTAAAGCTGGTCGTCATGACGACTGCGCAGACAGAAACAGGCGTGCTGGCCGGCGACGAGCGGATGCTCATCGATGGTGAATTGCAGACCACCGGCAGCGGTGCGACGTTCGACGTGATCCATCCGGCCAGCGAGCAGGTCGCCGGCGTGGCCACCGACGGCACGGTCGAGGACATGGGTCGCGCGGTCGCTGCGGCGCGGCGGGCATTCGACGAGACCGACTGGTCCCGGGATCTCGAGTTCCGTTACCACTGCCTGACGCAGTTGCACGAGGCCCTGGAGCGCAACAAGGAACGGTTGCGCCGCATTCTGATCACCGAGGTCGGCTGCCCCATCTCGGTCACCGGCAGCCAGATCGAAAGCCCCATCGAGGAAGTCAAGCACTGGGCCGAGCACGGCAAGAACTTCGACTACCTGGTGGACAACGGTGTACACGACACACCGCTGGGGCCGGCCCGCCGCAAGATCCACTACGAGGCCGTCGGCGTGGTCGGCGCGATCACCCCGTGGAACGTGCCGTTCTACCTCAACATCGCCGAAACGGTGCCGGCGTTGATGGCGGGCAACACCGTGGTGCTCAAGCCCGCCCAGCTGACCCCGTGGTCGGGTAGTGAGTACGGCCGCATCGTGGCCGAGGAGACCGACATTCCCGCCGGCGTGTTCAACGTGGTGGTGTCCAATGCCAACGAGGTCGGGGCGGCGCTGTCAGCGGATCCCCGCGTCGACATGATCACCTTCACCGGGTCGACGGCCACCGGTCGCGCGATCCTGGCCGCCGGTGCTCCGACGGTGAAGAAGACGCTGCTGGAACTTGGCGGCAAGTCGGCACACATCGTGCTCGACGACGCCGATTTCAACGCGGCGTTGCCGATGGCGGCGATGATGGCGTGCGTGATGAGTGGCCAGTCCTGCATCCTACCCAGCCGGATCCTGTTGCCGCGCAGCCGTTATGACGAGGGCATCGAGACGCTCAAGAACATGATGGAGAACTTCCCGGTCGGCGATCCCTGGACACAGGGCAACATGCAGGGCCCGCAGATCAGCGAGACCCAGCGGCAGAAGGTGCTCGGGCTGATCAAGTCCGGCATCGATTCCGGAGCGCGGCTGGTCACCGGCGGCGGCATCCCGGAGAACCTGCCGGTCGGCTACTACACCCAGCCCACGCTGCTGGCCGACGTCGACCCGAATTCACAGGTGGCGCAGGAGGAGATCTTCGGTCCGGTGCTGACCGTCACCGGTTACGACACCGACGACGAGGCCATCGCGATCGCCAACAACACCATCTACGGGCTGTCCGGCGAGGTGTCCAGCGGCGACGTCGACCGCGCATTCGCCGTGGCCACCCGGATGCGTACCGGCAACGTGACCATCAACGGCAAGAGCCACTTCGGCATCGGCAGCCCGTTCGGCGGCACCAAGCAGTCCGGGCTGGGCTACCGCAACGGCGAGGAAGGCTACAAGGAATACCTCGAAGCCAAGACGATCGGCATGCCCGACCAGTGATCTCGCCGCTCGACGGGGACACCCTCGAGATCGAGAACCTGCTGACGCGGTACTGCCGGGCGGTGGACTCCAAAGACTGGCCGCTGTACCGGTCGCTGTTCACCGACGATGCGCGGGTGGACTATTCGGCCGCCGGCCTGTTCACCGGCACCTGCGACGACGCCGTCGCCTACCTCGAGCGACACCAGGCGGCGATCAGCGTCGGCATGCACTACGTCACCAACGTCGAGAGCCGCGTCGACGGCGGCACCGCACACGTCGTGGCGATGTGGTTCAACGCCGTTGCGCTGCCGCACAAGCCGGACATCACGTTCTTCGGCGGACGGTGGCACAACGAGATGACGCGGACGCCGCAGGGGTGGCGGATCCGCACACTGCGACTGGAGGTGGTCTGATGGACGCGTCGCGAATTGCCGACGAGCTGGAGATCCGTGCGCTGCTGAGCCGCTACGCCCGCGCCGTCGACACCAAGGACTGGGAGCTGTACCGCTCGGTGTTCACCGACGACGCACATGTCGACTACTCGTCGGCGGGCATCCCGCCGGGATCGCGCGACGAGATCGCCGACCTGTTCAGCGCGGCGTTCGAGGCGATTCCGTGGACGATGCACTACATCACGAACATCGAGGCCGACATCGACGGTGACACCGCCTCGGTGCGGGCGATGTTCTACAACCCGATGCAGCTGCCGGGCATGGCCGAGCAGAGCTCCTGCGGCGGGTACTACTTCCACGATCTGGTCCGCACGGCCGACGGCTGGCGCAGCCGTCACCTGCGCGAGGACAACGTGTGGTTCGTCAACAAACCCGGGCAGACGCCATAGCCCGGGCTCAGTGGCTCAGCCCTGCGCGGCCAACTGTCCGCAGGCGGCCGCGATCTCGCGGCCGCGGGTGTCGCGCACGGTGCACGAGACGCCTTTGGCGCGCACGCGCCGGACGAACTCGCGTTCCACGGGTTTGGGACTGGCGTCCCATTCGCTGCCCGGGGTCGGATTGAGCGGGATCAGGTTGACGTGCACCAGCGGCCCGAGCTTGGCGTGCAGCCGCTTGCCGAGCAGGTCGGCCCGCCACGGCTGGTCGTTGACGTCGCGGATCAATGCGTACTCGATCGACACCCGGCGCCCGGTCACGTCGGCGTAGTACCGCGCGGCATCGAGGACTTCGTCGACGTTCCAGCGGTTGTTCACCGGCACCAGGGTGTCGCGCAGCTCGTCGTCGGGCGTGTGCAGCGACAGCGCCAGCGTCACGTTGAGCTTCTCGTCGGCGAGCTTGCGGATGGCCGGTGCCAGGCCGACCGTGGACACCGTCACCGAGCGCGCCGAGATGCCGAAGCCGTTCGGCGACGGCGCCGTGATCCGTCGGACCGCCGCCACCACCCGGTTGTAGTTGGCCAGCGGTTCGCCCATGCCCATGAAGACGATGTTCGAGAGCCGGGCCCCGCGGGCGGAGCCCGCAATCCGGCCACCGCGGGCGGAGCCCGCAATCGGATCGGAGTCGCGGTTGCGCAGCTCGGCGGCGGCGAAGCGCACCTGCTCGAGAATCTCCGCGGTGGACAGGTTGCGCTTCAGGCCGCCCTGGCCGGTCGCGCAGAACGGGCACGCCATCCCACAGCCGGCCTGTGACGAGATACACACGGTGTTGCGGTCGGGATAGCGCATCAGCACGGACTCGAACGTCGTCTTGTCGATCGCGCGCCACAGCACTTTGCGGGTCTCGCCGGCGTCGCACTCGATCTCGCGGGCCGCGTCCAGCAGCGTCGGGAACAGCGTCGCGGCGACCTGGTCGCGCACCGCGGCGGGCAGGTCGGTCATCTGCTGCGGGTCGGCGATCAGCCGGCCGAAGTACTGGTTGGCCAGCTGCTTTCCGCGGAAGGCCGGCAAGCCGAGATCCGCCAGTGCCGCGGCGCGGTCGGCGTCACCGAGGTCGGCGAAGTGCCGCGGCGGCAGCGCGCGGCGCGGAGCATCGAAGACCAGGGGAAGGGGATTCGGCATGACTGCCGTCCAGTATCCCCTGCCCGCGGCCGATCAAGCCAACAGCGTCAGCACGATCCAGGTCGCCACGGCCGAGGGCAGCATCGCGTCGATGCGGTCCATCATGCCGCCGTGGCCGGGCAGCAGATTGCTCATGTCCTTGATGCCGAGGTCCCGCTTGAACTGCGATTCGACAAGATCACCGAGCGTGCCGGTGATGACCAGCATCAGGCCCAGCGCGACGCCGGCCCACCAGGGCTTGTCGAGCAGGAACACCACGGCCAGCACCGACGCGGTCACCCCGAACAGCAGCGACCCGCCCAACCCCTCCCACGACTTCTTCGGGCTGATCGCCGGGGCCATGGTGTGCTTGCCGAACAGGACGCCGGCGACATAGCCGCCGATGTCGGAGAACACGACGCCGAGCATCAGGGCGAACACCCGGTTGGCGCCGTCGTCGGGGTAGATCAGCAGTGCGCCGAAGCTCGCGGACAGCGGGATCCACGTCGCGAGGAACACCGTCGCACCGATGTCGCGCGAGTAGTTCTGCGGGGTGTGGTTCAGGCCCTGCCCGACCAGGCGCCAGATCATGCACACCACCACTGTGGCGGCGAACCCGCCAAGCGCGCCGGCAGGTCCGAACGGCCAGGTCAGCCACAGCGTGGCCTGTCCTCCGACGAGCAGCGGCAGCATCGGGACCCGGTAGCCGGCTTCGCGCAGCCGGCTGCTCACCTCGTAGGTACTGATGGCCACGGCGGCGGCGACCAGCACCAGCCACAGGTAGGGCGCGAACAGCAGGATGGCGATCAGTCCCCCGCCGAGTGCGACACCGACGGCGATGGCGGCGGGCAGGTTGCGTCCCGCGCGCCCGGGCTTCGTGGCGGGCTTGCTGGTCGGCGGTTCGTTGACCGGCTGATTCATTACGAAGTCGATTGCTGTGGGCCTCAGACCTCCAGCAGCTCGCCTTCCTTGACCTTGACCAGCTCGTCGATCTGGGCGGTGTACTGGTGGGTGGTCTTGTCGAGGTCCTTCTCGGCGCGGGTCACCTCGTCCTCGCCGGCGTCGCCGTCCTTCTTGATGCGGGCCAGCTCCTCCATCGCCTTGCGACGGATGTTGCGCACCGACACCTTGGCGTCCTCGCCTTTGCCCTTGGCCTGCTTGACCAGGTCGCGGCGCCGCTCCTCGGTCAGCTGCGGGATGGCGACCCGGATGACGTTGCCGTCGTTGCTCGGGTTGACGCCCAGATCGGAGTTGCGGATCGCGTCCTCGATGGCGCGCAGCTGGTTGGCTTCGTAGGGCTTGATCACCACCAGCCGCGCCTCGGGCACGTTGATGCTCGACAGCTGGGTGATCGGGGTGGCTGCGCCGTAGTAGTCGACGTGGATCCGGTTGAACATGCCGGGGTTGGCCCGTCCGGTGCGGATCGACGCGAGGTCGTCCCGTGCCACCGCCACGGCCTTTTCCATCTTCTCCTCGGCGTCGAAGAGGGTTTCTTCGATCACAGTCGCATTCTCCCGTCGCTGTCGCGCGCCTTGCGCGTCGTCACGTGGTGACCAGTGTTCCGATCTTCTCACCCGCGACGGCACGGGCGATATTGCCGTCGACGAGCAGGTTGAACACCAGGATCGGCATGCCATTGTCCATGCACAGACTGAACGCGGTGGCATCGGCGACCTTGAGGCCGCGGTCGATGACCTCGCGGTGGCTGATCGCGGTGAGCAGTTGGGCGTCCGGGTCGACCCGCGGATCCGCGGTGAACACGCCGTCGACCGCCTTGGCCATCAGCACCACGTCGGCCCCGATCTCCAGTGCGCGCTGGGCGGCAGTGGTGTCGGTGGAGAAGTACGGCAGGCCCATGCCGGCGCCGAAGATCACCACGCGGCCTTTCTCGAGGTGACGCACCGCGCGCAGCGGGATGTAAGGCTCGGCCACCTGGCCCATGGTGATGGCCGTCTGCACCCGGGTGTCGATGCCTTCCTTCTGCAGGAAATCCTGCAGCGCAAGGCTGTTCATCACGGTGCCGAGCATGCCCATGTAGTCGCTGCGAGTGCGCTCCATGCCACGCTGCTGCAACTGGGCGCCGCGGAAGAAGTTGCCACCGCCGATGACGACGGCGACCTGCGCGCCGCTGCGGACGACGTCGGCGATCTGGCGGGCGACCAGCGCGACGACGTCGGGGTCGAGGCCGACCGCGCCGCCCCCGAACATCTCACCGCCGAGCTTGAGCAGCACTCGCGAATAGGCGGGCCTGAGGGGCGACGACATCCGACTCCTTTGCGGTCCTGGCATGCGGCGCCGTCCCCGCGGCCGCGGACGGCACCCTCATCCTGCCTCATTTCGGACCCGACACGGAGACGGGGTGCGACGGCGCGCCACCCCTTCCGAACGCAACGGTCCCGCCGGCGCGGGTCAGGACTCCATCGCGCGTTCGGCGACCGGGGCGCCTCCGTTGCTCTGGTGGCATGCCTTCGGCGCGGACGGCGGCAGGTCGAGCGCCGGGTTGCCGTCGAAGAAGCCGATCGGTTTGAGCTTGAAGCCGGTGTAGTGGCACGGCATCACCGGCCAGTCCTCCGGACACACCACGTGGTGGGCGCCGACCGTGTACCAGAGCACGATGTCGGTGTCCTCCAGCGGCGCGTCGTCGGCGATGTACTGCGGCAGCCCCTGCGCCTCGGCGCACTGGTACATGTAGTCGCCCGCGGCGTAGAGCTCCCTGGCGTCGTACTTGGTGACCCACAGATTGTGCTGGACGAAGCGGGCGCGGTCGTAGATGACCGACCCCTCCTGCACCATCACGGGCACGACGTCCTTGGGCATCAGCTTGTAGCCCACGGGCGCGCCGAACTCGTTGAGCTTGGCGGGGTTGACCACCTTCCAGTACCGGCCCGTCGAGTACTCCCAGTCCCGTGCCCCGTCTGCTTCGGAGGCCACCAGCGTGTCGCGGGTGATCCAGGCGTTGTGGTGCGGGTTGAGCGCGGGATCGGGCTCGGGGATCGAGTCGACCTCGTAGACGCTGTTGTGGGGTCCGTCGACGCTCATGTCCATGCGGAAGTTGAAGAAGTGCTGGTGGTTGGGCCCGTACATGCCGGGGGCGACCATCTTTCCCCAGCGCGGCGTGTCGCCGTCGGCGATGGCTCCGGTGGTGAGCACACCGGTGAGCTTGACCTCCATCTCGATGGACGCGTCGTTGTAGAGGTACCAGAAGAAGCCGTATTCGTAGTTGCCGACGGTGCAGATCATCGAGATCACCAGGCGCCGCGAGCGACGTACCTCCACTTCTCCGGTGCGGAAGTCGGTGTGCTTCCAGGAGATGCCGTAGTCCTCCTCGTGCATGCAGATCGCGTTGGGGATGGTGACCGCGTTGCCGTCGGAGTCGTTGACCGTGCCGTCGAAGTAGTGGATCTCGCCGAGGCAGTCGCAGCCCAGGGTCAGCGGGTTGGCCGAGAAGCCCATCCCGACCTCACCCATGTCGAAGACGTTCTTGTTCCAGTGTGTCGGCGAGGAGTCGCCGTAGGGCACCACCATCTCCGACAGCGCCGCGCGGTACATGACGGGGCGCACGGTGCCGCGGTCGTTGTAGGTGACCTCGTGCAGGGTGAGGCCCTCGCGGGGATTGAATCCGATGCGCAGCGACCATTTCTGCCACTGCACGTTCCAGCCGTCGACGGTGAAACTCGGTCCGTCGGGTTGGGTGATCTCGATGGGTTTGACGTCGTCGCGGAACTGCGTGAAGGCCGGCCGGTTGTCGGTGCCGAACATGAACTTCTCGCTGTAGTTGCCGGCCTTGGGTGGCAGCGGCACCACGCCGTGGTCCTCGATGTCGAGGACGGTCATGGTGTCGAGGTTGAAGGTGACGATCAGTCCCTCGACCGGGCGGGCGTAACCGTTCTCTGACGGCGCGGCGCGCACGAACGTCAACGGGCGGCAGATCAACGGCGAATTGTCGTAGTGGTCCTGGGTGCCGTAATAGCCGGCGGGCCACGGATCGATCATCGCCAGACCCAGGTCGGTGACCCCGCGTCTGCGCATCGCGTCCTGCCACCGCGGGTCTTCGCGCACCTTCTCCTCGACCCCGGTCATGTGCTCGACGAGGTAGGACGGGAACCGGCCCGGTATCGGTGTCCAGGAGTCGATCGTGCGGGCACCGAGGTCCACGACCGCCTCGAAGATCAGCTTCGCCGCGGCGTCGTACATCGTCACGAACGCCTGGCGCGGGACGTCCGAGGCGCCGGCGAAGGTGAGTGCGTCGTTCTTGACCGGTTCGGCAAGCTGGATCATGACGAACTTCAATGTCGCTGTCGCATGGTCGGATTCGCGGATCACGGCTGCGGCGGCCTCGATCTCGGCACCGCTGAGCGGGTCCAAGGGATATCGGTGTGCCTCGCCGAGCGGCTCGGCACCGACGACTGTGTGCTCCAATGTCATTTGGCGGTTTCCTCTGCTTCCTTGTGGAGGTCGAAGACTGCGAGGTGGGCCAGCGCGTCCTCCTGAGAGACCTTGTGAGCCGAACGCCGGCCGAAGACGTAGACCAGCAGACCCAGGGCGAACATGCCGAGGCTGATGCCCCCGACCCAGGTCATCCAGGTGCCGCCGGGCACGTCGAGCCACGGTGTGACGAACGAGTAGTACACGCCGCCGATGGTGGCCAGGGTGCCGACCACCACGGTGATCCAAACTCCCACCATGCCGCCGGGGATCCGCCAGAATTGTTCTGTCGCATACCGATCCGCGTACTTCTTGCGCGCGATGACGACCGGGATCAGGAAGAAGAACCCGGACAGCAGCCAGACGGTGGACAGCCCGCCCTGCAGGTACACCGTGACGTTGGCCATGCTGCTCTGCGAATACAGCCCGACCAGGATCAGCGACGAGATGACGCCCTGGATCAGGATGGCTGTCACCGGGTTACGGGTGCGCGGGTTGAGGTGGGTGAAGATCCGCGGTAGATGCCGCTCGAGTCCGGAGACGAAGATCAGGCGCGAATACGCCACCTGGTAGGTCATCAGCGCGACGATCACGATGCCGGCCAGGACGACCGCGCAGATCTCCATCAGGCCGGGAAACCCTGCGACGTCGAGCATTCCGATGATCCCGGTGACCGGGTCGATTTCGTCGCCCGGGAGAACCATGATGGTGCCGAGCGTCGTCATCAGGTAGATCGCGACCAGCGCGACCGAACCCCACAGGATCATGCGGGGGCCGCTGCGGCGCACCGACAGGAACTCCGCGCCCATGTTGTACGGCGTTTCCACGCCGAGCAGATACAACAGCACCGTGCCGTACAGGAAGCCCGCGACGGCGAAGTTCGGGATCGTCGCCTCCTGCCAGCTGAACGGGGTGGCTGAACCGTTTTTCGCGGCGTAGAGCAGCCCGCACAGGAAGATCGTCAGCGTCAGTACGCCGTAGACCACGAAGACGACGTTCATGATGCGTTGATTGGCAGCCAATTTGGCCAGCGCAAGACCGATCACCGTCCACAGGATGAGCAGCTGCACGACGATGCTCGTGGTCAGACCGAGCTCGGCATGGAAGGCCAGCAGCAGCAACTGCAGCACGATGGCCGGGGACGATGCGGCGTTGAGGATCACCGGCACCCAGGACAGGTAGCCGCCGATGAATCCCCAGGTCTCCCCCATGGTTCGGTACGCCCAGATGTACACACCGCCTTGGCCGGGCCACAGGTTGCCGAGCTCGACGACGGCCATGCCCGCGGGGATCAGAAAGGTCAGGATGCCCAGGATCCACATCGGGATGGCGGTCCAGCCGCCACCGGCCATCACCGAGGACCCGGTGACCCAGCAGATGATGAACACGTAGGCGGCCGTCAGTCCGAACGTGCTCATCACCTTCGGCAGGATCTGCTCAGGGACGAGCTCGGTGGTCATCAGAGCGTCGCGGCCGCTCGGCGGGCGCGCTTCGGTGTGTGTCATGTGATTGTCTCCAGGAGTTCCTCAGTTGACGATCTGTCCGTCTTTCATCCGGACGACACGGCTCGCTTCGTCGGCCACCGTGGGGTCGTGGGTGCTGGCGACCACGGTGACCCCGAGGGTCGAACACAGGTCGCGCAACATGCGCACCACCGTCTCCCCCGTGCGGTGGTCGAGGTTGGCTGTGGGTTCGTCGGCCAGCACCAGCGTCGGATTGCTGATCAGTGACCTCGCGATCGCGGTGCGTTGCTGCTCACCGCCCGACATCTTGGTGGGATGGTGGTTGATCCGGTGGCCGAGGCCGACGAGCTCGAGCAGTTCGGTCGCGCGTCGGCGCAGCGCCTTGCGGTCGTAGGGCTCGAAAATCAGTGGCAGCTCGACGTTCTCGACCGCGGACAGGAACGGGATCAGGTTGTAGCTCTGGAAGATGAAGCCGATGCTGTCGTGGCGCAGGGCGGCGTACTGGCTTTCGGTCAGCGTCGCGGTGTCGGCGCCCGCGATCTTGACCGATCCCTTGGTGGGGCGGTCCAGCCCTCCGATGATGTTGAGCAGCGTGGACTTCCCGCTGCCGCTGGGTCCCATGAGGCAGACGAATTCCCCAGCCATCACGGTCAGTTCGACGGCCTTGAGCGCCTTGACGACTTCGTCGCCGAGCTTGTGGAGTTTCCACACGTCGGCGATCTCGATCACCGGGGTGGCTCTGTCGATCGGTTCTGCGGTGCCGGTGGTCTCGTCGAGGGCGGTCATGGTCAGCCTCCTGCGGTCAGCGAGCGGATCGGGGGCCGCGATGCGGCCTTGTAGGTCGGGACGATGCTGGTGGCGAGGGAGGCCACGATGCTCACAGCGACCGCGACCCCGGCCCCGACGGCCAGACCGGACCAGGACAGTCCGGTGGCGACGAGACCCATGGCGGCCAGGGCGGCTCCGGTCGGCGCCGCCACCAGCACGCCCGCCAGGGCACCCAGCACAGCGGAGACGACGGGCTCGACCAGCAGTGCGGCCACCACCGGGCCGCGAGGCACCCCGTTGGCGGCCAGGACGCCCAGTTCGCGGGTGCGTTGAGCGACGGTGCGGGTGGTGGCGACCGCGACCTCGGCCACGCCCACCAGCAGCACTGTCACGGCGATGAGAACCACCGCGCGCCCGATCTCGTCGGCGTGCCCGAGTGGGGCCGACTGGGTGCGGATGCCGTCGGACATCCCGAAAACGAGCACCACCAGGAACGCGCCGGTCGCGGTGGTCAGTGCCGGCAGCACCATGTCGCGGGCGCGCCGCCGCGCAGCCAGCCACCCGTAGGCCAGTCCCCACCGCATGCTCAGTGCCCTCCGAGGAGGGTGACCGGGCGCTGCTGCAACAGTCGGTGGACCGGGACGAGCGCACCCACGATGGCCATCGCCGGCAGGAACATCGCGGTCAACGCGGCGGCCTGCAGCCATGCCGTCACGCTCGCCATACCCGGGACGACAAGTGCGACAACGATTCCCGCGGTACCGATGCCCAGGACGCAGGCGACCAGGAACACGATCGCCGATTCGACGAGGAAGAAGTACAGCACTTCGTCGGCCAGCCCGATGCTGGACATGATGCCGAACTCGCGGCGTCGTTCGGTGACCGCGGCCAAAAACGACGACACCGCGATCACGAACCCCAGCGCCAGCCCGATCGTGGAGATCAGCCCCAGCGCGGAGCCGGTCACCTTCCCGGAGAACAACGCCGAGTACTTCTGTTCGAAGTTCAGCGGGCCCGAACCGCCGACGGTGTCGTAGATCAGTCCCGCACCATCGGGTTCCGGCCGCACCGCCGGGTCCGCGGTGGCCGGGAGACCCACTGCCGCGCTGAAGTTCTGCGCCAGCGCACGGCTGTTCTCCTGGTTCGGCGGGGCCGTGACCACCCACCAACCGTGGTCTCCCACCGCGGCCTCGGCCACGGCTGTCGGCACCGTCACGGACTCGCCGGAGCCGTCGATCCGGGCCTGCATCCGGTGACCGGCCAGGACGATGTCGTCACCCTCGTGCACGTCGAGCCGGGCGGCCAGGTCTGAGCCGACAACCGCGGTGTCACTGGCTGTTTCGGTGATGCCGCGCAGCGAGACCGGCTGGCCGTTGACCTCGGCGATCCCGGACAGCACACGGCGGGCAGTCCACCCGGCGGGGACGGTGAGCGCCGGGGCCGGGCCGTCGGCGATCAGTGCCCGGGTGTCGGCGTCGTAGTGCACACCCGCGGCCGGGACCACCCACAGCTGCGCACCGTCCAGCACGTCGACGATCGAGTCGGCCCCGGTCGTGGCGAACCCCGCCGAGATGGTCCGCACGATCGTCACGCACGCGATCGCCAAAGCGATTCCCACCACGGACAGTACGAATCGTTCCGGGCGACGGCCGATGTTGGCCAGCGCGAACCGCACCAGGTACACGAACGTGTTGCCGGAACCTGTTGGGATCTGCGGCGATCGACCGACGGTTGCGCTGTCGACCTGACTGGTCTCCACGAGAAGGGATCGTGGAAGCGAAAGATTTCGGTCAGCGCCGCCTGTGGTGTCGGCGCTGTTAACAGCGCCGGTGCCCCGTTACGTCGGCGTGTCCGCGATCTGCGGCCACGGCCGCGCCTGTTCGAGTTCGTAGGCCAGTTCCAGCAGCCGGGCGTCGGCGCCCAGCGGTGCGGAGAACATCATGCCGACCGGCAGTCCCGACGCTGATCGCGCCAACGGCAGCGAGATCGCGGGTTCGCCGGTCGCGTTCTGCAGCGGGGTGAACGCGACCCAGTCGGTGAGCCGCTCGATGACCTGTTCGTAGGGCGCGGTCGGGTCGAGGTGGCCGATGCGCGGGGTGACGTCGGCCAGCGTGGGCATCAGCACGACGTCGAAGTCCTCGTGCAGCCGTGAGGTGATGCGCCGGATCCGCGCCAATCGCGCGATCGCCCCGGGTAGCCGGTGCAGGCGGCGCGCGGCGTGGGACTCCAGGCCGCGGGTCAGGTTGTCCAGCCGGTCCCGGTCGAAGCTGGGCCCGAAGCTGCGACGCCCGCCGCGCACGAGCGCGAACGCGAGAAACGCCCAGTAGAGCAGGAAATCGTCGACGAAGTGCTGCGGCACCGGGTTGTCGATGATCTCGATCGGATGACCGAGGCTCTCGAGGAGTTTCGCCGTGTCCAGGGTCAGGGCGCTGATCTCCGGACTGGCTTGGCGCTCAATGGATTCGGTGCACACCGCGATGCGTAGGCGCTGTGCGCCGGGACCGGTGACGTCGCCGACCGACGGCAGCTTGGGGTTGGCCATGACGCGTTCTGCCTCGCGGTAGAACGCCGCGGTGTCGCGCACCGTGCGGGTCACCACGCCGTTGTGCACGATGCGTAGCGGCATCTGCCGCATGTCCTGGTCCAACGGAAGTCGACCGCGCGACGGTTTGAGCCCGACCAGACCGTTGCAGGCGGCGGGGATTCGGATGGAACCGCCGCCGTCGTTGGCGTGGGCGATCGGGACCGCACCGGCCGCGACGAACGCCCCCGACCCGGACGAGGAGGCGCCCGCGGTGAATTCGGGGTTCCACGGATTGCGCACCGGCCCCAGGCGGGGGTGTTCGGCCGAGGCGCTGAAACCGAATTCCGACAGGGCCGTCTTTCCCAGCGGGACCAGTCCGGTCGCCAGGTAGGTGCGCGCGAAGTCACCGTTGTCGGCGGCCGGACGCGGTTCCCAGGCATCAGTGCCGCTCATCGTCGGCATGCCCGCGACGGCGACGTTGTCTTTGACGAAGCTGGGCACGCCGTCGAAGAAGCCGCCGAACGGGTGTCGCTGGGCCGCCCGGGCGCGGGCGCGGTCGAACGCCTGGAAAGCCAGTCCGTTGAGGGTCGGGTTCACCGCCTCGACGCGGGCGATGGCCGCGTCGATGACCTCCGGGGCCGACACGTCTCCGCGCCGCAGCGCCTCGACGACACCGACGGCGTCGTGGTCCCCGAGCGCGTCGTCGGCGAACGCCGAAACTCGATCCATGCGCCTGACGGTACCAAAGCGTACCGGCGCTGCGGGGTGCGTCGGCGCAGGTAAGGTCCGACGGTCACTCCGCGCGGCGCAGGACCGCGCCGACCGTCATGGCCAGGATCTTCATGTCCAGCCACAGCGACCAGTTCTCGATGTAGAAGTTGTCCCACTCGGCCCTGTCGGCGATCGATGTCTGACCCCGCAGGCCGTGCACCTGCGCCCAACCGGTGATGCCGGCCTTCACGCGGTGCCGGTCGCCGTAGCGTGCGATCTGCGCGTTGAACAGGTCGACGTATTCGGGTCGTTCCGGCCGCGGTCCGACCAGGCTCATCTCACCCCGGATGACGTTGATCAGTTGCGGCAGTTCGTCCAGTGAGGTGGCCCGCAGGATCTTGCCGATCCTGGTACGACGATCCTCGCCTTCCACCCCACCCGGCGCTGAGTCGGCGTCCAGCGTGAAGGTCGCGTCGGATGCTGCGGGCGGACGCATCGATCGGAACTTGAGGCAGCGGAACACCCGCCCGTCGCGCCCGATCCGCGGCTGGCCGAAGAAGATCGGACCGGGCGAACTCAACCGCACGAGCAGCATCAGGGTCAGGAAAATGGGTGCGATCGCCAGCAGGCCCACGCAGGCGACTATGCGGTCGGAGATGTGCTTGGCCGTGAACTGCCATCCGCGCGGATCGGTCCGGGTGGCGGCAATCAACGGCAGACCGCCGATGTGGTCGATGCGGGCGTGCACGCCGATGGTGTCGAAGATGCGAGGCACGATCCACACCGCCACCCCGCGGTTCTGCGCAGTCCTGACCGCCGCGGACATCGCATCGTCGCGGGTGCGGGAGAACGCGACGATCATGCACTCGGCGCCCGTGAGGGTGATCAAGTCGTCGAGCTGATCCAGTGTGCCCAAATGCTGGATGGTCGAGAACGAGTCGTCACCGGCACCCCGCCACGGCAACTCGTCGTCGACCAACCCGACGGGGCGTAGTCCGTACTCCGGCTTGATCGCCAGGCGATCGACGACCTTGGCGGCGATACGACCGTTGCCGACGATCAACGTCGGCGCTGTCAGGACATCTCGTCGAAGCAGGCGCCGCTTGACCCAGAACCACAGCAGGCGGCCGAGCGGGACGAGGACCGCCGCACACATCCACATGCGGGCCACGGCGTCGTCAGCCGATTCAGACACGACGGGGTTCGACACGAGGCCGGACAGCAACAGAACGGCCGCCAACGCCGTGACCGCCTGAATGGTCGGGAATTCGTCGAGAAACGTGCGTTGAAGCGACCGCCGGTAGAGGCCCCGAAGCGCCATCATCGTCACGATGGTCGGCGCGAAGAACCACAGCATCCACATCGGCGGCAGGTCGTAACCGAGTCGCGTCGCCCAGCTCAAACCCAGCGCCACCGCCACCGAGGCGGTCGTCAGATCCACGAGCGGACCGACAACCCGTTCCCAAGCCCTGGATTTCCGTAGCTGGCCGAGATCAGCTGCAACCTCAGTTCCGGACTCTCCGCCAACAGCCGCGTTTGCCGGCGGGCGAATATCAACTGTGTCTGTCACCAGAACCACGGTGATTTCTAGCCAGGGGCATACGGCCAGATTAACTGGGTACCTACCGAATTCCGTAACGTTCAGGCGGTTTCAGCTTCACGAGTTGGTAATCGAGTTAGCCATGAAATTTGCTGGATACTGCCGTGCCGCTTTCCTGCAAAGGATGCGGTGAGACGTCGGTCACCCGAGTGGTCGCTCACCAGCATCGGCACGCGAATCCAGCAACCACGACCGAACCAGGTGAGAGGTTCCTGTCTCCACGCGCCGACCTGCGGAATCCGTCGCCCGTCGCCGATCGGAGAAAGAACAGGGCCCCCGAGACGATGTCTCGGGGGCCCTGCAGGGGTTCAGCGACTCAGGCTTGACCGACCTCGAAGCGGACGAACCGCGTCACGGTCACGCCGGCCTCGTCGAGCAGCGCCTTCACGGTCTTCTTGTTGTCGGACACCGACGGCTGGTCCAGCAGCACGACGTCCTTGTAGAAACCGGTCACGCGGCCCTCGACGATCTTGGGCAGGGCCTGCTCGGGCTTGCCCTCGTTGCGGGCGGTCTCCTCGGCGATACGCCGCTCGTTGGCGACGATGTCCTCGGGGACGTCCTCACGGCTGAGGTACTTGGCCTTCAGCGCGGCGATCTGCAGCGCGACCGCGTGCGCGGCCGCGGTGCCCTTGTCGGCGTCGCCGGCCTGGTACTCGACCAACACACCCACCGCGGGCGGCAGGTCCGCAGCGCGCTTGTGCAGGTAGGTCTCGACCGTGCCGTCGAAGTAGATGGCGCGACGCAGCTCGAGCTTCTCGCCGATCTTCGCCGACAGGTCGGCGATGGCCTGCTCGACCGTGGAGTCGCCGAGCTTGACGGCCTTGAGCGAGTCGACATCGCCGGCCTTGGCCTCGGCGGCCGCGGCGACGATCTGATCGGCCAGCGCCTGGAACTCGCCGTTCTTGGCGACGAAGTCGGTCTCGGAGTTCAGCTCGATCAGAGCGCCGCCCTTGGCGGCGACCAGACCCTCGGCGGTGGCGCGCTCAGCGCGCTTGCCGACGTCCTTGGCGCCCTTGATGCGCAGCAGTTCGATCGCCTTGTCGAAGTCACCCTCGGCCTCCACCAGAGCGTTCTTCGAGTCCAGCATTCCGGCACCGGTCAGCTCACGAAGACGCTTGACGTCAGCAGCGGTGTAGTTAGCCATATGAGCCTTCCCTACGGGTTCGGGGTGGTCGTGGGTTCGGTGTGGATCTCGGCCTCGGGCGTGCCGGGCGCGGCCGCGGTGGCGCCGGCCAGCAGTTCCTGCTCCCACTCGGGCAGCGGCTCGGCACCGGCGTCCTCGGCCTGGGCCTTGCCGGCACCGGCGCGGGCCTGCAGACCCTCGGCGACCGCGGAGGCGATCACCTTCGTCAGCAGCGCGGCGGAGCGGATGGCATCGTCGTTGCCCGGGATCGGGTAGTCGACCAGGTCGGGATCGCAGTTGGTGTCGAGGATCGCGATGATCGGGATGTTGAGCTTCCGCGCTTCGGCGACCGCGAGGTGCTCCTTGTTGGTGTCGACGACCCAGATCGCCGAAGGCACCTTCTGCATGTCGCGGATACCGCCGAGCGAACGCTCCAGCTTGTTCTTCTCGCGGGTCAGCATCAGGATTTCCTTCTTGGTGCGACCCTCGAACCCACCGGTCTGCTCCATGGCCTCGAGTTCCTTGAGGCGCTGGAGGCGCTTGTGCACGGTGGAGAAGTTGGTGAGCATGCCGCCCAGCCAGCGCTGGTTCACGTACGGCATGCCGACGCGGGTCGCCTCTTCGGCGATGGATTCCTGCGCCTGCTTCTTGGTGCCGACGAACATGATCGAACCGCCGTGCGCGACCGTCTCCTTGACGAACTCGTACGCCTTGTCGATGTAGGTCAGCGTCTGCTGCAGGTCGATGATGTAGATGCCGTTGCGGTCGGTGAAGATGAACCGCTTCATCTTCGGGTTCCAGCGTCGAGTCTGGTGCCCGAAGTGGGCGCCGCTGTCAAGCAGCTGCTTCATGGTTACGACAGCCATGGTGGACATACCTCTTGTGTTGTCGGTTGTCGTCCGGCATCGGGTGAGCCGGACCCTGGCGACTGCTTCGGTGCCGGACCCCCGAAGGGGACCACCCGACACACAGGTATTGCAGACGCGCGAAGTCAACCCGCAAAGCGAGTTGCGGTAAGCAGTTTACACGCTGAACAGGGTGGTTCTGACCATCGTCGACGCCGTCCACAGGTGCCGCGATCGCGGCTGGTGTCAGCGTATCGGGATCCGCTGAACTGCGATGATGCGGACTTTCGGGGTGGTGTTGGCGTGCGCGTTGCTGTGGGCTGCGCCGGCGGGGGCCGACGACACCCGGTTCGGTTGGCCGCTGCGGCCGCGCCCGACGGTGGTGCGTGTCTTCGACGCCCCCGACCCCAACTGGCAGCGCGGGCACCGTGGCGTCGACCTGGCCGCCCACGCCGGCCAGCCGGTGTACTCGGCCGCAGCGGGCGTGGTCGTCTACGCCGGCGAGCTGGCCGGCCGGCCGTTGGTGTCGATCGCGCATCCGGGTGGGTTGCGCAGCAGCTACGAGCCGGTGCGCCCGTCGGTGCGGGCCGGGCAGACGGTCGCGGCGGGCACTGCGATCGGAGAGCTCGTGGCCGGCCATGCCGGCTGTGCTGCTGCGGCGGCGTGCCTGCACTGGGGTGCGATGTGGGGTCCCGCCGCGCGGGCGGACTACGTCGATCCTCTGGGCCTGTTGGCGAGCACACCCATTCGACTCAAACCCCTGGGTGGCAGCGGCGATTAACGTCAAATCATGACCACCGAAGCTCACCGCAGCCGCCGTCCGCGTTTCGGCATGACCACGGCGCTGCCCCGGCAGGGTGCCGCCTGGCGTGCCTTCGCGCAGTCGGTGGAGGCGGCCGGGGTCGACGTCCTGACCTTCGCCGACCATCTGGCCCCGGCGCTGGCGCCGTTCACCGGTGCCGCGGCGGCGGCTCTGACGACCGAACGTCTGCGGGTCGGCACGTTGGTGCTCAACAACGACTTCCATCATCCGGTGCTGATCGCGCGGGAGGCCGCGACGTTGTCGGAGGTCAGCGGCGGTCGGTTCGAGCTGGGCCTGGGTGCCGGACACATGAAGAGCGAGTACGACGCCGCCGGTCTGCGCTTCGACAGCGGTGCCGGCCGGGTGGACCGGCTGATCGAGTCGGTCGCGGTGGTGCGGGCGCTGCTGGCCGGCGCGGAGGTGCACGTCGACGGTGAGCACTACCGGGTGCACGCGGAAGCGGCGACGTTGACTCCGGCGCCGGGCGCGCCGGTGCCGCTGCTGATCGGCGGGAACGGCACCCGGGTGCTACAGCTGGCCGGGCGCGTCGCCGACATCGTCGGTCTGGCCGGGATCAGTCACAACCGTGACGCCACCGAGGTGCGGTTCTCCCACTTCTCCAGCGCCGGGCTGGCCGACCGCATCGCGGTGGTGCGCGCCGCGGCCGGCGACCGGTTCGAGCAGATCGAGTTGAACGCGCTCATCCAGGTGGTGGTGTGTACCAAGGATCGGGCGGCCACGGCCGACGCGCTGGCGGCCCAGCTCGGTGTTCCGGCGGAGTTGCTGCTGGACTCGCCGTTCGTGCTGTTGGGCACCCACGAGCAGATGGCCGAGACGCTGTCCGAGCGGCAACGCCGCTTGGGGATCAGTTACTGGACGGTGTTCGACGAGTGGGCGGGTCGGCCGTCGGCTCTCCCCGATCTCGCCGAGGTCATCGCCTTGCTGCGGTGATTCAGGCCCGCGGGTGGGCCTGGTCGTGCACGGCGCGCAGCCGCGCGACGCTGACGTGGGTGTAGAGCTGCGTGGTCGCCAGCGACGAGTGCCCCAGCAACTCCTGAACCACCCGAAGATCGGCGCCCCCCTCGAGCAGATGCGTGGCGGCGCTGTGCCGCAGCCCGTGCGGGCCGATGTCCGGCGCGCCGTCGACGGCCGACACCGTCTGGTGCACGACGGTGCGGGCCTGCCTCGGGTCCAGCCGTCCGCCGCGCGCGCCGAGCAGCAGCGCGGGACCGGACCGGCTGGTCACCAGGTGGGGCCGTCCGTCGGTCAGCCACGCCGTCAGCGCGGCGTCGGCGGGTTCGCCGTAGGGCACGGTGCGCTGCTTGTTGCCCTTGCCGAGTACCCGCAGCAGCCGTCGCGGGGTGTCGACGTCGTCGATGTCCAGTCCGCACAGCTCGCTGACCCGGATACCGGTGGCGTAGAGCATCTCGACGATCAGACGATCTCGCAGTGCGAGCGGATCATTCTGTTGGGCACCGGATTTCGCGGCGTCGAGGGCATCGAGCGCCTGGTCCTGGCGCAGCACCGCGGGCAGGGTCCGGCGCGCCTTGGGCATCTGCAGCCGGGTGGCGGGATCCTCGCTGAGCAGGCCCCGTCGCACCGCCCAGGTGGTGAAGGTCTTCACCGCGGAGGTGCGTCGGGCCAGTGTCGAGCGTGCGGCGCCGGCGGCGGCCTGGGTGGCCAGCCAGGACCGCAGCAGCGGGAGGGTGAGACCGTGCAGCCCGGCGCCGGGGTTGCGTTCGTCGACGAAGTCGAGCAGTGCGCGCAGATCGCCGCGGTAGGCGCGGCGGGTGTGCTCCGAGCGACCTCGCTGCAGCGCCAGGTACTGGTCGAATTCGTCGAGCACGGCGTCCACCGCCCTACCGTGGCAGACGCTCCGGCGGTGGGTCAGCCGACGCGCCGCAGCACGTCGGGGGTGAGTTCGGCGAGGCTGCGGTAGCCGTCGACGGCCATGATCAGATCGGCCTCGGCCAGCAGCGACCGCAGCACGTGCACCACGCCGTCCTCACCACCGATGGCCAGGCCGTAGGTGTAGGGGCGACCCACCCCGACCGCCGTGGCGCCCAGCGCCAGCGCCTTGACGATGTCGGCGCCGCTGCGGATGCCCGAGTCGAACAGCACGGGCAGCCCGTCGGCGGCTTCGACCACGCCCGGTAGGCAGTCCAGCGCGGGCAGCCCGCCGTTGGCCTGGCGCCCGCCGTGCGTGGAGCAGTAGATGCCGTCGACACCGCCGTCTTTGGCGCGGCGGACGTCGTCGGGGTGGCAGATGCCCTTCAGGATCAGGGGCAGGTCGGTCAGCGACCGCAGCCAAGGCAGGTCGTCCCAGGTCAGCGGGTCGCCGAACTGCTGGACCCACTGCAACACGGTGCCCTGGGGGTTCTCTTCGGGCGGCTGGGCCAGCGCGGCGCGGAAGACGGGGTCGCTGGTGTAGTTGGCCAGGCACCGTCCGCGCAGCTGTGGGAAGTTCGAGGTGGCCAGGTCGCGGGGCCGCCAGCCCGGGATCCAGGTGTCGAGGGTGACGACGATCGCCTTGTAGCCGGCGGCTTCGGCGCGGTGGACGAAGCTGGCCGCGAGATCACGGTCGGCCGGGGTGTAGAGCTGGAAGAACCCGGGGGTGTCGCCGAATTCGGCGGCGACGTCTTCGAGCGGATCCTCGGTCAGGGTGGACACCATCATCGGTACGCCGGTGCGGGCCGCCGCGCGCGCGGTGACCAGGTCGCCGTGCCCGTTCTGGGCGCAGATGCCGATGACCCCGACGGGCGCCATGAACAGCGGCGAGGGCAACGTCAGGCCGAACAGCTCGACGGTCAGGTCGCGTTCGGTGGCGCCGACGAGCATGCGCGGCATCAGCCCCCAGCGGTCGAACGCGGTGCGGTTGACGCGCTGGGTGTGCTCGTCACCGGCGCCGCCGGCGACGTAGGACCAGATCGACGGCGGCATCGCGACCTCGGCCTTGGCTTCCCAACCGGCGTAGTCCATCGGCAGCGTCGGCATGATGCCGGACAGGCCCTGCAGGTAGATCTCGAGCTGGTAGTTACCGAAGGTCATGGCGTCAGCCTGCCATCGACACCCGCGCGGGCACGGCTAATTGGCTTCGGCCTGGGCCAGTTCGCGCTTCCACTGCCGGAAGGTCTCTTCGGTGCGCCCGCGGCGCCAGTATCCCGAGATCGAGGATGCCCACTTGGCGTCGATGCCGCGTTCCTTGCGCACATAGGGCCGCAGGTTGTGCATCACGGCCTGCGCTTCACCGTGGATGAACACCTGCGCCTGCCCGGGCAGCCACGGCGTCTCCTTGACCGCGGCGATCAACGGGGCGTGATCACCGGCGATTTCCTCACCGACCAGGTCGGCACGGCCGCCGCGGTAGATCCACCGCACCTCGACCCCTTCGGGTGCGGTCAGCTCGATTTCGTCTTCCGGTCCGGCGACCTCGATGAACACGCGACCAATCGCATTGTCGGGCAACGCTTCCAGAGCTGCGCCGATCGCCGGTAGGGCGGCCTCGTCACCGGCGAACAGATACCAGTCGGCGGCCGGGTCGGGCGCGAACGCGCCGCTGGGTCCCATGACGAAGAGCCGCCGGCCGGGAGTCGCGTTGGCCGCCCACGGCCCGGCGACCCCGTGTTCGCCGTGGACGACGAAGTCGATGGTCAGTTCGCGGCGCTCGGTGTCGGCGCGGCGCACGGTGTACGTCCGCACCACCGGCCGTTTCGGCTCGGGAAGGGCGTTGAAGCTGTCGAGGGTCAGCGGTTGTTCGAGGCCGCTGACATCCAGGTCGTCGTCGACGAAGACCAGCTTGACGTAGGCGTCGGTGTATTCGTTCGGAGTGAAGGTGTCAAACCCTGTGCCGCCGAGCACCACTCGCATCATGTGCGGTGCGATCTGTTCGGTGCGCACCACTTGGAAAGTGTGCACGGGACGGCCTGCCACTTGAATCAACCTCCACTGCTGACGGCTTTGCCTGCGACTATACGAGCGCCGCGGCCGCGGCAGGGTCGGCCCTGCCGGCTCAGCCTCGCGTCGTCAGCTTCCAGTTGCCCTCCTCCTGCCGGATCAAACCGCGCACGTCGAGCATGGCCAGCGCGCCCAGGACCTCGGCCATCGGCAGGCCGGCCAGGATCGCGATCTCACCGACGGTGCGCGCGCCGCGGCGCGGCAGCGCCTCGTACACAGTCAATTCGGTGTCATCGAGCCCGTCCAGATCGGTGGTCGGCCGCTCGGGATCGGGCGCCAGCTCCCCCATGCGGCCGACGGCTTCGACCACCTCGGCAGCGCGGGTCACCAGCGTGGCCGCACCGCCGGCGATCAGGTTGTGGCATCCGGCCGACGTGGCCGAAGTCACCGGCCCCGGTACCGCGCACACCTGCCGGCCGAGCGCGCGCGCCCATGCCGCGGTGTTGGCCGCTCCGCTGCGCACGCCGGCCTCGACGACGACGGTTGCTCCGCTCAGTGCGGCGACCAGGCGGTTGCGGGCCAGGAACTGCCGCCGCGTGGGTCGCAGGCCCGGCGGATACTCGGTGAGCACCAGACCGCTGCGCCCGATGCGATGCAGTAGGGCCGAGTGTCCCGACGGGTAGGGCACGTCGATGCCGGCGGCCAGCACCGCGACGGTCTCTCCTTCGCAGGCCAGCGCGGTGCGGTGGGCCACTCCGTCGATGCCGTAGGCGCCGCCGGAGATCACCGCGACGTCCTTCTCGACCAGGCCGGAGGTGAACTCGGCGGTCACGTGCTCGCCGTACGCGCTGGCCGCGCGCGTGCCGACCAGCGCCGCCGAGCGTGCCGCGACGTCGGCCAGATGCGACGGCCCCACCGCCCACAGCACCAGCGGAGGATGACCCCACTGCCTGTCCGCGAGCGCCGGGAGCGCGAATGAGGCGAACGCCAGATGCGGCCATTCGTCGTCCTGCGCGGTGATCAAACGCCCACCCAGCCGGTCGAGCACCTCCAAATCGGTGTCTTCCGAGCTGATTTCGTGGCGTGCCTCGGTGGCTCGCAAGAGCTCGTCGGACACGTCGCGCGCACGGATGTGCCCCGCTGCCTCGACCGGCCCCGCGGCGCGTACGAGTTCGGCGAGCAACGGCTGGGGCGGCTCGCACACCCGCGAGAGGTAGGCCCACGCGCGTCGTTCAGCGGTGTCCATCAGTGCGTCCCCTGCCGGAAGCTCAGCGCCGCGGCCACGTCCTGCCGCGTCGGTGACGTCCGCCCGCCCAGATCGGCCAGCGTCCACGCGACCCGAAGCGTGCGGTCCATGCCGCGGATACTCAACGCGCCGCGGTCGACGGCGGTCCGTACCGGCGCCATGGCGTCGGTACTCAACCGGAACTTGCGACGCAGCAGTGTGCCGCCTGCTTCGGCGTTGGTCACGATGCCATAGGGTCGCCACCGCTCCGCCGCGGCCTGGCGGGCATTCCAGACCCGTTCCCGCACAGCTGAAGTGGTCTCCCCCGCTTCGTCGACGAACGGGCCGGCCTTCAAGGTGTGCATCTCGGTGCGCAGATCGACGCGGTCGAGCAGCGGTCCCGACAGCCTGCTGCGGTAGCGCCGGCGTTCTGCCGCACCGCATTGGCAGTCGCGTGGATCCGGCGGTGCGCACGGACACAGATTGGCCGCGAGCACCAATTGGAAACGGCAGGGGTAGACGGCCACACCGTCGCGGCGCGCCAACCGGATCTGTCCGTCCTCCAAGGGGGTTCGCAGCGCCTCGAGTGCACTGGTGTTGATCTCGGCGAATTCGTCGAGGAACAGCACGCCGCGGTGGGCCCGGCTGACCGCGCCGGGGCGCGCCATCCCGGCGCCGCCGCCGACGAGGGCGGCGACGCTGGAGGTGTGGTGGGGTGCGACGAACGGCGGACGGGTGATCAGCGGGGCATCTTCACTGAGCAGCCCGGCGACCGAGTGGATGGCGGTGACCTCGAGCGCCTCGGTGTGCGACAGCGGCGGCAGAAGCCCCGGGAGACGTTGGGCCAGCATGGTTTTCCCGATGCCCGGCGGTCCGGTCATCATCAGGTTGTGCGCGCCGGCGGCGGCCACCTCGACGGCGAAGCGGGCCTCCGGTTGGCCCACCACGTCGGCCAGATCCGCCGCGGCGTCCGTGCTCTGCGCCGGTCTGTCGATGCGTGCATCGAGGTCGCCCTTGCCGAGCAGCCAGGTGTGCACCTGCGGGAGGCTGCGCGCACCCCATACCTCGATACCGTCGACCAGGCTCGCCTCGGCCAAATTGTCGATGGGCACCACCACCGCCGGCCAACCGTGCTTGCGGGCAGCCAGCACCGCCGGTAGGACCCCGTGGATCGCGCGCACCCGCCCGTCGAGGGCGAGCTCACCCAGCAGCACCGTCTTCTCCAGGCGCGGCCACGATTTCTTGCCCTGGGCGGCCAGCACGACGGTGGCCAGCGCCAGGTCATAGCCCGAACCGACCTTGGGCAGCGTCGCCGGGGACAACGCCAGCGTCAACCGGGTCTGCGGCCACTCGAACTTGCAATAAGAAATGGCCGCCCGCACCCGATCTCGCGACTCCCGCAGCGCGGTGTCGCCCAAACCCACCAGATAAACGCCCGGAAGGCCGCCGGCAATGTGGGCCTCGATCTCGACGATCACCCCGTCCACACCGCGCACCCCGACCGAGAACGCCCGTCCCAGCGCCATCACGCCACCGCCTGCAGATGGGTGATCTCCGGTTCGCGACGCCGACCCACCCGGATACCGATCACATCGATACGCACCTGCGCCCAGCTGCGCTCCTGAGCGGCCAGCCACAAACCCGCCAGCCGACGCAACCGCCGCACCTTCGCCGGGGTGACCGCGGTGACCGCCTCCCCGAACTGATTCCCCGTGCGCGTCTTGACCTCGACGAAAACCACCGTGCCCGCGTCGACGGCGACGATGTCGAGCTCTCCGTACCGACACCGCCAATTACGTTCCAGCACACGCAAACCCCGACGCTGCAAATAGTGCACCGCCACCTGCTCGCCCCACGCCCCGAGCTCGCCGCGACTCTGTGTTCCGGTCATGAACGCAACTGTGCTCGATGTTCCCGACAAAGCCGGAAATCGTTCCCCAGAGCCGAGTTCATCCCCAGATCGCGCCACTTGTAGAGATCCACAATTTCTGTGAGAGGACGTTTCTGCCGTATCGGGTCCGCCGACGCCGCATGGGTGTCACGCTGAGGTCATCTGAAGCTCTCGAGAAGACACGGTGTCACCATGCGCGAGCCCACAATTGTTCATCGTCTTGCGGCTGAGTCCATCGGCACCTTCTGGTTGGTGTTCGGCGGGTGCGGGAGCGCGGTCTTCGCCGCGACCTTCGAGAACGATGCGGGATTGCTGCTGGGGATCGGCTTCGCCGGGGTCGCACTCGCGTTCGGGCTGACCGTACTCTCCGGCGTCTACGCGTTCGGCACCGTATCGGGCGGACATTTCAACCCCGCGGTCACCCTCGGCGCTGCGCTGGCGCGACGCGTGGAATGGAAGATGCTGGCGCCCTATTGGATCGCGCAAGTCCTCGGCGGACTGCTGGCCGGCCTGGTGATCTACATCGTGGCCCGCGGCAAGACCGGGTGGACAGCGACGGGAAACATGGCGGCCAACGGATTCGGGGCAAACTCCCCCGGCGGATACTCGCTGTGGGCGGTGATCGTCGCCGAAGTCGTGCTGACGTTCATCTTCCTGCTCGTCATCCTCGGCGCCACCGACGACCGCGCCCCGAAGGGATTCGCCGGCCTGGCAATCGGGTTGACGTTGACACTGATTCACCTCATCTCCATCCCGATCTCGAACACCTCGGTCAATCCCGCGCGTTCGACAGGCGTCGCCTTCTTCAACGGGGACGGCGCTCCGGCCCAGCTGTGGGTGTTCTGGCTCGCGCCGTTGATCGGCGCGGCTATCGCCGGGGTGGCGTATCCCTATCTGTTCGGGCGCCGCGAGGAACTCGCCGATCGGCCGGTGCGCGACGACTCGCTCGACGTCGGCGAAGCCCGCTGACGTACTGGTGCGGCAGCGGTTTCACCGCCGGGAAAACCGGGGTATACGGGCGCATCAGTCGACCAGGAGGACCCATGACCACCCGACCTTCAGCCGCGTCGCTGCACCGCTCGGCGCATGGAGCGGCCGATCGCGCCACCGACAGCAAGGCCTTCGAGTACACCGCGCGCGCCGGTTTCGCGGCCAGCGGTGTGCTGCACCTGCTGGTCGGTTACATCATCGGGCGGCTCGCGTTCGTCGGCGGTGGCGGCAACGCCGACCAGTCCGGCGCCCTGGCCACCCTGGGCAGTCAGACCGGCGGCGCGATCATGCTGTGGGTGGTCGCGATCGGGCTGGCCGCGCTGGGACTGTGGCGGTTGGCCGAGGCCGTCATCGGCTCCAAGCCCAGCGAAGCAGGCCGCGACGACAACCCGGCCTGGAAGCGCGGCAAGTCCGTCGCGTTGGCCGTGGTCAACTTCGCGATCGCATTCTCGGCCGCGCGTTTCGCGATGGGCAGCGGGCAGTCCAGCACCCAACAGAACACGGGCATGTCGGCACAGCTGATGCAGTCCGGGTGGGGCAAAGCGCTGCTGCTGGCCGTCGGCGCGGGTGTGCTCGCGGTCGGCGCGTACCACGTCTACAAGGGTGTGTCGGAGAAGTTCCTCGACGAGCTGCAGGTCTCCCGCAGCACCGCGATCACCGTCGCCGGTGTGGTCGGCTACGTCGCCAAAGGCGTCGTGCTCGGCGGCGCCGGGGTCCTCGTGGTCGTCGCCACACTCCAGGCCGACCCGACCAAGGCCAGCGGTCTCGACGCCGCGGTCAAGACCCTCGGTGAAGCGCCGTTCGGCAAGTTCCTCCTGATCGCCGCCGCCCTGGGCATCGCCGCCTTCGGCGTGTTCAACTTCATCCGGAGCCGCTACAACCGCATGTGAACAGAGCCGCTTCGGCGGCAGCGGTATCGTCGCGGCATGTCACCGCAGCGTTCGCCGAGCGGCCCATGGGCCCGCTGATCGAGCACCTGCGCAGACACGGCGACCGACCGGCAGTCCTGACCGAGACGCAGCGGCTCACCTATCGCGACCTCGCCGACCGGGTCGCCGCAGTCGCCGCTGACCTGGGTTCGCGCCGTCAGCTGGTGTTGATCGAGACATCCAACACCGTCGCGACCCTGGTGCACTACCTCGGGGCACTGGCCGGCGGCCACGTCGTCCTGCCGGTGGCCGCCGGACGGGATCACCGCGCCCTCGTCGACGTGTACCGACCTGACGTCGTCATCGACGCCGGAGGCGTGCAGGTCCGCTCGCACGGCACGCACGTCCTGCACAAGGACCTCGCCCTGCTGCTGTCCACCTCCGGCAGCACCGGCTCCCCCAAGCTCGTACGGCTGTCGCGCACGAACCTGCGGTCCAATGCGGCCGCGATCGCCGACTACCTCGGCATCCGTGAGACCGACCGCGCGGCGACCACCTTGCCGATGTCGTACTGCTACGGCCTGTCGGTGGTGCACAGTCACCTGCTGGTCGGGGCGGCTCTGATCCTCACCGATCGCTCCGTGGCCGACGACCAGTTCTGGGCGTTGTTCCGCCGGCACCGAGGCAGCTCGTTCGCCGGGGTGCCCTACACGTTCGAGCTGCTCGAACGCATCGGCTTCGAGGCCATGGACCTGCCGCACCTGCGCTATCTGACCCAGGCCGGGGGCCGGATGCCCGCCGATCGCGTCCGCCGGTTCGCCGAGGTCGGGCAGCGGCGGGGCTGGGACCTGTTCGTCATGTACGGCGCCACCGAGGCGACCGCACGCATGGCCTACCTGCCGCCGGATCTCGCGCAGTCCCGGCCGGAAGCGATCGGGGTGCCCATCCCAGGCGGCGCGTTCACCCTCGAACAGTGCGACGAGTGGGCCGACGGCGAGGTCGGCGAGCTCGTCTACCACGGCCCCAACGTGATGATGGGATACGCCGAAAGCTCCGCTGACCTCGCTGACGGTCCCACCGTCGATGCCCTGCACACCGGCGACCTGGCCCGGCAGGCCCCCGACGGCCTCTACGAAATCGTGGGCCGCAAGAGCCGGTTCGTGAAGATGTACGGCCTGCGAATCGATCTGCAGCAGGTGGAGGCCGCGCTGCGCGTCGACGGTGTCGCCGCGCTGTGTACCGATCACGACGACCACCTGGCCGTCGTGGCCGCCGGCGAACACGACGCGGCGACGGTGCGCCGCTCGGCGGCGTCCGCCGCGGGCGTCCCGCCGGACGCAATCCTGGTTGTCACGGTCGACGAGCTCCCGATGTTGCCCTCGGGCAAGCCCGACTATCCGACGGCGCGCGCGCTGGCCGGGGATGCCGCAACCCGAGGCGAGCAGAGCCGGTCGACCGACCTGCGCGAGTTGTTCGCCGAGGTGCTCCATCTCGATCCCGCCGACATCGACAGCGACGCCAGCTTCGTCGACCTGGGCGGCAACTCGCTGTCCTATGTGACGATGTCGGTCCGCCTGGAACGCACGCTCGGCCGACTTCCGGCGCAGTGGCCGCAGATGCCCCTACGCGAGTTGCAAGCCCTGCAAGACCTGTCCCCGCGGCGGCGCCACCGACTCTGGGGCCGCACTGTGGAGACCAGCGTCGCGCTGCGCGCCGCGGCCATCGTGCTGATCGTCGTCTCCCACGCGGAGTTGTTCGAGCTGTGGGGCGGCGCGCACATCTTGCTCGGCGTCGCCGGCTACAACTTCGGCCGGTTCTGTCTGACGCCGCTTCCCCGCACCGCTCGCATGCGGCACCTGCGCAACACGATCGCCTGGATCGCCGTCCCGTCGCTGGTGTGGGTGTCGGTGGCGCTGCTGATCACCGACGACTATCACCTGTCAAACCTGTTGCTGGCCAACAAGTTCCTTGGCCCGTCCGACAGCATGACCGCCGGGCGGCTGTGGTTCGTCGAAGTGCTGGTGTGGACTCTGGTGGCACTGGCCGTACTGTTCTGGCTGCCCGCGCTCGATCGAGCCGAGCGAAGGTATCCGTTCGCGGTGGCCGCGGTGTTCCTCGCCGTCGGGATGCTCCTGCGCTACGGGCCGGGCGCCGACCATGACGCGAAGTTCACGATGCTGACGTTCTGGTTCTTCGCGCTGGGATGGGCCGCGGCGAAGGCTCGCACCGTGCTGCAGCGCATCGCGGTGACCGCGGTGCTCGTCGTCGGTCTGATCGGCTACTTCGACGATCTCGACCGCGGGGCGCTGGTGCTGGTCGGGCTGATGCTGTTGATCTGGCTGCCCGCGCTGCGTTGTCCCGCGCCGGTGGCCGCGCTCGCCGGTGTGGTGGCCGAGGCGTCGCTGTACACGTACCTGACGCACTTCCAGGTCTACCCACTGTTCGGTTCCCACCGGCTGGCGGGGGTGATCGCCTCGATTCTGGTGGGTGTCGCGTTGACGGCCGCGGTCACGGCGCTACGCGCCCGGCTGCGCCGGCGCGATGTCAGGGTGCCGGATCGGGTGCCGGATCGCGCTCTGCGATGAGGCCTTCCTGAACCAGGGTGGCGGCGACCACGCCGTCGGCGCCGAACAGGTCGGCGGTCACCACGCCGCGCCCGCGCGCCCCGGCCGGTGACCGGCACTCGAGCACATTCCATCGGTCGGCCACGATCGGACGGTGCAGCCACATCGACGAGTCGGTGGTGCCGCTGCGGTGGGTGCGCGCACGCATCGAATGGCCGTGTACCTGCAGCGCGGGATCGATCAGATACAGGTCGGTGACGTACGCGGCGACCAGCGTGTGCACCCGCGCGTCGTCCGGCAGGGTCACGGTGGTTCGCCACCACATGCGTCGCACGAAGTCGGCGGTACCGACGCCCTCGTCGACGATGCGAATGTCGAGTTCGTCCAGTGGCAGTGACGGCGCCGGGCCGGGCGGGCCGGTCTCCGGCAGCATCTCCGGATCCGCACTCGGGGCGCGCCGACCGTGTTCTGGTCCGGGCAGCGCCGCGGAGAACGACACCGTCGCGGTGGTCAGGAGTCGCCCGGCCTGGGTGGCCGCGACGCGCCGCGCCGCGGCGGTGCGTCCGTCGTAGACCCGTTCGACGCGGTAGTCGACCGGTTCCCCCGCGTCGCCGCCGCGCAGGAACTGCAGATGCAGCACGGTGGGTTGTTTCGAGGCGTCGACGGTGTGCCACGCCGCCGCGAGGGTCTGGGCCACCAGCAGTCCGCCGTAGGCGCGCTTGCCGGCAGGCCCACTGGCAGGGCCGCGCCACGTGTCGTCGTCGACTGCGCTGACCTCGAGCAGACCGGGCAGCACGCTCACGCGACGGTGCCCGAGGCGAACAGATCGTCGATCCGGGTGCGGTCCAGGGCCAGCCAGTCCCCCAGCACCGCGACCGTGTCATCGCCGAGGGCGGGCGCCGGCACGGCCGGCGGGTAGCTGCCGTCGATCGACACCGGCAGCCCCGCCGCCAGGTGCCGGCCGACCCGCGGCTGGTCGAGCTCGGTGAACAGCGGGTTGTCGGTCACCCGCGGATCGGCGGCGGTCTCGGCGAAGGTCTGGTAGCGCTCCCACAGCACCGAGGTCTCAGACAGTGCCGCGGCGATCTCGGCACCGGTGCGCGCGGTGAACCATTCGGCGAACAACGCGCTCAACGCATCTCGATGCCGGTACCGCTCCCCTTCGTCGGAGAAGTCCGCGCCGAGCGATTCTGCAAGGCCCGCAACGGCTTCGGTGGTTCCGGTCAGCGTTGTCAGGTCGCGGAAGTGACGTCCGGTCAGCGCGACGACCATATAGGACACCCCGTCGCTGCTGGTGAAGTTCTGTCCGTAGGTGCCGTACACGGAGTTGCCGATGCGTTGCCGGGAGGTGCCGTTGACCATCGCTTCGGTCAGCAGGCTGAGATTGCCTGCGGTGGCCAGGGCGACGTTCTCCAGCGGGATGCTGATCCGCTGCCCGCTTCCGGTGGCGTCGCGGTGCCGCAGCGCGGTGACCACCGACAGCGCCGCGTACAGACCACAACTGACGTCCCAGGCAGGCAGCACGTGGTTGACCGGCGTGGTCAATTCGGCGGGGCCGGTCACCAGGGGGAACCCGATGGCGGCGTTGACGGTGTAATCGACGCCGGTGCCACCGTCGTGGCGTCCGGACACCTCGACGTGGATCAGGTCGGGCCGGGCCTTGCTCAATTCGTCATAGGAATGCCATTGGCGGCCAGCGACATTGGTGATGAACACGCCCGCATCGGCCACCAGTCGGGTAACCAGCTCCTGGCCCTCGGTCGAACGCATGTCGACCGCCAGCGACCGCTTGCCCTTGTTCAGGCCGGCCCAGTAGATGCTGTCGCCCGATTCAGTGAGCGGCCACCGCCGGTAGTCGGCGGCCCCACCCACCGGATCGACGCGCAGCACCTCGGCGCCGAGTTGCGCCAGCGTCATCCCCGCCAACGGCACCGCAACGAAACTGGAGATCTCGACTACCCGCACTCCGGCCAACGGCCGCGCCGGGTCAGGCGCTGATTCGGTCACCCGATCAAGCTAGCAAGGCCGGGCTCAGATCAGTTCGATCGCTTCGGCGATCGACGACAGCACCCGGCTCGGCCGGAACGGGTAGCGCTCGACGTCGTCGACCGACGTCGAGCCGGTGAGCACCAGGATGGTCTCCAGCCCGGCCTCGATGCCGGCGACGACGTCGGTGTCCATCCGGTCGCCGACCATCACGGTGGTCTCCGAGTGCGCTTCGATGCGGTTCAGCGCACTCCGGAACATCATCGGGTTGGGCTTGCCGACGAAGTACGGCTCGCGGCCGGTGGCTTTGGTGATCATCGCGGCGACCGAACCGGTGGCCGGTAACGGACCTTCCCCCGACGGTCCGGTGACGTCGGGGTTGGTGGCGATGAACCGGGCACCGCCGAGGATCAGACGCACCGCTTTGGTGATCGCCTCGAACGAATACGTGCGGGTCTCGCCGAGCACCACGAAGTCGGGGTCGACGTCGGTCATCGTGTAGCCGGCCTCGTGCAGTGCGGTGGTCAGCCCGGCCTCGCCGATGACGTAGGCCGAGCCGCCCGGCAGCTGATCAGCCAGAAACGTCGCGGTGGCCAGCGCCGAAGTCCATATCGCGTGCTCGGGCACGAGGAGCCCGGACCGGGCCAGCCGGGCAGCCAGATCGCGCGGCGTGAAGATCGAGTTGTTGGTCAGCACCAGAAACGGCCGCCCGCGTTCGGACAGCCGTTGCAGGAACTCGGCCGCGCCGGGAAGCGCGTGTTCCTCCCGCACCAGGACACCATCCATGTCGGTCAGCCAGCACTGCGGGGTGGCGCGCATTGACCCAGTGTGGCAGCCGCCGCACCGGTCGTGCCACCGGCAACGGCATATCCGTCAGCCGCCTCGCTGGGCGCGGCACACCATCACCGGAATCCTGCTGTGCTGCAGAAGGTTCAGGCTGGTCGACCCGAGCACGGTGCTGGCCAGCGCGTTCCGGCCGCGGGTGCCGACGACGACAAGCTGCGCATCACCGGACTGGTCGAGCACCGCTTGGGCTGCTCCACCTTCGGCGACGACGCAGTCCACGGCCACTCCCGGATGACGCTGAAGCAGCCGGTCGGTCTCGTCGACCAGCAGCGCCCGCTGCGCAGACGACAGCGACTCACGCAGCCCCTCGTCGACGCGGGCGGTGGGGATGCGCGTCGACCACGCCCGCACGGCCCGCACGCCGACGCCGAGCCGGTCGGCGATGTCGAACGCGGCCGTCAATGCCGCCGCACCCGACGGGCTGCCATCGGCGCCGACCACCACGGGCCGATCCGAGAGGGTGGGCCGGTCACCGCGCCACGACACCACCGGGCAGTGGGCGTGGGCACTGACTGTCAGCGTCGTCGAACCCAGCAACAGCACGGTTGCAGAGTCGATATCCTTGCCGCCCAACACGATCAGCCGGGCGTCACGGCTTGCCGCGGCCAGCACCTGATCGGCGGATTCACGGTGCGATGCGGTCGTCACCGACAGGTCCGGGAAGTCCGCGTGGACCGCGTCAGCGGCGTCTTTCAAGAAGATCGGCGCCATGTCGTCCTGGTAGGACATGATCGCTGCCCGCACCGCGGCCGTCACCTCGCTCAGCCCGCCGCCGAGCCCGACCATGGCGTGCACCATGTGCAGTGGGGCATCCATGCGGTCGGCCAGGGCGGCAGCCCATCGGGCCGCGCAGATCGCACGGTCGCTGCCGTCGACTCCGACGATCACCGCGCCGGTGTGCTGTGCCATCAGTCTCTCCTCGGGTGTGGCATCACACTGCCACGCAACAGATCTGGTGTGCCTCGGCAACCGAGTCGCCGAGGGGTCGTCCGGTGTCCAGTCGGTGCGCGCCTTCCCAGACGGCGTCGCGGTCGCCGGCCAGCGCGGCTGCGATGGCCGGGGTCGCGTCCGAGGTGGTGTCACGCCGGCTCGCGATGCGGGCTTCGGCTTCGGCCAGCGGAAGGGTGCACGCGAATTCCACGGTGGGACAGTGCATCTGCTCGGCAGCCTGACGGGCACGGCGTCGATGTTCTTCATCGCGCCAGGTGCCGTCGAGGATTACCGTCCGTCCGCGGCCCAGCAGTTCGGTGGCGCGGGCCAGGACCGCGTCGTAGACCTTCTCGATCTGCTCGGGACTGTACAGACCGGAGCGCAGTGTCCCGGCTTCTCCGCCGATGACACCGTCGCGTTGCAGGTCCCGCCGGACATCGTCGGTGGAGATCACCTCCGCCTGCAGATGCTCGGCCAGTCCGCGGGCCAGCGTGGTCTTGCCGGTGCCCGGACCGCCGCCGACCAGGATCAGCCGAACCGCGCCGGCCCGCAGATGCTCGGAGGCCAGCTCGAGGTGGCGGCGCGCGTCCTCGGCGGCCTCGTCGCGGCCCTGTCCGGCACGGATGCAGTCGGTCTTGGCGCGCACCACGGCCCGATAGGCGATGTAGAAGTCGATGAGCGCCGGCGGCGCCGGATCGTCGGCAGCGCTGCGGTAATGCTCCAGGAACGTCCGGGCGAGATCGGGACGGCCCAGGAACTCCAGATCCATCGCGAGGAACGCGGCATCGTCAATACCGTCGACATGGCGCAGGCCCGCGTCGAACTCGAGACAGTCGAGCAGCACAGGACCTTCGGGCCGGCAGAAGATGTCGTCGGCGAGCAGGTCGGCGTGACCATCGACGATGCGGCCCTGGGCGATCCGTTCGGCGAACAGCGCTTCCCGGCCGGCGATGAACTCCCCGGCGAGCCGTTCGACCTGGTCGACAACGTCGGCCGCGACCAGCGCCGGCGCGTAGCCGTGCAGTTCGACCAGGTTGTCGCGCCAGCGTTTGTCGACCGCGGCCACGGTAGCGGCGGCGTCGATGTCGGCGCGACGATCCGCGTCGGCGTGGAATCGCGCCAGGATCTCGGCGACGGCTCGCAGGTCGTCGTCGACGGGCACACCCTGACGGACGCGGGTGCTGAGTCGGTCGCGCTCGGCGTAACGGCGCATCACGATCACCGGTTCGTCCGCGTCACCGTCGACACCGGTCAGATGTGCCACCCCGAGGTAGGCCTGCGGCGAGAGCCTGCGGTTGAGCGCCACTTCCTGCGCACACGCTTGCTCCCGCAGTTCCACGCTGGAGAAGTCGAGAAAATCCGTGCGCACGGGCTTTTTGACCTTGTACGCCCGGTCCCCGACAAGGGTGACGATGCCGGTGTGCGTCTCGTGAATCAGCGGGACTGCCGGCGTGCAATCACCGGCCGAGTCGTCGGCGTTCATACCCCCATGCTGCCCGATGCGCTCAGGCCTCGCTGCGGCCCCTGGACCGCCCGACCCGGGACCAACGGCCCTACCGGGTGATCAGCCCAGCCGGACCGGCATCCGCGCCCACCCCCGCACGCTGGACGTGCGCGCTCGGCTCGCGTTGTCGTAATCGACCTCCCAGTCGGTCCAGCGTTTGAGAACCTCCTCGAAGGCCACGCGCGCTTCCAGTCGCGCCAGCGCCGAACCCAGGCAGAAATGAATCCCCTGACCGAAACTCAGGTGCCCCCCGGTGCGGTGGATGTCGAAGCGGTCCGGATCGGTGTACCGCGTGTCGTCGCGGTTGGCCGAGCCGTTGAGCAACAGCATGAAGGAGCCCTCGGTGACCGTCTGTCCGTAGAGCTCCACGTCGCGGGCCACATAGCGCGCCTGCACCGGCGACGGCGGCTCGAAGCGCAGTGTTTCCTCGACCGCCGACGGAATCAGGGACGTGTTGGCGGCGAGTTCGTGACGCTGGGTGGGATGGGTTCCGAGCAACTCCCCCATGAAGCCGATCAGGCGGGCTGTCGTTTCACCGCCGGCCCCCGCGATCATCGCCGTGTAGGCCAGCACCTCGGTGCGTTCGAGTTGCCTGCGCGTGCCGTCGGGTTCTTCGATCTCGGCGTTGAGCAGTTCGGTCATCAGGTCGTCGGACGGGTGCGTGGCCCGCCATTCGATGTACTCGGCGAACAACGCCAGCGACTCGGCGAACACCGTCGCACTGACGTCGCCGACATCGTCGCCCACCGTGATGTTCTGATCGGTACGCGCCCGGATCTGCTCCTGGCCCTCTTCGGGGATGCCCAACAGGTAGCCGATGGTGCGCATCGGCATGATCGCGCCGAGGTCGGTGACGAAGTCGAACCTGTCGCTGTCGACGAGCGGATCCAGTGCGCGGGAACAGAATCCGCGTACCAGTCCCTCCACCGCGAGCATTCGGCGGGGCGTGAACACCCGGGACAGCAGCCGCCGGTGCAGATCGTGCAACGGCGGATCCTCGAACAGCAGGATGCCCGGCGGCACCTCGATGCCGTTGAACAGGATGTCGGCGGTGGTGCCCTTGCCGGAGCGGTAGGTCTCCCAGTCCGGCAGCGCCTTGGCCACATCGTGGTACCGGCTCAGCGCATAGAAGCCGTACTTGTCGTTGTAGTACAGCGGAGCCTCTTCGCGCATGCGGCGCCATACCGGGTACGGATTGTCGTCGATCGCGAAATCATAGGGATCGTAATACAACTCGGCTTGATCTGTCGGCATGGTATGCACCCCTACCTCGGCTGGTTCTCGATGTGCGGGAAGAGTTGCTCCGACGGTCCCTCGGTGACGTACCCGCCGAGCTTGGTCGCCAGGTGCGGCGCGAACACCGCTCCGTACATCAGGTGCCCGACCACCACCATGGCCGCGATCGAGAGCAACGACGAGCCCAGCTTGCTCGACGACCGCTTGTCCGACCACACCTCGATGACGTTGCGGCCCTGCTCGTCGACTCGCCCGAGCAGATAGGTCAGCACCATCATCTGCAGCCCCATCGCGACCGCGTCATAGACGGGGTACTGGTACCTGCTGCCCTGGAACAGCGCCAGTCCGTCGATCACGTAGCCGTAGTAGAAGACGCCGAGACGGGGACCGAAGAATCCGTTGAACAGCAACGCCCAGACGAAGCCGACCAGGAAGCCGACGACCAGCAGTGTCTGCGGCCGGCGCCAACCGAATTTGGCGATCACCTTCCGGCCGAGGGCGGCACCGATCACCGCCGGAAGCACGAAGTAGGCGATGTAACCGATGGGCACCGCCGAGGGCAATCCACCGCCCCACGTCATGTTCAGCGGCCACCACGACGGCATCCGCGGAAGCTCGGGCGGAAACTGCGCGTAAACCGCCCAGTCATAGGGTGCCTCGATCCACGAGAACGAGATCGCCGAGATCGAGACCAGCAGCAGCGGATGCAGTCGACCACGCCGCAGGCTCAAGTAGACCCCGAATGCCAGGAACGCGATCCCGCCGATATAAGCGAAGGCCTGTCCGACGACCAGCGCCGTGGGCATCCCAGAATCCATCAGCCGGCCCGCCTGCCGCGCGACACAGGGTCGGTAGTCATTGCCTGCTCTCTGCTCTTCGCGCGAGCGCTCATCGCCGGGCCTCCGGGTCGAAATACAGCACCAGCCCGACGATCAGCACGGCCAGACCGAGCAGCGAGCCGATCATGATCAGCGCACCCACACCCTGCCCCTTTCCCTCTCGGACAACTTTTAATAGTGGACACTATTACAGCCTGGCCGGTCAAGACCCCGGCTATGGTGAAGTGCAGTGCCCCAGCGAAATTCGTCCCCCCGGCAGAACCACGTGCGTCGTCCCCGCGGCGAGGCGCGCCGCCTGCTGCTCGATGCCGCCCGGGACCTGTTCGCCCGCAAGGACTATCGCGCCACCACCACACGTGAGATCGCCGAGGCCGCCGGGGTCAGCGAGTACCTGCTGTTCCGCCATTTCGGCTCCAAGGCCGGCCTGTTCCGGGAAGCCCTGGTCACCCCGTTCACGACGTTTCTCGACGACTTCCGGGACACCTGGCGATCCGTGGTCCCCGAAGAGACCGACGAAGAGGACTTGTCCCGCCAGTTCGTCGGCCGGCTCTACGACGTGCTGGTCGACCACCGGGGCCTGGTGCTCACCCTGGTGACCGCGGACGGGCTCAGCGACGACGACCTCGAAGCCACCGGCATCGCAGATATCCGTCGAGCGCTGAGCGTGCTCGGCGAGATCAGCACCGAGGGAATGTTGCTGCGCGGCAAGCGGTCCCGTCAGCCCGACATGCCCGCGCAGTCGACGGTGGCGATGATCGTCGGCATGGTGGCGCTGCGCTCGACCTTCTTCGGCAGCACACCGCCGCCGCGGGAGGCGATCGTCGACGAACTCGTGCAGGCCATCCTGCACGGCTTCCTGCACCGTCCCGACTGAGGCGCCTATCCTCCCGGCCCGTTCGGCCACTTCAACAGGGATCCCGCATCCACCCGGATCTGCTGACCGGTGATGTATCGGCTGTCGTCGCTGGCCAGGAACACCCCGAGGTGGGCCATGTCCTCGGGCTCGATGTACGGGATCGGCATGGCCTGGAAGATGCTGAACAGCGGTTCGGCATCCTCCCGCGTCGGGGTCTTGCCCTCCATCTTCAGGTCGGGCCGGAACACCCCGTACATGCCCTCGTTCTGCAACAGATGGGTGTTGCAGTTGGTCGGATGGATCGCGTTGACCCGGATCATGCGCGGCGCCAGGTGCAAGCTCATCTCCTCGACGTACTCGATGACCACGCGCTTGCTCCAGCCGTAGCCGGCACCGCCCGGTCCCATGTCGGGGCTGGTGGTGGTGCCGCGGATCATTCCCGCGGTCGAACCGGTGACGATGATCGACGCCCCGTCGGGCAGATGCGGGATGGCCACCGCGACGGTGTTCATCACTCCCAGCAGGTCGACGTCGGTCGCGTCGACGAAACCCATGGGGTCGGGATCGCCCATCGCCATCGGCAGGATGCCCGCATTGGCGACGACGATGTCGATCTTGCCCAGATCGGCCACGCCCGCCTCGACCGCATCGCGCAGTTCGTGGCGCTCGCGCACGTCGGCGACCCGGGCCACCACCCGCCGCCCCAACTCCTTGACGCCGCGCTCGGTTTCGGCGAGGTCCTCCGGGGTGGCCAACGGGTACGGGTTGCTCGGGATGTCGCGGCAGATGTCGACGGCGATGATGTCGGCGCCTTCCCGCGCCATCGCGATCGCATGTGCACGCCCCTGTCCGCGGGCCGCGCCGGTGATGAAGGCAACCTTGCCTTCGAGCTTTCCTGTCATGTGGGCTCCTCGGATGACGACGGCTCAGGCGGCCGGTTTGAATTCGATGTGGAGTTCGGCGAGCCCGCGCATGATGAATGTCGGCTCGTAGCTGTAGCGGCGGTCTTCCGCGGGCCCGTGGTGCTCTTCGGAGATCGTGATGTCCGACATCCGGTCCAGGATCCGGTTCAGCGAGATCCGCCCCTCCGCGCGGGCCAGCGGGGCGCCCGGGCAGGAATGCACGCCCCGGATGAACGCGATCTGCTCGCGGACGTTCTGGCGGTCGGGTCGGAACTCGCTGGGCTCGGGGAACTTCCGGCTGTCGCGGTTGCATGCGCCCGGCAGCACCATGACGGTGGTTCCGGCCGGTATCTCGACGTCCCCGATCGACGTCGTGGTCCGCGCCATCCGGAAATGGGACTTGACCGGGCTTTCCATCCGCAGCGTCTCCTCGAGGAACGACGGGATCTTGCTCCGGTCGGCGCGCAGCATCGTCTCGAATCCGGGATTGTCAGCGATGAACCGCACCGCCGAGCTGACCAGCTTGGTCGTCGTCTCCGTCCCGGCCGCGAACAGGAACGTCGACAGGTTCATCACGTCTTCGATGTCGGGCGTCGAACCGTCCTCGTATTTCGCCTGTGCCAATTCGGTCAGCACATCCTCGCGCGGTGCCCGGCGGCGGTCCTCGATGTAGGCGTAGAACTTGTCGTTGAGCCACTGCAGCGGGTTGTGCGTCGTCGGCGCCTCCTTGCCCAGCTCGCCCACGGTTTCCAGCGCGAACGCCGCCTTGAACTCATCGTGGTCCTCGGCGGGCACACCCAGCAGGTCGGCGATCACCAACAGCGAGAAAGGCTTTGCGTAGTCGGCGAGGAACTCGGCATGCCCGCGGTCGACGAACGTGTCGAGCTGCTGATCGGCCAGCCGCCACATGAAGTCCTCGTTCTCCTTGAGACGCTTCGGTGTGATCAGCTTGTTCATCAGACCGCGCGTTCGGGTGTGCAGCGGCGGATCCTGCGAGGTGATGTGTTCGGCCATCGGCACCGCACCCCGGTGCTCTTCGATCAGGTTGGACACGTCGTCGGACTCGCCCGGTCCGAACGGCATGCCCGAGAACGGGCCCGCCACCGAGTTGCACGACGAGAACTCCGGGTTCTTGTAGACCGACAGCGCCTCCTCATAGCCGGTGACGACCATGATGTTGAACGGGGTCGCCTGGGCCACGGGGCATTTCGAACGCAGGTAGTCGAAGTACGGGTACGGGTCGGGCACCAACGACTCGTCGGTGAAATAGTCGACGGTCTCGTAGTCGTGTGTGTTCCTCACGCAGGACTCCTCGGGGGATCGAACAGAACGGGAAGCGACGTGGGTGACCGGAACACCTGGCCGCGGATGTGCGGATCGTCGCCATCAGGGTCCAGCCGCAGGTTCGGCAACCGGTCGAGCAGCAGGTTGACCGCGGTGCGCATCTCCAACCGGGCCAAGTGCATTCCCAGGCACACGTGCACCCCGTGGCCCCAGCCGAGATTCGATTTGGGTGTGCGGAAGATGTCGAAGGTGTCCGGATCCGGGTAACGGTCCTCCTGGCGGTTGGCGGCGCCGAGCATCGGCATCACCGTGGCACCCGCCGGGATGGCCACTCCGCCCAGTTCGGTGTCACGTGTCGCGACGCGGGTGATCGTCAACAGGGGCGACTCCCACCGCACGGCTTCCTCGATCGCCTGCGGCAGCAGCGATCGGTCGGCCCGGATCGCGTCCAGTTGCGCCGGGTCGGACAACAGAGCGAACAGCAGACTGCCCAGCGAACGGTAGGTCGTCTCGACGCCTGCCGGCAGCAGGAGGCGCAGGAACGAGTAGATCTCCTCGTCTTCGAGCTTGCTTCCGTCGATCTCGGCCGCGGCGAGCGCGCTGATGAGATCCTCGCGGGGCTGCGCGCGGCGGGCTTCGAGGATCGGGGCGAAGTAGTCACACAAGGCCGCCGATGCGGCAATGCCGCGCTGGGGGTTCATCAACCAGCTCAGCAGCGAGATCGACCACCGCTGAAACTGGGGGTAGTCCTCTTCGGGTAGACCCAGCAGACCCGCGATGATCTGGCTCGGGTAGTCGAACGTGAAATCCTTGACGAGGTCCGCTCGACCTTTGTCGGCGAACTTGTCGATCAGGTCGCCGGCCACTCTCCCGACGAGCTCGTTCTCCCAGCGGGCCAATGCTTTCTGTGTGAACGCCTTCTGCACCAGCGCACGCAGCCGGCCGTGGACCGGCTCGTCCATGCCGAGCATCACCCGCTCACCGAGCACCGGACCGAAGGCCGCGATGACGCTCGACGACGAGAACGTCTCGTTGTCGCGCAGCATCTGCTGGATTTCCTCGTGCCGGTACACGATGAACATCGGCAAGGATTCCTCGTGCGGCAGCGCGGCCGAAGTCTCGAGCCGCTGGACCGGCTGCTCGCGCCGGAGTCGCGCCAGCTCGGTGTACGGGTCGCGCACGTCACCGGAGATGGCGTCGTCGAACGAGCCGAAGTCCTCGAGGTCATCGAATAACTGGGACAAAGCTTCCTCCTGGGGCCGAGGCTCATTGCGCCGGGTAGGCGACCGATTTGACTTCGGTGTACTGGCTGAAGCCGACGATGCCGTTCTGCCGGCCCACGCCGCTCTCCTTGTATCCGCCGAAGGGGGTGTCGGCTCCATAACCCGCGGTCCCGTTGAGTCCGATGAAGCCGGCCCGGAGCCGTCGAGCGACGGCGAGGGATCGTTCCAGCGAGCCCGACGCCACGTTGCCGGCCAGTCCATAGACGCTGTCGTTCGCGATACGGACGGCGTCGTCTTCGTCCTCATAGGGAATCACCGCCAGTACCGGCCCGAAGATCTCTTCCTGCGCGATGGTCATCGTGTTGTCGACATCGGTGAAAAGCGTTGGGCTGACCCAGAAACCCTTCTCGTACAGGCCGGCCCCCGTAGGCGGCTCGGCGCTGCCGACCAGTAGCGTCGCGCCGTCCTCGACGCCCTTGCCGATGTAGCCCAGGATGCGGGCCTGCTGCTTGGCCGAGATCACCGGACCGCACAGGGTGGCCGGATCCTGGGGGTCGCCGGCGACGATGTTCTCGTAGATCGCTTTCAGAATCGCCACACCCTCGTCGTAGCGCGACCGGGGCAACAACATCCGGGTGGGCGCGGCGCACCCTTGGCCGGCGTGCATCAGCGGCCCGATCCCCATGAGGCATGCGGTGTTGAAGTCGGCGTCGTCGAGCACGATGGTCGCCGACTTCCCACCGAGTTCGAGGAACAGCCGCTTCATGGTGGCTGCCCCCTTCTCCATGATCCGCTTGCCGACCCCGGTGGAGCCGGTGAACGAGATCATGTCGACCTTCGGTGACAGCGTCAGCTCTTCGCCGACGAGGTGATCCGATGAGGTGACCACATTGACGACACCGGGCGGAATGTCGGTCTTCTCGGCGATCAGCCGGCCGAGCCGGGTGGCATTGAACGGGGTATCGGGTGCGGGTTTGAGGACCACGGTGTTGCCTGCGGCCAGAGCCTGTCCGAGTTTGTTGATGCTGACTTCGAACGGGAAGTTCCACGGGACGATCGCGCCCACGACACCGACCGGTTCGTGCCACACCTTGCGGGTGGTGTTGACTCCGGTCACCGAGACGACGGTGTCGCCGAGATCGGTCTCCCAGGGAAAGGAGTCGATCAGGCGTGCGGGGTAGCGCAACCCGTCGGCCAACGGCGCATCCAGCTGCGGGCCATGGGTCACGGCACGCGGAGCCCCCACCTCGCGGATGAGTTCTTCGCGCAGCTCTTCTTTTTCGGACTCGATGGCGTCGTGCAGCTGCAGCAGACAGCGCTTGCGCAGGTCGCGGTTGGTCGACCAGTCGGTCTCGTCGAAGGCGGTCCGCGCCGCGTCGATGGCCCGCCGCATGTCGGCCGGCGACGCATCAGCGACGTCCCCGAGAACTTCCTCGGTCGCAGGGTTGATGTTGGAGAACGTCCCGGTTTGACCATCGATGAGTTTGCCGTCGATGAGCATTCGGGATTCGTGGGGACGCGACTCAGCCATCGGCGTTCTCCGGTGCGCACTTTCCCACCCCGGGGGCCGGCGGTTCGACGTCCGGTCGACCGTCGGGCAGGCCGCTCTGCCAGGTGGCCCATTTACCCACCGAGAACGGTCCCTGTGCCCCCTCCTTCTCGTAATAGCCCTGCGGGTCATAGACTTTGGCTTCCGGGTAAGGCCACGGGCACGCCACTGCGGTGGCCAGCCCGCTCGCCTTGATGGCTGCGAACCAGCCGCCGTAGGCGAAATACGCCACGTTGATGATGAAGAACATCACCAGGAACGTGCCGAGAACGGGCTTGTTCGGGAACAGTTTCGCTCGTGCGGCGAGTTTCTCGGCGACGGACCTGCCGGTGTCGTCGCGGTAGCACAGCACCGCCGCGGGCACCATCACGAACGTGACCGCCAGGGACTCCCAGATCAGGGGAAACTGAAATGTGGTGCCCGGGAACAGGGTTCCGAACGGGATGGCCTGGGAGTAGATGTACAGCCCGGTGCGTACCAGGCTCACTTCCAGGATGGCGTCGAAGATGAATCCGATGACCAAGGTGATGGATCCGAGGCTGATCAGGGGGTGCCGCGAGACGAAGGCGGTGGGACCGCGCTTGGCCTGCAGCTTGCGCAATAGCCAGATCGCCGGGAAGAACGGGGCGAAGTAGAAGGCGACGTAACCGAACACGATGAACGGCTCGACCGTCGGGGACAGCATGATCAGCGGCCAGTTCTCCGGCCAGTGGATCAATTCGGGGTTGTAGACGGCGAACGGCGCCCAGTTCATGATGGGGTCCTGCCAGACGATCAGCGTCGTGCACAGGAACATCAGCATGATCGGGCTGCCCGGGTCTCGACGCCACCCGCGCACGAAGATCACGACCAGCACGACCAGCAGGATCACCGTGCCGATCTGGTGCACCCACAGCCAACCGTCCCAGCCGAACAGGAACTCCACCGGTCGCGGGCGGCCCTCGACGTTCGGGTTGGCGACCCGCGGATGGACTTCCGTGCGCGCGAACGCGGTGAACAGGCTGAAGAACGCCAACAGTGCGAACGCGGAGATCCACCGACCCCAGTTCGGGCCTTTACGCGACGTCTTGGTCTCGGTGTCGGTCACTGTCGCCGAGGCCAGCGGTGCGCGTTCTGTGGTCACGAGGCTTCCTCTCCGAAGCGGTCGACCAGATGAGAGTTCACGCCGTCGGTGTCGAGCGTGCGCGCCACCAGATAGCCCGCCCCCATCCACGCCCGTCGGGTCCATTTTCCGAACGACACCCGGGTGCCCGGGGCACCCGACGCGGCGGGCATCATCTTGACGCGTTCGAGAGCTTCTTTGACGCCGCGCGGACTCAACGGGTGCGCATCGGTGAAGGCCCGCACCAACGTGGCGGCCACGTCGTGGTTGACGACCGACACGCAGTACTCCGGGCGGCTGCCGTCGTATCGCTTGGCATACCGGTCGAGCCACGCCTGTCCGACCTTGTTGCCTTCGTCGTACTGGTCGACACCGACCCATCCCAGAAACGCGTTCCACATGATCGGGTTGACCCATGCGTTCTGGAACGCGGTGGTGGTGAAGCGCGGCGGATTCCAGTCGACCGCTTCGAGCGCCGGGTTGATGAACACGATGCCGAAGCCGAAGCCCAGGTGGACGATGGCCTCGGCCTTCGCTTCGTGCAGTGAGCGCACGGCGTCGTTGATGTCCTGCGCGGTCTGGGCGATCGCCGCCTCGGCGACGATACGGATTCCCTTGCGGGCCGCGGCGCTTCGCAGGTTCCGTAGGTAACTCTCCCCGATCAGGCTCTGCTCCATCAAGACGCCGATCTCGGTGAGGCCGCGCTTGGCCACCAGGTCGATCAGGAAGATCGGCTCGTCGGTCATCGACCCCTGCGGGAACGCGAACGTCCACTCGCCGAGCCAGTCATCGGTGCCGGTGACGCTGATCGCCGGCACCTTGAAGCGTTCCTCGATGGCTTCCCGCAGTGGCACGCAGTTGTCGGTGATGTTCGGCCCGAACACCACCAGGCACCCTTCGTCGACAAGCTCGCCGTACGCATCGATCACGGCTTTGACCGATCCTTTCGGCAGACCTTCGACCTCGCGGTAGATCATCTGCACGGGTCGGTCCATCAGCCGCTGTTCGACTGCTTCTTCGAAAACCAGATCGAAGGTCTGGGTGAACGAGGCCCGCAGCTCCTCCGGGAATCCGGGGGGCAGTGTGAAGTCCATCAGGTAGCCGACCTTGATGGGCTCAGCGGTGCTCTCGTACGACATGTGACCTCCAGGACGCGGCGCCGACCCCGGCGGCCACCTACCGACCTAATATTTGTTCAGACACTAACGGTGCTGCACCGCAGCGTCAATCATTCACCACCGATTCTCCGAGGTAGACGTTGATCAGCTCGCGAAGTCCGCGGCCGACCGACACGTCGTCGGTCAGCGGTCCGGCGACGGCGACTTCGGCGGCCACCGCGATGGGCAGGCCCTCGGCGATCAGCCGTCCGGCAGCGATCAGCACCCTGGTGGACGCCACTTCCCGAAGCCCCCCGGTCTCCAGACGTCGGATCGCCTGCCCGAACCGCACCAGTTCGGCAGCGGTGTCGAGGTCGACGCCGGCCTCGTGCGCGATGATCCCCTGCTCCACCTCCGGAGCCGGGAAACCGAACTCGATGGCGATCATGCGCTGGCGGGTCGAGTCCTTCAGATCTTTGAGCACGCTCTGGTAACCCGGGTTGTAGGACATCACGAGCCCGAACCCGGGCGCCGCGTCCAGCGTGACGCCGAGACGCTCGATGGGAAGCTGCCGCCGGTAGTCGGCGAGGGGATGCAGGACCACCGTGGTGTCCTGGCGAGCTTCGACGACCTCGTCGAGGTAGCAGATCGCTCCCTCACGTACCGCACGCGTCAATGGTCCGTCCACCCAGACGGTTTCGTCTCCACGCAGCAGGTAACGCCCGACCAGGTCGGCGGTGGTGAGATCGTCATGGCAGGCGACGGTGATCAGCGGCCGTCCGAGATCGTGGGCCATGGCCTCCACGAAACGGGTCTTCCCGCATCCGGTCGGCCCCTTCAGCACGATGGACAAGCCCTGCCGGTACGCGGCCTTGAACACCGTCTCCTCGTTGCCGACCGGCGTGTAGTACGGGCGCGTCTGGTCGGTGCGCGGGGCCGTGCCGTTGTTGTGCGTGAGCCCGGATTCGATGGTCATCGACACACCTTTCGTCGTGTTCGACCGTTGCCGTGTCGCCCGAGCGTAGCGCGGAACAGATGTTTGTTTCAAGAACTCGCGCGGATTGTCTGCCGGTACCCGGTGTGATCGGAAAACCGTTCGTCGGCTTACGTTTAACGAGAACCGCTGAGGTCACGACACCCGGCGTCGGACCTCCGCAGAGCGCACTGCCGATCGGAACATCGGGCCGATGACACCGGCGAGTTGGTCGGGTCCGAACACCGTTGCGTGCGCGGCGCTGCCGAACACCCGGCGCAGGGCGACGGTGTCGGTACTGGCACCGATCGTCAGACACACGCAGCCGACTCCTCTGCGGCGCGCCTCGGTCAACGCACGCCGGGCGTCCGCAGCGCCGTACGCCCGCTCGTAGCCGTGGTCATAGGCCAGGCCGTCGGAGAGCACCACCAGCAGTCGCCGGGAGGTGCCGCCCCGATCCTCCAACACCGCCGACCCGTGCCGGATCGCAGCGCCCAGACGCGAATACGCGCCGGGTTCCAAGCTGTTCAGGCGCCTGATGATGGTCGCGTCGAGATGCTCGTCGAACCGTTTGACCGGGACCATGGTCACCGCCGCACGCCCTTGCGAGTAGTACGCGTACAGCGACACCCGGTCCCCGAGGTCGTGTAGTGCCGTCATCAGATGCGCGACTGCGGTGCGCTGCTGCTGATGCACCGTCCGCCCGACCGTCCCCGGTTCGGCGGTCGATCCGGACACGTCCAGCAGCAGCAACACCGACAGGTCGCGCCGCCGCCGCAGACTGTCGAGATAGACGGCCTCGTCGGGCACCGACCCGGCCCGCACCTCCACGCGCGCCTCGAGGGCGGCGTCGATGTCGATGTCGTCCCCCTGCGGTTGCCGGTGACGACGGTGCAGGCCCATGCCCAGGCGTGCCAACGGTCGGCGCACGCTGATCGCGTCCTCGATCTGCTGCGTGGCGTTCGCCTTGATCTCGGGGTCGACTTCGCGCACCGTGCACCAGTCGAGGCGGTACGTCCTGCGCTCGGCGTTCCACTCCGGGTACTTCCAGCCCTCGGTTTTGACGTCGACGACCTCCTCAGAGCTCACCGACGCCAGCGAGGACACCGCATGCCGTCCCCGCGTGGTCGAGTTGGTCCGGTGGGTCGGCGAGTCCGCGCCGGGCGGGCCGGAGCCGTTGCCGCCCGTCTTACGTGCCGAGGACAGCAGTTTCTTCAGCCACTTGCCGATGGCTCCGCCTCCGCCCACCGGGCTGGAGAAGAGGTCCGGATCATCGGTGTCGTCGACGTTGTCCTCGTCGAGCTCTTCCAGCGCGCGGCTCTCGGCGCGTCGAGGAACGTGCGCCGCGGCTTGCTGATCGGCCTGCTTGGCCGCCGCGGCAGCGGCCGCGAGGATCTTCTTCGGCTCGATCGCACCGAAGCCGGCCGGAGCCGTCGACACCGCGCCCGCCCTGGCCATGCGCAGCGAGGCCGCCGCCGAATCGCTGCGTCCCGCGATCTCACGGTCTGCCATCGCGGCCAGGCTCCTGGGCAGCAGCGCCTCGTTGACCAGCAGAGCCCGATGCCCCTCGACGGCGAGGTAGCCCTGCGCCAGTCGCCGGTGCCGCACCAGCGACCCGATCACCTCGGGCGCCAAGCTGCCGGCGGCGATCAGCGATGCCTGTACCGCCACCGCCTCGACCTGCGCGTGGCGACTTGCCGAGGGGTCGACGAACACCGTCTGACCGTCGGTCCACGACGGCATCCCTGAACCTGTCGCATCCACCCCCACCGGACGGCCGGCCAGTGCGGACGCCAGCAGGCCCAGCCCGCGGAACCGGTCGTCACCGTCGCCTTCCGACACTCCGCACCCCTTCCACCGACGCAATGTTGACCAAATATCTGTTCCACCGTAGAGTCCGACCATACGGGAGTCAACGAACGTGGCGGCCGCAAAGCGACAAAAGTCCAGGGACACAACATGATCGATTTCGCCGGGCAGGTCGCCGTCGTCACCGGTGCGGGTCGGGGCCTGGGGCGGCTGTACGCGCTCGACCTGGCCCGCCGCGGCGCAGCAGTCGTGGTCAACGACGTCGGCGGCACCATGGGCGGCGTCGGTAGCGACACCAGCATCGCCGAGAAAGTGGCAGAGGAGATCCGGCGCAACGGTGGATCGGCGACCGCGTCCTGCGCTTCGGTCGACAGCGCCGAAGGCGGCCAGGCGATCGTGGATCAGGCGGTCGCGGACTTCGGCCGTCTCGACGTGGTGGTCAGCAACGCCGGCATCTTCAACAGCATTCCGTTCGAGCACCTCGCCGCGCAGGACTGGCGCCGGATGCTGCAAGTACATCTCGACGGCGGGTTCTATCTGAGCCAACCGGCCTACCGGGTGATGATGAAACAGCGCTACGGCAGATTCGTCTTCATCTCGTCTTCGGCCGGCAATTTCGGACAGCCGCTGGAGGCGCACTACGCGGCGGCGAAAACGGGGCTGGTCGGCCTGTCGAATGTCCTTGCGATCGAAGGTGCGGCGCACGGAATCGTGTCGAACACCGTGCTGCCCACCGGTCTTTCGCGAATGGTCACCGAGACGGTCGGTGACGAGAGGTTTCTGGCCGAGTCCGGGTTCCTGCAGGCCATCAGGCCCGAACTCGTCGTACCGTTGGTCACATATCTGGCAAGCAGCAAGTGCACTGTCACCCATCGCAACTACTCGGCGTGCGCGGGTCGCTACGCTCGCGTCTTCACCGGCCTCGGGCACGGCTGGCTGGCAGACCCCGACCACTGCCCTGTTGCCGAGGACATCGAGCAACAATTCGAACTCGTGTCGTCGACCGACGGTTTCATCGTGCCCGATTCGATCGTCGACGAAGTACTGCAGGTGTGTGAGCGTCGCGGGATCAGCGCAATGCCCGACGACGCCGCAGTCGCGTTCCCGGAACCGCGGGGCTGAGCATGGGACACCGCCGGCCACCACACTGCTGCGAGACAGCCGAGGGACCGGCAGTCGGTAGGATCGGCTCGCAACCCGTGTCGGGACCGACGAAGGAGGACCGTTAGCGATGGTTCCCGCCGATGCCGCCGGGCGCAAACCCAACCGCGGTCGTCGCGCGACCAAGAACAGCAACGCCGGCGCGAAGTTGGCGGCGGTCGCAGATTCCCCGACCACCGACCGGACCCGGCGCGCCGAGATCCTCAAGACCGCGAACTCCGTGATCGCCAGCACCGGGCTGCGTAGCTCGCTGCAGCAGATCGCCGACGCCGCAGGGATTCTCGCCGGCAGTCTCTACCATCACTTCGAGTCCAAAGAGGCCATTCTCGTCGAGTTGATCCGGCTGTACCACGCGGACCTCGACCGCATCGGGGAGATCGCGTTGCAGCGATTGGACGCGCCGGACCCAGCGCCTGTCGCCGAACAGATCGCCGAGCTGGGTTGCGCCATCGCGCGGTGCGCCGTCGAGCACCGCGCCGCGCTGCAGATGTCGTTCTATGAGGGGCCGAGCAACGATCCGGAACTCATCGAGCTGACCTCGCGCCAACCGACGACCATCCAGACGGCCATGCTGCACGCATTGCGCGCGGGCCGCTGGAGCGGCGAGATCCGTTCCGACGTCGACCTGCCCACGCTGGCCGACCGGCTGTGTCAGAGCATGCTGCACGTGGGCCTGGATGTGATCCGGCACAAGGCCCGCACCGACGACCTGGCCCGACTCAAGTGCCGCATCGCGCTACAGGGGCTGGCTTCCGACCCGCCGTCCGACGCGGATCTGGATGCCTCGGCCGCCTTCGCGGCCGCGGACTCGATCATCAACAGCTGGGTCGACGACGAAGACGACACCGATCTGAAGGTCGCCCATCTGCGCGCTGTGGCCCGCGCCGAGTTCGGGCGCCGCGGATATGAGATGACCACGATCCGTGACATCGCCTCGGCCGCGGGGCTGGGTACCGGCACCGTGTACCGCCTCATCGGCTCGAAGGACGAGTTGTTGATGTCGATCATGTTGGAGTTCGGCCGCAAGGTCGGTGGCGCCTGGTCGGAGATCGTGCGTACCGACTCCACGACAGCACAGAAGCTGGATGCACTGAGCTGGCTGAACATCAACGCCCTCGATCAGTTCCCCGACGAGTTCCGCATCCAACTGGCGTGGCTGCGACACTCTCCCCCGGACTCGGCGAATCCGGCGTGGTCGTTCACCACTCGAATTCGTCAGATGAAAGCGCTTCTGTCCGAGGGGATCAAGGCCGGCGAGATACACATCGAGAGCCCCACCGCAGACATGCTGGCACGCTGCATCATCGGTGAGCAGTGGATCCCGGAGAACATTCTGCAACAGGTGGGCACTCGCAACGCGCTGGTCTTGGCGCGGGACACCGTGTTACGGGGAGTTGCGGTCCGCGGTCGTTGATGGCAACACCTCATTCGGCGCCGTCCGCAACGCGCCGAACCCCGGGATTCCCATCATCAACCGCACCGCGTGATGCAGCGCCGACGGCGGAAGCAGGCGGCTGGCGATCATGAGCATGCGCGCGTCCGGTCCGACCGCGCGCCGGTCGAAGGGCTTCTTCGACTGCAACGCCTTCTCCAGCCCCTCCGCGAACGCCTCCGGCGAGCGGGCGGCATACCGCATGGCGGCCCGTCCTCTGCGGTCCATCGTCTGGTGGTGCCGGGCGTACGGACCGTCGAGCACCCGGCAGTCCGTTGTCCCGGCGTCGGTGATGATGTCGGTGTCGTAGGTCCCGGTGACCAGCACGCTCACACCGATACCGAACGAGGCGATCTCGCCGGCCATCGACTCGCCCCACCGTTCGAGCGCGCCCTTCACCGCGGAGTACGGCGCGGTCGCCGGCATCCCGCGCACTCCCCCCTGGCTCGACACCAACACGATCCGGCCGCGGCCCGCCGCCCGCATCGACGGCAGCAGCGCCTTCGTCAATCCGACCGGACCGAACACATTCGTGGCGAACATCCTCTCCCACAGCGACACCGGGCTTTCCTCGACCATCCCGGCCGCCGAGATCCCGGCGTTGTGGACCACACCGTAGGGCGCCCCGACCGCGCGCTCGATATCGGCGGCGGCGGTGGCGATCGATTCTGCGTCGGTCAGGTCGAGGCGCACCCCGACAAGCCGTTTGTCGCCGGCGGTGGCACCGGTCGCGTCTCGCAGCCGTGCCATGCCTTCGTCGACGGATCGCATCGCCGCGACGACGGTCCAGCCGGCCCGGTAGAGATGCGCGGAAGATGCGAAGCCCAGCCCTCGCGACGCCCCGGTGATCACCACAGAGCGCGGCGCGGAGGTTTCGTATGACATCAGGCCTCCCAGCCTCGACGGCGCCGACGCCCGCGAAGGCCAGGCAACCTAATCTTTGTTCAGCGACTCTAGTGAGAGTTTCCGACCGACGTCAATGCCACCGGCACTCAGGAAGCGTTGCGGCGGAGAAACATTGATCGGGGGCGGCCGATCTCGCATCCGCCGAAGGACCCCACGCCCGGGTGATCCACTCCGGAAGAGGCGGTAGCTGGTAGCGTGAGGCCGACATCGGGTCGCTCGATTCGCCGCCAGATCGTGCCCTGTCAGCGGACCGGAGTCATGACGGGAGTGCTCATTGAAGGCGTCGGGCAGGACGGGCGGCGCGGCGCCGACAAACCACCACGGGCCACGTAGCGCCGCGGTCTCCGGACCCGCTCCCGACGACGGCTCGCGCCGCACCGAGATCCTGCAGACCGCCGCATCGCTCATCGCGACGTCCGGTCTGCGTACCTCGCTGCAGGACATCTCGGCAGCGGCGGGGATCCTGCCCGGCAGCCTCTACCACCACTTCGAGTCCAAGGAAGCGTTGCTGCTCGAGCTGCTCAGGCGCTACCACACGGACCTCGATCACATCGCCGAACAGGCACACGACCGCCTCGACATTCCCGACGGGCGATCCCCGTTCGACCGGATCGCCGACCTCGGCATCGCGATTGCGCGTTGTGCCGTCGCACATCGCGCAGCGTTGCAGATGTCGTTCTACGAAAGCCCGAGCACGAATGCGGAGCTCACCACCCTCGCCCGCCGACGCCCCACTCCCACATTGGAGGCGATGCTGCAGACGCTGCGCGCGGCGCGCTGGAGCGGCTACGTGCGCGCCGACGTCGACCTGGCGGTCCTGGCCGACCGTATCTGCCAGACCATGCTGCAGGTGGGCTTGGACGTGATGCGCAACAACGCCGCGACCGACAAGGTGGCGGTACTGCTGTGCCGAATCCTGCTGGAGGGCATCGCCACTGCTGCGCCCAGCGACGCCGAGCTGGACCGGTCCCCGGCGTTCCTGGCTGCGGACGAGGTGGTGCAGTCGTGGCGACTGGACGGCCGGTCGCGAGCGGAAGCGGAGAGCGCCGACAGAGGCGCTCACGTCCGTGCCGTGGCCCGCAGCGAGTTCGGCCGTCGCGGCTACGAGAACACCACCGTGCGCGACATCGCCGCGGCCGCGGGGCTCGGCACCGGCACCGTGTACCGGTTCATCGGATCCAAGGACGAACTGCTGGCCTCGATCATGCGGTCGTTCGGCGAGAAGATCGCCGACGGCTGGACCAGGGTGTTGCGCTGCCAGGCCACCGCGGTCGAGAAGATCGACGCGCTGAGTTGGGTGCACACCAACGTGCTGGACCAGTTCGGCGACGAGTTTCGCATCCAACTCGCATGGATGCGGCAGTCACCTCCCGATACCCCGAACCCGGGCTGGCTCTACGCCACCAGATTGCGCCAGGTGAAAAAGATGCTGGCGCAGGGGGTCCGCGGCGGCGAGATCAGTATCACCAGTCCGTCGTACGAGATGCTGGCCCGCGCCGTGATCGGTGTCAGTTGGGTGCCCGAGAACATCCTCGCCCAGCTGGGCACACGCGACGCGTTGCTCCACGTGCGCGACACCACATTGCGCGGCGTGACCCAGCGTTGACCAGCCCGAACCGCCGAGCGCTGACCCCGCCGAAATTGCATTCCACGCGCGTCAACCTCGGAGTTGACGCGCGTGGAATGCAATTTCGGCGTCATCTGAAAGCGTTCCTGGGCAGTGTGTTCGGAAGATCCAGCGAGCTGAGCAGACCGGGTCGCGCCGCGACCACGAAAGGGATCGCATTGACCACCCGCATCGCCGTCGCGGTCATGGCGGCCCGCCCGGCCCCGTGCCCCTCGGGGTCGCCCAACGTCATCCAGCAGTGCACATCGGGTTCTCCGTCGATGTCCACCCGGTAGGTCGCGTCGAAGTCGGAGGCCGGCCAGTCCGGCGCCACGTCACGCGCCATTCTGATGATGTGTTCCACCACGATCGCTTCACGTCCGGCGACGACACCGGCGGCGCGGGTGCGCACCGCTCCGCACGTGCCCGCGGGTACCGTTCCGAACGCCACCTCGAGATCGCGGTCGGTGGTGCGGCGGTCCAGGGTGCCCCGGATCTCGGAGACCTGGACATCGAGCGCGTCGGCCATCAGCCGAATGGGTGCGCTCCACGCCGTTTCGATGAATCCCGGAGTTTTCAGCATCGGCTCGAAGTCCAGCGGTCGGGCGAACCCCATGGCGTCCATCATCACGTCCGCCACCGGGTAGTGATCGTTGAGCGACACCTCGGTGACCGTCACGCATGTGATCGTCTTGGACAACGTCGACAGCAGCAGAGCCAGTTGATCGGACCCGAAGCCCGGGAAGATTCCGGAGGCGTAGAACGAAGCGTGTCCTGCCGCGCACGCGGCAGCAAGTTCGTCGCGTACCTGCGGTGAATAGTACGACGGCGGGTAGATCAGCATCGTTGAACTCGTGGTGACCACGTTGATCCCGGCTTCGAGCAGACGCACGTAATCCGGCACGGCAGCCGCGTCACGCTCCGGACCACTGGCGGCATAGACCACACTGTCGGGCTGTAACGAGATCAGCGCCTCTGCGTCTGCGGTGGCCCTGACACCGAGTGCAGGTGAGCCGCAGATCGTACCGGCGTCCACTCCGACCTTCTCGGCCGAATGCACCCACACGCCAACCAGATCGAGGTCTGACCGACGGGAGACGGCATCGATTGCGTTGCAACCGACACCACCGGTCGACCACACCGCGACGCGCAGCGGTGTCTCTGTGTTCGCCATGTCGGCCCTTTCATCGTCCTGCTGGATGACGTCACGCGTCCGCCACGGCCTGTGCCGCGCATTCGAGATACGGCCATGCCAGATCCGGCTCCAGTCCCCCACACAGCGGAAGCAACGGCAACGACTTCCCGGCGCGGACACGGCGGGTGGCCTCGTCAGGTGTCAGGATTCGGTAGGGGCCGCCCACGTCCCGAAGGTGTTTGACGGTCCGGGCGCGCGAGATGCTGGCGACCGAGTCGTCGCCGTGCCGGTAGGACGCCGCCGTACGCGCATCGTGGAGCAGATACGGGCCGAGCCGGGACCACGCGGCCTCGACATCGTCGGCGACGAAAACCGTTGTCGGCTCGCCCGGATCGGGGAATTGCAGGAGGCCGGGTTCGTGCCCGTGCTCTCGGCACTGGGCCAGGTAGTACTCGCGCAGGTCAGCCGAATCCGTCTGCGAGATGAATCCGAGGCCGTGCCGTGCCGCGCGACGAGCCGCCGGCTTGCTGCCGCCGGCGATGAGCAGCGTGGGGCCACCGTCACTCACGCACGTCGGGGTCACCCGGACATCGTGGCCGCGGTAGCGCACGGATCCCCCGCGCAGCAGCATGAGCACGACAGGGAGGTACTCGTCGGCCAGCGCGCCGCGACGCCGCATGTCGAGGCCGAAATGGTGGTACTCCTCCGGCCGGTGCCCGATACCGAGTGCGCAGACGACCCGGCCACCACCGATGATGTCGAGCGCGATGATCTCCTCGGCGAGCCGCACCGGATCCCAGAACGGGATCGGTATGGCCGCCAACATGATCATCAGTTGCGACGTGCGCGCCGCGATCGCCGACGCCAACAGGTGCGGAGCGGCGAGGTGGCCGTCTTCGGTGCCGTGATGTTCGGACAGCACCGCAGCCAGCGCTCCGCGGGTCTCGGCCCACGCGCACATGTCGACCGCAGCGCGGTACAGGTCACGAGTCGAGGCACTCCCCTCCGGTGCCCGCATATCGAACCTCAGGGTGAACATCAGCGCTCCACACCCCTCTTCCGCACGGGCTCGAATCTAACCTAACTTTTGTTTCACCACGCGGCTTTCGGACTCTTGACCGCCGCCTCGGACAGCTGTTAGCTTTCCGGAGCAAACGTTAGGTTCTTTGCCCTCGCAGCAGATCCGAGGAAACACGTGATGACACAACGCTGTACGACCGGCACCGCACCGGTCCACGCGTCTCACCGTGTGCGCAGCCTGACCGGTATACCGCCGCCGATGTCGTACTGACACTGCTTGTCCTCGACTCGAAACCTGCACGACAGTCCGGCTCGGCGCCCCTTCGGCATCGGCTGTCTGCGCACCAGCGACGAACCGATCGCAAATGAGGTAGTTCCATGGCCGCAAGGGCTCAACGTGTCGCCGTCTGGTCGGCCGTGCGGCGCCCTCTCACCGGCTTGGCGTCGATCGCGGTCGTCGTTGCGGTGACCGCGGTTTCGGCGGCTCTGTTCCGTGACGGATTCTCCGAATCGGTGCCGCTGACCGTGCTCTCGCCACGGGCCGGCCTGGTGATGAACCCCGACGCCAAGGTCCAGTTGCACGGAGTCCAGATCGGCAAGGTGGATTCCATCGAATACTCCGACGACGGCACTGCTGCCGTACACCTGGCGATCGAACCGTCCCGCCGAGAGCTCATTCCCGAGGACGTGCAGGTCGACATCGCTTCCACAACGGTGTTCGGCGCCAAGGTGATCCGACTGGTACCACCCGACAACGCGTCCCCGCTACCGGTGCGCCCCGGGCAGGTGCTCACCGCCGACCGCGTGATGATCGAAATGAACACCCTGTTCGAGCAACTGGTGAGTGTGCTGTCGACCATCCAACCCGACAAGCTCAACCAGACCCTCGGTGCCATCGCCACTGCCCTGCGAGGGCGCGGCGCCATGATCGGCCAGAGTCTTTCCGACCTCAATTCCGCCCTCGGACAGATCAACCCGCACCTGGACGCGCTCGGACACGATCTCTCGACCGCGCCCACCGTGTTCGCCGCCTACGCCGACGCCGCACCGGATCTGATGTCGATCCTCGACAATGCGACCAGGATCGGTACCAGCATCGTCGAAACCGAACAGGATCTCGACGCTGCGCTGGTCAGTGCGATCGGCCTGGCGGACGTCGGCAGCCGCGTCCTCGACGACAACGGCCGGCCGCTGGTCGACGTGCTGAGCTTGCTGGCCCCGACCACGAAATTGGTCGCGGACTACCACGAAGCATTGACGTGCGGTTTGGGGTCACTCACCGTGATGGCCAACAATCCGCCGCTCAACGTCCCCGGGGTCGAGATCCTCGCGGGCTTCTTCTGGGGGCAGGATCGATACCGATACCCGTCGAATCTGCCCAAGGTGGCTGCGACCGGTGGTGCCCAGTGCACGGATCTGCCGAAGATCCCGTACGGTAAAGCCCCGCCCTTCGTCATCACCGACACCGGCGCGAACCCGTGGAAGTACGGCAACCGCGGACCCATCGTCAACTCCGATCTGCTCAAGCAGATCATGTTCGGTCCCATCGAGGGGCCGCCGCGCAACAGTGCGCAGATCGGACACCCCGGATGACGCGGCGTCGGGTCGCGCCGAAGTTGGCCGCATTTGTCACCCTCATGGTGTTGTTGACCGGTTGTCTGTTCGCCGTCTTCGGGCAATACCGATCGGGGTCCACCCACAGCTACTCGGCGGTGTTCGACGACGTGTCGAGCCTGCGGCCCGGGGAGTCGGTGAGATTTGCCGGAGTGCGGATCGGCACCGTCCGAGATCTTTCGATGCAACCGGACAAGACGGTCGTGGTCACCTTCGACGCCGACCGCAGCGTCGCGCTGACCCGTGGCACCCGGGTGGCCGTACGCTACCTCAACCTGGTCGGCGACCGATTCCTCGAGCTCGTCGACGACGAGGGCTCGACGGAGATCCTTCCTCCGGGCTCGCAGATCCCGCTGACGAAGACCGCCCCGGCTTTGGATCTCGACTTGCTCCTCAACGGACTGAAACCGGTGATCAAAGGCCTCAACGCCGACGATGTCAACGCACTCAGTGCCTCTCTGATCCAGATCGTGCAAGGTCAGGGCGGCACCATGGAATCGCTGTTCTCTCAGACATCGTCGTTCTCCTCCGCACTGGCAGACAAGAACCATGTCATCGAGCAGCTGATCACCAACCTGCGGACGACGCTTTCCACCCTCGGTGATCAACGGGACCGGTTTTCCGGTGCGCTGAAACGGCTCGAGACGCTGGTGAGAGAGCTGTCCGCCGAACGGGAACCCATCGGCGCTGCCATCGAGTCGTTGGCGGCCGGTACCGCCACGCTCTCAGACCTGCTCGCACAAACCCGCTCCCCGTTGGCCGGCTCTGTCGACCAACTGCATCGATTGGCACCGAACATCGAAAGCAAACTGGATCGCGTCGAAACTGCGATCGTCAAGGCACCGGAGAACTACCGCAAATTGGTTCGCATCGGTGCCTACGGCAGTTTCGTCAACTATTACATCTGCTCGCTCGGCGTCCGTGTCACCGACCTCGAAGGACGTACGGCAGTGTTCCCGGTCTTCCGCCAGGACAACGGAAGGTGCGCGGAGAACTGATGCTGAAGTACCGGCGCACCGGCACGATCCGCACGGGCATCATCGGGATGACGCTGATCGTGTTGGTGGTCGCGGTCGGTCTGGCTCCGGAACGAATCACCGCGTGGGCCACATCCATTCGATACCAGGCCGTCTTCGCCGACCTCAGCGGTTTGTCGGTGGGCAACGATGTGGCGGTGTCCGGTATGACGTTGGGGAAGGTGACCGCCGTGTCACTGCAGGATCCTGACGCGCTGGTGACCTTCACCGTGGACGGCAGGACCCCGCTGGGTACGCAGACCACTGCGCATATCCGCACCGGAACCCTCCTCGGCGAGCGGATGTTGGTCCTCGAGTCGTCGGGGGAAGGCACGCTGGCGCCGATGTCGGTCATCCCGCGCGGACGTACGTCGTCGCCGTACACATTGACCGAGGCGATCGGCGAGTTGACCACCAACACCGCCGGCACCGACACCGCGGGCCTCGAGGACGCGTTGAACACTCTGTCGGACACCATCGATCAGATCGCGCCGCAGCTGGGCCCCACCTTCGACGGGCTGGCCCGCATCTCCGAGGCACTCAACCGCCGAAACTCGGCGCTCGCCGCGCTGTTTGCCAGTGGCCGCGATGTCACCGAGGTGCTCGCCGACCGCAGTGCCGAGGTGTCCGCACTGATCCTCAACGCCAATGACTTGGTGGGGATGCTCGCCGACCGCCGACAGGCGATTGCCGAACTCCTGGCGCACACCTCGGCGATGGCGCGCGAGGTCACCGGTCTGGTGCGGGACAACGAGCAGGAACTCGCGCCGACCTTGCAGAAACTGAATGCGGTGCTGGCCATGCTGGAACGTCAGCGCGACAACATCGCGCTGGCACTGCCCCGGCTGGCGAAGTACCAGGTGACGCTCGGCGAAACGGTGGCCAACGGCCCGTACTACTCGGCCTACATTCCCAACCTGGATCTACCGCCGATCCTGCAGCCGTTCTTGGACTACGCGTTCGGTTTCCGGCGCGGCGTCAACGCAGGACAGCCACCCGACAACGCTGGCCCGCGCGCGGAGTTCCCGTTCCCCCGCAACGGTATTCCCGAACGGCCACCACGATGACGCGTTCACTGCTGGCCCGCCTGACCGCTCTGGCCCTCGCGCTGCTACTCGTGGGAGCCGCCGGCTATGTCGCGGTCGCGCGCCTCTTCCCTCCGACCACGATCACCGCGGTCTTCGCGAACGCGAACGCGATCTATCCGGGCGACGAAGTCCGTATCGCCGGCGTGCGCGTCGGCACCATCACCGCCATCGAACCCGACGGCAGCCAGGCGCTGTTCACCCTCGAGATCGAGCACGGAGTACGCGTCTCCACCGACGCCAAAGCCGTTGTGGTGGCGCCGAATCTGGTCGCCGCTCGGTTCGTGCAGCTGACACCCCGTGGAGGTGCCGGGCCGGTGATCGCCTCCGGTGCGGTGATCCCTCGGGATCGCACCGCAGTCCCGGTCGAATGGGACGAGGTCAAGGAACAACTCGACCGACTGGCCACCGACCTCGGACCGACCGGCGATGTTGCGACGACCTCGGTGGGCCGGTTCATCGGCGGCGCGGCCGATGCGATGGAAGGTAACGGACACAAGCTCCGTGCAACTCTGCGGCAGCTCTCCGGGATCAGCCGGGTCCTGGCCGACGGCAGCGGCGACATCACCGAGATCATCGCCAATCTGCAGACTTTCGTCGCGGTGCTGCGGGACAGCAACGAACAGATCGTGCAATTCCAGGACCGGCTCGCCACGCTCAGCGGTGTTCTCGACGGCAGCCGTGACGATCTCGATGCTGCGCTGGTCAACCTCGCCGAGGCGGTCGGAGAGGTCCGGCGTTTCGTCTCGGCCACTCGGGACCACGCCGGCGAGCAGGTGGCCCGACTGGTCAACGTCACCCAGAACCTGGTGGATCACCGCGCAGACCTCGAGCAGGTACTGCATGTCGCACCGTCGGCGCTTGCCAACGCCTACAACATGATGGATCCGCGCACCGGCGGCGCGAGTGGGGTGTTCGTGCTCAACAACATGGCCGATCCCACCGCGTTCATCTGCGGCATGCTCGGAGCGTTGGGCAACGTGACCGCACCCGAGAGCGCGAAGTTGTGCGCGCAGTATCTGGGGCCGGGACTGGACACGGTGAACTTCAATTATCTTCCGTTCCCGGTGAACCCGTTGCTCACACCGGTCCCTTCGGACGGCAAGCTGATCTACAGCGAGCCCGAACTTCGTCCCGGCGGCCCGGGCACCCAGTCCCCGCCCGCAACGATCGCCCCCACCGATTCGGCCTACCACGCCCAACCTCCGACGCTGCCGCAGATGCTGCTGCCCGCTGAGAGGGCGACTCCGTGAGCACGCCGCCGGCGATGCGCCGCACCCTCGCCGTTGCGGTGGCGACGATGATGACCGCCACGGCGTGCAGCTTCGGAGGGGTGAACTCACTCCCGTTGCCGGGCACCGTCGGACGTGAGGGTGACGCATCGACGTTCACCGTCGAACTGGCCAACGTCGGTACGCTCGAACCGAATTCGCCGGTGATGATCGATGACGTGGTGGTCGGCAGCATCCGCAGCATCGGGGTCGCCGGCCGGCACGCCGAGGTCGAGATCCGAGTGAAACCCGGCGTCGCCATCCCGGCCAATGCCATCGCCGCCGTCGGACAAACCAGCCTGCTGGGGTCCATGCACCTCGAACTCGCGCCGCCTCCCGGGGAGCGTCCCGCCGGTGCGCTGGCCGCCGGATCCACCATCGCCCTGGATCGTTCGTCGACGTACCCGTCCACCGAACAGACGCTGGCCGCGCTCTCGACGGTGGTCAACGCCGGCGGTCTGGGTCAACTCGGCGACGTCGTGCACTCCTTCAACGAGATGTTCACCGGCCGACAGCACGACCTGCGCGAACTTCTCAGCAGGCTCGACACTTTCGTCGGTGCCCTCTACGCGCAGACCGATGACATCGTCGCCACCATCACCGAGCTCGACCGATTCTCGGCGACGCTGGTGGCCCAGCGCGACGTGATCAGCAGGGCACTTCGCGAAATCCCGGCCGCACTGGCGGTTCTGCTGCGCGAACGCCCCCGGTTCGTCGACGCGCTCGCGGCTCTGCGTCGCTTCAGCGACACTGCCGTCACCGTGGCCGACGCCGTCGAGGCCGACCTGGTGGCCAATCTCGCGAGCCTGGAACCGGTGTTTCGCGCGCTGTCTGACGTCGGACCCGACATCAGCACCGGACTGGGTTACGCGCTGACGTTTCCGCTGAACCAGAACATCATCGACCGCGGCGTACGGGGCGATTACATGAACCTGTTTGTCACCGTCGACCTCACCTTGGGACGCTTCAAACGTGGCTTGCTGGCCGGCACGTCGTTCGGCGACGAGAACGCCCCGCTGGTGCCCGCCCCCGGCGACCCGGGATACGACACGTTCTATTCGAAGAACGCCCGAGGCGAGGCGGTCGCCCCGCCGCCCGGGGTGATGGGACCAGAACGCCTACCGGTGGGAGCCGGCTGATGCTCACGCGTATGGTCCGAATCCAGTTGACGCTCTTTGTGATCGCGTCGATCGTCGGTGTCACCGCGATGGCCGTGCAGTATGTCCGCCTGCCCACCCTGCTGGGCGTCGGGCGGATCGAAGTCACCCTGCAGCTTCCCGAGGCCGGCGGCCTGTACCGCTTCGCCAACGTCACCTACCGCGGCGTGCAGATCGGCAAGGTGACCTCCATGGACGTCCACCGCGGCGGCGCCGTCGCCGCCCTGTCGCTGTCGAGTTCGCCTCCGGTGCCGGCGGATCTGCAGGCAGAGGTGCGCAGCGTGTCGGCGGTCGGGGAACAGTACGTCGACCTGCAACCCCGCACGAACTCCGGGCCCTATCTGCAGAGCGGTGCGGTGATCCCGTCATCAGCAGTGATCGTGCCGCAGCGGGTGGCACCCATGCTGGAGCGCTTGAGCGCGCTGGTCACCAGCATTCCCGAGGACAAACTCGGCACGCTGCTCGACGAGTCGTTCAGAGCGTTCAACGGCGCGGGCTACGACCTGCAGACGCTGGCGGAGTCCACGTCGCGGATCTCCGCGGACACCAACAGGGTGGCCGGCCGCACCGCAGCACTGATCGACGACACCGCGCCGGTGCTCGACGGGCAGGTCGCCGGCGCCGACGCGCTGGCCAGGTGGTCTTCGCGGCTCGCAGCGGTCAGCGCGCAGGTAGTGGTCCGCGATCCCGAGATCCGACAGGTCATGGATACCGGATCGACTGCAGCGCAGGAGGTTTCACAACTCCTCCAGCAGGTCGAGCCCACGCTTCCGCTGCTGCTGGCCAACCTGACCTCGCTGGGTCAGGTCGCGCTGACGTACCGGCCGGGACTCGAACAACTCCTGGTGCTGTTGCCTCCGTCCTCGGCGTTCTACCAGTCCTCGGTCGGAGACAACAACGCCACCGGCATCGCGGTCGGCGACTTCCGGATCTCCGTCGACGATCCGCCCGCGTGCACGGTGGGATTTCTGCCGCCGTCGTCATGGCGTTCGCCCGCCGACACCACGACCATCGACACCCCGGACGGCCTGTACTGCAAGCTGCCGCAGGACTCCCCGATCGCCGTGCGCGGCGTCCGCAACCTTCCTTGCATGGACGCCCCCGGTAAACGCGCACCCACCGTCGAACTGTGCAAGAGCGACCGGCCGTTCCAGCCCCTTGCCGCACGCCAACACGCGCTGGGTCCGGCCCCGTTCGATCCCAACCTCGTCGGGCAGGGCGTCTCGCCCGACAATCGGGTCGACCGCGACGAACGTCTCTTCGCCCCCGTCACCGGAACCCCGATGCCTCCCACCCAACCGACCCCGCCCCTGGAGGTCGCCACCTACGACCCGCAGATGGGCCGGGTCGCCGCCGCCGACGGGACGGCTCCGCACCAGACCGATCTGGCGTCCCCACCGCAGAGCTGGAAGGACCTGGTATGGCCTCGCGTGCCCTGAACCTCGCCGTCGGCGCGCTCGTCGTCGCGAGCGCGGGTGTCGCCGGCACCGCCCCGGCGCCCGCGTCACCCGACGTCGCGCTCAACGGCACCTTCACCGCGCGCTCGGACGGGTTGTGGGCCAAGACGAACGAGGTCATGGTCTACCGGGACGACGTCGTGGCCACCTGGACGGTCAGCTCGTCGTGCGCCACGTTCCAGGACTGCACCGGAACCGTGGTCAGCGATCAGGGCTGGACCGCTGATCTGGTGTATCGGAGTCAGCGATGGAAGACCGCGCACACCGTCGCGGGCTGGCAGACCTGCCCCGACGGAAGCACCGCGCCCGGCGAGCAGACGTTCACGTTCTGGGCGGCACGGCTGGACTCCTACGACCGCGGCGACCGGCTCAGCGGATGGGACCAGACGATCGGGCCGACCGGTGCGTGCGGGGTCAACCGCTCGCTCAACATCCGGATGCCCTTCACGTTGACGCGCGTCGGATGACTACTCCGGCAGACGCAGCTCGGGTTTCTCGACTTCTTCGATGTTGACGTCCTTGAACGTGATCACCCGCACCTGCTTGACGAAGCGCGCCGGCCGGTACATGTCCCACACCCACGCATCGCCGAGCCGCAGTTCGAAATAGACCTCGCCGTCGGCATTGCGCGGCAGCAGCTCGACACTGTTGGCCAGGTAGAAGCGGCGCTCGGTCTCGACGACGTAGCTGAACTGCCCGACGATGTCCTTGTACTCGCGGTAGAGCGAGAGCTCCATCTCGGTTTCGTACTTCTCGAGATCCTCGGCACTCATCGGCTCAGCTGTCCTTCATGTAGGTCGGAGTCCATCGGGCCCATTGGCCTCATCTTCCCGCACGCCAGTTCGGCATGCTCTTCGGGTTCCCATTCCAGCGCAGCCGACGCACTCACTTCATCGTCGGACGACACCAGTCGCCGGACGTTGATGAACGAGTACCGGTGCTGCCGGGACGGGCCCAGCGCCGCCAGTGCCGCGCTGTGCGCGCGGGTGCTGTAGCCCTTGTGGTCGGCGAAGCCGTAACCGGGGTGTTCGTCCTCCATCGCCACCATGAGCCGGTCGCGGCTGACCTTCGCCAGCACACTGGCCGCGGCGATGCAGGCGGCAGCGGCATCGCCGCCCACCACCGGCAACGACGGCATCGGCAGGCCGGGCACGCGGAACCCGTCGGAGAGTACATAGCCCGGCCGCAGCGGCAGCCCGGCGACCGCGCGGCGCATTCCTTCGATGTTGGCCACGTGCACGCCGCGACGGTCCACCTCCACCGATGGGATGAACACCACGTGGTACGCCAACGCGTACCGCTTGATCAGTGGGAACAGCCGTTCACGTTCGGCTTCGCCCAACCTCTTCGAATCGTCGAGCGCCGACAGGCTCTCGAGGCGGTTGGGACCGAGGACGCAGGCCGCCACCACCAGCGGTCCGGCACAGGCACCGCGACCGACCTCGTCGACGCCGGCCACCGGGCCGAGGCCGGCCCGGTACAGCGCCGACTCCAGGGTGCGCAAGCCGGAAGATTTGCGGATCACCGCACGCGGTGGCCACGCGGCACGCAAGTCCGAGGTCTCCTTCTCAGGTCTGCGGGTTGAACGAGTTCACACCACCCCACCGCGACGGCGGCCAGGCGATGAACCGTGCCTTACCGATGACATTGTCCACCGGAATGGTGCCCGGGGTCGGGTCCCCGGTGCACAGCAGGCCGCGTTGGGCGTCTGCGGGTTCATTGGCGCAGTGGGTGCGGGAATCCGCGGAGTGGGTGCGGTTGTCGCCCATCACCCACAGCCGCCCCTCGGGCACGGTGACCGGCCCGAACTCATTGCCCAAGCAGGGGTAGACGGCCGGATCGGCGTTCATGGTGTCGGGGTCCAGGTACGGCTCCTGCAGCGGCTTGCCGTCCACGGTCAGACCGGAGTCCACACGACACTGCACGGTCTGACCACCGACCGCGATGATCCTCTTGACCAGGTCGTTCTCGTCGGGCGGGACGAACCCGATCACCGAGAGCGCGTTCTGGGCCCAACGAATCGCCGGGTTGTCGGATCGGATGGACTGATAGCCGATGCTCCAGTTCGGAGGACCCTTGAAGACGATGACGTCGCCGGGCCGAGGTTCGCTGAACCGGTAACTGAGCTTGTCGACCATGATCCGGTCCCCGACGCAGCCGTCGCAGCCGTGCAACGTCGGCTCCATCGACTCCGACGGAATGAGGTACGGCCGAGCGATGAACGTCAGCATGACGTAGTACAGGACCACCGCGATGGTGATCAGGATCGCGGCTTCGCGGAGCGCGCCGCCCTTCTTCTTCGGCTTGTCCGACGTGTTCCCGGTTTCCGCGGCCGAGTCCTCGGCGGTGTCGGATCTGGGGTCGGGCGAGGAGTCGTCAGCCGCGGAGGGTCCGGTCACAAGATCAGACTAGTCAGCGCAGGCTGTGCACCCGGCCGGCGGGCAGGTCAGCGCTTTTCCTTGATCTTCGCCTTCTTGCCGCGCAGCTCACGCAGGTAGTACAGCTTGGCGCGACGGACGTCGCCGCGGGTGACGACGTCGATGTGGTCGATGTTGGGCGAGTGCAGCGGGAAGGTGCGCTCGACACCCACGCCGTAGCTCTCTTTGCGGACGGTGAAGGTCTCGCGCACCCCACCACCCTGACGGCGGATCACGACGCCCTTGAAGACCTGGATGCGCTCCTTGGAGCCCTCGATGACCTTCACGTGGACGTTCAGGGTGTCGCCGGGGCCGAATTCGGGGACATCGTTGCGCAACGACGTCTGGTCGACGAAATCGAGCGTGTTCATCGGTGACACTTCCTTGCTGATCGCGGCTCCGGCAGCGTCCTGGTGACGCGCAGAGCCGTAGTTGTTCGGCGTCTGGGGTGCAGTCGTGCCGCGGAACCCTGAAATCCGTCCCTGCCGTGCACAGACAACTGCCCAATTGTGCCAGACGGAGGGCCGATCCCTGAAATCGCCGCGGATGCGGGCGCTCACCGGCTGTGACGTGCTCCTGCATCAGAGCACACCGCGGGTCGATACGTCTAACCTGGTACGCACGGGGTAATTGAGGATGACGACCCCGCAGGGCGGGGTGTGGATCTCGGAGTGCATGGAGGCGACCGATGCGACGGCGGCCTTACCGGCTGTTCACGACCACTGCTGCCCTCACCGTCGCGATGGTGGCTCTCGGTGGATGCCAGGCGCAGGTGCACGGCGCGTCGCCGGTGTCGTCCGGTCCGCATCTGACGGTGGTCGCCCCGCTCGGCACCATGGCTCCCCTCCCCGAGCGACCGCCGGACGAGCCCGCCGCGACGTTCGTCGGACTTCCCGAGCGTGCACGGCAGGCCACGGCGCAGGCTGAAGCAGCGGGCGCGGAGATCACCGCGGCGGTGCTCGACCGCAGCACCGGTCAGCTGGTGACCAACGGCAACGACCGCACCATCGCGATCGCCTCGGTGGTCAAGGTGTTCATCGCCGACGACTTGCTGTTGCAGGTCGCCCAGGGCAAGACCGAGCTGTCCCCGCAGGATCGGCAGTCGCTCGACGTCATGCTGCGCTCCTCCGACGACAGCGCCGCCGAGGTGTTCTGGAACCGAAGCGGCGGCAGCGCGATCGTCAACCGTGTGGCCGACCGTTACAACCTGGGTTCCACCCGCCCGCCGGGCAACGGACGCTGGTTCAACACCATCAGCACCGCGACCGATCTCGTCCGCTACTACGACATGCTGCTGACCGGCGCCGGCGGGCTGCCGGCTGAGCAGGCCGCCATCATCCTGGACAACCTGGCGGCCTCGACGCCGACCGCGCCCGACGGCATGGTGCCCGGCGGGGTCTACCCGCAGCGCTTCGGCATCCCGGAAGGACTGCCCGGGGAGCCCGTCGCGGTCAAGCAGGGGTGGATGTGCTGCGTGGGTTCGGACTGGATGCACCTGTCGACCGGTGTCATCGGCGCGGACCGCCGGTATGTCATGGCCATCGGTGCGATGCAGCCCACCGGCGCCGACACCGCGCGGCAGACGATCACCGACGCGGTGCGGGGCTTCTTCCCCGAGGGAAGGATCTAGGTCAGCAGATCCGGTCGCCGCTCGAGGGTGCGCTGCCGGCTCTGTTCGCGACGCCACGCGGCGATGCGGGCGTGGTCGCCCGAGAGCAGCACCTCGGGTACGTCCAGGTCGCGCCAACGCGCGGGCCGGGTGTAGCTGGGCCCTTCCAATAGTCCCCCGACGGCCTCGGAGTGCGAGTCGTCCTCGTGTGAGGCGGGATTGCCGAGGACGTCGGGCAGCAACCGCACCACCGCCTCGATCATCACCACTGCTGCCGACTCACCACCCGGCAGCACGTAGTCACCGATCGAGACCTCTTCGACCCGCATGCGCCGAGCAGCGTCGTCCATCACCCGCTGGTCGATGCCCTCGTAGCGCCCGCAGGCGAACACCAGGTGCGTTTCGGTGCTCCAGCGCTGCGCCACCGATTGCTTGAACAGTCGACCGGCCGGCGACGGGACGACCAGAAGTGTGTCGGGGGAACAGATCTCGTCGAGCGCCTCACCCCACACCGGGGCTTTCATGACCATGCCGGGCCCGCCGCCGTACGGCGAGTCGTCGACGGAGCGGTGCACGTCGTGGGTCCAGTTGCGCAGGTCGTGCACCGCCAGGTCGACGATCCCCGCGTCGATTGCCCTGCCGGGCAACGATTGTCGCAGCGGATTCAAAAAGTCCGGGAAGATCGTGACGACGTCTATCCGCACAGCTTCGCCTCTCTAGAGATCGAGCAGGCCCTCGGGCGGATCGATGATCATCTTCTGATCCTCCAGCGACACCGAGACCACGATCGCCGACACGAACGGCACCAGCACCTCGAACCCGGCATCGCCCTCGGCACGCACCGACAGCAATTCCCCACCCGCGGTGTGCAATACCTCCGCCACGGTGCCGACACAATCGCCACCGACGGTCCACACCGCCAGGCCTTCGAGTTGGTGGTCGTAGAACTCGTCGGGGTCTTCAATCGGTGGCAGTTCCGCGGAGTCGACGACGAACAGCGTGCCGCGCAGCCGGTCGGCGCCGTCCCGGTCGGTGACGCCGACCAACCGCATCAGCAGGCGGCCGCCGTGCGACCGCACCGACTCGATCACGTAGTCGCGGTGTCCGCCGCCCTTGGGCGCGCGGCCCCGCAGCGTCGCTCCCGGTACGAACCGCTCGTCGGGATCGTCGGTGCGGACCTCGACGGCGAGTTCACCGGTGACCCCGTGCGCCTTGGCGACGCGCCCGATCACCAGTTCCATCGCTCGCCCTGCGGGGTGGGAGACGTTCTCAGCGGTCGGTGTCGACGACGTCCACGCGGATGCCGCGGCCGCCGATACCGGCGACCAGGGTGCGCAGCGCGGTGGCGGTGCGTCCGCCACGTCCGATGACCTTGCCGAGATCGTCGGGGTGCACGTGCACCTCGACGGTGCGGCCGCGGCGGTTGGTCACCATGTCGACGCGCACATCGTCGGGGTTGTCGACGATGCCGCGGACCAGATGCTCGACGGCGTCAACGACGACAGAGCTCATCGCCTGGCTCAGCTCTGCGCCGGTGCAGACTCGCCCGAGGCCTCGGCGGCACCGGCGACAGTGGCGTCCTCGCCCTCGGCGGCCGCTTCGGACTTGTCGGCGTTGCCGGCGGGATCGGCGGTCGCCTCGATGTCGGAGGCCGCCTTCTTGGCGGGGGCCTTCTTCTTCTTCGGCGTGGTCGCCTCGGTGGTGGCACCGCTCTCGGCCTCGGCCAGCGCGGCGTTGAACAGGTCCAGCTTGGACGGCTTGGCTTCCTTGACCTTCAGCGTGCCCTCGGCACCCGGGAGACCCTTGAACTTCTGCCAGTCACCGGTGATCTTGAGCAGCTGCAACACAGGTTCGGTGGGCTGGGCGCCGACGCCGAGCCAGTACTGGGCGCGCTCGGAGTCGAGCTCGATCAGGCTGGGCTCTTCCTTGGGGTGGTACCGGCCGATGACCTCGATGGCGCGGCCGTCACGACGCGTGCGGGCGTCGGCGACGATGATGCGGTACTGGGGATTGCGGATCTTGCCAAGCCGGGTGAGCTTGATCTTGACAGCCATGAACGACTACTCCTACTGCGTTTGCCACGCTGCAATTCAGCGATGCGGGCGGGTTGCCCGATCCGGTTTTGCCTTACGTGTGTGACCTCCGGACGGCCCATCCTCAGCGAGAGGAAGCCGTACGTGGACAGCGGCCCATTGTGCCAGAACGTCGCTCCACGGCGGAAATCGCGCCTCAGATCCCCAACACGATCTTGGCGATGGTGAAGTAGATGAGCAGTCCGGTCGCGTCGACGAACGTCGAGATGAACGGGTTGGAGAACACCGCGGGATCGACACGGACGGCGCGCGCGATCAACGGCATGACACCTCCGACGGTGGCGGCCATCGTGCACAGGCTGACCAGCGTCAGCCCGATCACGGTGCCGATCGCGTGGCCGTAGATCAACGTCGTCACCGCGAAGGCCAGGCCGCCGAGCAGCAGCCCGAGGGCCAATCCGACGCGAAGTTCGCGGAACAGCACCTTGCCGAGGTCACCGGGACCAACGTCGCCGAGCGCCAATGCGCGGGTGACGGTGGTGGCGGCCTGATTGCCGGTGTTGCCGCCGGTGCCGATGACCAGCGGCACGAACAGCGCGAGCGTGACCACTTCGGCGAGCGTGGCCTCGAACACCTCCAGGACCTGGACCGTCAGCGTGGCGCCGATCGCGAGCACCAGCAGCCACACCACGCGCGACCGGACCAGCCTGGTCACCGGGGCGGTCAGGTAGGGCCGTCGCAGCGGTTCGGTGCCGCTGAGGCGGGCCTGGTCCTCGGACTCGGCGGTCTCCAAGATGCGCAGCGCGTCGTCGACGGTCAGGATGCCGACCAGCCGCGTCTCGCTGTCGACGACGGGCAGCGCGAGCAACTTCAACTCCGCGCAGCGGCGCGCGGCGTGCTCCGCGTCCTCGGTGGCGCGCGCCCAGTGCGGGACGGACATCATCTCCCCCACCGGCGTCTGCGGTGCGGCCGCCAGCAGTCCTCGTAGGGTCACGACGCCGACGAGCACCCGATCGTCGTCCACCACCGGCAGGGTGTAGATGGTCTCGGCGTCGGCGAGCCGACCCCTGACCCGGTCGAGCGCCTCGGCGGCCGTCATCGACGCCCGCACGGAGACGAACTCCGGACTCATCCGACGTCCGATCGAACCCTGCGGATAGCCGAGTATCGCGGCGGTCAACTCCCGCTCGGAGGGAGGCAGGCCGCGCAGCAGACGCGCGGCCACGGTCGCCGGCAACTCGTCGAGCAGTTCGACCCGGTCGTCGGGGTCCAGGTCGGCGAACAGTGCGGCCACGGCGTCGTCTTGGAGGCCACCGACGATGTCGCGCTGCAGACTGGCGTCGAGTCCTTCGAACACCTCCAGCGCCCGATCCTTGGGCAGCACCCGGTACAGCACCGCCTGCTGCCGGCGGTCCAACCGCTCGAGCAGTGTGACGATCTGCGGTGTCGTGAGGGGTCGCAGCGCGGTGGTCAGCGCCGGCAGATCGGCAGCTTCCAAGGCCGGCAGGATCGACTTCAGGTGGACTTCCACAGGCGGGGCCGTCATGTCGGTCATCACTACACGATCGAGGGGAACGGCGGACGTACCGAGCGTTACCGACCGCGAGAGAACCGAAAGGTTTACCGTAGGCTGCTCCCGTGACCGAGGCGACCGCGGCGCTGGCCGAGTTCGAGGCGATCAAGCAGCTCAAGGCGCGCTACTGCCGCCTCTTGGACACCAAGAAGTGGGCCCAGTGGCGGGAGCTGTTCGCCGACGACTTCCGCAGCGACACCTCCCCGGCCGGCGGGAAGGTGATCGTCGGCGCCGACGAATTCGTGGCCTTCACCCGGCGCAGCCTCGGCGACCGCGCCACGGTGCATCAGGTGCACGCACCGGAGATCGAACTGACCTCGGCGACGACCGCGCGCGCGGTGTGGGCGCTCGAGGACGTGGTGCGACTGGCTCCCGGCGTCAACCTGCGCGGCTATGGGCACTACCAGGAGACCTACGAGAAGGTCGATGGCCGTTGGCTTTTCACCAGCTCGACGCTCACCCGCATCCGTGAGGACATCTTCAACGCCGTCGTATCGGTCTACCTGTCCGACCGCATCAAGAAGGTCGCCGGCGCGGTGGCCCGGCGCCTGGTGCGCTGAGACGCTAGACCAGCTTGTCGAAGCACTTCTCCTCGACGCGTCGGCTCATGCGCCAACCGTCTGCGGTGCGGACGAACTCGTCGATGTACCAGATCCCGACGAAGTAGATCTGCGCCTGGTCGCCCCCGAGGACCATCGGGTTGAAGCAGATCGCCCGCGACGTCGCGCGGTCCCCGTCCGGATGACGCGAGATGCGCACGTCGATGTTGCCGAGCATGTGGTAGTACGCCGGAAAGTTCGGCAGTACGTCTTTGAGCCATGCTTTGACCTCTGGGAAGCGACCGTCGATGCCGCCGGAGACCCGGTAATCGATGTACGCGTCGCCGGTGAACACGGTGTCCAGGTCGTCGAAGCGCCGCTGGTCGATGGCCGTGGAGTAGTCGACCAGCAGCTGCTGGATCTCCAGACGGTCGGAGATCTCCTCGAGTGTCATCACGACGTCGATTGAACACGATCGGTGAGCCACCGGGCTTCGAGTCGACGCGCGCAGTCGATATCAGATGGAGACCGGATCGGGTGCTGATCGAGTCCGGGCGTGGTTAACGTCGCCAAGCGTGCGAAGACGGTTCGCGGGGTTGGCGCTCGCCCTGTGCGCGGCCCTGGTGACCGCTCTGTTGCCCCTCGGCCCCACGGCTTCGGCGCAACCCGCGGAAGCTGCTGCGGTGCAATCGGTTCCCGACGGCCCGGCCAAGGCATGGTTGCTCGCCGATCTCGACACCGGGCGGGTGCTGGCCAGCCGTGACCCCTACGGCCGCTACGCCCCCGCCAGCACCATCAAAGTACTGCTCGCGATGGTGGTGCTCGACCATCTGCGTCCGGAGAGCTTCGCCCGCGCCAATGCCTCCCACACCACCGTCGAATGCTCCTGTGCCGGACTGAAACCCGGGCAGGCCTACACCACCCGCCAGTTGCTCGAAGCGATTCTGATGGTTTCGGGTAACGACGCCGCCAACATGCTGGCCGACATGCTCGGCGGACAACGGGTGGCGGTGGCCGCGATGAACCGCAAGGCCGCACTGGTCGGCGCCCGGGCGACCAAGGCGTCGTCGCCGTCCGGACTGGACGGTCCGGGGTGGGAATCCACCACCACCCCACACGATCTCGCGGTCATCATGCGCGCGGCGCTGCAGTACCCGTTGATCGCTCACATCATGCGTTCGCCGTCAGCGCAGTTCCCGGGCAAGACCATTCACAACCAGAACCAGCTGCTCACCCGCTATCCGGGCAGCCTGGGCGGCAAGACCGGGTTCACCAACCTGGCCCGGAAGACCTACGTCGGCGCCGCGCAGCGCGGGAACCGCCGTCTGGCGGTGGTGCAGATGTACGGCAGTGGCGACCTCTACGATCATGCGATTCGCTTACTGGACTGGGGATTTGCGCAGCCTTGAGTCCCAGCAGTCTCAGCCGCAACGGCGATCCGCTTGCTGGACTCGGGACTGCGCAGCCGTGAGCACCAATAGCCTCAGCTGCCACAGCGATCCGCATAATGCAGTGCCGCACTCGCACTTCTCCTGAAAAACTCGGATAGGTGTGACGGAGGAGGCGACCGGGCCGCCGGCGGCCGCCGTCAGTAGACCGTCCCGCGCAGGATGACGCGCGTCGGACGCGAGAGCACCTCCGGGCCCGTGCGCGGGTCCTCGGCGAAACAGACCAGGTCCGCCGAGGCGCCGTGGCGCAGACCGGGACGGCGGAGCCACTCGCGGGCGTCCCAGCACGCGGCGCCGAGCGCTTCGGTCGGCGCCATCCCGATCCCCTTGAGGGCCTCGACCTCATCGCCGATCCGCCCGTGGGCGATCGAGCTGCCCGCATCGGTCCCGGCGTAGATCGGCACGCCGGCTTCGCGGGCGGCGGCGATCCGCTCGCGGCAGGTCCGGTGCAGCGCACGCATGTGCTGCTGGTATCTGGGATAGCGGTGTGCCGACTCGGCGATCCCGGGGAAGTTCTCGATGTTGATCAGGGTCGGCACCAGCGCGGTGCCGTATTCGACCATCAGGTCGACGGTGTCCTCGGTCAGCCCGGTGCCGTGCTCGATGCAGTCGATACCCGCCTTGATCAGGCCGGGCAGCGCGTCCTCACTGAACACGTGAGCTGTCACGCGGGCACCGTTGGCGTGCGCGGCGTCGATGGCGGCTTCCAGCACGTCGTCGGACCACAACGGGGCCAGGTCGCCGGTGTCGCGGTCGATCCAGTCGCCGACCAGCTTGACCCATCCGTCGCCCCAGCGCGCCTGGGCGGCCACGGCGTCGGGCAGCTGCCACGGGTCGTCGAGCTCGGCGGCGAACCCGCGCAGGTAGCGCTTGGGTCGGGCGAGGTGACGTCCGGCGCGGATGATGCGCGGCAGGTCCGGACGCTCGTCGAAGCTGCGGGTATCGGTCGGCGAGCCGGCGTCGCGCAGCAGCAGCGCGCCGGCTCCGCGCTCGGTTTCGGCCTGCTCGACCGCCTCGTCGAGCGGGATCTGGCCCTGCGCGCCGAGACCGACATGACAGTGGGCGTCGACCAGGCCGGGCAGGACCCAACCGCCGTCGAACACCGTGTCGGCGCCGGCGACCGGTTCCGCACTGAGCACCCCGTCGACGATCCACCACTCGACGGGTTCGTCGTCGGGCAGGCTGCGACCTCGGACATGCAGGGCCGTGCCGGCCGTCATGGTCGTCTGCTCTTCGCGCAAGCGCTCATCGCCACTAGTTCTTGGGGAACTTCAGCTTCGACAGGTCGAAATCAGCCAGGCCCGGCGGCAGCTCGTCGAGGCCCTTGGGCATGTTCGACAGGTCCGGGAAGCCGGCGGGCAGTCCTGCGCCCAACGGGTTCTTCGGCTGGGTCGGGCCCCTGTTGGCTTTGCCCTTCTTCTTACCGGCCTGCTTGTTCTTGCCCTTGGCCGCTTTGCGAGTGTTCTTGCGGCCGAACGGCATTCCCATTTGCCCGGCCATCTGCGACATCATCTTGCGGGCCTCGAAGAAGCGGTCGACGAGCTGGTTGACCTCCGACACCGTCACACCGGACCCGTTGGCGATGCGCAGCCGCCGCGACGCGTTGATGATCTTGGGGTCGGCCCGCTCGGCGGGCGTCATGCCGCGGATGATGGCCTGGACGCGGTCGAGTTGCTTGTCGTCGACGGCGGCCAGCGCGTCTTTCATCTGCCCGGCGCCGGGCAGCATGCCCAGCAGGTTGCCAATCGGGCCCATCTTGCGGATGGCCAGCATCTGTTCGAGGAAGTCCTCGAGGGTCAGTTCCCCGCTGCCGATCTTGGCGGCGGTGGCCTCGGCCTGCTGGGCGTCGAAGACCTGTTCGGCCTGCTCGATGAGGGTGAGCACGTCGCCCATGCCGAGGATGCGGCTGGCCATCCGGTCGGGGTGGAAGACGTCGAAGTCCTCGAGCTTCTCCCCCGCCGAGGCGAACAGGATCGGCACCCCGGTGATCTCGCGCACCGACAGCGCCGCGCCGCCGCGGGCGTCGCCGTCGAGCTTGGTCAGGACGACACCGGTGAACCCGACACCCTCACGAAACGCTTCGGCGGTGGTGACGGCGTCCTGGCCGATCATCGCATCGAGGACGAACAGCACCTCGTCGGGATCGACCGCCGAGCGGATGGCCGCGGCCTGGCTCATCAGCTCTTCGTCGATGCCCAGCCGGCCTGCGGTGTCGACGATCACCACGTCGTAGAGCTTGGACTTGGCTTCGGCGAGCCCGGCCGAGGCCACGGCGACCGGATCGGCGGTGCCCTTGACCTCATCGGCACCGGGCGCGGTCCCGGGGTGCGGCGCGAAGACGTGGACGCCGGCGCGCTCGCCGACGATCTGCAGCTGATTGACCGCACCGGGCCGCTGCAGGTCACAGGCGACCAGCAACGGGGTATGCCCCTGCCCCTTCAACCATTTCGCGAGCTTCCCGGCCAGCGTCGTCTTACCCGACCCCTGCAGACCGGCCAGCATGATCACCGTCGGTGGATTGCGCGCGAACGCCAACTGGCGGGTCTGACCGCCGAGGATCTCGATGAGCTCCTCGTTGACGATCTTGATGACCTGCTGCGCGGGGTTCAGCGCGGCCGAGACCTCGGCGCCCTTGGCGCGGTCCTTGATGCGGGCGACGAACTGGCGCACCACCGGCAGCGACACGTCGGCTTCCAGCAGGGCCAGGCGGATCTCTCGCGCGGTGGCGTCGATGTCGGCGTCGGTCAGCCGACCCTTGCCCCGCAGCCCCGAGAGGGCACCGGTCAACCGGTCGGACAGGGATTCAAACACGTGGGCCAGCCTACTTGGCTGCGTGTCCGGCCACCGCGATCGGTGGCGCGGACACGGTCAGCCGGCCTCCTGCACAGGCTTGGCCGGGGGCGCCGGCAGGACCGCGTAGAGCTGGTGCTCCAGGCTCTGCTGCAGCGACTCGGTCGAGGCCCCGTCGGGCACCACGATCCCGAACGCGTCGACGACCGAGGACCCCAGCGTGGTGACCTTGGCCCACGCGATGTCCACTCCGGCGCGTTCGAACACCGCGGTCAGCGCAGAGAGCAGGCCCGTACGGTCGGTGGCACGCACCTCGGCGACCAGTTGCGCGGCGTCGGTGCCGCCGTGCCACAGCACCCGCGGCGGCGCGGCGGGGGCGACGATCGGCACGGCCGGGCGCGCCTCGCCGACGCGTCCGCCGGCGGCCACCTCGGCTCCCTTCCTTTCCAGCGCGCTGACCACGTCGAGCTCGCCGTCGATGGCCAGGATGAGCTGCTGACGCAGCAGCTCGGCGGCCGGCGGGCTCCCGAAGTGCGGCGAGACCGCGAACGTGTTGACCGCCGACCCGTGGGCACCGTTGACCGAGGCCGAATACACCCGAAGCGAGTTCAGCGCCAACACTCCCGCCGCCTTGGACAGCAGGCCGCGCCGGTCGGGAGCCACCATCGTCACCTGGTAGATGTGCGGGGTGTCGGCGGCGACGAGTTCGACGTGCACACCGGAGCCTTCGGCCAGCGCGACGAACCGCGGCTCGATCGGGTCGGGTTGCGGCAGCGGTTCGCCGGCCATCACCAGTCGGCAGTGCCGCACCAGGTCGCCGATCAACGACGCCTTCCAGTCGCCCCAGACCCCGGGTCCGGTGGCCAGCGAGTCCGCTTCGGCCAGCACGTGCAGCAGCTCCAGGACGACGAGGTCGCCGCCGATGGCGTCGACGACCCCGGCGATGGTCCGAGGGTCCTGCAGGTCGCGTCGGGTCGCGGTGTGCGCGAGCAGCAGGTGGTGTCGCACGACCTTGGACAGGATGTCGATGTCCGACGGCCACAGGCCCAGCCGGTTTCCGATCTGGGTGGCCAGTTCGGCTCCGATGATGCTGTGGTCGCCGCCGCGACCTTTGCCGATGTCGTGTACCAGCGCGCCGAGCACCAGCAGGTCCGGACGCGACACCCTGGTGGTCAAAGCGCTTGCCCGCGAAACGGTTTCGACCAGATGACGGTCCACGGTCCAGATGTGCACGACATCGCGGGGCGGGAGGTCGCGCACTGCGCCCCACTCCGGGAACAGCCGGCCCCACAGGCCGGTCCGGTCGAGCGCCTCGATGGTGGCGACCACCGACGGTCCGGCCGCCAACATCACCAGCAGATCCTTGAGCGCCTGACGCGGCCACGGGGCCCGCAGTTCCGGTGCGGTCTCGACCAGCCGGCTCAGCGTCGAGGAGGCCATCGGCAGCCCGGTCACCGCGGAGGCCGCGGCCACCCGCAGGATCAGGCCCGGATCCCGTTCGGGTCGGGCGTCGCGGGCCAGGATCACCTCGCCGTTGAACTCGATGACCCCTTCGTCGAGCGGGCGCCGCACCGGCCGACGCAGCACGGCCAGACCGCGTCGCGGAAGTGCGTTGGCCGCGGTGCGGATCCCGGCGTCGACGTAGTAGCTGACGGTGCGGGCGGCGTCGGAGAGCATGCGCGCCAGGTCGAACCGGTCACCGATACGCAATGCCGCACCGATCTCGTCGGCGTGCTGGGCCAGCAGCAGTTCGCGGCCGCGGCCGGCCACCCGGTGCAGCTCGGTGCGCACGTTCAGCAGCGAGAGATGTGCTTCCCCAAGGGTTTCGGTGGGCGACGCCAGCGAACGGCTGGGATAGACGTCGGCGAGTTGGGCGATGGCCAGCGCATTGAGCAGCTGCACGTCGCGCAGCCCTCCCCTGCCGCCCTTGAGGTCCGGTTCTGCGCGATGGGCGATCTCACCGCTGCGCGCCCACCGTGCACGGGTGTGTTCGACGAGTTCGTCGAATCGGGAGGCGATTCCGGTGCGCCACTGTCTGCGGGCCCCACCGATCAACAGTGACGACAGGTCGGCGTCGCCGGCGATGTGACGCGCCTCGAGCATGGCCAGTCCGGCAGAGATGTCCTCGCCGGCCACCTTGAGCGCCTCGGGCACCGTACGCACGCTGTGGTCAATGCGAATGTTGGCGTCCCACAACGGATACCAGAGCAGCTCGGCAACCTCGCCGACAACCTCGGGTGGCATGTTGTCGTGGAGCAGCATCAGGTCGAGATCGGAATAGGGCAACAGTTCGCCACGCCCGAGTCCGCCGGTGGCGACGATCGCGAAGCCGCTGGTCGCGGTGATCCCGATTTCGTTCGCCTTGGTGGTGAGCCAGAAGTCGTAGAGGTCGAGAAGGGCTTCGCGCAGTGCTGAACAGTCCAGCGGGCGATTCCCACCGGAGAGCAGTTGTCGCACGGCAGCGGTCAGATCGGTTGCCGGACGGGAAGAACCCGCCGCCGGCCGCTCCCAGTGGGGCGGTCCGGCGACGGGCCGGTGGTTCCTGCTCATGAGTTGTCCTCCCGGAACGTGACGGTCCAGCGCTTCCGCGGCGTGACCGCCGGGAGACGACTTCTCAACAGGTGAGCACCTATAGGGCGTCGGCCCCCCGCTCACCGGTGCGCACCCGGACCACTGTCTCGACCGGGCTCACCCACACCTTGCCGTCGCCGATCTTGCCGGTACGGGCGGCCTGGACGATCACGTCGACGACCTTGTCGACCGCAGCGTCCTCGACCACGACTTCCACCCGAACCTTCGGCACGAAGTCGACGGAGTACTCCGCGCCCCGGTACACCTCGGTGTGCCCCTTCTGGCGACCGTAACCCTGCACCTCGCTGACAGTCATGCCGAGAATGCCTGTCTGCTCCAGACCGGTCTTGACATCTTCCAGCGTGAACGGCTTGACGATCGCAGTAATCAGCTTCATGTAGTCGATCCCTTCCGATGAAATTGTCGCCGATCAGGCGAGCTCGTAAGCCGTTTCGGCATGTTCGGTCTCATCGATACCAGTGTCCTCGTCGTCCTTGGACACACGCCATCCCAGAGGCTTGACGATGAACGCGATGATCGCGGTCATCACGCCGGTGAACACCACCGCAACGGCGGCGATGACGATCTGCACGATGAGTTGCTGGATGCCACCACCGTAGAACAGGCCGGTTTCGGTGGCCAGGAAGCCGATGCCGACGGTGCCCCACAGGCCGGCGACCAGGTGCACGCCGACCACGTCGAGCGAATCGTCGTACCCGAGCTTGTACTTCATCGAGATCGCCAGCGCGGCCAGCACACCGGCCACCGCACCGAGGATCAGCGAGCCGATGGCGCTCAGCGAGCCGCAGGCCGGGGTGATGGCCACCAGTCCCGCGACGATGCCCGATGCCGCTCCGACGCTGGTGGCATGGCCGTGCCGGATCTTCTCCACCAGCAACCAGCCCAGCATGGCCGCGGCAGTGGCCGCAGTCGTGTTGACCCACACCGCTCCAGCGAGCATGTCCGCAGCACCTTCGGAGCCGACGTTGAAGCCGAACCAGCCGAACCACAGCAGGGCTGCGCCGAGCATCACGAACGGAATGTTGTGCGGACGGAACGGGGTCCGGCCGAATCCGGTCCGCTTGCCGATCAGGATCGCCAGCACCAGCGCGGCCATGCCGGCGTTGATGTGGACGACGGTGCCACCGGCGAAGTCGATCGGGGACACGTTGGCCACCCCTTCGTCATCGACGCCGAACAGCATTGCCGCGATGCCTGATTCGGAACCCGACAGCAGACCGCCACCCCAAACCATATGCGCCAGTGGGAAATACACCAGGGTGACCCAGATGCCGCCGAACGCCAGCCACGTGCCGAACTTCATCCGTTCGGCCACCGCACCGCTGATCAGGGCGACGGTGATGACGGCGAAGGTCAGCTGGAACGCCACCCAGACGATCGCAGGTACCGTACCGAAGCCGCCGCTGACGAAGGTGTCGACGCCGTTGAGCTCGCGTACCTCGGTCAGCTGGCTGAGGCCGAAGAGTGCGAAGGGGTTGTCGAAGATGCCGAGGATGTCACTTCCGCCGGTGTGCGCGGAGGCGAACGACATCGAGTAACCCCAGAGCACGTAGATGACGCTGACGACGCCTATCGAGCCGAACGACATCATCATCATGTTCAGCACGGACTTCTGTCGCGACAGGCCGCCGTAGAAGAACGCCAGGCCGGGGGTCATGAGCAACACCAACGCGGCCGACGTGAGTACCCACGCCGTGTCTCCGGCGTTCAGGCCCTCCGGCCCGAACGGCAGGAACGCATCGTCTGGTAAGGCTAGAACCACTTTGTGTGAACCTCCTTGGGATGACGGCCGACGCGGATCGGCCTCCCGAAGAGACTCTTTCGAGCGCGTTTCCCCGGTGATTCTGTTGTGTTTCGCCGACGTGAACGCACGGGCGGATGTCGTTACGCTCGTGTTTCGTCCATGCGTCCCGCAGATCGCCGCGGCGGCAGACCGGCGAAGTCGCAACCCGTTCGGCGGGCTTGCGGGATCACCCCAGAAGCGCGTCGACGAACGCCGCGGGCTCGAACGGTGCGAGGTCGTCGGGACCCTCGCCCAGACCCACGAGCTTCACCGGCACACCGAGTTCCTGCTGCACCCGGAAGACGATGCCGCCCTTGGCGGTGCCGTCGAGTTTGGTCAGCACCACTCCGGTGATGTCGACGACTTCGGCGAACACCCGCGCCTGCGGCAGGCTGTTCTGCCCGATCGTCGCGTCGAGCACCAGCAGCACCTCGTCGACCGCGGCGCGCTTGCCGACCACCCGCTTGACCTTGCCCAGTTCGTCCATCAGACCGGTCTTGGTGTGCAGTCGGCCGGCGGTGTCGATCACCACGACGTCAGCGCCGGAGGACACGCCGGTGTCGACGGCATCGAAGGCCACCGACGCCGGGTCGGCGCCTTCGGGCCCGCGCACCACTTGTGCGCCGACCCGGGACGCCCAGGTCTCCAGCTGGTCGGCTGCCGCGGCGCGGAAGGTGTCGGCCGCGCCGAGCACCACCCGGCGACCGTCGGCGACCAGCACGCGCGCCAGCTTGCCCACCGTGGTGGTCTTGCCGGTGCCGTTGACGCCGACCACCAGGAGCACCGACGGCTTGTCCTCGTGGGGCAGCGCGCGGATTGCGCGGTCCATGCCCGGCTGCAGTTCGGAGATCAGCACCTCACGCAGCACCGCGCGGGCGTCGGCCTCGGTGCGGACCCGGCTGCTGGCCATCCGCTCGCGCAGCGCGGCGACGACGGATTCGGTGACCACCGGTCCCAGATCGGCGATCAACAGGGTGTCCTCGACCTCTTCCCAGGACTCGTCGTCGAGGTCGCCGCCGCCGAGCAGGCCGAGCATGCTGCGCCCGAGGGTGTTCTGGGACCGGGCCAGCCGTCCCCGGAGGCGGTCGAGGCGCCCTTCGGTCGGCGCGATCGCGTCGATCTCCGGGGCAGGTGCCTCGGTGACCGGTTCGGGCTCGGGTTCGGGCTCGAGCTCCGGCTCGGGTTCGAGCTCCGGTTCGGGCAGGGGCTCGGGCTCCGGCTCGGGCAGGGGCTCCGGCTCCGGAACGGGCGCCGGCTCGGGTTCCCGCTCCACGGGCGGTTGCGGCTTCGGCGGGGCCGCCGGCGGCTCAGGCAGGCGGACATCGGCGATCGGACGCTTCGGAGCGTCGCGCGGAATGGTGGCATCATCGCCGACAGCAGGCAGACCGGTGGTGTCGATGCGTTCCGGCGGCGCCGGTGGGGTTTCGACAGGCGCCGATGAGGTAAATGTGAAACCCGAAGACGCGGTATAGCCGCCCGAGCGATCGATGGGAGTGGCGGTGTCTGGAGCCTTCAGGCTGATGCGGCGGCGCCGGTACCGCATCAGACCGACGACGAGCGCAACTATCAGCAGTACAGCGATGACCGCGATCGCGATCCACAGGCCCAGCCCGATACTCTCAGTCACCCGGCCATTGTCGCAGGGGTCTGCGCGGTGACGTTCGACCCCGTGGCCGCCCTGGCACACCGCAAACGCCGGCACATCGACGTGTGTCTGACCGAGGCCGTCGACTACCAGACCGTCACCACCGGCTTCGAGCGCTACCGGCTGCCGTACAACGCGCTCACCCAGACCGATCTGTACGGCATCGACCTCGCCACCCGGTTCCTCGGGCACCAGTTGCGGGCACCGGTGCTGATCGGCGCCATGACCGGCGGCGCGGAGCTCTCCGGAATCATCAACCGCAACCTGGCAGCGGCCGCACAGCAACTCGGGCTCGGCATGATGCTGGGCTCGCAGCGGGTGATGATCGACGACGACGTGGCCGCGGCCAGCTTCGACGTGCGCCACGTCGCGCCCGATGTCCTGTTGGTGGGCAACATCGGGATGGCGCAGTTGGACCGTTCCCTGGTGCCGGGCCTGGTCGCGGCACTGGACAAGGTGGGCGCCGACGCGCTCGCCGTGCACACCAATCCGCTGCAGGAGGCGATGCAGCACAACGGCGACACCGACTTCTCCGGTTCCCTCGAGCAGCTGCGGGAGGTGGTCGGCGAGATCGGCTGCCCGGTCATGCTCAAAGAGGTCGGGCACGGTTTCGGCGCGGTGGCGGCCGCCGAACTCGACGACTTCCCCGTCGCGGCCATCGACGTCGCCGGCGCGGGCGGCACGTCGTGGGCCCGCATCGAGCAGTACGTCCGCTACGGCGAGGTGCGGCATCCCGCACTGGCCGAATGGGGCATCCCGACCGCACAGGCGCTCACCGAGGTCCACCGCGCGCTGCCCGAGATGCCGCTGGTGGCCTCGGGCGGCATCCGCACCGGTATGGATGCGGCCAAGGCGCTGGCGATGGGCGCCGAGGTGGTCGCGATCGCCCGGCCGTTGCTGTCACCGGCCATCGAGTCGGTCAACGCGGTGGTCGACTGGCTGCAGGACTTCCTCTACGAACTCCTGGTGTGCCTGCACGGCTGCGGCGCGACCGACCTGGGGGCGCTGCGCCGCCGCGGCGTGATCGCGATCGACTGACGGGTCAGGAGGGCGCGGCCACCAGCTCGTGGCCGCGCAACCGCTGGGAGATGACCGTGGTGATGCCGTCACCGCGCATCGTCACGCCGTAGAGCGCGTCGGCCACCTCCATCGTCGGCTTCTGATGTGTGATGACGATCAGCTGGGACCGTTCCCGCAGCTGCTCGAAGAGGCTGATCAACCGCCGCAGATTGACATCGTCGAGCGCGGCTTCCACCTCGTCCATCACATAGAACGGCGAGGGGCGCGCGCGGAAGATCGCAACCAGCATGGCCACTGCGGTCAGCGACTTCTCCCCTCCCGACAGCAGCGACAGCCGCTTGATCTTCTTGCCCGGCGGGCGCGCCTCGACCTCGATGCCCGTGGTCAGCATGTCGTCCGGGTCGGTGAGCAGCAACCGGCCTTCACCGCCCGGGAACAGTGTCGTAAACACCTGGGAGAACTCGCGTTCCACGTCGGCGTAGGCTTCGGCGAACACCTGCAGGATGCGGGAGTCGACCTCGGCGATCACGTCGAGCAGGTCTTTGCGCGCGCCTTTGACGTCTTCGAGCTGAGTGGACAGGAAGTTGTACCGCTCCTCCAGCGCGGCGAACTCCTCGAGCGCCAGCGGGTTGACCCGGCCGAGTTCCTTGAGTTCCCGTTCGGCCCGTTTGGCGCGGCGCTCCTGGGTGGGGCGGTCGAACGGCATGGGCGCCGGAGCGGTGACCTGCTCGCCACGCTCCCGCGCCTGCTCGTACTCGGCCATCTCCAGCTCGGTCGGCGGGAGCGGCACCGACGGCCCGTACTCGGCGATCAGATCGTCGACGGCCATCCCGAACTGCTCGAGAACCTGCTCTTCGAGTTGCTCGATGCGAAGGGCCGCTTGCGCTTTGGCGACCTCGTCGCGGTGCAGCGCATCGGTCAGTGCGGTGACGCGGGCAGTCAGGTCGTTGACCTCGTCGCGCGCGGCGGCCAGGGCGCCGGCGCGCACCTGGCGTTCGGCGGCCACTTCGTCGCGCACACGGGACGCCACGACCACCGCTGCGGTGAGCCGTTGGGCGACCAGGCGTCCGGACTCCGCCACCGCGGCGGCCATCGCCGCAGCGCGCACCCGCGCTTCGCGCGCCTGCCGGGCGCGGACCCGCGCCTCGCGTTCGGCGGCGGCCGCCCGGCGCAGCGAATCCGCCCGCCCCCGAACGGCATTGGCACGTTCCTCGGCGGTACGTACCGCCAACCGGGCCTCGACTTCGGCGGCCCGGGCAGCGTCGGCAGCCGCGGTGCTCTCCTGCCGGTCGACCGGCTCGGCCTCGAACATCGGTTCCTGCTGCGCGTTGTGCAGTCGTTGCTCGAGTTCGCGCAGCTCGGTGACGGTGCCCGCGCGGTTGGCCTCGAGTTCCTCGCGCTGTTTGAGCAGCCGCTGCCACTCGTCGTCCGCGGCGCGCGCATCCTGACCGAGCCGACCCAACTGCTCATAGATCGCCGAGATCGCGGCGTCGGATTCGTTGAGCGCGGCCAGCGCATGCTCGGCGGCGTCCTGGCGGGCGGACTGCTCGGCCAGCGCGCCGGCCAGCGCCGCGGACAGTTCGGCGGTCTGGCGTTCCGCGTCGGCCAGTTCCGCACGCGCCTTGTCGACCTCCGAGGTGATCTCCAGCGTGCTCGGTTTGCGATCGGACCCGCCGGTGACCCAGCCGGCGCCGACCAGATCACCGTCGGCAGTGACCGCGCGCAGATCAGGTTGGGCGGCAACGAGATCCAGAGCCGAAGCGAGATCGGAGACCACCGCGACGTCGGCGAGCAGCCCGGTGATCGCGCCCTGCACGCGCGGCGCGGGGTCGACCAGGTCGACGGCCCACTGCGCCCCGGCCGGCAGCGACACCGTCTCGGCGGCCGCCGGTGCGGGCCAGTCCCCGAGCACCAGGGTGGCCCGGCCGCCGTCGGAGTCTTTCAGCGCCGCCAGCGCATCGCGCGCGGCACCGCTGTTCTCGGCGGCCAGCGCGTCGGCTGCGGCCCCCAGCACCGCGGCGATCGCCACCTCGTGGCCCTGCCGAACCTTGACCAGGCCGGCGATCGAACCGAAAAGTCCGGCGCCGTCGAGGTTTTCCTGCAACCACGCCGCGCCGTCCTTGCGCTCCAACCCGACCGAGAGCGCGTCGATGCGCGCCTGCAGCGACGCGACCCGGCGTTCGGCCGCGCGTTCGGCGGCCTGCAGCTCGGCGACGCGTTCGTCGGCCAGGCGCAGCGCGGACACCGTGCGGTCGTGGTGTTCGTCGAGCCCGAGCTCGCCGGCGTCCAGTTCACCGACGCGGCCCTGCACGGTCTCGAACTCGGCCTGCGTCTGCTGGGCGCGTTGGGCCGCCTCGTCGATGGCCGCCGACAGCCGTGCGACGGTCTCGTCGATCGACTCGACGCGCGTCCGCATGGTGTCCACCTGGCCCGACAGACGTGCCAGCCCTTCCCGGCGGTCGGCTTCGGCGCGGGCCGCGGCCATGTGGGCGCGCTCGGCTTCTGCCGCGGCCTGTTCCCGGTCGGCCAGCTCGGCGCGGGCGGCGTCGAGGCGTTCGCGCGACTCGGCCAGCTCTTCGAGGAGTTGGCGTTCCTGTTCGGCAACCGCGTCGGCCTGGGCCTCCAGCTCGTCGGGGTCGGGTCCACCGGAGCGTTCCGGTTCGGCGTCGAGATGTTGGGCGCGCTCGCTGGCGATGCGCACGGTGGCGCCGACCCGTTCGGCCAGTGCGGAGAGCCGGAACCAGCGCTGCTGCGCGGCATCGGCGCGTTCACTGAGCTCTTCGACGGCGGCCTCGTGCGCTTCCAGTTCGGCGCCGCGTTCGCCCAACCGCTCGCTGAGCTGGTCATGTTCGCGGCGCAACGCCGTTTCGGCCTGATTGCTGTCGTCGAACTCCGCTTTGCGAGCCACCAGGTCGTCGGCGGCCAGTCGCAGCCGGGCGTCACGCAGGTCGGCCTGGATGGTCTGGGCGCGGCGCGCCATCTCGGCCTGGCGGCCCAACGGCTTGAGCTGGCGCCGCAGTTCGGTGGTCAGGTCGGTCAGCCGCGCGAGGTTGGCCGACATCGAGTCGAGCTTGCGCACCGCCTTCTCTTTGCGCTTGCGGTGCTTGAGCACACCGGCGGCTTCCTCGATGAAGGCACGCCGGTCTTCGGGCCGGGATTCGAGGATCTCGGCGAGCTTGCCCTGACCGACGATGACGTGCATCTCGCGGCCGATGCCCGAATCCGACAGCAGCTCCTGCACGTCGGCCAAACGGCAACGGCTGCCGTTGATTTCGTACTCGCCCGCACCGTCGCGGAACACCCGGCGGGTGATCGACACCTCGGAGTACTCGATGGGCAGCGCGTTGTCGGAGTTGTCGATGGTCAACGTCACCTCGGCGCGGCCCAACGGCGCGCGTGACGACGTGCCGGCGAAGATGACGTCCTCCATCTTGCCGCCGCGCAGGGTCTTGGCGCCCTGCTCCCCCATCACCCACGTAAGCGCGTCGACGACGTTGGACTTCCCGGAGCCGTTGGGGCCGACGACGCAGGTGATGCCGGGCTCGAAACGCAGAGTCGTCGGCGAGGCGAAGGACTTGAAGCCCTTCAGCGTCAGACTCTTCAGATGCATGACGTCAAACCCTACCGCCGCGCACGTCAGCGCTCGGTGAAGCCGGCGATCGCGTCGGCGGGGTCGGACCAGTCCGAGACGACCTTGTCGACCTGACCGGGGGTGTCACCGGAATTCAGCAGGTCAAGCAGCTGTTCGCAGGCAGCGCGCGGGCCCTGGGCGCGTACATGAACCCGCCCGTCGGGCTTGTTGGCCGCGAACCCTGTCAGCCCCAGTTCCAGCGCCCTCGACCGCGTCCACCAGCGGAAACCCACTCCCTGGACGCGGCCGTGCACCCACGCGTCCAACCGGACGTCATTGTCGTCCAACATCATTGTCGTCCAACATCTTTGACCTCAAACGTCACTTGCGTACCGCTTTTCAACGTACGTCCCACTGTGCACACCTGGTCGACGGCGCGGTCGACCACGGTCAGCAGCCGGGCCAGTTCCTGCGGGTCGAGTCGTGACAGGTCCAGCTCGAGCACTTCCTCCAGGCGCGGGTAGCGCTCCTGATCACGGTCGGCCGCACCGGAGACCCGCACAGTGGCCCGATAGTCGTCGCCGAGCCGGCGCCGCAGCGGCTGATCGCTGGCCATGCCGCTGCAGGCGGCCAGCGCGATCTTGAGCAGCTCGCCGGGAGTGAACACACCCTCGACGTCCTCGGAGCCCACGAGCACCTCGGCGCCTCGCGAGCTGTGGCCCGTATAGCGGCGTACTCCGGTGCGCTCCACCCACAGTTCGGTCATGGCTCCATTTCTACAACCTCCCCAACCTCCGCCGAAATTGCATTCCACGCGCGTCAAGTCGCGGTTTGACGCGCGTGGAATGCAATTTCGGCGCTAGGTGCGGGGGCGAGGCTGGCAGCGCGGACAGTAGAACGACGACCGGTTCATGAACTTGTCGCGCCTGATCACCGCACCGCACCGGCGACACGCCTGGCCCTCGCGCCCGTAGGCATCCAGCGACCGGTCGAAGTACCCCGACTCGCCGTTGACGTTGACATACAGCGAGTCGAACGACGTGCCACCCTCGCCCAGCGCATCGGTCATCACCGCAGCGGCCGCGTCGAGCAGCTCGCGCAGTTTCGGCCGCGACAGCGCTGAGGCCGGCCGTGCGCCGTTGACCTTCGCGCGCCACAGCGCCTCGTCGGCGTAGATGTTGCCGATGCCGGAGACCACCGTCTGGTCGAGTAGCTGCCGCTTGATCTCGGAATTCTTGCCGCGCAACACCTTCACCACCGCCTCGCGGTCGAACAACGGATCGAGCGGGTCACGGGCGATGTGGGCCACCGGCTCCGGCACGGCGGTGCCGTCGACGGTCACCATGTCGGCGACCATCCACCCGCCGAACGTGCGTTGGTCGACGAAGCTCATCGTCGTGCCGTCGTCGAGCAGAGTCGCGATGCGCAGATGGTTCTCGTTGGGGACGGAACTCGTCTGTGCTCCCGGCGTACGCGAACCCAAGAGCATCTGCCCGCTCATTCCCAGGTGCACGACCAGTGCGGTATCGGTTCCCAGCGACAACCACAGGTACTTGCCGCGGCGGCCGGTGCCGGTGATCGTCGCGTTCAACAGACGCGCCGTCAGGTCCGCAGGGCCGGCCTCGTGGCGGCGCACCGCCCGCGGATGATGCACCCGCACCGCGGTGATGGTGCGCCCGGTGACGTGCTCGTCGAGCCCCCGGCGGACGACCTCGACCTCCGGCAGCTCAGGCATGACGTCGCAGCCTACCGATCACGCCTGGTTCAGCGCGTTCAGTGCGTTCCAGGCGGCGGCTGCCGCTTTGAGCTCGGCTTCCTTCTTGGTCCTGCCCACCCCCGCGCCGCGCTCCACCTCGCCGACGACGACGGTGGCGCTGAACTCCTTGTCGTGGTCGGGTCCGGTGGAGGTGACGACGTAGGTCGGCACACCCAGCCCGCGCGATGCGGTCAGCTCCTGCAGGCTGCTCTTCCAGTCCAGTCCCGCACCCAGCGTCGGTGCGGTGTCGAGCAGTGTGCCGAACAGCCGCAGGATCACCTCCCTGGCGACCATCGCACCGTGTTCCAAATACACTGCGCCGAGCAGAGATTCGACGCCGTCGGCGAGGATGCTCGACTTGTCGGCGCCGCCGGAGTTCTCCTCACCCTTGCCCAGCAGCAGATAGGCGCCCAGCCCCTTGTCGGAGAGGCGCCGGCCGACCTCGGCGAGCGCCTGCGTGTTGACGATGCTCGCCCGCAGCTTGGCCAGGTCGCCCTCGGAACGGTCAGGGTGGCGGTGGTAGAGCTCCTCGGTGATGGTCAGGCCCAGCACCGAGTCGCCGAGGAACTCCAGCCGCTCGTTGGTGGGCAGTCCACCGTTCTCGTAGGAATAGCTGCGATGGGTCAGCGCGATGGTCAGCAGCTCGTCGGGCAGGTCGATACCGAGCGCCTCGAGCAGGGGCGCGCGGTCCACCGTCACGAGTCTTCTCCAGTGTTCTGCTCGCGGAGCTCGGGAGTGTTCTGCTCGCGGAGCTCGGGCGTGTTCTGCTCGCGGAGCTCGGCCAGCTTCGCCCACCGCGGGTCGATCTTCTCGTGGTGGTGACCCGGTTCGGCGGTGGCCAGCGGCACTCCGCACTCCGGGCACAACCCTTGGCAGTCGGGACCGCACACCGGCGAGAACGGCAGCACCAGCCCGATCGCGTCGATGATCGGCTGCTCCAGCTCGACGGTGTCGGCGCCCCCGTCACGGGACACCCGCGGCAGTTCGTCTTCCTCGGTGGTCTCGTCGGTGGTGCTGTCCGGATAGGCGAACAGTTCGGTGATCTCGATCTCCACGTCGCCGTGCAGCGGTGTCAGGCAGCGCGCACACTCACCGACGGTGGGTCCGGACACCGTGCCCGAGACCAGAACGCCCTCGGACACCGACTGCAGCCGCAGGTCCAGCTCCAGCGGTGCGCCCTCTTCGACGGCGATGAGCTCCAGCCCGATCCGGGTCGGGTTCGGCACCGTGGTCTGCACTGTCATCATCGAACCCGGCCGCCGACCGAGGCGAGAAATGTTGATCGCCAGCGGCGACCGTGACCCCCGGTGCGCCGCGCCTGCGTGCGTCGCCATGTCCGTCATCGTACGGCGAGGTGGGAACCGGTTCAGCCGCCGCCCCGCGGGGTGGCGGTCAGCGCGACACGTAGTCGTGTGTTCCCGCCGCGGTCCGCAATTGATGACGGCCGCGGCCCACCGAGCGCAGCGTTCCGTTGAGGAACTCCTCGAACTCGGCGAGCTTGCTGTCGACGTAGATGTCGCATTCGCCGCGCAGCCGGTCGGCCTCGGAGTGTGCGGCGTCGATCATCCGTGTCGCCTCGGCGGTCGCGGTGGCCACCACCTCGGTCTGCGAGACCAGTCGCTGCTGCTCCTTGATGCCTTCCTGGACGGCCTTCTCGTAGGCGAGGTTTCCGCTCTCGATCAGACGGTCGGCCTCCGACTTGGCCCGGCCGGTGCTGGCTTCGTACTCCCGCTTGGCGGTGGCCGCGATCCGTGCGGCCTCCTCGCGGGCCTCGACGACCATGCGCTCGCTGTGCTGGCGCGCCTCGGCCACCATGCGGTCGGCTTGCGCCTTGGCATCGGCGAGCAGCCGGTCGGCCTCGGCGCGGGCGTGGTTGACCATCGAGTCGGCTTCGGCGTTGGCCGTCGACACCGTGGACTCGGCGTGCTCCTTGGCCTCGCGCAGCATGGTGTCCCGGGCGTCGAGCACGTCCTGGGCGTCGTCGAGCTCGCCGGGAATGGCGTCCTTGATGTCGTCGATCAGCTCGAGGACATCGCCCCGGGGCACGACGCAGCCTGCGGTCATCGGCACCCCGCGGGCCTCTTCCACGATGGCACCCAATTCGTCGAGTGCTTCGAAAACTCGGTACACGGCGACACCCTCCAGGCGTAGTTGTTAGTGACCAGTGTGCCTGGTGTTACTGCTGTGACTCGGCTTTTGCGTCCCGGTGTGTCGCCCCGGCCTCAGCGCAACGCCGCACTGATGGCGTCGCGCGCACGGTCGAGCATCGATGCGAACGGCCCCACCGCGAAGTTCAGCTTGGCCGACTCCACCCCCGGGTGCGGCCGGGTCGGCGCGATGGCCTCGGCCGCGCGGACGGCCGCAGCCATGCTCTTGAGGTCGTCGGCGTCGAGTTCGCGCTTGAGCTTGGGGAACTCCTCGGCCTCTTCGTTGAAGGCGTGCTGGAGCACCGCGTCGCGGAATTTCGTCAGCTCCGCGATGAACTCGTCGGACGCGATGTCCATGTCTTCGAGCGCAGAGAGCTGCTGTTTGGCCGCGTGCTCCTCCTCGAGACGCGCGTCGACGATCGTGTCCCCGGACTCGATCTCGCGGCGCGCCCGCGGATGCACCACCATCTCCTCGGCCGTCTCGTGGACCGCGAGCAACTGCCGCAGATCGGTGAAGGCCTTCTGACGGGCTTCGGTTGCCGAAGCATGCAGTACGTCGTCGAACATGTCCTTGATCAGGTTGTGCTGATCCCTCAGGAACGCGACGACGTCATCGGTGGATTGGACAAATGTTTGCGCCACGGCAGGCACCTCCGGGTGAGTCGAGGATGACGGCGCGAATGGGCTGTGCGTCGTCACCGGTGGACGTACCCGCAGGCGACGTGCTCAACCGCGCAGTTTTTCCCGCAGCCGCGCGTTGACCGGCCCGGGCAGCAGATCGGAGACGTCCCCGCCCAGGGTGGCGACCTCCTTGGCCAACGACGACGAGACGAACGAGTAACGCGGCGTGGCGGCGACGAAGAACGTGTCCACCCCGGCGACGTGCTTGTTCATCTGCGCCATCTGCCACTCGTATTCGAAGTCGGTGCCGCTGCGCAGGCCTTTGACGATCGCGGTCAGACCCCGGTCCCGCGCGAAGTCGACGACGAGACCCTGTCCGGATTCGGCCCGCACGTTCGGCAGGTGGGCGGTCGACTCCTCGATCAGCGCGAGCCGCTCCTCGAGGCTGAACATGCCCTTCTTGTTCGGATTGATCAGCACCGCGACGATGACCTCGTCGAACTGCGCGGCGGCACGTTCGAAGACGTCGACGTGACCGAGGGTCACCGGATCGAAGGATCCCGGGCACACCGCTCCGCTCATGGCGTCCGACGCTAGCAGCCCGCCTGTGCGGTGCGCCGACCTCACTGGCGCTCGGCAAGTTCGATGCGGGTGTCGCCGTAGCGTCGCGGCTTGCCCACCGACCAGTGCTGCGGCCAGTCCAGTTCCGCAGCGCCGGCGGGCCGTTCGATCACCGCGAGGGTTCCCGGCGCCGTCCAGCCGTTGTCGGTCAGCAGCGCGAGGACCGTCTCCACCTCGGTGTTCGACAGCTCGTAGGGCGGGTCGGCCACCACCAGATCGGCGGGGCGGGTGGCGGGGCCGGTGAGCACGGTGGCCACGGCTGCGCGGCGCACGACGGCACCGGCGGCGCCCAGCGCGGCGATGTTGCGTTCGATCACCGCGGCCGCTTTGGCGTCGGACTCGACGAGCAGCACCGACGCCGCGCCGCGCGACAACGCCTCGAGTCCGAGCGCACCGCTGCCGGCGTACAGATCGAGCACACGGATGCCGTCGAAATCGAGTCGCGCCGCCAGCAGATTGAACAGCGACTCTCGCACCCGGTCGGTGGTCGGGCGGGTGCCACGCCCGGACTTGTGCTGCGGCACCGCGATTCGTCGGCCTCCGAACGTGCCGGCGATGATGCGGGTCAGTTCACCACCACCAGCAGATCCCCGCCCTCCACCTGGGCGGTGGCTCCGACGGCGACCCGTTCGACGGTGCCGGCCTTGGGCGCGGTGATCGCCGCTTCCATCTTCATCGCCTCGATGGTTGCGATGGTCTGTCCTGCGCTCACCGAATCACCTTCTGCCACAGTCACACTCACCACACCCGCGAACGGGGCCGCGACGTGGTCGGGATTCTTGCGGTCGGCCTTCTCGGCGGTGGGCACCTCGCTGGCGACGTTGCGGTCCCGCACCACCACTGGGCGCAGCTGACCGTTGATGATGCACATCACCGTGCGCAAACCACGTTCGTCGGCGTCGGAGACGGCTTCCAGACCGATGAGCAACTCGACGCCACGCTCGAGCGTGACGCGGTGTTCCTCACCGTGCCGCAGCCCGTAGAAGAACTGGTTGGCCGACAGGCTCGACGTGTCGCCGTAGAGCTCTCGGTGGGCCTCGTATTCCTTGGTGGGTCCTGGGAACAGGAGCCGGTTCAGCGTCGCCTGCCGCTTGGCGCCGGGCTGCGACAACAGATTCTCGTCTTCGGCGCTCAACTCGGTGGGAGGTTTGGCCGGCGCGCGACCGGCCAACGCCTTGCTGCGCAGCGGCTCGGGCCAGCCACCCGGCGGGTCCCCGAGCTCACCACGCAGGAATCCGATCACCGAATCCGGAATGTCGAATCTGTCGGGCTCCGCGGCGAATTCGTCGGCGGTGATCCCGGCGCCCACCAGCGCCAGCGCCAGGTCACCGACCACCTTCGACGACGGCGTCACCTTGACCAGCCGCCCGAGGACGCGGTCGGCCGCCGCATACGCCGCCTCGATGTCTTCGAAGCGGTCACCGAGCCCCAGCGCGATGGCCTGCTGCCGCAGGTTCGACAGCTGCCCGCCCGGGATCTCGTGCCGGTAGACACGACCGGTCGGGGCGGGCGGACCGGCTGCTGCAACATCGAAGGGTGCGTACACCTTTCGCAGCGCCTCCCAATACGGCTCCAGGTCGCACACGGCGTCCAGCGACAACCCGGTGTCGTACTCGGTGTGCGCTGCGGCCGCGACGATCGAACTGAGCGCAGGCTGGCTGGTGGTGCCCGCCAACGGCGCCGAAGCACCGTCGACAGCGCTGGCGCCGGCTTGCCAGGCCGCCAGGTAGGTGGCCAGCTGACCGCCCGGGGTGTCGTGGGTGTGCACATGCACCGGCAGGTCGAAGCGGCTGCGCAGCGCGCGGACCAGGGTGGCAGCGGCGGGCGGACGCAGCAGCCCGGCCATGTCCTTGATCGCCAGCACATGGGCGCCGGCCTCGACGATCTGCTCGGCCAGACGCAGGTAGTAGTCCAGCGTGTATAGGGTCTCGGCGGGGTCGGACAGGTCGCCGGTGTAGCTCATCGCGACTTCGGCGACGGCCGTGCCGGTTTCCCGCACCGCGTCGATGGCCGGACGCATCGACTCGACGTTGTTGAGCGCGTCGAAGATGCGGTAGATGTCGATGCCCGTCGCTGTGGCTTCCTGCACGAACGCGTGGGTGACCTCCTCGGGGTACGGGGTGTACCCGACGGTGTTGCGGCCGCGCAGCAGCATCTGCAGGCAGACGTTGGGCACCGCTTCGCGCAGCGCCGCCAGCCGTTCCCACGGGTCTTCCTTCAGGAACCGCAGCGCCACATCGTAGGTCGCGCCGCCCCAGCATTCGATCGAGAGCAGCTGCGGGGTCATTCGCGCGATGTACGGGGCAACCATCAGCAGGCCGGATGTCCGGATCCGGGTGGCCAGCAGCGACTGGTGGGCATCGCGGAAGGTGGTGTCGGTGACGCCGACGGAGCGGGATTCGCGCATCCACCGGGCGAAGCCTTCCGGGCCGACTTCGGTGAGCAGGTGCTTGCTCCCCCGCGGCGGCATGCTGTCGAGATCGATCTGCGGCAGCTTGTCCTGCGCGTAGACCGCCGACTGCCGCGGGCCGTGCGGCTGGTTGACGGTCACATCGGCCAGATAGTTCAGGATCTTGGTGCCGCGGTCGGCAGTCGTGCGCGCGGTGAGCAGGTAGGGACGATCGTCGATGAACGATGTGTTGATCTGGCCGGCCCGGAAATCGGGGTCGTCGATGACAGCCTGCAGGAACGGAATGTTCGTCGACACACCGCGGACGCGGAACTCCGCCAACGCGCGGTGGGCCCGCGCCGCTGCGGCATCGAAATCCCTTCCGCGACAAGTCAATTTGACCAGCATCGAGTCGAAGTGGGCGCCGATCTCGGCACCCAGGTGCGTTCCACCGTCGAGCCGGATACCGGCACCGCCGGGCGAGCGGTACGCGGTGATCCGGCCGGTGTCCGGGCGGAACCCGTTGGCCGGGTCCTCGGTGGTGATCCGGCACTGCATCGCGAAGCCCCGTGGCGCGGTCAGCATGTCCTGGCCCAGTCCCAGGTCGGCCAGCGTCTCCCCCGCAGCGATACGCAGCTGGCTGGCGACCAGGTCGACGTCGGTGATCTCCTCGGTGACGGTGTGTTCGACCTGGATGCGCGGATTGCACTCGATGAAGACGTGGTGCCCGCGCTCGTCGAGCAGGAACTCGACGGTGCCGGCACAGGTGTAGCCGATCTGACGGGCGAACGCGACGGCGTCGTCGCAGATCCTGGCCCGCAGTTCCTCGGGCAGGTTCGGGGCCGGCGCCAGCTCGATCACCTTCTGGTGCCTGCGCTGCACGCTGCAGTCGCGCTCGAACAGGTGCATGATGTTGCCGGCGGTGTCGGCGAGGATCTGGACCTCGATGTGCCGGGGACGCACGACAGCCTGTTCGAGGTAGACGGTCGGATCACCGAACGCCGACTCGGCTTCGCGGCTGGCCGCCTCGATCGCCTCGACCAGGGCGTCGCGCTCGGTCACGCGGCGCATGCCGCGCCCGCCGCCGCCGGAGACCGCCTTCACGAACAGGGGGAACTCCATCGACTCGGCGGCCGCGACCAGCTCGTCGACCGACGACGACGGCTCCGAGGACTCGAGCACCGGCAGGCCTGCTGCGCGTGCCGCTTCGATGGCGCGGGCCTTGTTGCCGGTCAGTTCGAGGACGTCGGCGCCGGGGCCGACGAACGTGATGCCCGCCGCCGCGCATGCGGCGGCCAGTTCGGGGTTCTCCGACATGAAGCCGTACCCGGGATAGACCGCGTCGGCACCGGCGGCCACGGCCACCCGCATGATCTCGTCGACGGACAGGTAGGCCCGCACCGGATGGCCGGTCTCGCCGATCTGATAGGACTCGTCGGCTTTGAGTCGATGCAGCGAATTGCGGTCCTCGTACGGGTACACCGCGACGGTCGCGATGCCCATCTCGTAGGCGGCGCGGAACGCGCGGATGGCGATCTCACCACGATTGGCGACAAGGACTTTGGAGATCCGACCGGTCACGGTTCACCTTAACCTCGCAGGTCAACCTCACAGAAGCCGGCGTCGCCGGTGTGAAGAGAACGCTTGGTCACAGCAGCGTCGACCAGTAGCTCCAGAACCGCTCGAGGATCAGCAACAAGACCGCGGTGAACCACAGCGCCACCAGCGACCAGCGCCAGGTGTGCAGGGTCCTGACCACGGCGTTGCCGGACAGGTGCGGACGCAGCGCCACCACCGTGGTGACCACCAGCAGCGGCACCATCACCGCCCACACGACCATGCAGTACGGGCACAGCGCGCCGATGCGGTACAGGCTCTGGAAGATCAGCCAGTGCACGAACACCGTACCCAGCAACGAGCCCACGGCCAGGCCACCCCAGTACCAGCGGGGCAGCCGAACGTTGGCCAGGGCCAGCACCCCGGTGACCACGACGACGGTGAACGACACGATGCCGATGAGCGGGTTCGGGAAACCGAAGAGCGAGGCCTGCGGAGTGACCATCACCGAGCCGCACGACAGCACCGGGTTGATGCTGCAGGACGGGATGTAGTCGGGGTTGATCAGCAGTTCGATCTTCTCGACGGTGAGCGTCAGCGCTGCCGCCAAGCCGGCGATGCCGGCGATCAACACCCACAGCGCGCTGCTGCGGGGCACCGCGACCTGAGCCGGGTCGTCGACCGTCGGATCGGTCGATTCGACGGTGTCGGTCGCGGCCGTGGTCATGACGCCGGGACCGGGTCCGCCGCCGGCGGGGCGGCTTCGAGGCCGGGCACGTCGCCGACGATCTCCTTGATCTTCGCGACCAGCGCCTCGGGGGTGCTGTATTGGTAGTCCTCGCCGTTGATGCGCACCGACGGGGTGGACTTGATCCCGGTGGCCGAGGCCAGACCGCGGACCATGTCCTCGTAGGTGCCCTTGTTGATGCAGTCGGGCACGGATCCGGTCACACCGGCCTGGCGGGCCACCTCGATGAGGCGCTTGTTGTCCGGATAGGCAGCGCCGACCTCACCGGGCTGCTGGGCGAAGAGCGCGGCGTGGAAGCGGCGGAACGCGTCGACGGACTCGTCGGCGACGCAGTACGCCGCAGCACCGGCCCGTGACGGGTAGTTCTTGTTCTGCGGCCGATCGAGGATCCCCACCATGTAGTAGTCGGCCGCGATCGCTCCGGCGTCGACGAGCTTGTTGATCGTGGGGCCGAACTGCTGCTCGAACGCCCCGCAGTGCGGGCACAGGAAGTCTTCGTAGATCGACACGACAGCCTTGGGCTCGTCGGTGCCGTCCTTGGTGATGACGCTGTTGGAGGCCACGCGCACCGACTTCGTCTCACCGGCGGTGGGCTTGTCGTCTGCCGACATCACGATGTAGAGGACCAGCGCGACGGCGAACACGACCACGACCGACGTCAGACCGATCTGTACGAAAAGATTGCGCTTGCGATCGGCGGCCTTGAGGTCATACCGCGCGCTCTTCTTGGGTTTGTTCGCCACGTGGAACAGCGTACCGGCGCGTTCGGAGGTGCTTATCCGGTGTGGCTCAGATGCGCCCGCATCGCCGAGATCACCTCTTTGACCGCGATGGCGCTGTCTCCGCCCAGCGGGAAGAAGTTGGCGAACCCGTGGATCAGTGAGCCGTACTCGCGGAAGTCGACCGGCGTGCCCGCGGCGCGCAGCGCCTCGGCGTAGAGCCTGCCCTCGTCTCGCAGCGGGTCGAAGCCGGCGGTGACGAGCAGCGCCGGGGCCAGTCCCGACAGGTCGTCGGCCAGCAGCGGCGACACCCGGGGATCGCCGGTCGTCACCTCCGCACCGTCGAGAAGACAGGCGGTGAACCAGTCGATGTCGTGCTGGGTCAGGAAGAAACCGTTCGAGAACAGGGTCCGCGACCGGGTCTGGCCCGCGTAGTCGGTCACCGGGTAGAACAGCAGCTGCAGCGCCGGCTGCGGCACACCTTGTTCGCGGGCGCGCAATGTCACCAATGCCGACAGGTTCGCTCCGGCGCTGTCGCCGCCGACGGCGACGCGTCGCGGATCTGCGCCCAGTTCGGCCGCGTGGGCGAGCGCCCATTTGTAGGCCGCGAAGGCGTCCTCGGCGCCGGCCGGCGCCTTGTGCTCCGGCGCCATCCGGTAGTCCACCGACAGGACATGGACTCGTCCGGCGCGGCAGATCTCGCGGCACAGGTCATCGTGGGAGTCGATGCTGCCGATCACGTGACCGCCACCGTGGAAGAACACCAGCAGCGGTGCGTCGGCCGCGTCGGTCCGGTAATGCCGGGCGTCCCGCAGCCCCTCGGCGCCGTCGACCGTGAGATCGCTCACCCCGGCGACCGGGATGTGCTGCCGGAAGCCGTCTGCCAACTGTTCGAGCTGGGCCCGCGCGACGACGGGATCGTCGTCCCCGACCAGCCCGTCCAAACCCATCATCTGCTGCCCCGCCAGCATCAACTGCATGGTGACGTCGAGGGTGTTGCCATCGATGACCACGGCACGTCCACCCAACATCAGCCGCTTGAGACGGTCGGGAACATGAGGCATCGCGCGCAGGGTCAGGCCGGCGAACTTGTTGGTCAGGGTCTCCCTGGCGGAGAACTCGGCCGCCGACGGTCGCACGGTCTGCCGTTCAACGGTGGTCATGGTTGCTCCCTCCCAGGTCCGGCGCAGGTTCGCCGCCCGGCGCACACAATCGGGCGTCAGCCTACGACGTGCCGCACCGCCCTACGATGATTAGGTCGGTATGGGCGGCGGCAATATAGTCATGCGCGAGCATTCCACTTCAGAGAAGAAGGTGACATGACTTCGGCGGCCGCGATCCCCACGGTGACTCTCAACGACGGCCACATGCTGCCGTTACTCGGCCTCGGAGTCGGTGAGTTGTCCGAAGCCGACGCCGAGCGTTCGGTCGCGTCTGCACTCGAAGCCGGCTACCGGCTGATCGACACCGCAGCCGCCTACGGCAACGAGGCGGCGGTCGGACGCGCCATCAAAGCGTCGGGCGTCCCGCGCGAGGAAGTTTTCGTCACCACCAAGCTCGCTCCTGAGGATCTGGGTTTCAAGTCGTCCCGCGACGCTCTGTCCGCCTCCCTCGAGCGGCTGGGTCTGGAGTACGTCGATCTCTACCTGATCCACTGGCCCGCCGGTGAGCAGGGCAAGTACGTCGACAGCTGGGGCGGGATGATGCGGGCCAAGGAGGACGGCGACACGCGTTCGATCGGGGTGTCGAACTTCCACGCCCATCATCTCGACGACATCATCAGCCTGTCGTTCTTCACCCCCGCGGTCAACCAGATCGAGCTGCACCCGCTGCTCAACCAGGCGGAGCTGCGCGCGGTCAACGCCGAGCACGGCATCGTCACCCAGGCCTACGGCCCGCTCGGCGTGGGTCGCCTGCTGGACCACCCCGCGGTCACCAGCGTCGCCGAAGCCCACGGAAAGACCCCCGCGCAGGTGCTGCTGCGGTGGAACCTGCAACTGGGCAACGCGGTCGTCACCCGCTCCTCGTCGGCGGAGCGCATCAAATCGAACCTCGAGGTCTTCGCCTTCGAACTCACCGACGAGCAGATGACCGCACTCAACGGTCTCGACGAGGGCACCCGGTTCCGTCCCGACCCGGACACCTACACCGGCAACTGATTCCGCTGTCGGGTACCCGCCGTCGCGCTGCTGCAGCGCTCCTCGGCGCCTGAGGTCGCTTGCCGATCTCCTCCACGGATCTGCTGTCCAGGGCTGTGCCGGCTGCGCCGCACCGCAGCCCGCGCGCCGACCGTTTTCTTGCCTTCCGAATCCGTTGCGCCGCACACGGTTCCCGTCGGCGGACGGGTAGGCGCGGTGCGGACGCGAGAAGCCAGGTGGTTACGGTGATCTTTCCGACCGGTCGATCGAACGGAGAGAGCGCGATGGACGAACGCACCTACGAGACGGGTCGCGCCATCCGCCGCGCGGTCCTGGGCGCCGAGTATGTCGACAAGGCCGCTGCGCAGGCCGACGACTTCTCGGCCCCGCTGCAGGATCTGGTCACCGAATACTGCTGGGGCGCGGTGTGGGGACGCGAAGGCCTGACACGGCAGACCCGCAGCATGCTCAACCTGGCCATGTTGGCGGTGCTCAACCGACCGCACGAGTTGCGCACCCATCTGCGCGGAGCGCTGACCAACGGGGTCACCCGCGAGGAGATCCGCGAGGTCCTCCTCCAGGTCGGCGTCTACGCCGGGATCCCGGCCGCCGTCGACAGTTTCCGTGTGGCACGCGAGGTCTTCGCAGAGCTGGACGAACAATGAGCACGGGGCCGCTCGGTTTCATCGGGTTGGGCAACATGGGCTTCCCGATGATGCGGCGCCTGCTTGCCGCAGGTCACCGGGTCGTCGTCCACGACATCAACCGCGACACGATGGATCGTGCCGTCGCGGCCGGCGCCGTGGCTGCGGACTCGGCGCGCGAGGTGGGCGAGCAGGCCGAGACAGTGCTGGCCAGCCTGCCCACTCCGCAGGTGTCGTCGCGGGTGGTCGCCGAAGTGGCTCCGGCACAACGAATTCGGCGTTTTGTGGACTTGTCGACGGTGGGTGGGCAAGCGGCGCAACGCAATCACGACGCGCTGACCGCGCAGGGCGTGTCAGCCCTGGACAGTCCGGTCAGCGGCGGGGTGCACGGCGCCGAGGCCGGCACGCTGGCCGTGATGGTCTCGGGGCCGCGTGCCGAGTTCGACGCACTGACCGACGTGTACGCGACGCTGGGCCGGGCGATCTTCGTCTCGGAGCAACCGGGCGCCGCGCAGACCATGAAGCTGATCAACAACATGATGGCGGCGACCACGCTGGCCGCGACCGCCGAGGCGATGGTGATGGGCGCCAAGGCCGGGCTGGACCCGCAGGTGATGGTCGACGTGCTCAACGCCGGGTCCGGCGGCACCCACGCCAGCCGCGACAAGTTCCCCCGCGCGGTACTGCCGCGGACGTTCGACTACGGGTTCGCGACGGGTCTGATGCACAAGGACGTCGCGCTCTACCTCGCCGAGGCCAGGGCGCTCGGCACGCCGGTGCAGGTCGCCGAGTTGATGGCCCGGATCTGGGAGACGACGGAACATCTGCACGGTCCGGACTCCGACTTCACGTGCGTGGTCAAGCCCATGGAGAAGGCCGCCGGTGTGGTCGTCGGTGACGCGGTCACCGAGACGGACACGTCTGCGCCGCGTCGGTGAGCACCGGCACCGAGGGCGCATCCACAGGTAATCCATACCCTCGCAACACCGCAACGAACTGCATCGCGTACTGACAGTGGAACGCCTCGTTGGGCGGCATCCACAGCGCGGGTTCCTTGTCGCCCTTGTCCTGATTGGCCGAACCGTCGACGGCCAGCAGGTTGGCCGGGTCGTTGGCGAAGCGGGCGCGCATCTCCTCCGTCCAGGCGCGTGCACCCATGTCCCACGCATACGCCAGCGGAACCAGGTGGTCGATCTGCACCGCCGCACCGGTCTGCGCGCCGCGCACGAACGGCACCGTCGCGCTGGTGTACGGGTCCAGCAGGGTGCCGGTGGCCACCGCGGTCGGACAGCGCGAGATCGCCGTGTACGTCTTGTCGATCAGGTCGCGCTCCAGGATGTCGTTACGCGTGTCGCAACCGTTGCGCCCGCCGGGCGCGCTGGTGTCGTCGGTCCAGGACTCGCCGAACGCGTCGCGGCGGTAATCGTGACTGCGCACCCGCGCGTCGATCTGCGCGACACCGGCCAGGACGTCGACACCGGGTGCGACCGTGGGAAGTTCGGCGTGCGCGATGTGCTCCGCCGGCCGTTGCGCGGCGGTCACCTGGTAGGCGACGACCACGGCGAGCACCGTGGCCACCGCGAGCCACAGCGCGTGCTTGCGGGTCACGACATGTCCAGGAACTGCACGCGGTCGGTATCGGTGAAGGGCGCCGACAGCGCGGCCATGCCCGCATGATCGGGATCGGACTCGTAGACGGACTCGCACAACTCGCGGGCGGCCAGGATGATCTCGAGATGGTGGGCCAGCGACAGGAACCGCAACGACATGGCTCTTCCGGACTGGTGATACCCGAGTACGTCGCCTTCGCTGCGCTCCTGCAGATCCAGGTCGGCCAGGGCGAAGCCGTCGAGCGTGCCGGCCACCGCGCGCAAGCGTTGCCCCGCTTTGGATGTCTCCGGCAGGTTGGTGGCCAGCAGGCACAGGCTGGGGTGCTGACCACGCCCGATGCGTCCGCGCAGCTGGTGCAACTGGCTGATGCCGAATCGGTCGGCATCCATCACCACCATCACGGTGGCGTTGGGAACGTCCACCCCGACCTCGATGACCGTGGTGCACACCAGCACGTCGATCTCCCCGCCCCGGAACGCGGCCATCACCGCGTCCTTCTCGTCGCTGGGCAGCCGGCCGTGCATGAGCCCGAGACGCAACCCTGCCAGGGGACCGCGCTGCAGCCGCGCGAACAACTCCACGACGGTCACCGGCGGTGGCCCTCCCGATTGTTCTTGCGCTTCAGCCTTTTTCGTGTTCTTCGCCTTGGGCTTGTCGGCTTCTTTGGTCGTGTCGGCCGCGCCGGGTTGATCGGCTTCGTCGATACGTGACGCGACGACGTACGCCTGACGACCGGCGCGTACCTCTTCGTTGATGCGGGCCCACGCGCGGTCCAGCCAGCTCGGCTTCTCCCGGACGAAAATGGTGTTGGTGGCGATGGGCTGCCGACCGCGAGGCAGTTCCCGCAGCGTCGAGGTCTCCAGGTCACCGTAGACGGTCAGTGCCACCGTGCGCGGGATCGGCGTGGCCGTCATCACCAACAGATGCGGGGTGACGCCCTCAGGGGCCTTGGCGCGCAGGCGATCTCGTTGCGCCACCCCGAAGCGGTGCTGTTCGTCGACGACGACCATGCCCAGTCGGTGGAACTCCACCGCATCCTGCAGCAGCGCGTGGGTGCCGATCACGATGCCGGCCTGTCCGGACGCGACCACCGCACGCACCTCGCGCTTCTGGGGCGCCGACATCGACCCCGTCAGCAGCGCGATCTGTGTCGCGTCGTCGGCGCCGCCGAGTTCGCCGGCCATGCCGAGCGGCCCGAGCATGGCGCGGATGGACTGGGCGTGTTGGGCGGCAAGCACTTCGGTGGGCGCCAGCAGCGCGCACTGGTAGCCGGCGTCGACCATCTGCAGCATGGCCAGCAGCGACACGATGGTCTTGCCGGACCCCACTTCTCCTTGCAGCATGCGGTTCATCGGTCGCGTGGCGGCCATCTCCCGCGACAGCACGTCGAGCACCTCGCGCTGCCCCGCGGTCAATTCGAACGGCAGTTGCGCGCCCATCGCGGCCGCCAGGCCGTCGTCGCGACGCGCAGCGACCGGGCCGGTGCCGTGCAGATCCCGATGGCGGCGCACGACCAGCCCCCACTGCAGGCCCACGGCTTCGTCGTAGGTCAACCGGTCGATCGCCCGGGCCCGATCGTGCTGGTTCTCGGCGAGATGGACGGCCCGCAGCGCGTCGTTCTCCGACATCAGATCGTGTTCGCGCACAAACCAGTCCGGCAACGGCTCGGCGACCGGGTCCAACACCGCGAGCAGTTGCCGCAGGCATGCGTAGATCTCCCAGGTCTGCACCTTCGCGCTGGCCGGGTAGATCGGGAAGAACTCACGCTCGAACTCGGCGAGCAGATCCTCACCGCTGGCACCGGCCGCCGAGGCGATGGCCGCCAGCGACTTGGTTCCCCCGGTGCGCCCCTCGGGCGAATCGAGGACCAGAAACGCCGGGTGGGTCAGCTGCAACACACCGCGGTAATAGCCGACCACCCCGGAGAGCATCACCTTCGCGCCCTCGACGAGTTGGCGTTTGAGGAACTTGGCGTTGAAGAACGTGGCGGTCACCTTCGGCCGCCGATGGCCCAACGTGACCACCAGGAACTCGCGTCTGGGGGTGCGGGTGGTGAATTTCGGCTCGGCCTTGGTGATGACATCGATGAACGTGACGTGCTCACCCTCTTCGAGGTCGAGTTCCTCTCCTTCGCCACGCACCGTCATCGCGTCGCTGTACTTGCGCGGAAAATAACGCAGCAGGTCTTCGACGGTGCGCAGGCCGAGGTGCTCCTCGAGCTGATCGGCGGCCTTGCGACCGATCACGAAGTCCAGGCGGTCACCCAGGGTCGCCATGTCACTCGACTCCGATCAGCAGCGCGTCGCCGCGGTGCCCGGTGTGGAACACCGACAGTTCGGTGCCCGGGTGCTGCCGGTGTACGTGTGCGGCGAGCGCGTCGCCGACGGTCCCGTCCACGCCGGCCCCGAGGAGCACGGTGACCAGTTCCCCGCCGGCGGCCAACAACAGATCCATCAGCCCGGCGGCGGCGGCGACAACGCCGTCTCCGACGATCACCACCTCGTCACCGGCGATGGCCAGCCCGTCGCCGGGCCGGCAGCTGCCCGCCCATGTCAACGCCTCCTCGGTGGCCACGCGCACAGAGCCGCAGCGGGCCGCACCTGCGGCGCGGGCCATCGTGTACCCGTCGTCGACCAGTGGACGGCCGGGGTCGTGCACCGCCAACGCGGCCAGTCCCTGCACCATCGATCCCGTCGGCACCGGGGCCATCACGATCCCCCAGTCCGAGGCGACCGTCCAGCCGGCCAGCAGTTCCTCGGCGGCCACGTAGCCGTTGGGCAGGACGACCACCTGCGCAGCGCCGGTGTTGACCAGCGCGTGCAACAGCTGATGCGCGCTGATCGGGACTTCCGGGTCGAGGTGAAGCACCTGCGCGCCCTCGGCACCGAACAATCGCTCGGCGCCGTCGCCGTCGACGATCGCGAGCACCGCACGCTCCCGAGTCCAGGCGCCGGCGCCCTGGCGGCCGCCGTGCAAGGAGGTGATCTGGATGTTGCTGGGTGTCCCGAACCGCAGCGCGGCCTCCACGGCGGCGCCGGCGTCGTCGGCGTGGACGTGCACCGAGTACCGGCCGGGACTGCCGTCACCGGAGCCCGACGCCGCGATCGCGACGGACTCCCCGAGCTCGTCGAGACGGGCGCGCAGCGCGTCCACGCCGCCGTCATCGCAGCCGGTCAGCTGGTACATGACCTCGAACGCAAGTGTCCCCTCCGGCGGAGACGCAGACCCCGTGCCGCGGGTGGCGGGCTCGTAGGTGCGCCGCCGCGCCACCTGCCCGGTCAGCGTCGCGGTCAGCGCATCGAGCAGGACGAGCAGACCGCGACCGCCCGCGTCGACCACGCCGGCCTCGGCCAGCACGTCGAGTTGGGCGGGTGTGCGGTCGAGCGCGTCGGCGGCGGCCTGACCGACCGCGGCCACCACCTCACCCAGCACGGCACGCTCGCCGACGGCCTGCTCGGCGGCGGTCGCGGCGGCCTGCAGCACCGACACGATGGTCCCGTCGACCGCTTCCCCCATCGAGGTCACCACCAGGTCCACGGCGTGCCGCAGCGCCGCGGCCAGCAGTGCGCCGTCGACCTCGACCAGCACGCCGCCGCGGGCGGCGGCCGCAGCGGCCGCCACGTCGGCCAGGGCTCGCAGGATCTGCGACAGGATGACCCCGGAATTGCCGCGCGCGCCGCGCAGTGCACCGTCGGCCATCGCAGCGATCAGCGCGGCCACGTCGTCGGTGCTCTCGACGCTGTCGGCCTGGGCCCACGCGGCGCGCATGGTGAACAGCATGTTGGTGCCGGTATCGGCGTCGGCGACCGGAAACACGTTGAGCCGGTTGATCTCGTCGGTGTGGGTGATCAGGTCGGCGACCGCGGAATGCGCCCACCGGCGCAGCGCGGGGGCGTCGAGCCGCCGAGCCGACATCGCACCTCCCACAACATCCGCGGACCGCTGCCGCCGTGGGCGTCAGCCTAGTCAGTGGCGGCGACACCGCCGAAGACCCGACCTCAGCGCTGTGGACGCAGGACGCGGACGATTTTGGTCATTCTCGGTCAGCCGGTATTCTGATCGGGTTGTCGGGTCGCGCCGCCTCGCTGCGGCGCCGAAGACCCGGACCCCAAGTACTGATTCGAGGAGTTTCACATATGGCTGCCGTGTGCGAGATCTGCGGGAAGGGCCCCGGCTTCGGCAAGTCGGTGTCGCACTCCCATCGCCGGACCAGCCGTCGGTGGGACCCGAACATCCAGTCCGTGCGCGCCGTGACGCGCCCGGGCGGCAACAAGCAGCGTGTCAACGTCTGCACCTCCTGCCTCAAGGCCGGCAAGGTCTCGCGCGGCTGAGCGCCCCACACCGTCTGCTCAGGGCAGCCGCCAGTCCACCGGTGCGGCGCCCATCTCCTCGAGCAGGCGATTGGTCCGGCTGAACGGCCGGGACCCGAAGAATCCGCGTGACGCCGACAGCGGCGACGGATGCACCGACTCGATCGTGCGGGTGTCGCCCAGCATCGGCTTCAACGTCGCGGCGTCACGTCCCCACAGGACCGCCACCAATGGCCGCCGGCGCGCCACCAACGCGCGGATCGCACATTCGGTGACCGCTTCCCATCCTCTCCCGCGGTGCGACGCCGGCGTTCCCGGCCGCACCGTGAGCACCCGGTTGAGCAGCATCACACCCTGCTGCGCCCACGGGGTCAGATCGCCGTTGCCGGGCTTGGGCAGGCCGAGGTCCTCGCAGTACTCCTTGAAGATGTTGTCCAGGCTGCGCGGCAGCGGGCGGACATCCGGCGCCACTGAGAAGCTCAGTCCGACCGCATGTCCGGGGGTGGGATACGGATCCTGCCCGACGATCAGCACCCGCACGTCGTCGAACGGAAACGTGAACGCGCGCAGCACATTCGCCCCGACCGGCAGATAGCGGTGCCCGGCGGCCAGTTCGGCGCGCAGAAACTCCCCCATCTTGGCGACCTGCGCTTCGACAGGAGCGAGCTCACGGGCCCAGGCGGGATCGATCAGTTCGGTGAGAGGTCGAGCAGTCACGAGGAGCCAACTTAGCGGTCAGTACGACTGCCAGCCCGCAGCCCCGTCCCAGTCGGTGTCGTCAACGCTCACCCGCGCCGGCCCGTCGGCGGTCAGCACCCTTCCCACGACGCGCCACCCGGGGGGAGGCGAGTCCGGGAACGTCGCCACCAGAGCGTGATCCTCCCCGCCACCGAGCACCCAGTGCCGGGGATCGGTGCCCAGCGCAGCGGCAGCCCCGGCCACCGCGTCGATGTCCGCGTCGAACGCATCGACGGCCAGATCGATGTGCACCCCGGAGGCGGCTGCGACGTGGGCGAGGTCGGCGACCAGACCGTCGGACACGTCGATCATCGCGGTGGCGCCGTGTTGCGCGGCGATCCGGCCCTGGCCGTAGGGCGGTTCTGGTACGAGGTGGCGACGGCGCAACTCGGGGAAACTGTCGATCTCGTTGGCCCACAACGCATAACCAGCTGCGGACCGGCCCAGTTCGCCGCAGACCGCCACGGTGTCGCCGGGTCGGGCGCCGTTGCGCTGCACGGCGGCTCGCCCCTCGAGATCCCCCATCGCCGCCACCGAGATCACCCACAGCGGGGCCCGCACCATGTCACCGCCCACCACACCGGCGTCGGTCAGGTCGGCCTCGTGCCACATGCCGTCGGCCACTTCGACGGCATGGGCCGTGCTGGTCTCGGCCGGGGCGGCGAAGCCCACCACGAACGCGGTGGCACGCGCCCCCATCGCTTCGACGTCAGCGGCGTTCTGCGCGATGGCTTTTCGACCGACGTCGTACGGGGTGGACCAGTGCAGGCGGAAATGCCGGTCTTGGACCAGCATGTCGGTGCACAGCACGGCCCGCGCGTCCGGCGCGGCGACCACCGCGGCGTCGTCTCCCGGACCCACCACCACCGAAGGCGGCTGGCGGCGGCCACCGACGAGTCGCTCGATGACGGCGAACTCACCGGATTCGGCCAGCGTCGAGTCGGGCTCGTCGGCTGCCATGTCAGCTCCTCGGGTCGGCGTCCTGGCCTGAACGTCAGGCCGACCTGCGGTAGGTTTGGGCCCTGCGGCGTGGAGTCTATGCAGGCGGACGGAGGGGTGACGGCGTGGTCGAGGCTTTCGTTCTGATCCAGACCGAAGTCGGCCGCGCCGAGGTCGTCGCCAAAGCACTCGCCGGTCTGACGGGGGTGCTCTCGGCGGAGTACGTGACCGGTCCGTATGACGTCGTCGTGCGCGTCGGTGCGAATACCCTCGAGGACCTGAAATCGACCGTGGTGCCCGCCGTCGCCCAGGTGTCCGGTATCACGCGGACATTGACCTGCCCGATCGCCACCGGAGCGCAGCTCTGAGGTTGGCACGTGGATAGCCGGTCCGGGGACGGACCCCCGCCCAAGGTACTGATTGCCGCGCTGGTCGTGGCGGTCGCCGCCGTCGTGGGCGTGCTCGTCGTCGCTGCCGTGATGCAGCGCCCGGCCGGGCCGGTGCCGGTGTCGGTCGCGGCACTACCGGCCCCGGAGTCGGACAGCGCATCCTGCCGGGACCTGCTCGACGCGCTACCCGACCGGCTCGGCGACTACGCGCGCGCCGAACTGGTGCAGCCGGCCCCGACCGGCGCCGCGGCGTGGCAACGCGATGACGGCAGCGAAGCGGTGATCCTGCGGTGCGGTCTGGACCGACCGGCCGAGTTCGTCGTCGGTGCACCACTTCAGGTGGTCGACGAGGTGTCCTGGCTGCGGATCGCCGAAGACGGCACCGCCGACGCGCGCACGACGTGGTTCGCGGTGGACCGTCCGGTCTACGTCGCGCTGACGCTGCCGGCCGGGTCGGGTCCCGCCCCGATCCAGGCGGTCTCCGATGCCCTCACCGAGGCGCTGCCCCAACGCCCGATCGACCCGGCGCCGGCGCGCTGAGGCGCGCTCAGCGCAGCCCGGTGCCTCGAGCGAGTGCGGTGTCGACCATGGTCGCCAGCAAGGTCGGATAGTCCACGCCGCTGGCCGCCCACATCCGCGGATACATCGAGATGGTGGTGAACCCCGGCATGGTGTTGATCTCGTTGATGACCGGTCCGTGGGGCGTCAGGAAGAAATCGACGCGCGCCAGGCCCTGGCAGTCGATGGCGGCGAAGGCCTGGACCGACAGCGCGCGGATCTCCTCGGCGACCCGGTCGTCGACCTTGGCCGGGACGTCGAGTTCGGCGGCATCGGCCAGATACTTCGTCTGGAAGTCGTAGAACCCGTCCTCCCGGCCGCGCACCCCCGCCACCCGGATCTCGCCGACCGTGCTGGCCTCCACGCGTCCGTCGGGAAACTCCAGTACCCCGCACTCGAGCTCGCGTCCGGGAATGGCAGCTTCGACGATCACCTTCGGGTCGTGACGACGGGCCAGCTCGACGGCAGGGCGCAGGTCATCCCAGGACGTGACGCGGCTGACCCCGATGGACGATCCACCGCGGGCAGGTTTGACGAATACGGGCAGGCCCAGCCGCTCCTGTTCCTCGAACGCCAGCTCGGTGCGACCGTGCCGCAGCACCACGTGGTCACCGACAGGCAGGCCCGCGGCCACCAACAGCTTCTTGGTGAACTCCTTGTCCATGCCCACCGCGCTGGCCAGCACACCCGCCCCGACGTATGGGACACCGGCCAGTTCCAGCAGCCCCTGTATCGTGCCGTCCTCGCCGTACGGACCGTGCAGCACCGGGAACACGACGTCGACGGATGCCAGCATCTGTCCGGCGCCCTCGCCCAGAGACACCAGCTGGCCCTGCCGCTGCGGGTCGGCGGCGAACGTCAGCTCGGTACCGGCGGACGGGTTGACCGCCGGCAGCCTGCCGTCGGTGATGGCCAGGGTCTCGGGCCGGGCGTCGGTCAGCACCCAGGCACCCTCGGTGGAAATGCCCACCGCGATCACCTCGAATCGCTGCGGATCGAGGTTGCGCAGGATGCTGCCTGCCGAAACACACGAGATCGCGTGTTCAGAACTACGTCCGCCGTAGACGACGGCGACGCGGGTGCGGGCACTCACAACCTAGAGAGGCTACCGTCCGTCCCGCAGGACGTTGCCGCGCCGCGACCGGACGGGTCAGCTGCGGGGCAGCGCCTCGTCGAGGTCGGCGAGGATGTCGTCGGTGTCCTCGATGCCCAATGAGATCCGGGCAAAACCGGCGGGCACGGCGTCGCCCCAGCGGGCGCGGCGGTCGACGGAACTGTGGATACCGCCGAAACTGGTCGACGCGACGAGCAGTGCACTGCGCTCGACCAGTGCGTGCACGGTCTGCGCATCGGCGAGTTCGACCGCCACGATGCCGCCGAAGCGGCGCATCTGCACCGTGGCCACCGCATGCGAGCGGTCCTCCGGCAACCCCGGGTAGCGCACCGCGCGCACCGCCGGGTGGGTGCGCAGCATCACCGCGACCGCGGCAGCGTTCTGGCACTGCCGGTCGAACCTCAACCCGAACGTTCCGAGACTGCGCAGCAGCAGCCACGCCTCGAACGCGCCGAGAACCGGGCCGGTGTAGAGCCGTTCGGCCCGCAGCAGGTCCATCAGCTCAGGGTGGTTGCCCGCGGCGTACCCGGCCAGCAGGTCGTGGTGACCTGCCAGGGCCTTGGTGGCACTGGCGACCACGAGGTCGGCGCCCAGCGCCAACGGCTGCTGACCCAGCGGTGTGGCGGTGGTGTTGTCGACGATCAGCGTCGCGCCGCGCGCCCGGCACGTCATCGCCACGCGGTGCAGGTCGACCACGTCCAGGTTCGGGTTCGACGGCGTTTCGGCCAGCACCACATCGGCGTATTCGGCGGCCTCGCCGATCTGGTCCCACCCCGCTTCGACGACCGTGATCCCGCGCGCCCCGAAGTATTCGTGGGCGTAGGCACGGATCTGGTAGTAGCCGTCGGCAGGGACCACCAGGGTGTGTCCTGGTTGCACCGCGACCCGCAGTGCCGCGCTGACCGCCGCCATACCGGAGCCGAAAGACACTGCGTCAGAAGCGCCTTCGAGTTGAGCCAGCGCTGCTTCGAGTTGCCGCCAGGTGGGATTGGAACGTCGCCCGTAGGTGTCCAGCGAGTCGTCCTCGGCGGCGTCGAGATGATAGGCGGCGGCCGGCACGGGATACGGAGCCACCGGCGCGCCCGGAAAGCGTTCGTTGTCGGTCGCTTTCACGCTTCGGGTGGAATCGCCGTAGTGCGCGGTCACCGTGCTACTCCGGTTTGGTGCTGCGCCCCAACAACAGCGCAACAGCCTCGTCGACCGACAGTCCCTTGTGGCACACGCGGTGCACCGCCTCGGTCAAGGGCATCTCGACGTCGTAACTCGAGGCCAGCGCGAGCACCGAGACACAGGACGTGACACCCTCGGCGACATGACCTCCGGTCGCGGCCAGTGCGGCTTCCATCGTGCCTCCGCTGCCCAACCGCTCCCCGAAGGAACGGTTGCGCGAGTGCGGCGACATGCAGGTGGCCACCAGATCACCGATACCCGCCAGGCCCGCCAAGGTCGCCGGCTTGGCCCCCAACGCGATTCCCAGACGCATGATCTCGGCCAGGCCGCGGGTGATGATCGCCGCTGCGGTGTTCTCTCCCAGACCCACGCCGGCGGCCATGCCGCACGCCAGCGCGATGATGTTCTTGCACGCGCCGCCGATCTCGGCTCCGGTGACGTCGGCGTTGGTGTACGGCCGCAGGTATCTGGTGGACAGCGCCCGCTGCAGTGCGACGGCGCGACCGGAATCGGTGCACGCCACCACCGTGGCGGCGGGCTGCTCATGGGCGATCTCGCTGGCCAGGTTCGGTCCACTGACCACCGCCACCCGTCCGGGGTCGGCGCCGGTCACCTGCACGATCACCTGGCTCATCCGCATCAGCGTGTCGAGCTCGATGCCTTTGGCGAGGCTGACCAGAGTCGCGTCGCCCTCGATGAAGCCGGTCCAGCAACCGAGGTTGTCGCGCAGCGTCTGCGACGGCACCGCCAGCAGCACGGTGCACGCTCCGGCGAGCGCATCGGCGGGGTCGCTGGTGGCGCGAATGGATTCGGGCAGAGCGACGTCGAGGTAGTCGTCGTTGCGGTGCGTGCGATTGATCTCGTCGGCCAGCTCGGGACTGCGCGCCCACAGCGTGACGTTGTTCCCGGCATCTGCCAACACCTTCGCCAGAGCGCTCCCCCACGCCCCGGCACCCATCACCGCCGCATCGACCACCGCTTCAGCGTAACGGGCTGGGCGGGGCTGGCAGGATGGCATTCGTGAGCGCGACCGACCCCACTGCGCCCGCCCGACCGCCGGCCCACCAGGCCGACGTCGGTGTGGTCATCGCGGTCAAGTGGCTCCCGGCGGCCAAGACGCGGCTGGCGCCGATGCTTTCGGCGACGGACCGCGAAGGCCTCGTGCTCGCCATGCTCGTCGACACCATCGCCGCCGCCATGGCCGTCCCGGAGGTGCGTTCGGTGCTGGTGGTCACTCCCGACCGCATCGCAGCTGAGGCCGCCGAGCAGGCCGGCGCCCGCGTACTGGCCGACCCCACGCCCGACGGGCACCCCGACCCCCTCAACAACGCGTTGGCTTCGGCGGCCGCACTCGTCAGTCGTGAGGTTCCCAATGTTGTTGCGTTGCAAGGAGATCTGCCTGCACTGCACCCCTACGAGCTCGCCGAGGCGATCACCGCGGCCCGCGCCTGCGGCCGCGGTTTCGTCGCAGACCGGCACGGAGACGGCACGTCGGCGCTCCTGGCGTTCGCCGTGCCGTTGGATCCGCGCTTCGGAGCCGATTCGGCGCACCGGCACCGCTGTTCAGGCGCCGTCGAACTCGACGGTCGGTGGCCCGGTCTGCGCTGTGACATCGACACCCCCGAAGACCTTGCCGCCGCGCACGCGGTCGGGGTGGGCCCAGCCACCGCCAAGGCCATCGCGGCGCAACGGTGAACGTCTGACGGACAACAGCGGCTGCGCTGGCCCGACCGTGTCCGGATAGGGAATCATCGATACCATGACCGAAGCGCAGACCCGGACACAGGACTCGGAGGCCCAGGCCGACCCGATGCCCCCCGCTCCGGCCACCGCGGATTCGACGCCGGTCGCCCCGCCCGCGGCGACCGCGCCGACCGTCGAGAACCCCCTGCCCGACGACCGGTACCTCAACCGCGAACTGAGCTGGCTGGACTTCAACTCCCGCGTCCTGGCGCTGGCGGCCGACCCGTCGCTGCCGCTGCTGGAGCGCGCGAAGTTCCTGGCCATCTTCGCGTCCAACCTCGACGAGTTCTACATGGTCCGAGTCGCAGGTCTGAAGCGTCGCGACGAGATGGGCCTGTCGGTCCGTTCGGCCGACGGCCTCTCCCCCCGCGAGCAGCTGCGGCGGATCAGCGAACGCACCCAGCAGATCGCCAGCCGGCACGCGCAGGTGTTCCTCGACGCGGTGCGTCCCGCACTGGCCGAACACGGCATCGTGATCGTCACGTGGTCCGAACTCGACGACACCGAGCGCGCCCAGCTGTCGACCTACTTCCACGAACAGGTCTTCCCGGTCTTGACGCCGTTGGCCGTCGACCCGGCGCACCCCTTCCCGTTCGTCAGCGGTCTGAGCCTGAACCTGGCCATCACGGTCAAGCATCCCGACGACGGCGGACAGCACTTCGCTCGGATCAAAGTGCCCGACAACGTCGATCGGTTCGTCGAACTGCCGGGTCGGCCGGGAGCCGGCAACGAGGTGCGCTTCCTGCCGATGGAGGAACTGATCGCAGCCTTCCTGCCCGTGTTGTTCCCCGGCCTGGAAGTGGTCGAGCACCATGCATTTCGGATCACCCGCAACGCGGACTTCGAGGTCGAGGAAGACCGCGACGAAGACCTGCTGCAGGCACTCGAGCGCGAGCTCGCGCGACGCCGATTCGGGTCGCCGGTGCGCCTGGAGGTCTCCGACGACATGACCGAGGGCATGCTCGAGCTGCTGCTGCGTGAACTGGACGTGGCGCCCGGCGACGTCGTCGAAGTGCCTGGACTGCTGGATCTCTCGTCCCTGTGGCAGATCTACAGCGTGGACCGGCCGGCGCTGAAGGACCCGCCGTTCGTGCCGGCTACCCCGCCGGCGTTCGGCGAACGCGAGACTCCGAAGAGCATTTTCGCTGCGCTGCGCGACGGCGACGTACTGGTGCACCATCCCTACGATTCGTTCTCCACGACGGTGCAACGGTTCATCGAGCAGGCCGCGGCCGACCCGAATGTGTTGGCGATCAAGCAGACGCTGTACCGCACGTCGGGTGATTCGCCCATCGTCAACGCGCTGATCGACGCCGCCGAGGCCGGCAAGCAGGTCGTCGCTCTGGTGGAGATCAAGGCCAGGTTCGACGAGCAGGCCAACATCAAGTGGGCGCGGACCCTGGAACAGGCAGGCGTGCATGTGGTTTACGGCCTGATCGGGTTGAAGACACATTGCAAGACTTGTCTGGTGGTTCGGCGCGAAGGCTCGATGATCCGCCGCTACTGCCATGTCGGTACCGGTAACTACAACCCCAAGACCGCACGGCTCTACGAGGACATCGGCTTGCTGACCGCCGCCCCGGACATCGGCGCCGACCTCACCGATCTGTTCAACTCCCTGACCGGATACTCGCGCAAGGACTCCTACCGCAATCTGCTCGTCGCCCCGTACGGGGTCCGCAAGGGCATCATCGAGCGCATCGAGCGAGAGATCGCCGCCACTCGGGACGGCGCCGACGGCCGGATCCGCCTGAAGGCCAACGCATTGGTCGACGAGCAGGTCATCGATGCGCTCTACCGGGCCTCCCAGGCAGGAGTGCGCGTGGAGGTCGTGGTACGCGGTATCTGCGCCCTGCGCCCCGGTGTCTCGGACTATTCGGACAACATCACGGTGCGCTCGATCCTGGGTCGGTTCCTCGAGCACTCCCGGATCATCCACTTCCGCGCCATCGACGAATACTGGATCGGCAGCGCCGACATGATGCATCGCAACCTGGACCGTCGCGTGGAAGTCATGGCCCAGGTGAAGGATCGGCGGCTCGGTGCCCAGCTCGACGACATCTTCGAATCCGCCCTGGATCCCAGCACCCGCTGCTGGGAACTGGGTCCCGACGGGCACTGGACCGCCTCGCCGCAGGAGGGCCATACCGTGCGAGACCACCAGGTGTCGATGATGAAGCGGCACCGGCAGCCGTGAGCGCTGCGTGCGGCGTGACGAGATGTGAGGGTTGAGGTGTCCAAGAATCCTGGCGCAGGCGCGAAAACCGTACTCGCCGCAGGAGCAGTGCTCTGGCGTCCAGCGCAAGGCAGTGCTCCGCAGGGCGACGGGGAACTCGAGGTCGCGGTAATCCACCGCCCTCGCTATGACGACTGGTCCCTTCCCAAGGGAAAGGTCGATCCGGGTGAGACCGAACCGGTGACCGCAGTGCGCGAGATCGCCGAGGAGACCGGGGTTCACGCACGCCTGGGCCGACGGCTGACTTCGGTGAGCTACCCGGTCGAAGAGGGGGTGAAGAAAGTTCGGTACTGGGCGGCGAAGGCGGTCGGCGGGAACTTCACCGTCAACGACGAGGTCGACGAGCTCAAGTGGCTGCCGGTCCGCCAGGCCATGGACCAGCTCGAGTATCCGCAGGACCGCAAGGTGCTGCGGCGTTTCGCGAAGGTACCCGCCGACACCAAGACGGTGCTCGTCGTGCGCCACGCCACCGCGGGCAGCAAGTCCAGGTGGCACGGCGACGACCAAAAGCGCCCATTGGACAAACACGGTCGCGCCCAGTCCGAGGGACTGGTGTCACTGCTGTCGGCGTTCGGAGCGCACGACCTGTTCGCGGCCAGCCGGGTCCGCTGCCATCAGACGCTGGCGCCACTGGCCGAAGAACTCGACGCGACGATCCACGACGAGCCGACCTTCACCGAGGAGGCGTACGCCGACAAGCCCAAGGCGGCCCGTCACCGTCTGCTCGAGATCGCCGGCTCCGCCGAGACACCGGTCATCTGCACGCAGGGCAAAGTGATCCCCGATCTCATCGCGTGGTGGTGCGAGCGCGACGGTGTCCGACCGGATAAGTCACGAAACCGTAAGGGCAGCACCTGGGTGCTGTCGCTCGTCGACGGTCACCTGGTGGCCGCCGACCACCTCGAGAGTCCGTTGGCGCGCAAGTCCTGAAGCGCCGCGCTTCGGCCCGAAAACACCAAACACGCCGCAGGTCGTATGACCGGCGGCGTGTTCGGTGGAACTGAATTTACTTGCGACCGCGCTTGGCAGGAGCCTTCTTGGCGGCGGTCTTCTTGGCCGGAGCCTTCTTGGCTGCGGTCTTGGTGGCTGCCTTCTTGGCCGGAGCCTTCTTGGCTGCGGTCTTGGTCGCGGCCTTCTTGGCCGGAGCCTTCTTGGCTGCGGTCTTGGTCGCGGCCTTCTTCGCCGGAGCCTTCTTGGCCGGTGCAGCCTTCTTGGCGGCAGTCTTCTTGGCCGGTGCGGCCTTCTTGGCTGCGGTCTTCTTGGCGGCGGCCTTCTTGGCCGGAGACTTCTTGGCCGCCTTGCGCGCAGTGCTGCCGGCGGTGACGCCGCGCTTGACCGCGGGGCCCTCGGCCGGAAGCTTCTGGGCGCCGGACACAACAGCCTTGAACTGAGCGCCGGGTCGGAACGCCGGAACGGATGTCGGCTTCACCTTCACCGTCTCGCCGGTGCGCGGGTTGCGCGCGACACGGGCGGCACGACGACGCTGCTCGAAAACACCGAAGCCGGTGATGGTCACGCTGTCGCCCTTGTGCACAGCGCGCACGATGGTGTCGACGACGTTCTCCACCGCGGCAGTCGCCTGCCGACGATCCGAGCCCAATTTCTCCGTGAGTACGTCGATGAGCTCTGCTTTATTCATGCAAAACCTCCGGATAACAGTGGTCCTCCCTGGACCGACTAGTGGACACGGTAAACCCAATGGCTGTTGATTTCCAAGAGCCACGCGCAATTTCAAGCCACGTCAGCGAATCTTTTTCAATCCGCTTGCCGCGCAAACTGTCCTACCGGAGCCTGCCATAACGGGATCGCCGCCGGGCGATTTCGGTTCGCCCTACCCGTCCGGAGCCCTTTTCAGGCCGGGAGAGTGTGCGGTTTCCACGCCGGACGACGGGTCTCGAACTCTTCGATTTCAGCGGCTTTCCGCAGCGTAAGGCCTATATCGTCGAGACCTTCGAGCAATCGCCAGGCGGTGTAGTCGTCAATGTTGAACCGCACCATGATGGTTCCGGCCACAATTGTTCGATCTTGAAGATTCACAGTGATTTCCGCACCGGGGTGCTGCTCGATGTGCTTCCACAGGATTTCCACATCGTCTTGGCTGACTTCGGCGGCCAGCAGCCCCGCCTTGCCGGCGTTCCCCCGGAAGATGTCGGCGAACCGCGACGAGATGACGACCCGGAATCCGAAGTCCATGAGTGCCCAGACCGCGTGCTCGCGCGACGACCCGGTGCCGAAGTCAGGACCGGCCACCAACACCGAACCCCTGTCGAACGGCGGCTGATTCAGCACGAACTCCGGATCGTTGCGCCAAGCTGCGAACAGCCCGTCCTCGAATCCCGTTCGGGTCACCCGCTTCAGGTACACCGCGGGAATGATCTGGTCGGTGTCGACGTTGGACCGGCGCAGTGGTACGCCGATGCCGGTGTGAGTTGTGAAGGCTTCCATCGAATTCTCCTTGTCTGAGCGCTCAGCGGGTGGTCGCGGGCGCGAGATCGGCCGGGGAGGACAGCGTCCCCCGCACCGCGGTGGCCGCGGCAACTGCCGGCGATACCAGGTGAGTTCGGCCGCCTTTACCTTGGCGTCCCTCGAAATTGCGGTTCGACGTCGACGCGCAGCGTTCGCCCGGCGCCAGTTGGTCCGGGTTCATGCCCAGGCACATCGAACATCCGGCCTGACGCCATTCGGCTCCGGCGGCGACGAAGATCTCATCGAGTCCCTCGTCCTGCGCCTGCGCACGCACCCGCATCGAACCGGGCACGATCAGCATGCGGACGCCGTCGGCCACCTTGCGTCCGCGCAACACGTCGGCCACCACGCGCAGATCCTCGATCCGGCCGTTGGTGCACGACCCCACGAACACCGCGTCGACGGAGACATCGCGCATCGGGGTACCCGCGCGAAGCCCCATGTATGCCAATGCCTTTTCCGCGGCCTGCCGGTCGGCGTCATCCATCATTTCGGGGTCGGGGACCGCGTCCGCCAACGGCACGCCCTGGCCCGGGTTGGTCCCCCAGGTCACGAACGGGCTCAGTGTCGCCGCGTCGATGTAGACCTCGGCGTCGAATTCGGCGCCCTCGTCGGTGCGCAGCTTTCGCCACGCGGCGACGGCGTCGTCCCAGTCGGCGCCCTGCGGCGCGTGTGGGCGACCGCGCAGGAACTCGAAGGTGGTGTCGTCGGGGGCCACCATGCCGGCGCGGGCGCCGGCCTCGATGCTCATGTTGCAGATCGTCATCCGGCCCTCCATCGACAGCGCTTCGATGGCGCTGCCGCGGTATTCGATGACGTAGCCCTGTCCGCCGCCGGTGCCGATCTTGGCAATGACGGCCAGGATGATGTCCTTGGCGCTGACGCCCGGCGGCAGTTGACCGTCGACGTTGACCGCCATGGTCTTGAACGGCCGCAACGGAAGTGTCTGCGTGGCAAGCACATGCTCGACCTCGGACGTGCCGATGCCCATTGCCAACGCGCCGAATGCGCCGTGCGTGGAGGTGTGGCTGTCACCGCACACCACCGTCATGCCCGGCTGCGTGAGACCCAGTTGGGGACCGATGATGTGCACGATCCCCTGCTCGGCATCACCCATCGGATGAAGTCGGATGCCGAATTCTTCACAGTTTCGGCGAAGTGTCTCCACCTGGGTGCGCGAGACCGGGTCGGCGATCGGCTTGTCGATGTCGACGGTCGGGACGTTGTGGTCCTCGGTGGCGATGGTCAGATCCGGTCGGCGCACGGGCCGGCCCGCGAGTCGCAGTCCGTCGAACGCCTGCGGACTGGTGACCTCGTGCACGAGATGGAGATCGATGTAGATCAGATCCGGTTGGCGTGCGGCGCCTTCGCCCGTGCCGGGAACGACGACGTGATCGCTCCACACCTTTTCGGCCAGGGTGCGGGGCGTGGCTGCAGTAGTCATCTTGACGATCTCACAATCTGGGACGCTAGTATCTCTCTATGAGACAGGATAGCGGCATCGGCGTTCTGGACAAAGCCGTCGGCGTACTGCATGCAGTGGCCGAGTCTCCCTGCGGGTTGGCCGATCTCTGCGAACGCACCGATCTCCCCCGTGCAACCGCCCACCGACTGGCGGTGGGACTGGAAGTGCACCGGTTGCTCGCCCGCGACGCCGACGGCCAGTGGCGCCTCGGCCCCGCGGTCACCGAGTTGGCCGCCCATGTCCGCGATCCCCTCCTGGCCGCCGGCGCCGTCGTCCTCCCGCGGCTGCGTGAATTGACCGGAGAGAGCGTGCAGCTGTATCGCCGGGAGGGCACCTCGCGCGTCTGCGTCGCCGCGCTGGAACCGCCTGCCGGGCTGCGCGATACGGTGCCGGTCGGCACCCGGCTGCCCATGACGGCGGGCTCGGGCGCCAAGGTCCTGCTCGCGTACGCCGACAGCGTCACTCAGCAGGCGGTGCTTCCGACGGCCATGTTCACCGATCGGACGCTCGCCGAAGTCCGCAAGCGCGGGTGGGCACAGAGCGCGGCCGAGCGCGAGCCCGGGGTGGCCAGCGTGTCGGCTCCGGTGCGCGACGCCCGCGGCGCGGTGATCGCCGCCGTGTCGGTGTCCGGTCCCATCGACCGCATGGGCCGCCGACCGGGCGCACGATGGGCGGCCGACCTGGTGGCTGCCGCCGACGCGTTGACCCGCCGGCTGTGACCGATCGGCCCCCGCAAGAAAAGAGGCTCTGGACCTTGCGGTCCAGAGCCGATGCGTACCCCCGATGGGATTCGAACCCACGCTACCGCCGTGAGAGGGCGGCGTCCTAGGCCGCTAGACGACGGGGGCCAGAACTGTTCTTCGGTGGGTCAGCATAGCTCAGGTGTGAGTGCTGACCTAATCACCTCAGTCGCTGGGGTACCAGGACTCGAACCTAGAATGGCTGAACCAGAATCAGCTGTGTTGCCAATTACACCATACCCCAATAAGCACCTGTCACCGCTGGTCACAGGCCCTTTTTGGCCCGACGCCCCGCGGCTTGGCCGTGGTGCGCCCTTTTCTCGGGCCGACGAGCAGACTACCAAAGATTTCGGAGCGGTTTTTCACGCCTCCCCCGGCGCGGACGCCGCCGCATGGTCCCGGCCTGCTCGCAGTCGCTTCATGCTGCGCTCCCGACCGAGCAGCTCCATCGACTCGAACAGCGGCGGACTCACCGAGGATCCCGTCACGGCCACCCGGACCGGCCCGAACGCCTTGCGTGGTTTGAGCTCGAGACCGTCCACCAGCGCGGCTTTCAGAGCCTCCTCGAGATGTGCGGCATCCCACAGCTCGAGAGCCTCCACGGCGTCCAGCGCGGCCGTCAACACCGGCACCGCCGCGGCGCGCAGCTCCTTGCCCGCCGACTTCTCGTCGAGGGCGAATGCGTCGTCGTCAAGGAACTTGAGGAGATCCCATGCGTCACCGAGAACGACGATGCGGGTCTGCACCAGCCGGCAGGCCTCGGCGAATCCGGCCTCGTCGAGGCCGGTGTCGTGGCCGTGCGCGGCGAAGTAGCGGGACAGCCGGCGGCAGAACTCGTCCTCGCTGAGCAACCGGATGTGCTCGGCGTTGAGCGCATCGGCCTTCTTCTGGTCGAAACGCGCCGGATTGGAGTTGACGTCGGAGACATCGAACGCGGCGACCATCTCCTCGACGCTGAACACGTCACGGTCGTCGGCGATGGACCAGCCCAGCAGCGCGAGATAGTTCAGCAGCCCTTCGGGAAGGAAGCCGCGGTCGCGGTGCAGGAACAGGTTGGACTGCGGATCCCGTTTCGACAGCTTCTTGTTGCCGTCCCCGAGCACCGACGGCAGGTGCGCGAACCGAGGGGTGGCCTCGGCGACACCGATGCGGGTCAGCGCGGCGTACAACGCCAACTGGCGTGGCGTGGAAGGCAAGAGGTCTTCGCCACGCAACACGTGTGTGATCTTCATCATCGCGTCGTCGACCGGATTGACCAGCGTGTAGAGCGGCTCCCCCGTCCCGCGGGTCAGCGCGAAGTCCGGGATCGAGCCGGCCGGGAAGGTCGTGGTGCCGCGGACGAGGTCGTCCCATGTCATCTCCGTGTCCGGCATCCGCAGCCGCACCACCGGTGCACGCCCCTGCGCACGGAACTCAGCACGCTGCTCGTCGGTCAGGTCGCGGTCGAAATTGTCGTAGCCCAGCTTGGGATTACGGCCGGCCGCCAGGTGTCGGGCCTCGACCTCCTCGGCCGTCGAGAACGCCTCGTAGGCCTCTCCGGCCTCCAGCAGACGGTTGATCACGTCGGTGTAGAGGTCGCGACGTTGCGACTGGCGGTAGGGACCGTAGGGGCCGCCGACCTCGGGTCCCTCGTCCCAGTCCAGACCGAGCCACCGAAGTGCGTCCAGCAGCGCCAGATAGCTCTCCTCGCTGTCGCGCTGGGCGTCGGTGTCCTCGATCCGGAACACGAAGGCACCACCGGTGTGCCGCGCGTAGGCCCAGTTGAACAGCGCGGTCCGGATCAGCCCGACATGCGGGACGCCGGTCGGCGATGGACAGAATCTCACCCGTACGGTCACGATTTTCCTTTGCGTACAACAGGATTGGTCAGGGTTCCGATGCCCTCGACAGTGATGCTGACTTCATCTCCGTGTTCGAGTGGCCCGACCCCTTCGGGCGTTCCGGTCAGGATCAGATCACCCGGCAGCAGCGTCATCACCGCCGACACCCACTCGATGATCGCGCCGATGTCGTGGATCATCAACGACGTTCGACTGCGTTGCTTGACCTCGCCGTTGACCTCGGTGCGGATCTCCAGGTCGTCGGGGTCGATGTCGGTGACGATCCAGGGACCGACCGGGCAGAACGTGTCGTGTCCCTTCGCACGCATCCACTGCCCGTCCTTGCGCTGCTGGTCACGCGCGGACACGTCGTTGGCGATCGTGTAGCCGAGGATGTTCTCGGCCGCCCGCGCGGCCGGTACGTCCTTGCACGGCCGCCCGATCACGGCCGCCAGTTCACCCTCGAAGTGCACCGGGTCGGCGTCGGCGGGCAGTTGGATCGCGGTGTTGGGCCCGATGATCGCGGTGTTGGGTTTGAGGAAGATGATCGGATCCTCGAAGGTGCCACCGCCCATCTCCTCGATGTGCGCCGCGTAGTTCTTGCCCATGCACACGACCTTGCTGGCCAGAATCGGCGCGAGCAGCCGAACGTCGGCCAACGGCCACTGGCGGCCGGTGAACGTCGGCGTGCCGAAGGGATGTTCGGCGATCTCCCGCGCGATCGCCTGGGTGGGATCGTCGGGCGGACCCTCGATGGAGACGAAGGCGACCCCGTCGGGGCTGGCTATTCGACCGAGACGCATGCATTCAGCCTAATGCTCGCGTCACCGCTGCCCGCGCGCGTGGCAGCCCCGCTGCCCATGTCTCGAATGTTGAGATCGATATTCAGCATTCTGAGACGGCTGTGAAACGATGGCCAGATGTCCACCCAGTCCATCAGTTCGTTGCGGCGGTGGTCGATGCTGGTGGTGGGACTCTTGGCGACGCTGTGCGCCAACGTGTTCATCAACGGTGTGGCATTCCTGATCCCGACGCTGCACGACGAACGCGGACTGGATCTCGCGGCGGCGGGTCTGGTGTCGTCGCTGCCGAGTCTCGGCATGGTCGTGACGTTGATCGCGTGGGGTTACGTCGTGGACCTGGTCGGGGAACGCATCGTGCTGACCGTGGGATCGAGCCTGACCGCCGCGGCCGGATTCGGTGCGGCCGCGGCCGATTCGTTGCTCACGATCGGTGTGTTCCTGTTTCTCGGCGGCATGGCCGCGGCCAGCAGCAACACCGCCAGCGCACGACTGGTGGTGGGGTGGTTCGACGCGCAGCGACGCGGACTGGTGATGGGTATCCGTCAGACCGCGCAGCCGCTGGGCGTGGGCGTCGGCGCGCTCGTGATCCCCCGCCTGGCCGAGCACTCCGGAGTCGGTGCGGCACTGCTGTTTCCTGCCGTGGTGTGTGCGGTCGCGGCGGTGCTGTGCGCGGTCCTGGTGATCGACCCGCCCAGGCCGCCGCGCGCCGAGGCCGCCCGGGACGACCTGGCCAACCCCTACCGCGGCTCCTCGCTGCTGTGGCGGGTCCACGTCACCTCGGTCCTGCTGGTCGTCCCGCAGGTGTTGATCTGGACGTTCACGCTGGTGTGGTTGATCGCCGACCGCGGATGGTCGCCGGAGTCGGCCGGCGTGCTGGTGATGGTTGCCCAGTTCCTCGGCGCGGGCGGCCGGATCGCCGCGGGCCGGTGGTCCGACGCGGTGCTGCGCCGGTCCGGTGACGTGCTGGATTCCCGGCTGCGACCGATCCGGCTCATCGCGGCCGCTGCTGCGGTGTCGATGGCCTTACTGGCGCTGACCGACTGGCTGAACTCACCGGTGAGCGTGGCGGTGATGATGGTCGCCTCGGTGGTCACCGTGTCCGACAACGGTTTGGCGTTCACCGCGATCGCCGAGTTCGCCGGACCGTTCTGGAGCGGCCGCGCCCTGGGCACCCAGAACACCAGCCAGCTGCTCACCCAGGGGATCGCGCCGCCATTGTTCGGCGGGCTGATCGGAATCGCCGGATTCCCGGTGACTTTCGCGGTGTGCGCACTGTTCCCGTTGCTCGCGATCCCGGCGGTGCCGGTGCGGCGACGCTGAGCCGTCTACAGCCTGCTCAGGATCCGCTCGCCGATCTGCACGGTGGTCATCTTCTCCTCGCCGCGGGTGGCCAGGTGCTCGGCGACGGCCGCGTCGACGCGGTTGGCCTTGTCGATCTCACCGAGGTGGGACAACAACAGCGACACCGACATCACCGCGGCGGTCGGGTCGGCGATGCCCTGTCCGGCGATGTCGGGCGCGCTGCCGTGCACCGGTTCGAACATCGACGGATTGGTCAGAGTGGCATCGATGTTGCCGCTCGCGGCCAGCCCGATCCCGCCGCAGACGGCAGCGGCCAGGTCGGTGATGATGTCGCCGAACAGGTTGTCGGTGACGATGACGTCGAACCGGCCCGGGTCGGTGACCATGTGGATGGTCGCGGCATCGACGTGCTGGTAGGCGATCTCGACGTCGGGGTATTCCGCGGCGACCGACTGCACCGTGCGCCACCACAGCGACCCGGCGTAGGTCAGCACGTTGTTCTTGTGCACCAGCGTCAGGTGCTTGCGTCGCTGCATCGCACGGCCGAACGCGTCCTGGACGACGCGACGCACCCCGTATGCGGTGTTGACGCTGACCTCGGTGGCGACCTCGTGCGGAGTGTCGATGCGGATGGCGCCGCCGTTGCCGGTGTACGGCCCCTCGGTGCCCTCACGCACCACCACGAAGTCGATCTCGGGGTTGCCCGCCAACGGGCTGGCCACGCCGGGATAGAGCCGGCCGGGCCGCAGGTTGACGTGGTGGTCCAGTTCGAACCGGATGCGCAGCAGCAGACCGCGTTCCAGCACGCCGCTGGGCACCGAGGGGTCACCGATCGCGCCGAGCAGGATCGCGTTGTGGCCCTTCAGTTCCTCGAGAACCGACTCGGGCAGCACCTCGCCGGTGCGGTGGTACTGCCGGGCGCCCAGTTCGTATTCGGTCTTCTCCACCCCGGGCAGCACGGCGTCGAGCACCTTGAGTGCCTCACCGATGACCTCGGGACCGATGCCGTCTCCGGCGATGACCGCCAGCTTCAGGTTCTGCGTCATGACAGATCAACCACTTCCAGCGTCACGGCGTCGACATCGCGGCCGATGGTGGCCAGCACGTCGGCGGGTACCTCACGGTCGATGCGCAACATGATGGTCGCACCCTGGCCGTCGGCGTCCTGACTCAACTGCGCGGCAAGGATGTTCACACCGGCGCCCCCGAGCAGCGTGCCGATCTTGCCCAGCGCACCCGGCTGGTCTTCGTAATTGATGATCAGGTTCACCCCCTCGGCACGCAGGTCGAAGTTGCGGCCGTTGATCTGGACCACCTTCTCGACCAGCTGCGGACCCGAGAGGGTCCCGGCGACGTTGACCGCGCTGCCGTCGGCCCCGACCGCGCGCACGTCGACCACGCTGCGGTGGTTCGGGCTTTCCGTGGCCGTGGTGATCGACGCCTCCACGCCCCGTTCCGCGGCGATCGCCGGCGCGTTGACGAACGTGACCGGGTTCTCGATGACCGCGGAGAACAGTCCACGCAACGCCGAGAGCTTCAGGATCTCGACGTCCTCGGAGGCCAGTTCGCCACACACGCGCACCGACAGGGACACCGGCGCCTCGTTGGCCAGCACACCGGCCAGCAGGCCCAGCTTGCGGACCAGGTCCAGCCACGGCGCGACCTCCTCGCCGACGACGCCGCCGCCGACGTTGACCGCATCCGGCACGAACTCACCGGCCAGCGCGAGTTTGACGCTGGCCGCGACGTCGGTGCCCGCACGGTCCTGCGCTTCGGCGGTCGAGGCGCCCAGGTGCGGGGTCACCACGACCTGCGGAAGGTCGAACAGCGGGCTGTCGGTGCACGGCTCGGTCGCGAACACGTCAAGGCCGGCGCCGCGGACGTGCCCGCTGTTGATCGCGTCGGCCAGCGCCTGCTCGTCGATCAGCCCGCCGCGCGCGGCGTTGACGATGATCACGCCGGGTTTGGTCTTGGCCAGCGCGTCCTTGCCGATGAGGCCGGCGGTCTCCTTGGTCTTCGGCAGGTGCACCGAGATGAAGTCCGCACGGGCCAGCAGGTCGTCCAGGGAGAGCAGCTCGATGCCCAGTTGCGCGGCGCGGGCGTGGGACACATACGGGTCGTAGGCGGTGACGTGGGCGCCGAAGGCGGCCAGGCGCTGGGCTACCAGCTGGCCGATGCGGCCCAGCCCGACCACCCCGACGGTCTTGCCGAAGATCTCGGTGCCCGAGAACGAGGACCGCTTCCAGGTGCGCTCACGCAGCGTCGCGTCGGCGGCAGGGATCTGTCGCGCCGCGGCCAACAACAACGCGAGCGCATGCTCGGCGGCGCTGTGGATGTTCGAGGTGGGCGCATTGACCACCAGGACGCCACGTTCGGTGGCGGCGTCCACGTCGACGTTGTCGAGGCCGACGCCGGCGCGCGCGACGATCTTGAGTTTCGGTGCCGCGGCCAGGACCTCGGCGTCCACCGTGGTGGCCGAACGCACCAGCAGCGCGTCGGCGTCGGCTACCGCGGCCAGCAGCTTCTCCCGGTCGGGGCCGTCAACCCAGCGGACTTCGACCTGGTCCCCCAGGGCCTCGACCGTGGATTGGGCCAGCTTGTCGGCGATCAATACAACAGGCAGACTCACCCGCCCAGCCTAAAGGGCGGTACTTTCGACGGTGAGCGGGCGGTACGACCTTTGCAACCGAGGGCAGGGAGACCAACCAACCATGGATGTCGACGTCACCGTCGTCGGGAGCGGTCCCAACGGTTTGGCCGCCGCGGTGGTCTGTGCACGAGCAGGTCTTTCGGTGCGTGTGCTGGAGGCGCAGCCCACCCTCGGTGGGGGCGCCCGCACTCTGCCCGACCCGGAATTCGACGGGGTGGCCCACGACGTCTGTTCGGCAGTGCATCCGCTCGGTCTGGCCTCGCCGTTCTTCGCCGCCTTCGATCTGCAGGCGCGCGGGGTGACGCTGCACGTGCCCGAGGTGTCCTACGCCAATCCGCTGGCGGGCCGTCCGGCGGCCGTCGCCTACCGGGATCTGGGCCGCACGTGCGCCGAACTCGACGACGGCGCCTCGTGGCGCCGGCTGCTCGGGCCGCTGAGCGAAAACGCCGACGGTGTCGTCGGATTGATCCTCGGCGACAAGCGGTCGATCCCGCCGAGCATCACCGCGGCGCTGCAATTCGGGCCCCGGTTGCTGATCCAGGGCAGCCCGGCGTGGAACACGCTGGCCGGTGAAGACGCCCGCGCACTGTTCAGTGGCGTTGCAGCGCATGCCATTTCACGTATGCCGTCGCTGGTGACCGCCGGCGCCGGGCTCATGCTGGCCTCCTTGGCCCATGCCGCGGGGTGGCCGATACCGGCGGGCGGTTCGCAAGCCATCCCCGAAGCGTTGGCCGCCGATCTGCGCGCCCACGGCGGCGAGGTCGTCGTCGGCGAGGAGGTCACCAGCCCTCCGGGGGGAGTGGTGCTCTACGACACCGCGCCCACCGCGCTGCTGCGCATCTACGGCGACGACGTCCCGGCGGGGTACGCGAAAACGCTGCGCCGCTACCGCTACGGACCCGGCGTCGCCAAGGTCGACTTCGTGCTGTCCGGCGAAATTCCTTGGCGTGACCCACGATTGGCGCAGGCGCCGACCCTGCACCTGGGTGGGGACCGGGCCAACATGGCCGTCGCGGAACGCGAGATCGACAGCGGCCGCCACGCTGAGTGGCCGATGATCCTGGCCGCGCTGCCACACCTGGTCGACCCCACCCGGATCGACGCGCAGGGGCGTCGGCCGTTGTGGACCTACGCGCACGTGCCCGCCGGGTCCACCGTCGATGCAGCCGAGACCATCACCGGTGTGATCGAGCGGTTCGCCCCGGGGTTCCGCGACCTGGTGGTGGCGGTGCGCAGCGTGCCCGCAGCCGACTTGTCCGACCACAACGCCAATCTGGTGGGCGGCGACATCGGGGTGGGCGGCGCGAACATGTTCAGCGCGTTCACCGGCCCGGCGCTGCGGTGGAATCCGTGGTCGACGCCCATCGACAAGGCGTACCTGTGTTCGTCAGCGGTGCCGCCCGGCAGCGGAGTGCACGGCATGGCCGGCTATTTCGCGGCGCGCACGGTGCTGCACCGCGAGTTCGGCATCAAACAGATGCCTGCTCTCGCTCCCTGACGGTCCCCCGGAATCGGAGGTACCGCCCGCGTGCGGGCGGCACCTCGATTCCGCGACTGGGGGTCAGGCGGTTTCGGTGATCGGGCGATCCACCCAGCTCATCAGGTCGCGCAGCTTCTTGCCAGTGACCTCGATCGGGTGCTCGGCGTTGCGCTTACGCAGATCCTCGAGCTCCTTGTTGCCACCCTCGACGTTGGCGACCAGCCGCTTGACGAAGGTGCCGTCCTGGATGTCCTTGAGGATGGCGCGCATCCGGTCCTTGGTGCCCTCGTCGATGACGCGCGGGCCCGACAGGTAACCGCCGAACTCCGCGGTGTCGGACACCGAGTAGTTCATCCGCGCGATGCCGCCCTCGTACATCAGGTCGACGATGAGCTTGAGCTCGTGCAGCACCTCGAAGTACGCCATCTCGGGCGCGTAGCCGGCCTCGACCATGATGTCGAATCCCGCCTTGACCAGTTCCTCGGTGCCGCCGCACAACACGGCCTGCTCACCGAACAGGTCGGTCTCGGTCTCTTCCTTGAAGTCGGTCTTGATGACGCCGGCACGCGCGCCACCGATGGCGGCGGCGTAGGACAGCGCCAGGGCCTGACCCTCACCCTTGGGGTCCTGGTGCACGGCGATCAGGCAGGGCACGCCCTTGCCGTCGACGAACTGACGGCGCACGAGATGGCCCGGGCCCTTGGGGGCGACCATGCCGACAGTCACGTTGGCCGGCGGCTTGATGAGCCCGAAGTGGATGTTCAGGCCGTGGCCGAAGAACAGCGCGTTGCCGTCGGTGAGGTTGGGCTCGATGTCGTTGGTGAAGATCTCGGCCTGCGCGGTGTCGGGCGCCAGCAGCATGATGACGTCGGCCCACTTGGCCACCTCGGCCGGGGTGTCGACCTCCAGACCCTGCTCGGTGACCTTCTCGCGGGACTTGGAGCCCTCCTTGAGACCGACCTTCACCTGCACACCGGAGTCGCGCAGGCTCAGCGAGTGCGCGTGGCCCTGGCTGCCGTAGCCGATGACGGCGACCTTGCGACCCTGGATGATCGACAGGTCCGCGTCGTCGTCATAGAACATCTCTACTGCCATATTCGTGAATCTTCTTTCTTGTCTTGTGATTTCACTTGGTGGTGATCCCGCGCGGGCCGCGCGAGAGCGACACCACACCGGATTGGACGATCTCGCGGACCCCGTAGGGTTCGAGCACCCTCAGCAGCGCCTCGAGCTTGCCCGGGGTCCCGGTGGCCTCGATGGTCAGCGACTCGTTGGACACGTCGACCACCTTGGCGCGGAACAGGTTCACCGCTTCGATGACCTGACCGCGTGTGACGGCGTCGGTACGCACCTTGATGAGCGCCAGTTCGCGGGAGACGGCGTTGTCGTCTTCCTGCTCGACGATCTTGATGACGTTGACGAGCTTGTTGAGCTGTTTGGTGATCTGCTCCAGCGGCGACTCTTCGACGTCGACGACGATCGTCATCCGGGACAGGTTCTTCTGCTCGGTGGCGCCCACGGCCAGCGACTGAATGTTGTAGCCGCGCCGGGAGAACAGGGAAGCCACGCGGGCGAGCACGCCGGGCTTGTCCTCGACGAGCACCGACAGGGTATGGGTGCGCCGAGATTCGTTGGTGCTCACGCGTGGCCCTCTTCCGGGTCGTCGAACAGCGGCCGGATACCTCGTGCCGCTTGGATCTCGTCGTTGCTGGTGCCGGCAGCAACCATAGGCCACACCTGCGCGTCAGCTCCGACGACGAATTCCACCACCACCGGCCGGTCGTTGATCGCGCGGGCCTGCTTGATGACGTCGACGACGTCTTCGGCACGCTCGCACCGCAACCCGACGCAGCCCAGCGCTTCGGCCAGCTTGACGAAGTCGGGGATGCGCCGGCTGTGGGTGGCCAGGTCGGTCTGGCTGTAGCGCTCCTCGTAGAACAAGGTCTGCCACTGACGCACCATGCCGAGGTTGCCGTTGTTGATCAGCGCCACCTTGATCGGCACACCCTCGATGGCACAGGTGGCCAGTTCCTGGTTGGTCATCTGGAAGCAGCCGTCACCGTCGATGGCCCACACCTCGGCCTCCGGGCAACCCATCTTCGCCCCCATGGCCGCCGGGACGGCGTAACCCATGGTGCCCAGCCCGCCCGAGTTGAGCCACGTCTTGGGCTTCTCGTAGGAGATGAACTGCGCGGCCCACATCTGGTGCTGACCCACGCCGGACACGTAGATCGCGTCGGGTCCGGCCATCTTGCCCAGCGTCTCGATGACGTACTCCGGGCTGAGGCTGCCGTCGCTCTGCGGTCCGTAGCTCAGCGGATATGTGGCCTGAATGCCCTTGAGCTGCTCCATCCACGGCGCGATATCGGTCGATCCCAGTGCGCCGTCGCGGCGCAGGGCCTCGATCAGATCGGTGATCACGGCCTTGACGTCGCCGACGATCGGCACGTCGGCGTGCTTGTTCTTGCCGATCTCGGCCGGGTCGATGTCGGCGTGGATCACCTTGGCCTCGGGCGCGAACGAATCGAGTTTGCCCGTGACGCGGTCGTCGAACCGGGTGCCCAGCGCGATCAGCAGGTCGGCACGCTGCAACGCCGCGACGGCGGCCACCGTGCCGTGCATACCCGGCATCCCGAGGTTCTGCGGGTGGCTGTCCGGGAAGGCGCCGCGCGCCATCAGCGTGGTGACCACCGGGATTCCGGTCAGCTCGGCCAGGTCGAGCAGCTCCTCGGAGGCCTCGCCGCGGATCACGCCGCCGCCGACGTAGAGCACCGGCTTGCGGGCCGCGGCGATCAGCTTGGCGGCTTCACGCACCTGCCGGTTGTGCGGCTTGGTGTTGGGCTTGTAGCCGGGCAGCTCGAACTGCGGCGGCCAGCTGAAGGTGCACTCCCCCTGCAGCACGTCTTTGGGGATGTCGACGAGCACCGGACCGGGACGACCGCTGGCGGCGATGTGGAAGGCCTCGGCGATCACCCGGGCGATGTCGTCACCGTCACGCACCAGGAAGTTGTGCTTGGTGACCGGCATGGTGATGCCCGAGATGTCGGCTTCCTGGAACGCGTCGGTGCCGATCAGTCCCCGGCCGACCTGCCCCGTGATGGCCACCACGGGAATGGAATCCATGTAGGCGTCGGCCAGCGGGGTCACCAGGTTGGTCGCGCCGGGACCGGAAGTGGCCATGCAGACCCCGACCCGGCCGGTGGCGTGGGCGTACCCGCTGGCGGCGTGGCCACCGCCCTGTTCGTGGCGCACCAGCACGTGGCGCACCTTCTGGGAGTCGAACAGCGGGTCGTACACCGGCAGCACCGCGCCGCCCGGGATGCCGAAGATGACGTCGACGTCCAGCTCCTCCAAGGCCCGGACGACCGCCTGGGCGCCGGTGAGCTGTTGCGGGGCAACCTTTTTGGGGTGCCCGGATCCGGGGTTCACCTTGTGGGTGCCCGGGTTGGGAGTCCCGTTGGCCGGGGTCGCCGACTGTTCGGGGGGCCGTGTCGTGGGTGCGCTCACGATGTCCTCTTGATCCTTCTGGCCACCTCTGGCCTGCTCGTGCGAATCGTGCGGTACTGGGCAACAAAAAACCCCCGTCAGCCCGGCGGCTGTACGAGGGTTGCGCGTCGATCCGGTTGTGCTATGCCCGACTTGGGGCTAGCGCGGAATCAACGCGCAACCCAATTACTACGAGCATGCCCGGGGTCTGCATAGCAGACGACGGTAGCCGCCGACCTGCCTTGAGGTCAAATCGCTGTAGCGCCGGGGCGGGCACGGCGCTACAGCAACTGATCGGTGGAACTCGGAGGTGCGCACTCACCTCATAGCGTGTCCGGACACAAGTACCGTTGCGCCGCATCAACCATGGCGTACACCTGGCTGGGCGTGATCGGGTTCTGGTCCATGGCACGGCGGGTGTGGGAGTTGGTCAGCAGCAGACGTCGTGCATCGACCACCGAGTAGCCGTTCCGAAGGTTCCTGCAGATGTTCTGGCCAGACACCAGGGTGCTCCGGTCCTCGCGCACATGGTCACCGATATGTCCGTGATACGAACTGATGCCCAGCTCGGACATCGCGTTGAGGAATTCCTGATCGTCGGCAGACGCGGGGGCAGCGAGAAACAAGGCCGCGGCTCCCAGCGCTGCAGCTGTCAACGTCCTCACCAGAAGATCTGCTCGGGCGGAGGTGTCGGAGCGACCGAGTTGTCGGGCCACCGCCATTTGCAGTTGCCGCTGTTGAAGGTGCGTCCTTCGAACCACTCACACTTGTAGTGCATCCCTGCCAGCACCGGCGGATAGTTGCAGAACTGGACGCTGTAGTCACCGAGCCCGAAGCCACCCGAGGTACCCGGATAGTTGCAAACGCCGGGCCCTGGCAACGTGAATGCCGGACCGGCCGACGCGATCGGCGCGGCCCATCCCCCCGCGCCGATCATGGTGGCCACTGCGCCGGCCACCAGTAGTGATCGCATTTTTCTCACGACAGCCCCCCGATTTTGCTGCGATTGGTCGTGTCCCCCATGAACAGACGCAACTAGTCCTAGCAACCGGCACACCACAACTTCTGCGAATCCGTCAAATTTGCTGAAAGGTCATCCGTTCGGAGGACGCCCGCTCAGACGGAGCATGGTTGGTGTCCGCGGTGTCCTCGGCAACGGAGAACCCTCGGCGCCCCGGGCTACGTGGCGGCACCGATCAGAGCCGGTGGGATGATGGCGGCATGGCTGAACCGACGGTGGACGCCCCGATCGTCATCAAGATCTCCCAGATGGCCCACTTGATGCCCTTGTTCCTGGCGCTGGCTCTGATGTCGGTGGTGATGGCCACCGCGTCGTGGACCGCGGTGTTGCTGGTGGTACCGGTGCTGCTGTCGGTGGCGATCGTGCGTTACCGCACCGTCGCCGACCGCGAAACCATCACCGCTCGCACGATGTTGGGCAGCCAGACGCTGCGTTGGGAAGACATCGACGGACTACGGTTCGGCAAGCCCCTGTGGGCGATGGCGCGTCGCCGCGACGGCAGCGAGGTCATGCTTCCGGCGGTGACATTCAACACGCTGCCGTCGTTGACCCTGGCCTCCGGCGGCCGGGTGCCCAATCCGTACGTGTGAGCCGACCCTGACGGTCAGGCCAGCGGGTTGGCTCCGTTGAGCAGCACCCAGATCGCGATGCCTGCGCCGAGACCCAGCACCAGCGCGGCGAACGAGCCGACGAAGGGCCGTCGCGCCCATCCGCGCCCGCGGTCGACGCAGTAGCGGCCCGGACCGACGAGCACCAGCGCGGCGACCACCAACAGCAACAGGACCTCGTACTCGTGACCGTCGGTCAAGAACGCCGACAGCCGTGCGTCATTGTGGGCGTCCATCGCATCGGCGAGGATCGCCGTGACCAGGTAAGCCAGCGCACCCGCCGCGGCGACCGGGGTGAACAGCCCGATCACCAACAGGACGCCCGCGACGATCTGGCCGCCGGCGGCCACGTAGCTCAGGATGTCAGCGTGCCGGAACCCCACCTCGGTGAGGTATTCGCGGAAACCGCCGATGCCCTCGCCACCCCACCAGCCGAACATCTTCTGCAGGCCGTGGGCGACGAGCAGCACCCCCACCGCGACGCGGAGCAGCAGCAGGCCCAGGTTCTGGGTGCCTCTGCGGTCGCCGTCCCGGCGGCTTTCGTCGACGACCACCTCGGTGGGGGTGGCCGGTGTGCCGTACGCCCCAGCGGCCAGCCCGGCTCCCGGCTGCACGTACGGCAGCGGTTCCGGGTCGGCGCTCAAGCTGAAGGGCTGATCGGCGGGCTTGGGGACGTCGTAGCGCGGAATGGCCGTCGTCTCGAAATCGCCGCCGTAGTGCGGGCCCGACAGGTCGTCTTCGGGGTCGACCAGGCGAGCGGACGCAGGGCGACCGCTGGTGTCGTCGGGTCGCTGCCAGAGTCCGGAATCGTGGGGACTGGTCACGAGTGCCAGGGTAAGGGCAACTTGACCCGCGGCCGGGAATTGACTCGGCGCGTTGAGCACCTGTTTTCCGGTGGTGACGCGGGTCGTGACGGGGCGTGCGTGGCGGGTGGTGCGGCGCGATCCGTAACCTGGCTCCCATGAGTCAGCGCCGGTCGTTGCGGGCATTCGCCGTTGTGTTGAGTGCTGCGGTGCTCGCCGGTGCCGGATGTGCGCGCTTCGATTCCGCGCAGTCGCAGCCGTTCACCACCGAGCCCGAGTTGGCACCCGGCCCGACGTCGTCGCCGCCGCCCCCGCCGCCGCTACCGGCCACCCCGTTCCCGAAGGAGTGCCCTGCGCCCGGCGTCATGCAGGGCTGTCTGGAGAGCACCAGCGGGTTGATCATGCTCCCGGACAGCCAGTCGGCGCTCGTGGCCGAGCGCACCACCGGGGCGGTCAAGGAGATCTCGGTGCGCGCGGAACCCAAGGTCAAGACCGTCCTGCCGGTGGACCCCGGCGGGGACGGCGGCCTGATGGACATCGTGCTGTCGCCGACCTATGCGCAGGACCGCCTGATGTACGCCTACATCAGCACGCCCAGCGACAACCAGGTGATCCGCATCGCCGACGGTGACATCCCCAAGCCGATCCTGACCGGCATCCCGAAGGGTGCGACCGGCAACGCCGGGTCGTTGATCTTCACCAGCCCCACGACGCTGCTGGTGCAGACCGGCGACGCCGGCAACCCGGCGCTTGCTGCCGATCCGGGGTCGATGGCGGGCAAGCTGCTGCGCATCGAGCAGCCCACCACCGTCAACCAGGCGCCGACCACCACCGCGCTGTCCGGGCTGGGCGCCGGCGGAGGGGTCTGCAAGGACCCGTCGGATGATTCGCTGTACGTGACCGACCGGACACCGACCGCGGACCGCCTGCAACGCATCACCAAGGACTCGAAGGTGTCGACGGTGTGGACCTGGCCCGATCGTCCCGGGGTGGCCGGATGCGCGGCGATGGACGGGACGGTCCTGGTCAACCTGATCAACACCAAGCAGACGGTGGCGGTGCGGATGGCGCCGGACACCGGCGCGGTGACCGGAGAACCCGAGGTGGTCCGTCAGGATCAGCGCGGCCACGTGTGGGCGCTGCAGGTCTCCCCCGACGGCAACGTGTGGGGCGCGACGGTCAACAAGACCGCCGGGGATGCGGAGAAACTCGACGACGTGGTCTTCCCGCTGTTCCCGCAGGGCGGCTTCCCGCGCACCGAGGACGAACTGACCTAGTCGGTCGTCTGCTCAGGCGCTGTGAGCGTCCTCGCGCCATTCGGCGCTCTCGGGTTGCACACCGAAACTGTTGAGCCCCATGGCCAAGGCCAGGTATCCGCCGACGGTGAACACCAGGTCCATCATCTGGCGTCGTTCGAGGTGGTCGGCCAGCCCCTGCCACGTCGGCTCGGAAATCGTTGTGCGGTCGTACAAGTCGTCGACCGCTGCGATGACGAGGCGGTGCAGTTCGTCGGCGGTCTGCCCGCCGCGCGCCACCTCGATGTCGTCGTCGGTCAGCCCGGCGCTATGGCCCATCGGGACGTGATGGGTCCACTCGTAGGCACAGTCGGCGCGGTGGGCCACCCTCAGGATGGCCAGTTCGCGCAGCGCGGGCGGCAGCGTCGAGCCGGTCAGCAGGTACGCCGAGAACGGTAGATACGCCCCCGCCAGGTCGGGATGCTGGACGAGCGTCGCGATGGCATTTCCGGACGCTCCGGGCGCTCGCCGATCCGGCGAACACGCGGTGGTGATGACCGCCTGGACCTTGTCGTCGTCCCACTGGTCGGCCGGCAACGGAGGTATCCGCATCGCGCGTCAGCCCTGGCCGCAGGCGGCCATGACCAGTTCGCGCACCCGCGCCGCGTCGGCCTGACCCTTGGTCGCCTTCATCACCGCGCCGACGATCGCGCCGGCCGCCTGGACCTTGCCGCCGCGGATCTTGTCGACGATGTCGGGATGAGCTTCGAGAGCTTCATCGACGGCGGCCTGGATCAGCGAGTCGTCACGTACCACAGCCAGCCCGCGGTCGGTCATCACCTGCTCGGGCTCCCCTTCGCCGGCCAGCACTCCCTCGACGACCTGACGGGCCAGCTTGTTGGACAGCTTGCCGTCGTCGACGAGCTTGACCACCGCGGCGACCTGGGCCGGCGTGATCGGCAGCGCGTCGAGCTCGACGTTGGCCTCATTGGCCTTCTGCACCAGGAAGTTGCCCCACCACGCGCGCGCTGCGTCGCTGGAAGCGCCGTGCTCGACGGTCGCGGCGATCAGGTCGAGCGCCCCGATGTTGACGAGGTCGCGCATCACTTCGTCGGAGACCCCCCACTCCTCCTGAATTCGTTTGCGCGACAACCACGGCAGCTCGGGGATGGTCTGCCGGAGCTGCTCGACCCAGTCGCGGCCGGGCGCCACCGGTTCGAGGTCGGGTTCCGGGAAGTAGCGGTAATCCTGCGCCTCTTCCTTGCTGCGACCGGGTGAGGTGTAGCCGTCCTCGTGGAAGTGCCGCGTCTCCTGCACCACCTGCCCGCCGGACTGCAACACCGCGGCCTGGCGGCGCATCTCGTAGCGCACCGCCACCTCGACGCTCTTGAGCGAGTTGACGTTCTTGGTCTCGGTCCGGGTGCCGAACTCGGTCTGTCCGACGGGCCGCAGCGACACGTTGGAGTCGCAGCGCATCGAGCCCTGATCCATGCGCACATCGGATACACCCAGTGCCCGCAACAGGTCTCGCAAGGCCGTGACATAGGCGCGGGCGATCTCCGGTGCGCGTTCGCCGGCGCCCACGATCGGCTTGGTGACGATCTCGATCAGCGGTACGCCGGCACGGTTGTAGTCGGCCAGTGAGGTGGTCGCACCGGCGATGCGACCGGTGTCGCTGCCCAGGTGGGTCAGCTTGCCGGTGTCTTCTTCCATGTGGGCACGTTCGATCTCCACGCGCCAGGTGCTGCCGTCGTCCAGCGGCACGTCGAGGTAGCCGTTGAAGGCAATCGGCTCGTCGTACTGGCTGATCTGGTAGTTCTTCGGCTGGTCGGGATAGAAGTAGTTCTTCCGCGCAAACCGGCACCACGACGCGATCTCGCAGTTCAGCGCCAGGCCGATGCGGATGGCCGACTCCACCGCCGCCTCGTTGAGCACCGGCAACGAGCCGGGCAGACCCAGACACACGGGGCAGACCTGGGTGTTGGGTTCGGCGCCGAACTGGTTGGCGCAACCGCAGAACATCTTGGTCGCGGTGGAGAGCTCGACGTGCACCTCCATGCCCATGACGGGCTCGTAGGTGGCGACGACCTCGTCATAGTCGAGCAGGTCAGCGGTGGCGACAGACATGCCCCGATCCTAGTGGGTCGCCTTTTCCCGGCGAGCAGACACAAACTCGCACGGTTCGGCGCTCCAGAGTGCGAGTTTGTGTCTTCTCGCGAAGGCGACTCAGCCGAAGAACTCGGCGGCGTCGTCGTAACGGCTCTGCGGCACCAGCTTGAGCTGGCGCACGGCGTCGGCCAGCGGCACCCGGCCGATCTCCTGCCCGCGCAGGGCCACCATCGTCCCGTACTCGCCGGCGTGTGCGGCATCGGCGGCGTTGACCCCGAACCGGGTGGCCAGCACCCGGTCGTAGGCGGTCGGGGTGCCGCCACGCTGAACGTGCCCGAGGACCGTGACGCGGACGTCCTTGTTGATCCGCTTTTCGACCTCGATCGCCAACTGCTGGGCGACGCCGGTGAAACGTTCGTGACCGAACTCGTCGACCCCGCCCTGCCGCAGCTGCATCGAGCCCTCGGCCGGCTTCGCGCCTTCGGCCACGACGCAGATGAAATGCGAATCTCCGCGCACGAACCGAGCTTTGACGAGTCGGCACACCTCTTCGACGTCGAACGGCTGCTCAGGGATCAGCGTCATGTGCGCCCCGGACGCCAACCCGGCATTCAGCGCGATCCAACCGGCATGGCGGCCCATCACCTCCACGAGCATCACGCGCTGGTGCGACTCGGCGGTGCTGTGCAGCCGGTCGATGGCCTCGGTCGCGACAGTCAGCGCCGTGTCGTGACCGAAAGTGACATCGGTGCAGTCGATGTCGTTGTCGATGGTCTTGGGCACACCGACGACCGGCACGTTCTCCTCGGACAGCCAGTGCGCCGCGGTCAGCGTGCCCTCGCCGCCGATCGGGATCAGCACATCGATGCCGTTGTCGTCGAGGGTCTGCTTGATCTGGTCCAGGCCGGCGCGCAGCTTGTCGGGATTGACCCGGGCCGTACCCAGGACGGTGCCACCCTTGGCCAGCAGCCGGTCGTTGCGATCGTCGTTCTTGAGCTGGATGCGGCGGTTCTCCAACAGGCCCCGCCAGCCGTCCTCGAAACCCACCACCGAGGAGCCGTAGCGCGCATCGCAGGTGCGGACCACCGCCCGGATCACCGCATTGAGGCCAGGACAGTCGCCGCCGCCGGTCAGAACTCCGATACGCATGGGTCCATCCTTCCCCTTCAGAGCGCGTTCGGCAGCGGACCCCGGGCAGACTCGTAGGCGGCACCCACGCGGTAGAGCCGATCGTCGGCCAACGCCGGCGCCATGATCTGCAGACCGACCGGCAGCCCGTCGTCGTCACTGAGACCGGACGGAACCGACATCCCGCAGTGCCCGGCCAGGTTCAGCGGCAGCGTGCACAGATCGAACAGGTACATCGACAGCGGGTCGTCGACCTTCTCCCCCAACCGGAACGCGGTGGTCGGGGTGGCCGGGGACACCAGCACGTCGACCTGTTGGTACGCCTTGTCGAGGTCGCCGGCGATCAGCGTGCGCACCTTCTGCGCCTGGTTGTAGTAGGCGTCGTAGTAGCCGGCGGACAACGCATACGCGCCGATCATGATGCGGCGCTTGACTTCCGGGCCGAAGCCGGCGGCACGGGTCAGTGCCATCACCTCTTCGGCGCTGCGGGTGCCGTCGTCGGCTTCCCGCAGCCCGTAGCGCATCCCGTCGAACTTCGCCAGGTTCGACGACACCTCCGACGGCAGGATCAGGTAGTAGGCCGGCAGCGAATAGTCGAAGTGCGGGCAGTCGACTTCCGTGACCTCGGCGCCCAGTGCGGTCAGCTGCTCCACCGCGGCGTTGAACGACGCGAGCACGCCCGGCTGGAAACCCTCACCGGCGCGCAGCTGCTTGACCACGCCGACCCGCACGCCGGAGAGGTCCCCGGCGGCACCGGCGCGGGCGGCGGCGACCACGTCGGGCACCGCCGCCTTCACCGAGGTCGAGTCGCGCGGGTCGTGGCCGGCGATCACGGCGTGCAGCAGCGCGGTGTCGAGCACTGTCCGCGCACACGGTCCGCCCTGATCCAGAGATGAGGCACAGGCGATGAGGCCGTAGCGCGACACCGTGCCGTAGGTCGGCTTGACCCCGACGGTCGCGGTCAGCGCCGCGGGTTGGCGGATGGAGCCGCCGGTGTCCGAGCCGATCGCCAGCGGCGCCTGGAACGCGGCCAGCGCCGCGGCGCTGCCGCCGCCGGACCCGCCGGGCACGCGGTCGACGTCCCACGGGTTGCGGGTGGGCCCGTACGCCGAGTTCTCCGTGGAGCTGCCCATGGCGAACTCGTCCATGTTGGTCTTGCCCAGGATGGGGATGCCGGCCGCGCGCAGCCGCGCGGTGACGGTCGCGTCGTACGGCGACGTCCACCCTTCGAGGATCTTCGAACCACACGTGGTCGGCATGTCGGTGGTGGTGAAGACGTCTTTGAGTGCCAGCGGCACCCCGGCCAGCGGCGACGGCAGCTGCTCCCCGGCGGCGACGGCCTTGTCGACCTCGGCTGCGGCCTGCAGCGCCTGCTCACCGGCGACGTGCAGGAACGCGTTGTACTGACCGTCGGTCGCGGCGATCTGATCCAGGCACGCCTGGGTCACCTCGGTCGAGGACAGCTCTTTGGCCGCGATCCGGGCCGCCAGGGTGGCGGCATCCTGCCTGATCACGTCGCTCATTCGGCCTCTCCCAGAATCCGCGGCACGGCGAAGCGGCCGTCCTCGGCGCGCGGCGCCTGCGCCAGCGCCCCGTCCTGGTCCAGCCCGGGGATCACCTCATCGGTGCGGAACACGTTGACGTCCTTCAGCGGGTTGTCGGTGGCGTCGACGCCGGTGACGTCGACGGCCGCGATCTTGCTGACATGGCCGATGATGGCGTCGAGCTGCCCGGCGAAGCTGTCGAGTTCACTGTCGGTCAGCGCGAGCCGAGCGAGCCGCGCCAGGTGGGCAACCTCGTCTCGAGAGATCTGGGACACGACCACGAAGCCTAGTTGAACCTGGTCGGCCGTCCGGCGGCCGAGTCGCCCACCAGCGCCGGTCCGTGAAACAGTGTTCGCCGTGCCCACGTATCTGCTGCGCGTCGAGCTCGAGGACAGGCCGGGAAGCCTGGGCTCGCTGGCGGTGGCGCTCGGCACGGCGGGCGCGGACATCCTGTCGCTGGACGTCGTCGAGCGGACCGCCGGGTACGCCGTCGACGACCTGGTCGTCGAACTGCCGGCCGGAGCGATGCCCGACATGTTGATCACCGCCGCCGAACAGCTCAACGGCGTGTACGTCGACTCGATCCGTCCGCACACCGGACTGCTCGAAGCCCACCGGGAACTCGAGCTGATCGACCACGTCGCCGCCGCCGACGGCCGGCAGGCCAGGTTGCAGGTGCTGGCCGACGAGGCACCCCGGGTGCTTCGGGTCGGCTGGTGCACGGTGACGGTACTGACCGACACCGGTCCGCAGCGCATTGCCGGCAGTGCGGGCGCGCCGGAGACGGTGGCCGCCGACACCCCGTGGCTGCCCATCGAGCGGGCCCAGGCGCTGGACGCGACGGCGCCGTGGGTGCCGCAGGTGTGGCGCGACATGGACACCACGCTGGCCGCCGCTCCCCTCGGCGACTCGCACACCGCTGTCGTGCTGGGCCGCCCCGGTGGCCCGGCATTCCGCCCCAGTGAGGTCGCGCGGCTGGGCTATCTGGCCGGGATCGTCGCCACGATCCTGCGTTAGTTCGACTGCTAGCGTCGAAACGAACGGAAGGGTTCGCGTGGAAACGCTGTTGATCTTGCTCGCGATCGGGTTGCTCATCGCCGCGGTCGTCGTCTTCCTCAAAGCCATGCGACGGGCGAAGGAAGCCAAGCAGCCCGCCCAGCGCCAGGACCCGCTGAAGGTCGGCCACATGCCGACGTTCGGACCCCGCCAGCTCGGACCCGGCGCCGTCGTCAGTCACGGCGGCATCGACTACGTGGTGCGCGGGTCGGTGACACTGCGCGAAGGCCCGTTCGTCTGGTGGGAACACCTCTTGGAGGGCGGTTCAGAACCGGTCTGGTTCGGCGTCGAAGAGGACGAAGGGCGGCTCGAACTGACCTGGTGGGTGCGCCGCAAGGATCTCGCGCTGCAGCCCGGCGGCACGCACACCGTCGACGGCGTCACGTTCACCGAGACCGCACGCGGCCACGCGTCCTACACGACCGAGGGCACGACCGGGCTGCCCGCGGGCGGGGACATGGAGTACGTCGACTACGCCGCCGCCGACGGGTCGACGTTCCTCGGGTTCGAACGGTGGGGCGCCGGAATGCAGTGGGAGATCTCGCACGGCAGGTCGATGTCGCCCGGTGAACTGACGGTGTACCCCGCGCCTTCCCCGGACGCCTAGGACCGCTGTTGCCGCTGCACGAACTCGCCGTGTCGCCGACCGACGTCAGCGGAGCGGGTCTGGGCCTGGCGCTCAACGCCCCCGCCCCGCACCCGCTCGCGACCCTGCGCCTGCCCCACCCCGAGGGCGGTGCGCTCCTGCTGGGCGTTCTGGGCGCATCGCACGTGATCACCGTGGAGAATCCCACGGCTGAATTCTCCGAGCAGATCTCGTGCGCGGTCCGCGCCGCGGGTGGGCGCCTTCCCGAACGGGCCGACGCACCTGGCTACCGGCTGCAGTCCCGCATGACCACCCATGACGAACCGGAGTTTCGCCGGCTTGCGCGCCGACTCCGCGACCTGTGCGCCGCCGACCCCGCGTGGCTGGGCGGCGCGTTCCCCGGTGACGACGCCGCCCTGACCGCGCTGACCGCCGAACCCGACGGCGCGGGCTGGCGGTGGCAGACCTGGCACCTGTACCCGGAAACCGCAGGCGGGACCGTGGTGTACACCGACAGCCGGTGGCATCCGTGAGCAGCACCCGACTTTTTCTGTTGTCCGGAGCGCTGGCGCTCGGCGGTGTCCTGTGCCTGCTGCTCGGGGTTTCGTTGATCGACAGAGACATTCGGACCCACGTCGCCGAGAACTACCCCGCCTACTCACACGGCTCCGAGGCGTCGAGCTACGAATGCACGGGGTCCCCGGCGCAGGTGGCCGAGCAGCTCGCGAACTACCAGCAGCCGGAGGCACGCGCCTCCGACCGCGGCGCCGAGTACCTGCGCTACAGCGACGACATCGTGATCGTGGGCCCCGACGGTGACCGGCCGTGCACCATCCGGGTCGAGGACGTCCGCGGTAGCAGGTACAGCGGCGGCGCATTCATCTTCCTGGGCCCCGGCTTCTTCCCCGGCGCTCCGTCGGGCGGCTCCGGCGGTAGTACCGGCGGCCCGGGCGGGGGGAAGTGACCTCCGCACTCGACCACCCATCCAAAGGAGATCCGCATGTACCAGGCCGCCATCGAGTTCGGAACCATCAGCGGTGAGGGCCTCGCCCAGAACGTGGTCGCCGCGCTGCTGTACTTCGTGGTCGGCATCGTCGTGCTGGCCGCCGGATTCGTGATGGTGGACCTACTGACGCCGGGCAACCTGCGCCGGTTGGTCTTCGTCGAACGCCGACCCAACGCGGTGGCTGTCGCGTCGGGGATGTACCTGGCGCTGGCCGCGGTGGTCGCCACCGCCATCGTCGCGAGTTCGGCCGACCTGGGCCAGGGCCTGCTCGACGCCGCGGTCTACGGGCTGGTGGGCGTCGCGCTGCAAGGTGTCGCGCTGGTCGTGCTGGAAATGGTGGTCCCGGGACGTTTCCGCGACCTCATCGCCGACGAGCGGCTGCACCCGGCGGCGATCGCGACCGCCGTGGCGCTGTTGGCCGTGGGAGCGGTCAACGCCGCCGCGCTGTCATGACCGCAGGCTCTCCGGTGCGGCCCGAACCGGCTACAGAAGAGCCGGAGTGCGCACAGCCCAGTAGGCGCTGGCGGGCACTGCTGCTGGCCGCGGTGGCGGCGTGCGCGGCGTGCGGCCTGATCTACGAGCTCGCGTTGTTGACGCTGTCGGCGAGCATCCACGGCGGTGGAATCGTCGCGACCTCGCTGATCGTCGCGGGCTACGTCGCGGCGCTGGGCGTGGGCGCGCTGCTCGTCAAGCCGCTGCTCGGCCGCGCGGCCATCACGTTCATCGCGGTGGAGACGCTGCTCGGCGTCATCGGCGGTCTTTCTGCTGCAGCCCTGTACATCGCTTTCGTGTTCGTCGGCGGCTCGGTGTGGGTGCTGGTCGTCGGCACCGCCGTCATCGGTTGCCTGGTCGGCGCCGAGGTGCCCCTGCTGATGACGCTGCTGCAGCGCGGCCGCACCGCGGGCGCCACCGACAGCGGCCGGGTGCTGGCCAACCTCAACGCCGCCGACTATCTCGGCGCCCTGCTCGGCGGGCTCACCTGGCCGTTTCTGTTGTTGCCGCATCTGGGAATGATCCGCGGGGCTGCGGTCACCGGCATGATCAACCTCGTCGCCGCGGCCGTGGTCGCCGTCTTCCTGTTGCGGCACATCATCAGTGGACGGGAATTGGCCGCGGCGCTGGCGGTGCTGGCCGCGGCGCTTGGTCTGCTGACCACGCTGATGGTGCGCTCCGACGGCATCGAGACCAGCACCCGCCAACGGCTTTACGCCGACCCGATCATCGCCTACCAGCGCTCGGCGTACCAGGAAATCGTGGTGACCCGGCGCGGAGACGACATGCGGCTGTATCTCGATGGCGGACTGCAGTTTTCGACGCGTGACGAGCACCGTTACACCGAAAGCCTGGTGTATCCGGCGCTCGACGCGGCGACCCGCTCTGCGCTCGTGTTGGGCGGCGGCGACGGACTGGCGGCCCGCGAACTGCTGCGCCTGCCCCAGATCGACACGATCGTGCAGGTGGAGCTCGACCCGACGGTCGTCGAGCTCGGGCGCAGCACGCTGCGCGCCGTCAACAACAACGCGTTGGACGACCCGCGCGTGCACGTCGTCATCGACGATGCGATGACGTGGCTGCGCGAACCCACCACCGGTGGGCGACCACCCGGCGGGTTCGACGCGGTGATCGTCGACCTGCCCGACCCGGATACGCCGGCGCTCGGCCGGTTGTATTCGACCGAGTTCTACGCGATGGTCACGCGGGTGCTCGCACCGGACGGCCGGATGGTCGTACAGGCGGGCAGCCCCTACTCGACGCCGACGGCGTTCTGGCGCACCGTGTCGACGATCTCGTCGGTAGGCTATGCGGTGACGCCCTACCACGTGCACGTGCCCACGTTCGGCGACTGGGGTTTCGTGCTCGCCGATCGCGGTCAGCACCCGCCGAAGCCGGCCGTGCCGGCCACCGCTCCTGCGCTGCGCTTCCTCGACCAACGGGTACTCGAGGCGGCCACGGTGTTCCCCGACGACCGGCCGCCCCTGTCGCTGGAGCCCTCGACTCTGGAGCATCCGCGGATCGTCGAGGACATCCGGCTCGGCTACAGCTGAGATCGTCTCAGACGGCGTCCGGTCCGCCGTCGAGCAGCCGGCGGAAACCGTCCTCGTCGAGCACGGGTACGCCGAGCTCGACGGCCTTGTCGTACTTCGATCCCGGGGCATCACCGGCCACCACGTACGCGGTCTTCTTCGACACCGAGCCGGCCGCTTTGCCGCCGCGGGCGATGATCGCCTCCTTGGCGTCGTCCCGACTGAACCCGGCCAGCGAACCGGTCACGACGATCGACAAGCCCTCGAGGGTACGAGCGATGCTGGCGTCGCGTTCGTCGGCCATCCGCACCCCGGCAGCCCGCCACTTCTCGACGATCGCGCGGTGCCAGTCGACGGTGAACCAGTCGATCACCGCTGCCGCGATGGTCGGACCGACCCCTTCCACGGCGGCCAGTTGTTCCTCGGAGGCCTCGACGATCGCGTCGAGACTGCCGAACTCGGTGGCCAGCGCACGCGCGGCGGTGGGACCGACGTGGCGGATGGACAGCGCCACCAGCACGCGCCACAGCGGCTGGCTCTTGGCCTTACCGAGGTTGTTCAGCAGACGGCGGCCGTTGGCCGACAGTTCGCCCTTCTGCGTGGTGAACAGGTCGGTGCGCAGCAGGTCGTCCTCGGTGAGGTCGAACAGATCGCCCTCGTCGGTGATGACCTGTGCCTGCAGCAGCGCGATGCCGGCCTCGTAGCCGAGCCCTTCGATGTCGAAGGCGCCGCGGCCGGCGACGTGGAACACCCGTTCGCGCAACTGCGCGGGACAGGTGCGTGAGTTGGGGCAGCGGATGTCGGCGTCGCCCTCCTTGGCCGGGGCCAGCGCGGTGCCGCATTCCGGACAGTGGGTGGGCATCTCGAATTCGCGCTCCGAGCCGTCGCGCAGGTCGACCACGGGGCCGAGCACCTCGGGGATGACGTCGCCGGCCTTGCGGATGACGACGGTGTCGCCGATCAGCACACCTTTGCGCTGGACTTCCGAGGCGTTGTGCAGGGTGGCCAACCCGACGGTGGAACCGGCGACTTTCACCGGTTCCATGTACGCGAACGGCGTGACGCGTCCGGTCCGGCCGACGTTGACGCGGATGTCGAGCAGCTTGGTGGTCGCCTCTTCCGGCGGATACTTGTAGGCCACCGCCCAGCGCGGCGCGCGCGACGTCGCGCCGAGGCGTCGCTGCAGTGCCACTTCGTCGACTTTGACCACCAGGCCGTCGATTTCGTGTTCGACGTCGTGGCGGTGCTCACCCCAATAGGCGATGCGTTCGGTGACCGCTTCGAGGCCCTGCACGCGGGCGGTGTGGTCCGACACCGGCAGCCCCCAGGCTTTGAGCGCGCGGTACGCATCGTGCAGGCTGGCGAACGGGAAGCCCGCCGTGCCGCCCTTGACTTCGATGCGGCCCAGGCCGTGGCAGATCATTCGCAGCCGGCGCCGCGCGGTGACCGCGGGGTTCTTCTGCCGCAGGGACCCGGCGGCAGAATTGCGGGGGTTGGCGAACGGCGGTTTGCCCTCGGCGACCAGGCCGGCGTTGAGGTCCTCGAAATCGCTGACCCGGAAGAACACCTCGCCTCGGACTTCGAGCACCCGCGGAACCGGGAATTCGTCGGTGGGCGTGAGCTTTTCGGGGATGTCGTCGATGGTACGGGCGTTGAGCGTGACGTCTTCGCCGGTGCGCCCGTCGCCGCGGGTCGCGGCGCGTTCCAGCCGTCCGTCGCGGTAGACCAGCGACAGCGCCACCCCGTCGATCTTCAGCTCGCACAGATAATGCGCGTCGGCACCGATCTCGGTCTTGATGCGCGCCGCCCACGCCGCGAGCTCGTCGGGTGCGAAGACGTTGTCCAGACTCAACATTCGCTCGAGGTGCTCGGCGGCGGTGAAGTCGGTGGAAAACCCCGCTCCCCCGACGAGCTGCGTCGGCGAATCAGGGGTCCGCAGCTCCGGGTGCTCGTCCTCGAGCGTCTGCAGCTGCCGCAGCAGCGCGTCGAACTCCGCGTCGGAGATGATCGGGGCGTCCCGCACGTAATAGCGGAACTGATGGTCACGGACCTCGTCGGCGAGCTCCTGCCACCGGCGGCGCAGGTCAGCGTCGGGGCCGTCGTCGGCCTGTTCGGCCAGCAATGCCTCCGGATCCGGGGTCGCCTCGGGACTCACCCTCGCAGGCTATCGAAGTACCCCGACAGCGTTCTGCGGCCGCACGGTGAAACGACGCCCTAGGCTGCTGGTATGCCGCACCCGATCATGTTCGGTGACGATGACATGGGCCTGGCGCAGCTGCGTGAGATCGCGCTGGGGTTCCCGGGAGCCACCGAGAAGATCTCCTGGGGCAGGCCCGTGTTCTGCGCGCCGAAGATGTTCGCCGTCTTCGGCGGCACCTGCAAGATCGACGGTTCGCGCGAGCATCGCCAATTCCCGCACGCCGTCCTGGTCAAGGTCGACGACAGCGATCGGCGTGCCCTCGAACAGGACCGGCGCTTCTTCTTCCCCGCCTATCTCGGACCGTTCGGCTGGCTGGGCCTGGACCTGACCGCCGCCGCGGTGGACTGGACGGAGGTCACCGAGCTCCTCGATGCGTCCTACCGGATGGTGGCGTCGAAAAAAATGATCGAACAGCTCGACCAACGTTGACCCCGGCGCGCACCGAACGTGCTTCGATCGGACCATCATGAGTTTCTCCAGCCCATTCCCCGAAGTCGACATCCCGACGGCCAGCGTCTTCGACTACCTGTTCGCCGGCATCGACGATGCCACCCTCGACCGGGTCGCGCTGATCGACGCCAAGACGCGGCGCCAGACCACCTACCGCGAGATGATCAGCCGGATCGACGGCTTCGCCGGAGCGCTCGCGGCGCGCGGTTTCGGTGTGGGCGACGTCATCGGGCTGCTCGCACCGAACAGTGCGGCCTTCGCCGTCGCATTCCACGGCATCCTGCGCTCGGGGGCCACCGCCACCACGATCAATGTGTTGTTCACCGCGGGTGACATCGCCAAGCAGCTGCGCGACGCGAAGGCCGCGATGCTGATCACCGTCAGCCCGTTGAGGGCGGCCGCCGCAGAGGCCGCGCAGGCGGCCGGGATCCCCGCCGACAACGTGGTGGTGCTCGACGGCGCGGGCCGCGACGTCGACGGTTACCCCAACGCCGAGGAGCTGCTCGCCGGGGCGCCTGCCGCTCCGCACGTGGACTTCGCGCCCTCGACGCATCTGGCGGTGCTGCCGTACAGCTCGGGCACCACCGGAAATCCCAAGGGGGTCATGCTGACCCACCGCAACCTGGTCGCCAATGTGGCCCAGATACGACCCCTGCACGGCATGCAGCCCGACGATGTGGTGCTGGCCGTGCTGCCGTTCTTCCACATCTACGGGATGACGGTGCTGCTCAACGCCGCGGTGCATGCGCGCGCCCGCCTGGTGATCATGCCGGGCTTCGACCTCGCCGAGTTCCTGGGCAACATCGCCGAACACAAGTGCACCATCGCGTTCATCGCCCCGCCGGTGGCCGTCGCACTGGCCAAGCACCCGTTGATCGACGACTACGACCTGTCCTCGCTGAAGGTGGTGATGTCCGGCGCCGCGCCGCTGGATGCCGACCTGGGACACGCGGTCGCCGAGCGGTTGGGCTGCAAGGTGGTCCAGGGCTACGGGATGAGCGAGCTCAGCCCGGTCAGCCACATCACCCCGTTCGACAGCGGCCGGCTCAACATGCACATGGAGGCCCCGCTGAGCTCGGTCGGCTGGACCGTTTCCAACGCCGCCTCCAAGATCGTCGATCCGGAGACGGGCGACGAGATCAACCCTCCCGCCGAGGGTTTGAGCAAGACCGGCGAACTGTGGTTCAAAGGTCCCAACGTGATGGCCGGTTACCTCAACAACGAGTCGGCCACCAGCGAGACCATCGATCCGCAGGGGTGGCTACACACCGGCGACCTCGCCCAGGTCGATGCGAACGGCTGCGTCTACATCGTCGACCGGCTCAAAGAGCTGATCAAGTACAAGGGCTACCAGGTGCCGCCGGCCGAGCTGGAGGCGGTACTGCTGACGCACCCGCAGGTCGCCGACGCCGCAGTGGTCGGCGTCCCCGACGACGACGGCGAAGAGGTCCCGAAAGCGTTCGTGGTGACCCAACCGGGCAGCGACCTGACCGCCGAGGAGATCATCGAGTTCGTCGCCGGGCAGGTGGCACCGTACAAGAAGGTGCGGCGCGTCGCTTTCATCGATGCGATCCCGAAATCGGCGTCCGGGAAGATCTTGCGCAAGGATCTGCGCTCACAGGTGTGAGAGTTTGTTGCGCCCTTGGCGTTTGGCTTGGTAGAGCGCGGTGTCGGCACGAATCACGGTGTCTGTCAACGGTTCACTGCCGTCGTGCGCGGTGTAGCCGATCGAGCAGGTCTGCCCGGACGGCACACACCGCTTGACGCGCTGCAGCACCGCTTCGGCCTGGGCAGGTGTGGTCGACGGCATCGCGATGATGAATTCCTCGCCGCCCCACCGTGCCAGCACGTCGTCTCGGCGCAGCGTGCTCTCGGCTTGGGCGGCGAACCGCTGCAACAGCGCGTCGCCGGCGGTGTGACCACGTGTGTCGTTGTAGTACTTGAAGTTGTCGAGGTCGATCACAGCGATCGTCAGCGGCTTCCCCGCGTTGGCCGGGTCGGCGAGGATCGCCGACACCTGTTGGTCCCACGCCTGCCGGTTCCACAGTCCGGTCAACGCGTCGGTGGCGGCGGACTGCTTCAGCGCGGCGTGCGCGGCGGCGAGGTGGGAGATGTCGCGCACCTCGAGCTGGACGCTCCGCACGCCTGCGTGGTTGACCGCGGCGGCGTTGAATTCGACCGTGAGTTCCGTTCCGTCGCGGCGACGCAGCGTGCCCCGCTGCCCACGGGGCACCGGGCCACCGGAGACGATGTCGGCGAGCATCGCCCGGGCGGCCTCCCGCATCTGCGGGTGCACGAGCTCCAGTCCTTGGCTGGACTCGATCCGCGCCCCGCACAATGCATCCGCCGCCGGATTGGCATAGAGGATGATCCCGCTCGGGTCGACGACGACCACGGCGACCGGTGACTGCTCGATCAGTGCCCGCCAACGCTGTTCGGCTTGGGCGTGTGCGGCGCGCGCGGCGGCGAGTTCGGTGACGTCGGTCGACATGCCGCCGACGCCGATCACTTCGCCGGTATCGCCGATCAGCGGGAACTTCGTCGTCCGATAGGTGTGCACCGTGCCGTCGGGGTGGACGATGTCTTCGCTGAACACCTGCCACCGCTGGGTGGTCATGATCTCGACGTCGCTGCGGCGGAACCGGTCGGCCTCGGCGCGGTCGTAGATGTCGTAATCGGTGCGACCGATCAGATTGGCGCTCTGGGCGACGTGCTCGACGGCGGGGTTCGCCATCATGATCCGGCCCTCGATGTCCTTGGCGTAGATCAGCACGTCGGCGTGTTTGAGCACGCCGTCGAGCAGCCGCAGTTGTCGGCGCAGCGCCGCGGCCGCGGACCGGCGTGACTCGGCCTCCACAGAGGCCTGCTGGTTGCGGCGGCGCAGTTCGAGCATGGTCATCACCTGCTCGGCCAAGGTCTGCAGGTGTCGCTCGGCACCGGCGAGCACCGGCCGCGGCACCCGGTCCAGCACCGTCAGCGCCCCGATGACGAGCCCGGTGGCGGTCAGGATCGGCGCTGCGGCGAAGAACCGCAACGGCGGGTCACCGTTGACCAGCGGCGAGTGCGCGAAGCGGGCGTCGGCGTGCACGTCGGTGACCCATATCGGAGCTGTCGAGCCGATCAGGTGAGCGCCCAGCGAATGTTCTCGAGGGATCTCGGTGAGCGCGATGCCGTGGCAGGCCTTGATCCACTCGCGGTCGGCGTCGAGGAAGCCGAGCGTCGCCATCGGCGCTTCGCAGACATACGCGGCCAGTGCCGTCAGGTCGTCGAAGCCGGTCTCGGCAGGCGTGTCGAGGATGTCGTACGCGCGCAGCGCTACGAGACGGTCATGCTCGGCGTCGGAAGGACGCGCATGCCCAACGCTCGACGACATCGACTGCCAGTTCTCCTTCCCGTGCCGCGCAGCATGGCTGCAGCCGGGCGGTGGGGGCGCAGTCGGCTCAGCTGTCTTCGAGAATAAAGGAGTATCCGGTGACGCCAGACACAATCTCGGTGCGAACCGACGCTCACAGACCGTCCGGGTCGGCGTACAACGCGTCGGCGGTTCGCTGTGCCAGCTCGACCGCCGTACGCGCCCACCGTGGCGTCGCGGTAGCCAGGCCGCACGCCGGTGTGACGCCGATGCGGTCCACCAACACCGAGCGGGGGAATCCGAGACGGTCGGTGACCGTCACCACCGAGGTGGCGACCTGCTCGACGGACGGCCGGGGCACGGTGTCGGCGGTTGCGACGGCCCCGAGCAGGACTGTGCGACCCGACTCGACGAACTCGCCGATTCCGTCGAGATCCTCGGCGGTCAGCGTGTGCACGTCGACCGCGATCGCGTCGATGACACTGTCGCGGAGGGCCTTCCACGGCAGGCCGGGTGCGCAGCAGTGCACCGCGATGTCGGGGCCCACCACCGCGGCACATTCGTCGAACAACGAGGTGACCGTCGGCTCTTCGAGGGCGGCGACCGGACTGAACCTCGTCACACCCGCGAGTCGTCCGGCAACAGCGGCCGGCAGCGACGGCTCGTCGAACTGGACGACGACCGTCGCTTCGAGCCGACGCGCCACGGCCGCGCGGTGCTGGGCCACCCCCTCGGCCAGCGACATCGCCAGGTCGCGGAACGCGCCGGCGTCGGTGATGGCCCGGTGACCGTTGGCCAGCTCGAGCTGCGCGGCCAACGTCACCGGTCCCGGGGCCTGCACCTTGATCGCGCGGCCGCTCCCGCGCAGGCCCGCCTTCTCCCACGCTTCTTCGATGGCGTCGAGATCCTCGTCGAGCAGACTCAGTGCCCGCCGCATCGCCGAGCTGCGCCCGGCGGCGATGCGGTAACCGCGCGGCACGGTGTCGATCCCGATGTCGACGAGCAGTGCGCCGGCGCGGCCGATCATGTCGGCGCCCACCCCGCGGGCCGGCAACTCGACCAGGTGCGGTAACCGGTGCAGTTCGCCGACCACCACCTCGGCGGCCTCTGACGGGGATGCACCGGGCCACGACCCGATGCCGGTCGCGGTGGCGAAGACACTCACCCGCCAGACGATATTCGACCCTTTAGAGTCGAGCCATGACGCCCCGCGGATGCGCGTCGGCCCGCCGCATGTGGCGGTATGGCCGGCTGCTCGCGGTCGTGGCGGTGGTGGCGGTGGGTTGCACGCACGCCGTCGGCGGCATGGCGGTGCGGTCCGCGCCGCTTCCGGACGAGAACTCCCAGTCACCCGTCGACGTCGATGCCGTTCTGCTCGACCGTCGGCAGATGCAGGCTCTCACCGGCGCGGGGGAAGATCTGACGCCGATACCCGGGATGGAGAGCAAAGCGCCGGTCGATATCGACCATCTCCGGAAAAGTGTTCCCGCGCAATGCACGTGGCTGGTCGCCGAGACGGAGGTGTTCGGCGGCGACGTCGAGGAGTTCCACAAGACGACTTTCCAGAACCCGCCCGACGGCGCCCTGATCTCGCAGGCGGCCGCCGGTTACCGCAGCGCTGATGTGGCTCGCGAGGCGTTCGGCGGGCTCGTCGGGTCGATTCAGAGGTGCCGGGACAGCGATGCCGGGCCGGCGATGGTCGGACCGGTGACCACCACCGTGGAGTCGGTGCGGACGCGGCCGGGTGGTTGCGGGCGGGACTACCGACTGAAATCGGCGGTGCTGATCGAGGTGACGTTCTGCGCGTTTTCCGATGCGGTGTCCGAGGTCGTGATGGCCAACATCGTGGCCAACGTGCCGGGCTAGCGCGCCGAGCGGATGGTCGCCGAGCCGAGCACCTCGTCGCCGTCGGCGTCGGGCCGGTACAGCACCAGTGTCTGGCCGGGCGCTACGCCGCGCAACGGCGTCCGCAGGTCGACGGTGACGTGGTCCTGCCCGATGTGGGCGACCGCGTCGACGACTCCCCCGTGGGCGCGCACCTGTACCTGGCATTCCAGCGGCCCGCTCGGGGCCACTCCGGAGGTGATGACCGGCCTGTCTCCGACCAGTGCGGTGACGTCGAGGTCGGCGAGATCGCCGACACGGACAGTACCGGTGTCGGCGTCGATCCCGGTCACATAGCGGGGACGTCCGTCGGGACCGGGCCCGGCGATGCCGAGCCCCTTGCGTTGGCCCACGGTGAACCCGTGCACGCCGTCGTGTTCGGCGAGCACGGTGCCGGCGGCGTCGACCACGTTGCCCCGTCTGACGCCGATGCGTGCACCCAGGAATGCGCGGGTGTCCCCCGACGGGATGAAGCAGATGTCGTGGCTGTCGGCCTTGTCGGCCACCGCGAGCCCGCGCTGGGCCGCTTCGGCGCGGATCTGCGCCTTCGGGGTATCGCCGATCGGGAACGCCGCGTGCCGCAGCTGCTCGGCGGTCAGCACCGCGAGCACGTAGGACTGGTCCTTGTCGTGGTCGACGGCACGACGGAGCCGACCGTCGGCCAGCCGCGCGTAGTGGCCGGTGGCCAGCGCGTCGAACCCCAGCGCCAGCGCGCGAGCGGCCAACGCCGAGAACTTGATTCGCTCGTTGCACCGCACGCACGGGTTCGGCGTCTCGCCGCGGGCGTAGGACGCCACGAAGTCGTCGATCACGTCGTCTTTGAAGCGGTCGGCGAAATCCCAGACGTAGAAAGGGATTCCGAGCACATCGGCGACTCGGCGGGCGTCACCGGCGTCTTCCTTCGAGCAGCAGCCGCGGGAGCCGGTGCGCAGCGTCCCGGGTGCCGAGGACAATGCCAGGTGCACGCCGGTGACGTCGTGGCCGGCGTCGACCATCCGGGCGGCAGCCACCGAGGAGTCGACACCACCGCTCATTGCGACGAGGACCTTCATGGCCGCCCCACCGAGCGCTCGCCGGCGCTGGCCAGCGCGGCCTGGCGGGCGCGTTCGACCGCGGCCGGCAGTACCGCCAGCACGGCGTCGACGTCGCTGTCGGTGCTGGTGTGCCCCAGTGACAACCGCAGCGAGCCCCGCGCGCTGGCCGACTCTGCGCCCATGGCGGTCAATACGTGTGAGGGTTGCGCCACTCCCGCCGTGCACGCCGAACCGGTGGAGCATTCGACACCTTTGGCGTCCAGCAGCATCAGCAGCGAGTCCCCCTCGCACCCACGGAAGGTGAAGTGCGCGTTGCCCGGTAGCCGGTCGAGTCCGCGGGCTCCGTTGAGGTACACGTCGTCGACGGCGCGCAGGACCCCGTCGATCAGGCGCTCGCGCAACGCCCGCATCCGGGAGGTGGTCGCCTCCATCGTCGCCACGGCATCGCGGGCAGCCGCTGCCATCGCCGCCGCACCGGCGACGTCCTGGGTGCCTGACCGGACGTCGCGTTCCTGGCCGCCGCCGTGCAGTTGGGGAACGCATTCGACGTCGCGGCGCAGCAGCAGCGCACCGACTCCGGTCGGGCCGCCGAACTTGTGTGCGGTCACGCTCATCGCCGACAGGTCGCTGGCGGCGAAGTCCACCGGCAGCTGGCCCACCGCCTGCACCGCATCACTGTGCATCGGGATACCGAATTCTCTTGCCACTGCTGCCAATTCAGGGATCGGCATCACGGTGCCGACTTCGTTGTTGGCCCACATGACCGAGATCAGGGCGACGTCGGCGGAGTCGTCGAGCGCCGCGCGCAACGTTGCCGGGTTCACCGCACCGAACTCGTCGACGGGCAGCCACGTCACTTCGGCGCCTTCGTGTTCGACGAGCCACTCCACGGCGTCGAGGACCGCGTGGTGTTCCACCGGGGTGGTGATGATCCGGTGGCGACGCGGGTCGGCGTCGCGGCGCGCCCAGTAGATGCCCTTGATCGCCAGGTTGTCGCTCTCGGTCCCGCCTGCGGTGAAGATCACTTCCGACGGACGCGCTCCGAGCAGGTGCGCCAGCGCTTCGCGGGACTCCTCGAGGCGTCGTCGCGCCGACCGCCCGGAGCTGTGCAGCGAGGACGCGTTGCCGACCGTGGCCAGCACAGCGGTCATCGCCTCGATAGCGGCGGGGCGCATCGGCGTGGTGGCGGCGTGGTCGAGATAGACCGGCGCGTGCGAAGACATAACCGTTCCAGAATAGCCGTCGCGCCCCTGCCCACCGCAGTCGCCGCAGCTCGGCGACGGTCAGGCGACGAGTGAGCGGTGTCCGACCGTTCGCGCGAGCTCGGTGTCGGTGCCGCGCACCGCCCGCTGACAGCGCGCCGCCAGCTCACGGCGGTCGCTTCCGGGCAGCTGCAACGACTCCACGCCGATGTGGCAGACGGTGCGGCGCGCGGTGAGCACTCGCCGTATCGAGGCCAGCAGCGAATCGTCACCCACGAATGCGGGAAGGGTGGACAACCGTCCGTCCCGATGGCGGTACGTCATGCGCAGCGGCTGCACCGGACGGCCCGCATCGATCGCGGCTTGGAACATCGCAGGACGGAAGCGCCCGTAGCCGAGCCCGCACCACGTGGTGCCCTCGGGGAACGCGACGACGGTGTGTCCGGCCCGCAGCCGGTCGGTGACCGCGGTGACCACCGCGGGTAGCCGACGCAGGCTGCCCCGGTCGATGGGGATGACCTTCATCAGCCGTACGACGGGACCCAGCGCGGGCCAGTCGACCAGGTCGGCGCGCGCGACGAACGATCCGGGCAGGACCGCGCCGATAGCGAAGATGTCCAGCCACGACACGTGGCCGCTGACCACCATCACTCCGCGTAGGTTGCGGATCGGCCCGCCGGACACCGCGATCCGCACGCCGAAGCTGCGCAGCATCAACCGGCAGTACGCTCGCTGCACATGCCACCGCCCGGGCAGCGGCAGTGCCAGCAGCCACACGAACGCGAACAGCACCGCGGCGGCGCAGATCCGCGTTCCGGTGCGCACCGCGACCCACCACCGTCGTCCCGGCCGGTCGGCACCCGCGGATACGCAGCTGGCGTCACAGGTGGCTCGCTGCAGCCAGGCGTGGTCGCTCTGCAATGTCATGACGCCGGCCCGTCCTCGCTGGTCGCGGCCGCCGCCCCGGCCGACCGCAGGCGACGCAGGTAGCGGACATCGGCGCGGCGCTTGTCGAGCAGCGCGGGGAAATCTCCGACACCGAAGACTGGATCGTGGGCCGGGTCGCCGCAGACCTGTGCCCCCAGACGCAGGTACCCCCGCAGTAGTGGCGGCACCGTCACGCGGGGCGGTGGGCTGATGTCGTCGAGCCCGTGCCCGTCGAGGACGACCGGATGGTGCGGCACGACGGTGTGGCAGGTCGGCGCGGCGTGCCGGCGGCGAACGAAGTCGCGGACGCCGCGCAGCTGGCTGCCTGGGGCCAGGGCGCCGGCCGGGTCGTGGACGGGGACCGAGACACACCCGGCGACGTAGTCGTAGCCGCAGCGGTCCAGGTACGCGAGGATCCCGGACCACATCAGCAGGACCACGGCGCCGTTGCGGTGCCCTGCGCGCACCACCGCGCGACCCATCTCCACCAGACCCGGTCGCAGCGGGTCGAGGCCGGAGACGTCGAACTCGGTGGCCATGTAGAGGCCGCCCGCGGCGATCGCGCCCGGCGGCGGCAGCATCCGGTAGCAGCCGACCAGCTCGCCGGTCGCGTCGTCGCGGACCAGCAGGTGATCGCAGAATTCGTCGAAGCGGTCCACGTCGCTGACGGTGTCCGGGGGCAGCGCGTACCCAGGCTCGGTGGAGAAGACGTCGTGACGCAGGCGCTGGGCCGCCTCGATGTCGTCGGGGTCGGCGCTCAGCAGCAGCGAGTAGCGTGGCGCGGCGGTCGGTGGCGCGGAACTGTCGGAGCGGATGAGGACAGAAGCGGTGCTCACGTCCAGCACGGTCGCGCAGCGGAGTCACGACGTGCTGTCGGCGCAGTGACGTGTCTGTGAGCGTCAGGTGACGAGTTGGTCGCCGCGTCCTGCCGAGCAGACGCAAAATCGCCCAATTCCCGGAGGAAAAGGGCGACTTTGCGTCTGGTGACGAGAGGAGTCGATCAGCCCTTGCGAGCCTTGACCGCCTCGGTCAGCTGCGGGGTGACCTTGAACAGGTCGCCCACGATGCCCAGGTCGGCGATCTCGAAGATCGGCGCCTCTTCGTCCTTGTTGACCGCGATGATGGTCTTGCTGGTCTGCATGCCGGCGCGGTGCTGGATCGCCCCGGAGATACCCAGCGCGATGTACAGCTGCGGCGACACGGTCTTACCGGTCTGGCCGACCTGGAACTGGCCCGGGTAGTAGCCGGAGTCGACCGCAGCACGGGACGCACCGACCGCGCCACCGAGCGAGTCGGCCAGCTCCTCGACGATCTTGAAGTTCTCCTCGCTGCCGACACCACGACCACCGGCGACGACGACAGTGGCTTCGGTCAGCTCGGGACGGTCACCGGCCACCGCGGGCTCCCGCGAAGTGATCTTCGTGGCGTTCTCGGCCTGCGCGGGCACCTCGACGGAAACGACCTCACCCGCACCGTCGGCCGGCTCGGCGTCGATGGCGCCGGCACGCACGGTGATGATCGGGGTGTCACCGACGGCCTCGGCCTCGACGGTGAAGGCACCGCCGAAGATCGAGTGGATGCCCTTGCCGCCCTCCTTGACCTCGATGACGTCGGAGAGCAGGCCGGAGCCGATGCGAGCAGCCAGCCGGCCCGCGATCTCCTTGCCGTCGGCGTTGGCAGCCAACAGCACCGCGGCCGGGGTGGCCGACTCGGCCAGCGAGGCCAACACGTCGACATACGGGGTGATCAGGTAGTTCTCCACGTCGTCGGACTCGGCGACGTAGATCTTGGCCGCACCGGCGGACTTCAGCCCGTCGGTGAGACCCTCGGCGGTGCCGGGCTTGCCGACCACGACGGCCGACGGCTCGCCCAGGACACGGGCGGCGGTGATCAGTTCTTGCGTGACTTTCTTCAGCGCACCTTCAGCGTGCTCGACGAGCACGAGTACTTCAGCCATGGGAATGTCTCTCGTTTCTCAGATAACGGGGAAGGAATGATCTGCTAGATGATCTTTTGACCGACCAGGTACTCGGCGATCTTGGTGCCGCCGTCGCCTTCGTCGGTGACCTTCTCGCCCGCGGTCTTGGGCGGCTTCGGGGTCGAGGCCAGCACCTTCGACCCGGCGTTGGCGACGCCGACCTCGTCGGCCTCGACGCCGATCTCGGCGAGCGTGAGCTTGGTGACTTCCTTCTTCTTGGCGGCCATGATGCCCTTGAAGGACGGGAAGCGCGGCTCGTTGATCTTCTCGTTGACGCTGACCACTGCCGGCAGCGACGCCTCGAGGGTGAACACACCGTCGTCGGTCTCGCGCTCGGCGACGACCTTGCCGTTCTCCACGGTCAGCTTGCGCACGTGGGTGAGCTGAGGCAGGCCCAGGTACTCGGCGATGATGGCCGGAACCGCACCGCCGGTGCCGTCGGTGGCCTCGTTACCGGCGATGACGAGTTCGGTGCCCTCGATGGTGCCCAGGGCGCGGGCCAGCGCCCAGCCGGTCTGGACCATGTCCGAGCCGTGCATGCCCTCGTCGACCAGGTGCACAGCCTTGTCCGCACCCATCGACAGCGCCTTGCGGATCGCCTCGGTGGCGCGCTCCGGTCCGGCCGTCAACACGGTGACCGTGCTGTCGCCGCCCTCGCGCTCCTTGATCAGCAGCGCTTCCTCAACGGCGCGCTCGTTGATCTCGTCGAGCACCGCGTCGGCGGCTTCCCGATCCAACGTGAAATCACCGTCGGACAGCTTGCGCTCGGACCAGGTGTCAGGGACCTGTTTGATCAGGACCACGATGTTCGTCATAGCTCTGGTTCGTCCTCCTCGAAGGGGCCGTTGTGCGGCCTGCCATACCACGCTTGAAGCAATCACCACCATGTTACCCGCTGGTAACTTGCGGCGGTTCGCCAGAACACCATAACTGGTCGGGTTCAGGTTTCCGTCAGCCCGTAGATGTGCGAACTATTCGTCATCGGACGGTTACGGGTTAGCCTGCCTTCCGATGAGCGCATCTGTTGCCAATGGCTCCCGCGGAGAACAGCCTGCCGAGGCCCCCATGGCCCTGACCGGCGAGCGGACCGTGCCCGGCATCGCCGAGGAGAACTACTGGTTCCGTCGCCACGAAGTGGTGTACCTGCGTCTGCTCGACCACTGCCGCGATCGCGACGTCCTGGAAGCCGGCTGCGGCGAAGGCTACGGAGCGGACCTGATCGCCGGCGTCGCGCGCACGGTGATCGGGTTGGACTACGACGAGTCGGCGGTCGCGCACGTGCGCGCCCGGTACCCCCGCGTGGACATGCGGCACGGCAACCTGGTGCAACTGCCGCTCGACGACGCCTCGGTCGACGTGGTGGTCAACTTCCAGGTGATCGAACACCTGTGGGATCAAGCGCAGTTCGTCGCCGAGTGCCGGCGCGTGCTGCGCCCGGGCGGCCTGCTGCTGATGTCGACCCCGAACCGCATCACCTTCTCCCCCGGCCGGGACACCCCGGTCAACCCGTTCCACACCCGAGAGCTCAACGCCGCGGAATTGAGCGAGCTGCTCGAATCTGCGGGCCTGACGGTGCAGTCGATGCTGGGGGTGTTCCACGGTCCAGGTCTGGCGGAACTCGACGCGCGCCATGGCGGTTCGATCATCGACGCCCAGATCGCCCGCGCTCTGGCCGATGCACCATGGCCTGCCGACCTGCTCGCCGATATCGCTGCGGTGAGCGTGGATGACTTCGATCTGGTGCCGGGTGGCCCCGACCGGAACATCGATGACAGCCTCGATCTGGTCGCGATCGCGGTGCGGCCGTGACGACGGCCGGCGACGCCCCGGTCCCGGGACTGTTCACGCTTGTCCTGCACACCCATCTGCCCTGGCTGGCGCATCACGGCCGGTGGCCGGTCGGCGAGGAATGGCTCTACCAGTCCTGGGCGGCGTGCTATCTGCCGCTGGTGCGGGTGCTGCGTTCGCTGGCCGCCGAGGACCGTACCCACCTGGTCAGCTTGGGTATCACCCCGGTCGTCGCCGCCCAGCTCGACGACCCGTACTGCCTGCAGGGCATGCACCACTGGCTGGCCAACTGGCAGCTGCGCGCGCTCGAGGCAGCCACCAGCCGCACCTCGACGGGAACCTCACCCGCCTCGGCTCCAGAAGCATTGCGACGCTTCGGAATTCGGGAACAGGCAGAGGCCGAGCGGGAACTGGCCGAGTTCGACGCGTGGTGGCGTCACGGCGGCAGCCCGGTGCTGCGGGAACTGATCGACGGCGAGGTCATCGAGTTGCTCGGCGGGCCGCTGGCCCATCCGTTCCAGCCCCTGTTGAACCCGCGACTGCGCGAATTCGCGCTGCGTGAAGGGCTGGCCGATGCAGGGCAACGCTTCGCCCATACGCCGCGCGGTATCTGGGCGCCCGAATGTGCCTACGCGCCGGGTATGGAGACCGACTACGCGGCGGCCGGCGTCGGCCACTTCATGGTCGATGGCCCGTCGCTGCACGGCGATACCGCCTTGGGCCGCCCGGTGGGCGATTCCGACGTCATCGCGTTCGGGCGCGACCTGCAGGTCAGTTACCGCGTGTGGTCCCCGAAGTCGGGTTACCCCGGCCATGCGGCCTACCGGGATTTCCACACCTACGACCACGCCACCGGACTGAAACCCGCACGGGTGACGGGTCGCAATGTCCCCTCCGAGGAGAAGGCGCCGTACGACCCGCAGCGCGCCGACGCGGCCATCGACGGTCACGTCGCCGACTTCGTCGACACGGTGCGCAACCGCCTGCGATCCGAAAGTGAGCGCATCGGCCGTCCCGCGCACGTGGTCGCTGCATTCGACACCGAGTTGTTCGGCCACTGGTGGCATGAGGGCCCGGAATGGCTGGGGCGAGTACTGCGGGCGTTGCCCGCCGCCGGAGTGCGCGTCGGCACACTGGCCGACGCAGTGGACGGGGGCTACCTCGGCGGACCGGTGGACCTGCCGCCGAGCTCGTGGGGGTCGGGCAAGGACTGGCAGGTGTGGGCCGGTGAGAAGGTCGCCGACCTCGTGCAGCTGAACAACGAAGTCGTCGATACCGCATTGACATCGGTGGACAAGGCACTCGCCCAGGCGGTTTCGGGGGGCGCGCCGGCACCCAGGAACTTCGTGGCCGACCAGATCCTGCGCGAGACACTGCTGACGGTCTCCAGCGATTGGCCGTTCATGGTCAGCAAGGACTCCGCGGCCGAGTACGCGCGCTACCGCGCGCACCTGCACGCCCACGCGACCCGGGAGATCGCCGACGCGGCCGCCGCCGGTCGCCATGACCATGCGCAGCGGCTCGCGGCGGCGTGGAACCGGGCCGACGGGTTGTTCGGGGCCCTCGATGCACGCAGGCTGCCACCCGCATGAGACTCAAGATCCTGCTGGTCTCCTGGGAATATCCGCCGGTCGTGATCGGCGGTCTGGGTCGCCACGTGCATCACCTGGCCACCGAGCTGGCTGCGGCCGGGCACGATGTCGTGGTCCTGAGCCGCCGCCCCACGGGCACCGACCCGATGTCACACCCCACCGCCGACGACGTGAACGACGGCGTCCGTGTGATCGCCGCCGCCGAGGACCCGCACGAGTTCACGTTCGGCACCGACATGATGGCCTGGACGCTGGCGATGGGCCACGCCATGGTCCGCGCCGGTCTCGGACTGCGCGATTGGCGGCCCGACGTGGTGCACGCCCATGACTGGCTGGTCGCCCACCCGGCCGTCACGCTGGCCGAATTCTTCGATGTGCCACTGGTTTCCACCATCCATGCCACCGAAGCCGGGCGGCATTCGGGCTGGGTGTCCGGTCCGGTGAGCCGACAGGTGCACGCACTGGAATCCTGGCTGGTCCGCGACTCCGACTCGTTGATCACCTGCTCGGCGTCCATGCGCGATGAGATCACCGCGCTGTTCGGGCCCGAGCTGTCCGAGATCGCGGTCATCCGCAACGGAATCGACGTCCACGGTTGGCCGTTCGCGCCGCGACGCGCACGCACCGGACCGGCCGAACTGCTGTACTTCGGCCGCCTCGAGTACGAGAAGGGTGTGCACGACGCGATCGCCGCGCTGCCCCGCATCCGGCGTACCCATCCCGGCACCACGTTGACCGTCGCCGGCGACGGCACCCAACTCAAATTCCTGCAGGAGCAGGCCCGCAAGCACCGCGTTCTCAAGGCGACGACGTTCATCGGCCGCCTGGAACATTCCGAACTGCTCGATCTGCTGCACCGTGCCGACGCCGCGGTGTTGCCCTCGCTGTACGAACCGTTCGGCATCGTCGCGCTGGAAGCCGCGGCCTCCGGACTGCCGCTGGTCACCTCGTCGGCCGGTGGGCTCGGCGAAGCCGTCATCGACGGGGTGACCGGACTGTCTCATGCGCCCGGCGACGTGGCGGGACTGACCGACGCGGTACGCGCGGTGCTCGACGCGCCCGAAGCCGCCCAGCTGCGCGCCGTCGCCGCCAGGGAGCGGCTCACCGCCGAATTCGCCTGGCACACCGTCGCGGCCGAGACAGCCCAGGTCTACCTGGCCGCCAAGCGCGCAGAACGCCGCCCGCAGCCTCGCCGGCCCATCGCCGAGCGCCCGCTGCCCGGACGGTGACGCGCGGGGCCGATCGCCTCGCGCAGGCCCCACAGGCTCCGAGAGAATCTCGGCCGCAGCGACGCGGACTGGGCTACCATCCGCGAAATGGAATCCACGGAGCAGCGCTCCATCGGACTCCTGCCGACGTCGCGAGTAGGCAAGTTCATCCCCCTGTCGCTACTGCTCGGTTGTGCACTCGCACTTCGCATGTGGAGAATCAGCGACAAGAACCTCGGGCTCGACGAATCGACGTCCTGGTTCCTCGCAACCGGCTCCGTACCGCATCTGCTGGCATGGACCGCAAACGATGTCCATCCACCGCTCTACTACTTGTTGCTCAAGGTGTGGCTATGGTGTTTCGGTGACTCGCTGACTGCACTGCGGACTCTGTCGGTGACCGGCAGCGTGGTCGCGCTCTACTTGCTGTACCGGCTGATCGACGACGCCATGCCGCGCCCCGTCTGTTACGCGGTTCTGCTGTGGTCGGCGTTGTCGCCGTTGGCGCTGGACCAGGCGCAGGAAACGCGGATGTACCCGTGGGCGACGGCAGCCGTACTCGCAGCGTGTGTCTCATACCGACGATGGGTCGATACCGGCGGCGTCCGCCCCTCGGCGCTGTTGCTGTACGGCGTCTCGGTGACGACCGCGCTTTACCTCCACTACTACACCGCCCTGGCGATCACCGCGATCTGGCTGCATTTCATCATCGCCGGCGCACGGCAAACGAGGCCGGAGCGGACGTCCGCAGCGTGGAAGGCCTGGATCGTCGCGCACGTCGGCGTGGCACTCGCCTACGCACCGTGGATTCCCACCGCCATAGCTCAGGTCGGGCGCGGACAGGCTGCCCGGCCACCGGTCACCATCGGCGAAGTGCCCGACCATGCGCGACTCCTGATCAAAGGACTCATGTTCGGTGACCGGTCGATGCCCGACTTGCTTTCGTGGCAAGGAGTGTTCGCTGTCGGCTTGCTCACTGCAGGCGCAGTATGCCTGCTATGGGTGATCGTCCGCCTGCGTGATGAGCAGGACATGTTCTTCGCATGCGTCGCCTACCTGCCTCCGTTACCCGCAATCCTGCTGCTGCCGCTGTCGGGCGCATTGGAGCTGTGGTGGTACCTGCCCGGCTCCAGCCTGTTGATGGTCGCCGCGGCCGCCCGGGGCCTGAGCAGGATCGGCGTCGGCCCCAGCGCGGTTGTCGGCCTGCTCTGTGCGGGCACACTGGCTTTGCTGCCCTCGGTGTTCGCCTACTACTCGGCGGCCGACAGAGACTCCGATGTCGGACCCGTCGTCGCGTACCTGCTCGCCCACGCTCGCTCTGGCGTCGAAGGTGCGTCCGACCCCGTGTACGTCAAACCGATCTACCTCGAAACCAAGATCAACTACTACGCCCGAGACGCTTTGTCGTTGATGGCCGTGCCTCGCGACGCGGACCTCGCCTCGCTCGGCCTCGACCGATCATCCGGACGAGATGGAGCCTGGCTGATCGTGGACATGCACTCGCAGTCGCCGAAGTTGGCCGAGGTTGCCGAAGACGCGCGGCTTCATCCAGTCGAAGTACCGGGCAACAATCCCAAAAGAGTGCAGCTCTTCCGATTACCGACTGATTGAACGCACCATCTCGGACGGATCGTCAGCGCTGGATTGGACGGATCGTCAGCGCTCGGCCTTCTTCCGTTCGATGTCCGCCAACGCCGCCGCCAGTTCGGCCCGCTGGGCCGCCGACGTCTCCCACGACAGCTTGCGGTTCTTGACCACCTTGGCCGGCGCGCCGACGGCGATCGAGTAGTCCGGGATCTCACCGCGCACCACGGCGTGCGAGCCCAGCACGCAGCCGCGGCCGATCGAGGTGTTGCGCAGCACACTGACCTTCACCCCGACCCAGGTGTCCGGCCCGATGCGCACCGGTCCCTTGACGATGCCCTGGTCTTTGATCGGCAGCTCGATGCTGTCCATCTTGTGGTCGAAGTCGCAGATGTAGCACCAGTCGGCCATCAGCACCGAGTCACCGAGCTCGATGTCGAGGTAGGTGTTGATGACGTTGTCCCGACCCAACACCACCTTGTCGCCGATCCGCAGCGACCCTTCGTGGCAGCGGATGGTGTTCTTGTCGCCGATGTGCACCCACCGGCCGATCTCCATCTGCGACAGCTCCGGGGTGGCCTGGATCTCGACGTCCTTGCCGAGGAACACCATGCCGCGGGTGATGATGTGCGGGTTGGCCAGCTTGAACTTCAGCAGCCGCCAGTAGCGAACCAGGTACCACGGCGTGTAGGCACGGTTGCTGATCACCCATCTCAGCGAGTCCCGGGTGAGGAATTTCGCCTGCCGCGGATCCCGGAGACGCGAGCCCCGCCAACGCTTGTGCAGCGGCGCTCCCCACATCGTCGTCATGGCCGCAAAGCCTACGCGAGAGCAGGCACCCCGAACGGTTACCCTCACGTGGGCTCGAAAACGACGCGGGACGCCGCGTCGAGGACGTGAGAAGGGATCCCGTGCTCCGGCGAATCATCGTGGTGGCTGCGGCGGTGCTGGTCGCCGGAACCGTCGCCAGCTGCGGTAGCACCGATTCCTGGGTCGAGGCCAAGGCCGCTGACGGCTGGGCCGCGCAGTATGCCGACGCCGCCAACAGCAGCCACTCCCCCGTCGACGGGGCCGACCGGCTACGGCTGGAATGGATGCGCTCGGTCAAAGGCGAACTGGGAGCCCAGATCGCGCTCGGGTCCGGCAACCAGCTGGCGGTCAACGCCCAGAGTGCGGCCGGCTGCTCACTGATGGTCTGGGAGGTCGACAACCGTGCCCGTCAGCGCTGGTGCACCCGCCTCGTGCAGGGCGGTGCGACGTCCAGCCCGCTGCTCGACGGCGTCGACAACCTCTACATCGGCCAGCCGGGCGCGGTGCTGTCGTTTCCGACGACACAGTGGATCCGGTGGCGCCGGCCGGTGATCGGGATGCCGACCACCATCCGTGTGCTCGACCCGGGCCGGCTGCTGGTGGTCACCCACCTGGGCCAGGTCCTGGTGTTCGACGCGCACCGCGGCACTGTGGTCGGCACCGCCCTGGATCTGGTCGCCGGGGTGGACCCGACCGATTCCGAACGTGGTCTCGCCGACTGCCTACCGGCCCGAAGCGGTTGCCCGGTCGCCGCGGCACCCGCGTTCTCCGAGGCGTCGCGCATGGTGGTGCTCTCGCTGTGGGAGCCGGGCGCCGACGCGCCGGTGCTCGTCGGACTGCGGTACCGGCCCGGGCAGAGTCCGCTGCTGGCACGGGAATGGACGAGCGACGCGGTGGGTGGAGGTCCGTTGGGCAGCCCGGTGATGTCCGCCGACGGCGACACGGTCTACGTCAACGGCCGCGACAACCGTCTGTGGGCGCTCAACAGCGACAACGGCAGCGCGAAGTGGTCGGTCCCGCTGAACTACCTGGCCCAGACGCCGCCCTCGGTGGGCCCCGACGGACTGATCGTCGCCGGTGGCGGGCCGGGCGCCCGATTGACCGCCGTGCGCGACAACGGCGACGAGGCCGAGATCGTCTGGAACCGCGACGACGTGGAGCCACTGACCACCACCAGCATCGCCGGTGTCGGCTATGTCGTGGTTCGCGACGGTGACGGCATGGGCCTGGCTACCGTCGACCTCGGTGACGGCCGCACCGTCGACACCTACCCGCTGCCCAACGCCGGCGGTTGGCCCGTCGGCGTCTCGATAGCTCACGACCGGCGCGTCGTCACCGCCACCAGCGACGGCCGGGTTTACGGATTCGCGCCGGCGTGACCGCCGGAACACAGACGAGGGGACGCACGTGACGGAATTCCTCAGCGCGGTCAACGACCTCGTGTGGCACGAGACCCTGGTCTACCTCTGTTTGGCTGCGGGCGTCTATTTCTCCATCAGATCGCGATTCGTACAAGTTCGGCAGATCCCCGAGATGGTGCGCTTGATGCTCAAAGGTGAGAAATCGCCGTCGGGCGTCTCGAGCTTCCAGGCCCTGACCATGTCACTGGCCGGCCGGGTCGGCACCGGCAACATCGCCGGCGTGGCGACCGCGATCGCGTTCGGCGGCCCCGGTGCGCTGTTCTGGATGTGGACGGTCGCGTTCCTCGGTGCGTCGACCTCGTTCGTGGAGTGCACGCTCGGCCAGATCTACAAGGACCGCGACAAGCTCACCGGCGAGTACCGCGGCGGGCCGGCCTACTACTTCAGCACCGCGCTGTCCCACACGGCGGCAGCCGGCGCGATGAAGGTGTACGGCTACGTCTTCGCGGCAGTCACGCTGGTCGCGATGGGTCTGCTGTTACCCGGTGTGCAGTCCAATTCGATGGCGTCATCGATGAATTCGGCGTGGGGCGTCTCGAAGTGGTGGGTCGCGATCGGCATCGTAATCCTGTTGGCGTTCGTCATCATCGGGGGTGTCAAGCGGATCGCGACGTTCGCGTCGATCGTGGTGCCGTTCATGGCGGTCGCCTACATCGTCCTCGCGCTCGTCGTCGTGCTGATGAACGCCGAGGAGATCCCGGCGATTCTCTCGCTGATCTTCTCCAGCGCGTTCGGCCTCGACGCCGCGTTCGGCGCGATCATCGGGGCGGCGGTGATGTGGGGCGTCAAACGTGGCATCTACTCCAATGAGGCCGGCCAGGGCACCGGTCCTCACCCCGCGGCCGCCGCCGAGGTGTCCCACCCTGCCAAGCAGGGCCTGGTGCAGGCATTCGCCGTCTACGTCGACACGCTGTTCGTCTGCTCGGCCACCGGCTTCCTGATCCTGTCGACCGGCGCCTACCGGGTGTTCGAGGGTGAGAGCGCCGACGGCGCGGTGATCTACGAAGGCGGCGACATCCTGGCCGCCGACGCCGAAGTCGGTCCGGAGTTCGCCCAGGTGGGTTTCGACACTCTGTGGAGTGGCGCGGGTTCCAGTTTCATCGCGATCTCGCTGGCGTTCTTCTGTCTGACCACGATCATCGCCTACTACTACATGGCCGAGACGAATCTGCGGTTCCTGCTGGGCAGGGCGGCCACTGTCGAAATCCCCGGTATCAGGAGCAGTGTCGGCTCCGCCGCCACGATGGTGCTGCAGACACTGATCCTGGTGGCGGTCACGGTCGGCGCTGTGTCGACCGCCTCGGAGGCGTGGACGCTCGGGGACATCGGGGTCGGACTGATGGCCTGGCTGAACATCATCGGCATCCTGATCCTGCAGGGGCCTGCCTACAAGGCGCTGTGGGATTACGAGCGGCAGAAGAAGCAGGGGCTCGACCCGGTGTTCGACCCGTTCGCCCTCGGCATCAGGAACGCCACCTTCTGGGAGAACTACGATCCCGCCGGGGCAGGGACGGGGCGTCGACCGCTACGGGCTGACGGCCGGTTCGACGACGAGTAGGTCGGCGATCTCCGAGCGCGGTACACGGGCCTGCAACGCCCCGCCGGCGCCCGCCATCACCTCGCCCTGACCGAAGAAGAAGATCACCTCGTCGTCGGTCAGCGCGAACTCCTGGTATTTGGCGGGGTCGAGGCCGTCGGCCGGGGTGATCGGCGAGTCGACGCCCAGCTGACGCGACACCTCGGACTGCACGATCGGGAAGATCTCTTCCAGCGGCTCGGTGCCCGGCTTGAACAGGGTGTCGAACGTGATCGGCGCCTCTTTGGCGACGTCCCAGTTGAACGATTTGTACCAGGTCTGCGGATGCGCGCCGCCGACGTTCTCGTACACCTCGAACACGACGCTTCGGGTGCCTGCGTCCTCGGGGCCGCTGCGGTAACCGGTGCCCCTGCCGTCGAGCACGTACGGCAGGTTCCACGCTGTGGGCACACCGGCGACGTTGACGAATCCGTCCCGGGTCTGGGTCAGGTAGGCGGCCAGGGCCTGCTGATCGGGATAGTCGACGGGGAACGTGAAGTCCACCCGGTACGTGGGTGCCTCCATGTGCACCCGGCAGATCTGGTCGGCGTCCACGACACCGCCCAGCTCCGGGCACGCCGGCTGGGCCGCGGCGGCCGGAGCGGCCACCCACCCCGTTGCGATACCGGCGGCCACCAAAGCAGTGGCGACAATGCGCATTGACGTCCTCACGATCGGCGCCGCACGGACTTCGGCGCACTTGTGGTCAGGGTACGGCAGGGCTCAACGTGACGGACGGCATATGAATGCTGTTGCCCGGCTTGCCGCTTTCGCGCCCAGCCGGGTGATCACCACCGACGCCCGCTCCGGGCCGCGCAACCGAAGTCGCGGACGCAGCGCGTCGGGGTCGATGTCGACGCCGCGAACCAAGATCTCCACGACGCCCACGCGCCGCGCCGCAAGGGCTTGCCGGAGTCGCCGTTCGTGCAGCGGAAGCTGCTCGAGCACCTCGAAACCGCGCACTCCGTCGGGCAGTTCATCGCCGGACAGGTATGCGATCTCCGGGTCGATCTGCCACAGGCCGTGGCGAGCCCCGTAGTGGCGCACCAGCCCGGCGCGCACCACCGCTCCGTCGGGGTCGACGAGCCATCGGCCGGCCGGCGCCACGCCGCAGTCGTCGGGTTCGGTGTCGGTGAGCTGTTCGCCGGTGTCGAGCAGTGTTGCTCGCCGCCGTACCCCTGCCCCGGCGAGGCCACGCGACCACAGGCAGGCTTCCCGGACACTGCCGCCGAGCGAGGTCACCTCGACCTCCCCGTCGAAGCCCATGGCCTCCACCGCGGCGAAATCGATTCCGGGAGCGCACTTGACCACGTGGTCGCGCCCGTTCAACACCGCGAGCAGGTCGTCGAGCGGCGGTGCGTAGGCGCGTGGATCGAAGCGACGTCCCGCCGCGTCGCGACGTGCCGGGTCGACCACCATGACGGCGTCGGCGGTGACAGGCCGCAGCGCGTCGGCGCGGCATAAGCCGACATCTGGCCCCAGATTGTGGCGGGCCATCGCCAGCCGGACCGCATCGAGGTCGGATCCCACCACATGGGCGGCGCAATCCCGCAGCGCGGCAAGCTCAGTGCCGATCGAGCAGGTGGCGTCGTGGACGGTCCGGCCGGCCAGACGACGGGCACGGTGCGCCGCGACCGCGGCCGCGGTCGCCTGTTGCAGGGCAGTGTCGGTGAACAGCCACTCCGCCGAGCCCGGCAGCTTGGCCATCGCTTTGCGGCGCAGCCGCACGGTCTCGACCAGGACGGTCACTCGGTCACCGAAAGCCCTTCGCAGCGAAGCGATGTCAGCGATCAGAGTGGAACTGGTCAGGGCATGACCGGCGACCTGGGCCAGCGCCGCGCGGCCCTCGTCGCTGCCGAGGTAGCGCACATCGTCGAGGGTGAACTCTACGACGGCTTGACCCCGGTGATCATGACGTTGTAGAACCAGCCCTTCGGAACCACCCGGCGCCAGACGTTGGCGTCCACCCACGACAGCGTGGTCCAGCTGTTGAACGCGAACTTCGCCCAGCCCCAACCCAATCGGCCCGGGGGTACCGCGGCCTCGAAGGTACGGACCGGCCAACCGAGCATCGCGGCGGTGAATTCCTCACTGGCCGTGCGCACCTCGACCGCACCGGCGTTGGTCGCCATCCGCTCGAGGTCGGCAGGATCGAAGGTGTGCAGGTCCACGACGGCTTCCAAGGCGGCGGCGCGCGAGGATTCGTCGAGTTCGGCCTGCGGTCGGCGCCAGTCGGAGAACATCGGCAGCTTGGTGACGTTGGTCGCGATGTGCCACGTCAAAGTCGACAGCTCACGGGCGTACCGGTTGCCCACTGTGGTCGGCTCGCCGGCGAACACGAACCGTCCGCCCGGCTTGAGCACGCGGACCACTTCCCGCAGCGACAACTCGACGTCGGGGATGTGGTGCAGCACCGCGTGTCCGACCACCAGGTCGAAGGTGTTGTCCTCGTAGGGGATGCCCTCGGCGTCGGCGACCCGGCCGTCGACGTCCAGACCCAGTGACTGCCCGTTGCGGGTGGCGACCTTGACCATGCCCGGGGACAGGTCGGTCACCGAGCCGCGCCGCGCGACACCGGCTTGAATCAGGTTGAGCAGGAAGAACCCGGTGCCGCAGCCGAGCTCGAGGGCCCGGTCGTAGGGCAGTTCACGTTGTACGGCCTCGGGCACCGCGGCGTCGAACCGTCCGCGGGCATAGTCCACACATCGCTGGTCGTAGGAGATCGACCACTTGTCGTCGTAGGTCTCGGCTTCCCAATCGTGGTACAGCACCTGGGCCAGCTTCGAGTCGTGCATCGCGGCCTCGACCTGTTCCTGGGTGGCGTGCGGGTTCGGAGCCGGGACGGCGACATCAGGGTAGGCGCCGGTTTCCTTCGTTTCCGTCATGAAGGGCAGCCTAACGTCCGCTGCCGGATCGGCCGTCGGCGAGCAGGTCCTCGGAGGTGAAGGCGGCCTTGGCGGTCGCCAGTACCGGCGACGGATACTCCAGGAGGCGGGCCGCCCAGGCCACCGCGGCGTCGTACACGGTGTCCGGGGCCACCAGCTCGTCGACCAGTCCGAGCGCGAGCGCTTCTCGGGCGTCGACGAACCGCCCGCTGAACACCAGGTCCTTGGCCTTGCTGCGTCCGATGGTCTCGGCCAGCCGCCGGCTGCCCGCTGCGGCGGGGGCCAGGCCGGCCAGGATCTCGGTGGCGCCGAACCGTGCGTTGTCGCCGCTGACGCGCCAGTCCGCGGCCAGGGCGAGTGCAAGCCCGGCCCCGAGGGCGTAGCCGGTGATGGCCGCCACCGTCGGCTTGGCCAGCGCGGTGAGCGCGTCGACGGCCCGCTGGCGCACCTGGGCGGCGGTCGCGGCCTCCTCGGCGTTCAAGGTTTGCAGCTCGGGCATGTCGTCGCCGGCGGAGAAGATCTCGTGGCCGCCGAACACGACGACGGCGCGGACGTCGTCGCGCTCCTGGAGTTCGGCCACCGCGTCGGTGATCTCCCGGTACACCTGCCGGGTGAGCGCATTGGTGGGTGGCCGGGACAGCAGCAGCGTGGCCAGGCCGGCGGGCAGGTCACCCGAGGCGGGCACCACACTGACGAACTCGGTCACGCGAGCGGAGCCCCGTCGGTGTAGCCCTGCGGCGCACGACGGTTGCGGGCCTGGTTGTAGCGCTCGCTGTTGAAGAACTCGATCTCCCAGTTACCGTTCTTCTCCGCGGCCAGGGACGGCTCGATCGCGACGATCTGCCGTTCGACGGCGAGCACCTCGGCGACGGTGCGACCGTTGAGAGCATCCAGCTGGGTCCAGGTCGGCGGCAGCAGGAAGCTGCGCCCGTCGGCGAAGTCGTCCAGCGCGGCCTGTGGGGTGACCCAGCCGGCCTCGTCGGTTTCGGTGTTGTCGCCGTCGGCGCGCTGCCCCCGAGGTAGTGCACCGACGAAGAAGTAGGTGTCGTAGCGACGGGTGCGCTCCTCCTTGGGGGTCACCCAGTTGGCCCACGGCCGCAGCAGGTCGGCGCGCAGGACCAGCTTCTCGGAGCGCAGGAATTCGCCGAAGGACAGCGACTTGTTCTCCAGCGCCGCACGCTGGTCGCGGTAGACCGACGCGTCGTCGACCAGCAGATCGGGATCGTCGGCCGACCCGGCGAACAGCACCCCGGACTCCTCGAACGTCTCCCGCGCGGCCGCGCACACCAGCGCTTCGGCCAGCTCGGCGTCGATGCCGAACCGCTGGGCCCACCAGTTCCGGTCCGGCCCGTGCCAGGCGACGTCCGCGTTGCGGTCCCGGTCGTCGACGCCGCCGCCGGGGAACACCATCACCCCGGCAACGAAGTCCATTGCCGAGTGGCGGCGCATCAGGAACACCTCGAGGCCGTCGGGGGAGCCGGTGGTTTCGTCGCGAATGAGCATCACGGTCGCGGCGGGCCGCGGGACAAGCGGGGCGGCGGGCCGCGGGACAAGCGGGGCGGCGGGCCGCGGGACAAGCGGGGCTTCGGATGGGTCGGTCATGTGGCTCCTTCGGCCCTCAGGCCCGTCGTCTGTGCGCTGCGCGCGTGCGGGTACGGCGCGCGAAATAACGGCCGTCGATGAAATCCAGGGAGATGGACTGCCCGAAGGCCTGGGACAGGTTTTCGGCAGTCAGTACGTCACTGAGCAGGCCCGCGGCCACCACACCGCCTTCGGACAGGATCAGGCAGTGCGAGAAGCCGGGCGGGATCTCTTCGACGTGGTGGGTGACCAGCACCATCGCGGGTGCGTCGGGATCGTCGGCCAGGTCTGACAGCCGGGCCACCAGTTCCTCGCGGCCGCCCAGATCCAGGCCGGCGGCGGGCTCGTCGAGCAGTAGCAATTCCGGGTCGGTCATCAACGCGCGGGCGATCACGACGCGTTTGCGTTCGCCCTCCGACAGCGTGCCGTAGGTGCGTTCGGCAAGGTGTTCGGCGCCGACGCTCTCGAGCATGTCGAGCGCGCGGTGGTAGTCCATCTCCTCGTACTGTTCGCGCCAACGGCCCAGGACGGAATAACCCGCCGAGACCACGAGATCTCGTACCACCTCGTCGTCGGGCACGCGTTGCGCGAGCGCGGCGCTGCTCAGCCCGATGCGGGCGCGCAGCTCCGACATGTCGACGCGGCCGAGCCGCTCCCCCAGCACCCAGGCACTACCGGATGACGGGTGTTCCATCGCCGCGGCGATGCGCAGCAGCGACGTCTTGCCTGCGCCGTTCGGACCGAGGACGACCCAGCGCTCGTCGAGTTCCACCGACCACGTCACGGGACCGACCAGGAGCCTGCCGTTACGGCGCAGCGTGACCTCGGCGAAGTCGATCAGCAGGTCGGGGTCGGTGGTCTCTACCTCTTCTTCAGACTCCTCGACTGCCATTCGGCCATCGTAGCCAGCGGGTCGGGCCGCGGCGGTCGCGCCGTCGGCGGCGTCGGTGCGCACGAACAGAGAGGTTGGGACTGCGCACTTTTCATCGCGTCATACCGACGGCGACCAGGCAGCGACCCCGTTGACGATCACGCGGTCGGCCGCCGCGGCGGTGAGTCGGACCTGTTCGGCGTTCGGGTCGTCGACCGCGGCCACCCAGTCCCGCGCCTGCTGGGGTGTCTTTCCGAACTCGACGTGCCGGGCGATCAGCCGTTGCCGGCGCGTCTGGTCATCGACGGTGACGAACCACACGCTGTCCAGCGACAGCCGCGCGTCCGGCCATGGCGGGTCGGGATGCAACAGGTAGTTGCCCTCGGTGACCACCAGCCGCGCCGTGGGCGGAACGACGACGGCCGCGGCCAGCGGCTGTTCGAGACTGCGGTCGAATCCTGGTGCGTAGACATCGTTTTCGACATCGTGGCGAATACGGTTGAGCAGGTGCGCATAGCCGCGCGCATCGAAGGTCTCCGGCGCTCCCTTGCGATCGAGCAGTCCGAGCCGGCGCAACTGCGTGTCGGCGAGATGGAAGCCGTCCATCGGCACCAGAGCCACCGCGTCGGCGCCCCAATGCTGAGCGATGTGTCGACACAGCAGCGCGGCCAGCGTCGACTTCCCCGCACCCGGATTTCCGGTGATGCCGAGGATGGCCCGTCGCCCGCCACACAGCGCCATGGCGTCAGCTGCCAGTGCAGCCACCGTCGCCGGACTGGTCTGCCCGCCCCCGCTTTGTCGGCTCATCGTGGACCCCATCATCGGCGTCGGGACGCCGGGAATCCACCGAGGGCTCAGGAGTGGTCGGGGAAGTGCATGCGGATGGCGTCGAGTTCACTGCGGACGCGACGGGCGTCCGGGTCGTACTCGTGGCTCGTACCGTCCATCGACGGTAGGTAATACAAGTCGGCCAGGCGCTGGCCCAGCCGTGACATCCAGTTCCTCATGTGGCCATGTTCTGCGGCAACTGGCTTGCTATTCAATAGCCAGTTGAAGCACACTGGCTCTCAATGACTACTGCAACGTCCAACCGCTTGCTCGATGTGGACCTCGTTGTACGCGAACTGGGCAACTGGCGGACATCCAGTCGTACCGGTCCGGCGTATCACGGGCTGGCCGATGCCATCCGTCTGCTGATCATCGACGGCCGGCTCCCGGTCGGTGCGCAGGTGCCCAGCGAGCGCGTCCTGGCCGAGGCGCTGCGCGTATCCCGAACCACGGTCACCGCGGCTTACACCCAGTTGCGCGAGGACGGCTACCTCAACGCACGCCGCGGCGCGCGCAGCACCACGGCGCTGCCGGTGACTCTGGGCAGCGTTCCCCCGCTGCCCGCGCCTCCCACCGCTGGACTGTCCGCCGCAGCACTGGCCGCACCGGCTCCCGCGGTGCTGAGGGCCTACGCCGAAGCCGCCCCCGAGATCACCCCGTACCTGCGCAGCATGGGCCACGAACTGATCGGCGTCGCACCGCTGCGCGAGGCGATCGCGGAGAAATACTGTCAACGCGGGCTGGCCACCGAACCCGACCAGGTGATGGTGACCACCGGCGCGTTGCACGCCATCGGCCTGATTCTGAAGACCTACACCCAACCCGGCGACCGGGTGCTCGTCGAACAGCCCACCTACCATGGCGCGCTGACGGCGATCGCCGCGTCCGGAACGCAGGCCGTCCCGGTGGCGATGACCGACGACGGTTGGGATCTGGACGCGATGCAGAACGTCATCGCCCAACTGGCCCCTCAACTGGCCTACCTGGTTCCCGACAACCACAATCCGACCGGCCATACCCTCGCCGGCGAGGACCGGCCCCGGCTGGCGAAGCTGATCGCCGATTCTCGGACGCGCACCATCGTCGACGAGACCATCGCCGACATCTGGCTCGACCGGCCCGTCCCCCGCCCGCTGGCCGCCGAGCTGACCGCGCACCGAGACCTGGTGCTGACCATCGGTTCGATGTCGAAGTCGTTCTGGGGTGGGCTGCGCATCGGCTGGATCCGCGCCGAGCGCAACACGATCGCGACGGTGGCTGCGTTGCGTCCGACCGTCGACATGGGTACCGCAATCCTCGAACAGCTCGCCGCGGCAAAGCTTTTGGCCATGACCGACGATGTCCTGCCGGAGCGGCGGGAGATGTTGCGGGCGCGGCGGCACTTCCTGCGCACGCTGCTGGCCGAACGGTTGCCCGAATGGCAGCCCGGCTCGGGCGCCGGCGGACTGTCGTTGTGGGTCCGTCTGCCGGCACCGATGAGCACGGCGTTGTCGGCGGCTGCGTCGCGTATCGGACTCGAATTGCCGGCGGGGCCCCGCTTCGGTGTGAACGGGGCGCTGGAGCGGTTCGTGCGGGTGCCCTACGCCCTGCCCGAGGAACAACTCGACGAGGCCGTCGCACTCCTGGCCACCGCCTGGCACAGCATCACCGGCGCGTCGCCGCCGGAGCCGGTCACCGTGGTGGTGTGACCGCGATTCGTCAGTCGGGGATCTCGACCCGACGCACCACGCCATCCGCCGCGTCGGCGGCCTCGATCTCCCCGCGCGTCACGCCCAGGATGAACAGCACCGTGTCCAGGTAGGGATGGCTCAGAGACGCGTTGGCGACTTCCCGCAGCGCCGGTTTGGCGTTGAACGCCACTCCCAGGCCCGCGGCGGACAACATGTCGATGTCGTTGGCGCCGTCGCCGACCGCCACGGTCTGCTCCATCGGCACGCCGGCCTGTTGGGCGAAATCGCGCAGCGCTTTGGCCTTGCCCGGCCGGTCGATGATCTCACCGATCACCCGGCCGGTCAGCTTGCCGTCGACCACTTCGAGCTCATTGGCGGCGACGAAGTCCATCATCAACTCGTGCGCGAGCGGCTCGATGACTTGCCGGAATCCTCCGGAGACGATGCCGCAGTGATAGCCGAGGCGGCGCAGCGTGCGCAGCGTCGTGCGCGCGCCCGGGGTCAGTTGGATCTGGTCGGCGACACGGTCGAGGACGTCGGCGGGCAGTCCGGCCAACGTGGCGACCCGCCGGTGCAGGGACTCGGCGAAGTCCAACTCGCCGCGCATGGCGGCCTCGGTGACCTCGGCAACGGCGGCTTCGGCGCCGGCGTGCGCAGCCAGCATCTCGATCACCTCGCCCTGGATCAGGGTGGAGTCCACGTCGAAGACGATGAGACGCTTGGCGCGCCGGGTCAGGCTGTAGTCCTCGATCGCGATGTCGACGCTTTCCTCAACGGCTACCCGGGCCATCACGCGCTGCAAGTCGGCGAACGCACCGGGAGGAACCGAAACCCGCAACTCCAGCCCGGTGACGGGGTAGTCGGACACACCGCGGATGAAGTCGATGTTGACGTCGAGTGCCGCGGCTTCTCGCGCCACGACGCCGAACGCGCCCGCGGTGATCGGACGGCCCAGCACCACGATCGTGTGCGTGGACGGGTCCTGCATCACGGGCAGCCCGTCGCTGCCCTCGATGCTGACCTCCAGGCCGGCACCGTGGATGGCGTCGCGAACCTCGTCCTGCAGCGCCGGTCCCGCGGCGACATCAGCCGGGGCGGCCACGAGCACGCCGAGCGTCAGCCGACCGCGGATGACGACCTGTTCGACGTTGAGCAGTTCGACCCGGTGCCGTGACAGCACCTCGAAGAGGGCCGACGTGACGCCCGGCTGATCACGGCCGGTGACCGTGATCAGCAGGGAGGAGCGGTTGCGCGCGGAGTTGCTGTCAGCCGACGCTTCGGATGCGCTCACCGTCGACGGGTCAGGTGCGGACGTTCTCGTCGTCGAGCCGCGTCACGTCGCCGTCCTCGGGGCCGTGGGCGCGACCGACGTGGGCTTCACGGCGCATCCGGTCGATCATGTGCGGATAGTGCAGCTCGAACGCCGGACGCTCCGAACGGATCCGCGGCAGCTCGTAGAAGTTGTGCCGCGGCGGCGGGCAGCTGGTCGCCCACTCCAGGGAGTTGCCGTAGCCCCAGGGATCGTCCACGGTGACCGGCTCGCCGTAGCGCCAGCTCTTGAACACGTTCCACACGAACGGCAGCGTCGACAGGCCCAGGATGAACGCACCGATGGTGGACACGATGTTCAGGGTGGTGAACCCGTCGGTGGGCAGGTAGTCGGCGTAACGGCGCGGCATGCCCTCGTCACCGAGCCAGTGCTGCACCAGGAAGGTCGCATGGAACCCGATGAAGGTCAGCCAGAAGTGCAGCTTGCCCATGCGCTCGTCGAGCATCCGGCCGGTCATCTTCGGGAACCAGAAGTAGATCCCGGCGTAGGTGGCGAACACGATGGTGCCGAACAGCACGTAGTGGAAGTGCGCGATGACGAAGTAGCTGTCGGTGACGTGGAAGTCCAGCGGCGGGCTGGCCAGCAGCACGCCCGACAGGCCACCGAGCAGGAAGGTCGCCAGGAAGCCGACCGAGAACAGCATCGGTGTCTCGAAGGTCAGCTGCCCCTTCCACATCGTGCCGATCCAGTTGAAGAACTTGATACCGGTGGGCACCGCGATCAGGAACGTCATGAAGCTGAAGAACGGCAACAGCACCGCGCCGGTGGCGTACATGTGGTGCGCCCACACCGCGATGGACAGCGCGGCGATGCCGAGCGTGGCGTAGATCAGCGTAGTGTACCCGAAGATCGGCTTGCGGGAGAACACCGGGAAGATCTCGCTGACGATCCCGAAGAACGGCAGCGCGATGATGTACACCTCGGGGTGACCGAAGAACCAGAACAGGTGCTGCCACAGCAGCACACCGCCGTTGGCCGGGTCGTAGACGTGCGCCCCCAACTGGCGGTCGGCGGCCAGGCCGAGCAGCGCGGCGGTCAGGATCGGGAAGGCGATCAGCACCAGGATCGACGTCACCAGGATGTTCCAGGTGAAGATCGGCATCCGGAACATCGTCATACCGGGCGCGCGCATGCACACGCAGGTGGTGATCATGTTGACCGCGCCCAGGATGGTGCCCAGGCCGGCGACGGCCAGGCCCATGATCCACAGGTCGCCGCCCGCACCCGGGGAGTGCACCGCGTTGCTCAGGGGCGCGTAACCGGTCCAGCCGAAGTCCGCGGCGCCGCCGGGGGTGATGAAGCCGGCCATGGTGATCAGGGCGCCGAACAGGAACAGCCAGTAGGAGAACGCGTTCAGCCGCGGGAACGCCACGTCCGGGGCGCCGATCTGCAGCGGCAACACCAGGTTGGCGAAACCGAACACGACCGGGGTGGCGTAGAACAGCAGCATCACCGTGCCGTGCATGGTGAACAGCTGGTTGTACTGCTCGTTGGACAGGAACTGCAGGCCCGGCACCGCGAGTTCGGTGCGGATGAACAGCGCCATCAGGCCGCCGATGAAGAAGAACACGAAGCACGTGACGACGTACATGATGCCGATCAACTTGTGATCGGTGGTCGTGATCATCTTGTAGATCAGATTGCCCTTGGGGCCGAGTCGCGTCGGGAACGGACGCCGTGCCTCGAGTTCACCGATTGGGGGCGCTTCGGCTACCAACAGGTCCTCCAACCTTTCGTGCGCTCCGCCTTCGCGGAGCACGTCGCCGGGAGTCCCGGCCTCCTACATCGCCTACGAATCCTAGCCGTTGTTTCTACGCCTCGATTGGGCGGTCCTACAAACCGTCGTACACACCGGGCGGAAGGCGGTGCGAGGCGAGCTGACCAGCAGCTACGGGCTGATGTTACCGTCGGCGACGTGTTCGGGACCGCATCGCCCACCAGCTGTAAGCACGCCCGGCCTGCGCGGTCATGGGCGCTTGCCGCGGCGGTGGCGATCGCCGTGACGAGTGGTTGCGGAACCGGTGAGGATCCGGTCACCGCCGGGCCGGACGGTTCAATAGTGACGAGCACCACACGCATCGCCGACGCCGGCGTGCTCGGCAACGAGCGCCGGCCCGACGAGTCGTGCGCGGCCGACCCCGCCCCGCTCGACGACGGTCCACCGGAGCGGGAGGTCCGCAACGCCGCGGTGCACGGCGTCTCCCCTCCCCTACCGGAGACGACGCGGGTCGCCGCGGATCCGCAGCGCATCGTCGCGCTGTCCGGTGACCAACTCGACGCGCTGTGCGCGCTCGGGCTGCAGTCCCGCATTGTCGCGGCGGCGTTGCCGGACGGGTCCGACGAGCAACCGTCATATCTGGGAACGGTTGTTCATCAAGTCGCCCCGGCCGGACACCGCGACCAACCGGACCTCGACGCCATCCGCGCCGCCAACCCCGACCTGATTCTGGGCGCCGGGTCGCTGACGGCGCGCCAGTTCCCCGACCTTTCCGACATCGCTCCGACCGTTCTGGGCGGCCCGCCCGGGGCGGCGTGGAAAGACAACCTGCGCACCGTCGGCGCCGCGGTCGGCCGGCAAGGTGCCGCCAACCGTCTCATCGAGGACTTCGAACGCGACGCGGCCCGGACCGGCACCGACAACGACGGGACGCATTTCCAGGCGTCTGTGGTGCAATTCACCGACACCACCTTGCGGGTGTTCGGGATCGACAACTTCCCGGGTACCGTGCTTGCCGACGTCGGCGTGGATCGTCCTGTGACACAACGGTTCCGCGACAAGCCCTTCATCGAGGTCAACCTGGACGACGGATCGGATCTGTCGATAGCCGACGGCGACATCATCTATGTGTCGTTCGCCACTGCCGAGGCCAAGGACCGCGCCACTGAGGTGATGCGCGGCGACGCGTGGAAACGCTTGTCCGCCAACCGGGATGACCGCGTTTTCGCCGTCAACAACGAGGTGTGGCAGACCGGCGCCGGTATCGTGGCCGCGCGCGGCATGCTGGCCGACCTACGGTGGATCAACGCTCCCATCAACTGAATTCCTGCTCTGCCCAACGGTATTGCGACGGCATCGACTCGGCCCCGGCGGAACGAAAACGTCAGGCGCGGACATCGCCGGTGGTGCGTAGGCTGATGGCAGCAAATGACCGCCAGTCGACTCGTGGGGATCGCACCCGTGGCGCGGCGGCCTTCTGACCTCGCTGCCAGACACCACAGGAGGATGCACTGATGAGCACCGTTTCGGCTATCGCGGCCACCTCGCCCACCGACCCGTTGACTCGCACGACGATCACGCGCCGTTCGGTGGGTCCGCACGATGTTCGGCTCGACATCCACTACTCCGGGATCTGCCACTCCGACATACACACGGTGCACGGCGAATGGGGTCAGATCGCGTACCCGCTGGTGCCCGGCCATGAGATCGCGGGTGTGGTGACCGAAATCGGTTCGGGGGTCACCAGATTCGCGGTCGGTGACCGCGTGGGTGTCGGATGCTTCGTCGATTCGTGCCGCGAGTGCGCTCAGTGCCGTGCCGGTCAAGAGCAGTACTGCAGCGTCGGGATGGTGGGCACTTACAACGCGGTCGACCGTGACGGGACGACCACCCAGGGCGGCTACAGCGGGGCCATCGTCGTGGACGAGAACTACGTGTTGCGGATCCCCGACGCCATTGCGCTGGACAAGGCGGCCCCGTTGCTGTGCGCCGGGATCACCACGTACTCACCGTTGCGGCATTGGAAGGCCGGGCCGGGCACCCGCGTCGCCGTCATCGGCCTGGGCGGGCTGGGCCATCTCGCGGTGAAGCTCGCCGCCGCCATGGGCGCCCAGGTCACGGTGCTCAGCCAATCGCTGAAGAAGATGGAAGACGGTCTGCGTCTGGGCGCCCACGACTACCGCGCAACCAGTGATGGCGACACGTTCAAAGCGCTGCGCGGCAGCTTCGACCTGATCCTCAACACCGTCTCGGCCAACCTGGACCTCGACCGCTACCTGAGCCTGCTCGACGTCGAGGGCACCCTCGTCGAACTCGGCATGCCCGAGAATCCGATGAGCGTCGGGGCCGGTGCGCTCATCCGTGGCCGTCGCAGCCTGTCAGGGTCACTGATCGGCGGGATCGCCGAAACTCAGGAGATGCTCGACTTCTGCGCCGAGCACGGCGTCACGCCGGAGATCGAAGTGATCGAACCCGAGTACATCAACGAGGCGTACGACCGCGTCCTGGCCAGCGATGTGCGCTACCGCTTCGTCATCGACACGGCAGCGCTGCGCTGACCGTCACCCGGCGGTCGGGTGTCCCTCGCGATCGGGTGCGGCGTCGACCAGGTCGTGGGTCATGCCGTACCGCGCCCGCTGCTCGGCGATCATCCGTGAATAGCCCGCCACAGCGCGCCGGGTCCGCCACTCGTTGACACCGGGCAGAACACCGAGCACCCGGTTGGCGCCACCGATCACCGGTCCGATGACGGACGGCAGATGCTTCCACACGGTGTCCGGGACACCGAGTTTGGTGGCGTCGTCGTCGCCGCGGAAAGCTCGGTTCAGGCCGTTGATCACCGCGACGCCGACGGCGTGGCCGCCGGCGAACGGCAGCAGGTTGGCGATCTCGACTGCGAGGTAGTCGTGGGTGAGCGCGCGGACGAAGGCGCGGTCCCCGTCGTCGGGGTCGACCGCGGTCAGCGCGTAGAGCTTCTCGATGCGGATCTGGTCGGCTTCGTCGACGGGGTTCAGTTCGGGACTCACCCCGTTGAGCAGTCCGACATACCGCCAGAAGTGGTAGATGTCGGACAGTTCTGCAGCGGTGTACCGCACGCCCAGGCGACGCATGGCTTCCAGCGCGATGTGGCCGAACTCGACGATCGTGAACGCCATGAAGCTCTGCGGGATGGGCGCGCCCCAGGCTCTGGTGTCCCAGGTGCCGCTCTCCCACAGATGGCGGCGCACGAACGCGTGAATCATCCGCACGCGCAACGTGGTTGCGAAGCCGGCACCGTCACGGCGCAAACCTCCCGGGGTCAGGATCGTCTCCAGCCACGAACCCACCTCCAGTGAGCGCACCGCGGCCTGCTCGATGTAGCGGCCGGTGAGCACCAGCGGCATCCCGGCCGCAGAATTCATGGCACCGGCAGTCAGCGACGCCGCGCCCAGCACGATGCCGTACGTCGACACGTGGCGCAGCAGGTGGCCGGCCGCACGGTCAAGTCGGTCATGGTTGACCCAGTCGGGTTCGTTGTCGACCTCGGCGAAGAACGCCTTCATGGCCGGCGGCGCATCGGCCACAGCCTCGATGCCCTGTTCGAGGGCGGTGCGGAACATGGCCATGCCCGCGCCGGGCGGCAGGTCGGCGAAGGCGGCCGCCACCGCATCGGCGAGCGGGTCGGTGGCCAGCACGCCGTCGACCCATTGCCGGCCACGCCGACCGTAGCGGCGGATCGCAGCGGCCGCGTTGGGGACTCCGGCCGACGCGTCAGGTACCGAGATGTTGGCTGCGGTCATACTTCCATGCAAACATGAGAAATCCTCACTTAATACTCACTTCTGCGCGGGGGTCACATGGCGACCAGAACACGCTCGCGGCCGCAGCAGCAGCGGGCGCGCGAGATGCGTCGCCGACTGCTCGATGCCACGCTGGCGCTGATCGCCAAACGCGGCGCTGACGCGGTGAGCACACAGGCCATCGCCGACGCCGCGCACGTCAGCATCGGCACTGTGTATCGCTACTTTCCGGACCGTGCCGCCATCCTGGCGGAGCTGGTGGACGAAGCCGTCCGCGACATCACATTCGAGCTCGTCCGCGGGGTCAGCACGGCCATGGACCGGGAGGTCGGCGAGGCCGCCCTGGTGGTCGTCGAGACGCTGACGTCCGCGTTCGAGAAACACGCGGCCATCTTGCAGGCTGCGCTGATGTCCTCATCTTCGGAGACGCGCTCCTACCTCAACCAGACCGCGATGGACGAAATCGAACGGACTTTGCTGCCGCTGGCAAGCACCATCCCTGGGCGCGCCCGCACCGATCTGTCGCCGCGGGAACTCCAAGACCTGGTGTTCCTGACGATGGGCTTGACCTCCAGCGCGTGCCAGCGCATCGCGTTGCAGCGCCCACCCGGGTCCGATCGCGACGCGATGGTCGCGTTGGCCGCGAAAATGCTCGCGGCCGCGCTGACCCCGGAGCAGGACTGACGTTCGAGGCCCTAGAAGTCCCAGTCCTCGTCTTCGGTGTTGACGGCCTTGCCGATCACGTAGCTCGATCCCGAGCCGGAGAAGAAGTCGTGATTCTCGTCGGCATTGGGCGCCAGCGCCGACAGGATCGCCGGGTTGACGTCGGTCTCGTCGCGCGGGAACAACGCTTCGTAGCCCAGGTTCATCAGCGCCTTGTTGGCGTTGTAGCGCAGGAACTTCTTCACGTCCTCGGTGAGACCCACGCTGTCGTAGAGGTCCTGGGTGTACTCGACCTCGTTGTCGTAGAGCTCGAAGAGCAACTCGTAGGTGTAGTCCTTGAGCTCCTGCTTCTTGGCCTCGTCGACCAGGGCCAGCCCGCGCTGGTACTTGTAGCCGATGTAGTAGCCGTGCACGGCCTCGTCACGGATGATCAGGCGGATCATGTCGGCGGTGTTGGTCAGCTTGGCGCGGCTGCTCCAGTACATCGGCAGGTAGAAGCCCGAGTAGAACAGGAAGCTCTCCAGCAGCGTGGAGGCCACCTTGCGCTTGAGCGGTTCGTCCCCCTTGTAATACTGCATGACGATCGAGGCCTTGCGCTGCAGGTTGGGGTTCTCCTCCGACCAGCGGAAGGCATCGTCGATCTCGGCTGTGGAGCACAGCGTCGAGAAGATGTTGCTGTAGCTCTTGGCGTGGACGGACTCCATGAACGCGATGTTGGTCAGCACCGCCTCCTCGTGCGGGGTCACCGCATCGGGGATCAGGCTGACCGCGCCGACGGTCCCCTGGATGGTGTCGAGCAACGTCAGGCCGGTGAAGACCCGCATCGTGAGCTGCTTCTCGTGATCGTTGAGGGTGTTCCAGGACTGGATGTCGTTGGACACCGGCACCTTCTCGGGCAGCCAGAAGTTCCCGGTGAGTCGGTGCCAGACCTCTGCGTCCTTGTCGTCCTGGAGGCGGTTCCAGTTGATCGCAGAAACGCGGTCGATCAGCTTGATTCCTTCGGACACCACAACCCCATTTCGCCGATTGCCGTACTGCTTGTCCAGCGGCTTTGTTGCCGTCTGACGCAGTTGTACTCGCCGGCTCCGACACTACAACTTATGGGGGCGACAAAGGTGCGACGACGCAACATCTTGTGTGCGCGTGTCGCGAAACCGGACCTTGGTCAGGCGACCTCTTCGGAGCGCCGCACCCCTTTGTGCAGGGGCAGGTCCGGGTCGATCCGGACACCGAGCACCTCACAGGTGCCGTTGATCGAACCGACCATGATCGTGGTCAGGTAGTCGACGAACTTCTCCGAGGGCAGCCGCCTCGGGCTGTCCGGTTCCGATCCCAGCCACCAGTCGGTGGCCGAGGCCGCCGCACCGAACGTCGCGAACCCGGCCAGCTCGAACGCCGCGTAGTCGAGTTCCATGTCGCTGAGCTCTTTGTTGAACATGTCCGCGATCGCCAGGGTGATGTCGCGGCCTTCGTTCAACGCACGCATCGCCGACTCGCTCTGTTCGGCGAAACGGCCCTGCATCAGGAAGCGGATCACGTTGGGGTGCTCGTCGACCAGCCGTACGTACTGCTCGACGGCGCGGTGCACCACGGCGCGCGCGGGGTCCTTCGAGATGTCGATGGACGGGAAGATCGCGGCCCACAGCATGTCGCGCATGCGCTGCCCGATCGCCTGGAACAGGTCGGACTTGTCGGTGAAGTGCCGGTAGATCTTGGGTTTGGCCGTGCCCGCTTCTTCGGCGATCTCGCGCAGGGACACATCCGGGCCCTGTCGGTCGATGGCCCGGAACGCCGCATCGACGATCTCGGCGCGCACCTTTTTGCGGTGTTCGCGCCAGCGCTCGCTTCGGGCGTCGACTTTGACACCCGATTCTTCCGTTGAGCGCGCCCTCGACCCTCGTCGCACCCGCATCACTGTACCCGCATCACCAGCGCTGACCTGCCACAACCGTCGGCGACGGAGCGTCGGGCCGCGAGCGAGAGCCGTGATTGCTCCAGCGGGATGTATCGGCGGTGTTTCGGTACTATCTCGTGCGACAACCGCGTAAAGAGACGAGATTTATGACGCAGCGATACGACCTTGTCATCGCCGGTGGAGGCCCCTCGGGTTCCGCCGCGGCATGGCAGGCCGCGCAGACCGGCGCCAAGGTAGTCGTGCTGGACAAAGCCCAGTTCCCGCGCGACAAGCCCTGCGGCGACGGACTGACCGCCCGCGCGGTCAGCTACCTGCAGAAGATGGGTTTGGCCGACGAGGTCGCCACCTACCACCGGGTGAACCGCGTGACGGTGTTCAGCCCCAGCCGCTGGGAACTGTCGTTTCCCAAACGCCCGGGCATGCCCGACCACGGCCACACCGTCAGCCGCACCCACCTCGACACCGTGCTGCTCAAGCACGCCGAGTCCGCGGGCGCCGAGATCCGCCAAGGTGCGGAAGTTGCCGGCCCCGAGCTGGACGCCAGCGGCCGCGTGGTCGGCGTCGTGCTCAAGAGCGGCGAGAAGGTGTTGGGTGACGCGGTGATCGCCGCCGACGGCGCCTACTCCCCCCTCAAGCGGGCGTTGAAGATCGACTCCGAGTACAACGGCTACTCGGCGATCGCGATCCGTTCCGAGATGCACGCGAACCGGCCGGATTCGGACTCGCTGGACATCTACCTCAAGCTGGTGTTCGAGGGCGACCAGCTTCCTGGTTACGGCTGGGTGTTCCCGATGGGCAACGGCATGTTCAACATCGGTCTGGGCTACGTCAACAGCTACAAGAACTGGCAGTCCATCAACGCCACGAAGTTCCTCGGCGACTTCTTGCGCACATTGCCCGCGGACTGGGAATTGCCACCCATCGAAGAGCTCAAGAAGAACAAGAGCGTGCGCGCGTGGCGACTGCCGATGGGCTTCACGGCCTGGCCGCCGTGGCGTCCGGGCGTGCTGTTCACCGGCGACTCACTCGGCGCCGGCAAGCCCGCATCGGGCGCCGGGATCTCCAAGGCGCTCGAATCCGGTTTGGCCGCGGGGGAATGCGCGATCGCCGCATTGACCAACGGTGGGCCGGACGACTTCACCAACTACGCGCAGCGGATGGAGGCCGCGTGGGGCCGGGAGTACCGGCGCGGCCGCTACATGCACAAGCTGATCGGTCAGCCCAAGCTGGCCAACGCCGGGGTGAAGTTGATCGACAACGCGGCATTCCGCGACCGGATGCTCAAGGCGCTGTACAAGAAAGCCCAAGGCCCTCAGCACAGCTACTAGGAGATTCCGCCCCGCCGAGGTATCGGCGCACCGCCGGGTGTGTGACCGTTCGAGGTCGCACACCCGGCGTTCTCCGATGGCACGGCTGTTTGTGCCGCACGCCGCTCTCGGGGACTGCATGCGCGGATGCCGTCGCGCATCGACCACACGCTAGGTTCCACCCCATGGATTCATCCCCCTCGGCTCGTCACGTCAGCGCGCACCCGTGACCCGCGCCGACGGCGCACAAATCGGCGCTGAGGCCGCCGCCCGCCTGGCTGCGGTCGGCACAGTCACCATCGATCCCGGCTTACGTGATCACGAGTTCCACCGTCTGGCAACAGAATTCGGTGTCGAGTTCGCCGATGACCACCGCGCGTTCCTCGCGGCCGGATTGCCGGTCGGACCGTCATGGCCCGACTGGCGCGGCGAAGGCCGCCGGAGTCTGGGCAAGCGGATGCAGATGCCGGCTGAGGGCGTGCTGTACGCCGTGGAATGGCAACAGTTCTGGCCCGAGGGATGGGGCCGTCAGCCGGCCCGGATGAAGGACGCGCTGCGCAGCGCGCGATATCACCTGGCGCGTGTCCCCCAACTGATTCCGGTGTGTTCGCATCACTATCTGCCGGCCGGGCGCGGCTCCTTCGGCCACCCGGTGCTGTCGGTGGTGCAGATCGACGTCGGGGTCCGTGGCGCGGACCTGTTGGACTACATCGAGGCCGAATTCGGTGCGAGCGAGCGACGCGCCGCCGCTACGCCTCCCAGCGTTTCGTTCTGGTCGGAGCTCGTGTCGTGACTCAGGCGCCGAAGAGCCGACCGGCTTTCAGCAGGAGTTCGTAGAGGCCGTAGGCGAACGGGATGCCCACCCATACCCAGGCCAGCACGATGTAGACCTTGGGCACGGTCGGGGTGTACTCGTGGAGTTCGGTCTCAGGGTGCGGGGTGGTCATCGAAGGGCATCCTTCCGGTCGGACGGTGTCGACTTCTCCGGCTCATGCCACCTGGAGTTCACCGGTCTGATCAGTTCGTTGGCGACGAATCCGATCACCAGCAGGGCGATCATGATCGAGAAGGACATGGTGTAGAGAGCCGGTCCGTCCTTGCCGGCTTCGGCCTGCCGGTCGGCCACGTAGTTCACGATGATCGGCCCGAGCACACCTGCGGCCGACCACGCCGTCAGCAACCGGCCGTGAATCGCCCCGACCTGGAACGTGCCGAACAGATCACGCAGGTACGCGGGAACCGTCGCGAACCCCGCGCCGTAGAACGACAGGATCAGGATCGTCGCGATTAGGAAGACCACCTTGTTGGAGTTCTCCATCAGGGTGATCGTCAGGTACAGGAGTGCGCCGACGCCGAGGTAGAGCCGGTAGGCGTTCTTGCGACCGATTTTGTCGGAAAGACTCGACCAGCCGATGCGGCCGAGCATGTTTCCCAGCGAGAGCATCGCGACATATCCGGCCGCGGCGGCCGCGAGGCCGGCGGCGGCACCACCTGCGGATGGGAAGTAGTCCTGGTAGATCGGTGACGCCTTTTCCAGGATGCCGATCCCGGCGGTCACGTTGAAACACAATACGATCCACAGCAACCAGAACTGCGGGGTCCGCAGCGCATTGTTGGCCGACACCTGTCCGCCGGTGACGATCGAATCCTCTTCCAAGGGTGGCGGTGTCCAGTTCGCCGGTTTCCAGTCGGGCCGCGGCACGCGGACCAGTAGCCAGCCCAGTGACATGAATACGGCATACGCCGCGCCGTGCACCGCGAAGGTCTTGGCAATGCCGATGTTGTCGGTGCCGAAGACTTCGAGCATGTTCGTCGACCAGGGCGACGCGATCAGCGCGCCTCCGCCGAAGCCCATGATCGCCAGGCCGGTCGCCATCCCGGGTCGGTCCGGAAACCATTTGATGAGCGTCGACACCGGCGAGATGTAGCCGATGCCCCAGCCGATACCGCCGAGGAGGCCGTAGCCGAGCAGCACGAGCCAGAACTGTCCGATCAGCAGGCCGGCCGAACCGACGAACCAGCCACCGCAGAAGCAGCAGGTTGCCGCGAACATCGCGGCCCGCGGGCCGGCGCGATCCACCCACGTGCCGAAGATGGCCGCCGACAGACCGAGGACGACGATGCCGACGGTGAACGGCAGCGCGCTCAGCGTGCCTGAGATACCGAGAGAGTCCTCGAGAGGCAGCTTGAACACGCTCCACGAGTAGGCCGCGCCGACCGACAGGTGAATGGACAACGCCGCAGGTGGAACGAGCCAACGGCTCCATCCCGGCGAGGCGACGATGCGTTCCCGACTGAAAAACGGCGCGGTCATGGCACGTGACATACCCAGATCAGGACAAAGTGTGACCTGTGTCATGAGGTTGACGGCGGCATGTCCGACCTCTGCAGTAACTTCACGCCATGGAGCAGAGAATCAGTTTGATCACGCTCGGTGTCGACGATCTGGCTCGAGCCCGCAGGTTCTACGAGCAGGGTCTGGGCTGGCGCGCCCACGACTCACCCGAGGGCGTGGTGTTCTACCAGCTTCCGGGCATCGCCCTCGCATTGTTCGGCCGCGGCGATCTCGCCGAGGACGCCCACCATCCGATCGACGGGCGCTTCAGCGGCATCACGATCGCGATCAATCAGCGCACCGAAGCCGACGTCGACGCGGTGCTGGCACAGGCTGAGGCCGCGGGTGCGACCATTCTCAAGGCCGCCGAAAGAGTTTTCTGGGGCGGCTATTCCGGCTACTTCGCCGACCCTGACGGCCATGTGTGGGAGGTCGCGTTCAACCCGCAGTGGACCATCAACGAGGATGGCACGCTTTCCATGTGAGGCGTCAGCGCCGGGTCGTCTCAGCGCGGGCGCGGTGTCAGCCCGTACTTCGTGGGGCACCACTCGATGACGTCGGTCGTGGACGCCGGAGCGGGCGCAGTTCCTGGTGCGTTCCATCGAGGCACCCCGTTGACGACCCAGCAATTCGTGTCGGCCAGATCGCCCTGCTGGGGCGGCGGCTGCTGCTGAGCCGGAGTCGGAGTCGGTTGCGAAGCAACATCGTTCGGGTTTCTCGGCAGTTGCGGCTCGGGCAGACCGGGCGGCTGTTGTTCGCACCGTTGTCCGGTCTCGGCAGCCTGTTCTTGAGTGCACTCGGGATCCGGGGGCTGTGCACCAGCCGCCGGTGCCCCGGCCAGTACCGCGGCTGCAAGCGTCGCCACGATCCCTCCCCCGGCAACAACCCGTCGTTTCATCACGACCTCCCCTCGCTGATGAAACACCAGTAGACACCTTTCATGGCAAATGGTCAGGCTTTCGGTCGATGTTCTTCCGCTGAGCAGACGCCCACACCCCTGGAACCGTCCCGGTTCGAGGATCGGCGCGTCTGCTCGCGCGTCGTCTGCGCGCCGGCCGTCTGGTCAGCGCCGCCCGCGCCTGGCCCCGCCCGGCCTACGGGTGCCCTTGCCCGCCGCGGCCCGGGCGGCCTGCTTGGCCAGCGCCTTCTCGCGGGCGGTGCGTTTCGGTGCCGGTTCCGACTGGCCCCGAGACGACCCTGGCTTGCGGCCGCGCACGATGCCGATGAACTCCTCGACGAGCTGCGACTGTGGCCCCTCCATGACAGCCAGCGCCACCGCACAGGTGGGCGCATCGCTGATCGGTCGATAGGTGAGGTCTTTGCGGTGATGAAGGCGCGCCAGCGATTGCGGGACGATCAGAGCACCCATTCCGGTGGCGACGAGTTCGATTGCCTCAGAGGTGGTTTCAGGACGGTGGACGACAGGGACACCCGGAGCGTCAGCCCAGTCGACAACGTGATCGAGAGCAACCAGCGTCGGCTCGCCGTCGAGGTCGGCAGCAGCGACAGCGTCAGCGGCGGTGAGTAGGTGATCGGTCGGCACGACCACCACCGTGGTCTCCTCGTAGAGCGGGATGACGGCCAGTCCGGACGTATCGGTCGGCAGCCGGAGTACCGCCACATCGACGGCACCGCTGCGCACCGCATTCGCCGCTTCAGCCGCGGCGACGGTGTTCAACTGCAAGGGCACATCTGGATGGCGCTGCGCCCACGTCCGCGCCCACTTCGCCGGCGTCGCCCCCGGGACATAGCCGAGGGTCAGCGAGCGCGCAGTCATCGGATCAGGCTACCGATAGGCTGGGGCGCATGAGCAGGCCTGATGCACAGTCCATGAAACCCGCAACCGCGGCGAAGAAGCTGGACGTGTACCTGCCTGCCACTCCCCCGGAGTTCCAGGAGAACCCGATCACCCGCAGCGAGCTCGCCGCGTTGCAGGCCGATCCGCCGCAGTGGCTCAAAGACCTTCGCAAGAACGGCCCACATCCGAAGAATCTCGTCGCCGCCAAACTCGGTGTGTCGATCGCCGGTCTCGCGCGCGGTGGGGTCACCGAGGCGCTGACCAGCGAACAGATCGCAGCGCTCCTGGACGAGAAGCCGGACTGGCTGGTCGCCGAACGCGAGAGCTACCAGAACGTGCTGCGCGAAGAACGACGCTTGAAAGGGCTGCGGTCAGAGCAGGCCCGCTGAACCTTCACAACGGCGACTGATCTGCTTCCGGTCGTGCAGTTTCGTACGCGACGCGCCGTTGCACCTGTATGAGACGGCACACTCGGGGCCAGGAGCTACCGAGGTCACGCAACGCCCACTCTGTTCGAGCCCGGATCACCGGAAGAACCTGTCGCTGACCCGATCGAAGAAATCATCGAGGCGCCGTTCCAGCACGCTGCCTCTGATCCACTTCTCCCACACCAAGATCAGGCTGAACAGCGCGCCGACGATCCCGAGTACCAACGCGGTGATGAGGAAGACCTCGAGTGTGGTCGACATGGGCGTTCAGTCGACACCGCTGAGATCTTCGGCGGTCCACCGCACTGCGCTGACGGGCGGCGCGGTGACGACAGCGGCCAGCGCGGACTCGACGGCCCGGTCGTTGCGGTCCGCGGTCACGACCATCGCGACGATGCGAATCTCGTCGGTACTCACCAAGTCCTCGGTCGCAACGGAGCGGATGGTGAACTCCGGACCGATGATGGCGTCCATTACCAGTGCCCGCACTTCGCTTTCCGCATCGGCACGGCAGCGCACCTCGAACCGGTACTCGGTCGCCCCCGATTCGGAGCCCAAGGTGCGGTTGCGGTCCAGAAGCCGGCTGAGTGGACGCAGCAGGACGTTGGCCGCGATGACGGCGACCGTGCCTGCCCCTGCCGCGGCGAACATGCCGGCACCGGCCAGCGAGCCGACGGCCGCCGAGGCCCACAGGGTGGCGGCGGTGTTGAGCCCGGAAATGCTGGTGCCCTGCTTGAGAATGACGCCTGCGCCGAGAAACCCGATGCCCGAAGCGACCTGCGCGGCGACTCGCGTCGGGTCACCCGCCGCGAACGCGTAGGCGCCCATCACCACGAACAGTGCCGAGCCGAGACTGACCAACGCGTTGGTGCGCAGGCCCGCCATCTTCGAGCGCCACTGCCGCTCGATACCGATCGCGGCGCCCAGGCCGACGCCCGCGCAGACGCGCAGAGCCAGTTCTAACGTGTCGATCATCCCGCCCCACTTACCGGGTCTAGATGAACACCAGGTGTCTGGGCGCCGCCGCGTTGTCCGCCCCTACAGCATGCAGCTGACGCAGCCCTCGACTTCGGTACCTTCCAAAGCCATCTGGCGCAGCCGGATGTAGTAGAGCGTCTTGATGCCCTTGCGCCACGCGTAGATCTGCGCCTTGTTCACATCGCGGGTGGTGGCGGTGTCCTTGAAGAACAGCGTCAGACTCAGCCCCTGATCCACGTGCTGGGTGGCCGCGGCGTAGGTGTCGATGATCTTCTCGTAGCCGATCTCGTACGCGTCCTGGTAGTACTCCAGGTTGTCGTTGGTCAGGTACGGCGCCGGGTAGTAGACGCGACCGATCTTGCCTTCCTTGCGGATCTCGATCTTGCTCGCCACGGGGTGGATCGAGCTGGTCGAGTGGTTGATGTAGGAGATCGATCCCGTCGGCGGCACGGCCTGCAGGTTCTGGTTGTAGATGCCGTGCTTTTGCACCGACTCCTTGAGCCGCTTCCAATCGTCCTGATTCGGAATGCGGATCCCGGCATCGGCGAACAGCTGGCGAACCTTCGCGGTCTTGGGCTCCCACACCTGGTCGGTGTACTTGTCGAAGAACTCACCCGATGCGTACTTGGACCGCTCGAACCCGCCGAATGCCCTACCGCGTTCGATCGCAATGCGATTCGAGGCGCGCAAGGCGTGGTAGAGCACGGTGTAGAAGTAGATGTTGGTGAAGTCGATACCCTCTTCGGAGCCGTAGAAGATCCGCTCCCGAGCCAGGTAGCCGTGCAGGTTCATCTGCCCCAGGCCGATGGCGTGAGAGTCGTTGTTGCCCTGCTCGATCGACGGCACCGACGCGATCGACGTCTGGTCGCTCACCGCGGTCAGCGCGCGGATCGACACCTCGATCGTCTGCGCGAAGTCCGGTGAATCCATGGCCTTGGCGATGTTGAGCGAGCCGAGGTTGCAGGAGATGTCCTTGCCGATCTTCTTGTAGGACAGATCCTCGTTGAACTCCGACGGTGTCGAGACCTGCAGGATCTCCGAGCACAGGTTGGAGTGCGTGATCTTGCCATCAATGGGATTGGCTCGGTTCACCGTATCCTCGTACATGATGTACGGGTAGCCGGACTCGAACTGCAGCTCAGCCAGTGTCTGGAAGAACTCCCGCGCCTTGATCTTCGTCTTGCGGATCCGGCTGTCGTCGACCATCTCGTAGTACTTCTCGGTGACGGAGATGTCGGCGAACGGGACGCCGTAGACCCGCTCGACGTCGTACGGCGAGAACAGGTACATGTCCTCGTTCTTCTTCGCCAGCTCGAAGGTGATGTCCGGGATCACCACGCCCAGGCTCAGCGTCTTGATGCGGATCTTCTCGTCGGCGTTCTCGCGTTTGGTGTCGAGGAACCGGTAGATGTCGGGGTGGTGGGCGTGCAGGTACACCGCACCCGCACCTTGGCGCGCGCCGAGCTGATTGGCATACGAGAAGGAGTCCTCGAGCAGCTTCATGATGGGGATGACGCCCGAGCTCTGGTTCTCGATGTTCTTGATCGGGGCTCCGTGCTCACGAATGTTGGTGAGCAGCAAGGCAACTCCACCGCCGCGCTTGGACAGCTGCAGTGCCGAGTTGATGGAGCGGCCGATGGACTCCATGTTGTCTTCGATGCGCAGCAGGAAGCAGCTGACCGGCTCGCCGCGCTGCTTCTTACCCGAGTTCAGGAATGTCGGGGTGGCCGGCTGGAACCGGCCGTCGATGATCTCGTCGACGAGCTTCTCGGCCAGCGTGGTGTCACCGGAGGCCAGCGTCAGCGCGACCATGACGACGCGATCCTCGAACCGCTCCAGGTATCGCTTTCCGTCGAAGGTCTTCAACGTGTAGGAGGTGTAGTACTTGAACGCGCCGAGGAAGGTCGGGAACCGGAACTTCTTGGCGTAGGCGCGATCCAGCAGCGTCTTGACGAAGTTGCGCGAGTACTGGTCGAGCACCTCGCGCTCGTAGTAGTTCTTCTCGATCAGGTAGTCGAGCTTCTCGTCCTGGCTGTGGAAGAACACCGTGTTCTGGTTGACGTGCTGCAGGAAGAACTCCCGCGCCGCGAGCACGTCTTTGTCGAACTGAATCTTGCCGTCGGCGTCGTACAGATTCAGCATCGCGTTCAACGCGTGGTAATCGGTCTCCCCCGGCAGCGCGTGCGTGCCCGTGGTTACTGGTTCTGCAGCTGTGACGGTTGGTGGCACGTCTGTTCCTTCCAGAAGTCTTGCAATCCCGCCCGGACGGCGTCGACGTCGTCCGGGGTTCCCATCAGTTCGAATCGGTACAGGTAGGGCACGCCACACTTACGTGAGACGACGTTGCCCGCGTAGGCGAACTCCGCGCCGAAGTTGTTGTTGCCCGCCGCGATGACGCCGCGGATCAACGACCGGTTGTGCTCGTCGTTGAGAAACGCGATCACCTGCTTGGGGACGTAACCGCCGTCGTTGATGTCCGGCGTTGCGCGCCCGCCGCCGTACGTCGGCAGCACGAGGACGTAGGGGTCTTCGACCCGGATACGCCCATGAAGGGGAATGCGGGTGGCGGGCATCCCGAGCTTCTGGACGAAGCGGTGGGTGTTTTCGGACACGCTGGAGAAGTACACGAGGTTGGTCATGGTCACTCCTGCACTTCTCTGGCTTGTCCGTCGTCCGCTGGCACCCGCCGGGCTCAGGCGGTGGCCGCAGCTGCCGCCAGCGCCTTGATCCGGTCCGGGCGGAAGCCCGACCAGTGCTCACCGCCGGCCACCACGACGGGGGCCTGCAGGTACCCCAGCGCCATCACGTAGTCACGCGCCTCGTCGTCAACGGAGATGTCGATGACGTCGTAGGCGATGTCCAGCTTGTCCAGCGCCTTGTAGGTGGCGTTGCACTGCACGCAGGCCGGCTTCGTGTACACGGTGACGGGTGCTGGCTGAGTCATCTGTGATCGGCTCCTGTCGTGAGGCTGGGCGGGAAGAGAAGAAAGGCTGGCAACATCTCGATTACTACGTCTCGCTGTAGTTCAGCGACCCTGGGACCGCCAAAATTCCAGGCCGTCGGGACCTCGCTCCGGCTCGCGCTGAGGGCGACTGCGCCGGATTCCTCGGTTCCGCTCGGACACCATATCTTGGGGTTCCTTCGGTGCTCGAAACACTACACCTAGTGTCCGACATTCAGAAGAGATACAAGATGTTCTGAATGACAATCTTGAAATTCCCAGGTCGTAAGCCTTTCGCCGCCCGTCGTCCCGGCGTGTCGCACGTCACAACCGACCGTGTCGCACGCCGTCGCACAGGTTTATCAGCACCCACCGACAAGTCACCTCCCGGTCGCCTCGCCGCCTACCCGGGCCAGCAAACAGAACGGCGGCTGCGTCACAGGTCGGGCAAAGGTCCCTCAGCGCGTCGCGAGGCCGCACGCTGCACACCGTCTCCGACGGGCATCGAGCCGGCGCAGTACGACCCGCCCATCCCGGCTACCGCCACGAGGAAGAATTGCCCCGGCTGGGTGTCAGGCGATCTCGCTGACCAGCTTTCCGATGATGTCGCGCAAGCGCTCGGCGACCTCGGCGTTTTCCCGCGGATGCTTGCCGTCGAGGGTCTTGGTCGGGATCGACAGCGCCAGATCCTCGAGGACGCGCGGGCCGGCGATCCCGAAGGATTTTCGGGTCTCGTCGTGCGCCCACTGGCCTCCGTAACGCCCGAGTGCCGCGCCCACCACGGCGAGCGGCTTGTCCTTGAGCGCGCTGTTGCCCCAGGGCCGCGACAGCCAGTCGATCGCGTTCTTCAAGACGCCCGGGATGGTGCCGTTGTACTCGGGGGTGATGACCAGCGCCGCCCCGGCGCGGGCGGCCGCTTCCCGAAGTGCCGCCACGGGCTCGGCCACCGAGTCGTTGTCGATGTCCTCGTTGTAGAAGGGCAGCTCCCCCAGTCGGTCGAACCACTCGAGGGTGGTTCCGGCGGGCGCGCTGGCGACCGCGAGTTCGGCCAGCTGGCGATTGACCGACGCTGCTCGCAGACTGCCCACCAAGACCAAGACGACGTTCTCCGACATTTCCGCCCCTTCCTCGACCGATGAATCCTTGCACGCACCAACCGGACTACGGTCCGATTTATTTCGTCTGAGTTAAAGTGGCCAGGGTGAGCGCGTCTGACCGTCCCGGAACGCTGCCGGTGAGCGAGGCCGTCCCGTCCGAACGTGGCGACGCGGCACGCAACCGGGTCCTGCTTCTCGACGCCGCACGCCGCCTCGTTGCCGAACGCGGCGCCGAGGCGGTCAGTACCGACGACATCGCCGCGGCTGCGGGCGTCGGCAAGGGCACACTGTTTCGCAGGTTCGGCAGCCGGGCGGGGTTGATGAACGTGCTGCTCGACGAGGACGAGAAGGCCCATCAGCACGCGATGCTGTTCGGGCCTCCCCCGTTGGGCCCCGGCGCGCCGCCGTTGGATCGGCTGCTGGCCTACGGACGCGAGCGGCTCGAGTTCGTCGAAAAGCACCACGCATTGCTCTCCGACGTCGGCCGCGATGCACAGATGCGGTTCAGCGCGCCGATGACGTTGCACCACAGCCATATTCGGGTCCTTCTCCAGTCTGCGGGCACCACCGGCGATCTCGACGCACAGGCCTCCGCGCTGATGGCCCTGCTCGACGCCGACTACGTGCACTACCAGACGACCGCGCGCGGACGCACCCTCGACGAACTCGCAGACGCATGGGACAGCGTGGCGCGCAAGCTGTGCGGGACATGACCGAACACCCGGGGTGGATCCTGCACGTCGACCTGGACCAGTTCCTGGCCGCGGTCGAACTGCAGCGCCACCCCGAACTCGTCGGAACGCCCGTGATCGTCGGCGGCAACGGCGACCCCACCGAGGCGCGCAAGGTCGTCACGTGCGCCTCCTACGAAGCTCGCGCATATGGCGTGCGCGCCGGGATGCCGCTGCGCGCTGCGGTGCGGCGCTGCCCTGAAGCGACCTTCCTGCCCTCGGACTCCGAGGCCTACGATGCCGCATCCGAACAGGTCATGGTGTTGCTGCGCGACCTCGGTCACCCCGTCGAGGTATGGGGATGGGACGAGGCGTATGTCGGCGCGCAGGTGGGCGGCCTGCGCGACGCGATCGAGCTGGCAGAGCAGATCCGCGCCCTGATCGGCGCCCAGACCGGGTTGTCGTGCTCGGTCGGCATCAGTGACAACAAGCAGCGCGCCAAAGTCGCCACCGGCTTCGCCAAACCAGCCGGAATCCACGTCCTCACCGACGACAACTGGATGACCACCATGGGCGAGCGTCCCGTCGACGAATTGTGGGGCGTCGGACCGAAGACCGCGAAAAAGCTTGCCGCGATGGGCGTCACCACAGTGGCCGAACTGGCCGCAACCGATGCCGAGGTGCTCACCACCGCCTTCGGGCCGACGACCGGGCTGTGGATCCTGCTGCTGGCCAAAGGCGGCGGCGACAGCACCGTCAGCGCAGAGCCCTGGGTGCCGCGATCGCGCAGCCATGTCGTCACGTTCCCGCAGGACCTCACCGATGCGCGCGAAATGGCCGACGCCGTAGCCGATCTGGCGCGCCGCACGCTCGCTGAAGTCGTCGAACAACAGCGCATCGTCACCCGCGTCGCCGTCACGGTACGCACCAAGACGTTCTACACGCGCACCAAGATCCGCAAGCTCGCTGCACCGGGCACCGATGTCGAGACCATCGTGGCCACCGCTGCGGACCTGCTGAACCTGTTCGAGTTGGACCGTCCGGTCCGGCTGCTCGGTGTCCGTCTGGAGCTCGCTGCGCCCGACGCCACCAGTGTCGGTACCGGCCGATAACGTCGGGTCATGCTGGAGACGGTCGCCATCCGCGGATACCGCTCGCTGCGCGACGTGGTGGTACCGCTGCGCCGGCTGACGGTGATCACCGGCGCCAACGGTGCCGGGAAGTCCTCGTTCTACCGGGCGTTGAGGCTCCTGGCAGACTGCGGGCGCGGCGAGGTGATCGGCTCGTTCGCCAGGGAAGGTGGGGTGGAGTCCGCGTTGTGGGCCGGTCCGGAGACCCTGACCGCGGCACGCCGCACCGGTGTCACCGAAGGCGGCCGGCGCTCCCGCCACGTCTCGATCGAACTGGGTTACGCGTCTGACGATTTCGGCTATCTGATCGACCTCGGCCTACCCCAGGACGGGAACACCGCCTTTCACCGCGATCCCGAGATCAAACGCGAGCTGGTGTTCGCCGGACCGGTACCCCGACCGGCGGCGACCCTCGTGCGCCGGGTCCGCGCCCATGTGGAGATCGCCGGCGACACCACCGGCCGCTTCGACGAACTGGCCCGAAACCTGGCTCCGCACCGCAGCGTCCTCAGCGACTGGGCCGGTGCGGTTCCCGAGCTGGCCATGGTCCGAGACCGCCTGCGCGACTGGCGCTTCTACGACGGTTTCCGCACCGACCGCGATGCCCCGGCTCGCCGGCCGCAGGTGGGTACGCGGACTCCGGTGTTGGCCGACGACGGCGCCGATCTGGCCTCGGCGGTCCAGACGATTCTCGAAACCGGCACCGAGGATCTCCCGCGCACGGTGGCCACCGCATTCGACGGGGCGACGCTTTCGGTGTCGGCCAACGACGGACTGTTCGATCTGCAACTGCGTCAGCGCGGCATGCTGCGGCCGCTGCGCAGTGCCGAACTGTCCGACGGGACACTGAGATTCCTGCTGTGGGCGGCGGCGTTGCTCAGTCCGCAGCCGCCGTCGTTGATGGTGCTCAACGAGCCCGAGACGTCCCTGCACCCCGAGTTGGTCACTCCGTTGGCCCAGTTGATCTCCGCGGCCGCGGCGCGTGCCCAGGTCGTCGTGGTCACGCACTCGGTGGCGCTGCGCCGGGCACTCGACGCCGAGGCCGGGGAGATCGAACTGGTCAAGGACTGGGGCGAAACCACGATCGCCGGACAGGATCTGCTCAGCACCCCGAGCTGGAACTGGGGTTCCCGGTAACCCTCAGCGCTGCTTTCGGTTCGGTCGCAGAGCCCGGGTGAACAGCACATTGGCCTGCTTCATCGCCACGCTGTAGGGCAGCCACATCGTGCGCTTGAACAGGTACAGCGCCCGGATGTCGCCGGAGGTGTAGATCAGGTAGCGGTTGCGCGCCACCCCGCGCAGGATCTTATGTGCGGCGACTTCCGGGGAGACCGCGTGTCCGCCGAACCGACGCGTCCAGAACTGCACGCGCGGGTCCTCGCGGTCCACACCGACGATGGCCACGGTTTCCACCAGCGGCGTTTTCACCGCGCCGGGCACCACCACCGACACCCCGATGCGGTGCCGCGCCAGGTCGAACCGCAGCACCTCCGAGAGTCCGCGCAACCCGTACTTGCTGGCCGAGTAGGCCGAATGCCACGGCAGCGCCACCAGTCCCGCGGCCGAGGACACGTTGACCAATTGACCGCCGCGGCGCGCCGCGATCATCGGCGGCACGAACGTCTCGATGACGTGGATGGGCCCCATCAGGTTGATGTCGATCAGCGACTTCCAGTGCTGGTGGGTCAACTCGTCCACGGTGCCCCACGCCGAGATGCCGGCGATGTTCATCACGACGTCCATCGCGGGATGGTTCGCGTGGATATCGTCGGCGAATGCGACGACGGCGTCGTGGTCACTGATGTCGAGCGCGCGATGTTCGGCGACGGTGGCGCCGAGCGCGCGCGCATCGGCCACGGTGACGGCCAGCCCGTCGGCGTCGCGATCGGTCAGATACAGCTCGGCCCCCTGAGCGGCCAGCTGCAGAGCGGTGGCGCGACCGATCCCGCTGGCCGCGCCGGTGACGAAGCACCGTTTGCCGGCGTAACCGTTTCGGAAGGGTCTGCGTCGTCCGCTGCGCTGCGCCATGTGTGCCGACCTTACCGGCGGTCAGCCCCGGCGAAATCGCATACGGTCAACCGCGAAGATCGCTGCCACCCCACAGTGCATACAGCCACAACCGCTCGACGATCTCGACGGCACGGGCCACGTCCTGGTCGGCGCCGATGAACGCGCTGTCGTGGGTCAGCGTCATCATCGTCGTCCCGGCCAGGGTGCGGATCAGGGCGGGCAGATCGGAGCTGATCGGCCGCGCCCCGGCATCCTGGCGGACCAGTGCGACGATCCTGGCCACGACGGCTTCGGCGAAGTCGTCCATCATGGCGCGAATCTGGGCGTCGGTGTTGCGGGCCGCCGAGCAGGCCCGCATCACGGGGTTGTTCGTGGCGTAGACCTTGGCGGCGCTGCCGACCATGCGCTTGGCGAATTCCGAGGGCGTCTCCCCCGGTTCACGCGGCGCGAAGTCGTGGGTCAGTTCGGTGAGTTCTTCGCGGGCGTCGTCGAGGATCACCGCGAGAACGGCGTACTTGGACTCGAAGTAGAAGTAGAAGCCGGAACGGGCCACGCCGGCGCGCTCGCTGATCGCGCTGACCGACAGGTCGGCGAACGAGCGCTCCTCGAGCAGTTCGCGCACCGCGGCGACGATGGCCTCGCGCTGCCGATCGCCTCGGCTGCGACGGTCCTCCGCGGACGGTGGCGGTTCAACAGTCATGACTCAAGACCTTTTCATCGGAACTCGGCGCACTTCAAACTTGACATGCGTCAAGTCTCCCTATCAGGATGGGGTAAGGGTGACATCCACCACAAGTGTTCTGTACAGGAGCGTTCAATGGCGACGATCAGCACCAGAGACTACTTGATTGACCAGGCAAAACGACGGCTCAAGCCGACGCCGGTGACGATCCCGGGCATGGGACTGCTCGAGAAGAAACTCCTCGAGACAGAATTCAAGGAGATCACCCTCGCCGAGCCGCCCGCCGGCAGCGGCCTCAAGGCGGTCAAGGGCGACAAGGGTCTGCCCGTGATCGCGCACATGATCGAGATGTTCCGCGGCGGTCCGGACTTCATCCTGCACCAGTACCGCAGGTACGGTCCCATCTACTTCTCCGGTTCGCAGGTGCTGCCGGCGGTGGCCGCGCTGGGGCCGGACGCGACGCAGGCGGTGTTCACCAACCGCAACAAGGACTTCTCGCAGCGAGCCTGGGACCCGGTGATCGGGCCGTTCTTCGAGGGCGGTCTGATGCTGCGCGACTTCGATGACCACCTCTACCACCGGCGCATCATGCAGGAGGCGTTCACCCGCACCCGCCTGGCCGGCTACGTCGAGCACATCGACTCGGTGGCCTCGAAGGTCGTCGCCAACGACTGGGTGGCCAACGACCCCCGCTTCCTGTTCCATCCCGCGGTCAAGGAGCTGACGCTCGACATCGCGTCGGTGGTGTTCATGGGCCACAAGGCCGGCACCGACACCGAGTTGGTCACCACGGTCAACGAGGCGTTCACCACCACCACGCGGGCCGGCAACGCGATCGTGCGTAAGCCGGTACCGCCGCTGACCTGGTGGCGCGGCATCCAGGCCCGTAAGACTCTCGAGGATTATTTCAACGCGCGCATCGCCGAGAAGCGGGCCTCGGAGAGCACCGACATGTTCAGCGTGCTGTGCCACGCGCGGGACGAAGACGGCGGCAGCTTCACCGACGAGGATGTCGTCAGCCACATGATCTTCCTGATGATGGCGGCCCACGACACGTCGACCTCGACGATGACCACCATGGCCTACCACCTGGCGGCCAACCCCGAATGGCAGGACCGCTGCCGCGACGAGTCGACACGGATCGGCGACGGCCCGCTGGACATCGAGGCTCTCGAGAAGCTGGAGACCTACGACCTGGTGATCAACGAGGCATTGCGGATGATGACGCCGTTGCCGTTCAACTTCCGCCAGGCGGTCCGCGACACCGAGTTGCTCGGCTACTACATCCCGGCGGGCACCAACATCATGACCTGGCCCGCGCTCAACCACCGTCTGCCCGAGCTGTGGACCGACCCGGAGAAGTTCGACCCGTCGCGCTTCGCCGAGCCGCGCAACGAACACAAGAAGCACCGGTACGCGTTCGCGCCGTTCGGCGGCGGCGCACACAAGTGCATCGGCATGGTCTTCGGCCAGCTCGAGATCAAGACGGTCATGCACCGGTTGCTGCGCAAGTACCGGCTGGAGTTGGTGGAACCGAACTACAAGCCGCTCTACGACCACGGCGGAATGTCGGTGCCGGTCGACGGCATGCCGATCGTGCTGCGCCCGCTGCACTGAGTACCGCCTGATCGACGCGACAAGGGGCCTGCCGGAAGCGATTCCGGCAGGCCCTTACGCGTCGGCGAGAAGCCTGTTGGCGCAGGCGATCACGGCCCGCAGCGCCGAGGTGGTCGGGTCTTCCGACCATCCCAGCGCCCACTGCGCGCGGCCGTCGCGGCTGCCCTCGATGAACGTCGCGGTATGCGCCCCGGCGGGCAGCTGGTGAAACGCGGTCATCTCGACGGCCACGCCGCAGTCGTGCAGCATCTCGGTCAGTGCGGCCACGGGCCCGCAGGCCGCCGCGCGCGCGGTGCTGATGCGGTCTCCGACGGCCAGGGTGGCTTGGTAGTTCCGTGCCTGTGGCCCCAGCCGACGGGCGGGCCGCTCGTCGTCGATGCACGTCCACTGTCCGAGCTTCACCGGCCCCGTCGACGGCGCGTACTCATCCAGGAAGTCGGTGAAGGAGCGTCGCGCGGCTTGTTCGCGCAGCGGCCGCGGCATCGGGACGCTGATATGGGCGGCGAAAGACACCGGAGAGGAAGCGAGTTGAGAAGTCATGTGCCGGCCTTGCAGATCGAGAAGAGGTGACCGACGAAGTAGCGACGACCCACAGCGAGGGGTCGGTCAGAATCAAACCCCGCTGCGGGTTGCTACTACGAGTCGTCTCGGCACGTTCGCGATGCTAGCCCCGCCCGCGCGGATCACGCAAATGTGATCCCCGCCGGTCGTCTCCACCGGGCCCCGCGGACTTCGGGTGGCCCTGCACAATGTCGGGGGTGTCATGGTCACATGCGTTGCTGCTGGTCGCCGCGGGAGTGCTGGGTGGGCTGACCGGCAGCATCGCCGGCCTGGCTTCGGTGGCGACCTATCCGGCGCTGCTGCTGGTGGGATTGCCGCCGGTGAGCGCCAATGTCACCAACACGACCGCGCTGGTGTTCAACGGGATCGGTTCGATCGCAGGCTCGCGGCCGGAGTTGGCCGGCCAGCGCGCTCAGTTGCGGCGACTGGTTCCGGTGGCCGTGGCCGGTGGCGTGGCCGGCGCGGCCCTGCTGCTGTCGACGCCCGCGGAGGGATTCGAGAAGCTCGTGCCGGTCCTGCTCGGTGGTGCCTCGATGGCGATTCTGGTGCCGGTGAGGCCACGACCGGCGGCTCAGGTGAGCGCCCGGCGGCGGCGGACGACGGTGCTGGCCACGGCGGTCGCGATCTTCGCCGTCTGCATCTACGGCGGCTACTTCGGCGCTGCCGCCGGGGTTCTGCTGCTCGCCGTTCTGCTGCGGGTGCATGACGGCACGCTGGCAGAGGCCAACGCCGGCAAGAACGTCGTCCTCGGCATCGCCAACGCGGTCGCCGCGGTGATCTTCGCGATCGTCGCCCCGGTGCGCTGGGACGCGGTGCTGGTGTTGGGTTTGGGCTGCCTGGCGGGCTCCCGCTTGGGTCCGGTCATCGTGCGGCACGCACCGGCGGGACCGATGCGGGTGGCGATCGGTGTGGCCGGTCTGGCGCTGGCCGTGCGGCTCGGCTGGGACGCCTACCGCTGACCGGTCCTACACGAACGGATTGTCGCCGCGCGCGACGCGGGTGCCGAGTTCGACGAGGTTCTGCGCCGAGTTGTGCAACCGCTCACCGGCTTCCGAGCTGGCTTGGCCGGCGAGGTAGCGCGACCAGGTGCCTTCGATGACGATCGCGAGCTTGAAGCAGGCCATCGCCACGTACCAGTCGACGTGCTCGGAGGGCCGGCCCCCGGCATCCCGGTAGGCGGCCAGCAGTTCGCTGCGGGTGGCCAGCCCGCCGAGCGCACCCAGCGCGGAACCGGCGTCGATGGGGTTGGGACCTTCCGGCCAGCAGATCAACATCCATCCCAGGTCCAGCAGCGGATCGCCGACGGTGCACATCTCCCAGTCGATGAAGGCCGCCAGTTCGGGGACGTCGCGGCGCAGCAGCACGTTGTTCAGGTGCGCGTCACCGTGCATGATGCCCGGCTCGGTGTCAGCAGGGCGGTGCTCCTCGAGCCATTCGGCCAGAGCGTGGACCGACGGGAAGGACTCCGGGGCGTACCGCTCGTGGCGGTAACTCTCCAGCAGCCGCATGAACTGCGGCACCTGGCGCGCCAGGAAGGATCCCGGCCGTTTGATCGCGGCCAGCGGGCTGCCCTCCCACGCGACGTTGCCCAGCCGGCCCAGGGCGGCGGCATAGGACAGGCCCACGCGGTGACGCATCTCTGCGCTGGCGACGTACGCGTCGTCGACCTCCGTTCCCGGGTTGAACCCGTCGACGGACTGCATCAGGTAGAACACCACGCCGAGCACGTCGAGGTCTTCGCAACCGGCGATCAACTCCGGGTGCGGAATCGTGGTGCCCTTCAACGTCGTCAGCACCGCGATCTCGCGGCGCATGGTGTTGTCGCTCGTGGGCCGCGGATGTTCGGGCGGACGGCGCAGCACCATCGGATGCCCGTCGACCAGCAGCCGCACGACGATGTTCTGCGACCCCCCGGTCAGCGGTTCAACGTCGGATACCGTGGCGCCCAGGCCGATGCGGCGGATCCAGTCCTGCAGGGCGTGCTGCTCGGATGCGGTGAGTGTCTGGTCGACAGGCATGCCGCCATGGTGTCAGGTCACCACCGCGGCGGGACGCGGAAACGCCTGTCTGACAGGAAAATCGGCCGACTTCGGCGCGCTGACGCACACGTTGTGTGCCTCAGCGCGCCGAAGGAGTCGCTACTTGGGGGCGAACCGCTGGCCGGCGTCCAGACGCAGGCACTGGCCGTTGAGCATCGGGTTCTCGACGATCGCGGCGACCAGCTTGGCGTACTCCTCGGGCTTGCCCAGTCGCTTCGGGAACGCCGCATCCTTGGTCAGCGCCTTGGCGAACTCGTCGGGGATGCCTTCGGTCAGGCCGGTGGCGAACAGGCTCGGCGCGATGGCCAGCGCACGGATGCCCAGGCTGCCCATGTCGCGCGCCATGGTCAGGCACATACCGGCGATGGCGGCCTTCGACGCGGTGTAGGCGACCTGACCGATCTGCCCCTCGAACGCCGCGATCGAGGCGGTGTTGATGATGACGCCGCGCTCTTCCTGCTCGTCGTCGACCAGGTCCTGCTGGCTCATCTGCCAACCGGCCAACCGGCTGATGTTGAAGGTGCCGATCAGGTTGAGGTCGACGCTCTTGCGGAAGGTGTCCAGGCTGTGCGGGCCGTCCTTCTTGACGGTGCGCTCGGCGGCGCCGCCGCCGGCCGTGGTGACGATGATGTGCAGCGCCCCGAGCTTGTCGATGGCCTGCTGCAGCACCTTCTCGGTGCCCTCGAAGTCGGTGACGTCGACCTCGAAGAAGGAACCACCGATCGCGTCGGCCACTTCCTTGCCCTTCGACTGCGGACGGTCCAACACCGCGACATCGGCGCCACGCTGTGCCAACAGTTCGGCCGTGGCCTTGCCGAAGCCGGAGGCTCCGCCGACGACGATGGCTTTCTTGCCCGAGATTTCCACGCAGGTTCCCCTTTCCAAAAAGTGCTCGAATCGTAAAGCAACCTAGCTGATGACATCGTTCTGTAAGGCTTTCGGGTTCCTTCCGGCGGTACTTTGGCGCCATGACCACGCTCAGCGTCAAGGCCCTCGGCGGTGTCGCCGCGGCCGCGACAGCGGTGGGCGTGGCCCAGCTGACCGGCGCGCTGTTCGGTCCGCGCGCCGATGTGCGCACCGCGGTCGGCTCGTCGGTGATCGACCTGACCCCCGGTGGGGTCAAGGAGTGGGCGATCCAGACGTTCGGGACCGCCGACAAGGCCGTGCTCACGGTCTCGGTCCTGGTGGTGATCGCCGCGCTGGCCGCGGTGGCCGGCGTCGTCGAGGCGCGGCGCCGTCCGGTCGGCAGCGCGATGATCCTCGCCGCCGCGGCGGTGGGCTGCGCGGCGGTGTGGTCCCGCAACGGATCCCGCCCGGTCGATGTCGTTCCGACGCTGATCGGCGCGCTGTGCGGGGTGCTGGTGCTGCGCTACCTGACCGTGCGCGCACGCGACGACACCGCGCCCGCCGGGCCCGAGGTCGATACCGCCCGTCGAGCATCGCTGATGGGTTTGGGCTTTCTCGCCGCAGGTACGGCCAGCGGTGTCCTCGGCGTCGTCATCAGCAGGCTCACGACGTCGGTTTCGGGTGACCGCCAGAGTTTCGCGCTGCCCGCGGTGGACGTGCCCGCGCCGCCGATACCCTCGGCGGTGCAGCCGAAAGATGTTGCGCTGCCGTCGTTTGTGACACCGAACGCCGACTTCTACCGCATCGACACCGCACTGAGTGTTCCGCAGCTCAGCCGCGCCGATTGGCGGCTGCGCATCCACGGCATGGTGGACCGTGAGACGACCTTCCGCTTCGAGGATCTCGACGGATTCGATGTGGTCGAGAAGGCGGTGACGCTGACGTGTGTGTCCAACCCGGTTGGCGGCGAGCTGATCTCGACCGCAGTGTGGGTCGGTTACCGCGTGCGGGACCTGCTGGCACAGGCCGGGGTACAGGCGGGCGCCGACATGGTGCTGTCGACCTCGGTGGACGGCTGGACTGCGGGCACGCCGGTCGAGGCGCTCACCGACGGCGACGCGCTGCTGGCCGTCGGGATGAACGGCGAAGCGCTCCCGGTCGAGCACGGGTATCCGGCCCGGCTGGTGGTACCGGGTCTGTACGGCTATGTGTCGGCGACGAAATGGGTGGTCGATCTGGAAGTCACCCGATTCGATCGCGCGCAGGCGTACTGGACGCGGCTGGGTTGGGCCGAACGCGGTCCGATCAAGACGGCGTCGCGGATCGACGTCCCGCGCAGTGGGGCCGACGTGGCGCTCGGCCCGGCGGTTTTCGGCGGTGTGGCGTGGGCCCAGGACCGCGGGGTCCGGGCGGTCGAGGTGCAGATCGACGACGGGCCGTGGGAGCAGGCGACGCTCGGGCAGGCCTACTCCGCCGACACGTGGCGCCTGTGGAGCTTCCCGTGGGACGCGAGCGAACCCGGGTTTCACACGATCACGGTGCGCGCCACCGATGAGACCGGCTACACCCAGACCTCCGACCGGGCCGATCCGGTTCCCGACGGCGCCACCGGCCGGCACTCGATCACGTTCGCCGTCCGCTGACTCGCGGCCCCAACTCGCCGAAATTGCATTCCACGCGCGTCAAATCGCGAAATCAGCACGTGGAATGCAATTTCGGCGGGAAAGAATGACTCGTGCTGTTGATTGAGGTGGCCCGTGCATCGTCGGAGATCGGCGCGTCCTCGTCGCGGCTGGCCAAGATCGCCAGGATCGCAGAGTTGCTGGGCCGCGCCCGTGACGAGGGCGATGCGAAGCGGGTCGTGGTGCTGGTGTCGTGGCTGTCCGGCGAGCTGACCCAGCGCCAGATCGGGGTCGGTTGGGCCTCGCTGCGTTCGCTTCCTGGCCCCGCGACCTCACCCACCCTGACCGTGGATGAGGTCGACGCGCGCTTCGGCGAGATCGGGGCGGTGGCCGGCAGAGGCTCCCAGGCCCGCCGCGGGGCCCTGCTCTCCGAGCTGTTCGCCGCGGCCACCGAGGTCGAGCAGACCTTTCTGCGCCGCCTGCTCACCGGCGAGTTGCGTCAGGGCGCCCTGGTGGGCGTGATGGCCGACGCTGTCGCGAAGGCCGCGGGCCTGCCGGCGGCGACGGTACGCCGCGCCGCGATGCTGGGTGGCGCCCTGCCGACGGTGGCCGCGGCCGCGCTCACCGGCGGTGCAAGCGCGCTCGCACAGTTCACTCTGCAGGTCGGCCGTCCTGTCGGTCCTATGCTGGCCCAGACGGCCGCCGACGTCGGCGAGGCACTCGAACGTGTCGGCGGCACCGCACTGTTCGAGGCCAAGCTCGACGGTGCGCGCGTGCAGATCCACCGCAGCGGCGACGAGGTCGCGATCTTCACCCGCAGCCTCGACAACGTCACCGAACGGCTGCCCGAAGTCGTCGACGCCGCGCTGGCGCTGCCGGTCACCGACCTGATCGCCGACGCCGAAGCCATCGCGCTGCGCCCCGACGGCCGCCCCCACCGCTTTCAGGTGACGGGGTCGCGCTTCGGCCGGCGCGGCAGCTCGACCGGCGTCCACACCCAGCTGCTGTCGGTGTTCTTCTTCGACGTGCTGTACGTCGACGGCGTGGACGTGCTCGACCGACCCACCGCCGAGCGCATCGCCGCGCTCGACAGGTTCGTACCCGCCGACCAGCGCGTCGACCGCTTGGTCACCGACGACGCGGATGCGGCGCAACAGTTCCTGGACGCGACGCTCGCCGCCGGTCACGAGGGCGTCATGGCCAAATCACCGAGCGCACCGTACGAGGCCGGGCGGCGCGGCGCGGGCTGGTTGAAGGTCAAACCGGTGCACACCCTGGATCTGGTGGTGCTGGCCGTCGAGTGGGGATCCGGGCGGCGGTCGGGCAAGTTGTCGAACATCCACCTCGGCGCCCGCGATCCGCACACCGGCGGCTTCGTGATGCTCGGCAAGACATTCAAGGGCATGACCGACGACATGCTGCGCTGGCAGACCGAGCGGTTCCTCGAGCTCGCCACCGGGCCGACCGACGGTTACGTCGTGCACGTGCGTCCCGAGCAGGTGGTCGAGATCGCCTTCGACGGCCTGCAGACGTCGTCGCGTTATCCCGGCGGGATGGCGTTACGGTTCGCCCGCGTCGTGCGGTATCGGGACGACAAGGACGCCACCGACGCGGACACCATCGACACCGTGCGCGCCCTCTACGACCGACACTGACCGAAACTGGATTTCTGCCCCACCTCGCCTGCCCCGGTGCGAGGATCGGACCGAGGCAAGGACCGGGCATCCACATTGTCGAGCCGACGAGGAGAAACGTGGCCACTCCGACCGCCGAATCACCCGACCGGATTGAAGAGCAGCACGGCGACATCACCTATGTCCGCACGGACAAGGACCTGCCGCCGGTGGCGATCATCGACCGCTCCCCCATCACGACCAAACACAAGCTGATCTTCGCGGCCATCGCACTGGTGGGCGCCGTCGCCTGGGCCGTGATCGCGTTCTTCCGCGGGGAGACCGTCAATGCGGTCTGGTTCGTCATCGCGGCGATCTGCACCTATGTGATCGGATTCCGCTTCTACGCCCGGCTGATCGAGATGAAGGTGGTCCGTCCGCGCGACGACATCGCCACGCCGGCTGAGGTTTTCGAGAACGGCACCGACTACATGCCGACCGATCGCCGGGTGCTCTACGGGCACCACTTCGCCGCGATCGCCGGCGCCGGACCGCTGGTCGGGCCGGTGTTGGCCATGCAGATGGGCTACCTGCCGGGAACCATCTGGATCATCATCGGCGCGGTGGTGGCCGGCTGTGTGCAGGACTACCTGGTGCTGTCCATATCCGTGCGGCGACGGGGCCGGTCGCTGGGACAGATGGCGCGCGACGAGTTGGGCGCCGTCGGCGGCGTGGCCGCGATCGTCGGCGTACTGGTCATCATGGTGATCCTGCTGGCCGTGCTGGCGCTGGTGGTCGTCAACGCGTTGGGCGAAAGCCCTTGGGGCGTCTTCTCGATCGCGATGACGATCCCCATCGCGATCTTCATGGGCCTGTATCTGCGTTTCCTGCGCCCCGGGCGGGTTTCGGAGGTGTCGCTGATCGGGATGGCGCTGCTTCTTCTGGCCGTCGCGTCCGGCGGCTGGGTCGCCGAGACCGACTGGGGCGCCGAGTGGTTCACCCTGTCGAAGGTCACGCTGTCCTGGTGCCTGATCATCTACGGCCTGGCCGCGTCGATCCTGCCGGTGTGGTTCCTGCTCGCGCCGCGCGACTACCTGTCGACGTTCATGAAGGTCGGCACGATCGCGCTGCTGGCCGTCGGCATCCTGATCGCGCGTCCGGTGATGGAGGCTCCGGCGATCTCGCAGTTCGCCGCCAGCGGCACCGGCCCGGTGTTCGCCGGATCGCTGTTCCCGTTCCTGTTCATCACCATCGCCTGCGGTGCGCTGTCGGGCTTTCACGCGCTGATCTCGTCGGGCACCACCCCGAAGCTGCTGGAGAAAGAAAGCCAGATGCGGCTCATCGGGTACGGCGGCATGCTCACCGAATCCTTCGTCGCGATCATGGCCCTGATCACCGCGGCCATCCTCAACCAGCACCTCTACTTCGTCATGAACGCCCCGTCGGCCTCGACCGGCGCCACCGCCCAGACCGCCGCGGATTACGTCAACGGCCTCGGCCTGTCCGGTGCGGCGATCAGCCCGGAGGAGATCGACGAGGCGGCCCGCAGCGTCGGTGAGGAGTCGATCATCTCCCGCACGGGTGGCGCACCGACGCTGGCTTTCGGGATGTCCGAGGTGCTGCACCAGGTCTTCGGCGGCGAGACGCTCAAGGCGTTCTGGTACCACTTCGCGATCATGTTCGAGGCGCTGTTCATCCTGACCACGGTCGACGCCGGTACCCGCGTCGCACGCTTCATGCTCTCGGACGGACTCGGCAATCTCGGCGGGCCGATGAAGAAGCTGCGCGACCCGAGCTGGCGCATCGGCGCATGGACCTGCAGCGTCGTGGTGGTCGCGGCCTGGGGCAGCATCCTGCTCATGGGCGTCACCGATCCGCTGGGCGGCATCAACACGCTCTTCCCGCTGTTCGGTATCGCCAACCAGCTGCTGGCCGCCATCGCGCTGACGGTGGTCACCGTCGTGATCATCAAGCGCGGCCTGCTGAAATGGGCGTGGATTCCCGGGATTCCGCTGGTGTGGGACCTCATCGTGACGATGACCGCGTCCTGGCAGAAGATCTTCTCCGGCGATCCGAAGGTCGGCTACTGGACGCAGCATTTCCAGTACCGCAACGCGCGCGACGGCGGGGCCACCAGTTTCGGGGCCGCCAAGGACGCCGGCGAACTCGACGCCGTCATCCGCAACACGTTCATCCAGGGCACGTTGTCGATCGTGTTCGCCGTGCTGGTGCTCATCGTGTTCACCGCCGGAGTGCTGGTGGCACTCAAAGCGATTCGCGGCCGAGCCCAACCGTTGACCGAAGAGAAACCGATACCGTCGCGGATCTTCGCACCGGCCGGAATGCTCATGACCGCTCCCGAGAAGGAGGTGCAGAAGCAGTGGGACGCCTTGCCGAAACAATCCATCCCGGCGCGGTCCGCGCCGTCCGAGCGCTGAGCTGGTACTGGAAAACGCTGATGGGCGACAACCACTATCAGCGTTACGTCGAGCACCACGAGCGGGTTCACCCTGGCGCGCCGGTGATGTCCGAGCGCGCGTACTGGCGGCACCGGCACGCCGAGGCCGACGCGAATCCGTCAGCGCGCTGCTGTTGACCTACCCGATAAACTGTCGGCCATACGGTAAGTAACTACAGAACGGGCGATCATGCACAAAGACGACATGATTTTGATCAGCGTGGACGATCACATCGTCGAGCCGCCGGATATGTTCAAGAATCATCTGCCGAAGAAGTATTTGGATGAGGCGCCGCGG
>NZ_JBNMQU010000008.1:0-296687 GCF_050205565.1 Mycobacterium sp. SMC-4 | reverse complement strand
CCCATACACCGTCCCGTCCCCCGCCGCCGCCAACAGCCTGGCACTCGCGGTACGCGGCACGGCGCGCCGCAACGCGGGCGACACCGCACTGCACCTGTTCTTGATCGGCCCCCTCGGCCTAGCCGTGTTACTCGGACACCACTGGAACCGCGTGACGACAACCCACGTCTACGAGCACCTCGGCGGAGCCGACTACGTCCATGCCTTCACCGTCGACGCCTAACGCAGCACTGCTCCACGACTCGGCTTCACCGGCTCCCCTTCTTCCTTGCCCCCAGCCGGGCGTCTCAAATCCGTGCCGCCTGACCCGGTTGTTCATCTTCGTTGCATCTCGCAAGAAGGAACCCCTACCGCGCCATGTTCGAGAACCGCGACAGATGCAGCTGGTGCGCCACGGTTACAGTCCTGGTCGGGCCGGCGCGGTGCTTGGCGATGATCAGATCCGCCTCACCGCCGCGCGGATCGTCACTTTCGAAGGCATCGGGGCGGTGCAGCAGTATCACCATGTCGGCGTCCTGCTCGATCGATCCGGACTCACGCAGATCCGACAGCATCGGCTTCTTGTCGGTGCGCTGCTCGGGTCCTCGGTTCAGCTGGCTCATCGCCACCACGGGAACTTCGAGTTCCTTGGCCAAAAGCTTGATCTGCCTGGAGAACTCCGAGACTTCCTGCTGGCGTGACTCCACCTTCTTACCGGAGGTCATCAGCTGCAGGTAGTCGATGACGATCAGGCGCAGATCGGACTTCTGCTTCAGCCGTCGCGCCTTGGCGCGGATCTCCATCATCGTCAGGTTCGGCGAATCATCGATGTACAGCGGCGCTTCGCTGATCTCGCTCATCCGGCGGGCCAGCCGCGTCCAGTCGTCGTCGCTCATCCGGCCCGACCGCATATCGGCCAGTTTGATCTTCGCCTCGGCCGACAACAGACGCATGACGATCTCGGTCTTGCTCATCTCGAGCGAGAACACGATGCTCGGCAGCTGGTGCTTGATCGAGCAGGACCGCATGAAATCCAGACCCAAGGTCGATTTCCCCATACCCGGCCGGGCCGCGACGACGATCATCTGGCCGGGATGCAGCCCATTGGTCAGCTCGTCGAGATCGGTGAAGCCAGTCGGCACGCCCTTGGAGATGCCGCCCTCGGACGCGATGGCGTCGATCTCGTCCATGGTGGGCTGGAGGATCTCCTCCAGGATCACGAAGTCCTCGCCCGTGCGGCGCTCGGTCACGTCGTAGATCTCGGCCTGCGCGCGGTCCACGATGTCGTTGACGTCGGCCCCGTCGGCGCCGGCGTAGCCGTACTGCACCACCCGTGTGCCGGCCTCCACCAGACGCCGCAACAGCGCCTTCTCCGAGACGATCTCGGCGTAGTAGCCGGCGTTGGCCGCCGTGGGCACCGTGGAGATCAGCGTGTGCAGATAGGGCGCCCCGCCGACGCGGCGCAGCAGCCCGCGCCGGTCCAGCTCGGCAGCCACGGTGACGGCATCAGCCGGCTCTCCGCGCCCGTACAGGTCGAGGATCGCGTCGTAGACGATCTGGTGGGCCGGCTTGTAGAAGTCACCGGGACGCAGCTTCTCGAGCACATCGGCGATCGCGTCCTTGCTCAGCAGCATGCCACCGAGCACGGCCTGCTCAGCCGCAGGATCCTGCGGGGGCTGGCGACCGAAATCCTCGCTGGGCGGTGGCTCCGCCGCCGCGGTATCACCGGGACGACCCAGATCATCTACGACTGCCACGCAGTGTCGCACCCCCTCCATATTCGGTTCGAACGCCTTTTCGAGGAACGATAAGCACGGGGTCTGACAACGCGTCGGCGACGCCCGGATCGGTTCCTGCGACGGCCAACGCTAGACGTTGCTGGTGCAGGCGCAAGCAGCCCTTGTTAGTCAAGGTGTGGATGGAGTGTGGATATCTCTGGTGAGCCATGTTGAGCCCTTGGGGACAACCTGTGGATCAACACCCTTGTTCATCCGGTTTCTGCAGGTAATAGCACCACAAGCGCGCCCAACTACTGTGGATGACAAATTGCTCGGCGTGTCGTGTCAGGCAGCCGTTTCGGGCGTGTTGCGTTACGACCCAGGGCCGGGAAGGTTAACAGCAGGGATTGTTCGCTGTACTCACTTTGCCCAGAAAATGTTCGCCACAGCCTGCCCGAAGACACAGCAACGGCCGGGTAGGGACCTCTGGGGTCCCTACCCGGCCGTATGAGAGCTGGGTTGGCGCTCCGGCGACTAGCCGGCCACCACGTTCAGCGACACCGTGGCGTTCACGTCGGGGTGCAGACGCACCGTGACGGGGTGCGTACCAACGGCCTTGATGTGTGTTTTGGGCAGCTGCACCGTGCGCTTGTCGAGGTTCGGGCCGCCGGCCTTCTTGATCGCCGCGACGACGTCGGCCGCGGTGACCGAGCCGAACAGCTTGCCCGTGTCGCCGGCCGTCTTGACGGCCAGCTCGACGGCGTCGAGGGCTTCCAGGGCCTGCTTGAGCTCGTTGGCGTGCTCGAGCCCCTTGACGCTCTTGAGCTCCTGCGCGCGACGGATGTCGTCGGCCTGGCGCTGCGCACCACGGGTGGCCACGATGGCCAGGCCGCGCGGCAGCAGATAGTTGCGGCCGTAGCCGTCCTTCACCTCGACCGTGTCACCGGCCGTACCGAGGTTTTCCACCTCAGCGGTCAGAATCAGTTTCATCGTTTCGTCCTGTCCTGGCTTAACGCGCCGACGAGCTGAACGGCAGCAGCGCGACCTCACGGGCGTTCTTCACCGCGATCGCGATATCCCGCTGGTGCTGAACACAATTGCCGGTGACGCGACGCGCACGGATCTTGCCGCGCTCGCTGATGTAGGTGCGCAGCAGCGCGGTGTCCTTGTAGTCGATGGCCTGCCCCTTCTTGGAGCAGAACACGCACTTACGGGTCTTGACCGGCTTTTCCGGTGCCGGCCGCCTCTTGGTGGAGGACTTCGCCATGTCTATCTCTTTCTAGAAATCTCAGATGAGTTGGTGTTGATCAAAAGGGAGGCTCGTCGTCGGCGCCACCGCCGAAGGAACCCGACGCGGGCGCACTGCCCCACGGGTCGTCGGCCTGGCCGCCACCACCGGCCCGCGATCCGCCGCCACCGCCGCCGAACCCGCCACCGCCGCCACCGCTGCGGCTGGCCTTGTTGACCTTGGCAGTCGCGTAGCGCAGCGAGGGTCCGATCTCGTCGACCTCGACCTCGACAACGGTGCGCTTCTCGCCCTCACGGGTTTCGAAGGACCGCTGCTTGAGCCGGCCGGTCACGATGACACGCGAACCGCGGGTCAGGCTCTCGGCGACGTTCTCGGCAGCCTCACGCCAGATGTTGCAGCGCAGGAACAGCGCCTCGCCGTCCTTCCACTCCCCGCTCTGGCGGTCGTAGATGCGCGGAGTCGACGCCACGGTGAAGTTGGCCACCGCGGCCCCCGACGGGGTGAAACGCAGTTCCGGATCGGCGGTCAGATTTCCGACGACGGTGATTGTGGTGTCACCAGCCACGAGTTCCTCCTGTGCAGTGCTAGTCGGCTCTTCGCGCAAGCGGCTTCGCAGCGCGTGTTGCGCGCGAGCCTACGCAGCGCCTCCGACGAGCGGCGGCTTTCAGTGCTTGTCGGTCCGCATCACCTTGGTCCGCAGCACGGACTCGTTGAGGTTGAGCTGGCGGTCGAGCTCGGACACCGTGGCCGGCTCGGCCTTCACGTCGACCACCGCGTAGATGCCCTCGGCATGCTTGGAGATCTCGTACGCCAGGCGGCGTCGTCCCCAGATGTCGACCTTGTCGACGGAGCCGCCGTCCTTGCGGATGACGTTCAGGAACGTCTCCAACGACGGAGCAACAGTGCGCTCGTCGAGAGTGGGGTCGAGAATGACCATGATTTCGTATGGACGCATAAGGAACCCATCACCTCCTCTGGTCTGGTCGGCCGCGGCGTGTCCGCGGCAGGAGGGTCGCCTGCGTCGGCAACCGGCCCAGGCTACAGGAGGGCGCGCTGATCTGCGAAATCACGCCGGCCTGCAGGCGAATGTGCGGTGTTATTCGCGACGCGCCGTCGCGGGCGTATCAATCGGCACACTCGCGTCGAGGACAGGCGCTGCAGACACCCGCGGCCGCAGCCAGTCCGGCAGCCAACGCGGCGGGGCGTCGGGCGCCCGGTCGAACACACCGCCGGCGGGATCGTCGACACCGCCGCGCCGCACCAGGTCCAGCGCGGGCCGGTAGATCTGCCGGACCACCAACGCGCACAGGATGATCACCGCGATGTCGCGCAGCAACACCGTCGCGGTGAACCACTGCTCGGGCAGGCCGCGGTTCTGCTCGCCGAACAGATAGAGCATCCGGGGCACCCACACCAGCATGTCGATGGTCATCCACGCCAACAGAATCCGGCGGTGCGGCAGCGCCAACACTGCCAGCGGCACCAGCCACAGCGAGAACTGCGGGCTCCACACCTTGTTGGTCAGCAGGAACACCGCCACCACCAGAAACGCCAGCTGCGCCACCCGCGGACGTCGGGGAGCGGTCAGCGCGATGTAGCCGATCGCGACGCAGCCCGCCGCGAACAGCGTCGCGCTGAACAGGTTGAGCACCGACGGCGGTTCCCAGAATCCGAGCCCCGGGTCGAAGCCCTGCCACCCGGTGAACGACTTGACGACGTTGTACAGCGAGTCCATGTCGTCGCCGCGGCGGGCGTTGAGCCGGAAGAACTCCGACCAGCCGCGCGGGAACAGCAGCATGATCGGCAGGTTCACCACCAGCCAGGCCACCACCGCGGCCCCGGCGGTCTTGCCGACCTCGCGCAGCCGGCCGGCCCGGATTGCCAACAGCGCCAACGGGACCAACAACAGCAGCGGATACAGCTTGGCCGCCACGCCCAGACCGATCAGCACACCGGCCAGCACCGGTCTTCGGCGCGCCCAGGCCAGCAGCGCACCGGCCGCGAAAGCCGTTGCCAGCGCGTCGAAATTGGTGAAGATCTGGAAAATCACGATCGGGGAGCCGGCCACCAGCGCCGCATCCCAGATGCGTCGCGGACCGGCCAGCATCGCCGTCGCCCACAACGTCGTCAGCCAGGCCAGCGCCAGCCCGAACGCCGAGATGTTGAAGAACATCACCACCTCGGCGACGATCGGCACCGACACCAACTTCGTCAGTGCCGTATAGGTTTTCGCCACCGTCATCGACAGGTACTGGTACAGCCCCGTCAGCACCGGATACTCCATGTACCGCACGGCCGGCTGGCCATCGTAGGTGGTGTGCGGATTGCCCTCGGCGTCGGTCTCGATCCAGCTCGACTTGTACGGGAACTTCCCGAGATTCAGCAGTTCCGCGGTGTAGAGCGGCACCGTGTCGGAGTAGCAGAGCTGGTAGTAGGCGCGGTTGTTCTCCCAATTGCCGACGCGCTGGTCGGCGGTGCCGGTGCCGGTGGTCTGCAGGCAGGCGGCCTTGGTGGAATAGCCCAGCGCCAGGAAGATCAGCGCGATCACCATCATGACGCGCAGCGGCGTCATGAACCGGGTGCGTCCGATCAGCGCGTGCCGGCCGACGGGTCCTCCGATGGTGCCCGACAGCGCGGCACCGAGAGTGTCGGTGCGGCTGGGGAAGTCACGGTCGTCGAGGCTGCGCCGATCACCCGCGACAGGGGCCGGCGAGTCGAAGCCCTCCGTCACGGGGGCGGCAGCGGTCCAGGCGGCACGCCGGGTGGCGGCGGCGCACCCGGTGCCACGGGAACCGGGGCGCCCGGTGCGGGCACCCCCGGCGGCGGCGGGATGACCTCAGGGCCCGGCGACACCCCTCCGGCCGGAGCGGGCGGCCCCGCGGGCACGGTCGTCGGCGGACCCCAGGGGATCGTGATGCCCGGCGCGACCTCCAGCGTCGGCTGGATCACCGTCTCCGACGGCGTCGGCGGGGCCGTGGTGCGGGGCGGCGGAGGTGCCTGCGGCACCCCGGCGTACCCGCCGATCTCGGCGGGCTTGGGGAACGACTCCTCGTCGGTGCCCTCGAGCGCCCCGTCCATCGTGGCTTTCCAGATGTCGCTGGGCAGGCCCGAGCCGTAGATCGGCGAACCCCACTTGTTCTCCAGCGGCTTGGTGCCGTCGTTGGTGCCGACCCACACCGCGGTGGACAGCGACGGGGTGAAGCCGACCATCCAGGCGTCGCGGTTGGACCCGGTGTCGCCCAGCTGGTTGGTGCCGGTCTTGGCCGCCGACGGGCGTCCGCCGGCCAGCGCGTGCCCGTTCGAATACGCGGCGATGGGCTGCATGGCGGCGGTGACGTTGTCGGCGACGTCCTTGTCGATGCGCTGCTCGCCGGGGTTGTCCTCCTGCCCCGCGTCGAAGAGCACCTGGCCCTCGCTGTTGACCACCTTCTGCACGAAGTGTGGCTTGCGGTAGACGCCGGACGCGGCCAGCGTCGCGTACGCCGAGGCCATGTCGATGACGCGGGACTGGTACTGCCCCAGGACCACACCGTTGTTGGGCGGTCCGCCCTGGCCGTCCTCGGACAGCGTGTGCTCGACACCCGGGAAGCTCTCGGCGATACCGGCCTTGTGCGCGGCCGCCGCGACGTCGGCCGGACCGTTCTCCAGCTCGAGCATCAACCGGTAATAGCTGGTGTTCAGCGACCGCTTGAGCGCCTCGGCGATGTTGCAGCGCCCACAGCTGTTGCCCTCGACGTTGCCGATCTCGATGCCGTCGACCGTCAGCGGCGAGCTGTCGACCTGATAGCCCAGCCCCATGCCCTGCTCGAGCGCGGCGACCAGCGCGAACACCTTGAACGCCGATCCGGTGGGCAGGCCGGCCTGCGCATAGTCGAACCCGTTGGCGTCCGCGCCGCCGTAGTAGGCCTTGACCCCGCCGGTCTTCGGGTCGATCGACACCACGGCGGCCCGCATGTCCGGGTCCTGGCCGTCCAGATACTCCTCGACCGCCTCCACCGCCGCCGATTGCGCGGTCGGGTCGATGGTTGTGGTGATCTGCAACCCTTCGGTGTTCAGGGTCTGCTCGTTGATGTTGAACAGGTTGAGCAGCTCGTTGATGACCTGCCGCTCGATCAGCCCGTTGGGGCCGGTGGTCTGGTTCTGCGTGGTCGCGACGTCCGGCGGGATGGTCGCCGGGAACTGCTGGGCGTCGCGGTCCTGCGCCGAGAGCGCACCGATCTCCACCATGCCGTCGAGCACCCAGTCCCAGCGCCGTTTAGAGGCTTCCGGATCCACGGCCGGGTCGAGCACCGACGGCCGTTGGATCAGGGCGGCCAGCAGCGCGCCCTCGGACACGGTGAGCTCTTCGACCGGTTTGTTGAAGTACGCCTTCGACGCCGCCGCAACCCCGTAGGCGCCGCGCCCGAAATAGATGATGTTCAGATACGACTGCAGCACCTGGTCTTTGGACCATTCGCCGGACATCTTGGTCGAGATGACCAGCTCCTTGGCCTTGCGGATCACACCGCCGACGCCGGAGCGGGCATCGCCGACCAACGCATTCTTCACGTACTGCTGGGTGATCGTCGACCCACCCTGCAGGTCGCCGCCGAAGACGTTGTTCTTGGCCGCGCGCAGGAATCCGGTCAGCGAGAAACCCGGGTTGGAGTAGAAGTCGCGGTCCTCGGCGGCCATCACCGCGTCCCGCACGTGCACCGGGATCTGGTCGATGTTGACGTCGACACGGTTGCCTTCCGGCGGCACGATCTTCGCGATCTCGCTGCCGTCGCTGGCGAGGATGTTCGACACCTGAGCGGTGCGGATGTCCCCGGGGCTGGGGACGTCGACGATCATGTAGGCCATGCCGAACGTCACCATCGGCAACACGATCAGCACCGCGACCATCGCGAGCAGGCCGCGCCGCAGCCACGTCCAGTTCAGTTGTTGACGCAGGCTCGGCGGCCGACCTGACGGGCCACCCCCCGACGGTCCGCCGCCGCGGGGCGGTCGGCCCGGCGGCGGGGGCGGGGGCGGTTTCCGGGGCCCGCCGTCGAGCGCGCGCTTGACCGCGTCGATCGGGTCGCGCAGGTGCGGCGGACGTTCGTCGCGCACCGGACGCAATACGGCGGTGCGGCGGTCGTCGGGTGTGGCCGGGCGCGGCGGACGCCCGCCGCCCGGCTCCGGCCGGGGCGGCGGCTGCTGTTGCCGAGGCGCCGGTTGCCGGGGCGGCCGTGGTCGCGGCTGTTCCGGACGCGCGCCGGCACCGTCAGCCCGGCGCCCGTCCCGCGGGCGGTTGACTGACCGGTCGTCGCGCGGGTCGCTATTCACTGGCCGTCCGCGCGTTCGAGCGCGCGGTTCCGGTCCGGCGCGGTCCGCGCGAGCCCTTCGGCGGGGGCACCGCCCCGAGCACATACGACTTGACCAGGTGATTCCAGCTGCACGTGCGGCATACCTCCACCACGTGGACCGAGAACTCGTCGTAGCGGGTCGCGAGCAGCACCAACTCCTCGGCGGTGCGCGCCGAACCCGAAACGGCACCCAGGTGATCGCCGAACACCCAGGACACCAGCGTCAGCTGCTCCTTGCGGCAGATGGGGCACATCACCGAACTCGGCTTGCCGTGGAACTTGGCGGCGCGCAGCAGATACGGGTTGGCGTCGCAGACCTCCGCGACTCCGGTGCGCCCGGAGTAGACCTCCGCGAGCAGGGACCTCCGCCGCAGGGCGTAGTCCACTACCTGTCGCTGCAATCGCACGCAGACCAGAGTACGTCGGTGGCTCAGGCGCGGAGGCGAGACATCTGTGTCCAGCGCGTACGCGCTGTGCGCGCGAAGTTGTGCTTTTACGATCTTTCGCGTGGCTTCGGGCAGCTCAGGACGGCGGACATCGTGGATGCGCGCGAAGGACAGCGACCGTGACCAGACGTGCCAGATCCTCGACGCCGCGCTGGCCGACGGTCAGTTGTCGATGGCCGAGCACGGCGAGCGGGTCAAGACGGCCACCTCGGCGACCACACTGAGCCAGTTGCAGGACCTGGTGTCGGACCTGCAGACCGAGCGCAAGCTCGACGTGCCCGTCGTCACCAAGATCGTCAACCGCAGCGTGCCGGCCTACCGGCCCGGCTGGGGCATCAAGGCCGCGATCGCGGTGGTGCTGGTGGTGTTCGGCATGGCGATCGGCTGGGGGTTGTACGGCAACACGCCCTCGCCGCTGAACTTCACCTCCGACCCCGGCGCCAAGGACGACGGCATCCCGGCCACCGTCCTGACCCCGCCCCGGCAGTTGCAGTCCCTGGGCGGGTTCACCGGCTTGTTCGAGCAGATGCGTCAGAAGTTCGGCAACACCATGGGCTACGAACTGGACATCCACTCCGACATCGCCTACCTCGAGCGGCCCGACCCGCAGGACAACCGGCGCAGTCAGCGCTACCAGTACCGCGGCGGCTGGGGAGAGCCGGTCGGCTCACCGTCGACGCCCAGCGGCGACGACCGGCTCGTCGACCTCGCGAAGTTCGACTTCGAGAAAACACTCGGCATCATGCGCGGCGCCCCGGAGACCGTCGGCATCGACCGCGCCGACGTCGACGAGACCTGGCTGCGGATCAGCCCGTCGCAGGACCCGTCGACCCCGGATGCGGTGATCGTCGAGATCATCGTCAGCAGCGACTTCGGCTCCGGCCGCATCGAGCTGTACCCGGACGCCACCACGCTGGCGATCTGGCCGGCGAACCGCTGACCTGCGTCTGAAGCCGCAATCGATGCCCGACTGTGGCAGTCAATATATCGGCGCGATACTATTGCGCGAGGTGTTGGACTGTCCTAACGGCGACGACGAAAGGGGTGCGGCGGATGCTCGAACTGGCAATCCTGGGCCTGCTCCTGGAGTCACCAATGCACGGTTACGAGCTGCGCAAGCGGCTGACCGGGCTGTTGGGCGCATTCCGCGCCTTCTCTTACGGTTCGCTCTACCCGGCGCTGCGGCGCATGCAGGCCGACGGCCTCATCGTCGAGGATGCCGCGCCGGAGGGCACCGTCAAAGTGCGGCGGGCACGCCGCGTGTACCAGCTCACCGACGCCGGTAAACAGCGTTTCAGCGAGCTGGTCGCCGACACCGGCCCACAGAACTTCTCCGACGACGGCTTCGGGGTACACCTGGCGTTCTTCAATCGCACTCCGGCAGAAGCCCGGATGCGCATCCTGGAGGGTCGCCGCCGTCAGGTCGAGGAGCGTCGAGAAGGTCTGCGTGAAGCCATTGCGCGGGCAAGCAACTCGTTCGACCGCTACACCCGCCAGCTGCACCAGCTCGGCCTGGAATCCAGTGAGCGGGAAGTCAAGTGGCTCAACGAGTTGATCGCGGCCGAGAAGTCGGCGCAGGGCCGCGCCGAACAGACCTGAACACGCCGCGTAGTTGCAGCAGTGAGTCATCCCCGAAACCAAAGAAGGACAAGAGGAGAAGCCGTCATGACCGCAAGCAATGACGTCCGGGTCGCCATCGTCGGCGTGGGCAACTGCGCGTCTTCGCTCGTACAGGGCGTGCAGTACTACAAGGACGCCGACGAGAACGCCACCGTTCCCGGCCTGATGCACGTCAAGCTCGGCCAGTACCACGTGCGCGACGTCAAGTTCGTCGCCGCGTTCGACGTGGACGCCAAGAAGGTGGGCTTCGACCTGTCCGAGGCGATCTTCGCTTCCGAGAACAACACCATCAAGATCGCCGACGTGCCGCCCAGCGACGTGATCGTCCAGCGCGGCCCCACCCTCGACGGCATCGGCAAGTACTACGCCGACACCATCGAGGTGTCCGACTCCGACCCGGTCGACGTCGTCAAGGTCCTCGAGGACGCCGAGGTCGACGTGCTGGTGTCCTACCTTCCGGTGGGTTCCGAGGAGGCCGACAAGTTCTACGCCCAGTGCGCGATCGACGCCGGCGTGGCCTTCGTCAACGCGCTGCCGGTGTTCATCGCCTCGGACCCCGAGTGGGCCAAGAAGTTCGAAGACGCCGGTGTGCCGATCGTCGGTGACGACATCAAGAGCCAGATCGGTGCCACCATCACCCACCGCGTGATGGCCAAGCTGTTCGAGGACCGCGGCGTCACGCTGGACCGGACCTACCAGCTCAACGTCGGTGGCAACATGGACTTCCTGAACATGCTCGAGCGTTCGCGGCTGGAGTCGAAGAAGGTCTCCAAGACCCAGGCCGTGACCTCCAACCTGTCGGGCTCGCTGGCCGGCAAGGTCGAGGACAAGAACGTCCACATCGGCCCGTCGGACCACGTCGCGTGGCTCGATGACCGCAAGTGGGCCTACGTCCGCCTCGAGGGCCGCGCCTTCGGCGACGTGCCGCTGAACCTGGAGTACAAGCTCGAGGTGTGGGACTCCCCCAACTCGGCCGGCGTCATCATCGACGCGGTGCGCGCCGCCAAGATCGCCAAGGACCGCGGTATCGGCGGTCCGATCGAGGCCGCGTCGGCGTACCTGATGAAGAGCCCGCCGAAGCAGCTGGCCGACGACGTCGCCCGCGCGCAGCTCGAGACCTTCATCGAGGGCTGATTCTCTCCCCGCCGGAATTGCATTCCAGCAGGTGCCTTCTCGCACTTCCGCTGCTGGAATGCAATTTCGGCGGCGTTGTTCAGAAGCCGTAGCCGAGTTCGGCCGGAACGTCGGAGGCAAAGGCCGCGTCGAGAGCGGCAAGAAGCCTGGCGTCCGGGCAGCGTAGCCGGTGCGCGGCCGCGAACGAAGAGGCGCGATGGGCGCCGAGGTAGACGCTGCCGAGCACCGACAGATCCGTGTGCACATCAGCCGGCGCATCGGTGGGTTCGCACCGCGCCCGCCCGGCGCGGATTTCCAGGGCGAATCGGCCGCCACCACCGAGCACGGCATCCGAAATGTCCAGCACCACAGAAAGATCGGCGCTGTAGGTGCGAGCCTGCAGCACCGCGGGGATGTTCAGCATCCGTAGCCACAGACCGTCCTGCACTCCAGTGCTGCGGACCGTGCGGGCGTCGGTGAGAAGGTACGGCAGTAGGCCGCCCGGATGGGTCTCGATGTCCACCGTCGCCATCAGGTCGAGCCCGAGCAGGGTGCGCCACAACGCGATATACGCCTGCGGCGTCACCGCGGAAAGCTTGGTGACCTCAACCCGGTCCTTGCGTTCACCGGAGTGCACGCGATACAGCGCGAACCCGTCGGGGTGCAACAGACAGTAGAACGCGCTTCCGCCGCCGCGTGAACTCTCGCGGTCGTCCAGTATTTCGTCCCACAACCGGCCCGGTGTGTAGAGACCGCCGGGTGTCTGCAACCGCCACCGCTCGTAGATCTCTTCGAGCTGTGCGCGATGCTCGACCGGCCGCACGACGCGGACACCGCCGGTATCGGGGATCTCCGAACGGAATCGGGCCCGCTCCCGGTCGACCGAAAGCCGCTCCCAGACCGTCGCGGGACCGTAGCCGAACCGGCCGTAGATTCCGGCCTCGCTGGCCTCCAGCCCGGCGATGGGATAACCGCCCATCCTGCCGTGCAATTCGGTGAACATGCCGGTCAGCGCGCCGCGGCGGCGATGCGTCGGCGCGACCGCCACGAACGACACCCCGGCCATCGGCAGTACGGCACCGCCGGGCACGGTCAACTGCAGGTCGAGGAACAACGCGACACCGACGACGTCGTCGCCGTCGCACGCGACGACGGCGCTGTCCGGTGGCATCAACGACCGCCAGACGGAGACAGTCTCGTCCGGACGCCAGACCCCGAAACCGGTCGCGCCGATCAGGGTGATGTCCGGCCAGTCAGCGTCGACGGCGGAGCGGAAAGTCAGATCTGTTGCCTCGGCTGCCACAGATTCGACGGTGTCACACCGCACCGGCAAACGCATCCGGATATCGACTGCGTAAGGTTCCCCTATGGACGACACCGATGACGAGCTGGCCAGCCTCGACGAGTTCATCTTCCTCAAGGAGAACGCGCGCCAGGCCGGAGTGTCCGGACCGCTGCCGCCCGCGACGCGCATCGACGCCGGCGACATCAGTGCGTTGAAGTTCGGCGACGACGCCCCGCAGGTGGTGTTCCTGCACGGTGGCGGCCAGAACGCCCACACCTGGGACACCGTGGTGCTCGGTCTCGGCGTGCCCGCCCTGGCGATCGACCTGCCCGGCCACGGCCGCTCGGCATGGCGCGAGGACGGCGACTACGGACCCAAGCCCAATGCCGTCGCCGTGGAACCGGTCATCCGCGATCTGGCTCCCGACGCCGAACTGGTGGTCGGCATGTCGCTGGGCGGCCTGACCGCCCTTCGGGTCGCCGTCGCTGCACCGGACCTGGTCCGCAAACTCGTCCTGGTCGACGTCACTCCCTCAGCGCCGCAGCGGCATACCGAGATGACCGACGAGCAGAAGGGCACCGTCGCACTCGTCCAGGGCGACCGCAGCTTTCCCAGCTTCGCGGCCATGCTCGAGGTGACCGTCGCCGCAGCCCCGCACCGTGACCGGGAATCGTTGCGGCGCGGCGTGTTCCACAACGCCAAACGGCTCGACGACGGCACGTGGACGTGGCGCTACGACTCGATCCGCAAGGCCGACGGATTCGAGGGCCTGTGGGACGACGTCCCGAAGCTCGCCACCCCGACCACCCTGATCCGCGGCGCCAACTCACACTTCGTCAACGACGACGACGCCGACGAATTCGCCCGCACCGCACCGGGATTTCAGCGCGTGCACATCGTCGAGGACTCCGGGCACTCTGTGCAGAGCGACCAACCGCTGGCACTGGTCAAGCTGCTGCGCGGCATCCTCGACGACTGACGGTCAAGCCTTCTTGCGCCGGCGAAGCAGCACCAGTCCGATGAACGCCCAGCTGTAATCGGGCGGAAGCGGGAACACGGTGTAGCCGAGGTCGCGCAGAATCCCGATCTCGACCGGGCTCAACACCCGGGCAGCGGGCCCGGTGTCGGTCTTGGCGTTCATCAACTTCTGGTCGTCGTCGGTGAACGTGTCGTCGTCCAGGTGGCTGATGGCGCTGCCGTCTTCCCAGGGCGAAGGCGTGTAGAGCGGAACCAGATAACCCCCGTACGCCGCCACCGCATGCTTGCCGCCGAAGAACAACCCGTCGTCGGCGCCCTCCAGTACCTCGTCGAAGTCGGTGTCCCATCGGTAGAAGCGGGTGATCGGTGAATCACCGTTGGCGTCGACGATGAACTTGTCGAAGAGGGTCCAATCTCGATGCTCGTTCTCGCCGGGGGCGTCGATCCCGCTGAGGAATCCGAAGGCATGGAGGAATTCATGTAGCGCCGTCGAGTCGAAGTCGTACTCGTCGGGGCCTACGGTGTCGCCGTACCCCCACGCTGTGCCGAAGTTCCACTTGATGTAGCCGTCGGCTGCCGTGCCGTTGGCGTCGCGGCCGGTGAGGAGCTTCTGCTGCACGACGGTCCGCCAGAATCCCGGTAGCTCGCTGACGTAGTCGCTCCCAGCCGAGGCGAGGATACGCGCCTCGGGATCGTTCACTGCTGTCACGTCGAAGCTCAACTCGACCGGGCGTTCGACGACGAAGTACACCGTCAGATCCTCAGCGACACGCTGCAGCGCAGCCCGGCGGTCCTGGGTCCAGTCCTGCGCGCCCTCGGTGAAGCGGAACGCGTAGGTGATGGCGCCCTGGTTGATGGTCTGCTTCGCGCGGGTGCCCAGGCCGCGGAACAGATCGAAGATGTTGATCCGGAAACCGTCGACCGCACTGACCCGGAAGGTGTCGACGCCGTCGAAATCCTCGTCCGGCGTGTAGGTGTAGGTGCCGTCGTCATTGATGACGACGCTGCCCTCGCGCGGCCGCGAGGTCAGCACGTACCGGATCGGGTCGTCGTCGGGGTCGACGGCACCGATGGTGCCGGTGATCGGCCCGGTGAGTTTGCCGCTGACCTGGATCGGCGCCACGGTCGGCGTCTGGTTCATGAAGGCGCGCCGGGTCGCCCACATCGAGGCTTCGAGCTCGGCCTTGCGGTCGGAGTCCACGGGCAGCGAGTTGATCCAGGCCTGCCGGCGCTCGGTCCAGTTGTCGATGAGCTGGGCGACCCGCTGCTGGCGGGCGGTGCCCGGGTTCTCCGCCGGGGCGTCGGCCAGCACACCTGCTGGGATCGCCTGCGGGGCAATGGAATCAGCTGCTGAAGCCGTGCGCGCGTCGGCGGTAACCAGTCGCGCGTGGGTCCGTCGCTCACGGGTCGAGGCCGACGTGGCCGCCGGCTCGTCGGCGGCCTCCACCGCGTCGTCGACGGTGTCCTGCTCGCCGGCGATGTCGTCGTCGGTGTCGGCCACGGCGGGATCGTCGCGGTCATCGCCGGAGCGCCGGGTCTCGGAGGTGTCGCGGTCGGCGCTGTTCGTGCGCGCCGCGCGGCGCTCCTGCCGGTCGGCGCGCGGAGCGTCGGCCCCGGCGCTTCTCGACACCGACGACTCACCGCTGGTGTCCGCCGCCGCGACACCTGTCTGCGGGCCCAGCAGCGAATAGCCCAGTAACGCCGCTCCCATGCCGGCCGACGCCGCGCCCAACCGCAACCAGCGCCGGACGGCGAACGTCTCGGACGGGCGCGTCGCCGAAATGGTCCGGTGGTTGCCTCGCTGTGCGGCCATGTGACCCCCCTGTCAATAGTGGCGACCACCGTAACCTGCCACGGGCGGCCGTCGCAGCAAGTTTGCTACCGGATTCTCAGCCCCGTGCTCACCCGGACGTCGTCGGCCGTTCACCTGACGCTCGCCTGCTGATGGCCGTGCTGCCGTAACTTCCCGCGCGATCCTCGCCTCCGCAGCCCCGGAAGGACCCTCATGGCGCTTGTTCCGCTCAACCTGTTTCTCACACACGACGGCAGGTCGAGACGACAGCACATCACGTGCGTGTACCGGTGTGGCGATGCGTGCTCGAAGCCGGCTCCGAACCGCAGCGACAACGAGTATTTCGGCGACATCGCCCGCGCGGTGTCGCGTCGATCGATGTTGCGCGCCGGAGGCGTGGCGGTCCTCGCGGTCGGCGCGGGGTCGGCGCTGGCGGCGTGCTCGGGTGACACCCCGTCGAGCCCGAGCTCGAGCCCGAGTCCTACCTCGGCACCCGAACCGCTGCCCGGCATGAACTTCGCCTCGGTGGCACCGAACGTCGAGGACGCCGTCGTCGTCGCCGACGGGTACCGTCAGTCGGTCGTGCTGCGCTGGGGTGACCCGGTTCTCCCGGGTGCGCCCGCGTTCGACGTCGCCCGCCAGACCGGCGCCGCCCAACGCGGCCAGTTCGGGTTCAACAACGACTTCGCCGCGTTGCTGCCGGTGCCCGACCGGCCCGACCGGTTCCTGCTCGTCACCAACTTCGAATACGTGACCCCGGAGTTCATGTTCCCCGGGTACGACGCCGAGGCCCCGACGCGTGAGCAGTTCGAGGTGGAGATCGCGGCGGTCGGCATGGGCGTCGTGGAGGTCGAGCGCCGCCGTGACGGACTGGCCCCGGTTCTGGGTCCGCTGAACCGGCGCATCACCGCCGACTCTCCGATGCTGCTGACGGGTCCGGCCGCCGGCAGCGACCTGGTCAAGACCGCGGCCGACCCGAGCGGACGGACGATCGCGGGGACCTTCGCCAACTGCGCCGGTGGCGTCACCCCTTGGGGCACAGTGCTTTCCGGCGAGGAAAACTTCCAGGACTACTTCGGCGCCGCAGAGGGCGCCCCGGCTCCCGGACCCGTCGACGCCGACCGGATGGAGCGCTACGGCGTGGCGGCCGAACCCACCGCGCTGCGTTGGGAGACCTTCGACGAGCGGTTCGATCTGTCGCGCACCCCCAACGAGGTGAACCGGTTCGGCTACGTCGTCGAACTCAACCCGTGGGATCCGCAGTCCATGCCGGTCAAACACTCGGCGCTGGGCCGGCTCAAGCACGAGGGCGCGACGATCCACGTCACCGACGACGGCACCGTGGTGTCCTACACCGGAGACGACGAGCGCTTCGACTACATGTACAAGTTCGTCTCGGCGAAGAAGGTCCAGCCGGGTCCCACGGGCATGGCGCACAACATGACCATCCTCGACGACGGCACGTTGTATGTGGCCAAGCTGTCCAGCGACATCCCGCCCGGCGACATCGACGGCTCCGGCGAGTTGCCGGCCGGTGGCGCGTTCCGCGGCTCAGGAACCTGGATCCCGCTGCTGCGCAGCAGCTCTGACGGCCCGTCCGAGTCACTGGTCGACGGCTTCACCGCCGAGGAGGTTGCGGTGTTCACCCGCATGGCCGCCGACAAGGTCGGGGCGACCAAGATGGACCGGCCCGAAGACTTCGAAGCCAACCCGGTCACCGGCAAGGTGTATGTGGCGCTGACCAACAACGACAAGCGCGGGACGGCCGGCAAGCCCACCGCTGACGCGGCCAACCCGCGCAACGAGAACAAGAGCGGTCAGGTGCTCGAGCTCACCGACGACCACGCCGGGGAGAGCTTCACCTGGGAGTTGCTGCTGGTATGCGGGGACCCGCAGGCCGCCGACACCTACTACGGCGGCTTCAACAAGAGCCAGGTCAGCCCGATCTCCTGCCCGGACAACCTCGCGTTCGACCGCCACGGCAACCTGTGGATCTCCACCGACGGCAACGCGCTGGATTCCAACGACGGTCTGTTCGCGGTCGCTCTGGACGGGCCGCGGCGCGGCGAGGTGCGCCAATTCCTCACCGTCCCGCTCGGCGCCGAGACCTGCGGGCCGGTGATCTCCGACGACCTGGTCCTGGTAAGCGTGCAACACCCCGGCGAGAGCGACGACCACAGCCTCGACAATCCGCAGTCGCACTGGCCCGACGGCGGCGACAGCATCGCACGACCCGCGGTGGTGGCGGTGTGGAAGGACGGCGACGGACCGATCGGGGTGTGACCCCCGGCCGCGATGGGGGCACGTCACCCCGGTGAGCAGACGCGAACTCCCCTTGAATTGGCCGCGTTGAGGGGGAGTTTGCGTCTGCTCGCGGGAGGATAGTTACAGGCCATGACCTCTGCCTCCACTCGACCTGTCCGCATCGGCGTGCAGCTGCAACCGCAGCACGCGCCGCAGTACAGCCAGATCCGGGACGCGGTGCGGCGCTGCGAAGACCTCGGCGTCGACGTCGCGTTCAACTGGGACCACTTCTTCCCGCTCTACGGCGATCCCGACGGCGCGCATTTCGAGTGCTGGACGATGCTCGCGGCCTGGGCCGAGCAGACCTCCCGCATCGAGATCGGCGCGCTGGTCACCTGCAACTCCTACCGCAATCCCGAACTGCTCGCCGACATGGCCCGCACCGTCGACCACATCTCCGACGGCCGGCTGATCCTCGGCATCGGCTCCGGCTGGAAACAGAAGGACTACGACGAATACGGCTACGAGTTCGGCACCGCAGGCAGCCGACTCGACGACCTCGCCCAAGCCCTGCCCCGCATCAAAACCCGGCTCGCCAAACTCAACCCGGCGCCGACCCGCGACATCCCGATCCTCATCGGCGGGCAGGGCGAGCGGAAGACGCTGCGCATGGTCGCCGAGCACGCCGACATCTGGCACGGCTTCACCGACCGCCAGACCTACCCCGGCAAAGCCGAGGTGCTCGACCGGCACTGCTCCGACGTCGGCCGCGACCCCTCGGCGGTCGAGCGGTCCTCCGGGGTGCCCGAAGGCGACCTCGACTCGATGGTCGCCGAAGCCGAAGCACTGGCCGGGCTCGGCGTCACGCTGCTGACCGTGGGCGTCAACGGGCCCGACTACGATCTGTCGGCCGCGCAGGCACTGGTGCGCTGGCGGGACAGCCGCGGCTGACCCCCTCGCCGGTCCGCCCGCTACGTTGCATGAGGTGACTACCTTGCGGGTACAGCCACGGCCGGTGAAGACACTGGCGTGGATGCTGATCGTGTGGATGGTGGCGGCCATGGCCTGGGCGGCCCCGGCCGGGGCCCAGGTCGACCAGTGCGCACCGCCCGGCCTGCAGAGCGCCAGCCCACTGCCCACCAACCTGGCGTCCGCGGCCGCCGGCCCCGAGGCCGACAGGTACACCACCGACTCCGTGGTGCCGCTGGAGTCCATCGACATCAACGCCCTCGGGCTCGGCCAACCCGGCGTCCTGACCGTCGGCACGCTGTCCGATGCGCCGCCCAGCATCTGCATCGACTCCGCCGGGCAGTTCACCGGCTACGACAACGAGCTGCTGCGCGCCGTCGCCGACAAACTCGGCCTGCGCATCAACTTCGTCGGCACCGAGTTCTCGGGACTGCTGGCCCAGGTCGCGTCGCGGCGGTTCGACGTCGGCTCGTCGTCGATCACCACCACCGACGCCCGGCGTGAGACCGTCGGCTTCACCAACGGGTACGACTTCGGCTACTTCTCGCTCGTCGTCCCGCAGGGCTCGGCGATCACCGGGTTCGACCAGCTGGCCGAGGGGCAACGCATCGGTGTCGTGCAGGGCACCGTGCAGGAGGCCTACGTCGTCGACACCCTCGGCCTCGACCCGGTCAAGTACCCCGACTACAACACCGTCTACGCCAGCCTCAAGACCCGTCAGATCGACGCCTGGGTGGCGCCGTCGCAGCAGGCGCAGGGCACCGTGCAGCCCGGCGACCCCACCGAGATCATCGAGAACACCTTCAGCCTCGACAACTTCATCGCCTGGGCGGTGGCCAAGGAGAACCAGCCGCTGATCGATGCGCTCAACGCCGGCCTGGACGCGGTCATCGCCGACGGCACCTGGGCCCGGCTGTACTCGGACTGGGTGCCGCGCGCGATCCCGCCGGGCTGGAAGCCCGGCTCCAAAGCCGCACCGCTGCCGCAGCTGCCCGACTTCAACGCGATCGCACAGGAGAACCAGGCGCAGGCGGCCCCGGCCCAGCCGGCACAACCGAAGTCGACCCTTGCGCAGCTGAAGGATTCGTTCCTGAACTGGGACCTCTACAAGCAGGCCATCCCGGATCTGTTGACCACCGGTCTGCCCAACACGCTGATCCTGACGTTCGCGGCCAGCGTCATCGGTCTGGTCCTAGGGATGGTGCTCGCGATCGCAGGCATCTCGCGGTCCCGTTGGCTGCGCTGGCCCGCGCGGGTCTACACCGACATCTTCCGCGGCCTGCCCGAGGTGGTGATCATCCTCCTGATCGGCCTCGGTGTCGGACCGGTCGTCGGCCACCTGACCGGCAACAACCCCTACCCGCTGGGCATCGCCGCGCTGGGGCTGATGGCCGCGGCCTACGTCGGTGAGATCTTCCGCTCCGGTATCCAGAGCGTCGACCCCGGACAGCTCGAAGCGTCGCGCGCACTGGGTTTCAGCTACTCGACGTCCATGCGGATGGTGGTGGTGCCCCAGGGCGTGCGGCGCGTGCTGCCGGCGCTGATGAACCAGTTCATCTCGCTGCTCAAAGCGTCCTCGCTGGTGTACTTCCTGGGCCTGATCGCCGATCAGCGCGAGCTGTTCCAGGTAGGCCGAGACCTCAACGCCCAGACCGGGAACCTGTCCCCACTGGTGGCGGCCGGCTTGTTCTACCTGATGCTGACCATTCCGCTGACCCACCTGGTCAACTACATCGACGCCCGGCTGCGCCGCGGTCGCAGACCCGACGAGGAAGACCCCGAAGACCCGCTGGTGTTGTCCAGAGCCCAGGAGATGAACTGATGACCGCCGCGCTGGACATCAACCCGGTGTCGTTGACCGCCAAGGACATTCATCTGGCGTTCGGGCCCAACAAGGTGCTGCGCGGAGTCGACCTGGACGTCGCCGCGGGCACCAGCACCGCGGTCATCGGCCCGTCGGGTTCCGGAAAGTCCACGCTGCTGCGCACCCTCAACCGGCTCTACGAACCCGACAGCGGCGACATCCTGCTCGACGGTCGGTCGGTGCTGGCAGACGACCCGAACCAGCTGCGGCAGCGAATCGGCATGGTGTTCCAGCAGTTCCAGCTGTTCCCGCACCGCACCGTGCTGGACAACGTGATCATGGCACCGCGCAAACTCAAACGACTCAGCGCCGAGGAGGCGCGCGAGCTGGGCATGGCTCAACTCGAGCGGGTGGGTCTGCGGCACAAGGCCGAAGCCCGGCCGGCCACACTGTCGGGCGGCCAGCAGCAGCGGGTGGCCATCGCCCGCGCGCTCGCGATGGCGCCACAGATCATGTTCTTCGACGAAGCCACCTCGGCGCTGGATCCCGAGCTGGTCAAGGGTGTGCTGGCGCTGATCGCCGACCTGGCCGCCGACGGCATGACGATGGTCGTGGTCACCCACGAGATGGGGTTCGCGCGGTCCACCGCCGACACCGTCGTGTTCATGGATCACGGTCAAGTGGTCGAAACCGGGCCGCCGGACAAGGTGTTCGAGGAGGCCGAAACTGACCGGTTACGTCGATTTTTGTCTCAAGTGTTGTAGATTCCGCATTGCCGACGTCAATTCCGTGACTGAACCGTCGGCCGAGTTCGTCTCATGAACACGACGGGACCGACAGGTTAGACTGGCTGAATTATGGTCGAGACAGATGCGCAGGTCAGCGAGCTCGCTGGGGAGCTCCAGCGCGTGCTGGCCAAGGTGCTGCATGTTCTTCGCCACACCGGGAAAACCTCCACGTCCGGGGATCTGACACTGGCACAGCTGTCGATTCTGCTGACTTTGCTGGATCAGGGCCCGATGCGGATGACCGACCTGGCCGCCCACGAGCGCGTCCGCACCCCCACCACCACGGTCGCGATCCGCCGCCTCGAGAAACTCGGCCTGGTCAAGCGATCCCGCGACCCCTCGGACCTGCGCGCGGTCCTGGTGGAGATCACCCCCCGAGGTCTCGAACAGCACGAGGAAGCGCTGGCGTCGCGGCGAGCGCACCTCGCGACGCTGCTGAACAAGCTCAGCGCCGAGGAACGTGACGCCCTGGCCAAGGCGATGGCGCCGCTCGAGCGCATCGCGGAGTAGCCGGGCTCAGCCCAGCCAGTCCAGCACCGCCGCCGCGGTCCACGACTGCTGCATACTGCCCAACGGCTCGCCGGTGAACGGCTCGTAGTATTCGGCGAAGCTGCCGTCACTGGCCTGCCGCAACCCTTCTCGTTTCAGCGTCGACGCGCGTTCGGCCCAGCCGCGCCGCGCGAAACACCACGAGAACAGCCACGTCATCACCGGCCACACCGGGCCGCGCCAGTACTCGCGGGGCCGGAAATCGCGCGACACCGGCGACGTCGACGGAATCACGGCGTAGGCGAGGTCGGGATGACCGCAGAAGCGGGGGCCTTCCAGACGCCGCAGCAGCGCGCGTTCCCGATCGTGCGGGAGCCCACCACACAACAGCGGCGCGAACTGCGCGACGGTCTCGGTGGCGATCCACGCCCCCGCCCGCACATCGAAATCCTTTGCCGCACCGGTGCGTTGGTCGGTGGTGGCGATGACGCCCGAACGGAACCGCTCGGCCCACGCGTAGAGATCCTTGACATCGGCGTGCGGGCGTTTGTGGTCCTCGCCGATCTCGGCGAGGACCTGGCACGCGACCGAGAACACCGCGGAGACGAACACGTCCTCGACCGCGAAACTCGTTGCCGTGACCAGTTTCTGGTCGTCATAGGCGACGGACTTCATCTGCTCGACCAACCACAGGTACCGGTCGTACTCGAGGTCGGACGGTCGCTGGCTGGCGTCGGTGACGATGGTGTTGTCCTCGCGCTTGTACTCGGGGACCTCGCCGGGAACGACGTTGGCGTAGGCGCTGTCCCACCGCGGCGAGTTGTCCATGCCCGATTCCCAGCCGTGGTACAGCGTGATCCGGCCGCGCTCGTACTGGTCTCGACACTCGGCCAACCAGCGGTGCCAGCGGACCAGGTCCGCCCATCGCCGGTCCAGGAACGCCTCGGCGACCGCGCGGGTGGAACGTCCCCGGGTACGGGCGTGGTCGAGGATGCGCTGCACCGCGATCGCGTGCACGGGCGGCTGCGTGATGCCCGAGGTGTGGTGGCCGCGCGGAGCGTTGACCGCCAACGCCGAACAGGCCCACCGCGCCGGCCCCGGAAAGTAGCCGTCCACCCCGTTGGCGAACACGATGTGCGGGATCATGCCGTTGCGCCACTGCGCCGAGAGCAGCGTGTCGAGCTCGACGACCGCACGCTCCACCGACAACGGCGCCAACCCGATCGCCACGAACGCCGCATCCCAACTCCACATGTGCGGGTACAGCAGGGGTGCGGCGGTGGTCATGGTGCCGAGGTCGTTACCCCGCAGCAGATAGGCAGCACGGGCCGCCAATTGGGTCGAGGTGAAGCTGGGGTCGTGGGGCATCGCCTCTCATCATGCGTCGCCGCGGCCGATTCGGCGACCGCGAGTGGGTTCACGCCACTGAATCCATCGGTAGGCTCGCCTGCGTGCCGACAGCGATGATCACCGGAGCCGGCGGCGGGCTCGGCCAGGCGCTCGCCGAAGCGCTCGCACCCACGCACACGCTGTTTCTGGCCGGGCGGCCCTCGCAACGGCTCGACTCGGTCGCCGAGAAGTACGGGGCCACCACCTGGCCGATCGACCTGGCCGACACCGACAGCATCGAGACCGTCGTCGAACCGATCGTCGAACTCGACGTGCTGATCCACAACGCCGGTGTCGCCTACCCGGGCCGCGTCGCCGAGTCCACCGTCGACCAGTGGCGCGCCACCATGGAAGTCAATGTCGTTGGCGCCGTTGCCCTCACACTGGCGTTGCTGCCGGCGCTGCGCGCCGCCGAGGGCCAGGTGGTGTTCATCAACTCCGGCTCCGGCATCAAGGCCTCCCCCGGACTCGCGTCCTACTCGGCGAGCAAGTTCGCGCTGCGCGCGTTCGCCGACTCGCTACGCAACGACGAACCCGGCCTGCGTGTCACCTCGATCCATCCGGGGCGCATCGCCACCGAGATGCAGGAAGACCTCGTCGCCTACGAGGGCCGCGACTACGACCCGGCGCAGTTCCTGAGCCCCGAGACCGTCGCGCGCGTCACTGCCGAAGCCATCCACGCCCCGCTGGACAGCCACATCCACGAGGTCGTCGTCCGGCCCCGCTGACTCAGCGGTCCGGCTCGGTGCGCGGACCGAATCCCTCCGGCGACTCCCCGGCCGTGGCGTGGCGCCCGATGTGCGCCTCGGCGCGCATCCGCTCGATCATGTGCGGATAGTGCAGCTCGAACGCCGGACGCTCCGAACGGATCCGCGGCAGCTCGTAGAAGTTGTGCCGCGGCGGCGGGCAACTGGTGGCCCACTCCAGGGAGTTGCCGTAGCCCCACGGATCGTCCACGGTCACCGGCTCCCCGTAGCGCCAGCTCTTGAACACGTTCCACACGAACGGCAACATCGACAGACCCAGCGTGAACGCACCGATGGTGGACACGATGTTCAGGGTGGTGAACCCGTCGGTGGGCAGGTAGTCGGCGTAGCGACGTGGCATGCCCTCGTCACCGAGCCAGTGCTGCACCAGGAACGTGGTGTGGAACCCGATGAACGTCAACCAGAAGTGCAGCTTGCCCAGCCGCTCGTCGAGCATCCGGCCGGTCATCTTCGGGAACCAGAAGTACACGCCCGCGTAAGTCGCGAACACGATGGTGCCGAACAACACGTAATGGAAGTGCGCCACCACGAAATACGAGTCGTGGACGTGGAAGTCCAGCGGCGGGCTGGCCAGCAGCACCCCGGAAAGGCCGCCGATCAGGAACGTCGCGAGGAAGCCCACCGAGAACAGCATCGGTGTCTCGAACGTCAGCTGCCCCTTCCACATCGTGCCGATCCAGTTGGCGAACTTGATGCCGGTGGGCACCGCGATCAGAAAGGTGGTGAACGAGAAGAAGGGGAGAAGGACGGCGCCGGTGGCGTACATGTGGTGCGCCCACACCACCACCGACAACGCGGCGATGCCGAGCGTCGCGTACACCAGCGTGGTGTACCCGAAGATCGGCTTGCGGGAGAACACCGGGAACACCTCGGTGACGATGCCGAAGAACGGCAGCGCGATGATGTACACCTCGGGGTGACCGAAGAACCAGAACAGGTGCTGCCACAGCAGCACACCGCCGTTGGCCGGGTCGTAGACGTGCGCCCCCAACTGGCGGTCGGCGGCCAGGCCGAGCAGCGCGGCGGTCAGGATCGGGAACACCAGCAGCACCAGGATCGACGTCACCAGGATGTTCCAGGTGAAGATCGGCATCCGGAACATCGTCATACCGGGGGCGCGCATGCACACCACGGTGGTGATCATGTTGACGCCACCGAGAATCGTCCCGAGGCCCGCGACGGCCAGACCCATGATCCACAGGTCGCCGCCCACACCCGGGGAGTGCACCGCGTTGCTCAGCGGCGCGTAACCGGTCCAGCCGAAGTCCGCGGCGCCGCCCGGGGTGATGAAGCCTGCCATCGCGATCAACGCGCCGAACAGGAACAGCCAATAGGAGAACGCGTTCAGCCGCGGGAACGCCACATCGGGCGCGCCGATCTGCAGCGGCAACACCAGGTTGGCGAAACCGAACACGACCGGGGTGGCGTAGAACAGCAGCATCACCGTGCCGTGCATGGTGAACAGCTGGTTGTACTGCTCGTTGGACAGGAACTGCAGCCCGGGCGAGCCCAACTCGGTGCGGATGAACAGCGCCATCAACCCGCCGATGAAGAAGAACACGAAGCACGTGACGACGTACATGATCCCGATCAACTTGTGATCGGTGGTCGTGATCATCTTGTAGATCAGATTGCCCTTGGGTCCCAGACGCGCGGGGAAGGGCCGGCGGGGCTGCAGGGTCTGCGGTGTCGGTGCTTCGACAGCCATGGGCGCTCCTCGGACATGCGTCGGCGGACCAGCCAGAGATACCCCGCAACTTACGCCTTATACCCGGCGTTGCAAGAGCAATTTGGACCAGACGACTCGACTACACGACCAGGTTGATCAGCCGGCCCGGCACCACGATGACCTTCTTCGGGGCCTTCCCGTCCAGGAACGCCGCCACCTTCTCGTCGGCGAGCGCGGCGGCCTGCACGGTGTCGTTGTCGGCGTCGGCTGCCACCGCGATCCGTCCCCTGACCTTGCCGTTGACCTGCACCGGGTACTCGACGGTGTCCTCCACCAGGTAGCGCTCGTCGGCGACCGGGAACGGGCCGTGCGCCAGCGAGGTGTCGTGACCGAGCCGACGCCACAGCTCCTCGGCGAGATGCGGGGCCAGCGGCGCCACCATCAGCACCAACGGTTCCAGCGCCGCGCGGGCGGTCACCGACTGCTTGGTCAGATGGTTGGTGTACTCGATCAGCTTGGCCGCCGCGGTGTTGTTGCGCAGCGCGGCATAGTCCTCGGAGGTGCCTGCGATGGTGCGGTGCAACAGGCGCAGCGTCTCGTCGTCGACCGTGTCCTCGGTGACCCGGGTTTCGCCGGTGTCCTCGTCGACCACCAGCCGCCACACCCGCTGCAGGAACCGGTGCGCGCCGACGACGTCCTTGGTCGCCCACGGCCGCGACGCTTCCAGCGGCCCCATCGACATCTCGTATACGCGCAGGGTGTCGGCGCCGTAGTTGTCGCAGATCTCGTCCGGCGACACCGAGTTCTTCAGGCTCTTGCCGATCTTGCCGAACTCCTGGTTCACCTCGATCTCCTGGCGAACGTCACCGTCCTGGCCGCTCCAGAAGAACTTCCCGTCCCGCTCGACGACCTCGGCCGCAGGCACGTAGGCCCCGCGGGAATCGGTGTAGGCGAACGCCTGGATGTAGCCCTGGTTGACCAGCCGCCTATACGGCTCGCGCGAGCTGACATGGCCCAGGTCGTAGAGCACCTTGTGCCAGAACCGGCTGTAGAGCAGGTGCAGCACCGCGTGTTCGACACCGCCGACGTACAGATCCACCCCGCCGGGGTCGCCGGGCCCGTGCTCGGCAGGCCGCGGGCCCATCCAGTAGGCCTCGTTCTCCTTGGCGCACAACGCATCCGGGTTGTGCGGATCGGTGTAGCGCAGCTCGTACCAGGAGCTGCCGGCCCACTGCGGCATCACGTTGGTGTCGCGGGTGTAGGACTTCGGGCCGTCGCCGAGGTCGAGTTCCACGTTGACCCAGTCGGTGGCCTTGGCCAGCGGCGGCGACGGCTCGCTGCCGGCGTCGTCGGGATCGAAGAGCACCGGCGAGTAATCCGGCACATCGGGCAGCTCGACCGGCAGCATCTCCTCGGGCAGCGCATGCGCCCGCCCGTCGGCGTCGTAGACGATCGGGAACGGTTCACCCCAGTACCGCTGCCGGGCGAACAGCCAGTCGCGCAGCTTGTACTCCACACGTTCGCGGCCGCGGCCGTCGGCGACCAGCCGTTCGGTCATGGCGGTCTTCGCCTCGGCCACCGACATCCCGTCCAGGAAGCCGGAGTTCACCATCACGCCGTCACCGGTGTAGGCCTCGGTCGACACATCGCCACCGGCGACCACTTCGACGATCGGTAGCCCGAACTCCGTCGCGAAATCCCAGTCGCGCTGATCGCCGCCGGGCACGGCCATGATGGCGCCGGTACCGTATCCGGCCAACACGTAATCGGCGATGAACACCGGAACCTGTTGTCCATCAGCAGGATTCGTGGCATAAGCGCCCAGGAACACGCCCGTCTTCTGCTTGTTCTCCTGACGTTCCAGATCCGACTTGGCGGCGATCGACGCGCGGTAGGCGGCCACCGCCTCGCGCGGACTCGCCGCCCCGTACGTCCACCGCTCGTCGGTGCCCTCGGGCCACGCGTCGGCCACCAGGGTGTCCACCAGCGGGTGTTCGGGCGCCAGCACCATGTACGTCGCACCGAACAACGTGTCCGGACGGGTGGTGAACACCTCGATGTCGCCGGCATCAGGTCCCGAACCGGCGCGGAAATACACGGTGGCACCCGTCGAACGACCGATCCAGTTGCGCTGCATCGTCTTGACCTTGTCCGGCCAGTCCAGCACCTCGAGGTCCTCGAGCAGGCGGTCGGAGTAGGCGGTGATGCGCATCATCCACTGCCGCAAGCGTTTCCGGAACACGGGGAAGTTGCCGCGCTCGCTGCGCCCGTCGGCGGTGACCTCCTCGTTGGCCAGCACTGTGCCCAGACCGGGGCACCAGTTGACCATCGAGTCGGCCAGGTACACCAGCCGGTACGAGTCGATCACGTCCGCACGCTCGCCGGCCGACAGGTCCGCCCAGTCACGGCCGTCGTCGAGGCCGCGGGTCCCGGCCTCGAACTCGGCGATCAGCGTCGAGATCGGGCGCGCCCGGTTGGTCTGCGGGTCGAACCACGCGTTGTAGATCTGCAGGAAGATCCACTGCGTCCACTTGTAGTAGTCGACGTCGGTGGTCGAGAAGCTGCGCCGCGCGTCGTGCCCGAGCCCCAGCCGACCGAGCTGCCGACGGAAGTTGACGATGTTGGCTTCGGTGCGGGTGCGCGGATGGGTGCCGGTCTGGATGGCGTACTGCTCGGCCGGCAGCCCGAATGCATCAAAACCCAGCGCGTGCAAGACATTTCGCCCCGTCATGCGGTAATAGCGGGCGTAGACGTCGGTGGCGATGTAGCCCAGCGGGTGACCGACATGCAGGCCCTCGCCCGACGGGTACGGGAACATGTCCTGGACGAACATCTTGTCGGCAGGCACCGGTCCGCCGTCGGCGGGCGCCAGCGAGCCGACCGGGTTGGCGACGTGGAACGTTCCCTGCTCGGCCCACCGCTGCTGCCAGCCGCGCTCGATCTCACCGGCGAGCTCCGCGGTGTAGCGGTGCCGGGGGATGTCCCCGACGTCGGAGGCTGGCTGCGCGGTGGGCGATTCGGTCACGCCAACAGGGTATAAGCACCGGATTTCCACTTCTCCGGCCACGGGTTGATCTCGGTTCCATTGCGGATGCGTCAGGGGTTGATTCCAGCTCGATCCCGGCTCTGGTGGGCGCGTGAACCCCGTGGATACATTCGTCGCCTGGCACGGGCATCGTCGCCCGCGCCGCACGGGTACACCGGGTCGGCTAGGTATGGGAGGAGTTCACTCGATGAGCGAAATCGCCCGCCGCTGGCGGGTTCTGGCGGGAGGTGTCGGGGCGTGCGCCGCCGGTGTCGCCGGCGTGCTCACCATCACCGGGACGACGGCCGGCGCGCAGCCCATGCCGGTGCTGCCGGCTCCGGCCCCGGCTCCAGCCGCAGCGACGGTCACCCAGACCGTCACCGTGACCCCCAACGCCGCGCCCGCACCGGTGGTCGGGCAGACGCCGGCGGTCACCGGCGGTGCTGCGGCGGTCCCGGCGGGCGTCAGCGCCCCGGTCGTGCCGCCCCGCCCGCCCACAACGATCGCGCCGGCCTCGTCGGGCACGCTCACCGAGTTCTTCGCCGCCAAGGGCGTGACGATGCAGCCCCAATCCAGCCGCGACTTCCGGGCCCTGAACATCGTGCTGCCCATGCCGCGCGGTTGGCAGCACATCCCCGACCCGAACGTCCCGGACGCGTTCGCGGTGATCGCCGACCGCGTCGGCGGCAACGGCCTGTACACGTCGAACGCTCAGCTCGTCGTCTACAGACTGATCGGCGAGTTCGACCCGAAAGAGGCCATCAGCCACGGGTTCGTCGACAGCCATCAGCTGCCGGCGTGGCGGACCACCGACGCGTCGCTCGCCGACTTCGGCGGGATGCCCTCGGCGCTGATCGAAGGCACCTACCGTGAGAACAACATGACGCTGAACACCTCGCGTCGCCATGTCATCGCCACCGCGGGCCCCGACCGCTACCTGGTGTCGCTGGCGGTCACCACCAGCGTCGACCAGGTCGTGGCCGCCGCGGACGCCACCGACGCGATCGTCAACGGCTTCAAGGTCGGGCTGCCCTCGGCGGCGCCGGCCGCCGCACCACCGCCGCCCGGCGCGCCCCTTCCCCCTGCGCCCGCGGCTCCTGCAGTACCGGCCGTTCCCGCCGCTCCTGCGGCACCGGCCCCGGCCCAGGCGCTGGGACTGCAGGGATAGACGACGTCGTCCCCCGGGCGAAGCCTGGCGCCCGGGGGACGGCGGCCCAACCCGAAGCCGTATCCTGATATCCATGCTGGTCGCCGCCGTGTTGTGTCTGTGCGGGGCCGCGGTGGCGGCCGCGTCGGGGGTCTGGTCGCTGACCCGGCGCCCCACCGACGACTACGTCCATCAGGTACTTCGTGCCGTCGCCCCCACCCAGCTGGCCGCCGCGGTGATGCTCGCCGCCGGCGCCGTGGCCAGTCTGTCGATCACTGCACCGATGTCGACGGTGATCCTCGCGATGTGTGTGATCGGCGCCCTCGGCACGGTCGGCGCGGGCTGTTGGCAAGCCGCCAAGTCGGTCGCCGCGCGCAACGCCGCTCAGCCGCCCGCCGAATGCGGCACCGCCTGCGCCAGCTGCACCCTGTCGTGCGGGTCTAATTCCGGCTGAGATCGATCGGGTGCGAGGCCAGCAGGCTCAACGGCATCGGTTGCCGGCGCAGCACCCGGGCCCACAGGTCCACCTTCGGCTCGACCAGCACGTCCGACGGCAACGCCGACAGCACGATCCAGTCGTCGCGTTCGATCTCGCCCTCCAGCTGGCCGATGGTCCAACCGGAGTAGCCGGCGAAGATCCGCACACCCTCGATCGCCGGTGCGATCTCGTTCGGGTCGCCGTCGAGGTCGACCATCGCGATGCGGCCCTGGATGTGCCGCAGACCCGGAATGTCGTGGGCGTCGAGACCCACGCGCACCGTGGCCAGGCACAGCGCGGCATCGCGTTTGACCGGTCCGCCGATGAACATCGTCTTGGGTTTGGTGGCCAGCTTGGCCCACTGCGGCAGCACGTTGTAGACGGCGGTCTCACTGGGCCGGTTCAACACCACGCCGAGCGTGCCGCCGTCGTTGTGCTCGACGACGTAGATGACGCTGCGCCGGAAAGTCGGCTCCAACAGGTCGGTGTTGGCCAGAAGCAGGGTGCCCGCCCGTACCCGGTGTGCCGCAGGCGCGACGTAGTCCTCCGGATCCTCTGGCTGCCCCACGTTTCCCATCATGTCACCACCGCTGCCGCCAGGTGACGATCCGATCGGTCATTCGGCAGATATTTGTACTGTGGATCGGGTCGCGGCCACGCGGGGAACACCGGCCGGAGTCCCCGCACCGTGCCGACCCCCACCCCCGAGGACGTGACCCCGTGCGTGAAAGCCGTGCCGTCTGGCGCTCCGTGCAGGCGCTGCCGGAGTTCCGGCGGCTCCTCGAACTGCGCGCGGTCAGCCAGTTCGGTGACGGGCTGTTCCAGGCCGGGCTGGCCGGCGCCATCCTGTTCAATCCCGAACGAGCCGCCCAGCCGTGGGCCATCGCGGCTGCGTTCGCGGTGCTGTTCCTGCCGTACTCGGTGGTCGGGCCGTTCGCCGGGGCGCTGCTGGACCGCTGGGACCGGCGCCAGGTCATCGTCGTCGCCAACGGTTTCCGGCTGGTGCTGGTGGCCGCGGTCGGCGTGTTACTGGCTTTCGGCGTGGCCGACCTGCCGATCCTCATCGGCGCGCTGGTGGTCAACGGATTCACCCGGTTCGTGTCGTCGGGTCTGTCGGCGGCGCTGCCGCATCTGGTGCCCCGCGAGCAGGTGATCGCGATGAACTCGATCGCCGCGGCCACCGGTGCCGTAGCGGCGTTCTTCGGCGCGAACTTCATGCTGGTGCCGCGATGGCTGTTCGGCGCCGGGGATTTCGGCGCGTCGATCGTCATCCTCGCCGTGACGCTGCCGGTCGGGCTGGCGTTGTGGCTGTCGCTGCGCTTCCCGGCGCACCTCCTCGGTCCCGACGACAGCACCCGAGCCGTGCACGGCTCGGTGGGCTACGCGGTGGCCACCGGCTGGGTGCACGGCGCCCGCACCGTGCGTGCGGTGCCGAGCGTGCTGGCCACCTTGGGCGGGTTGGCCGCCCACCGCATGGTGTTCGGTCTCAACACGCTGCTGGTGCTGGTGCTGGTCCGGCACAGCGGCGACGAGATCGTCGTCGGGCTCGGAACCGCGGTGTTGTTCGTCGCCGCGACCGGCACGGGGTCGTTTCTCGCGACGCTGCTGACGCCGGTGCTCGTGCGTCGGTGGGGCCGTTACGCCGTGCCGAACGCGGCGCTGGCGTTCGCCGCGGTCGTCCAGCTGTCCGGCGCGGGACTGCACCTCCCGGTGATGGTGGTCTGTGGCTTCCTCCTCGGGGCGGCCGGACAGGTGGTCAAGCTGTGCGCCGACTCGGCCATGCAGATCGATGTCGACGACGCGCTGCGCGGCCACGTCTTCACCGTTCAGGACGCGTTGTTCTGGATCACGTTCATCGCCGCGATCGCGGCCGGCGCGGCGGTCATCCCGCCCGACGGGCGCGCTCCCGGGCTGGCGGTCGCGGGCAGTCTGGTCTATCTGGCCGGCCTGGCGGTGCACGCGACCGCGGCGCGCGGCCTGCGGGTGCGTCGTTAGGGTGAGCCCGTGGCCGAGCTCGAGTCGCTGATCACGGATCTGCGCGCCGAAAGCGCCGACCTGGATGCGCTGGTCGCCGAGCTGCCCGTGCAAGCATGGGTGACCCCGACCCCCGCTGCGGGCTGGACCATCGCCCACCAGATCGGCCATCTGCTGTGGACCGACCGCGTGGCGTTGACCGCGGCCACCGACGAAAGCGCGTTCGGGGACGTGCTCGCCGCTGCGGGTCGGAACCCGTCGGGCTTCGTCGACGCCGCCGCCGAGGAGTTGGCGGTGGTCGCCCCGGCCCAGCTGCTCGACGACTGGCGCGCAGCCCGCAGCGCCCTGCACGACGCGCTCGGTTCCGTGCCCGCCGGACGCAAGCTGCCGTGGTTCGGTCCGCCGATGAGCGCGGCGTCGATGGCGACGGCGCGGCTGATGGAGACGTGGGCGCACGGCCTGGACGTCGCCGACGCGCTCGGGGTCGCTCGCGCGCCGACCGCACGGTTACGGTCCATCGCCCACATCGGCGTCCGCACCCGCGACTTCGCCTTCACCGTGCACGGTCTGACCCCACCCGAAGCGCCGTTTCACGTGAAACTCACTACACCGCAGGGATGTTCGGAGTCCGAGTGGACGTGGGGTCCGGCCGATGCGGAGCAGCGCGTCCTCGGCTCGGCCGAACACTTCTGCATGCTGGTCACCCAGCGCCGGCCGCGGGCGACCCTGGACGTGGCGGCCGTCGGCGCGGACGCGCAGCGCTGGCTCGACATCGCACAGGCTTTCGCCGGGCCGCCGGGGCGGGGTCGCGACTGACGGTCGGCGCCCGCTCGTCGGCGCCGAGGGTGACGATAACGCCCGCGGTGAGCGGCGTGTCGGCCAACAGACACGCGAGCTCGCGGTACGAGGGGGTCAGAGGTATTCGGCGCGGTCGGCGCGGGTGTCGCCGTCGTCGTCGGTCAGACGCACATCCCAGCGGCCGTCGCCGTCGGTGTCCGCCCACGCCGTCCCGGGGCCGAACGCCCGGTCGGCCAGACCGTCACCGTCGTGGTCGGCCAGCTGCTCGACGGCCTCGCCGTCCCCGTCGATGTCCACCGCCGCCGCCGTGGCCGGCTGCTCGGCGCCATCGAGACCGAACCAGCGCAGCGGCGCGGCGCGCTCGGCGGCGACGGCCCAGGTGCCGGTGCCGTCGTCGGTGAACGCGAGCTCGGCCAAGCCGTCGTCGTCACCGTCGATCAACGCCAACTCGGCCGTGTCGTCACCGTCGCGGTCGGCGAACAGATCGTCGAGCAGGCCGTCGCTGTCCACGTCGAGGCCGAACCCGTCGAGCACGCCGTCACCGTCAGTGTCGGCGTCGGGATCGACCGTCCAGATGCGCGCCGAGCCGTCCGGCTCGCCGAGGCAGTAGTCCATACCGGTTCAGACGCATCAGCCCTGCTGTCGGTTCCACCACATCATCAGTTCTTCGACGGCTTCGTCACGGCTGAGCGGTCCGCGGTCCAGCCGGAGCTCCTTGAGGTGATTCCACGCCCGGCCCACCTGCGGACCGGCCGGGATGCCGAGGATCTCCATGATCTCGTTGCCGTCGAGGTCCGGCCGCACCCGCGCCAGATCCTCCCTGGCCGCCAACTCTTCGATCCGGCGTTCCAGATCGTCGTAGTTGGCCTGCAGGCGGGCCGCGCGGCGCTTGTTGCGCGTGGTGCAGTCCGCGCGCACCAACTTGTGCAGCCTGCTCAGCAGCGGCCCGGCGTCGGTGACGTACCGGCGCACCGCCGAGTCCGTCCACCGGCCGTCCCCGTAGCCGTGGAACCGCAGGTGCAGATACACCAGCTGGGAGACGTCTTCGATCATCTGCTTCGAGTACTTGAGCGCGCGCATGCGCTTGCGGGCCATCTTCGCCCCGACCACCTCGTGGTGGTGGAAGCTGACGCCGCCGTCGGGCTCGTGCCGGCGCGTCGCGGGCTTGCCGATGTCGTGCAGCAGCGCGGCCCAGCGCAACACCAGGTCCGGGCCCGAATCCTCGAGCTCGATGGCCTGCCGCAGCACTGTCAGAGAGTGCTGGTAGACGTCCTTGTGCTGATGGTGCTCGTCGATCGCCATCCGCATGCCGCCCACCTCGGGCAGCACCACGTCGCCCAGACCGGTGGCCACCATCAGGTCGATGCCGGCCACCGGATCGGCGCCCAGCAGCAGCTTGTCGAGTTCGGCGGCCACCCGTTCGGCGGTGATCCGGCCGAGCTGCGGAGCCATCTCCTCGAGCGCGCGCCGCACCCGCGGCGCCACCGTGAACCCGAGCTGGGAGACGAACCGCGCAGCGCGCAGCATCCGCAGCGGGTCGTCGCCGAACGACACCTCCGGCTCCGACGGGGTGTCGAGCACTCCCGCGCGCAGCGCGGACAGCCCGTCGAGCGGGTCGAAGAATTCGCCCGGGCCCTGCGCGGTCACCTGCACGGCCATCGCGTTGACGGTGAAGTCGCGGCGCACCAGGTCGTCGGCGAGGTTGTCGCCGAAGCGCACCTGCGGGTTGCGGGACTGCTGGTCGTAGGTGTCGGCGCGGAACGTGGTCAGCTCCAGCCGGTCACCGCCCTTGCCGACGCCCAAGGTGCCGAACTCGATGCCGGTGTCCCACAGCGCGTCGGCCCAACCGCGCAGGAAGCGCTGCATCTGCTCGGGATGCGCATCGGTGGTGAAGTCCAGATCGGTGCCCAGCCGGCCCAGCAGCGCGTCGCGCACGCTGCCCCCCACCAGATACAGCTGGTGCCCGTGCTCGGCGAACAGGGCCCCGAGCTCGGCGAGCACGCCGGCGTGCCGGTTCAGGGAAATCTGGGCAGCGGCCAGCAGTTCGACATCGGAGGGGCGGTGTTGCCTAGGGTCGGGCACGTCCGATGAGCCTACTGGTCACAGCCATGTCACCGACCGGCGAGTGGGACGTAGACAGGCGTTCATGCCAGCTAATATCGCTGAGGTGTCGGAAGGCGAGCAGCCCAGAGCACGCCGGCGCCGAGGGCGGCGGCGCGGTCGGCGGGCGGCAGGAGCGCCTTCGGTCGGTGCCGACCAGCACCGGACGCAGAGTCAGCCCGCAGCGTCCAGTGCCACCGACGAGCAGAAGTCCCACTCCCCCAAACCGCAGAAGGCCCGGCCCCGCCGACCGTCCGACCGCCTGCGCACGGTGCACGAGACCTCGGCCGGCGGCCTGGTGATCGACGGTCTCGACGGCCCCAAGGAGCGGCAGGTCGCCGCGCTGATCGGTCGCCTCGACCGGCGCGGCCGCATGCTGTGGTCGTTGCCCAAGGGCCACATCGAGATGGGTGAGACCGCCGAACAGACCGCGATCCGCGAGGTCGCCGAGGAGACCGGAATCCGCGGCGACGTGCTCGCCGCGCTCGGCAGCATCGACTACTGGTTCGTCACCGAGGGCCGCCGCGTGCACAAGACCGTGCACCATTACCTGATGCGCTTCCGCGGTGGAGAACTGTGCGACGAGGACGTCGAGGTCAGCGAGGTGGCCTGGGTACCGGTCACCGAGCTGCCGTCCCGGCTGGCCTACGCCGACGAACGGCGCCTCGCCGAAGTTGCCGACGAACTGATCGCCAAATTGCACGCCGAAGGCCCCGGCGCACTGCCCCCGCTCCCGCGCAGCACGCCGCGGCGGCGCGGGCAGACGCACTCGCATGCGCGCAACGGCAAGCCCGACAGCACCGCTGCACCTCAAACCGGCCGGCGGACGAACGGCTGCGGTCAAGGACCGTGAGGGGGCTGCTCGCGCGACTGCTCGTTGCGGTCGTCGCGCTGCTGTTGGCGGTCGCGCCGACGGTGGGCGCCCCGCATGCCGCGGCGCAACCGGGCGTCAAGCAGTTTCTGCAGATCGACATCGACAGCGTCTCCCCCGACATCGTCACCACGACCAGCGACCCGCTGGTCACGGTCACCGGCACCATCCGCAACGTCGGTGACCGGTCCGTCCGCGACGTCGTGGTGCGTCTCGAGCGCGCCGACCCGGTTCGCGCGTCGACCGCGCTGCGGACCGAACTGACCGGCAACGTCGACCAGTACCAGCCGGTCGCCGACTTCATCACGATCGCACCGGAACTCACGCGCGGCCAGGAGGTGCCGTTCCGGCTGGCGTACCCGCTGCGCTCGACGGAGCAGTCGCTCGACGTGCAGGAGCCCGGGGTGTACCCGGTGATGGTCAACGTCAACGGCACCCCCGACTACGGCGCCCCGGCCCGGCTCGACGACTCCCGGTTCCTGCTGCCCGTGATCGGAGTGCCGCCCGACGACGCCGAATCGAGCACCCTCGACGCGACCGTCGCGCCCGACACCACCAGCCCCGTCGCGACGACGCTGCTGTGGCCGTTGGCCGATCGGCCCCGGCTGGCCGCCGGTGCGCCGGGAGGCACCACCCCGGTCCGGCTCATCGACGACGACCTCGCAACGTCGTTGGCTCCGGGCGGGCGCCTGGACACCATGCTCAGTGCCATCGACTTCGCGACCAGCCGAGAAGTGGACCCGGGCGGCGAGCTGACCCGCGCGGTATGCCTGGCCGTCGACCCGGATCTGCTGGTCACCGTCAACGCGATGACCACCGGCTATGTCGTCAACGACAGCTCCGACTCCGGTCGCGGCACCGCGACCCACCCCGGCACCGCACAGCAGGCCGCGATCGACTGGCTGGCCCGGCTGCGCGCCGTGGCGGCGCGGCTGTGCGTGACGCCGACGACGTACGCGCAAGCCGACCTCGACGCACTGCACCGGGTCGGTGACCCCGGTCTGGCCCGCATCGCCACCAGCGGCTCCGCCGACATCGTCGACCAGATCCTCGGCATCCCCTCCATGCGGGGGGTCAGCATCGTCGGCGACGGACCGATGACCGGACCGACGGTGGAACTGCTGTCGGCGCAGGGGCCGAGCGTGGCGATCGGGGCCGCCGAGTTGGCGCGCGACCAGGACGGCGACCGGGTCGCCCCGGAGACCGCGACCGTCGATCCGGTGCGGTTCACCCCGAATCTGGTGGCCGTGCCGTTCGATCCGGCGGTCGGTGCCGCGCTGGCCGGCCTCGGCCGGTCCCCGGAGTCGCCGTCGTATCTGAGCGCCGCGCTGGACACCCCGCTCAAACAGGACTCCCCGGTGGCCCGCCGCCAGGACGCGCTCGGCGCGCTGCTGTGGCAGAGCCTCAACCCGGACGTCACGCCGCGCACGCAACTGCTGGTGCCGCCCGGCATGTGGGACCTGACCGCCGACGATGCGGCCGCGGTGCTCAGCGCGGTGCGCACGTCGATTCGGGCCGGCCTGGCCACGCCCCGCTCGCTGCGCGCGGTCATCGACGAGGCCGCCGCGGTGCACGGCACCGCTCCCCTGCCGCCGACATCGCCGCCCAACCCGCGCGGCCGGTTCGACGATGCCGTGGTGTCGGGCATCGCCGCGACCACGGGCCGGTTGTGGGGTCTGACCGCCGCGCTGACCACCGACGAGCGCACCGGCCTGACCGGTGTCAGCTATACCGCGCCGCTGCGGGAGGACCTGCTGCGCGCGCTGAGCCTGTCGGTGCCGCCGAATGCGCGCGGCGGGCTGGCTCAGCAGCGGCTGACGACGGTGAGCACCACCGTCGAGGACCTGTTCAACGCAGTGACCATCGTGAACCCGGGCGGCTCCTACACCCTGGCCACCGAGCGCAGCCCGCTGCCGCTGGCGTTGCGCAACGACCTGCCGGTGCCGATCCGGGTGCGCCTGGAGATCGACGCCCCGCCCGGCATGACCGTGACCGACATGGGCGAGATCGTCCTGCCGCCGGGCTTCCTGCCCATCAAGGTGCCGATCGAGGTGCACTTCACGCAACGGGTGGCCGTCGACGTGGCGCTGCGCACCGCCAACGGATTGCCGCTGGGCGAGGCCGCACGCCTGTCGGTGCACTCCAACGCCTACGGCAAGGTGCTGTTCATCATCACGCTGACCGGCGGCGCGGTGCTGGTGCTGCTGGTCGGGCGACGGTTGTGGCACCGGTTCCGCGGTCAACCCGACCCGGCCGACCTGGACCGGCCCGACCCCATCGAGGTCGCGCTGGCCTTCGAACACGACGATGCGGACAACACCCCGCGCCGCCGCACCACCACCTCCACGGGAGGCGGCAGTGACTGACCCGGTCCGACCCGCCGCCGGTGCGGCGGAGGCCCAGCCCGGCGCGGGCGCGGCGCAAGTCCGCGAGGAACTCTCCGACCGCGCAGTCGTGTCGCGCTCCTGGGGCATGGCGATCGCCACCCTGGTCAGCCGCCTCACCGGTTTCGCCCGGATCGTGCTGCTGGCCGCGATCCTGGGTGCGGCGCTGACGAGTGCGTTCACCGTCGCCAACCAGTTGCCGAACCTGATCGCGGCGCTGGTGCTGGAGGCCACGTTCACCGCGATCTTCGTGCCGGTGCTGGCGCGCGCCGAGCGCGACGACCCCGACGGCGGCGCGGCGTTCGTGCGGCGGCTGATGACGTTGGCCACCACGCTGCTGCTGGCGGTCACGGTGATCTCCACGCTCGCCGCGCCTGCGCTGGTGAACCTCATGCTCGGTTCCGACCCGCTGGTGAACCGGCCGCTGACCACGGCGTTCGCGTATCTGCTGCTGCCGCAGATCATCTTCTACGGTCTGTCGTCGGTGTTCATGGCGATCCTGAACACCCGCAACATCTTCGGGCCCCCGGCGTGGGCGCCGGTGGTCAACAACGTGGTGGCCATCCTGACACTGGCGCTGTATCTGATCGTGCCGGGCGAGCTCTCGATCGACCCGGTCGAGATGGGCAACGCGAAGCTGCTGGTGCTGGGCATCGGCACCACACTCGGCGTGGTCGCCCAGGCTGCGGTGCTGTTCGTCGCGATCCGGCGGGAACGGATCAGCCTGCGGCCGCTGTGGGGCATCGACGCGCGTCTGAAGAAGTTCGCGATGATGGCGCTGGCGATGGTGCTCTACGTGCTGATCAGCCAGGTCGGTTTGATCGTCGGCAACCAGATCGCCGCCGGGGCGGCCGCCTCCGGCCCGGCCATCTACAACTACACCTGGCTGGTGCTGCAGCTGCCATTCGGCATCATCGGCGTCACCGTGCTGACCGTGGTGATGCCCCGGCTGTCCCGCAACGCTGCGGCCGCTGACGGTCCCGCGGTCCTGGCCGACCTGTCGCTGGCCACCCGGCTGACCATGGTGACGCTGATCCCCGTCGTCGCGGTGATGACCGTCGGCGGGCCGGCCATCGGCACCGCGCTGTTCGCCTACGGGAACTTCGGCGCCGTCGACGCCGGGTACCTCGGCATGGCGATCACGTTGTCGGCGTTCACCCTGATCCCGTATGCGCTGGTCCTGCTGCAGCTGCGGGTCTTCTACGCCCGCGAGGAGCCGTGGACCCCGATTGCGCTCATCGTCGTCATCACGATCGTCAAGATCGCCGCGTCGCTGGCCGCCCCGCACATGACCGACGACCCGGACCTGGTCGCCGGCTACCTCGGACTCGCCAACGGGCTGGGCTTCCTGGCCGGCGCCACCGTGGGCTACGTTCTGCTGCGCAACCGGCTCAACCCGCCCGACGGGCGGCTGATCAGCCTCGACGTGATCCGCACCGTGCTGGTCACCATCGCCGCGTCGCTGACGGCCGGACTGGTCGCCTATGTCGTCGACGAGCTCGCCGGCCTCGATGCGCTGACCGAGGCGTGGGGAGGTGTCGGCTCGCTGCTGCGGCTGACGCTGCTGGGGCTGGTGATGGCGCCGATCCTCGCCGCGGTGCTGTTGGCCGCCAAGGTGCCCGAGGCGACGGCTGTCGTGGACGCGATCCGCAGCAGATTGGGCCGGCGCCCGGCGACCGCCATTGCGCAGAACCCCCGCGGAACCCTCACGTACCCTGAGCTACACCCCGACCGGAGGCGGAAAGGACCTGCCGTGAGCGACGAACACGCCGGCGGCTCTGCACCGAGCCCGGAGACCGAGCGCTTGACGTCTCCCACCCCGGGTGCGCACCCCGATCGGCCGTCGGCTGACGACTTCCAACCCGACGTCCCGCCCACCGAGGTGATGCCCGCAGCACCCGCCCAGGGCCTCGACGTCGCGCCCGGCAACGAGGAACCACACCTGATCCCCGGCGCCACGCTGGCCAACGGCCGCTACCGGCTGCTGGTGTTCCACGGCGGCCCCGAACACCTGCAGTTCTGGCAGGCGCTCGACACCGCGCTGGACCGACAGGTGGCGTTGACGTTCGTGGATCCCGACGGCGCGCTGCCGGCCGCGCGGGTGCAGGGCATCCTCGATCGCACCGAGCGGCTGGGCAACATCGACATGCCCGGCGTGGCGCGGGTGCTCGACGTCCTGCCCATCACCACCGGCGGGCTGGTGGTCTCGGAGTGGATTCGCGGGGGCTCGCTGGCCGAGGTCGCCGAGACCGCGCCGTCCCCGATCGGCGGGGCACGGGCGATCCAGTCGCTGGCCGCGGTCGCCGAGGTCGCCCACCGCAACGGGGTGGCGCTGTCGGTGGACCATCCCAGCCGCATTCGCGTCAGCATCGACGGTGACGTCGCGCTCGCGTTCCCCGCCACCATGCCCGACGCCACCCCCGAAGACGACATCCGCGGGATCGGCGCCGCCCTGTACGCCCTGCTGGTCAACCGCTGGCCCCTCCCGGAAACCGGGGCGCCGAGCGGGTTGGCACCGGCCGAACTCGACCCCGCCGGCCAGCCCGCCGAGCCGCGCAGCATCGACCGCGACATTCCGTTCCAGATCTCGGCGGCCGCCGCGCACGCCGTCCAGGAGAACGGCGGTATCCGCAGCGCCCCCACGCTGCTGAACCTGCTCCAGCAGGCCACCGCGATCGCCGACCGCACCGACCACATCGCGCCCGTCGACGACAATGCCGCCGCCGCGGCACCCGCATGGACCGAGGAACCCGACCCCGAGGCCGAGGCGCGCCGCCGCAAAGGCCTGATCATCGGGCTCACCGTCGGGGCGGCCGTCGTGATCATCGCGGTGGTGCTGCTGGCCACCGTGCTGAGCCGGATCTTCGGTGACGTCGGCGACGGCCTGGGCGGTGACGCGCTGGGCCTCAACGCGCCGTCGTCGGTGCAGGACCAGGACGAGCAGCCCACCCGTGCCACCGGCTCGGAGATCAAACCTGTTGGGGTGACGGTGTTTTCGCCCGGCGGCGGCGCCGACGCACCCGAGTTGGCCGACCTTGCGATCGACGGTGACTCCTCGACGGTGTGGCCCACCGACACGTACTCCGACGCGACGCCGTTCCCCAACTTCAAGAGCGGGGTCGGGTTGCTGCTGGAGCTTGCCGAGCCGGCCGCCCTGGGGTCGGTCACGATCGACCTGAACAGCACGGGCACCGCGGTGCAGATCCGCTCCTCGTCGAGCGCTTCGCCGTCGTCGCTGGACTCCACCACCGCGTTGACCGAGCCCACCACGCTCAAGCCGGGCTCGAACACCATCGAGATCGAGGACGCCGAGCCGACGTCGAATGTGCTGGTGTGGATCACCACGTTGGGCCAGGTCGACGGAGAGAGCCGGACCGACATCGCCGAGATCGAGCTCAACGCCGCCTCGTAAAACTGGTGTCAGGGCGCCCCCCGCGGCGCGGTTAGTGTTCGGCTGTGGGCATCTTCGGGGGACGGCAGAACGGGCGGCCGCGCAGCGACGGGGAACTGCTCGCGGCGCACGTCGACGGTGACCGGTACGCGTTCGAGGAGCTGTTCCACCGCCATCACCGGCAGCTCTATCGCCTGGCGGTGCTGACCAGCGACAACCCGCACGACGCGGCGGACGCGCTGCAGGACGCGCTGTTGGCGGCCCACCGCGCCGCCGCCACGTTCCGCCACGACTCGGCGGTCAGCAGCTGGCTGTACCGCATCGTGGTCAATGCGTGCCTGGACCGGTTGCGCCGCAACAAGTTCCACGGCGGTGAACAGCTCGACGAAGTCACCCTGCTGACCGGTGACCCGACCGCGCGGGTCGACACCGCGCTGACCGTGCACCACGCGTTGATGCGGCTGCCCGTCGAGCAGCGCGCCGCGGTGGTCGCGGTCGACATGCAGGGCTACTCGGTGGCCGAGACGGCCCGCCTGCTGGGCGTCGCCGAAGGCACCGTCAAGAGTCGGTGCGCACGGGCCCGCACCAAGTTGGCGGTCGCGTTGCAGTACTTCGCCCTGGACGCTGCCGCCGAGTGAGTCCCCGTCGCCGGCTCGGATATCCTGGCGAACCGATCGTGGTGGACGACCGACGGGGTGGGCGATGGACAGCGGTGCTGTGCCGGATCCGGTCGCGCCGCCGACCCCAGAGCTGCTGGCCGACCTGCAGGCCGGTCTCCTCGACGACGTGACGGCGGCTCACGTCCGCCGCATGGTTCGTGCCGACCCCCACGCTGCCCACACGCTGGCCGGCCTCGATGCTGCCCGCCGCGCCGTGGCTGACCTGGCCGCCGACGAGGCGCCCGACGTGCCCGCCGAGGTGGTTGCGCGCGTCGCCGCGGCGCTGCGCCGCGCCGGCAAAGAACAGAACCCGTGATGCGCCGGGTATCTGGACAGGAACACACCGGCCTACCCTGGTGTTAACCAAGCGGATGGCTTCCCACTCGCCGCCGGCAGAAAGGTGCTCATGACTTCCCCCACCCCCGTTCACGACCTGATCATCATCGGCTCGGGCCCGGCCGGCTACACCGCGGCCATCTACGCCGCGCGCGCCCAGCTCAACCCCCTGGTTTTCGAGGGCAGCCAGTTCGGCGGTGCGCTGATGACGACCACCGAGGTCGAGAACTACCCCGGCTTCCGGGAGGGCATCCAGGGCCCCGAACTCATGGATCAGATGCGTGAGCAGGCGCTGCGCTTCGGCGCCGACCTGCGCATGGAGGACGTCGACGCCGTGGATCTGACCGGACCGGTCAAGACCGTCACCGTCGGCGACGAGACCCATCAGGCCCGCGCGGTGATCCTGGCCATGGGCGCTGCCGCTCGCCAGCTGGGTGTACCGGGTGAGAAGGACCTCACCGGGATGGGTGTGAGCACGTGCGCCACCTGCGACGGCTTCTTCTTCCGCGACCAGGACATCGTGGTCGTCGGTGGCGGGGACTCGGCGATGGAGGAAGCCACGTTCCTGACGCGGTTCGCCCGCAGCGTCACGCTGATCCACCGCCGCGACGAGTTCCGTGCCTCCAAGATCATGCTCGAGCGCGCCCAGAACAACGAGAAGATCACCTTCCTGGTCAACACCGAGATCACCGCGATCGAAGGCGACCCGAAAGTCACCGGTGTCCGGATCCGCAACACCGTCACCGGTGAGGAGTCGGCGCTCGAGGTCACCGGTGTGTTCGTCGCCGTCGGCCACGATCCCCGCTCGGAACTGGTCCGCGACCAGATCGCGGTCGACGACGCCGGGTATGTCCAAGTGCAGGGCCGCACCACCTACACCTCGGTCGAAGGTGTCTTCGCCGCAGGCGATCTCGTCGATCACACCTACCGGCAGGCGATCACTGCGGCCGGAAGTGGTTGTGCCGCATCCATCGACGCTGAGCGATGGCTGGCCGAGCATGCCGCGCCGGGTGAAAGAACCTCCACCACAACGGATGACAGCGACTTGATAGGAGCGCAGCAGTGAGCGAAGCCAAGACGGTCACCGTGACCGACGACTCGTTCTCCGAGGACGTGCTGTCCAGCAGCAGCCCGGTGCTCGTGGACTTCTGGGCCACCTGGTGCGGGCCGTGCAAGATGGTCGCGCCGGTACTCGAGGAGATCGCCGCCGAGAAGTCCGACGTGCTGCGGGTGGCCAAGCTCGACGTGGACGAGAACCCCGCGACCGCGCGCGACTTCCAGGTCGTGTCGATCCCCACGATGATCCTGTTCAAGGACGGCCAGCCGGTGAAACGCATCGTCGGGGCGAAAGGCAAAGCGGCGCTGCTGCGCGAGATCGGCGACGTGCTCTGACGGCGACGAGACCGGTCGGACACCTGTCCGATACCCCGTCGTGCCCATATTCGACAACCGTGTTGGGCCTGGGGTTTTACGGATTTCTGTTGGCTGTCTGAGACAATCAGGATCATGTCGAGTCTGCGTCGCGGTGACCGCGGGGGGGCGGTCACCGAGATCCGGGCCGCACTGGCCGCGCTCGGCATGATCGACGATGTCGAATCTGACCTGACAACCGGAAAGCGCGTCGCCGTCGACCTGTTCGACGACGAGCTCGACCACGCCGTGCGCGCGTTCCAGCAGCATCGCGGCCTGCTCGTCGACGGCATCGTCGGCGAGGCCACCTTCCGGGCGCTCAAAGAAGCCTCCTACCGCCTGGGCGCCCGCGTGCTCAATCACCAGTTCGGAGCGCCGATGTACGGCGACGACGTCGCCACGCTGCAGGCGCGCCTACAGGACCTCGGTTTCTACACCGGCCTGGTTGATGGGCATTTCGGCCTGCAGACCCACAACGCGCTGATGTCCTACCAGCGCGAGTACGGTCTGTATCCGGACGGCATCTGCGGTCCGGAGACGTTGCGCTCGTTGTACTTTCTGGGATCGCGCGTCACCGGCGGCTCGCCGCACGCGATCCGCGAGGAGGAGCTGGTTCGCAGTTCGGGACCACGTCTGTCCGGGAAGCGGATCATCATCGATCCGGGTCACGGCGGCGACGACCACGGCATGATCATGAACGGCCCCAACGGTCCGATCAGCGAGGCCGAGATCCTGTGGGATCTGGCCAGTCGGCTCGAGGGCCGCATGACCGCGATCGGCATGGACACCTTCCTGTCTCGGTCGGTGCACACCGCGCCCACCGACGCCGAACGCGCCGCGACCGCCAACACCGTCGGCGCGGATCTGATGATCAGCTTGCGTTGTGAGACCCAGACGAGTCCGGCCGCCAGCGGGGTGGCGTCGTTCCACTTCGGCAACTCGCACGGCTCGGTGTCCACGATCGGGCGCAATCTGGCCGACTTCATCCAGCGTGAAGTGGTGGCGCGCACCGGATTACGGGACTGTCGGGTTCATGGACGCACCTGGGATCTGCTCCGGCTGACCCGGATGCCGACCGTGCAGGTCGACGTCGGCTACATCAGCAACCCGGACGATCGCGCCACCCTGGTGTCACCGTCGGCGCGTGACGCGATCGCCGAGGGCATCCTGGCCGCCGTCAAGCGGCTCTATCTGCTCGGCAAAAACGACCGTCCCACAGGGACTTTCACGTTCGCCGAGCTGTTGGCTCACGAATTGGCCGTCGAGCAGGCCCGCCGCAACTGATTGTGCACCCCGGCGCCGGCTCCCACCGGTTGCTCCAGTTGCGCGCTGAGCAGCAGCTGTTCCAAGGCCTTCTCGACGCCGGCCTTCCAGCCCAGCCCCTGCTCGAGTTCCAGTCGTAGCCGCGGGAAGTACCTGTGGTGTGACACGATCTCGAAACCCGCGTCCAACAACAGATCACTGGCCAGGACGCAGTTGCCCACCGCGCAGTCGCCCAACGCCTCGAGGACCGGTCGGACGTCATCGGACACCGCGCCCGCCCCGTCCAACTCGACGACTTCGGCGGATCGGCCGAACGCTTCCAACGCCCGCACCCCTCGGCTGACGAGGTCCCCCACCACCGCGGTGATCAGTGTGCGCGAAAGACCTTCGAGATCCTCCTGGCGCTCGACGCCGAGAGTGGTCAACAGCACGGCATCGGCGCTCACGGGCCCGGTCGGGAATCGACTTGCCCGAGGGACGGTGCGGGGCGGCGCGTAGAAGACGTACCCGAGACACGGTTCGTCGTCGGGGTCGCGACCGTCGTCGAGGTCGTCGGAACCGGGGCGGGTGTGCACGGCGAGCTGGCCGCACGAGCCCCACTCGAGCATGACCATCGACAGCCATGCTTCTTTCTCGAACTCCGGGTCAGCCAGGTGATCGTCGCCGCCGACTGTGGTCGGGTCGACCTCCCAGTACGTGCACCGTCGCGCGTGCTTGGGCAGCTGCTCGAATGCCTCGAGCCGAAGAGGCGTGATGCGTGCGGTCACTACGCTCCCGGGTGTCTTCGCCGCGCCGAACGGTGCGGCTGCCTCTCCAGAATAGAAGCCGGGCGCAAGTGGGGGCGGTTCGGCGGCCGGTTCACCCGGCGATTCGCTTCCGATGATGAATTCTGTTGCGCTTCAGCACCTTTGCCCGTCGGCCAGTGACCGCGCGTCCGATCGCCGGCGAGCGTGTCACAGTGACGTAATTCCCCGGTGTGATCGGTCACGGCTTCGACGCGTTCATCAACTCGACAATGCGCTGCAGATCGTCCACCGAGCCGAACTCGACGACGATCTTGCCTTTGCGCTTCCCCAGACTCACGGTGACCCGGGTGTCGAAGGCCGTCGACAGCTGCTCGGCGACATCCTGGAGGCCCGGCATCTGGATCGGCTTGCGACGCGGCGCGGGCGGGGCGGTGGCGCCCTCCCGATTGGCCAACGTCACGGCCTCCTCGGTGGCCCGCACCGACAGACCTTCGGCCACGATGCGTGCCGCGAGCTCTTCCTGCGCGTCCGGCCCGGCCTCGAGGGAGAGCAGCGCGCGTGCGTGCCCGGCGGACAGGACGCCCGCCGCCACCCGGCGCTGCACCGCGATCGGCAGACGCAGCAGCCGGATCATGTTGGTGATCACCGGGCGTGACCGCCCGATCCGCGAGGCCAGTTCGTCGTGGGTGACTCCGAACTCGTCGAGCAGCTGCTGGTATGCCGCCGCTTCTTCGAGCGGGTTGAGTTGCACGCGGTGGATGTTCTCCAGCAGCGCGTCGCGCAGCATGCTGTCGTCGGCTGTCTCGCGCACGATGGCCGGGATGGTCGCCACGCCGGCTTCCTGGGAAGCGCGCCAACGCCGCTCCCCCATCACCAGCTGGTAGCGCGGACGGTCCGGTTCACCGTCGGCGGCGGGCAGCGCCCGCACCACGATCGGCTGCATGAGCCCGAACTCCTTGATCGAGTGGACGAGTTCGGACAGGGCTTCCTCGTCGAACACCTGCCGGGGTTGTCGTGGGTTCGGCTCGATCTGCGACGGGGGGATTTCCCGGTAGACCGCGCCGACCTCGTTGTCCGCCGGCCCCATCCGTCCGCCACCGAGGACGACGTCCGCCGCCGCGTCACCCATACGGGGTCCGGTGGTCGCCCGCTCCCCCTCTTCGGCGGGACCGGTCGGGATCAGCGACGCCAGACCGCGTCCGAGTCCACTCCGCTTACGCGCCGGGTTGTTCATCGATGCCCTCTTCCCTTCGCCGCAACACTGCTGCCGCTCAACGCTCGCGCTCCCCCGTGCCACGTGAAGCCAGTTCGCGGCTGGCGTCCAGATAGCTCATGGCGCCGCGCGAACCGGGGTCGTAGTCGATGATCGTCATCCCGTAGCCGGGGGCCTCCGAGACCTTCACGCTGCGGGGGATCACCGTCCGCAACACCTTGTCCCCGAAATGGGCCCGCACGTCCGACGCCACCTGGTCGGCGAGCTTGGTACGCCCGTCGTACATCGTCAGCACCACGGTGGTGACGTCCAACTCGGGGTTCAGGTGTGCCTTGACCATCTCGATGTTGCGCAGCAGCTGCCCCACACCCTCGAGGGCGTAGTACTCGCACTGGATCGGGATCAGCACTTCCGGTGCGGCGACGAGTGCGTTGATGGTGAGCAGCCCGAGTGACGGTGGGCAGTCGATGAAGACGTAGTGGAAGTCGTAGTTCTTCAGCTCGGCGAGCGCGTTCCGGAGCCGACCTTCCCGGGCGACCATGCTGACGAGTTCGATCTCGGCACCGGCCAGATCGATGGTGGCCGGCACACAGTAGAGGCGTTCATTGTGGGGGCTCTGCTGCAATGCCTCTTCGAGCGGGATCTCGCCAAGGAGTACCTCGTACGACGACGGCGTCCCGGGCCGGTGCTCGATACCGAGCGCGGTGCTCGCGTTGCCCTGGGGGTCCAGATCGATGACCAACGTGGGGGCACCTTGGAGCGCGAGCGCCGCGGCGATGTTGACCGCCGTCGTGGTCTTGCCGACTCCGCCCTTCTGGTTGGCGATGGTGAAGACCCGCTGGCGCGGCGGCTTCGGAAGATCCCCCTGCGTCGCCGCATGAATGAGCCGTACCGCACGTTCCGCCTCGGCGCCGATGGGTGTATCCACATCCTGTGCGCTCCAGGTTTCACGTGAAACATCGGGGGCGCCCGCGTTGCCGGGACCTGACATCACCCGCGTCTCCTTCCCGGCTGCCGTGGCGCCGACTTCTTCTCCAATGACCCTATGACGACAGTCGCCGGCGGGTCGACGTAATCCACGCCGCACTCGACGACATGCACATCACCGAACCGCGCCTTCGTGAGTGCCCGCCGATGCGCAGCCATCTCCTCCGCGGCGCGCTCGCCCTTCATCGCAACCATCCGTCCCCCGACACGCAAAAGGGGGGCGCTCCACGCGGCGATCTTGTCGAGCGACGCGACCGCTCGCGAGACCACTGCATCCAACTCGCCGACATTGTCGCGTACCGCACGGTCCTCCGCGCGTCCGCGAACGACCGTGCAGCTGATGCCCAGCAATTCGATCGTCTCCCGGAGGAACTCGCTGCGCCGCAGCAGCGGCTCGATGAGCGTCACCTCGATATCGGGGCGTGCCAAGGCCAGCGGTATCCCGGGCAGGCCCGCCCCACTGCCGATGTCGGCGATCCGTTCCGACGCGGTGAACAACTCGCCCAGCACGGCACTGTTCAGGATGTGCCGTACCCACAACCGGTCAACTTCTCGCGGGCCCAACAGTCCACGTTCGACACCGGCACCCGCCAGGATCTCCGCGTACCGGACGACGACGTCAGCGCGGTCGCCGAACACGTCGGGGACCGCCGGCGGCGGGGGCGGCACGTCCGCACGTTTCACGTGAAACATCCTCCATCGAACGCGCCGGCAAGGAACTACATGTATGTAACTCTCAGTCGATCAGGACGACGACGCGACGCGACGGCTCCACGCCCTCGCTCTCGCTGTGTACGCCGTCCACCGCGGCCACCGCGTCGTGAACGATCTTGCGCTCGAACGGCGTCATCGGCGCCAGTTCCTCACGTTCGCCGGTCTCCAGCACGCGGTGGGCCACCTTCTGGCCCAACGCCGCCAGCTCGTCGCGACGACGCTTACGCCACTGCGCGATGTCCAGCATGAGCCGCGAACGCTCGCCCGTCTTCTGGTGCACAGCCAGCCGCGTCAACTCCTGTAGCGCGTCGAGCACCTCCCCCTTGCGGCCCACGAGCTTGTTCAGGTCGGTACCGCCGTCGATGCTGACGACCGCTCGGTCGCCCTCGACGTCGAGGTCGATATCCCCGTCGAAGTCCAGCAGATCCAACAACTCCTCGAGATAGTCGCCGGCGATCTCGCCCTCGGCAACCAACCTCTCTTCGAGATCGTCTCCAGCTGTCGCCGCGGCGCCCTCGGCGTCGACGCGCTCGTCCTCGTTGCGTTCAGTGGTCTCGGTGTCGGTCATGTCTACCTCTTTCTTGTCCGCGGACGAACCGCGTGTCAACGCTTCTTCTTCTTCTTCGGGCTCGCGCCGGGTCTGGGCGTGCGGTTCACCGCCGTCTTCGCAGCCCCGGGATTGCCTGATTTCTGTGCACCGTTTTGGGTCTTCGCCGCCGGCGGCTCCCCCGTGCCGACCGCAGGCTTGCCGTCTTCGACAGCCGCTGCGTCGTCAGTGGTCGCTTCGGTCGCATCACCGGGGGCGCTCGCAGGGGTACCGCTCTTCTTCTTCCGGCTCGGCTTGCTGCCGGGAGCGGGAGCATTGGCAGCGCGGCGCTCGAGCGCCTCCTGCTTCTTGAGCTCTTCTTCCTTCTCGATCTTGCCGAACACGTAGTGCTGCTGACCGAAGGTCCAGATGTTGTTGGCGAGCCAGTACATGATGACCGCGAGCGGCAGGAAGGGTCCGCCGACGACGACGCCGAGCGGGAACACGTACAGCGCCAGCTTGTTCATCAACGCGGTCTGCGGGTTGGCCGCCGCCTCAGGGCTCTGTCGGGCGACCGACGCGCGGCTGTTGAAGTAGGTCGCGATGCCCGCCAGGATCATGATCGGCACACCGACGGCGACCACGGCCGGCCGATGGAACTCGGTGAACGCGTCCAGTCCGTGCTGCTGGATCATCGTCGCGCTCAGTGGCGCACCGAACAGGTTCGCGTCGAGGAAGTTGCCGACGTCGGTGGCGCTGAAGAAGTAGTTGCCGAGGCTGCGGTTCTCCTCCACCGACAACCCCAGGCGACCGATGCCGGTCTGCGTCCGGTTGAACGACATCAGCACGTGGTAGAGGCCGAGGAACACCGGGATCTGCGCCAACATCGGTAGGCAGCCGAGGACCGGGTTGAATCCGTGTTCGCGCTGAAGCTTCTGCATCTCCAGCGCCATGCGCTGCCGGTCCTTGCCGTACTTCTTCTGCAGCGCCTTGATCTGCGGCTGCAGTTCCTGCATCTGCCGGGTGGTCCGGATCTGGCGGACGAACGGCTTGTAGAGGATGGCGCGCAGTGTGAACACCAGGAACATCACCGACAGCGCCCAGGCGAAGAAGTTCGACGGACCCAGCAAGAACGCGAAGATCTTGTACCAGACCCACATGATGCCCGACACCGGGTAGTAGATGATGTCGAGGCTGAAGAAGTTAAACACCCAGTTGACTCTTCTCTTGAGTTATCGGTCGGTTCGGGTCTTGGGCACCGTCTTGCGGCCTGGCACAACCACATTCGGTCATTGCGTCACTGTGACCATCGCGCTCGGGAATCGGATCCCATCCTCCGTTGTGCCATGGCCCGCATTTGAGCAGACGCACGAGGGCCAGCCAGGTACCGCGCCACAGGCCGAACGCGGTGAGCGCCTCGACCGCGTACTGACTGCACGTGGGCGTGAACCGACACGTCGGCAGCCGCAACGGCGAAATCGTGTGGCGGTAGAGCTGGATCAGATAGATGACCGCGCGAACAGGTCGAGACATCACGACACGGCTCCTTGACGCTGACGGATCCGGCGCAGCGCGGTGCGGAATTGCTGTTCGAGACGCGGCGACACCGCGTCACGGCTGCCGGGTAGCGCCCGGATGACGACACGGTCGGCAGGGTCGAGTTCGGAAAGAACGGACCGGGCAACGTGGCGCAGCCGTCGGGACACGCGATGACGTTGCACCGCATTGCCCACGGCTTTGGAGACGACCAGGCCGATCCTCGGTCCGGGTTCGCCGGGTGCGTCAGAACGCAAGGTGTAGACGACAAGGTCGGGCTGTGCCGCCCGCACCCCCCGACTGACTGTGGCTCCGAACTCGGTCGACCGTGTCATCCGGTGTTGGGCCGGAAGCACCGCGTCAGACCTTGGACCGGGTCACGCAGTCAGTGAACGACGGCCCTTGCGGCGACGATCGGACACGATCGCGCGGCCGGCACGGGTGCGCATCCGCAACCGGAACCCATGCACACGCGCGCGGCGGCGGTTGTTGGGCTGGAAGGTTCGCTTGCCCTTGGCCACGACAGTCACTCCTTGTTGAGTCTGGCCCCCGCGCGTCCGGGCGCCGATGTTCGGCGCTCGTCACGCGATCGGCCGTTGTTAAGCTCGTCCGTCTCGCACTTGTTAGCCGGCGCGGTCCCCCGAGGACCGGGTCGCAGCCGTATCGCCACGTGCGGGCGACTGTTCGAGGGTACTGACGAGTTTTCCCTGGGTCAAACCTGGCCGCAGAGCCGCCCGCCCACGTCACCGGCCATTGCGTCCGAGCCGTCACCGCACGTCAGGATCATCACAGATGTCACTGGCGTCACGTTCGTCAAGACCTCTTGAGCCATACCACATTCCGCTTCCCTGCAATGTTGCCGAACTGTTGGCACTCGGAGAGAAAACTGTTAGCTTCTGGCAGAGCCGATTCCTCACGGAGCGGCGCAAGACAACGAAGCGAGGATCCGACTCCGCCGCGAGCCCACTGAATGCAACAGATCTGTGAGAAGCTCCGGCACACGGTGTCCCCGCCGATAGACGACAGAACGACGACGACGTCAGTGTATCCACAGCTTGTGGATAACTTTGTGGACAGTTCGTCGGCGTTCACTTGGCCGCTCTACGATGGCCGGCGAGGGGGTGCTTGTCGATGACGGCTGACCCCGACCCACCGTTCGTTTCCATTTGGAACAACGTCGTCGCCGAACTCAACGGATCTCTGACTCCACAGCAACGTGCCTGGCTCAAGCTGGTCCAACCGTTGGTGATCACCGAAGGGTTCGCGCTGCTGTCCGTGCCGACCCCGTTCGTCCAGAACGAAATCGAACGTCACCTGCGCGAACCGATCATCGCCGCGCTCAGCCGTCAGCTGGGCCAACGGGTCGAGCTGGGAGTCCGCATCGCCGATCCCCCGGCGGTGCCGGCCGATCAGAACGGTCACACGCCGCCGGCCGCCGACACCGAGACAGCAGACGCCGGCGAAGACCTCGTCGACGACGACCTCGCCGCGCGTGCCAGCGCCGAGGCGAACTGGCCCGGCTATCTGTCCAATCGCGCCAAGAGCGCCGATGAGGACGACCCGACCGCGATCAATCTGAACCGGCGCTACACCTTCGAGACCTTCGTCATCGGTGCGTCCAACCGGTTCGCCCATGCGGCGTCGCTGGCCATCGCCGAAGCGCCCGCCCGCGCGTACAACCCACTGTTCATCTGGGGTGAGTCCGGACTCGGCAAAACTCACCTGCTGCACGCCGCGGGCAACTACGCCCAACGCCTCTTTCCCGGTATGCGCGTCAAGTACGTGTCCACCGAGGAATTCACCAACGACTTCATCAACTCCCTACGCGACGATCGCCGCGCGTCGTTCAAACGCACCTACCGCGACATCGACGTGCTGCTCGTCGACGACATCCAGTTCATCGAAGGCAAGGACGGAATCCAGGAGGAGTTCTTCCACACCTTCAACACGCTGCACAACGCGAACAAGCAGATCGTGATCTCCTCGGACCGGCCGCCCAAGCAGCTCGCAACGCTGGAAGACCGTCTCCGAACCCGCTTCGAGTGGGGTCTGATCACCGATGTGCAGCCGCCGGAGCTGGAGACGCGCATCGCGATCCTGCGCAAGAAGGCGCAGATGGACAGCCTCGACGTTCCCGACGACGTGCTCGAGTTGATCGCGAGCCGGATCGAGCGCAACATCCGCGAACTCGAGGGCGCGCTGATCCGGGTCACGGCATTCGCGTCGCTGAACAAGACGATGATCGACAAGTCGCTGGCCGAGATCGTGCTGCGCGACCTGATCTCGGATCCGTCGACCATGCAGATCAGCACCGCGGCGATCATGGCGGCCACCGCCGAGTACTTCGAGACCAGCGTCGACGAACTTCGCGGCCCCGGTAAGACGCGTGCGCTGGCCCAGGCCCGGCAGATCGCGATGTACCTGTGCCGCGAGTTGACCGATCTGTCCCTGCCGAAGATCGGCCAGGCGTTCGGGCGCGACCACACCACGGTCATGTACGCGGAGAAGAAGATTCGCGCCGAGATGGCCGAACGCCGCGAGATCTTCGACCACGTCAAAGAATTGACCACTCGCATCCGTCAGCGCGCCAAGCGCTGACCCTCTGCACCCCACTGCCCGGTTCCGTTGCGGCGTGTCGCGCCGTCGATCGGTCGGCGCGTCGTCTTCTCGCGCGAAAAACTCTGGTCTCGCCCGCCACAACCATCACAGGCGTGGTTGTGCACGACCTGTGGACAACCTGCCGATGAACTACCGGGAAACTGCAGTCGTCGTCCCCAACCGGTAGTTCATCCCCACCCCCGTCGAAACCGTGCCGAGGCTCTCCCCAGCCCACCCACAACCCCTCGGTGCCCCTGGCCTGCGGAAAGCAGCCGTTATCCCCAGCGTGCACAACGCCTATTACTACTACTTTTCTCTATCTCTAGATTTCTTCTAGAAGAAGGCTGTTGGGGAAAGACGAATCACAGGGCCCCCGGCCGCCCGGAGCGGCCCACCTGTCGGCCCTGTCGTTTAGCTTTCAGATTGGCCCGCGACGATCTACGGTGGTTCATCGACAGCCGTTCCGGTCGTCGCGGCACGCCCCGAGCGGCGGTAGCCTGCGATTCCGGGGATCTGCTGCAAGAGGCTTATCGGCGTGTTGCATCGAAGGGACGCTATGGACGTGGCGACGACAACGGCAGGTCTGACCGATCTGAAATTTCGGCTGACCCGCGAAGATTTCGCCGATGCAGTCGCCTGGGTGGCACGCAACCTGCCGTCCCGTCCGACGGTTCCCGTGCTGGCCGGCGTTCTGCTCACCGGCTCCGACGAGGGACTGACGATCTCCGGTTTCGACTACGAAGTGTCGGCCGAAGTCCAGATCCCCGCCGAAATCGCTTCTCCGGGAAGCGTTTTGGTTTCGGGGCGGCTCCTGTCCGACATCGTCCGGTCGCTGCCGTCCAAGCCTGTCGACGTCAGTGTCGAAGGCACCCGTGTGGCGCTGACCTGCGGAAGCGCGCGATTCTCGCTGCCGACGATGGCGGTCGAGGATTACCCGACGCTGCCCACCCTGCCCGACGAGACCGGTGTGATCTCGGCCGACCTCTTCGCTGAGGCGATCGGCCAGGTCGCCGTCGCGGCCGGCCGCGACGACACGCTGCCGATGCTCACCGGCATCCGCGTCGAGATCGCCGGGGAGAAGGTCGTTCTCGCTGCCACCGACCGGTTCCGGCTCGCGGTCCGGGAGTTGACCTGGTCGACGTCGTCCCCCGGCGTGGAAGCCGCGGTACTGGTACCGGCCAAGACTCTGGCCGAAGCAGCGCGCGCGGGGACCGACGGCACCGAGGTGCACCTGGCACTCGGCGCGGGGCCATCGGTGGGCAAGGAGGGCCTGCTCGGCATTCGCAGCAAGGGCAAGCGCTCCACCACCCGGCTGTTGGATGCCGAGTTCCCGAAGTTCCGCCAACTGCTGCCCACGGAACACACGGCGGTGGCCACCGTCGGTGTGGCCGAGCTCACCGAGGCGATCAAGCGCGTGGCGCTCGTCGCCGACCGCGGCGCGCAGGTGCGCATGGAATTCGCCGACGACGTGCTGCACCTGTCGGCCGGTGCCGACGATGTCGGTCGCGCCGAGGAAGACCTGCAGGTGCAATTCTCTGGCGACCCGCTGACCATCGCGTTCAACCCGACCTATCTCACCGACGGACTCGGATCGCTGCATTCCGAACGTGTCACGTTCGGGTTCACCACCCCGAGCCGGCCTGCGGTGCTGCGCCCGGCGGGCGAGAATGACGTCGACACCAGCGGCAGCGGCCCCTACCCGGCCGCGCAGACCGACTACGTGTATCTCTTGATGCCGGTCCGCCTGCCCGGCTGACCGTCCTCGGACTCGAACAGGAGGCGCAGACATGCAGGTAGGTCTGGTCGGCCTGGGCAAAATGGGATTCAACATGCGGTCCCGGCTGCGCGACGCCGGGCACGACGTCGTCGGCTTCGATCCCCGGCCAGAAGTGTCCGACGTGGGCTCCCTGGACGATCTGGCCGCCGCCCTGACCGCGCCGCGGGTGGTGTGGGTGATGGTGCCGTCAGGGACCGTCACGCATGAGACCATCGAGAGTCTTGCGCGCATCCTCGGCCCGGGAGATCTGGTGATCGACGGTGGCAACTCGCGCTACACCGAGGACCAGCCGCACGCGAAACTCTTGTCCGACAACGGCATTGCCTTCATCGATGCGGGTGTTTCCGGGGGTGTCTGGGGCCTGACCGAGGGTTACGGACTGATGGTGGGTGGCAGCGAGGACGACGTCGCCCGGGCCATGCCGATCTTCGACGCGTTGCGGCCGCCCGGTCCGGTCGAGGACGGGTTCGTCCATGTCGGGCCGGTGGGAGCCGGTCACTTCGCCAAGATGGTGCACAACGGTGTCGAGTACGCACTGATGACCGCCTACGCCGAGGGCTACGAGATGCTTGCGGCCGAACCCCTGGTCAACGATCCGCAGGCGGTCTACCAAGCCTGGACCAACGGCACGGTGGTGCGCTCGTGGCTGCAGCAGCTGCTGGCCAAAGCTTTGCGCGAGGACCCCGGGCTGGCCGCGATCAGCGGGTACACCGAGGACTCCGGCGAAGGCCGCTGGACCGTCGAGGAAGCCATCCGGCTACGGGTGCCGGTGCCGAGTATCGCAGCTTCGCTTTTTGCCAGATTCCTTTCCCGCCAAGACGATTCGCCGACGATGAAGGCCGTTGCCGCGCTGCGCAACCAGTTCGGTGGACATGCGGTCAAACGCATCAGTGAGTCGGGATGACGGAGTGACGCGGTGCATGTTCGCCAGCTCACGCTGACCGACTTCCGTTCCTGGCCCCGGCTGGAGCTGGCGCTGGAACCCGGACGCACGGTGTTCGTCGGGCCCAACGGCTTCGGTAAAACGAATATCGTTGAAGCACTGTGGTATTCGTCGACACTGTCATCACATCGGGTCGCTACGGATGCGCCGCTGATCCGCGCCGGCGCCGATCGCGCCATCGTGTCGACCATCGTCGTCAACGACGGTCGAGAGCTCGCCGTCGACGTGGACATCACCGCCGGACGGGCCAACAAAGCGCGGCTGAACCGCTCCCCCGTGCGCTCGGCCCGAGAAATTCTCGGTGTGCTGCGCGCGGTGTTGTTCGCCCCCGAAGACCTGGCGCTGGTGCGCGGAGACCCCGGCGAACGACGTAAATTCCTTGATGAGCTGGCCACCACGCGTCGTCCCCGAATCGCCGCGATGCGAAGCGATTACGACAAAGTGGTGCGTCAACGTACCGCACTGCTCAAGACCGCGTCCGCGGCTCGGTTCCGCGGGGACCGCTCGGCCCTGGAGACCCTCGATGTGTGGGACGGACACTTGGCCGCACATGGGGCGCAGCTGATCGCGGCCCGCGTGGAGCTGGTGAACGCGCTGGCGCCTGAAGTGGAGAAGGCCTACCAATTGCTCGCACCGGCGTCGCGCCCGGCGGCGATCCGCTATCGCAGCGGCGTGGACGTCGTCGAGGCCGAGGCGGCGGTGGGCACAGTCGATGCGGAAGTGTTCGAGGCGGGTCTGTTGGATGCGCTGAGTCGACGCCGCGACGCGGAGCTGGAACGCGGGGTGTGTCTGGTCGGGCCGCACCGCGACGACTTGGAACTCAGACTCGGCGACCAGGTCGCCAAGGGTTTCGCCAGTCATGGTGAATCATGGTCCATGGCCCTGGCGCTGCGACTGGCTTCCTACGAACTGCTCCGAGCGGAGGGAGGTGACCCGGTGCTGTTGCTCGATGACGTGTTCGCCGAGCTCGACAGCGCGCGCCGCCAAGCCCTCGCGCAGGTCGCCGCATCCGCCGAACAGGTGTTGGTCACGGCTGCGGTCGATGACGACATCCCGTCGGACTGGGATGCCCGACGCGTCCGCATCGAGATGACCGACAGCGATTCCGGCCGGATCTCTCAGGTGCGCGCATGACCGACGCCGACGACGACACCGTCGAACCCACCGGTCCGCCCGCTCACCTGGCCGGGCTGAAGGGCATGGACCTGGTCCGCCGCACCCTGGAGGAGGCCCGGGGTGCCGCGCGCGTGCAGGGCAAGGAGGTCGGCCGCGGCCGCACGTCGGCGCCGCCGCCGCGGCGTACCCCGGGTGGGGGTCGTCGCCGGTGGTCCGGGCCGGGTCCCGACGCTCGGGATCCGCAGCCGCTGGGCGCTCTGACCAGTGACCTGGCGCGCAGCCGCGGCTGGTCGGCGAAAGTCGCCGAAGGCGCGGTGTTCGGACGGTGGCGCGAGGTGGTCGGCGACCAGATCGCTGACCACGCGGCGCCGAAGTCCCTGCACGAGGGCGTGTTGACGGTCACGGCGGAATCTACGGCGTGGGCTACCCAGTTACGTATGGTGCAGGCCCAGCTGCTGGCCAAGATCGCTGCCGCGGTCGGGGACGGTGTGGTGACGTCGTTGAAGATCGTGGGCCCGGTCGGTCCGTCCTGGCGCAAGGGTCGATACAGCGTGCCGGGCCGCGGACCGCGCGACACGTATGGCTGATCTGATTCCCTGAGAGTCGCCAGGATGGTTCTGAATACCACCCACGCCGTCAAGACCTATCCCTATCCGCGAAAATCGACGCACGGCGCGATCAGGTATGAAGAAACGTGTCCACAGAGTGGGTCCTGACGGTCTGAGCCGGTAGACTGGTGTCAGATCCGCGAGCGGCATGTCGCCGCTTGCCTGCGAACCCCAAGGAGACGCGTCCAACGTGGCTGCCCAGAAGAAGAACGCTCCCAGCGAGTATGGCGCCGATGCGATCAAGGTGCTCGAGGGACTGGAGGCGGTTCGTAAACGTCCGGGCATGTACATCGGTTCCACCGGTGAACGCGGCCTGCATCACTTGATCTGGGAAGTCGTTGACAACGCGGTGGACGAGGCGATGGCCGGCTACGCCAGCAAGGTCGACGTGCGACTCCTCGCGAACGGAGGTGTCCAGGTCACCGACGACGGCCGCGGCATTCCGGTCGAGACGCACAAAACCCAGAAGATCCCGACCATCGATGTCGTGATGACGGTGCTGCACGCCGGCGGCAAGTTCGAAGAAGGCGCCTACCAGGTGTCCGGCGGTCTGCACGGTGTCGGCGTCTCCGTGGTCAACGCGCTGTCCAGCCGGCTGGAGGCCGACGTCCGCCGAGACGGGCACGAGTGGTTCCAGACCTACGACCGTTCGGTGCCCGGCACCCTGCGTAAGGGTGAGCCGACCAAGGAGACCGGCACCACCATCCGGTTCTGGGCCGATCCGGACATCTTCGAGACCACCACCTACGACTTCGAGACCATCGCGCGTCGCCTCCAGGAAATGGCGTTCCTGAACAAGGGCCTGACCATCGAGCTGACCGACGAGCGCGTCACCCCCGACGAAGTCGTCGACGACGTGGTCAGTGATCAGGCCGAGGCACCCAAGAGCGCCGAGGAGAAGGCCGCTGAGGCCGCGGCGCCGGTCAAGGTGAAGCACCGGGTGTTCCACTACCCCGGCGGCCTGGTGGATTTCGTCAAGCACATCAACCGCACCAAGAACTCGATCCAGCCCAGCGTCATCGACTTCGAAGGCAAGGGCACCGGCCACGAGGTCGAGGTCGCGATGCAGTGGAACGCCGGCTATTCCGAGTCGGTGCATACGTTCGCCAACACGATCAACACGCACGAAGGCGGCACCCACGAAGAGGGCTTCCGTGCCGCGCTGACCACCGTGGTGAACAAGTACGCCAAAGACAAGAAGCTGCTCAAGGAAAAGGACCCCAACCTCACCGGCGACGACATCCGCGAAGGCCTGGCCGCGGTGATCTCGGTGAAGGTCCAGCAGCCCCAGTTCGAGGGCCAGACCAAGACCAAACTCGGCAACACCGAGGTCAAGTCGTTCGTGCAGAAGATCTGCAACGAGCAGCTCACCCACTGGTTCGAGGCCAACCCGGCCGAAGCCAAAACCGTTGTGAACAAGGCGGTGTCGTCCGCGCAGGCCCGGATCGCCGCGCGAAAGGCACGCGAGCTGGTGCGCCGCAAGAGCGCCACCGACATCGGCGGCCTGCCCGGCAAGCTCGCCGACTGCCGCTCCACCGACCCGACCAAGTCGGAACTCTATGTGGTGGAGGGTGATTCGGCCGGCGGCTCGGCCAAGAGCGGCCGGGACTCGATGTTCCAGGCCATCCTGCCGCTGCGCGGCAAGATCATCAACGTCGAGAAGGCGCGCATCGACCGCGTGCTGAAGAACACCGAAGTCCAGGCCATCATCACCGCGTTGGGCACCGGCATCCACGACGAGTTCGACATCTCCAAGCTGCGCTACCACAAGATCGTGCTGATGGCCGACGCCGATGTCGACGGCCAGCACATCTCGACGCTGCTCCTGACGCTGTTGTTCCGGTTCATGAAGCCACTGGTGGAAAACGGGCACATCTTCTTGGCGCAGCCGCCGCTGTACAAGCTCAAATGGCAGCGCAGCGAACCGGAGTTCGCCTACTCCGACCGGGAACGCGACGGGCTGCTCGAGGCCGGGAAGAAGGCCGGCAAGAAGATCAACATGGACGACGGCATCCAGCGTTACAAGGGTCTCGGCGAGATGGACGCCAAAGAATTGTGGGAGACCACGATGGATCCGTCGGTGCGCGTATTGCGTCAGGTGACGCTTGATGACGCTGCCGCTGCGGACGAGCTGTTCTCGATCCTGATGGGCGAGGACGTCGAAGCACGCCGCAGCTTCATCACCCGCAACGCGAAAGACGTGCGTTTCCTGGACGTTTAACGACGTCCGACGACTGGCTGCCTACCCCCACTTAGGAACGAAATTCCATGACTGACACCACGTTGCCCCCCGGCGACGAAGCCGGCGACCGCGTCGAACCGGTCGACATCCAGCAGGAGATGCAACGCAGCTACATCGATTACGCGATGAGCGTGATCGTCGGCCGCGCCCTGCCGGAGGTGCGCGACGGTCTGAAGCCGGTGCACCGCCGGGTCCTCTACGCGATGTTCGACTCCGGGTTCCGTCCTGACCGCAGCCACGCGAAATCGGCACGGTCCGTCGCCGAGACGATGGGTAACTACCACCCGCACGGCGACGCGTCGATCTACGACACCCTGGTCCGGATGGCCCAGCCGTGGTCGCTGCGCTACCCGCTGGTCGACGGGCAGGGCAACTTCGGCTCGCCGGGCAACGACCCGCCGGCCGCGATGCGGTACTGCGTCACCGGAGATGCGCTGGTTCGCCTCCCCTTCGGCCAAGCCGTCCGCATCGGTGATGTGGTTCCCGGAGCCGCGGCGAACTCAGACAACGAGATCGAGCTGAAGGTTCTGGACCGGCACGGCGACCCGGTCGTGGCCGATGCGCTCTTCCACTCCGGTGACCACGAAACCTTCAAGGTGCGAACCGTCGAAGGCTACGAGGTTGTGGGGACCGCGAATCACCCGCTGCTGTGTCTGGTCGACGTAGGAGGCGTACCGACGCTCCTGTGGAAGCTGATCGAGGAGATTCGACCTGACGATTGTGTCGTGCTGCAGCGCACCCCACCGGTGGAGTTCGGCCCCGCCGACTGGCACGAGGTCATGGAAGCGCTGCTTCTCGGCGCGTTCATCAGCGAAGGATTCGTCAGCGAAACGCGAGCCGGATTCAACAACCTCGATCGCGATTACTTCAACATGGTCGTGGCTGCCTACGACGCGGTGGTCGGTGGGGCGCGGTACATCTCCGAGCGTCGGATCGCGTCAGGCTCGACTCTGCTCGAGTTGGACGTGCATAACCTGACGGAGCTGAGGAAGTCCCGGCTAGCTGGGCTCGTCGGCACCCGGTCAGCGGCGAAGGCAATTCCCGATTGGTTGTGGAATTCGGCAGCCACCGTCAAGAGAGCTTTCCTGCAAGCTCTTTTCGAAGGTGACGGTTCCTGTTCCGCACTGCCCCGCAATACGGTTCAGGTGTCGTATTCGACTCGAAGCGGTCAACTGGCGCGGGATGTCCAGCAGATGCTCCTCGAGTTCGGTGTCGTTTCGCGCAGGTACCTCCACGCGACCGGTGAGCACAAGGTCGTCATCACGAACCGTGCCCACGCGGACGACTTCTCTACGCGGGTCGGGTTCGGTGGAGCCAAGCAGCTCAAATTGCAGGCGTTGCTCAATGCTCTACCCGCGCGTGCTGCAGGTTTGGATTCTGACCATGTGCCGGGTCTTGCCGCGTTTATTCGGTCCCAGAGCGAAAGCCGGTGGGTCGACAAGGAATGGCTCCGCAAGCACAATATCGATCGGCTATCGCGTTGGCGTCGCGACCGCGATGAGATCTTGAGCCACATCGCCAACAAGGATGTACGTGCTATCGCCACCGAACTCACCGATGGCCGGTTCTACTACGCGCGCGTCGCTTCGGTAACCGCTGCGGGCGTCCAACCGGTCTACAGCCTGCGTGTCGACACTGCCGACCATTCTTTCATCACCAACGGTTTCGTCAGCCACAACACAGAGGCGCGACTGACTCCGTTGGCTATGGAGATGCTGCGCGAAATCGACGAGGAGACAGTCGATTTCATCCCGAACTATGACGGCCGGGTGCAGGAGCCCACGGTTCTGCCGAGCCGGTTCCCGAACCTGTTGGCCAATGGTTCGGGCGGTATCGCGGTCGGCATGGCCACCAACATGCCACCGCACAACCTGCGCGAGCTCGCTGACGCGGTGTACTGGTGCCTGGAAAACCACGAAGCCGACGAGGAAGCCACTCTGGCCGCGGTCTGCGAGCGGGTCAAGGGTCCGGACTTCCCGACCCACGGTCTGATCGTCGGATCGCAGGGTATCGAGGACACCTACAAGACCGGACGCGGTTCGATCCGGATGCGCGGTGTCGTTGAGATCGAAGAAGATTCGCGTGGGCGCACCTCGCTGGTGATCACCGAGTTGCCGTATCAGGTCAATCACGACAACTTCATCACCTCGATCGCCGAGCAGGTCCGCGACGGCAAGCTCGGCGGCATCTCGAACATCGAGGACCAGTCCAGCGATCGCGTGGGTCTGCGCATCGTCGTGGAGATCAAGCGCGACGCCGTGGCCAAGGTGGTGCTGAACAACCTCTACAAGCACACCCAGCTGCAGACCAGCTTCGGCGCCAACATGCTGTCCATCGTCGACGGCGTGCCGCGCACGCTGCGCCTGGACCAGCTGATCCGGCACTACGTTGACCATCAACTCGATGTGATCGTCCGCCGGACCACCTACCGGCTGCGAAAAGCCAACGAGCGGGCCCACATCCTGCGCGGTCTGGTCAAGGCACTCGACGCGCTCGACGAGGTCATCGCGTTGATCCGGGCCTCGGCGAACGCCGATGTCGCACGCAGCGGACTGATCGAGCTGCTCGACGTCGACGAGATCCAGGCGCAGGCGATCCTCGACATGCAGCTGCGGCGGTTGGCCGCCCTGGAACGTCAACGCATCATCGACGATCTGGCCAAGATCGAGGCCGAGATCGCCGACCTCGAGGACATCCTGGCCAAGCCGGAACGTCAGCGCGCCATCGTGCGTGACGAGCTCAAAGAGCTCGTCGACAAGTACGGCGACGACCGCCGCACCCGGATCATCCCGGCCGACGGTGACGTCGCCGACGAGGATCTGATCGCGCGCGAGGACGTCGTCGTCACGATCACCGAGACCGGTTACGCCAAGCGCACCAAGACCGACCTGTACCGCAGCCAGAAGCGCGGCGGCAAGGGCGTTCAAGGCGCCGGGCTCAAGCAGGACGACATCGTCAACCACTTCTTCGTCTGCTCGACCCACGACTGGATCCTGTTCTTCACCACGCAGGGCCGGGTCTATCGGGCCAAGGCTTACGACCTGCCGGAGGCCTCGCGCACGGCGCGTGGCCAGCATGTCGCGAACCTGTTGGCCTTCCAGCCCAACGAGCGCATCGCCCAGGTGATCCAGCTCAAGACCTACGAGGACGCGCCGTATCTGGTGCTGGCCACCCGTAACGGCCTGGTGAAGAAGTCGCGGCTGATCGACTTCGACTCCAACCGGTCCGGCGGCATCGTCGCGGTCAACCTGCGTGACGGCGACGAACTGGTCGGCGCGGTGCTGTGTTCGGCCGACGACGACCTGCTGCTGGTGTCGGCCAACGGTCAGTCGATCCGGTTCTCGGCCACCGACGAGGCGCTGCGCCCGATGGGCCGCGCCACCTCGGGTGTGCAGGGCATGCGGTTCAACGCCGACGACGCGCTGCTTTCGCTGAACGTCGTGCGTCCGGACACCTACCTGCTGGTCGCCACCTCGGGTGGTTACGCCAAGCGGACGGCCATCGACGAGTACCCGGTCCAGGGTCGCGGCGGTAAAGGTGTGCTGACCATTCAGTTCGACAAGCGTCGTGGCACGCTGGTCGGTGCGCTGATCGTCGACGACGACACCGAGCTGTACGCCATCACCTCCGGCGGCGGTGTCATCCGTACCGCCGCACGTCAGGTCCGTAAAGCCGGGCGCCAAACCAAGGGCGTTCGCTTGATGAACCTCGGCGAGGGCGACACACTGATCGCGATCGCGCGCAACGCCGAAGCCGGCGACAGCACCGACGAGGTCAACACCGACGTCGACGCGACCACCAGTGAGGAGTCGTAGGTGAGCTCACCGAACGAGCCAGGCCACGCGCGGGCCGGCGACGGATCCGGCGCGGGTAACGGTGCGCCGTCCTCGTCGGCGCCCGCGCAGGACGCCGGGGCGCCTGGCAACGATGTCCCGCCGTGGCAGCGAGGCCCCGCGGGCCGGCCCAGGCAGCGGCACGCGGCCGACGGACCCGGTCCGGAGGCCCGGCAGGGTGGCAACAACCCTGCGGGTCTGGACGCGCGGCTCAACCGGTTCATGGGCGGTGGAGCGGACGCGGAGCAGACGCAGCGGCCGGCCGAGCGCACCGAGAACGCGCGGACCGAGACGATCCGTCCGGAACCTGCCGGCAGACCCGAGCCGGCCGGTCGTCCGGAACCTGCCGGCAGGCCCGAACCGGTCAGCCGTCCGGAACCGGATCGTCCCGAACCTGCTCGCCGTCCCGAGCCCTACGCCAGTGAGATCCCGGATCTGTCCGGCGGGGTGCCGCGGTCGCCGCAGCAGCGCCAACCTGCGGAACGCCCCGTCGCGGAGCAGCGGCCCCGCCAGGCCCGCCCGGCCACACCGACGCGCGGCGTCGAAGTGGCGTCGCGACAGCATCGCGGGCCGGTGCGGGCCAGCATGCAGATCCGGCGGGTCGACCCGTGGAGCACGCTGAAGGTGTCGCTGCTGCTGTCGGTGGCGCTGTTCTTCGTGTGGATGATCGCGGTCGCGTTCCTGTACCTGGTGCTGGGCGGCATGGGGGTCTGGACGAAGCTCAACAGCAACGTCGGCGACCTGCTGACCAGCGCCAGCGGCGGCGCCGGCGGAGAACTGGTCTCCAGCGGAACGGTGTTCGGCGGCGCGGCGCTGATCGGCCTGGTCAACATCGTTTTGTTGACAGCCGCGGCCACCGTCGGGGCGTTCATCTACAACCTGACGACCGACCTGGTCGGGGGCGTGGAGGTCACCCTCGCCGACCGAGACTGACCGCGGTTTGGGAGACCGGTTGCCCGTGAGGTAATCTCGTCGCTCGGCCATGCGGTTCGAAGGGGCTATAGCTCAGGCGGTTAGAGCGCTTCGCTGATAACGAAGAGGTCGGAGGTTCGAGTCCTCCTAGCCCCACGGAAAGGTTCCACATCGATGAAGCCGGTGCTTGTGCTCGTCGCGGCGGTTGCCGCCGCTGCACTGCTGGTGTGGCGCAGTCAGCACGGCGCCGAGGTGTGGCACACCGCCGACGCACCGTCCTGATTTCCTCGGGGGCCTTAGCTCAGTTGGTAGAGCGCTGCCTTTGCAAGGCAGATGTCAGGAGTTCGAATCTCCTAGGCTCCACAATCAAACAAACAGGTCAGGCGTTTATCGTCTGGCCTGTTGTGCTGTCAGGCCGCGTTTGTGCCCACACTCTGCCCACACTCCCGAGTTAAAAGCGCGTTCATCGCGACCCCTACCGCCTCAACGTCCGACCCGTACAGGTGGCCGTACCGGTCCAGCGTCAACGCCGCCGACTCATGTCCCAGCATGTTCTGAAGGCTCTTGATGTTCGCCCCAGCTTGAATCGCCAACGACGCCGCCGTGTGCCGTAGCTCGTGGATCTTGAAGTCGGTAGGCAGCCCGGCAGCGACGACGGCGTCGGACCACCAGCGCCGCCGCACGTTCGTCCCACGCATGTGTCCGCCCTTGGAGTCCGGGAACACCAGAGCCTCCGCATCCCCGACCGTGAGAAGGCCGGCCACGAACGCTGAGACGCTTACTGTGCGGCCCTTGCCACCCTTCGGGGTGCCGACGACGAACCGGTTGTCGACGAGCGTCACCGACCGCGCCACCCGCATCCGTAGCCTGTCGAGGTCGAGGTCCCGCCAGCGGAGTTCCGCAGCTTCCCCGAACCGCAGCCCGCAGGTCCCCAGCAGATACACCAGGGCGCGATGATCCCCTGCTGCCTCGGCCAAGCCGTGCAACTGCTCCAGCGTCAGAAAACGCTGTTCGACCGTTCCCACCGCGGGCAACTCGACGCCGTCGGCAGGATTGACCACCAGACGGTTCTCTCGGACCGCCATCGCGAGCACCTGCCGCAGGACCCCGACCGATTTGTGCACCGACGCCGGGGCATGACTCGCCGCCAGCTGACCGACCCATTCGCGGACGAGCTGGCGCGTGATGTCCCCCAGGGCAACCTCGGCGTGATCGGCAATGAATGTATCCAGCACCACCTGATAGCGGGCCCGCGTCGAGGGCTTCAAGTTGTGCTTGCTATCCAGCCACTCTTCCGCGTACTCCCCGAGTCTGACCCGGCCCGCTGCTGGCGCTACGTATGCACCGCGTCGCTTATCGACCTCAAGTTGATTGGCCCAGGCCTCGGCATCCCTCTTCGTGCGGAAGCCGCGCTTATCCGTCTGCCTACGATCTGGGGTCCGGTATCGCACTCGGTAACGAGTTACCCCAGCGGAAGTCTCGTACTTCTCAATCGTCGCCATCGTCAGACTCCAGTTGCACCTGCGCGCGCCTCGCCTGTAGCCAAGCGCCCTGAGTCTTCTTTTCCTGCTCGATCTGCATTCGCAACCGCCAGGCCGGCCATGCTGCCGCTTGAAACACGAGAGGCAGTCGGTCGTCGTAGGGCAACGGGTTGGTGGCCCGTAGCCAGAACCAGAGCGACGCAGCTGACAGGGGATACTCGAAGCCCGTCAGGTGAAGCTCGTCGCGGCCGTTCTCCGCATCAGGCATCAACAGCGTGACAGGCGAAACCTCAAGTGCCACAGCAAGAGCGACCAAATCGTCAGAGTCCACTCGTCGGGTCTGAGCCACGATCTTCCGTAGGCCGAGAGGCGGGATCGGGCGGCCAATCTGTGACAGCCGCTCGGACAAAGCAGCAAACGTGAGGTTCAGCCTCGTCCGCAGTCGCTCGACATTCGCGGCGACAGCTTCCCCCGTAGGTCCGAGCGGATTTTTCGTCAGGCCTTTGGGTGGCTCGGGTGGTGGGCTCACTAAACGACCATAAACGATCTTTTGAATCGCTCCCGCGATTCACTTGACCGTGTTACCGATTGTCATGCATTATGACCCGAAGAGAGATCGTAACGATCGCTCCCGCGATTGAAAGGAAACAGATGTGCTCCCACTCCTAGACACGCTGCCTCCGGTAGCGACGCCGGCCCAAGTGGCCGAGGTCGTCCAGACAAGCGTCGATGCGCTTGCCCAAGATCGGTATCGGCGGCGCGGTATCCCCTACGTGAAGATTGGCGGCCGCGTCCGCTACCTCCGTGAGGACGTTCTTAAGTACTTGATAGACAACAGGATCGGTGGCCCGGATGCCGCATGACCGCCCGCAGGAATGGCACTGCGATCTCGGCCTCGACCCCGAAGCCGACCGGACCGAAGACTTGCGGCCCGGAAAAAGCGAAGTCCCCGAAGCGGCAACTTCGAGGACTTCCGTAACCCATCACTCAGCAGAGATCTAGGAGAACTCCATCATGGCTGCACGAAGCAAGAAGATCAACACCGACGACACGTTCGACGGCGCCGTTGAGGTATCGGCCGATCAGCAACCTGTCAACCTCGACCCGCCGAACCCCGCTATCGCGCGCTGGCAAGAACTCGCCGAACGCGACACAGACATCTATCACGGCGGTGACGCCGAAAAGATGATGCCGTTCCCGCGACCGGCGTGGGCTGATCCCGACTGGGACGACGTCGCCACAACGTGGCAGGCCGCTTGCTACCGTGGCGCGCCCGTCTATGTCGCCTCGTTCTCGGGCAGTGGCGAGGATGACGGGGAAATCGTGCGCCCCGCATGTGTACGTGTGATACCGCGTATCCACGGTTGCGGAAGCAAGTTGGTCGGCATCAACATCCGTCGCTTCGTGGGCGGGAAGTGGCACGAGTGGGGTACATCCATCCAGCCCGAGGGTGCCCTTGAGTTGGCGGATGTTCTGCGCGCCGCCGTCGAGGTGATGGGCGACGAGAAGTGAACACGGTCAGTACATCGGATTGCACTTACGCCGCGCAGTGGGATCTCGACAGCGCACGTGGGCACGCCGACACGGTGTGCTGCCTGATCGACAGCGCGATCGGTCACCTCGACGACGCACGCAAGACCCGCGCCACCGAGATTCTCGACAAGGCCACCGCCCTCCTAGCCGACCTCGACCGACTGCGAGCGGCACTGTGACCGACAACAGCGCCACGGAGGCCCGCCCCAGCATCATCGGGGCGGGCACTCCGCTCGAAACTATGTTGACTCTGGGGTTCTCAGTCGGGCCGCTCGACGGCAAGGTCCCTCTGACCAAACACGGGGTCCAGGACTTCACTCGGGACCGCGACGTGATCACCCGGTGGGCACGACATCACCCTGGCTGCAACTGGGGCGTGACTCAGGCCGGCGTGATCTGTCTTGACGTTGATCCCCGACACGGCGGAACCGTCGCCGCGCTCAGGTTAGGTCCCGAGCACGAGACGTTGACGATCAGGACGGGTGGGGAAGGCTGGCACTTCTATTACCGTCACACCGGGCCCGTGCGCGGCAAGGTCTCCGGCACCACTGGCATCGACGTAAAGGCGGGCGGGCGAGGCTATCTCGTCGCCCCCGGCTCGATCCACCCAATAACCGGGCAGCCCTACCGCATTCACCGCGGCGGGCCAATCGCCACCCTCCCTGAACATCTGCAGCACCTGATCGTTCAACCGAACTACTCACCGCCGAGAACAAGTACTTCGGAGGGATTTGTTGGGACTGGCGATCGTTGGGACGGCCTCGTGAAGTCAGTGGCCGAAGCTCAGCCAGGCAATCGCAACGGCATCCTGTTCTGGGCAGCGGCCCGGGCTGCCGCCGACAGCGCACCTGCGGCGGTGTACTCCGCACTGGCCGCAGCGGCCCACGAAATCGGATTAGGCGCTCACGAGATTCAACAAACCATTCAATCCGCCCAGAGGAAGGCGACGGCGTGACCGACACCGACGACTTCTTCAACGCCACACCAGAACTGCACACCATCTATCAGTGGGCACGAGCGCGTTTCGCCGCGCCCTGGGCCGTCTTCGGCGCTGTCCTACTACGAGTGGTCGCCAGCACTGGCCCGGAAGTGCAGCTCCCCGGCATCATCGGCGGACGTGCCTCACTGAATATGATCGCCGCGTTCGTCAGCCCCTCGGGCGGCGGTAAAGGTATCTCCGACAAAGTCGCCCGGCTGGCCTGGCCGGCACCCATCACCGAACGCCCCATTGGTTCCGGGGAGGGCATCGCAGCCCTTTTCGCTCCGCCGAAAAAGGAGGGCGCCGAACGGATCACCCGCGCGATCATCACCATCTCCGAGATCGACACCCTGGCAGGCATCGCGGCGCGGCAAGGATCGATTCTGCTGGCACAGTTGAAGGCGGCGGTCATGGGCGAGTTGATCGGGCAGGCCAACGCCAGCGAGGCCACCAGCCGAGTCGTTCAACCGCACACGTACAGAATGTGTATGAGCGTCGGTGCCCAACCCGGCCATACATCGGTGATCTTCAACGACACCACCGGCGGCACACCGCAACGGATCTTGTGGTTCCCCACTGTCGACCCGAACATGCCCAGTGTGGCCGGAGCAGACCCCGAACCGTTGAACACCGACCTGCCGGCCTGGACCCGGCTGTCCACCGACATCGTCGAGATCCAATACGGGCCCGAGGAAATCGCCCGCACCGTCATCGATGCACACCTGGCCCGCCAACGTGGTGAGGCCGAAGCCCTCGACGGTCACGCACTCCTCTCGCGATTGAAGGTGGCTGCTGGGCTGGCGATCTTGCACCATCGATCGGTCGTGTCCGAATTTGACTGGCAGCTCTCTGCGAAAGTCATGGCGGTATCGGACTCCACCCGCGACTGGATCGTCACCGAGGCGCACAAGGCGGCTCGCGCAAAAGTGCGGGAGCGTGCGATCACCCGGGCGACCGGCGAGGAGTTCTACGACGCCACCCGCCTAGAGACCGTCAGACGCTCCATCCTGCGAATGCTTGAACGCGACACCGAACTGACCGAGGGAGACCTACGTCGCCGCCTTGGACGCAAGGAGAAGCGGGAGCTGTTCGACCAAGCAATATCTTTGCTGGACTCCGAAGGGCTGGTGTTCTCGCGTCAAGGCGACTACAACGGCCGAACCTTCACCTACTGGTCATGCGTGACCACACCGGTCACCCATGGAAACAGCAGGTCAGGATACGTGACCGCTCCGGTCACCCATGACCCCGATGCTACCGTCACCAGCATCGATTCACGCAGGTCGCGTGATGAGCCTCGCCCGAAGCTGTCGTGCCTCAAATGGTTGAGCGAGTACGTCGAGCAGTTACGTGCAGAGGGTCACACCACCGTCGAATCATTTGCTGTGATCGAAGCCGGTCACGCTGCCGGGTACACGACTAGCAGCATCCACCAAGCCCGCACCTCCCACCCCGACATGCACACCATCTCCCGAAAACGAGGTCGCGCAATCTGGTCCATCGTCCCCGACCAGCGACCTCCCCGGCATGAGTCCGCAGCCGCCTGGCTCGACAAATGGCTCGACATGCAGACCGCGGTCACGGTCTCGCCCGAGGACGCGAAACACGCCGGGCAAGCCGCAGGCCACCCCTGGCAGTCGGTCCGCCGCGCAGCAGGACTGTCCGACCGCATCGAGTCAGTGCCCGCGCACGGCGACAGCCGAACCGAAAAGATCTGGCGAATCGTCGACCCCCCAGATCAGAATGAGGATGCTTCGTGACTCGGCGGCGCCGCGAGCGACATTCATGACCGATGACGAAGTGCGCCAAGTCGGCGATACGGTTACAGTCCGGGGTCGCAACGCATTAGATGACCTCGCCCGCTGCGTTCTGGCTCGCATTCAGAAGGACCGCCTCAACGGCGCGTCCCCGGCACGGTATGCCCGCCTGCTCGCAGCCATCCACACCGCCATGTCCTCAAGCGGACAGCAACTCGCGGAATCTGCTGACCCGCAGACACACTCAAACCAACAGGGCGAAGACAACTGGATGAGCACCACCGAAGCCGCAGCAACGCTCGGCATCACCTGCCGGCAGATGCGGCGCCTAGCACCCAGCATCGACGGCGCACAGCGCATCGGCAACACCTGGGCGCTGAGACAAGCCGCTGTCCTCGCCCTCGCCGAGGAACGACACAGAAAGGCGCGCAATGGCCAACGCCAATAACGACCCCGGCGGCGCCCTCAAAGCCGCTCTCGATGTCTACCTCGCCGCGCTACCCGCCGACGAGTTCAATGCCCTCGTCGCCCGCACCCGCGAACCCGACGAGCTGGGCACCACGCCCACGCAGAACCTCGCCACGACCCACCACTAGGAGAACCGCCATGACTGACTATCCCCGCTCCGAGATGGCCCGTATCCAAGGCCGCCTCAACAGGGAAGCCGAGGCCATCCGTACCAGCCGCCGATACAGCGACACCGGTAAGCGAATCGAAATGGCCAAGGCCCTCAAGCAGGCCCGCCGCGAACGAGACCAGCTCAAGCAGTCGTTCCTCGCCGATCGACAGTCACGCCGCGAAACGTTGCAGCGAAAACTGTTCGGCATCAGCGGCGACGCCACCCCCGAACAACTCATGATCATGCGCGACTCACGCGACCGCGCCGCCAAACTCGACGGCCCCGAAGACGCCGCCACCCACCTCGAGCTGGCCACCACCTCCGGCGACACCTACATGGCCCAGGCCATCGCCATGGTCGCCGCCACCAAAGGCTGGAACGGTGTCGTCAACACCTACGCCCAGAACGCCCCCGCCGGAACAGCCACCGCCCTCGAAGAACTGGCCGACATCCCCTCGGGCTCACGCACCAACCTCATGGACACCGCCGTCTTCCGACTCGCAGAACCCGACGAACTCCGCCACTACCGCACCGACACCGACCTTGAGAACCTTGCCGCCCAAGACGCCGAACCCATCCCCGCCGGCGGCATGCGCTACGAAGGCGTGCCGACATCCTGAGACCGGTGACTCGGGGCGGCTCCTTGTCATGGCAGCCACCCCGAGTCACCCCCAAATCCCAAGGAACAGACCATGACACACCAGCCACAGCGACCTTCCGGCGCAACCGCTGCGCGCCAGGACGTTTGCTGCGGGGTGCATACGTGCAGTTCAGATGGGTGGGGAGGGACCCCGATGTTTGCTGTGGAGAAGCCCGGATGGCATAGGGCCTGCCGGTCAGTGCATGCAACGCAGATTTTCCAGGAGAGGGGCTAACTAAATTGGCCGGACAGGTCTCTGCTGGTGAGCGTCTTCGGGAACAGATGGACGCCGCCTTGGCCCGAGCTTCTCAGGAGATGGGTCAGCCGGCGGATGCGCCTCTGGAGTGGACCGAGCAGGAGGCTTCGGCACTGGAGGCCGCTTGCACCGCCGCGGACCGTTCCGAGGTGTTGAAGTCCGGTTTCGATCGGGAGTTGGCCGGGGAGAACCGTCCGTCGGTGTTGGTGAAGTTGTCTGCGGAGGTGCGGGCGCTGGACCGGCAGGTGGTGGACTTGCTGGCGAAGGTGAACGTCGGCCTCGGGGAGGGGATTTCTCAGCGACATCAGAGGGCGTCTAGGGCGCGTTGGGGGGCGAAGCGCTGATGGCTAGGGTTGCGGCGCCCCGGACGGTCTTTCCGGTCGAAGGGGTGTATCAGGCGGTCCGCCTGAAAGTCGTTGAGGGTCTGCGGGAGAACCCGAATCATGCTGGCTGGCGGCGGTGCTTGGAAGCGATCACTGCGGGGGAGCCGGTGCGTGTTCTAGACAGCTTGCTTCCTGATGACGTGAAGTCGAGTGCGGCGTACGTGGCGGCGAAGCGGGGTGTCGGCTGCTCTGGGGAGCGCTTCGTACGAACGGCCGTGACCGCGACGGTTTATCCGGATGGGCGCATTTCGTATGACGCCCAGACTGCCGCTGACTGGATGGCGGAATACATGCCCGAAGACCTTCTCGACTGGCGAGACCTCTGAGGGATTAGGAGTCTGATATGCCCATATACGTCGATGTTCTGACACGTCTGGATGAGCGTTCAGCGGCTGTGGCTGCCCGCCAGATTGAGCGGCAGTTCTCGGATGCGGGGGAGCGGGCGGGTCGGTCGTTTCAGTCTTCGATGAGTTCTGGTGTGACGGGGGGGACTGCGGCGACTGACCGGATTGGCCGGGAGATGGTGTCGCAGTTCTCAGGTCACGGCGCGCAGGCTGGTCGCGGGTTCGGGTCGTCGTTTGGTTCGGAGTTGAGCCGTTCTATTCCTGGCGCGTCGGCGTTCTCGTCCACGCTTTCGGGGTATCTGGGTGTGGCCGGTAAGGCGGGCGCTGTTGCCGGCCGGGCGTTGGGGTTGGCGTTCACGACTGCTGCGGCGGGCCTGATTGGCGCCGCTGGTGTCACCTTGTTCAAGGGGTTTGAGCGGTATCAGGCTATTGATTCGGCGAAGAACCGTTTGGAGAACCTGAACCGCGTTTTGGAGCGGACGGGCCGCGCCACTCTTGATGTGGGTGCGGTGATGGAGACCGTCAACGCCGCAGTTGAGGGAACCCCGTACTCGTTGTCGGCGGCGTTCTCCATTGCCTCTCAGGCGTTATCGACCAGTTCGGGTGATTTGAAGCGGTTCATGTCCGCCGTCACCAACACTGCCGCCTATCTGGGTAAGCCCTTGGATTCGGTCGGTGAGGGTTTCCTGCGGATCGCTTCGTCCGGCAAGGTCAGCCTCGAGCAGTTGCAGAACCAACTGGAGGGCTTCCCGGTTGACCGGATGGCCTCCATCGTTGGTGTCTCGACCGCGGAGCTGTACAAGCTGATCAGCGACGGCAAGATTGGCTTGGAGACGTTGTTGCAGACCGTCGAGCAGAACATGGACGGTTTCGCCAAAGGGTCGGTGAACACTTTAGCCGGCTCGATTGAGCAGGCGCAGACCGCTGTTGCCCGTCTGGGTGCGAACTTCCTTGGCGCGCTGTTCGGTAAGCCGACCGATGACGCCAACACGCTCAAGGATGCGATCAACGCGGTGTCGGGTCGCCTGAACGATGTGAATTCGTGGGTGACCGCGAACCAAGGGCAGATCCGGCAGGTCTTCGAGGATGGGGTTCAGGCGGCGAAGGATCTAGCTAACGCTGTCCAGGATGTGCTGGGTTGGATCGACAAGATCGGTGTCGGTGTTGACGACGCGGTCAAGGCGTTTGTGGCATGGAAGTCCATCCAGGGTGTTTCCGCGCTGACGACGGCTTTGACGAGCACGAGCACGATGCTGTCGACGGGACTTCCGGGCGCGGCGGATAAGGGCGCCAAGGGCATCAGCGCCGCCCTCTCGCGAGTGGCGGTCCCGGCCTGGCTGACCTACCTGGCGATGTCAAACGGTCCTGACATTGAACGGTGGGCCGAAGACAACATCCCCGGCGCGCGAGAACTCAACGAACTCCCCAACCCGGGCGACGCCGGTAAGGCCGCCCGCGAATGGTGGGACCGCACGATTCAGGGCGACCCCGGCAGCCCTGCGACGCCTGCACCTCTGCCGCAAATGGGCGGAGGCAGCGGCCCGGCCACGGTCGGCGGAATCCCCATCCCCGGCCTGGTCGGCCCCGGCCAAACAGGCGCGCCCCCAGCACCGTTCGGCAATTTGCCCGGACAGATCCCGCTCGGCGGTGCAACAGGTGATGCTCAGCGTCAGCGGCGCGGCTCCACGGGATTCACCCTGCCAGGCCCGGCGCCCGCCGGCAGTCCCATCCTCGATCCGACGGGCACTGGCGATGGGGAGAAGGCGAAGCTGCCTGATGCGCCGGTTCTTCCGCTGGTGTATCAGTCGACCGCTGGTTTGGATGCGTCTCTTGCTGCGGCTCTGAATCGTGTCGATGAGGCCCGTCACGATCTTGCCGAGAAGGAAGCTCGGTTGCAGCAGTTGTTGGCGTCGAATGTGGCTACTGAGGCGGATATTCAGGATGCCCGTAATGATGTGGCGAAGGCTGGGCAGGATGCGAACGAGGCGCAGGCCCGTTTCGCTGAGGCGCAGCAGGCGGCAGCCGAGAAGCATAAGAAGAAGCTGAAGTCGGCTACCAGTGACATGGAAAGCCTGGGCGCGGAGCTGGATAAGGACTTCGGTATTTCCAAGGGCTTGGCGGGGATCTTGGAGAACATCACGAAGTTCGTCGGCAATCTGATGTTGTCGGGTCCGTTGGCGATGCTGTCGAATATCGATAAGGCGAACCCGAATCAGGGGTCTGGCCTGATGGGGTTGCTGGCGTCTCAGGGGGCGTTTGGTGTCGAGTACACCCCGGCTTATCGGGCGATGCTCGAGGCCGAGAAGGAAGCGGCCTCGGCGGCGGGCGGATCGAGTGCATCGACTCCGGTTCCCGCAGCACCTATGGATGCCTCTTCGATTCCGCAGTCGAAGCATCCCGATGCTGGGTTGACGCCTGCTGCGGCGAAGCTCAATGACATTGTCGCCGCCTACTTCCCGCAGATTCAGACCATTGGCGGATACCGGCAAGACCCGCACCCGGATCATCCGTCGGGTCGGGCGCTGGACATCATGATTCCCGGCGGTACTACCCGTGGTGGTAAGAATCCGCAGGGTAAGGCGCTGGGTGATCAGATTTGGAACTTCCTTGTGGGTAACGGTTTGATCGACGAGAAGGGTTCGTTGTGGCAGACCGATACCGGTGGCGACCATTTCGATCACATCCATGCCCGGATCAAAGAGGGCATGGAGAATGCGCTGCCTGGTGTTGTGCAGGCGGCTACGACTGCGGCGCTGCCCGCGGGGGCCACCACGGCGGGTGGGTATGCGCAGTTGCCGCAGTCGCCGTTTGGGTCGATTCCGCTGCCTTTGCCGGTCACGATCGTTGGTGGTGCTCCGGGGAGTCTGCCTGGTGGTCCGACGCATGGCGGCGGTCTTCCTGGACCCGCACCTGCCGCCGCGCCGGCTTCGTCCTCTGGGCGCAACTGGGATGCGCTCGCTCAGGCCGAGGCCAGTGGGAACTGGTCGATCAACACCGGTAACGGTTACTACGGTGGGTTGCAGTTCGACCAGTCCACGTGGGATGCGTCGAAGCTGCCCGGTATGCCTGGGCGTGCGGATTTGGCGACTCGTGAGCAGCAGATCGCCGCTGCGGAGAACGCGATCCGTATGCGTGGCGGTGACCCGTCAACGTTGTGGCCGGCCAATCATCATCTTCTCGGCACCCCGGCAGCCCCGCCGGTCAGCACGGGGGTCGGTACCGGACCTATACCCGGACCGATGCCCGGTCTACCTCAAACCATGATCGGCGGCGGGGAGAGCGCCCCGATCGGGTTGGGTGGCCAGGCATACCCGGCCAGCCCTGGTGGTGGTGGTGTCGGTTTGGGTGGCATGGCGATGGACGCCGCCATGATGGGCACCAGCGCCCTCGATGTGATGATGCCCGGCTCCGGCGCGTTGGCGAAGATGGGCATTCAGCTCGCCAACCGAAGCATTCAGCAAGCCAGCCAGGTGGCGGGCATCATCGGGTCTGGCTTCCTCGAAACCTTCACCCCCGCCGGGGATAACCCGAAAGCCAGCATTGGGAACTCCTGGTTGGGCAAGGCCCTCGGCGCTGCGGCTAGCGCGGCACCGGCACTGCCCAACTTGGCTGGCGGGAAACGGGAGCAGCCGCTTGGCGGCGAAGAAAACGCCGGCCAGGGCGGCAGTCAGGCTTCGGGTAACACGATCAATCAGACGGTCAATCAGACGAATAACTACCCGACGAATGATGTTGCGGCGAGTTCTGCGGTGCGTGAGATGGGTGCGATGCATGCGACTCCGGGGCGGCAATGACCGTATCTCTGAGAAACTGACCAACGTGGCCAGCCAATCCCACGAGCCCAGTGCCGGCGACTTCCGCCGCGCAGCAGCCCTTATGACGCACCGCGCATCCACCAACGCCGATGACGTCAATGAAGGCGTCCGAGCCATTCTGGAAGAAGCCGTTGCGCATGGGCGGCTCACCCGCCTCTTGCTTGCCCTCGATGAGGCTTACCGGATATGGCTTGACAAAGTTGGGGCCGCACCGCGCGAAGCGGTCGACTATTTCGTCGACCACACAGCAAGTCAGCACGAGGACCCCTACACGCGGCGCGCGGCGGCGGCGATTCAAGCGATCAGACGCGACGATGTTAATGCGCTGAATGCGCTACTAATCGAAGTGAATGCGGAAAACGGAGGACCGCGCTTGGTAGGCGCCGTCTCCGACATCTACACAACCGCGATCCCGGAACTCTCTACCCCAGAGGTGATCTCCGATCTGCAGGCGTGGACTTTGGAGATCGCATGCTACGACCACGAGGAATGATCGACGCGCCGTGCGAGACGCCGCGAAGCGGACGCTTGGATGTCGGTCAGTACGCGTGGCGGCCTGTGTCGGCGATCGCTGTTACGTTCGACCCCTCACCGCCCAAGCAACGACCGAAGTAAGGGAAACGCGATGCTCAGCACCAGACTCGAATTGGTCCGCGAAGCTATTCAAAATTGCCAGAGCGCGACCGCGAAAGTGAGTCAGTACCGGTCGGACAACGATCCGGCCGTCAAAGCGCTCGCGGACGCGATCCACTTCTTGTCGTTTGGGGTGCAGCAGATTGGTCTCGCACTCTCAGACGAGGGCCGCGTCAACGATCTCCCCAGCCAGCGAAGCAGGTAGCCCGCAGAAAGCTTCCTACGGCCGGTGCACTTCAACGTTGGTTCAAGTCGCTCGGGCGGCTCGGTGACCGGTTCATTCGGAGGTCCTTCGACCTCCATGTCGGGTGATCACAACTTGGATGCGGCGACATCAAGCCTGCGATGAAGGAGGCTGGCGAAACCGAGGTATTCGATTGCCTGCCGGGGGTCCTCCGGCTTGAACAACTCATGCGCCTTGGGGTTTCGCACCGCTAACATCGCTCCGCTGAACAGGGCGGCGAAACCCTTTTGCTCATTCTCACCGCTATGACCGAGTTCCGATGCCACGTCGAGCACTGGGTCCGCCGTGCCGAACGCGGCACCCATCAACTTGGCTCCCGTGCGGTCAGAGATTCGGGTGAGGGCTCGAACGCGAACCTCAATAGACTTGAATGCCTCGGATACAGCGGACGCGTAGTGTCCATCGTTGAAAAGATCACTCGATGCTGAGATCACATTCGGATGCAGGTACTCGATCGTCAGGCGACGGATTGGTGCGCTCCGTGGAGGCCCTGCCTTACCCCAGATCACCTTGATCCGCGACATGCGGGGATTGCCGTTAACCTTGTTGACCCGAACCTCAGCGGCGAGACGACGGTCCTTGCCGCCGCGGGGATCGTCGACCTCGACGATGTCTCCTTCGTAGATCGGCGTTTCAATCTCGAAAGACCCCGTCCTGCCCTGAATGTGGGCCTCAACAGGCGTGCGTGTTTCGTCTTCAAGACCTTCGTTGTGGATGATGACGACAGTCTCGGTTCCCATCGTGTTTCGAATGCCATCGAGAAATCCAGCCATCAGTCAAATGTCTCCCATCGAATAAATGACGGAGTCCATGGTGGGGGGTTCGCCATCCGCTTAGGGTAAGCACGTTCTCCGCCGGAAGCGGTGACGCTGCATCAACCGGGCCGTTGTCGCTCAGCGTGACTTTGATCGAGTGCTTCACGGCAATCACCGGCGGTGGGCACCTCGACTCGCTCAGGAGAGAAGCTGCGCCATGGAGGTTCCTAACCCAATGAGCGTCGCAGCTGCGAAGAGGACGTGACCCCAGCGCTTCCGTGCGCGGTCGGGGAGTGCGAAGTCGTATAGCTGGGCGTCGTCGGATTCCCAGATATCCACGCTCGGTGTGACCCATCGTTCAGCGACCTGGGCGCCTGCCGCGGCGAGGTAAAGCGCGATAGTAATAAGTGCTGATGTCTGCATGGCCGCGCATTCAACCTGGCGGGGGTGCAGCGGTAGCTCACAGCATCGACGCACAGAGCGGCAACGCGGTCACCAATCGGGGCTGAGCCTCCGCGCCATCGCCAGCGCCACTGGGCAGAACCACCAGACGGTCGCCAATGACCTGTCTAAAAGTAGACATTCGGCGGGCGGGCGGTGTCTCATGCGGACTATCTTCACTTCGACTGGAACCGTTTGCCCGCAGGGGACGTCTAAATGATCATGCGGGACAGCGACATTGTTGACTCTGAGTTACGACTACTTCGCGCAGTGCATCGCTCACTGCGCGCCGCGGGTGGAAGTCCAACATTCGAAGCAATCGATAGGTTGCTCGACGAACGAAGCGCGATAGCCAACTCGCCTGAAAGTAGGCATTTAGACTGCGTCGAAAGGTGCCAGCGGGAAGGGGACGGCTTATGAGCGCGCAAAATGGGTTAGTCGTCGGCGCGCTCCTACTTCTAGTATTTGCTGTTGTTCTCCTGATCTATCGTAGGAATAAGGGGCGGGCGGGCAGGGCCGGAATCGGCCTATCTGTTGGTGAGTACCCATCAGGGACCGCTGCAATCGACATAGCCCTTGGCGAACTGGCCATAGCTACAAGGTTTTTCGAGAAGCGAAGGAATCAGGCGAAATACAAGGCAGAGAACGTCCTCGTTGGAACGCGAACCGCGAACGGTCTCATCGCAGTAATCGGTGTGTTGGTGACCTTCGAAGGGTGGTCTCGATGGGGGATCGTATCCACCGCCTTGGCTGCACTTGTCGCCGGCATAGCCGAGTGGGACGCTCATTACCGTCACCGCGAACTATGGATACAGAGGACCGTGGTGCTCAGCAAACTCCAGAACCTACTGCGTAACAGTCGATTTCGACTCGCACGCGGCGATGATCCTGACGGACTGGCCGCAGAGATTCTGGTAAGCCTTAGCGCGATCCTCGATGAGGATCTTAGTAACTGGACAACAATGCGCGGAGACACGGAGGATCCTCCACAAAGTCCGGAGAAGGACGTGCCCCCGAGCCCAAATGGCCAGTAATTGCCTTGGTTATTCAGTGACAGTGGAGATCAAAGAGATCGCATACAGTGCGGAGCGCGGGGTTCCGTTCAGGGCTATCAATCGCCTCGCCAGGGCCCGCGCGAGTAGGTTCACTCGATGCGTCTTTGCCGTCGTCTATCGCCCGAAGCCAAATGGCGTAGTTTAGCCAGTGGCTATCGTGCTTCGACCCATAGACAATTCCAAGCGGTAACGATCCGTCATCAAGCACCTGTCGGTGTATCCACCCCGCGATGCTAGAGGTCAGAGCTCGATCCTCACCGCGAAGGTGCGACGTGGTCAGTTGGGGCACAGCCGCCATTGAAAGGGCCGGCTGAAGGTTATTGATTATCGAAGCGATGGACGACGAGTGCTCAATATCAATGAACCAGCCACTGGTAGGCAAAGTCAGAGGATAGATCAGCCTCTCATTCCGCCAAGACCGGGCGATTTGATGCGGCGACATGTGGTCGCGCTCGGTCCACTCCTTGATGATCTCCTCTTCAAGACTTCCGAAATAAGTGTCATCGTCGAAGTACTCGGAGAGCTCGATGTCGATGTCGGGCCGTGCGTACGCAAGGGATTCAGCGTATGCACACTGTGGCGGCGCTGCGGCGTAGATAGTCCGGTGGTTAAGCACGTCGTAGCGCCCCCACTGTCCCCGCGGCTTCTTCGAGGTGCGTAACAGCGGGTTGAGCGGCCCGTACGATTCCTTGGCGATACGCCATGCAGAACCCCCAGTAGAGGGGGCGAGAGCTAGCCCAGAGACAGCGCATATGCGCTGTCCTTTATCAATGTCTGCTTGGACCATCCCTCGCCCCCATCGCCTGGTCTAGTCGTCGGTGCTATCAGCGAACGCAACGGCTGCGTCCCACACTGCCGATAGCTCACCCTCACGGAGTCGAAGAGCGGGCGACACCTCACCCAAGCGCGGGTTGGCCCCAATGAACCATGTACGAGCAATGCTGTCGTTCTCTGCTGTAGACACCTTCGCCCACACGCGATGGGCCATGATAAGTCTCGCCAAGGCCTCGTCGCGTGGTGTCGGACCGTCTGCCTTAGCCCACTTATGGGGGAGTTTCTTGTCCCGAACGCCAGCCAACAGAGCGACCAGCGTCGGTCCGAGATGACTGTTGAGTTGGCGAACCAACTCATGCGTGTCCATCTTCAGGGTTTCTTCACCGATCTTGGTGTCGATATCAATCGGCATTGCAAGATCACCTCATTTCCAATCGTGGTGGGGTGGTAGTCAGGGCCGTCGCCTCAGCCACAGGGGTCGTCACCATGTCTGAAGGTTGCGCGGCTCAGCGGTACAGTTCATTCGAACCCCCTCTTTCGATGAAGTACCGCCGACCACGCAGTCATGCTACCCAAATTCCACTCTAATGCAACCAGTCTACACGGAATATTCCGTAGCGAATCTCTCGGCGATACCGATGAGATTGCGTTTTGTGGCCTCATACCTGCGGTTCTTTCCTTATCGGACGCGCGTGCACCTCGCCTAGCTAGGGGTCGCCCCGCACACGGTGTGTTGAAAGCTCAGCGAAGCTCAAAGATGGCAGCTTCTGCCGAAAGGGTATGTGCACACGAAAATTTCAGCTGTGTAATTTGGCCCTGGCGAAACATCGGGGGTTGAGCAGTGAGCGTGCGATTGGGGGCGCGTACCCAATTCTCCCGTTGCACACACCGTGCCCACAATCTGCCCACAGTTACAGGCACTTGCAGTTATGCAGTGTTACAGGATCATTCGGGCCAAGCTGCACCGAAGCGTCCAACCTGCAACATGATTCGCCTTTGCAAGGCAGATGTCAGGAGTTCGAATCTCCTAGGCTCCACAAGTTCCCAAGGGTTTCCTACGCTGAGCCCGTGAGTTTCTCGTATGCGTCTGTCATCGAGACCAAACCCCTGAACCCCCGGCTGATCCGGATCTCCCTGCGCATCGACGATCCCGCCGGGCTGGATGTGCAGCAGGCCGCCGATTCCGCCGTCGGGGTGTACTTCACCGCCCCGGAACCGGGCGCCTCCCCCGACGGCCCGGCACGCAACTACACGGTGCGTGCCCAGCGCGACGACGTCATCGATCTCGACGTCGTTCTGCACGAGCGCGGGCCGGGCACGACGTGGGCCCGCCACACTCGGCCCGGCGACCGCGTCGGACTGGATCACGCGAGGTCCTGGTACCGACCCGATCCCGCCGCCCGGTGGCAGTTGCTGGTCACCGATCTGTCAGGCCTGCCGGCCGCCGCGCGCATCATCGAGGAACTCGATCCGACGACACCGGTGACCGTCATCGCCGAAGTCGCCGACCGCGCCGACCTGGATTACCTGCCCACCCACCCGCGACAGACGCTGGTGCACAGCATCGGCACCGGAAACGGGTACGCGCCCAGTCGGCTCGCCGCGCTGGTCGAGGAACTCCAGCTTCCCGAGGGGCACGGGTACTGCTGGTTCGCCGGTGAGGCCGCCCAGTCGCGGGCAGTCCGCAAGTATCTCCGCGGCTGCGGATTCGACCGCGACCAGTACGACATCACCGGTTACTGGAGGTTCGACTCCGAAACCTGGGACGCCGAATACGCGCGGGTGGGCGGCGCGATGTTCTCGATCTACGAGCGCGCTCTGGCCGCCGGCAAGAGCGACAAGGCCGCCCTCGAAGAGTTCGACGACGCCCTGGAGCGAGTCGGCCTGTAGCCGCTAGTCCTCGACGGTATCGATGAACGCGTGGATCTGCGCGATGTCCGGCCCCGGTGCCGCAGCGTCCTTCCAGGACTGCAGCGACGTCGTCGCCGCGCCCTGCAGCACCCGCAGATAGTCGGTCACCGAAGTCCCCGACAACGTGCCCAGCCGTTTGGCGACCTCCGGGAGGAGCGGTTCCAGAGCCGTGGCGGTGCTGGAGCCGTTGCCGGTCGCGGGCGCTTGAGCCAGCAGGGTGACGACGCGTTCCAGATCCGACCGGCTCAACCGCGGATACGCTGCGGCGAGATCCTGCTTGACGTCGTCTTTGATGCTCATCGGCTGCCTCTCGCTCGGGATGTTCTCAAGCGGCAGCGATACCCATCGTGGACGTGGCGCTACACCTAAGGCTTGGGCGTCACCTCGACGCTTGGCGGCAACGGTGACGGCTCCGGCTGCGCGGACTGGCGCGCGACCTTGAACACCGCGGCTCCCCCGGCCAGCGCCGCGACACCGAGCCCGACCCACAGCAGTTGCCGTCGCCGACGCGCGGGTTTGCGCTTTTTTGCGAGCGTGTCCGGCAGGCCGGCCACGACCTCTTGTGCTGCGGCCAGGTCCTCCTTGAGCTGACGCGTCAGCTGACCGTTGCGGTACCGGTTACCGGCCCATGCAGCCGTCGATCGCACCGAGTCGACGCCCATACCCACCGCTCCCCTGGTCAGGTCCACCGGACCGACCGTCGTGTAGTGCAGGCCTCGGGTGAACCGCTGGCTCGGCGTCATGCGGACACGCGTCTTGGAGCTCATTTCGAACCTCTTTCCACCGGACGACATCGCGATCCCAGCCTGCCATCTCCGCCAACCCCACGGTGCCGGGTTGGCCTCCAGAGCGGCGTGGCAGACTGGCTTCCCGTGACCAGTCCTATTCAGACCGCGACCGCGACCCTGCACACCAATCGTGGCGACATCAAGATCGCACTGTTCGGAAACCACGCACCCAAGACCGTGGCCAACTTCGTCGGACTGGCCCAGGGCACCAAGGACTACAGCACGGAGAATGCCACCGGTGGTACCTCCGGCCCGTTCTACGACGGAGCGGTGTTCCACCGGGTCATCGACGGTTTCATGATCCAGGGCGGCGACCCCACCGGCACCGGCCGTGGCGGCCCGGGCTACAAGTTCGAGGACGAATTCCATCCCGAGCTGCAGTTCGACAAGCCCTACCTGCTGGCCATGGCCAACGCGGGCCCCGGCACCAACGGCTCGCAGTTCTTCATCACCGTGACCAAGACGCCGCACCTGAACCGCAAGCACACCATCTTCGGTGAGGTTGTCGATCCCGAGTCGCAGAAGGTCGTCGACGCCATCGCCACCACGGCCACCGACCGCACCGACCGTCCGACCGAGCCGGTCGTCATCGAGTCGGTCACCATCTCCTAGCTGTTCGCCGCGTCACCGGGAGCCGGGTACGAACCCGGCCTCGGTGAGCGCGTCGAGCACTTTCAGCGGATCCATTCCTAGATCCCAGCGGCTGAGCACCAGCAGCCGGTCGTCACTGGTCTCGATCTCCAGCAGCCGAACCTTGCGTCCGATGCGGCGAAACTCCGTGATCCGGATGAGGGCGATGTCTGCGCGGCCGATCCGCCGCTCGCGCCACCATCCTCGGTAGACCAGCGAATCGGCGTTCTCGACGATTGCCAGTTTTGGACGTGCCTGCCACGACATCTGTGCAAACACAAGCAAACCGATGGCGGCAAGACCGACCAGGATTCGACCCGGCACGTCTGTGACCAGGGTCACAGCCCCTACGGCAAGCGCCAGACCCACTCCCGCGGCTGCGATGATGCCCCCCGTCGGCGGCGCCCACATTGTTTGCTGTGTGGACAATTCACAGCCTCCTAGCGCGGCATTCGCAGTTATCCACAGGTGCTATCCCCAATGGGGATGAATCACACGCGTGTGATCCGGTAACGCGCAGGTTGCGGGCAACCGAACGGTTCCGAACCCGTGGTCGAGGGACTCGGACGTCACCGCCAACGCATCGTCAGCAGCAAACCCGTGATCATGAAGCCGAACGCGATCGCGTAGTTCCACACATTGAGGTCGGCCATCCACTGCAACACGCTCGGCACCTCTGGGCCGCTACCGGCAAGCTGGAACACGATCAACCACGCCAGGCCGATCAGCATCAAGCTGATGAAAAACACGACAAACCAGGTGCTCGACGGACCGGCCTTGACCTTCACCGGAGTCCGACTCACCGGGTTGATGGTGAAGTCGTTCTTCTTACGGACCTTGGACTTGGGCATGGGAACCTTACCGACGGTGCGACGATGTGTTGAAGAAAGCCTAACGTAGCCGCTGACCGCGCTTGTAGAAGGAGACGACGCGTGAAGGACCAGCAGACGTCCGCACACCGCCGTTCGCGGTGGCGGTTCGGCGTGCCGGTCGTGTGCGCAGCGGCCGGTCTGCTCCTCGGGGTGACCCACGGGGTGTCCGGCGGCGACGAGATCCGACGCAGCGACTCTCCCCGTCTGGTCGACCTCGTGCGTGAGGCGCAGCAGTCCGTCGACCGGATCACCGCCCAGCGCGATGAACTGGCCCGCGAGAGCGAGAACCAGCACGGCGGCTCTCCTGCCACGGCCGAGGCGCTGCAGGCGATGACGCGGCGCTCCGACGCGCTGACCGATCAGACCGGTCTTCCCCCGCTGCGCGGCCCCGGTTTGGTCGTGACGCTCAACGACGCGCAGCGCGACGCGCACGGTCGCTTCCCGCGGGATGCGTCACCGGATGATCTGGTCGTCCACGAGCAGGACCTGCAGGCCGTCATCAACGCGCTCTGGAGCGCCGGCGCCGAAGGCATCCAGGTGCAGGACCAGCGCATCATCGGCACGTCCGCGATCCGGTGCGTCGGCAACACGCTGCTCCTCAACGGCCGCACCTACAGCCCGCCGTACGTCATCTCCGCAGTCGGCGACGCCGCCGCGATGCAGGCGGCCCTGGCGGCCGCTCCCCTGGTCTCGCTCTACAAGCAGTACGTGGCCCGATTCGGGCTCGGCTACCTCGAAGAAGTCCGCGATCTCGAACTGGTCGGCTACACCGAACCCGTGCGGATGAAGTTCGCCACGCCGCTCGGCCCTCTGGGCTACTGACCGGCTTCGACTACGAACCGACCGGCAAGGCGCGATAGCCTGGTCGAATGCAGGTTCTGGTCGTCGACAACTACGACAGCTTCGTGTTCAACCTGGTCCAGTATCTGGGCCAGCTCGGTGTGGACGCGACGGTCTGGCGCAACGACGACGCGCACCTGGCCACCGAAGCCGACATCGCCGCGGCGGCCCGCGACTTCGATGGCGTCCTGCTCAGCCCCGGCCCCGGCACGCCCGAGCGGGCCGGCGCCACCATCGGCATGGTCAGAGCCTGCGCCGCCGCGCAGACTCCCCTGCTGGGTGTGTGTCTGGGCCACCAGGCCATCGGGGTGGCGTTCGGCGGCACCGTCGACCGCGCCCCGGAACTGCTGCACGGTAAGACGAGCACTGTTCACCACACCGACGAAGGCGTGTTGCGCGGATTGCCGGACCCGTTCGTCGCCACCCGGTACCACTCGCTGACGATCCTGCCGGAGACGCTGCCGGCCGAACTGACCGTGACCGCGCGCACCGAGGGCGGCGTGATCATGGGTGTACAGCACAGGCAGCTGCCGATTCACGGTGTGCAGTTCCATCCCGAGTCGATCCTGACCCAGGGCGGGCACCGCATGCTGGCCAACTGGCTCGGCTACTGCGGCGCGGCCCCGGCCGAGACGCTGGTCCGCCAACTGGAGGACGAGGTCGCCACCGCCGTCGAGGCCGCTACGACGCGAAGCTCAGCGTAATCCGGCCACCGAAGTTCACGCCGCTGCCGGGCGACGGCGACTGACGCACCACGGCGTTCGTGCGCTGACCGCTGTTCGGCAAGTCCGGCCCCTTGTCCAGCACGCCCGTCCACCCCAGCGCGCGCAGGCGCGGCTCGGCATCGGTCCAGAACATGCCGGTCAGGTCGGGCATGACGAACTGATTGCCGCGCGACACCTGCATCTGGATCACGGTGTCCTGTGGCACGGTCTCACCGGCCGCGGGTTCGCTGCCGACCACCTGCCCGGCCGTCACCGTACTGTCCACCTCCACCGGCACCGACTTCGTGAAACCCGACGCTGCCAGCACCTGCTGGCAGACCTCGGTGGTCTGGCCGACACAGTCCGGCACCGCGGCGGTCGCGGGCCCGCGGCCGACGACGACGGTGATCTCGTTGGTGATCGCTGAGGTCTGGTTGGCCGGCGGCACCGTGGACAGCACCTTGTCACGCTGCTCGGGCAGAGAAGTCGACATCGTCTGCCGGAACCGCTCGAACCCGGCCTGGGTGAGCTTGCGGACGGCGTCGGCGTAGCTGAGCCCGGACACGTCGGGCACCTCGCGCTGTTCCGGACCGGTCGACACGTTCAGCGTCACCTCGTCTCCGGCAGCCACCGAGACGTTGGCATCGGGTTCGGTGCTGATCACATGGTCGGGCGGCACCGTCGAATCCGGCCGCTGCTGCGTGCGGATGGTGAACCCGCGGTTCTGCAGTGCGGCGATCGCATCGGCCGAAGCCTGACCCCGCACGTCGGGCACCTGCACCTCACGGGTCTCGCCGCCGAACATGTTGATCGCCACCGTGACGACCACGGTGAGCACCGCCAGCACCGCCACCGCCACCAGCCATCGCGCCACCGACCCGCGCCGGGCCGAGGTGTCGTACCGGGACTGGTGGCGACCGCCGACGGCGGCGGGCTCGGCCTGGTGGTGCGACGGCGTCGAGGCCAGCAGGGAGGTCCGCTCGGCGTCGGTGAGCACCTTCGGTGCGTCCGGCGTCTGCCCGCTGTGGACCTTGACCAGGTCGGCGCGCATCTCCGCGGCGGTCTGGTAACGGTTGTCCGGGTTCTTGGCCAGGGCCTTGAGCACCACCGCGTCCAGGTCCGGGGAGATGCCGCTGTGCCGCTGCGACGGCGGCACCGGATCCTCGCGGACGTGCTGGTAGGCCACGGCCACCGGGGAATCGCCCACGAACGGCGGCTGACCGGTCAGGATCTCGTAGAGCACACAGCCCAGCGAGTACACGTCGGAGCGGGCGTCGACCTTCACACCGCGCGCCTGCTCGGGTGACAGGTACTGCGCGGTGCCGATGACCGCCGCGGTCTGGGTGACCGGGTTGCCGGCGTCGGCGATCGCGCGGGCGATGCCGAAATCCATCACCTTCACCGCGCCGGTCTTGCTGATCATGATGTTGGCCGGCTTGACGTCGCGGTGGATGATGCCGTGCTGGTGGCTGAAGTTCAGCGCCTGGCACGCGTCGGCGATCACCTCGATGGCCCGTTGCGGTTCCATCGGGCCGTCGGTGTGGACGATGTCGCGCAGCGTGACCCCGTCGACGTACTCCATGACGATGTACGGCAGTGGCCCGGTGGGCGTCTCGGCTTCGCCGGTGTCGTACACCGCGACGATCGCCGGGTGGTTCAGCGCCGCGGCGTTCTGGGCTTCCCGCCGGAATCGCAGATAGAAGCTGGGGTCGCGGGCCAGGTCGGCACGCAGCACTTTGATCGCGACGTCGCGGTGCAACCGCAAGTCGCGTGCCAGGTGGACTTCCGACATTCCGCCGAAGCCCAGGATCTCCCCGACTTCGTACCGGTCGGACAGTTGCCGTGGGGTCGTCATCACACAGTCTGTTCTGAAGCGGGCGAGCTCGCCGCCACCGGCGGTGGACGGTCAATCAACGTTGTTACCCAGTATCCGTCCGATTCACGATCGATTGTGACCGCCGGCATGGCCGCCGGTGTCTCGGTGGGCGCCACCTCCGACGTCGGGGTCTCGGTGACCGTCGGCGGCGGCGTGCGGTCCCGGCGGTCCTGGGCGTTGAGCACGATCAGGATCGCGATGACGATCGCCAACGCGCCGAGCACCCCGGCGGCCCACAGCAGCGCCCGCTGTCCCGACGAGAACGTGCGTCGCGGCGGCGGTGCCGAACGGTGGCTGCCGGTGGCGCGGGCGCGCGCCGCGGTGGCCGGGGCGCGGCCGGTCATGTCGGCGGCCGGACGGGGCTGGATGGCGGGCGGCACCGCGGTCGGTGCGGCCCGACCGATGGCCGGCGCGGCGTTGGGCCGGGGCGGCCGGCGTCCGGCCCGCACGGCGGCGACCGCGTCGGCGAACGCACCGCCGGACCGGTAGCGCATCCCGGGGTTCTTCACCAGGGTGATCTCGATCAGCTCGCGCACATTGGGCGGCAGATCGGCCGGCAGCGGCGGCGGGGTTTCCTTGATGTGCTTCATCGCCACCGTCAGCGCACCGTCACCGGTGAACGGCCGCTTGCCCGAAACCGATTCGTAGCCAACGACTCCCAGCGAGTACACGTCGCTGGCCGCGGTGGCGTCGTGACCCAGGGCCTGCTCCGGCGCAATGTACTGCGCGGTGCCCATCACCATCCCGGTCTGGGTCACCGGCGCCGCGTCGACCGCCTTGGCGATACCGAAGTCGGTGAGCTTGACCTGCCCCGTCGGGGTGATCAGGATGTTGCCCGGCTTGACGTCGCGGTGCACCAGACCGGCGGTGTGGGCGACCTGCAGGGCGCGGCCGGTCTGCTCGAGCATGTCGAGCGCGTGGCGCAGCGACAGCCGGCCGGTCCGCTTGAGCACGGAGTTCAGCGGCTCACCGTTGACCAGCTCCATCACCAGATACGCGGTGCGGCCCTCGCCGTCGATGTCGGTCTCGCCGTAGTCGTACACCCCGGCGATCCCCGGATGGTTGAGCATCGCGACGGTGCGCGCCTCGGCCCGGAAGCGTTCGACGAACTCCGGGTCGGTCGAGTACTCGGCTTTGAGGATCTTGATGGCCACGCGCCGGCCGAGCCGCGAGTCGACGCCCTCCCAGACCTGGCCCATTCCGCCGGTCGCGATGAGACGCTGCAGCCGGTAGCGACCCGACAGCGTGACCCCCACGCGGACGCTCATGAGCCCTCCTGCAACGCCGCCGCGATCGTGGCGCGCCCGATCGGGGCCGCAACTGCGCCGCCGGTGGCCGAGAGCCGATCCCCGCCGTTCTCCACCAGCACGGCGACCGCGACCTTGGGTGCCTGCGCGGGCGCAAAAGCGATGTACCAGGCATGCGGAGGCGTGTTACGCGGGTCCGTGCCATGCTCCGCAGTGCCGGTCTTGGATGCGATCTGCACGCCGGCGATGGCTCCCTTCTGCTGCGTCACCTGCTCGGCGGCGACCATCAAGTCGGTAAGTGTATCTGCGACCTGCTCGGTGACCGCCCGCCGCTCTTCGGTGGGCGCCGTCGTGGCGATGTTGGACAGGTCGGGGCCTTGCAGGCTGTCGACCAGATAGGGCTGCATCGTGACACCTCGGTTGGCGATAGTCGCCGCGACGACGGCGTTCTGCAACGGGGTCAACGCGACGTCCCGCTGCCCGATGCTCGACATGCCCAGCGCGGCGCCGTCGCTGATCGGCCCGACCGTCGACTCGGCGACCTGCAGGGGGATGCCGGCGGGGACGCTGTCGATGCCGAAGTCGCGGGCAGTGTTGCGCAGCGCCTCGGCGCCGGTGTCGAGCCCGAGCTCGACGAACGCGGTGTTGCAGGAGTGCGCGAACGCGTACTGCAACGTGGCGGTCGGACCGCCGCCGCACGGGTTGCCGCCGAAGTTCTGCAGCGTCGCGGTGCTGTCGGGCAAGGGGATTCGGGGCACCGCGGTCAGCTCGGTGGCCGGCGTGGCCCCGGACTGCAACGCGGCTGCGGTGGTGACCACCTTGAACGTCGACCCGGGCGGGTAGGTCTCGGCGATGGCGCGGTTGAGCAGCGGCGAGCCGGGATCGTCGCGCAGCCGCTGCCAGGCCACCGACTGTTCGGCGGTGTCGTGGGTGGCCAACAGGTTCGGGTCGTACGACGGTGCCGACACCATCGCCAGGATCTTGCCGGTCGACGGTTCCAGCGCGACCACCGCGCCGCGGCACGGCCCGTTGCAGCCGTCCTCCATCGCATCCCAAGCCGCTTGCTGCACTTGGGGTTTGATGGTCGTGTTGACGTTGCCGCCGCGCGGGTCGCGGCCGGTGAAGAAGTCGGCGAGGCGTCGGCCGAACAGCCGTTGGTCGGACCCGTTGAGGATCTGGTCCTCGGCGCGCTCGAGGCCGGTGCTGGAGTAACTCAAGGAATAGAACCCGGTCACCGGCGCGTAGGTCTGCGGGTTCGGGTAGACGCGCAGGAATCGGAAGCGGCCCTCGGTGGCCACCGAATAGGCCAGCAGCTGCCCGCCGGCCGAGATCTGGCCGCGCTGACGCGAGTACTCGTCGAGCAGCACCCGTTGGTTGCGCGGATCGGATCGCAACCCGTCGGCGGTGAAGACCTGGGTCAGGGTGGCGTTGGCCAACAACAGCACGACCAGAGCCATGATCATGACCGAGATGCGGCGCAGTGAGGTGTTCATACTTTCTCGATCACCTCGGTGCTGGCGGCGGCCAGATTGCCGGCGGGAAGCGGCTTTCCGTCGAGCGGTCGGCGCGCCGAGTGCGAGATCCGCATCAGGATGGCCAGCAGCAGGTAGTTGGCCACCAGCGACGAGCCGCCGTAGGACATCCACGGCGTGGTCAGGCCGGTCAGCGGGATCAGCTTGGTCACCCCACCGACGACGATGAACAGCTGGATGGCCAGCGTGGAAGCCAGCCCGGCGGCCAGCAGCTTGCCGAAGCTGTCGCGCACTGCGATCGCGGTGCGCAACCCGCGGATGATCACGATGGTGTACAGCATCAGCACCGCAGCCAGCCCGACCAGTCCGAGTTCCTCGCCGACGGCCGCGATGATGAAGTCGGTCGACGCGGCCGGCACGGTTCCTGGTTGGCCGTTGCCCAGTCCGGTGCCGAAGATGCCGCCGGTGGCGAAGCTGAACAACGACTGCACCATCTGGTAGCCGGCGCCGTCGGGATCGGCGAACGGGTCACGCCACGTCTGCACCCGCACCCGGACGTGGTCGAACACGTAGTAGGCGATGACGCTGGCCGCGGCGAACAGCCCGAGACCCAGAACGACCCAGCTGAAGCGCTCGGTGGCGATGTAGACCAGCACCAGGAACGACGCGTACAGCAGCAGTGAGGTGCCCAGATCTTTCTCGAAGATCATCACCCCGATCGAGGCCACCCACGCGGCCAGCAGGGGCGCGAGGTCGCGCGGGCGGGGCAAATCCATGCCGAGCACGTGCTTGCCGGCGCTGGTGAACAGATCGCGTTTGGACACCAGCACCGCGGCGAAGAAGACCAACAGCAGGATCTTGGAGAACTCGGCGGGCTGAATCGAGAAGCCCGGCAGCTTGATCCAGATCTTGGCGCCGTTCTGCTCGGACATCGATCGCGGCAGGAGGGCAGGGATGGCCAGCAGGATCAAGCCGCTCAGACCGCACACGTAGCCGTAGCGCGACAGAGTGCGGTGGTCGCGCAGCAGCACCACCACCGCCGAAAAACCCAGCACGCCAACCAAGGTCCACAGCATCTGCTGGTTCGCAGAGCCGCCCAGACCCTGCGCGGTGGTGGTGCCTTCGGCGAGGTCGAGGCGGTGAATCATGACCAGCCCCAACCCGTTCAGCAACGCCACCAGCGGCAGTAGCAGCGGATCGGCATAGGGCGCGAAGCGCCGGACCGCCAGGTGCGCACCACCGAACAGCGCGAGATAGGCGATCGTGTACTGCGCCAGGTCCCAGTCGAGGCCTTGTTCCTGGTTGGCTTCGACGAGCAGCAACGCCACGGTCGTGATCAGCGCCGCGAAGCCGAGCAACAGCAGTTCGGCGTTGCGTCGGTGGGGCAGCGGTGGTGTCACCGCGACCCTGGACTGCGGCGGTGGCGTCGTCATGCCACTTCCCGGCAGTTCGTTCCCGGTTCAGGTGGCGGCGGCGGAAGAGCGGTGACCGTCGGTGAGGGCGACGGTGGGGGAGGAGGCGCCGCCGGCGACGTGACCGTGCGGGGCGTCTCGGGTGCCGGTGCCGCCGTCGTGGTGCGCGGATTGGCGTTGGGCGCAGGCGATGTCGGCGTCGCGGGCGCTGAAGTCGTTCCGGATGCGCGCGGGGGTGCCGGTGGTGCCGGCGCGCGCGTCGTGGTGGTGCGTTCGGCGCACACCGGGAGTACGGAACTGCGGGCCAGTTCTTCGATCTGGCGGATCGCGTCGTCGAGAGATCCAGAGGGCAGACCGGCGATGACCTGTGCGCGTTCGGACGGACGCATGTCGTCCACGGCGAGCAACCGGCAGTCCAGGTCGTCGCGGGACTGGCCGGCGCTGATCAGGGAGAGTTCGTTGCGGGAGTTCAGGCATCCCAGCAGATACGGCTCCTGGAGCGGGTAGCCGAGGAAGGAACCTTGGACACCGCGGAGGATGGAGACGGTGCCGTCGTGTTCGGTGACGTAGTAGTTGTTGCGGATGATTTCGCGCCCGACGGCCAGGCCGGCCAGCACGACAAGGACGATCACTGCGGCCGCGATGTAGATACGCCGCCGTGACCGAGGTCGTGGCGGCGGTTCTTCCGGTTGGGGCACAACCCGTTTGGCGGCTGTGCGTTTGGGGTTGAACGCTGAGGCTCGCCCCGCCGCGGTGTTGGGCGGAGCGCTCTGGTCGTCGTCCCCGGAGACCGCGCCGGCCAGGATCGGCTGGGTCTGGCCGTGGTCGTAGGAGGCGACGTCGACGACGTCGGCGACCACCACGGTGACGTTGTCGGGTCCGCCGCCGCGTAACGCCAATTCGATGAGCCGGTCGGCGCTTTCGGCGACGTCGGGGATGCGCAGCGCTTCGGCGATGGTCTCCTGGCTGACCGGATCGGACAGCCCGTCCGAGCACAGCAGGTAGCGGTCCCCGGCGTGGGCTTCCCGCATGATCAGCGTCGGTTCGACTTCGTGGCCGGTCAGCGCGCGCATGATCAACGAGCGCTGCGGGTGGCTGTGGGCTTCCTCGGCGGTGATCCGGCCTTCGTCGACGAGGGTCTGGACGAAGGTGTCGTCCTTGGTGATCTGGGTCAGCTCGCCGTCGCGCAGCAGGTAGCCGCGGGAGTCACCGATGTGGACCAGGCCAAGGCGGTTGCCGGCGAACAGGATTGCCGTCAGCGTCGTGCCCATGCCCTCGAGCTCAGGGTCGGCCTCGACGTGTTCGGCGATGGCCGAATTGCCTTCGCGTACCGCGGCGTCGAGTTTGCTCAGCAGGTCGCCGCCGGGTTCGTCGTCGTCGAGGTGCGCCAGGGCGGCGATCACCAGCTGCGAGGCCACTTCGCCGGCGGCGTGGCCGCCCATGCCGTCGGCCAGCGCCAGCAACCGCGCCCCGGCGTACACCGAGTCTTCGTTGTTGGCGCGCACCAGGCCACGGTCGCTGCGGGCGGCGTATCGGAGAACGAGTGTCACGGGCGCAGCTCGATCACTGTCTTGCCGATTCGCACCGGTGTGCCCATCGGAACTCGTACCGCTGTCGTCACCTTCGCCCTGTCGAGGTATGTACCGTTCGTTGATCCTAGGTCCTCTACATACCATTCAGGACCTCGTGGTGAGAGCCTGGCGTGGCGCGTCGAGGCGTAGTCGTCAGTCAACACCAGCGTGGAGTCGTCCGCGCGTCCGATGAGGATCGGCTGAGTGCCCAGCGGAATGCGGGTCCCGGCGAGGGCGCCCTCGGTCACGACGAGCTGCCGCGGCACGTGCCGACGCGCCTGGTTCGGCCGCAGCGAACCGCGCAACGCCAATCCGCGGCGCACCATCACCGTGCCGGTCGGTGCGTAGATGTCAGTGCGCAGGATGCGCAGCACCGACCAGATGAACAGCCACAACAGCAGCAGGAAGCCGACGCGGGTCAGCTGCAGTACCAGGCCCTGCATCTGACGTCCTCTCCGTCTCCTGTCCTTTCGGCACCGACACCTTACTGGGGTCGACCGGCACGACTGTTTCCGTCAGCGGCCCGAAGCGCTTCAGTGAACGCGGACGATGATCTCGGAATGGCCGAGCCGGATGACGTCGCCGTCTGCCAGCTGCCACTCCTGGACCGGAGCGTTGTTCACCGTGGTGCCGTTGGTGGAGTTGAGGTCTGACAATAGCGCGACCTGCCCGTCCCAGCGGATTTCGAGATGCCGACGTGACACACCCGTGTCGGGCAGACGGAACTGCGCGTCCTGGCCGCGACCGATCACGTTGGTGCCTTCGCGCAGCTGATAGGTGCGGCCGCTGCCGTCGTCGAGCTGCAGCGTCACCGTCGCGCCGGCGCTGGAGTACTCGCTCTGGCCCGCGCCGTAGCCTCCGGCGCCGTATCCGCCGCCGTAGCCCCCGTCGCCGTACCCCTGGTCGGGATATCCGCCGGCGGGCTGCTCGTAGCGGCCGTAGTCGGGCTGACCGTAGTCCTGGCGCCCGTAGTCCTGCCGGCCATAGCCGCCCTGGTCCGGGTAGCCGCCGTGATCGGGGTAGCCGCCCTGGTCCGGGTAGGACGGACGTCCCGGCTGGCCAGCCGGTTGGCCGTAGCCGCCGTCGTCGGGACGCCCGGGCGGGCGGCCGTAGTCGTAGTCACCAGAGGGACCGCCGTAGCCGTGCTGGCCGCCGCCGGGCGGCGGGCCGTAGCCGCCTGGACCGGGACGGTAACCCTGATCCGGATAACCGCCCTGCGGCGGGCCGTAGCCGGCCGGGGGACGCTGCTCGTAGGACTGCGGGGGATAGCCGCCCTGGTCGGGGTAACCGCCGCCGCGCGGACCGTAGCCGCCCTGCTCGGGATAGCCGCCATGGTCGCCCTGGGGGCCGTAGCCGCCCTGCTCGGGGTAGCCCTGCTCGCTCTGCGGGCCGTAACCGCCCTGATCGGCCGGAGGCGGCGGATAACCGCGATCGTCCGGACGGTTGTAGCGCTCGTCGTAGTAATCGTCTGCGGGCCGACCCTGACCAGGGCCGCCTCGGTAGCTCGGATTGTCGGTCATCGGTGGTACTCCTGGTTCTGCGGGGGACGAGCCTTCTCGTAGCGGTCGGGCCGGTTGATCCGTGGTGGAGTCAGGATTGACCGCGCCACGCGCGCGAAACTGTCCGGTGTGCAGGGTGGGTGACTGCTCGAATCTGACGACCACATCACCATACGTTTGCCATCCCTGCTCATGGATGTATCCCTCCAGATGCTTGGCGAACGTGGTCGAGGTGATGTCCGGATCGGCACTCACCTTGCGATAGTCAGGCACACTGAGGGTAATGACGTAGTCGTTCGGTGCCAAAATGTGGCCACCGGGGATTTCCCGGGCGCCGGTGTCGGCCTCCCGGCGCAGCAGCGCTTCGACCTCCTGCGGAACGATCGATCCGCCGAAGACCCGGGCGAAGGCATTGGCGACCGAATCCTCGAGCTTTCGCTCGAATCGGTCGACGAGTCCCATCTTCCGCTGCCCTCCGTTGGTGGTTCACCAGCGTGTCGCCTGGTGGCTGTGCTGCCTGCATGGTAGTGCGCGGATGCGTCAATGCGGGACCGTCGGAATTGTGAGAATCCGATTCGGGCAGGTCAGGATGCTGTTTTGGTGGATCAGGGGGTGCGCCGATACGGTTGGGGAGTTCGACGGAGTGCGTGATAGGCTCCCTCGGTCGTACGGGCGAGTGGCGGAATGGCAGACGCGCTGGCTTCAGGTGCCAGTGTCCTTCGGGACGTGGGGGTTCAAGTCCCCCTTCGCCCACACTGAGCGGTTCTACGAACTGCGACGCATGAGGTCACGAACCAGAAATGGTTCGTGACCTTTGTGTTTTGTGCGGGTGAGCGAACCTTCCGGCGACACGGCTGAGGGATTTTGTAGCGGCAAGTCCCGACCCTTGACGGTCCTTGACGCGTCGCCGTCGTATCGATCGCGAATGAATCTTCAGCCTTGTGCGCCACCAGTCGGCGGGGCCACTACGTAAAACATCCGGTCAGTTCAGGACGACGAGTCGAGGGGCGTCGTGAGCACCGGCGAGTTGAAGAACGGGGAGTGCTCCCGCAAGCCTGTCTCGTTTCTCTGGAAGCGAGACAAGTCGCTTCCATGTTCTCGTTGCAGCCCGGAGCCTGAGCCTTAGCGGGAACCGTTTGCAACTGGCGCGAGTTCGACGAGCCGGCCTCGGATCGCCCAACGCGCATGCTCGACGCATCCCGGCTCGTCGGCCGGTGCGGCCAGCAGTTCGCCTGCAACGCACATCTGGTCAGAGGGCTGCCACTGCACGCCCGCGCCGAATGGTTTGACCAACAGGGGTACGGCGCCAATCACCGCGTGGCGTTGATTGAGCAGAAGCTCATCGATCTCTCGCGGAGACTCTCCGAGTACGGACGCGATCCGTTGGGCCACAATCGGCAGGACCGCCATGTCGGTGTGGGCTTGATACGCGCAAATCGCACCGTCGAAGAAGCTCTTCACCAATCCGCCCCATACAGGTCGCTGTCCGCGCGGTGGCCGGACCTCCAGGTGCAGTGCAAATGGCACAGTGGGGCCACGAGGGGGCCCGAAGGTAGAGCACGGGTTGCGTGACAGCGCCAGCCAGATCTGCGCAAGAGAAGGAGTCTTTCTCGGATTCCCCACCTCGGTCCACCCGAAAGCGGCAAGTTCTCGGTCAGGCCGCCAGTCGTTGAAGCCGCTTTCACGCGACGCGAGCGAATAGGTATAGCCGACCGGGTACTCCCTGCCATCGGGTGACGGCGGCGGCACGACGTCGCCGTGCTCGAAGCGAATACCGTTGCTTCCTGCCGAGTTGAACGTGCCGATGTTGTAGAGCACGAGATTCTCGACGTCGGTTCTGGAGTCCTTCGCGCCGAAGTACGCCGCGTGCAAAACCTCGCCGGCGCTTGGGGTCAGGTCCGCGCATCTGCTTCGGATTTCGGCTCGAAGCGCGTCTTGCCACGGCGGGCGGCGCTCGAAGTGGATGTAGTCATCGGCCCACGCCGCTACATGACGTTTGTCCACAGCGGGCCCGAAAACTGCGAAACGGCCGTTAGTTACTGGGGTGGAGTGGGTGGGTGCCGCAGGCCCTGCTTCCCCGACGATCAGTGTTGTGTCTGCGGTGGCTGTGTATTCACGGAACCTGACCGTCGGGCGGCACGTACCGCACGGCTGGATCTCCCGTCGGACGGTCTCGCTGGCCCACTGCATGAGATGGTGCACGTCGTCTGCGCAACGCTTAACGTAAGACCCTGTTAGGGCCTTTCCGGGATACTTGGTGCCCTTGATTTCGTTACAGGACGCCAGATGCAGCCGCGCGCCTGACGCACTGTAGTTGCGCGCAATGTTGATGACATACCCATTGGGATGGCCTGTGAGCCATTGCAGATAGCCGTCGTCATCGTCGCGGAACTCCACAATTGGTGACACAGCTGGATATTGTGCCGGTGGCCACCGACATCGGACCTATTGTTGGCGATGCTGCTGTCATCGCGGTCTCCGGCAATCGCCTGTGCGGCCGGAAGTCCGATGGATCGGAGCATCCGCAAAAAGACTGATACTTCGCTGGAGAGCCAGGCGTCGAAGTCGTGTGAGCGACGTTGGTGCGCTCGATGGAGACGTGCGCCCGGTTATCGAGGGATGTTGGGCGGCCATGCTCTGTTCTGACCATCAAGTCGATGGACCGGATTGCGGTCCGCACTGCATCGCTCGAAGGTTTCTCACTTGTAAGGTACGAAACGATGAGTCGGCTGCAATTGCGCTGGCGCAACGTGAATGCCGTTGACACGTAGACTTTGTAGCTGCTGTTCGTGCCCCTTCTCGGTCGTGGCGAACACCGACAGCGTCTTGCTCCTGCGCCACTGCTCCCGAGATGACGTCGTTCCAGTTCGGCGACCCGCGGCCAGATTATGGCGGCTGTTCCGCACCTTCCGGAAACGAAGCGCCGATCCTTGCGGCCATTTCAGCGTACTGTCGCGCCGTCCCGGTCACCCCGGTGCCTATACGCACAACTGGACAACCGCAATCGCGGGCGGTGCCAAGCGGCTGAACGATCGATATGGCGGTGTCGGTCCCGGCCCGCTCAGGCAGCGATTACTGTCGGGCCGTGGATCAGCACCTGAGCATCTTCCGGCCCTACGACCGTGATCCCAGACACGAGGACCAACTCACCAGGGCCGCCTTGATCGTGATGCGACTGGTACCGCTATGCCAAGAGGCATTCCTCGGCCTTGCCAACTGCCCGAGGCTTTCGGAACTTCCGCGCCCCCGATTCGACATGCAGACCGAATCCCTTGTTGCGCTTGAGGCCGAAGTCGAAGACGCCACGGTCGACGAGTTGGTCAGTGTCTTCCTGGGTCCACATGAACACCTCGTCGCCGGAACCGACGAACTTGACCTGGCTTCGGAACGACGCGCACGTTATGACGGGGTGATCCAGTACGGCACCACATTGGTGGTCGTCATCGAAAGCAAGCTCTACGCCAACGCCAGCGAGCAGCAGGCCTTGGAGATCAACACCAAACAACTTCACCACCAAGCGAAGCGATGGGTTCCGGTACGGTGGCAGGATCTGCTCGACCATTGGTGGAACCTCCTCGAACTCGAGGTGCTAGGACCGGCGGAGGCAGCGGTCGTTAATGATTTCTTCGACAACGCCGAGATGAACTTCGGGGACCTACTGCCCTACACCGATCTTGAACGTTGTGGGGATCACTCTGGCCGCCAATCGCGCCGTCTGCGAACGATCCTTGAGGAGGCCACGGGGTTCACCGCTGAGGTGCGCGACGTCGGCGGGCATGCCGGCGTAAAGCTCCCATCCGATCAGGTCGTGGCCTTCGATCGGATCAGTCTCTACATTGAGGGAGACAATGTAGTGCTCAGCGCCTGGCCAGCCGAGCTCGCTCCCCAGTACAAGCACGTCTATGCCAATCCGGATCGCGCCGAAGCGTTGATCGCGTTGACCGCAGAGCCGGCCTGGCAAGTCCACGGGAACTTCCACCTTGCCTTCTGGCGCTCCAGCAGTCCGCAGCGCTGGTACCCCGGGCGACGCCTGCCCGGCTCCACCTATGTGCGCCAATGGGTCGAAGACTTCTCTGACGGCCGAGCCGGACGGCGACCACGAAAAGAACTCAATGACAGGGCATTCCGTGAATGGATCCTCCAGCGCGGCTACGCGACTAATGCAGAGATGGGCAGCCTCGACCAGTGGTCGGACCGGCTACCCATGGACAAGTTCGATGTCCGTCCGAGCATTCAGGTGACGCGGTCCTGGCAGTACGCCGACGCCGTTGCCCGCGACCGCACCAGACAGCTCACTGCCGAAGTCCGCGACGCTATTAACACCCTGCTAGCTGCGCTGGACGAACCGCAGTTGCACGACCTCACTCTCTCATCTACGGCATGAATCGATGGAGGTAACGGGTTCCGGTGCTGAAAAGTGTGCGCAGTGCAATAAAGCCGGCCGACCGAGATCGGGCCGCAGCGGGGCTGCTCACGACCGAGGTCAAGCGCATGTATCTACTGACCGTGCTGGGTCGAGGCCATCCAGAGGGCGACGTCTATGCGGCGGAGCAGGCTGACGTCGGTGGGTGCACCTGCGCATACTTCTGTGACTGTCATCCGTTGCGACTCGTCGGACAGCTCGTCCCACATCGAGACCCAGAACCGCGAAGCGGGTGGCTGAAGTAGGTCTCGTACCTTGTTGTCCAGAATGGGGATCATGCGCGGTCTTTTGGCGGCGAGCAGCTTGCCGGCGATGACCCAGTCAACGCCCGGAAGGGTACGCAACATCGTATGCAACTCAGCGGCCGGACCGTCTTGCAGTGTCTCCCGGGGGACATCCCAGATGTCGGTTGAGCGAGGTAGCTCCCTGAGCAACGCGTTGAACCGATCAGGTTCCTTGAGAATCAGTTTCGCTGCCGCCTCGGGGGGCACCTGAACACTGAGGGCCTCGACAGCGACCAGGTCGGAAGCGTCGAATCTGTTTGGGTCGCCGACGGCGGCGAATGGTTCGAACCAGCGGCCGGTGAAACTCGTGAAGTAGCGGTCAAAATCCACGGCGATCTGCGCGGCGTTGGCTTCGAACCAGTCGGCTAGGTCGAAGGCGAAGCGGGGTTGTGATGACCGGGACGGCTTTGGCGAGGCGACGTAGCCCTCCACAGACTCGCGGACCGCACGGGCGAATGGGTCATGATTGAAGTAGTTCTCGCCAGATTGGTTTTGGGCGCCGATCTTAGGTTCCATGACCTTCATGCTGCGCGATGACCGCCACGTCGTGGGCTATTGAACAAACGTTGATGTCTTCCAACGAGTCAAGATCGGAAACGAAGATGCAACCCTCGATGGGAATAAGCGGTTGTACTTGGTCAAGTCCCAGCTCGCCGAAGTCGCCTGGACCCCGATGTCCTCCAGGAAAGCCGTCACGTCTCAGGCAGTTGCGACAGCGTCTGCCAGTTGCGTTCGGTGGCGTCCGCCGCGGCGACGGCGTCGCGTTGGCGGCACCGATCGATGATCTCGTTGTGCTGGGCGATCGACTCGCGCCCCGGCAGCGATGAGAACCGCAGGAACTCCACACGGCGCAGCACCGGTGTGACCTGCTGGAGGACCTGGGCGATCACGTCGTTCCCGGACGTCGCCACGGCCACCTCGTGGAAGGCGTCGTCGCTGCGGATGGCCGCCTCGGCGTCGCCGCGCGACAACGCATCGGCGAACTGCTCGTTGGCCTGTGCCATCGCTTCGAATTCCTTGTCCCCCATACGCGGAACCGCGGTGCGAACGGCGAGCGCGTGCATCGCCCCGGCGACACTCTGCGCGTTGAGCACCGCCTGCCGGTCGATCGCCGACACCGCCGTCGACCGACCCGGCGTGGTGTGGACGAGCCCCGCCGCCTCGAGGCGGGCCAGCGCTTCCCGGATCGGGGTGCGGCTGATACCCAGCCACTCTTCGAGCTCCGAGTCGCGAAGTTTCTCCCCCGGGGCGAGGGTGCCGTTGACGATCGCGTCGCGGATCGACACGTAGGCCTGCTCGCGCAGCAGGGAGCGACGGTGTTTCCCACGCTCGACCGGCACCGGCATGCGACATACGGTATATCAGCGCGCGAAGTCGACCGGCTTGCGACGGATCAGATCGGCGGCCTTCTCACCGATCATGATGGTTGCGGCGTTGGTGTTGACGGACACGATCCGCGGCATGATCGAGGCGTCGGCCACCCGCAGCCCGCTCAAGCCGTGGACCCGTAGCTCCGGGTCCACCACCGCGTCTGGCCCGGTACCCATCGCGCAGCTTCCCACCGGGTGGTAGTAGGTGCTCGTCGCGTGCCCCAGGAATGTCTGCAATGCGGCCGCGTCGGTAGCCCCGGCTCCGGGCAGCACCTCCCTGCCGCGCCAAGAGCGGAAGGCCTCGGTGGCCGCGATCGTGCGAGCGACGTTGATCCCGTGGATCATTCGTTCAACGTCGACCTCGGTGCCGAGGTAGTTCGGGTCGATCAGCGGTGGGGTCGTCGGGTCGGGTCCCGCCAGGCGGATCGACCCGCGCGCCTCGGGCACGGCGGCGACCCCGAGCGTGAAGCTGTTCGCGGGCGCGGAGAGGTGCCGTGGATGGAAAGGCACGTGGATGAACATCAGTTGCATGTCCGGGCCCGCGAGGGAGGGGTCGCTGCGCCACGACAGTGACGTTTCGGCGAGGTTGGTACGCCCGGCGGGGATCGGCCGCGCCGCCTCGTACACGATCCCGCACAGCGGATGGTCATGCAGGTTGCGGCCAACCCCGGGAAGATCGTGGACGACGTCGACGCCGGCGGCCGCCAGCTCCGCGGCCGGTCCGACCCCCGACAGGAGTAGCAACCGCGGTGAGTCGACCGCGCCGGCGCTGACCACGACCTCGAAATCGGCATGCACCGTGACCAGTTGACCATCGCGTACGAATTCCACACCATGACAGCGATTCCCGGCGATGAGTAGTTTTTGAGCCCGTGATCCGGTCCAGACGGTGAGGTTGGGCCGGTCAGCACGCACGGGATGCAGGTAGGCCGCTGCGACACTCTGCCGGGCGCCTCCGGAGATCGAAAGATCGTGCCACCCGGCGCCTTCGGGGCGGGCCCCGTTGAAATCGCCGGTCAACGGAAAGCCGGCCTCGACCGCCGCGGCAAGGAAGACCTCGGATAGTGGGTTGGCCTCTTCGATCGCGGCGGGGGAGGGAGTCATCGGGCCGTCGGTGCCGCGGTAGCGGGGATCTCCGTCGCCGACGGTCTCCATGCGGCGGAAGTGGGGCAGCACGGATTCGTAATCCCAGCCCACGCACCCGTCTTTCGCCCACCGGTCGAAATCGTTCGGGTGGCCCCGCAGGTACACCATCGCATTGATGCTGCTGCTGCCGCCGAGTGTGTGTCCGCGTGGCCAGCTGTGTGCGACGCCACCGGTTCCGGCTTGCGGCACGGTGTCGTACGCGTAGTCGACCTCGGTGCCCCACAGCGTCGGCCATGCCGGCGGTGTGGTGATCTCGGGCCGGCTGTCGTCGCCACCGGACTCCAACAGCAAGACCCGAATCTCCGGGTTCTCCGACAGTCGGGCGGCCAATACGCAACCGGCCGACCCTGCGCCGACGATCACATAGTCGAAGTGGCGGTCGTGCATCGTCATGTCCAATCCTTCTGATCTTCTTCGGCTTTGGGTTGCAGGACGAAATCGTGGGTCACCAGGAGCCACGGCACGTCGCACCTGTCTCCACGCGGGGTCGTGCCCGGATCGCGCCGTTCGAACTCGACGACGAGCTCGGGCTTGGTCCCGAAGACGACGTCGCTGTCGAGGTACTGCCCGCCCTTTTCGAACAGGTGGGTGATCAGCGGTTCGTAGCCTGGTGCGTCGATCCAGAAATGGATGTGCGCGGGCCGGAACGGGCTGATGGCGGTGCGTGTGATCAGTTCGCCGACCGGGCCGTCCATCGGGATGCTGTAGCCGCGCGGCGCGACCGTGCGCAGGCAGTATGCCCCGTCGGCATTGGAGATGTACGTGGCACGCAACCGTGCCTGCGACACCTCGAGTTGTGCCTCGTAAGCTCCGTCCGCGTCCGCCTGCCAGACGTCGATCACGGCGCCAGGCACGGGGTTTCCGTGAAGGTCGCGGACTGTACCCGTGACGAAGAGCGGCGTGCCGGGGACTCCCTCGGACATGTCGGCGCCGTACTCCAGGCGCGGCGAACCGGAGATGTGGAAGGGACCCAGCACCGTCGCCGGTGTGGCACGCGCACCGAGACGGCTGTTCAACTCGACGACGAGCATCGACAGGCCCAGCACATCAGAGGCGAGGATGAACTCGTTGCGCTTGCCGTCACTGGCCTGTCCTGCGCGCACGAGCCACCGCATCGCGGCTTCCCATTCGACTTCGGTGAGCATGATTTCGCGGGCGAGTTCGTGCAGGTGCCGCACCACGGCCGCCATGATGTCGGCGAGCCTCGGGTCGCGCGCGGTGGCCCAACGCGCGATGGCGTGGGCGGTCAGGTCGTCCTGAGTGTGCATGTCTCTCCTTTCTTGTTGCGGTACCGTGCATCTCGCATGCGTCGCCCGCGACGAGACATCAGGAAGGGAGTCGCAGTGCTGAGCAGATCCCCATTGCGCAGGTGATCTGGCACCTCCGCCAGCTGGACTTGCCACTGGCCGAGGTGAAATCGATTTCGGCGACGGGTGATCCGGCACAGCGAGCCGAGGTCGTCGCCGGCCATCTCGGGCCTTGGAGGCCGAGCTGGATGGGACCCGAGCCGCCGTCGTCTCGCTGCGTCGGTTGCTGCATCACGATCCCGCAGACCTGTCCGTCGACGTGCGTTCCGTTCCAGCCTGTGCCGTGGCGGCGGTCACGGCGGCCGAATGCACTGGCCCGGCGGGCCCTACGCCAACGAACTATCCACCGAAGGCGCCGGCACCATGACCGATGGAGATCGGCTGGCCGGCCTTCCCGCTCGCACCGGTGACCTCGGCGTCCGGGTACAGATGAGCGCGGTGGTCACCTCAGGCGGTGACCGCGTCGGCGGCCTGGGTGATCAGGTCCGCCACGGCTTCGGGCTTGGATACGGTGACGGCGTGCGAGGCGTCGATCTCGACGTTGTGTGACTGCGCCCGCTCGCCCATGAACCGCATCGACTGCGCGGGGATGGCGAGGTCCTGCGTGGTCACCAGGTTCCACGACGGGATGGTCTTCCAGGCCGTCTTCGTCGCGGGAGCCGCGAGCGCTTCCGCGGCGATGGGACGCTGAGTGGCGGCCATCAGTTGGGCCGTTTCTGCGTCGACATCGGCCGCAAAGACCCTCTGGAACTGATCCCGCTTGATGTAGAGGTCATCGGCCAACGTGCCGTCGGGCAACGGGAATTTGACGGTCTGGAGGGCGGGCCCGAGTTCGGCGCCGGGAAACTTGGCGGCCAGTTCTCCGGTGCTCTCCCCGCGTTCCAGGATGAAGCTGGCGATGTACACCAGGGCCTTGACGTTCGGGTGCCCGTCGGCGGCCAGACTCATTACCGACCCGCCGTATGAGTGCCCGGCCAGGATCACCGGACCGGAGACACTGTCTAGGACGCTGCGCACGTAGGCCGCGTCAGAGTCCAAGTCCCGCAACGGGTTCGCCGCGGCGATCACGGGATAACCGTCCTGTTCGAGGACTCGGATCACGCCGGTCCAGCTGGAGGAGTCGGCGAACGCCCCGTGGACCAATACCACGGTGGGCTTGTCTCCGCTGGCAGGGGGCTCTGCCGCCGCCCCTGTGCAACCTGCGGTCATGGCCGTCGCCGTCAGCAGACCCAGCGCGGTGAGTAGCGATCTGTTCATGTGCGTCCTTAAGGGGTTGATGACGAATCGGCACGCCGGTATGCAATATATTACATACCGGCGGCCGCTGGTCAATTGTCAAAAGGCGCGGTCAGCGCGCGTGTATCAGGGCTCGATCACCAGACGCCGGACCCGACCCCCGTCGAGAGTGAACCGGAAATGCAGGTCGGCAACCCCGCCGGGAAAATCGCCCTCCAGATGCTGCACCACATCGACCTGGTCCGCACCGGCCATGGTGGCGTGGGTGAACTCGGTGGTGTAGGTGTACTCACGTCCGGCCCGTCTCAGCCAAGCCTTGATCTCCGGCCGTCCACGGTGGGTGTGACCCTCATCGGTCACTTCCGCATCGGCGGCGAAGGCGGCAGTCGCGGCGCCGACATCCGAATTCGATTGGGCGACTAAGAAAGTCCGCACGACCTCGGGAAGCTCATCCCAAGAGGTGCCGGTGAATTCGTTGATGGTCATGGTCTCAGCGTGGAGTCTCCCCCAAGGGGAGAGTCAAGCTGAGCATCCCGCTGTCCTGCATTCCCTAGGCAGACCCTGCACCCGCGGGGGAGCTCGCCTTCTCGGCCATCTCGGTGAACTCGCGCTGGATCTCGTCATCTTCGCGGGCGGTCATGAGCGATACGGCGACGGCGACGACCAGGCATGCGATGAAGCCCGGAACGATCTCGTACATCGCGCTCGACAGCACCTCTGTCTGGCCCCAGATGCCGACGACCGCGGCGCCGGCGATCATGCCCGCGATCGCACCGGCGGAGGTGAATTTGCGCCAGAACAGCGAAAGGAGGATCAGTGGTCCGAACGCGGCGCCGAAGCCGGCCCAGGCGAATCCGACGAGGCCGAGGATCGTCCCATCCGGGTTGAGCGCCAACAGGATCGCCACCACCGCGACCGTCAGCACCCCAAGGCGGCCGTAGGTGACCAGCCGCGCGGGGCTGGCCTCCTTGCCGAACGCGCGGTAGATGTCCTCGACCAGAGCCGACGAACACACCATGAGTTGCGACGAGATCGTCGACATGATCGCCGCCAGCACCGCGGCGAGCACGACCCCGGCGATGAACGGATGGAACAGGACCTGCGCCAGGCGCAGGAACACGGTCTCCGGATTGTCGAGCGTGACACCCTCTCGGAAGAAGTACGCCAGGCCCGCGAACCCCGTGGTGATCGCGCCGATCGCGGTGAGCACCATCCAGCTGATGCCGATGCGGCGACCGGCCCTGGCGTCCGCCGCGGAGCGCATCGCCATGAACCGGACGATGATGTGTGGCTGACCGAAGTACCCGAGTCCCCAGGCGGCCGCGGACATGATGGCGAGAAAGCCACTACCGAAGAAGAGCGATGTGCGGTGCAGTTCGTCACCGGCCGCGCCGGCGGCGTTGTGGGCGGCGTCGGCCGTCCGGACCAGATCGATCACCTCGCCCGGGCCGCCGGTGACGACGATCGTGACGACCGGGATGGTGACGAGCGCGGCGAACATCAGCAGCGCCTGCGCGACGTCGGTGAGCGACGCGCCGAGGAAACCACCGAACAGCGTGTAACACAACGTGACTCCGGCGACCAGCAGCATGCCCACGAGGTACGTCGAGCCGAATGACGTTTCGAAGAACACGCCACCGGCGACCATCCCGGACGACACGTAGAACGTGAAGAAGACCAGGATGATCGCGCCCGCCGCGATCCGCAGGACATGCGAATGGTCACGCAGCCTGTTCTCGAAGAAGCTCGGCACGGTGATCGAGTTGTTGGCGATCTCGGTATAGGCCCTCAGCCGCGGTGCGACGAACTTCCAGTTCAGCCACGCGCCGATCACCAGACCGATCACGATCCATGATTCGACCAGGCCGGAGGCGTAGATGGCCCCGGGGACACCGAGGAGAAGCCAACCCGACATGTCCGACGCGCCAGCCGACAAGGCCGCAACGCTCGGCACCAGCTTGCGCCCGCCGAGCATGTAGTCGTCGAGGTCGCTGGTGCGGCGGAAGGCGTAATAGCCGATCGCCAGCATCATGGCGAAGTACAGGCCGATCGCCACCATCTGATATGTCAGGTCGGTCATCTGAGTGGCTCGTTCCGTCGAGGGGACTGAGACGGGATCGTCCCGTGAAACCCACCTCGTCGTTTGAACCTACTTCCATAACCGCACGAGATGTCGAACTTGGGGGTAGTCGGCATCGACCGGTCCACGTTCGAGGCGGTCCTCAACGGCGGCGTGGTCCGATGGCCTGGCGACCGAGCAGAACGGTCCGGTTTCGGACTTGGATGAGCAGAGCCGACACGCTTGAACCCGGTAGGCTCTTGTTCGGGCGCGCCGGGAAGTCTGGTCGGCATCAGCAGCGTCATGACTCGGTCACGGCGTTGCAGGGAATCTGTTTCGACCGGAAAGGCTGCGCTGAAGCGCAATTGACATGGACACTTCCAGTCTGGCAATAGCATTTGTTGCGGTTTGGCTCATCACTGGTGCAGTCACGGGACTGTGGCTCGTTAGGCGTGGCCATGATGTTCGGTGGATCCCAATCTCTTTGATGCTGGGCCCCATTTTCGTGCCGATCGCGTTGGAACGCGTGGATCGCGGTGGGCCGCGCCCGGCAACGACTGGTGACCGCGGTGACTCGACGCCGCCATCCGGGGCGCCACGGATCCTTGTGGGTTTAGACGGATCAGCTCAATCGTCGGCGGCATTTGATGCCGCGAAGCGTTTGTTCGGTGCGACGGGCCAATTCGTCGTTACTGAGGTTGTCGCGTACGAAGCCGCGGAGGATCCTGACCAAGTGGCAGTCACGACCGCCAGGGAGAGGTTGACCGCCGCCACGGCCGACGGAGCCGCGGTGCGACGAGAAGTTCTTGTCGGTGCTCCGGCGGAGGCGCTGTCCCACTTCGCCGAGCAGATCGACGCAGACGTCATCGTGGTTGGCCGTCGTGGCCGCGGATTGACCCGCCGGCTCCTCGGCAGCGTCTCCTCTTCACTTCTCGAACAGGCGGAGGTCCCCGTCCTCGTCGTCGACGCCGCCGTTCGTGCTTAGCGGTTCACGAACAACCTTGTGTCTCAGCCAATTACATCTCAGCCCGTGAGTTCGTCGCGGATGTCCTCTTCGGCGGCGCTGTGGTCGCCGGCGTTGCGGCACTCGCCGTAGATCTCGATGTAGCCGCGGTCGGGATGATCGGGGTTGGCCGTGACGATGGCCATCACCTCACCCAGACTCATGGCGCGCCCGTGCGGGTTCTTCCCGGGCGGCGCTCCCTCGCTCCAACCGTCGGCGACCATGGCGGAGGTGATCTCGTCCAGATAGGCGTTCTTGTCGGCACCGGCGGGGAACGTGAATCCCATCGTGACCTGCCCCCGGAACGGAGCGACCTCCTGATCGGTACACGAGTCGAACTCGAAGGTCGCACCGCGCAACTGCAGACCGACCGACTGGACCAGCCGCTTGGCCGGATCGACCACCTGCGCGCGGGTCTGCTCGTCGCTCATCTCCGGCCCGTCCAGGTCGGGCGACCCCTCGGCTCCCATCGCGCATCCTCCTAGCAGTAGTACGGCGGCCACCACGGCCGTGCTCAGCGCGACCCAACGGCGCGGGCGGTCAATACTGGTGATCGTTGGTGACGGTGCCACGGTCGCCTTCCGGGTCGTTGAGGTCGGGAGTGCCCGGTATGGGAGTGTCCCAGTCCGGCAGGTCGACCGGTGGGAGTCCCGGGAGATCGAGTTCGTCGGGTAGCCCGACGCGTGGCTGCGTGCGTGCGTCGGCGGTGTACCCGTGGTCGGACAGCGTCGATTCGTTGCCGTTGGCGATATCGGTCATCGCCCGCAGCGACTCACTGCCGACGTCGTAGTACCGCGAGTGGTCGGCGAAGTCGGGCAGGCCGCTGCGCCCGGGCACCTCGGCGTCGAAACGCACACTGCCGAACCCATCCCCGGCCGGATCGAGGCCGAGCCCAGCCTCGGCTCCCAGCGGATAACCCAGTTCCCGGTTGATGATGTCAGGAATCGGACCGGCCTGCCCCAACCAGGACACCGGATCACTGGATGCGGCGCCGACATACACCTGGCCCCCCTCGGGGAGGTTGAAATCCGCTGCGTTCTCGGCCAAATCGGTGCCGGGGCTGCCGATCAGCACGGCGTTGTCTGCGCGCATCCCGCTGCTGGCGAAGGCGTCGGCCACCGTGGTGGAACCGTACGAGTGCCCGATGACGGTGACGTTGGAGGGCCCACCGGCATGCGTGACACCCAACCCGTTGACGTCGGCGGCCAGCAGGTCACCGCCCGCGCGGGCCAAACCGGGGGTGGCGATCCGCGGATCGGTGGGGCTGTCGGGAGCGTCGTAACCCATCCACGCGATCACCGACGCCGGCTCCTCGGGGTCACCGAGGCGCATCTGGTCATACAGGTTGGTGGCGTTGTCGCCTTCCAGCCAACCGTCTGTGACGCTGCTGCCGGTACCGGGGACCACGACCGCGGTGTTCCTGGCCTTGTCTGGATTGCCGATCGCCACCGCGGCCTTGCCCTGACCGTTGAACGCCAGCGGATCGTAGGCCCACAGCATCACCGGTCGGTCCTGCTTACCTTCGGCGGTCATCTTGTCCAGACCCTTCTGCGTCTGCACGGCGTTGGTGTAGCGGACGGCATCCGCCGCGCTCATCCCGTAGGCGTTCGGGTTGGCCAGCACCTCCTCGGTGGAGACCCCGTGCTGCGCAGCCGAATCCGTCACGCGGGCAATGTCATCCCGCAGCACAGCCTGGTTCACCTGATCGCGTACCTCGGACGGAATCCCGTTCAGGTTGCCCAGCTCGGGTGGATGCTCGGCGATCAACTGGGTCTTCTCGGCCTGACTGAGCGAGTCCCACCACTTCTTGACGTCCTCGGGGGTGGTCCCGGGCAACGGAAGCTGGCGCGGGTCACCGAGGGTCCCGGGCGGTGTCTCGGGTACCGGCCCCGTGACCGCGGCGTGGATGGCTGCCGCAGTCTGCGCGTCGATCTGGTCGAAGAGCGCCAACAGCCTCTGGAGGATGGCCGTCCACGCCGGGGCCATCAACCGCAGAAGGGGCGGCAGCGGGGGAGGTGTGGCGGTGCCGTCGTCGGCGACGTGCCAGCCTGTGGCGCGCAGCATCGAGACGACGGTGAGCAGCCCACTGCGCGCGAACGACAGCTGAGTGCCGGCAGCGTCCAAGGCCTGCCGCAGCGCGGAAAGCCGAGCACGCAGTTCTTCCTGCCGGTTGAGGTCCTGCTCAGCTGTGACGATCGCCGCCGCGGCGGCCCGGCCCTCCCAGGATTCCCGCAGGCGGGTCAGAGCTTGACGTTGCCCGTCCATGGTCACGTCGAGGGCGGCGATCTGGGTACCGAGCTCAGCCGCCGAAGCGAGTAGTTGCTCAGGCCGCGACGCCAGGACCGTCGACACCGTCACCGACAACACCGACCCCCTCGCGTCCGCGTTTCATCGTCGCACGGTCGGACACACCGCCGGAGCGCTACCGGCGGGCTAATCCATGCCGTTGGCCAGGGTCAGGGACTCTCCGGACTTGCATCGTCCCTCGTCGGAAACGAGATACAGCACGGCATTGGCGACGTCCTCGGGCTCCAACAATCCCGGACGGGGACGGCCCTGGGCGAAGACTTCTTCGACGTCGTCGCGGGTCGGGTCTTCGAGATCGGGTCGGATGACACGGTACGTCGCAGGGTTGTGGATCATCTCGGTGTTGACGCCGGCCGGTAGGACGGCGTTGACCGTCATGCCGTACTCGGCGATCTCGTGTGCCAACGACTTCACCAGCGCGACCACCCCGGCTTTGGCGGCCGCGTAATGCGCGGCGGTGGCAGCTCCGCTCTGGGCCACTATCGAGGAGATCGCGACGAGGCGGCCTTGCCGGCGCTCGATCATGTGCGGCAGCGCAGCGTGGAACGTGTTGAACACACCGGTGAGGTTGACGTCGATCATGGTGCGCCAGCACTGTTCGGACATCTCTGCGACGGAACCGCCAGTGGCGATGCCGGCGTTGGCGACCACGATGTCGAGCCCGCCGTACTCGGCGACCGCCGCATCCACCACGGCGCGCATTGCCGCCAGATCCCGAACGTCGGCCGTCAACGCGAGACAACGCCGGCCGATCGCCTCCACTGCGGCAACGGTCTGGTCCAGATCTTCGGTGGTGGCCGGTCGGTAGTCGACGGTCTCGACGGGTCCGGCCACATCGCAGACGACGATGTCGGCGCCTGCGCGGGCCAGTGTCGTCGCGTGGGCGCGGCCCTGCCCGCGAGCCCCGCCGGTGATCAGCGCCGTCCTGCCGTGGAGATCTGCCATGGGTGTCCTTTCGTACGTTGACCGACGGTAGATAGACCCGCGTACGCGACCAGATTCATCACGCAGCCTTGGTCACCAGTCGGCGACGGCGAAGTGTGGCGCCCGAGCGTTGGTCCTCGAACTATCTTGCGCGGCTCTTTTCGATGCCGTCAGCGTGCAGGCGCAGTCGGCGGGCGATTTGACCGAGCCATTCCTTGTACGTCAATGGTTCGGGACCGTAGGCGACGCCGACAGTGCGCACGAGGAACTCCTCCAGATCGGGTTCCGTACGCGCCTCACGCACGTCGTCGATCTCGTCGGCCAGTCCACGTAGGGACTCGACGACCGGAAAATCATCGACGTACCCATCCACCAAGCCGGCCCAATCGGCGGCCTCGATATCCCAGTCTTCATGGAAGTATGCGGCAAGAAACTGGTACAGATCCTCAGAAATCGAACCGTCATTCATGGCGGTATCGAGTCTAGGGCTACATCGCGTAGCGGCTGACCTTCTCCGGGTGGATCACAATGCGCAACCATGCTTGCTCCAGCATGGCTTCGAGTTCTTGAGCACGTACCGGATCGTCGGTATCCCAATAGCGAGCCGCCAACCGCTTCAACAAGTCTCGGCCTCCGTCTGGTTCCAATGTGGTGGGTCCGGCGACCGATATCCACCGCTCCCGCTCGCCCACGGGAGCGGTGACGACGAGCGACGCACGGGGGTCTCGGCGCAGACGCTTGACCTTCGCAGCGTCTGGCTCGGTGAACAACTGAAGCGTGCCCTCGCTGGTGGTCTCGAACCACACCGGCCGCGGCTGCGGCGGCGTCGGACCTGAGGCCACGGTGAAGAATCCGTAGAGGGGACGTGCGAGGAACTCCAGATCTTCGACGGTCAGCACGGCGCTCATCGCGACCACGCTCCGGTCGCCGCGGTCCGCAGCACGTAGTCCTCGAATGTGCGTGCGGGGCGTCCGAGCACTCGGGCGACATCGTTCGTCGTCTCGGACAGCTGCGCACGTCCCATCAGGACGAACATCTCCGCGATGTGGTGCGCATCGTCGGGACTCAGGCCTTGTTGTTCCAGCAGCGCCTCGTATTCGGCGGGGGAGATCTGCTCGTAGGCGACGGGTCGTCCTGCCGCGCGACCGATCAGTTCAGCCGCCTCGGCGAACGTGACGGCGCGCGGTCCACTGAGCTCATAGATTCGCCCGCGGTGCCGCCCGGGTTCGGTGAGGACGGCAGCGGCGACGTCAGCGACGTCTTCGAGGTCGATGAACGGCTCGGGCACATCGCCGGCCGGTAGCGCCAGTTTCCCGGCCTGGACCGGCGCATGCCAGAGCTCTTCGTCGAAGTTCTGAGCGAAGTTGTTGGCACGCAACACCGTCCACTCCAGCGCTGATCCCCGGACGGCGTCCTCGGCGTCACGCATGTCGCGCCCAAAATCGGAGTCGCCCCAATCGTCGGCGCCGCGTCCGGACAGCAGCACCAGCCGTTGGACTCCGGCGTCCTGCGCTCGGGCGACGAACTTGTGTACCGGACCCGGGATAGAAGGCGGTACGACGTAGACGGCGGAAACACCGGCGAGGGCCGCGTCCCAGCCGGCCGGCTCGGACCAGTCGAACGGCGTGTCGCTGGACCGGGACGCCGACCGCACCGGGAGGCCGCGCAGCCGCAGTCGCGCGGCGACGCGACGGCCGCTCTTTCCGCTGGCGCCCAGGACTAGGAAAGTTTCAGTAGCCATAACTTGATCGAACACCGCGGGTATGGACGAATCCATTGGCCAGAGGCCGCTATGCCTGTGAATTCGTCTAGCTTGGTGAGATGGACGTGTTCGGCGACCTCTTCCGCGGCGTACGCGCGCACGGCGCGCTGTTCGGCAGCACATCGTTGACCCCGCCGTGGGCGTTGCACTTCGTCGACGGCGCACCGTTGACCTTGTGCACGGTGCTCGGCGGCTCAGGGTGGATCGTGCCGGAACACGGCCCGCCGGTGGAACTGCGCGACAGCGACACGGTGGTGGTGCGCGGGCCGGAGACGTTCACCTTCGTCGATACTGTCGGGACGCAAGCGGATCCTGTTGCGTGCGGCGAGTTCTGCGCCACGCCCGATCAGGGTGGCACGCGTCATCGTCTCGGCTGGAATGACTCCGCTGACAAGGCGGCGGGCACCGCGACGCTGATCGTTGGTGCCTATCCGGTACACGGCGAAATCGGCCGGCGCTTACTGGACGCGCTGCCTCCAGTGTTGAGGGTCGAGGGTGGAGGCGCCGGGGACACTGTTCTCGAGCTCGTCGCCGCCGAAGTCGCCCGCGATATCCCCGGCCAGCAGGTGGTACTCGATCGACTGCTGGATTGGCTACTGGTGTGCACGTTGCGCGAATGGTTCGACCGGCCCAACGGCGAGCCACCCGCCTGGTGGACCGCTCAGCGGGATCCCGTGGTGGGTGAGGCGCTTCGCGTGCTGCACGCCGAGCCCGCGGCGTCCTGGACGGTGTCCGCCCTCGCCGCTCGGGTGGGGGTGTCTCGCTCGACGTTGGCCAAGCGGTTCACCGACCTGGTTGGCGAGCCCCCGCTGACGTACCTCACCGGCTGGCGGATGACGCTCGCCATGGATCTTCTCGTCGAGAAGGAGACGGCGACGGTGGCCGAAGTCGCGCGCGCGGTGGGCTACCACGATCCGTTCACCTTCAGCGCGGCGTTCAAGAGGGTGCGCGGGGTCAATCCGAGTGAGTTCCGCCGACACGCGTTGCGGTGTCTCGAGACGGCGGCGGTCGCGGAGTAGTTCTGCTGCAAGGCAATTGGATGTGACGGGGCGGTCGACGCGAACTCCTGCACCGGGGACTGCCGCCCGAATCAACCCGTACCCAACACGTCTCATGGACCACTTACGGAGGCGCGCAGGCGCATCCGTTCGGCGATGCGGCCTAGCCACTCGGTATACGTCATTTCCGGTCGTGGATCGTAGAAGGCGCCAATTCTCAACAGCAGTGCGTGAAGCTCGACATCCGTTCTGCTATTGCGAAGCTCGTCGATCTCACGGGCCAAGGAGCGCAACCGGTCGGGTTTCTCGCCCACCGCGAAATCGTCGACTATGTCAGGCCAATCCGCAGCTTCAAGATCCCAGTCGGGATGGAATTGCCACCGAGAAACTGTTCCAGTGCGGACGACACCGAACCGTTCACGGCAGATCACCCCCGGTCGCGATACTCCCATAGCCCATGCCGTCATCCGCCGACTACGGTGTGTAACCGTTGCCGAGGCGCGAAGCGTGTTCGCGCAGACGGTCCGCGACCTGTCCGAGCCATTCCTTGTAGGTCAGCGGTTCGGGCCCATAGGCAACGGCGACAGCTCGCACCAAGAACCGTTCCAGATCGGGCTCCGGGCGGGAATCCCGCATCTCGTCTAATTCGTGGGCCAGGGTCCGTAGGCGCCCAGGAACAGGCCAATCCTTGGCGTAATTGTCGACGATGCCTTGCCAATTGGCGGCTTCCAGATCGCAATCCTGGTGGAAGTAGCCGGCCAAGAATTCATATAAATCCTCAGAGATCGAGCCGTCGTTCATGACGTGACGAATCCTGTTAACACGTACCACCCACCAGTTCCGACGCGTATGTCGGCGACCCCATCCGCGCTCCCACTTCTGTCGCGTCGCAACGCATCACCATCCCTACATTCGCTAGCGGTGGATGACATCAACCAGAGGATGAGCTGCCGTTGCCGATTACCACTGCGCGCTCGCGAAGCCTTTCGGCGACGTGCCGCATCCATTCGGCGTATGTCATTTCGGGCTCGGGGTGGTCGAAGCCGCCCATCTCCATCATTGCGGTCGCGAGTTCGGAATCTGGCCGGCTGACCCGTAGCTCGTCGGTATGCCTCGCGAGTGTGTGAATTTGCTCTGGCGTACGTGTCGTCGACGACGAATACGGGTCGACAATTCCGCGCCAGTCTTCAGCCTCAAGCGTCCAATCTTGGTGGAGATAGGCACCAAAGAAATGTTCCAGTGCGGACGACACCGATCCGTTCACGACAGGCCTCCCCCGGGTCGGAATATCCCACTAGTCTCCGTCAGTCGCAGATTACGGTGTTGGGACCCCTGCCGAGGCGCGAAGCGTGTTCGCGCAGTCGGCCGGCGACCTGTCCGAGCCATTCCTTGTAGGTCAGTGGGTGAGGACGGTAATCGACACCGAGGTTGCGCACCAGGAATTGTTTCAGGTCCGGTTCCGGGCGGGATTTCCGCATGTGATCGATTTCGAGGGCTAGCGCCCGTAGGCGCTCGGGTAGGGGCCACATCTTGGCGTAGTTGTCGACGATGCCTTCCCAGTCGTCGGCTTCCAAATCCCAGTCCTGGTGGAAATTCGTCCCCAGAAACTGGTCCAGTACCTCAGAGATCGAACCGTCATTCATGGCATCGGGAATTCCGTCAACACGTACCACCCGCAGTTTCCGTCACTTCGGCCGAATCTTCATCCAGCTATGTCGCCTACGTCGCGCTGTTATGCAGAGCACCCGCTACGCGGTGTGTAATCAACTCTGGGATGCATCGCTGTTGTCGATACCCGCCGCGCACTGGCGCAGCCGCTCGGCAACCTGTCCGAGCCACTCCTTGTAGGTCGGCGAACTGATGCCGTAGACGACGCCGACCGTATGAACAAGAAACTCTTTCAGGTCCTGTTCCGGGCGAGCCTCCCGCAGGTCGTCGATCTCACGCGCCAGTGTTCGTAGGGGCTCAGCAGCGACGGGATGTTCATTGGCATGATTGTCGACGATGCCCTGCCAGTCATCAGCCTCTAGATCCCAGTCTTCGTGGAAGTTCGTCGCGAAAAATTGGTACAAACCCTCAGAGATCGAGCCGTCATTCATGGCATCGGGACTTCCGTCAGCACGTACCACCCGCCGTTTCCGTCACTTCGGCCGAATCTTCATCCAGCTATGTCGCCTACGTCGCGCTGTTATGCAGAGCACCCGCTACGCGGTGTGTAATCAACTCTGGGATGCATCGCTGTTGTCGATACCCGCAGCGCACTGGCGCAGCCGCTCGGCGACCTGTCCTAGCCACTGGTTGTAGGTCAGTGGCTTGGGCCAGTAATACATGCCCACGGTGTACACGAGGAAATGTTCCAGTTCTGATTCGGGGCGGGCTTGGCGCAAGTTGTCGAGCTCCCGTGCCAACAGGCGAAGGTGCTCGGCAGCAGGATGATCCGCGGCGTAGCCGTCGACTATCCCGTCCCAGTCGTCAGCTTCCAGGTCCCAATCTTCGTGAAAATATGCGGCGAAGAATCGGTGTAGCTCTGCTGAGATGGAACCGTCGGTCATGGCGTGACGAATCCTGTCAGCACGTACCACCCACCAGTTCCGTCGCCTTCAAGCACCACCCGGACCCCGCTTCCCTCTACCGCTTCCGTAGCACCACGATGCAATACCTGGCCGCCTCTGAACGGTGCTACAAGTTCGATCTTTCCTTGAGCACCATCTGATAGCCAATTGTCGATCACCTGGTGATTCTGTTGCAGCGCGCTAGCCGTGGCTGAGGCCGCCTCGTCTGCGTTGTAGAAGGACGAGACGACTGGCAAGCGCGTTGACTCCAAGCGCGCTGCGAGCTCATCGAAGGACTTACCGACATGACGCTCGAGGAGGTGTCCGCCCGCGGCTTCGCTGGCTGACAGCAGGGCCGAGGCATCTTCGACCCCCAGCGGTATGGCAACGCCGCCGTCCGGAACATCGACATGGGGCGTGGGGACGTCATCGAGATGGCGGGTTGCGCCGAGCGCGTCTAAAGCGTGTTCGATTCCTTCACCGAGGGGCTTGCCGAAGGGGACCGGGGCCATTCCGGCGACGTCGAGGACGGCTTGCAGTCGGTCGGCGGAGGAACGCTGGTCCCAGTTGGTGAATGTGTCAATGTCTTTGGCGAAGTCCGGAATCAGGCCGAAGCTGTCCTCATTGAGCGCGCGGCTGCTTTCGGCGAATGCCGACGGTTCCGGTGGGAACGCTTGCACTTCGGTGTTGGGAGGAAGCGGCGTGACCGGAGCGGTCGGGCCACCGGATGCCGCCGAGGCGTAGTTGAGCTCATTGAGGATTCGGGTCTGCTCGGTCAGCTCAGCGCGGGCGTCGAACACCGCTTGGCTCAATGGGTCGGTGACATCGCGGCCCGGCGCGGCCCCCGCACCTTCGGTGTAGGCCTGAGCGGCCGCGGTGTCCAGGTCGGCCTGCGCGGCGGCGAGGTTCTGGCGAGCCGCCTCTACTTTCGCGGCTTGTCGGTCGATGGCCGCCCGTTCGGGTGGCGGAGGAATCTGGCTGAGTGCCGGCGGCAACCCGCCAGGCTTCGCGTCCTCGGGAGCTGTCGGCTCACCGTCCTCCGGGGTGCCCGACGGAGTGTCGCCGACGCCGAGCAGGTCGCCGAGATCACCGCCGACATCGCTCTTCTTGGAGGGCTCGCCGACGCGTTCGACTTCGCCGTCCTTGGCGGCGTCTTCGACGGATTTTGGCACCGGGAACGGACCGATTTGGCCCGGCGCCTGCTCCGCGGGTCCCTCTTGTTTGTCTTGAAGCTCGCCCTCGCCCTTGTTGTCGACGAGCCGAATTGTGCCCTCGTCGGAACGCTGGTCGCCCTCGCCCTCGAAGCGAATCCCTGTCAGCTCCCCAGCCTTGGCCTGGAGCCGCTTGCCGACGAGAGCGTCGGCAGCCACGAGTCGCTCGGCGTTCCAGCGGATGTCCTCGGCGTGCTCGACCGCTGCCAACTGGCGTGCGGCCATGGTCGCGGGGTCAGGTGTGCGGGTGTCGGTGACCGACAAGTCCTCGCCGACCCGGAAACCGTCGGCTTCGGTTTCGGTGATGGCGTTCAGTGCGTCGCGTTTGGCCGCGTTGATGTCGGTGACGCCGTTCTCGGCGATGGTCGCCGCTTCGCGTAGGACGGCGCAGTGCCTGCCGACGACGGCGACGTCGGCGGTCACCCGGTTGAGTGCGGCGTCTTTCGCGTCGCCCTCCCACGTGGCGCCGCCCGGCGACGCAATGTTCTGCCGGTGCCGATCAAAAGCGTCCTCGGACGTCGTTGCCGCGGTCCGCCAACCGGACGCGGCGTCAGCCAGATGCGAGGTGCTCCAGCCGGCGATCTCAGAGCGGGTTGGCAGAGATGCGGGCGAAGCCGCAGGACTCACACCGACACCGACGTGATTGCCACCGCTCCCTCGGTGTCGGTGGTGTCATAGCGGGCACTACTGACGGTCAGGTCGTCGGCCTGGCCGCCGATCCGGCTCGACTGACGCTGCCTGATCGCCGACAGGGCGGCGTTGACCGCTGCCACACCGGCGCCACTGGGCTGCAGCGGGATTGGACCGCTGGAGCCGATGCCGGTCAGGGTCGTCGCTGTGCTCTGACTGTCGGCGGCTGCGGCGCGCAGGCCGCCGGTATCGACGCGAAGTTCGTTTGCCATGTCATCCCCCGTGTCGGCGAACACTCAGGTCGTAAGCCTAAGGCCAGATCAGCACCCGCCCGGGCGCCAATTTTCTCGGCCGCGTCCGCTGCCAACAGTGATTAGTTCTCAGGCGCACTGGGCACTCACTCCGCGCGCGCCATGTGAGGCATGCCACACCTGGCTGTCGCCGAACGACTCACGGCAGGGAGGCCACCGTGACTGCGGAGAATCCGGTGAAGAAGACCGACGTCGACCAGGCGCTACTCGGCGGCGCGACCTACCGCAGCCTCGGAGAGCAGCGACTGAGCCCCCGCGAGGAGCGTTTCGAGAAGGGCCGCCGCACCGTCGGGCTGTTTCTCGCGCCGGCGGTGGCGATCGCATTCCTGCTACTGCCGATGAACATTCCGGCTCAGCAGCAGACGCTGGCCGCGGTGCTGCTCGGCGTCATCGTGCTGTGGGTCACCGAGGCGGTTCCGATCCCGATCGGAGGCCTGCTCGGTGTCGCGATCGTGGTGTTCTCCGGGGTCGCGCCCGTCGACGAGGTTCTGGCCCCGTTCGGCTCCTCGACGGTCTTCACCTTCATCGGGGCATTCATCCTGGCCCAGGCGATGCTCAAACACGGGCTGGCGCGACGCTTCGCCTTCCGGATCCTGGCGCTACCCCGGGTCGGTCAGTCGACGACCGGCGTCATCGTCGCGTTCGGGGGCATCACCGCGCTGCTGTCGGCGTTCGTCTCGAACACCGCCACCGTCGCCATGTTGCTGCCCACGGCCATCGGCATCCTGGGCGTGATCGCGAAACTGCTTCAGGCCCAAGGCAAGGTGGCCGACGACTTCGACCCGCAGCGCCTGAATGTGGGTGCCGCGATCATGTTGATGCTGGCCTACGCGGCCAGTGTCGGTGGCCTGCTCACCCCGGTGGGCAGCCCGCCCAACCTGATCGGGCGTGGCCTGATCGAAGAGGCCACCGGGGAACGCATCAGCTTCGGCCAGTGGATGGTGCTCGCCGCACCGATCTGCCTGCTGATGTTCATCGTGCTCGCGTTTGTGCTGATCAAGCTCAACAAGCCGGAGATCAAACGCATCGACGGCGTGACCGAGTACGTCGAACAGCAACGCGCCGAGATGGGCGCACTGTCCCGCGCCGAGAAGAACACGCTGATCGCCTTCGGGGTGACGGTGACTTTGTGGGTCCTGCCCGGCGTGGTCGCGCTGATCTTCGGCAACGAGTCCGACATCTACGCCACGGTCAGCGACCGACTCGACGAGGGCGCCGTCGCCGTGTTCGGTGCGGCATTGCTATTCCTTCTGCCGACCGACTGGGGCAGCAGGGAATTCACGTTGCGCTGGAAGGACGCCGCGGCCATCGACTGGGGCACCATCGTGTTGTTCGGCACCGGCATCATCTTCGGCTCGATGCTCGCCGACACCGGCCTGGCCGAGACCATCGGCACATCCGTCGCCGACGCTCTCGGCTTGGGCAGCGTCGTGGCCATCACGGTCTTCGCGGTGCTGCTGGCGATCGTGGTGTCCGAGACGACGAGCAACACCGCCTCGGCAGCCGTCGTCGTCCCGATCATCATCCCGGTGGCGATGGCGGCGGGCGTCAACCCGTTCGTTCCCGCACTCGCCGCGACGTTCGCCGCGTCGTTCGGATTCATGCTTCCGGTGTCGACGCCGCAGAACGCCATCGTGTACGGCTCCGGTGCCGTGCCGATCACGACGATGATCAAGTCCGGCATCACGTTCGACATCGCCGGAGCAGCATTGATCGTCGTCTTCCTGCCCCTGATGATCGCGGTCCTGGGGCTGGGCGCATGAGCGGGCACCGCATCGCCGTCATCCCGGGCGATGGGATCGGGGTCGACGTCATCGAGTCGGCGCGCGTGGTGCTCGACGCTGTCGCCGCACAGCATGACTTCACCTTGGAGTACACCGATTTCGACTGGTCGTGTCAGCGCTACGAACGCGACGGCACCATGATGCCGACAGACGGCATCGACACCCTGAGCGGGTTCGACGCCATCTTCCTAGGCGCCGTCGGCTGGCCCGGGGTGCCCGACCACGTCTCGCTGTGGGGCCTGCTCATCCCCATCCGGCGTGCGTTCCGCCAGTACGTCAACATGCGACCGATCCGTGTCTTCGACGGCGTACGCAGCCCACTCCAGAACGCTCATGGCGTCGACTTCGTGGTGGTGCGGGAGAATGTCGAAGGCGAATACAGCGAGATCGGCGGACGTATGAACCGCGGCTTCCCCGACGAGATGGCCGTGCAGGAGTCGGTGTTCACCCGCGTCGGCGTCAGTCGCATCGCGGACTTCGCGTTCGACCTGGCCCGAACCCGCCGCGGCTATGTCACCTCGGCGACCAAGTCCAACGGCATCGTGCACACGCTGCCGTTCTGGGACGAGGTCGTCGCCGAACGCGCCGCGCACTACCCCGACGTCCGCGTCGACAGCGAGCACATCGATGCACTGGCAGCCAAGTTCGTCCTGCAGCCCGACCGATTCGACGTCGTGGTGGCGTCAAACTTGTTCGGGGACATCCTCTCCGACCTGGCCGCTGCCGTTGCCGGTTCGATCGGGATCGCGCCTTCGGCGAACCTGGACCCCACCAAGCAGTACCCGTCGATGTTCGAGCCCGTGCACGGCTCGGCCCCTGATATCGCCGGGCAGGGAATCGCGAACCCGGCCGGAGCCATCTGGTCGGCGGCGATGATGCTCGAGCATCTAGGACATCCCGACGCGGCCGCCGATATCCTCGACGCGATGGCGCAGACGCTGGCGAATCCGGACACGCGCACCGGTGACCTCGGCGGCACTGCCACCACCGCGGTGGTCACCGAGGCGATGGTCGACGCGCTGCGCAACAGAACCGGGTGATGCAGGAGGTCACGGTCGCTGACTACGTCGTCGGCTGCAGGCTGCGCAGGGTGCTCGTGACGAATTTCTTCAGCGCCACGTCGCGCTCGGTCCGCGATTCCCCGACGGTGGTCAGCAGGGCGTAGACGCCGAGAAGGAAGAACGCCGCGCTGTGGTAGGCGTCGACGTCGTCGTAGAGCTCGCCGCGGATGCGGGCGCGCTCTATCTCGGCTGCGAGCAGCACGAAGAGCGGGTGGTTGGCCCACTGTTCTCGCTCCGGCCGGGTCGGCGAGAAATAGAGGCTGATCACGTCGTGGAACAGCGCTGAGCCCCAGCGGCTTTCCAGGTCGAGAACGAGAGCGACGATCGTCGTCAACACCGACGGTAGGTCGTGGCGGGTGTCGAGGAATCGGCCGAGCTCGTTGGCGAGCTGCACTTCGTCTCGTCGGATCAGCTCCAGCAGGACATGTTCTTTGGTGGGGAAGTGGAAGTAGAAGGTGCTGCGCGCGACGCCGGCGGCTTTGACGATCGAGTTGATGTCGGCTGCGTGCGTACCGGACCGCCGGAACTCCGCGATGGCGGCGTCGAGTAGCCGCGCACGGGTCAGTTGGCGTTGGGCATCCCGCCGGGTCGCACTCTCGGGCACGCGCCCATTGTGCAGCATCTGGTCCATTCGCTGACGTATGTCGTCCAAAAACGTCGACAATGCACCGTATTGAGCCGGGACCGGCACAATTTCGTTGTCATCCGTCAGCGAGCGTGCTAGACCTATGCAGGACTCGACCGCCGGAAGGCAGACAGGCAGAACATGCGATGACGACGACAACGCCGATGAACACCAGGGGCCAGCGCATCCTGCTGTGGACGGTCCCACCGGCGGCCGGTCTGTTCCTGCTGGCTTACTTCCTGTTTCCGGTGTTCTCGCCACCGCTGTCCCCGACGATGACGCCCGAAGAAGTCGCGGCGTTCTTCGGCAACAACGTCACCGGGATCATCGGTGTGGCAATTCTGTGCAACCTGATCGCCTGCTCGCTGGTGCCACTCTTCGCGGTGACCGCCGTGCAGATCTCGCGGATCGGCACATCGAGCAACGTCTTCACCTACGCCTACATGCTCTGCGTCGGCGTCGGTCTGACGTCGTTCATCCTCGCCGACTACTGCTGGGGGATGGCCGCTTTCCGGCCTGAGCGCGATCCGCAACTGATCAGCCTGCTCAACGACATGGCGTGGTTCTTCTTCATCGCGCCGGTCGGCACCATCGTGGTGGGTAACCTCTGCCTGGCGATCAGCATCTACCTCGATGCCCGACCCGATCCGATCTTTCCCCGCTGGGTCGCCCACTTCAACATCGCCACGGCCGCCCTGCTGATTCCGAGCGCGTTCTCGCTGCTGCACAAAACCGGGCCCCTGGCGTGGGACGGCGCGCTGTCGTTCACGCTGCGCCTGGCCGTGTTCGCGGCGTACATCGTGGTGATGTTCGTCGTGCTGGTGGGTGTGGTGAACCGTCAGGGCCGAGAGCAGGAGGCCCTGATATGACGCAGAGCGTCGCGTCCCCTGCCGCCCCGGCACCGAAAAGGCGCTGGCGCGACTCCAAGAAAGTCGACCAGTGGATCGCGTTCTGGATCGTCCCGGTCTTCTTCAGCCTGTTCGGACTGGTGTTCATCCCATTGAGCTGGATGATGCCGCCCCGCTCGCCGAGCAGTTCGCAGGACGAGATCGTGGAGTTCATGCAGTCGCCCAACCTGCTGATCGCCTGCCTGATCCTGACGCTGGCATTCGGCATGGCGCCGGTGTCGAATGCGTGCTATCTCAACCAGATCCGGCGGATGTCGGTCAGTCCCGTGCTGCGGTACTGCCTCATTGCCGGTGCGACGACGGGCACGATCGTCGGGATGCTCTTCCCGATGTTCTGCTTCGGGCTGGGCGCATTCCGGCCAGGCTACGACCCCGCGATCCTGGCCATGCTGTACGACTTCGGCTATCTCGCGTTCATCGGCTCGCTGGGCTGCTTCTGCATCATGTGGATGGCGTTCGGGTTGGCGATCATCCTCGACCAGAACAACATTCTGCCGAAATGGCTTGGCTACTACACGGTCTGGCAGTACGTGACCGAGCTGATGGCAGCGCCGGTGTGGATCGCCAAGTCCGGTCCGTTCGCCTGGAACGGGCTCATGACGTTCTGGTTCGCGATGGCGCTGTACGTCCCGTGGCAGATCATCGTGTACCTGTGCATCTACCGCGCCATCAAGAACCAGCCTGAAGAAGAGCTCGACAATGTCGACCTGAACACCAGGGTGGTCGCGTGACCACCGCCCCGGTCACCAGCGCGCCGGCAGCCCGGAAATCACCCGGGCACCTGCCCGGCGAATCGAGCATGTGGTTCTTCGTCATCGGCGACCTGCTCATCTTCGCTTTCTACTTCGTGGTGTACGTGTACTACCGCGGGCAGAACCAGGAGCTGTTCCTGGACAGCCAGGCCAAGCTCAACACCGACATCGGCGCGGTCAACACCGTTGTGCTGCTGACCAGTTCGTTGTTCGTCGCACTGGGGACGTCGGCTGCGCGGTCCGGCAAGACGGCCGACGCCTACCGGCTGCTGTGGCTGGCGCTGCTGTGCGGAGCGGCATTCCCGGTGCTCAAAGCCTTTGAGTACATCCCGGAAGTCCTGACAGGCCTGACCCCGGGAACGAACTTGTTCTTCATGTTCTATTTCGTGATGACCGGGATGCACCTGTGCCATGTGTTCCTCGGCCTGGCGATCCTGTACTTCGTGGTCCGCAACGTGCGCAACGGCCAACCGCGCATGTCCCTGGTCGAGACCGGCGCCACCTACTGGCACATGGTCGACCTGCTGTGGATCGTCCTGTTCGCGCTGCTCTACCTGATGAGGTGACCCTGTGACCACCTATGTCCGGCACCCACTGACGATCGTGTGGGCGGTGCTCACCGTGGTGACGCTCGCGTCGTGGCTGACCGCGCGAGACAGCGGCGTGCACCACGTCGACGCCACCGTCACCGCCGTCGTCCTGCTGATCGCCGCGGTCAAAACCCAGCTGGTGATCTGGCACTTCATGGAAGTCCGGCACGCACCCGGCTGGCTGAAGATCGTGACGAACGGGTGGCTGGTCGTGCTCTTCGGACTGTTGTTGGGGTTCTACTTCGCGGCCTGAACCAACTCCACGAACTCGGTCACTGAAGCGACGACGTGCGTCGCGCCGGCCAACCGCAGCTGCTGCTCGTTGTGAGCGCCGGTGAGGGTTCCGGCGACGATGGCCGCACCGGCGCGCACGCCGGACTCGATGTCGCTGGTGGTGTCGCCGAGCACCGCCAGGTTTCCGACGCCGTCCCCGCCCAGCCGCATCAGCGCGGTCAGATTCAGATCTGGATACGGTCGCCCCCGGACCCCTTCCCCGGCGGCCAGCGCCATGTCGGCCACTGACTGCCATCCGAGCGCGGCCAGCAACTTGTCCTGCGTGGGGGAGCTGAACCCCGTGGTCAGGGCCACCCGTGTCCCGGCAGCCCGGAGCTGCGAGATGGCCTCAGCAGCACCGGTGATCGGCGTCGCCGCACCTGAGTCGAGCAACTCGGCATACGCATCCTCGAACGCCACATTGGCCTGCTGGGCCCGACCCTCGTCGCCGAACAACGCGCGGAAGACCGAGATTTTCGACTGTCCCATCGTGTCCATCACGTACTGCCGTGCGTGGTCGCGGTCGGGCCCCGACGACGGCACCCCGACCGCGGTGGCCGCCGCGTCGAACGCGGCAATCACCAGCCCGTCGTCGGCGACCGTCGTGCCCGCCATGTCGAGCACGACAACCTGAATCGAGTTGAGTGTCAAGGAAACTCCTAGAGTCCGGCGAGGTCAGCGGTCTGCTCGGCCAGCGCCGGCCCCAGGGTCATTCCGCGTCCGCCGGGCCCGGTGATCACCCAGACCCCGTCGGCGGGGGAGGTGCGGCACACCAGCTGCTGCGGATCCACACACTGGCTGTACACCCCGGCCCAGCGGCGCTGGATCGGTGGCAACGCGCGGCCGAGGAACCCCTCGACGACGTCGACCAGGTGGCGATACGGGTCCTCGTCGACGTCGAACGCGAACGGTTCGTCGTACTCGTGAGTGTCGCCGATGGTCAGACCGCCGTGCAGACGCTGCACACACAGCAGCTGCATGTGGTGGTCGGCTGCGACGGGCTGTTGAGGTTCGGTGCGCCGCAGGGCATCCAGCGTCGGTCCGGCGAAGCCGGGGTAGTAGCGGAAGCTGTCGCCGTCGGCGATCGCGGTGGTGAGGGTCTCACCCAGTGGCGCCGTCTGCATCATTTGGAGGCGAACCCGGCGCACAGGGAGTTCTCCGGCGAGCTCCCGGACCAGACCGCCGTGGGCTGCGCCGGTGCACACCAGCACCATGTCGCCGTGGTGTTGCGCATCGCGGTCGTCCCGCACGACCGTGCCGTCGACGCTGCGCGCCTCGGTGCCGGGCAGGAAGGTGTAGCGGCCCCCGGCTGCCAGGTAGGAGCGGATGGCCGGTAGCGCCTGCCGGGATTCGACCGCGGCATCAGTCGAGCAGTGCAGGCCGGCCAGGTACTTGCCCTGCAGGGCCGGATTCAGCGCTCGCACCCGATCCGGGTCGAGCAGGGTGAAGCCCCGAGCTTCGGCACCGGGGCGCGCGGCCGCCTCCTCTGCGACGGCAACTTCCGCGGGAGTGCGCAGCAGTGTGATGGAACCCGTTGCGCGGAAACCGATGTCAGGAACCCGTAGCGACAGGTCCTCCCACAGCTCGCGCGAGCGCAGCGTGATGTGCAGTTCGTGCTGCGAGCGTCCCGATACCCACACCAGACCGAAGTTGCGGACCGTCGCCCCGCGGGCTTCGGTCTCGCGCTCCAGATGGACCACCTCGTGGCCACGGCGGATGGCCTCCACGGCATGGGCCGTGCCGAGAATCCCGCCGCCAATGATGATGACCCGCATGTGGTTTGACGCTCCCGCTCGTTGCTGACCGGCGTCCGTCCAGGATGTGAGGCAGCGCCGAACACTAGGTTAATGATTGGTATAGACCAATTGGCGCTACACTGCACGCGTGGATCCCCTCACCGAGGTCGCCGCACTGCTGCGTTCCCTGCGCGGAACCTGGGACGAGGAGGCGGTCGACGAACTCGACCACGCCCTGCAGGCGGCCGCCCGGGCCGAGGACGACGGCGCCGACGACGAACTCCTGCTGGCCGCCGCTCTGCACGACCTGGCCCACAGCCCGCTGCTCGGATCGGTGCCCGACGACAACCACGACCGCGTCGCCCAGCAGTGGCTCACACCACGGTTCGGTGCGCGGGTCGGTTGGCTGGCCGGCGCGCACGTCGCCGCCAAGCGTTACCTCGTCGCCACTGACCCGCACTACGCGGCAACACTTTCCGCGACCTCCGTCCTGTCGCTGAGCCACCAGGGTGGCGCCGGTGTCGACCCGGCGTTCGCGATCCACCCGTGGCGCGACGACGCGCTCCGGCTGCGTCGGTACGACGACGCCGCGAAGGACCCGGACGGCACCGGGATGACGATCGAGGCGGTACTCGCCGTCGCGGCGCGGGTCGCGCGGGCATGAACCGGCTTCCCAAGGCACGTGCCGTACGGGTCGGCGTCGACAAGATCCTGGCCGGACTCGACGAGGGCGACCCGGTTCCCGCGGAACGCGAGCTGGCGGCCCGCTTCGGGGTGGCGCGCGAAACGGTCCGGCAGGCACTGCACGAGCTGCTCGTCGAGGGACGCATCGCGCGGCAGGGCCGGGGTACCGTGGTCGCCAAACCCAAGATGGTGCAACGGCTTTCGTTGGGGTCGTACACCGAAGGTGCCGCCGAACACGGGCGGACCCCCGGCCGGCTGCTGGTCAGCTGGGACACCGTACCCGCCACCGCGGATCTGGCTGCGGCGCTGGACATCCGGGTCGGCGACGATGTCATGCAGCTCGAGCGCGTCCTGCTCGCCGACGACCAACGCATCGGGTTGGAAAGCACGTATCTGGACAAGGCACGGTTCGCCTACCTGCTCGACACCTTCGACCCCACCACGTCTCTCTACGCGGCCCTCCGTGCCGGGGGCATCGAATTCGGTGAAGCCGTGGAACGGATCGAGACCGCCTTGGCGTCGCCGCGGGAGGCCCTGCTGCTGCAGACGAGTACGGCGATGCCGATGCTGCTCCTCAACCGCCGATCGGTGGATACCGGTGGGCGCCCGATCGAAGTGGTTCGCGCGCTCTACCGCGGTGACCGCATCTCATTCGAGACCGTGTTGACCTAAGCCGGCCAACACCAGGTCCGCGAAATCGGCCGCGCGCGGCCGGCGATACCGCCACGATTCGGCAATGCGGCGCACCAGGGGTACGGCGCCGCGGAGACGATCCGTACGCCGGGCTCGGCGCACCACGACTGCTCGACGCCGGAAACGTCGGCCAGCCAACGGGCCCTGAGAACAAACGGTGAAGAACTGGTATAGACCAATCGGGGGCCAACCGGACCGTGGCCTGTTCCGAATACGTGGGTAAACAGCGCTACGACGAAGGGGAGTCGTCCTGCTGCAGCGAGCCACCGTGTGGGCCACCGCCGCCCCGCGCCGCATCGCGGCGATCGCCGTCCTGGTGATGATCGCCGCCGCGGCCTTCGGCGTGCCTGCTGCGGGCAGCCTTTCGGCGGGCGGGTTCCAGGACCCGAACGCGGAGTCGATGTCGGCGGGCCGCACTCTTGCCGAGGCCCTCGGCCGCAGCGACGTCCCGCTGATCCTCACCGTCACCCACCCCGACGGCGCCGAGAGCGCGCGTGCCGCCGGCGTCGCGCTCGTGACCCGCGCCGAGCAGGACCCGAACGTCGCCGACGTGCAGTCGGCGTGGACGTCGCCGGCCGGGCCGCCGTTGGTCTCCGCGGACGGCCGCACCGGACTGGTCGTCGTCTCGTTCACCGGAACCGAGGACGACGCCTCCGGCTACGCCCAACGCCTCGTCGACGACGTCGAAGACAGCGTGCTGCCGAACTACGACGACGTGGAGGTGCTTGCCGGCGGCTCGGCGATGGTGTTCTCCCAGATCACCGCCCAGACCCTGCGCGACGTGCTGATCATGGAAGCCATCGCGGTTCCGCTGAGTTTCCTGGTTCTGGTCTGGGTGTTCAAGGGGCTGTTGGTGGCAGCCGTACCGATCGCAGTGGCGGGCTTGACGATTGCCGCGTCGATGGCGGTGTTGCGGCTGATCTCGCTCGGGACCGACGTGTCGATCTTCGCTCTGAACCTGACCACCGCCCTGGGCCTGGCCCTGGCCATCGACTACACGCTGCTGATCATCAGTCGCTTCCGCGACGAGATCGCCGCAGGCGCGGCACGCGACGATGCCCTGCGCACCACCATGCGCACAGCCGGTCGGACCGTGGTGTTCTCCGCGCTGACGGTCGCGCTGTCGATGGCGACGATGGTCCTGTTCCCGATGTACTTCCTGAAGTCCTTCGCGTACGCCGGTGTGGCCACCGTCGTGTTGTGCGCGTTGGCGGCGATCATCCTGACCCCGGTCGCGATCGTGTTGCTCGGCCCGCGCATCGATGCCCGTGCGCGGCACTGGGCGGACGAACCCGTCGAGCGCAGGTTCTGGTACCGCTGGACCAAGGCCGTGACGCGGCGGGCGCTGCCGATCGGTCTCGCCACGACGCTGCTGCTGGTCGGGGTAGGGCTGCCGTTCGCGGGCGTGACGTGGGGCCTACCGGATGACCGCGTCCTGCCGAGATCCGCGTCGGCCCATCAGGTCGGCGACATCCTGCGGGAGCAGTTCCCGGCCATGGAGTCCACCGTGACGGTCGTGGTGCCCGACGCGGCCGGCGTGCCCCCCGCAGAAGTGCAGCGATACGCAGCTGACCTCGGGCAACTGGCCGGCGTCTCGACCGTCACCCCCGCGGTCCTTCCCGACGCGGGGGTCGCCGTCTTCACCATCGGCAGCACCGCCGAGGTCTTGTCGCCGGCCTCCGATCGGCAACTCGACGACGTCCGAAGCGTCGCCCCTCCGGGCGGCCGCGACATCCTGATCACCGGCAGTACCCAGGTCAACCGCGACACCGTCGATTCCGTCACCGAACGCCTGCCCACGGTCCTGATCGCGATCGCGGTGGTGACGTTCGTGCTGCTGTTCTTGCTGACCGGCAGTGTGGTGGTGCCGCTGAAGGCTTTGCTGCTGAACATCCTATCGCTGACGGCCACGTTCGGCGCGCTGGTGTGGATCTTCCAGGACGGGCATCTGGGCGCGCTCGGCACCACCCCGACCGGCACGCTGGTGGTGAACATGCCGGTGCTGCTGTTCTGCATCGCGTTCGGCCTATCGATGGACTACGAGGTCTTCCTCATCTCCCGGATCCGCGAATACTGGCTGACCAGCGGACGAACCCGGGCGGACAGCGACGAGAGCGTCGCTCTGGGTGTGGCGCACACCGGCCGCGTCGTCACTGCCGCGGCGCTGATCATGTCGATCTCGTTCAGCGCCCTGATCGCCGCCCAGGTGTCCTTCATGCGGATGTTCGGTCTGGGTTTGACCTTGGCCGTTCTGGTCGATGCCACCCTTGTGCGGATGGTTTTGCTGCCGGTGCTCATGCAGCTGATGGGGAAGTGGAACTGGTGGGCGCCGGCCCCGCTGGCCCGTCTGCATCAGCGCATCGAACACCGCGTGGCGCACGTCTGACGTCGCAAGCATTGCGCCCATCCGATCCCGTGGCCGCTCCGAATGCATGGTGATGGATCGGTATTCGGTATGAGGGGGCGCAGTTGAACCACCACCTGGCAGGGCAGTGACGATGGCCGTCGTCCTCGCCTACATGTCCCCGGCACTGGGCCACCTGTTTCCGTTCTGCGCGGTCTTGACCGAACTCGCCCGCCGCGGCCACCACATCCACGTCCGCACCCTGGAGGCCGGTGTGGCGATGTGCCGACAGCAGGGCTTCGCCGCGCAGCCGGTCGACCGCCGCATCGAGGCGTTGCAGAGCGCGGACACCACCACCAACGTGCTGAAGTCCGCGCGCGAGACGGTCGAGGTGCTGACGCGGCGGGCCGCGCTGGAGGTCGACGACTTCGGCCGCGCGCTGGCCGCCGTCGAACCCGACGTCGTGATCGTCGACGCCAACTGCTGGGGGGCGATGTCGGTGGCCGAGACGCAGAGCCGCCCGTGGGTGGCACTGTCGCCGTTCATCCCGTATCTGCGTTCGCCGGGGTCGGCGCCGTTCGGCGCCGGCGCGCGGCCGTGGCCTGGACCGCTCGGGGTGATCCGCAACCTCGGCGTCGGCGCCGTCACGAGCCTGGTGTTCGACCTGCCGTTGCGGCGCGGGATGCGTCCGGTCCGGGACTCGCTCGGCCTGCCGCCGGTGCGCACCGCCGACGAACTGTTGCGACGCGCACCGAAACTGTTGGTGGCCACCGCGAAACCGTTCGAGTACCGGCACACGGACTGGGGCGACACCGTCGAGATGGTCGGCCCCGCGGAGTTCGACGCGCCCGGCAGCCGGCCGGCCTGGCTCGACGGCATCGACCTGCCCATCGTGCTGGTCACCACGTCATCGGTGCCGCAAGCCGACCATGCGTTGATCCACACCGCCATAGAGGCGTTGGACGACCTGCCCGTGCATGTGGTGATCACCGCCCCCACCGCCGGCGGCCGCACAGCGAGAATGTTTGAGCGCGTGACCTTCTCCGGCTTCATCCCGCACTCGATGCTGTTGGAGAAGGCGGCCTGCGTGGTCACCCACGGCGGGCTGGGCATCACCCAGAAGGCTCTGGTCCGCGGCATCCCGGTGTGCGCGGTCCCCTACGGTCGTGACCAGTTCGAGGTCGCCCGCCGCGTCGAGGTGGCCGGCGCGGGCACCCGGTTGCCCGCAGGGCGGCTGACGGTGGACCGGCTGCGCGCGGCGGTGCAGACCGCGATGACGATGACCGACGGTGCCCGCGCGGTGGCCGACGGTTTCGCCGCGTCCGGCGGGGTGGCCCGCGCTGCCGACGTGGTCGACCAACTGCTACCGAGCGGGTTGCGTCAACACCAGCGCGTGGTCGTCGGTGACGGCGATGGTGTGTTCGCTGTGCGCGGTGCGTGATCCGTCGGCCGACCGGATGGTCCAGCCGTCGGGGTCATAGACGATGCGGTCGGTGCCGGCCGCGAACCACGGTTCCAGCGCCAACGTCAGGCCGGGCCGCAGCTTCAGGCCTCGGCCCGGCCGCCCCTGGTTGGGAACGTGCGGATCTTCGTGCATGGTGCGGCCCAGACCGTGACCGCCGAAGTCGGTGTTGACCGGATAGCCGTAGCCGGCGGCGACGGCGCCGATCGCGGCGGAGATGTCACCGAGCCGATTGCCGGGCCGCGCGGCGTCGATGGCGGCGGCCAGCGCGCGTTCGGTGGCCTCGATCAAACGCTGATCCGCGGGCCGCGGCGTGCCGACGATGAAGCTGCGCGCGGCATCGGCGACCCAGCCGTCGATGGACACCGCGAAGTCCATGCTCAACACGTCTCCGTCGCGGAGGAGGTAGTCGTGTGGAAGGCCGTGCAGCACAGCATCGTTGACCGACAGGCAGATGACGTTGCGGAACGGGCCGTGGCCGAACGACGGTGCGTAGTCCCAGTAGCAGGACTCGGCGCCGCGCTCGGCGATCATGTCGCGCGCGCGGCGCTCGAGGTCGAGCAGGTTCACCCCGACCTGCGCGCGGGCCTGCAGGTCGTCGAGCACCTCGGCGACGAACGCGCCCGTCGTCCGCATCGCCGCGATCTCCGAGGCTGTCTTCAGCTCCACCACGCCACACCTCCTGCCGGTATAGAAATACCAGGCTAACCGAAGGCTCGGTATTTTCATACCGCAGCGCGTAGTCTGCTGATCATGGTCCGATCACCGTTGACGCCGCAGCAACTCGCCGCCGGAAAGCGTCTGGGCGCCTGCCTGCGCCAGGCCCGCGGCGACCGCACCCTGGTCGAGGTGGCGCAAGCGGCGGGGATCTCCCCGGAGACGCTGCGCAAGATCGAAACCGGACGGTTGGCCACCCCGGCCTTCGCCACCGTGGCGGCGCTGGCGCTGGTGCTGGATCTCGCGCTCGACGAGCTGGTCCGCATCTGTCTGCCCGAGTTGGGGCTGCAGCAGACCGGCTAGCTCTGCGCCCGAACGGCTTTCACGACACGGCTCTGGTTGATGTCCCACCGCTGCACCGGCTGGAAGCCCTCGGGCCAACGGTTGTCGGTGGTCTCGCTGACGATCCACACCGTCGCGCAGTCTCGCAGGTCACGCGCAGTGACGTCCTTCCTCTCGCTCCACAACGAATCCTGCTGCGCTACAGCGGCTCCCACATCACGTAAACCGTCCCGGTACACCAGACGGGCACCTTCGAGCGCATGCACCGCAGACGGCGGCCTGTCGGGATCGACGAGCAGACACTCGCCGGACCGGGACTGGGTGGACAGCAACCGGGCGACCTCGCTCTGGTCGGAGCCGAACTTCGCATAGCTGGTGCGCTGGGCGATGTAGTTCGGCACCGCAGCCACGGCAATCAACAACAGCAGGGTGATCCGTTGCGGTGTGCGGCCGGCGGCCACGACGCAATACCCAACCAGCAACGCCAACCCCGGCGCGGTGAACGACAGATACTGCGCCTGGTACAGCGGATCAGCGACAAGCGAGTACAGCACCAGCAGCACCGTCGGCGCCACCACCCAGGTCCCGCCGCCCCACAGCAGCGTGCGAGCCGGCGGCGCGCCGACACGTCGCCGTCTGAGCACCGCGACAGCGGTGATCCCGGCCAGCACCACGATCACCGGCGCCACCCGAGCCCACGACTGCACCGCGACCCCGAACTGCTCGGCGGTGAACTCCTGTTGATCCGGGCCCACCACGCGCATGCCGGACGAGTACACCGACGGGAAGTACTGCTCCCCGAAGATCTGTCCGAGCGTCACCGCGCTGATCGGCCAGACCCAGCCGACCTGGCTGCGCTGCTGCACCACCGCCAGGACAAACGGCGCCACCGCGGTGACCGCCACCCCGGTCGTGACCGCCCAGACCGCGACGGCGCGCCGCGACGCCGCCATCGCGAACAACATCGCCGCGTGCGCCGTGATGACCAGCAGCACAAGCACATTCACCAGCACACTCACGGCCAGGGCGACGCCATAACCCGCCCACCACCATCGACCCCGCCGCACGGCCACGACGAACACGACCGTCAACCAGACCGCACACGCCATGGTCAGCGCGTAAGAACGACCGTCGGCACCGACCCCCGTCGCGCGCGGCAGCACCGCCAACACCACCCCGGCCGCCACGCCCACTGCACGGCCCGACAAGCGATCGCCGAGCACCACGACACCTGCGGCGGCCACCCCCACCATCAGCGCACTGGGCAGCCGCAGCCAGAACTCGGTCGCCGGGAACACGGCGAACCAACCGTGCATCAACAGGTAGTACAGGCCGTGCACCAGGTCGACCTGGCCCAGCAGGCTCCACAATTCGCGTAAAGGGCGCGTCGATGCCGACAGCGTCGCCGCCTCGTCGACCCACAGCGACGGGCGGCCCGCGCCGATCGCACTGACGACGGCGGCCAGGACTCCGATGACAACGGCGCACAGTCCGATGACGACGGTGTCGTCGCCGCGCCCGGACTCGGACCGCATGCCGGTGCATGTTGCCGCTCATCGCGCAGGTCAAACAGTTACCCTCGGCGCGTGAGCACCCAGCAGATCCAAGGCGGGGTCGTCCATGACCTGCCCGCCGACCTTCGTGACGCGCTCGCCGGCAATGCCGTGGCGCTGACCGCCTGGAACGACATCACACCGTTGGCCCGCAACGAATTCATCTGCTGGGTCGAAGACGCCAAACAAGCCAAGACACGGGAACGGCGCATCCGGCGCACCCAGGAGGAACTCGAAGAAGGGAAACGCCGGCCCTGCTGCTGGCCCGGCTGCAAACACCGGGAAAGAACCGGAAAGCCCTAACGGTTGCGGGCCGACTCCCGGCGGTTGGCCTTCTGAATCTCCTTCACCAGCTCGTCTTTGGTCATCTTCGAGCGGCCCGAGATGTCCAGTCGCCGCGCGATGTCGAGCAGGTGCTTCTTGCTGGCGTTGGCGTTGACGCCCTCGTTGCTGTCACCGCTGGCCCGGGGACCGCCGCTCTCGGCGCGCTTGTCCGACGGACCCTTCTCGTCCTTGGGCTCCCAGTGGTCGCCGACCTTCTCGTAGCTGTGCTTGAGCGCGCTGTAGGCCACCCGGTGCGCCCGCTCGCCCTCGCCGTATTCTTCGGCGGCCGAGTCGTGGGCTTTGGCGAACGTCCTCTTGGCCTTGTCGTCGGACTTCTGCAGCGTGCTGGGCAGCTCGCTTTCCTTCGCTTTACCGGACTTCGTGGTTTTCGGCATCAGTTCCCTTTCTCTCGTCCGGGTGGTGACCAGTGCACCACCTTCAGTGCGGTCATCTCGTCGAGTAGTTCCGGCCCGTAGCCGACGCCGCTGCCGCTGGCCCGTCGCGGCTCGGCCGACCCGCCGGGCGCGCCGCCGAACACCGCATTGATCTTCACCGTGCCCACCGGCAGCGCGCGCGACGCTTCCTGCGCGTGCGCCATGTCGGGCGTCAGCACGGTGGCCGCCAACCCGTACCGGTCGTCGGCAGCCTCGGCCAGCGCGGTGTCGAAGTCCGGCACCACCCGCACGGGGGCGAGCGGCCCGAACGTCTCCTCGCTGAACACCAGCATCTCCGGAGTGCAGTCGGTGAGCACCGTCGGCGGATAGTAGGCACCGGCGCCGGGCCGGGGCTGACCGCCGGCCAGGACCTGGGCACCGTGTTTGACGGCGTCGGTCACGTGGCTGTGCACCAGGTCGCGGTGCCGCACGTCGACCACGGGTCCGATCTTGTCGGACCACTGATCGGCTTGCGCCACAAGGAAATCGACGAACTCGGCGGCCAGCGATTCGACGACGTAGATGCGTTCCACCGACACGCAGATCTGTCCGGCGTTGGCGAACGCGCCCTGGGCCGCCTGCTCGGCGGCCCACGCGGCTCCGACGCCGTCGTCGACGATCAGGGCGTCGTTGCCGCCGTTCTCCAGCAGTGCCTTGGCGCCCCGCTCGGCGCACGAGCGGGCGATCATCCGGCCGGTGGCGCTGCTACCGACGTGGGCGACCACGTCGACCGCCTCGGCCCGGGCCAGCCGCGCGCCGACCGTGCCGTCGCCGTCGACGATCTCCAACACGCCGTCGGGCAGCGCGGCGGCCAGCACCTCCGCGAACCGCCGGCCGGTGGACGGGCAGCGCTCACTGGGCTTGTGCACCACGGTGTTTCCGGTCACCAGCGCCGCACCGATCAGCCCGGCGGCCACCGCCACCGGATCGTTCCACGGCGTCAACACCGCGACCACACCGCGTGGCTCGGCGATCATCAGGTCGGTGGCCGACCATGCGCCCTGCAGGCTGCGACCGCGATGCAGCGGACCGAGCTCGGCGTACTGGCGCAGCGTGCCGATGCCCGCTTCGACACCACCCAGCGCGTCGTCGAACGGCTTGCCAGTCTCGCGCTCATTCCAGCCCGCGAGCTCTTCGGCGATGGCGGCGACCGCGTCGGCCGCCGTGGTGACGGCGGCGGCCCGTTCGGCGGCCGGGGTGCGCGCCCACGCCTGCTGCGCGGCCCGTGCACGGCTCAGCGCGGCGTCGCACTCGGCTTCGCCGGCGATCGGGACCTCCGCGACGACGTCGCCGTTGCGGGGATCGGACACGGTGATCGTGGAGGCGGGCACGCGCGACGGATACCCGACTTGCAGCGCTTGACACCCGGATTGAGGACGGGCCGACCGGGTACAGGGCTGCGGTGACGCGACACGACGAGCTGGAATCCGTGGCCGAGCGGCTGTTCGGGTGGCCGCACCTGCGCCCCGAACAGCTCGACGCCATGCAGGCCGTGCTCGACGGTCGCGACGTGCTGGCCGTGATGCCGACCGGGTCGGGGAAGTCGGCGATCTACCAGGTCCCGGCGGTGCTGACCGACGGCCTGACCGTGGTGGTGTCCCCGCTGCTGGCGCTCCAGCAGGACCAGATCGAGGCGCTGCGCGGCAGCGACGCACCCGACGCGGTGGCGATCAACTCGGCGCAGAGCGCCACCGAGAACCGGCGCAGCTGGCAGGCCGTGCGTGAGCAGGAGGCCGAATACGTCTTCCTGTCCCCGGAGCAGCTGCTCAACGACGACGTCCTGGCCGAACTGTCCGAAGTCGAGCTCGGCATGGTGGTGGTCGACGAGGCGCACTGCGTGTCCGCGTGGGGACATGACTTCCGGCCCGGCTATCTGCGGCTCGGCGACGCCGTGCGCCGACTGGGTGCGGACGAGTTGCCGCTGGTGGCGCTGACCGCGACCGCATCACCGACGGTGCGCACCGACATCATCGACCACCTGCAGCTGCGCGACCCGGTGGTGATCGCGACCGGGTTCGACCGCCCCAACATCCGTCTGGAGGTCGAGCAGTACCTCGACGACGACGCCAAACGCGCGGCCGTGGTGAAGGCCGTGTGCGAACTGACCGGACCGGGCCTGCTCTATACCGCGACCCGCAAAGACGCGGAAACGTACGCCGCTTCGCTGGCCGAGTGCGGCGTGGCGGCCGCGGCCTACCACGCCGGACTGAAGGCGGCCGACAAAGAAGAGGTGCACCGGCGCTTCCACGACGACGAGGTGTCGGTGGTCGCGGCCACGTCGGCTTTCGGGATGGGCATCGACAAACCGAACGTGCGGTTCGTCGTGCACTCGTCGGTCCCGGACTCGGTGGACAGCTATTACCAGCAGATCGGCCGCGGCGGCCGCGACGGTGAAAAGACGCTGGCCCGCCTGTTCTATCGCCCTGAAGATCTCTCGCTGGCCCGCTTCTTCAGCTCCGGGCGCGCCGACTCCGAGCAGCTGCGCGCGGTGCTCGCCGCGCTGCAACCACGTAAACCCAAGCGGCTCAAACAGTTACGCGAAGAGCTCGGGCTGCGGGGTCGGGCGCTCACCCAGGCGGTGAACCTGTTGGAGCAGGCGGCCGGGCTGAAGTCGGGCAAGCGCGGGTTCACCTTGGCCGATGACGACGTCGATGCCGTCGTGGCGCGCGCCGTCGCGATCACCGAGGCCACCGAGCGTGTCGACCGCACCCGCGTGGAGATGATGCGCGGCTACGCCGAGACCACCGACTGCCGCCGTCGGTTCCTGCTGGGCTACTTCGCGCAGACCCTGCCCGAGCCGTGCGGCAACTGCGACCGCTGCTCCGAGCGTGCCGCCTCAGGAACCACAGAACAGGTCACGGAGTCGGCACTCGCACCGGAAACTCTTGTGCGGCATCGCGAATGGGGCCGAGGCGTGGTGATCAGCGGCGAGGAGGACCGCATCACCGTCCTGTTCGACGACTACGGCTACCGCACGTTGGCAATGGACGTCGTCGACGAGGAGGGGATTCTGGAAGTCCTCCCGCGAGCAGGCACGTAGCCCCTGCGTGCGTCTGGCGGCCGGGGAACGGGTACTGGCCCGGGCATGGAGATCGCTGATGCCGTCGCGCTGACCACCGGCACCCAGGCGGTGCGCGCCACGGCGGGCGCCGCGCTCGGCCAACCCGGTGGTCTGTTCGGCGGGGCGGAGGAAAGGTTCGACGCGCTGCTGACCTTCGATGACGACGCGTCGTTGCCCGGCGCGCTGTGCACGCCAGGGTCCCGATACCGGGCCGTCGTGGCCGTGGGCCCAGACCGGCGCGGCTCCGAACCGCGCAAGCTGTGCCTCAAGGTGCCCGACGCGTACGGCCCGGGCCGGGACCAGGATTTCCTGCTGGCGTCGTCCGGCGACGGCGCACCGTGGCATCACGCGGTGCTGCCGTCGGCGCCGGTCGCGGCGCTGTACTCGTCGTTGTGGCTGTATCTGGTCGGGTGGGAGCCGATGCTGTTCGGGATGCGTCCCCGGATCACCGGCCGCGACCTGCGGTTCGGCGTCGGTGACGAGCTGAGTTTCCTGGTCAGCCCGCCGGTCGGCCGGTTCCGCCGCATCGCGACGCTGAAGCTGACCGGCGTCGCCGACCGGCCCGTGCGGTTCTCGGGCGCCAACACCGGAGGCGGCATCCGCGCCCTGCCGCCGGTGCTCTTCTTCAACGCGTGAGCAGACGCGTAATCGCCCGTTTTGCGCCTCTTTTGGGCGAGTACGCGTCTGCTCGCCGGCGAAAGATGCCGGGCGGCTAAGCGCCGCGGCCGGTCTGGGTCTGCAATTGATCGATGAGCTCCGAGGCCTGGGCCTTGGTCAGGTTCTCGTCGACCTCGGTGCCGGCCTCCTGGGCCAGTGTCTGCAGGTAGCTGCGCTGCGGGCCGGTCATCGGTTCCTCACCGGTCACCCACTGCGACGGGTCCTTCTCCGGGTTCTCGCTCGGGGCCTGTCCCACGTTGTCCGTCATGTCTGTGATCACCTCCGCACCGGGGATGCCCATCGCAAATGTGTTCGAAACGCGTAGTCGGCCTGTCGCTTCCCGCGGTCACCTGAAACCATGCATGCCGTGGGCAGAAACGAACGCGCGAAGATCGTCATGACCGACGACGAGGTCGCCGAATTCATCGAACGCAGCCGCACCGCCACAATGGCCACGCTGCTGCCGAACGGGCGTCCGCACCTGGTCGCCATGTGGTACGCGGTGCTCGACGGCGAAATCTGGTTCGAGACCAAAGCCAAGTCCCAGAAGGCGGTCAATCTCCGCCGCGACCCCACGGTCACGGTCATGGTCGAAGACGGCTTGACCTACGACAGCCTCCGCGGGGTGTCGATCGACGGGACCGCCGAGATCTACGACGACCCCGAGACCAGCCTGCGGGTCGGGATCAGCGTGTGGGAGCGCTACACCGGCCCCTACTCCGAGGACATGAAGCCGTTCGTCGACCAGATGATGAACAACCGCATCTGCGTGCGGGTGGTGCCGTCTCGGGTGCGCAGCTGGGATCACGGCAAGCTGGGCATGGCGGCCATGCCGCTGTCCGGCAGCACCGCGCAGTACCTCAGCTGAAGTTTCGGGGCGGAGCGAAGCCCGGATTCGCCAGCGCGGTGGCGGTGGCCGTCCCGATCGGGCCCTCCTGATCGACGACCAGCGCCGTCCCGGTGGCGACGCCCTGGTCGCTGTGGTGCGTCAGCGCCGCGAGCCCGATGTAGTCGGTGCGCGGTAGCCGGCTCAGCGTCAGCGTGTAGTCGGCGTTGATGAACGGCAACCCGTCGGGGCCGAAGTGCGTCAACGAACTGGCCATGTCCCCGGCCAGAGCCGCGCGGACGAACGGTGTCAGCTCGACGCCCTCGACCATCGGCCCGAGCTCACGCGTCCAGATGTACTTGGGTCCGCGGTGCGCCCACGCGTCGAGACCGAGGCTCGGGGTGTCGCCGTTCTTGCCATAGCTCCACACCAACGTCACGACGTGCGGGGGAACCGGTGTCGATGCGGGCGGCACCGGCGGCATGGTCACCTCGGTGGTGAACCGCTCGGCGGTTGGTTGCTCGCCCCGGCGCAGGAACAACGCATTGGCCCGGCCGACGAGCGTGCCCGACTGCGTCATGGTCGCGTCGACGAGCTTGAGGCGACGGCCTTCGCGCACCACGGACGTCTCGACACGGACCGGCTCATCGATCGAGGCCGGCCGGAGCAGGTCGACCGTCAGGCGGGCGGGCTGCAGCTCGGGGTCGCCGGCGTCACGCTCGACGACGTGGCCGAGCAGTCCGCCGACGTAGTTGCCGCTGATGGTGTGTCCCCACGGGCCGCACGCCAGGTCGGTGGGACGGAATGTGTCGCCGTCGGGAACGAAGAAGGCCGGGCTGGTCACCGCGGCACGATAGCGCAGCAGCCGGCGACTGCTCGGTTCAGTGCTTGGCGAGGAGGTCTTTGACCTCGTCGGTCACCGGGTCGGTGATCTCCTTGAACTCGGGGTGCTTGTCGATGAACTTCTCCACCATCGAGCACACCGGCACGATGCGCTTGCCGGCTTTGCGGGTGTCCTCGAGCGCCTCCTGCACCAGGATCGAACCCAGGCCGCGGCCGCTGAACTGGTCGTCGACCTCGGTGTGCGGAAAGATGCGTTGCCCGTCGTGGTCGACGAACTCGGTGAACCCGGCGCGTTGGCCGTCGACGGAAATGGTGTAGCGGTCGGATTCGGCAGAAACCTCGGTAGGTGCGCCGGTCTTGTCGGTGCTCATCACGCCTTCCTTTGGACCAGACCCGCGTATTCCGGGTTCTTTTCGATGAATTCGGCGACCATCCAGCACTGCGGCACCACGTACAGGCCCGCTTCCCGGGTGGCTTCGAGTGCCTCGCGGACCAGGATGGTCGCCAGGCCACGCCCCTGGTAGGTGGGGTCGACTTGCGTGTGCGGGAACACCCGCACACCGTCGCGGTCGTAGAAGTCGGCGAATCCGACGGTGCGGCCTTCGACGGCGATGCTGAAGCGTTCCGAGTCCGCGGTCACCTGCGTTGGTGCACCAGTCCTGTCGGCGGTCATGACTACTCTATACCCCCGCGGTACGGGAGTTCACGCGGACGTATCGAGACGAAGCATCGCCGAGCGGATGACGTCGACGTCGTGGTCGTCGACGCGGAAGCCGCCGAACCGGAACCGGTAGCCCCAACGGGCCTTGTCCTCGATGAAGTCCAGCCGTTCGATCAGCGGCCGGATCGGTGTCTCGAGACAGTCTTCGAACTCCACCGGGCGACGCCACGGCCGAAAGTCCGAGAGCTCCGCCTGGTAGGGGTCGCCGTCAACGACGCGGCCGATGGCGGTGAACGCCTGTAGGCGGTCACCGTCGGGGTGTTCGGTGCGCGGCGAGTAGCAGATGATCCAGTCGCCCGGCGCCATCGCGCGCACCGGGTGCGGCCGGCCGTGATTGGCCTGAATGAAGCTGCCCTGTACGGCGCGGAGCACATGGTCGCGGCTGGCGGTGATGATCCAGTTCGTCATGTCCCGCACGCTATGCGCGGACTCCGACGAACGCGCTCAGTTATCCACAGCCTGGGGACAACCCGATTTCTGGGTTGACGGATAAAGTCACGCCATGGGCGACGGTGACCTCACGGCCGAGGATCTGCGCAACGTCACGTTCGACAAGCCGCCATGGGGGCAGCGCGGCTACAACGAGAAAGCGGTCGACGACGTCATCGCGCTGGCCGCCCGCCGGCTGGACGGGCGCGGGCATCTGTCCGCTGACGACGTGCGCCACGTCGTGTTCAACAAACCTCGGATCGGCCGCCGCGGCTACCACACCGGGCAGGTGGACGCGCTGCTCGAGCGGATCGCCGCCGCGATCGACGCCCTCGATGGCTGACGAACGCGCCGACCTCGCCGAGCTGCGGCAGCGACGCGCACTCACCGAGGACGCCGCCCGGCCCGACGCCGTTGCACGCCGGCATGCCGCCGGTGCCCGCACCGCGCGCGAGAACCTCGACGACCTCGTCGACCCCGGCTCGTTCGTCGAATACGGCCGGTTCGCCATTGCCCCGCAACGGATGCGGCGCGAGGTCGCGGATCTGATCGCGCGCACCCCGGCCGACGGCTTGATCGCCGGCACCGCGCGCATCAACGGCGGCGCGTGTGCGGTGCTGTCCTACGACTACACCGTGCTCGCCGGCACCCAGGGCGCGGTCGGGCACCGCAAGAAGGACCGCCTCTTCGAGCTGATCGAGCGGATGAAACTGCCCACGGTGTTCTTCGCCGAAGGCGGCGGCGGGCGGCCCGGCGACACCGACTACCCCGTGGTCTCCGCGCTCGATACCCGTGCATTTGCGTTGTGGGCCAAGCTCTCTGGCGTGGTGCCGCGCATCGCGGTGGTGCACGGCCGGTGCTTTGCGGGCAACGCGGTGATCGCCGGCGCCTCGGACCTGATCGTGGCCACCCGTAACGCGTCGCTGGGCATGGGCGGCCCGGCGATGATCGCCGGTGGGGGACTGGGCGAGGTGCATCCCGACGCGGTCGGTCCGATGGAGGTGCAGGAGCCCAACGGCAATGTCGACGTCGTCGTCGCCGACGAGGCCGAAGCCGTCGCCGCAGCCAAGAAACTCCTCGGCTACTTCCAAGGCGCCACCACGGATTGGACCGCGCCGGACCAGACCGCTTTGCGCACCGCGGTGCCCGAACGCGCGCGCCGCGCCTACGACGTGGCGCCGATCATCGAGACTCTCGCCGACGAGGACTCGGTGACGTTCCTGCGGCCACGGTTCGCCCGCGAGATGGTGACCGCGCTGGCGCGCATCGAGGGCCGGCCGGTCGGGGTCATCGCCAACGACACCCGGTTCACCGCCGGCGCGATCACCGCCGCGGCCTCGGACAAGGCAGCAAGGTTCCTGCAGCTGTGCGACGTTTTCGGGTTGCCGGTGATCTCGCTGATCGACTGCCCCGGATACATGGTCGGTCCGGCCGCCGAGGCCGAGTCGCTGGTGCGACGAGCCTCGCGAATGCTGGTGGCGGGGGCGGCTTTACGGGTGCCGCTGATCGCGGTGGTGCTGCGGCGCGGCTACGGCCTCGGTGCTCAGGCGATGGCCGGCGGCAGCCTGCACGAGCCGGTGCTGACGGTCGCGTGGCCCGGCGCGCACCTGGGTCCGATGGGGCTCGAAGGTGCGGTGCGGCTCGGGATGCGCAAGGAACTCGAAGCGATCGCCGAGGAAGAGGAACGCGAACAGCGGGTGCGCGAGGCGACCGCGGCAGCACAGGAGCACGCCAAAACGCTCAACGCGGCGATGCTGTTCGAAATCGACGACGTCATCGACCCGGCGGAGACCCGTGCGGTGATCGCGTCGACGTTGACCGCTGCCACTGCGATGACCGGGGACTTCGGGAGCCGGTTCGTCGACACGTGGTGACGACCCGGGCTCAGGCGCTTTCGGCGTAGTAGACACGGCGGGCCCGCACCGGGTAGCCGTTCTGCTCGGCCAATGACTTGAGCTGGCGCAGCGCAAAGGTGCGACCGCGGCCGGCTTCCGGCACGTAGATGCCCGCCCAGAGTCCTTCCGCGCGCGGCGACTCACACGCCTCCCGTGCGCACAGCCACCGTCGCGGGCAGGACCGGCAGATGGCCTTCGCCTCGTCGTCGGCGGTAGTTGTCCAACGTTCGGGGTCAGTGGTGCACGCGCCGACCGGTGTCTCGTCAAACGGCAGTCCGTTCATCGTGTCGCTCCTCTGTGCCTGGCGGCGTCATGCCGCGATGCTGCAAAAGCTAACCGACAAACCGTAGCGATGCAACAGTTACCGCGATGGAAGTGTGATCGTTCGGTGGGCGGGCTTTGGTCGGGTGGCCGAGATTCCACTTGCGTCGCAGTCCCTTGAACTGGCCATACACCCATTTCTGGGTGTGATGACGCGGAAGGCGGATTTCCGGGTGACACTCCGGCATCTCTGCAGAAATGCCGACACTGAAGGTGTAGCTTTGGCACAGAAAGAGTTCGGTTTTGCTCACCCAAGTCGTAGCGGACGGAGGCTCGATCGTTACGATGACGGCACTGATCGACCGAGCGCACCGCTCCCTGACAGCACGAGGTATCCGGGCCACGATGACGAACGCGGAGTCGACCGACGCGTCGACCAGCGCCCCGGACCCAGGAATGGTGCGGGCCGGCGCCGCCGCGGCAGCGCGCCGCCGTGAACTCGACATCAGCCAACGCCGACTCGCAGCCGAAGGCATCATCAACGCCGGCGCCCTGATCGCGTTCGAGAAAGGCCGAAGCTGGCCGCGGCAGCGCACGAGGGCCCGCCTGGAAGAAGTTCTGCGCTGGCCCCCGGGAACCATCGAACGGTTGCGGCGCGGCGAGTCGGTCCAGCCCACCCCGTCTCCGGCCCCCGGGAACGACGAGATCAGCCTGCTTGCTCAGGCGGTGACGACGGCGGCGGGGACCCTGCGCTCTACGGTCGCGGCCCTGCCGGGACCCGACGACGACTCGTTCACCCCGCGCGCCACCGCGGTGTTGTCGGACTTGCGCCAGCTGGAAGCTGTCGCAGCCCGCGCCGCCCGCATCGGTCGGGTCACGCCGGCTCTGATCAAGGCGCTCGGCACGGTGCGCAACCTGTACGACGAGCTGATGTTGCGCGCGGCGACGGCACCCCACGCCACGCTGGGCCAGCGCCTCTATGCCGTCCGGCGCGGGGCCAACCTCACGGTCGCCGAAACTGCCCAAGCTGCGGGAATTTCCGAGGAAGCCATCCGTCAGGTGGAAGCCGAGGAACCGGTCTCCGTAACCGATGTCGAGGCAGTCGAAGCGCTGGTTCGACAGATCGCCTGACGGACTAGCAAAGTAGGCGACCCCGGGAGCGCCGGCTGGATGAGGTCGAAGCCCCCACGCCGCCGGCACGTGAGCAGCCTGGCGACGCGAGAGTGTCCCGATGGCTCGACGGTGCATGCTCTGAAATTTGCCGCATAGCCCAAAGCCCAGCATAAAAGGCGACTGAGGACTTGCTGAGAGAACGTATTTCGCGCCGTCCGGTAGCGAAATCGGGGCCAGAATTGGCGCGTGGAGCGTCTCGCAGGCGCTGGTAGTCTCCTCCGGGGAAGGGGTGGACCAGATGGATCTGAACGATCTATTCGGGCGAATCGGCAAACCGTCGCCGGCGTATGTGGCAGATCAGTTCGGCGCGGGTGGCCCACGTCGTGCATACGGATCGCCCATCCTGGCGGCGGGGCAGGCGGTGATCGCCGGTATGCGCTCGACCACCGGGTGGGGGGAGCCGGAATCAGGGGAGAGGTTCGGTCTGTCAGCCGCGCGTTTCGACACCGCCGGTGGCACCTTGGCCACTGCACTTCCGACCTCCGACTGGGAGGGTGCCGGCGCCCAGACGTATGCGGCGGCCAACCTCCGGCAGTCCGGACGAACAACGTCGATCGGCGTTCTCGATCGTCGTGTGCAGCAGGTGGTTTCGCGTCAGGCGCGCCAGATCGCGACCCATCGCGAGAACCTGGATCAGCAGTCGGACTTCCTTGCTGATCTCAGCCACGCGACGCGGGCTCTTTCCTTCGTCCCGGGGGTCGGCCCGGCCGCCAAAACGACGGTGGAGGTGGCGGCGGTGGCCACCGCCGTGCAGGCCGGCGAGCAGGACCTGCGCGCGCTCACCTATGAGGTGTCCGACAGCCGAGCTGAGCTGAACCAGCTGGCGGTCGAGTACGCCTCGCTCGCGGTGCCGGAGAGTCCGCCGGTGCTGACCGAGGAACCCATGCTCGGCAAAGACGGCAAGGACGACGGAGTCGTCGTCGACGAGCACGTCGACGAGCACGGCCAGCACGTCGACGACGCCAGACACGACGGTCCGTACGGCTCATCGATCGCGTCGGCGGACGGCGACCCGGGCGTCGGTTTCGCGGACCCGCCGTCCCCGATTCCCGCTTCGACGGCCCCGTGGACGTCGACCTCGGCAGCACCGGCAGCGGCCGCACCCGCGGATCCGATGGCGGCGATGAACGCAGCCGTCGGTGCCGCCGGCGGCATGATCGGCGCCATCGTCGCCCCGCTGTCCGCGGTGCTGGCCGCAGCGGTGGGAGCAGCGACCGAGTCGGTGTCGGCCGTGACGTCCGCCGGTGGCGACACCGAGGCCGCCGAGGAATCGGCACTGCAGAGCGAGAGCGCCGACGAGGCGCGCGACGACGCCGACGAACCGGACGTCGACGACCGAGCCGCCACCGCGCACGACACCGGGGCGGCGGGACCCTCCGCCGGTGACCCCGCGCCCGCCTCGCCGACCACGGAGGGAGCACGCACACCCGTGCCCGCCGACAGGTTGGAGCCCGCCGTGCCCCCGCCCGCCGCGACCCGCCCCCCGCAGTGACGAGCAGGAGAACCGCCATGTGGAACGAAACGCTGCGCGTCGAACCCGGGCATGTCCGGGAACTGGCCGCCAAGCACGCGCAGGCGGCGGCCGAATTGGCCTCTGCCGCCGCGCTGGTCGACGGTGTCGACACCGACGTGCAGATCTCGCACGGCGTGATCGCGTGGCCCAGCGCCGGTGCGCTCGCCACGGTTCAGCGGGCGCGTCAGCGGGCGGCCCGCCGGATCGCCGAGCGCTCGGCAGAGCTGTCCGATGGGCTGGCATCGGCCGCCGCACGCTACCTGAGCACCGACGACAGCTCCGGTGCTGCTCTCGATCGGACAATGACACCGACGCCGCCCGCGCCGAGGCTGCGATGACGGCGGGACCGTACCTGGGCGAAGGGGAACCGACGCACTACGACGACGTCGTCGGCGTCGAGCTGACCATCGACGGGATGCTGGTGGTGGCCGACCTCCTGCACCTGGTCGACTTCCCGCTGTCGCTGGGCATCCGTCCCAACATTCCCTACGAAGACCAGCGCAAGATCGTCTGGGACCAGGTCACCCGGGACCTCACCGCGCAAGGAGTGCTGACCGCCTTCGGCGACCCGCACCCCGAGGTGGCTGCGATGGTCGATGTGCTCAGCAGACCCGACCGAACTCTCGATTGCCGCTGGTGGCGGCGCGATGTCGGTGGCAAGATGATTCGGTTCGTGGTCTGTCGCAAGGGGGATCGCCATGTCGTCGCCGCCCGCGATGAGGACATGTTGGTACTGCAGCGCGTCGCTCCGCAGATCGGGCTCGCCGCGATGGTGAACGTCGTGATCGGTGACGAACCCGCGGCGAACGTCGAGCCGCTGACGGGCCTGGCCCATGAGCTGGCGCGCGTGCGCGGCGCCGATCAGCTCGCCGGGTATGGGCAGCCGCCGTCGTCAGCGAAAATCTACGCCGAGGCGACCGGCAAGCCGAGCAGTTGGGTGGAGATCACCGCCAACGAGCGCCATCCCGGCGGAACCTACTCGCAAGCCGGTGTCGGTGCCGGCGTGCTGGATTCGTCGCACGGCCGAATCGTCTCGATCCCCCGGCGGGTGAACGGCGAGTTGTACGGCAGCTTCCTGCCCGGAACCCCGGAGAACCTGCAGCGAGCGCTCGACGGGTTGGTGGAGTTCCTGCCGTCGGCGAGGTGGTTCGACTCCACGCCCGCAGATACGACCTACCACGACTGAGAAAGGCGAGACCACGGTGGCTTACCCTCCGGCCGGTGCCCCCGACGACGGGGAGCGCGACGACCTGGCAGCGCTGGACTTCAGCGCCGCCGGCGGTGCCGAGGGCGAAACCGACCTCGGTGTCATCCTCGACGCCTACACCGCACCCGAGATCGACGACGTCGACCCCGTTTTCACGATCGACGACGACCGTGGGCCCGGCGAGGACCCGATGCCGACGTTCACCGTGACCAACCCGCCCGGAACCGTCACCGTCACCACCTTCATGGACGGTCGCGTCCACCACATCGACCTGTCCCCGAAAGTGGTGTCCATGACGGAGATGGGACTGGCCGAAGAGATCGTGGTCATCGCCGGGCTCGCCACGCAGGACGCCCGCTCGGCGCAGTACACGTTCATGTTGGAAGGGATGCAGGAGCAGGGGCACGACAACGCCGCTACTCGCGACTTCCTCAGCCGCGATCTGGATCTGCCCACCCCGGAACAGGCACAGGCCGCGCGGGCCGAACTGTTCGCGACTCGATACACAGGTGAGGAATGACTGAACATCTGGCCAGTCTGTTCGGCACCGCGGTCGGAATGCTGCCGACCGCGCCCGCGCGTTCCCTCGAAATGTTCACCGAGATCACCGATTTCGATGAGACAGCCTGTGACGCCTGGGTGGGACGCATCCGCTGCGGCGACACCGACCGAGTCACGATGTTCCGGGCCTGGTACTCCCGCAACAACTTCGGTCAACTGGCCGGTGCGGCCGAGGTGCCGATCATCACTCTCGGAGCGCGGGTGCCGATCGGCGGGATGTACGGCGACATCACCTACCCGGTGAACTCACCGCTGGCCATCACGATGGGTTTTGCCGTCACCGAAGCGGCGGTCGGCAACTACACCGACGCGATGGAAGCGCTCGAAGGAATCCCGTCCGCCGGTGCCGAACATCTCGTGTCCTGGGGCAAAGCCGTGATCTACGGTGCGGCGCAACGCTGGACCGACGTGATCGACGAGGTGCGAGGCGCCGGCGCGTGGCCCGACAAGTTCCTGGCCGCCGCAGCCGGTGTGGCCCACGGTGTCGCCGCCGCGAACCTGGGACTGTTCACCGAGGCCGAACGGCGTCTCGTGGAATCGAACGCGTCCCCGGCGGGCGAGGCGTGCGCCCAGGCCATCGCCTGGTTCCTCGCGATGACACGGCGGGGGCAGGGCAACGAGGAGGCCGCGGTCGCACTCCTCGAGTGGTTGCAGGCCACGCATCCAACCCCGCAGGTCACCGCGGCGTTGAAGGACCCGAACTACCGCTTGCAGACCACCACCGCCGAGCAGATCGCCACGCGCCGGGACGTCTGGGATCCCGACAGCGTGGAGGCCGACACGTCGGGACGCGAGAAGCTGCTCGAAGAGGCACAGGCGGAGTTGGACCGACAGATCGGCCTGGCCCGGGTCAAGGAGCAGATCGAGCGGTATCGTGCGGCCACACAGATGGCCAAAGTGCGTGCGGCACGCGGGATGAAGGTGGCCCAGGCGTCCAAGCACATGATCTTCACCGGCCCGCCAGGTACCGGTAAGACCACCATCGCGCGGGTGGTGGCCAACATCTTGGCCGGGCTCGGCGTCATCGCCGAACCCAAACTGGTGGAGACATCCCGCAAGGATTTCGTCGCCGAATACGAAGGGCAGTCCGCGGTCAAGACCGCTCGTACCATCGACCGTGCAATGGGCGGCGTCCTGTTCATCGACGAGGCGTACACCCTGGTGCAGGAACGCGACGGGCGCGCCGATCCGTTCGGCACCGAAGCTTTGGACACGCTGCTGGCCCGGATGGAGAACGACCGCGACCGGTTGGTGGTGATCATCGCCGGCTACAGCACCGACATCGACCGGCTGCTGGAGAGCAACGACGGTCTGCGCTCGCGGTTCGCGACCCGCATCGAGTTCGACTCGTACTCTGCGGAGGAGATCGTCGACATCGCCAAAGTCATTGCGGCAGGAAATGACTCATCGCTCAGCGATGACGCGGCCAAACAGGTCCACGAGGCGGCCACGCTGCTCAGTGCCAGCACGGTCAGCGGGAAGCCGGCGCTGGACGTGGCGGGCAACGGCCGCTACGCGCGGCAGTTGGTGGAGGCCGGTGAGCAGACCCGCGACATGCGGCTGGCGCGTTCGCTGGACATCGACTCCCTGGATGTGGAGCAGCTCAGCGAGATCAACGGTGACGACATGGCCGCGGCGATCACCTCGGTGCACGCCCGCCTCAACATCGGCGGATAGGTCAGGGCGCGGATGGCAGGTTTCAGGCTCACCACCAAGGTTCAGGTCAGCGGCTGGCGTTTCCTCCTGCGCCGCGTCGAGCACGCCATCGTGCGTCGTGACACCCGGATGTTCGACGACCCGCTGCAGTTCTACAGCCGAGCCGTCACCGCCGGCATCGTCATCGCAGTGTTGATCTGTTTGGGCGCAGCGCTGCTGGCCTACTTCAAACCGCTGGGTAAGCGGGGAGGAGACGCGCTGCTCGTCGACCGAGCCACCAACCAGCTGTATGTGGTGTTGCCGGACAACGGCCAGCTGCGGCCCGTCTACAACCTGACCTCGGCGCGGCTCATCCTCGGCAGCAGCGGGACACCGGTGGCGGTGAAGTCCGAAGAACTCGACCGGATGCCCAAGGGGCAGCCCCTCGGCATCCCCGGCGCGCCGTACGCCACCCCGGTGTCGTCCACGCCGGAATCGCAGTGGAGCCTGTGCGACACCGTCATCAAGCCGGAAAGCGTCGCGCCCCAAGTGGATTCGTCTGTGCTCATCGCACCACTGGCGATGGATTCGTCGGTGGGGCCGATGCGCCCGGACGAAGGCATGCTGGTGTCGTTCAAGGAACAGGACTGGCTCGTGACGGCCGCCGGCCGGCACGCCATCGACCTGTCCGACCGCGCGGTGACCTCCGCGGTGGGCATACCGGTGACCGCCCGGTCCGCACCGATCTCGCAGGGGCTGTTCAACGCCCTGCCCGATGCGGGACCGTGGCGCCTGGCGCCCATCGCCGCGGTGGGCACGCCGAACACGGTCGGACTGCCCCCGGAACTGGTGGTCGGCAGCGTCTTCAAGACCGTGACCGAGAACGACCAGCAGCACTACGTGGTGCTCACCAACGGTGTGGCCAAGGTCAACGACACCACGGCCGCAGCGTTGCGGGCCACCGACTCTTACGGGTTGGTGGCACCACCGTCGATGGAGCCGAGTGCAGTGGCCCGCATCCCCGAGCAGGTGTACAGCTCTCCGCTGCCGGACTCCGCGATGAACATGTTGCTCAGGCAAGACATGCCGACCCTGTGTTGGTCCTGGGTGCGTGAGCCGGGTGATCAAGGGCCGAAGACCACGGTGATCGCCGGTCGCCGGCTGCCGCTGTCCGCAGCGGCCCGCACCACCGGCATCGACCAGATCACCGGTGACAACACGGTGTACATCAACGGCGGTCAGTACGTGAGGCTGCAGTCGCCCGATCCGAAGTACGGCGAGAGTCTCTATTACATCGACCCGCAGGGGGTCCGCTACGGTCTGCCCGACGAAGACACCGCGGCTGATCTGGGGCTGAGCGCTCCGCGCACCGCGCCCTGGCAGGTGGTCAGCCTGCTCGTGGACGGCCCGGTCCTGTCCAAGGATGCCGCGCTGGTCGAGCACGACACCTTGCCGGGAAACCCGTTCCCGCGCAAGGTCAACGGCCAGGACGCCGTACCGGCCGGAGCCGCGACCGGAGGTGGCGGATGACGACGCGCAAGTTCACCCCGATCATCAAACGGGGACCCCGCCTGACACCCGGCGAGATCAACGTGACGCCGCCGGACGACCTCGGCATCGACATTCCGCCGTCGGGCATGCAGAAGGCGCTGCCCTGGGTGCTCGGCGGATGCATGCTCGGCATGATCGCGATCATGCTGTTCAGCGGGATACGCCAGCTCTCGCCGTACATGCTGATGATGCCGCTGATGATGGTGATGGCCGCGGTCGGCCTGATGGCCAGCGGTGGCAGCGGCGGCAAGAAGGTGCCCGAGATCAATGCCGACCGTAAGGAATACCTGCGCTACCTGGCGAACCTGCGGACCCGGGTGACGTCATCGGCGGCCGCACAGGTGACGTTCTTCAACTACCACGCTCCGCACCCCGACGACCTGCTGTCGATCATCGGAACCCACCGGCAGTGGTCACGACCGGCCAACGCGGACTTCTACGCCGCCACGCGCATCGGTCTGGGTTCAGAGCCCGCCGTCGACCGGCTCCTCAAACCCGCAGTCGGCGGCGACCTGGCTGGTCCGACAGGTGCCCCGCAGCCGCACCTGGAGCCCGTCAGTCACATGTGGGTGACCAAGTTCCTGCGCACCCACGGCCTTATTCACGACTGTCCGAAACTGGTGCAGCTGCGGACATTTCCGACGATCGCCATCGGCGGCGACATCGACGGTGCCGCGGCATTGCTGCGAGCCATGGTGTGCCACCTGGCGGTGTTCCACCCGCCGGACCTCCTGCAGATTCGCGTGCTCATCGACAACCCGGAAGACCCCGACTGGGCCTGGGTCAAGTGGTTGCCGCACACCCAGCATCAGTCCGACACCGACGCCGCAGGCTCCACCCGGCTGGTGTTCACCCGCCCTGACGGACTCAGCGACCTGGCGGCCCGGGGACCCCATACCGCAGACGCCGTACCCAACGGGCCGTATGTCGTCGTGGTCGACCTGACCGGCGGCCGCGCCGGATTCCCCGTCGACGGACGGGCCGGGGTGACTGTCCTGACGCTCGGGAATCACCGCTCCGCATACCGGATTCGGGTCGACGCCGACGGAACGGCCGACGACAAGCTGCCCAACCAGACGTTCCGGCTGGTCGCCAACCAGGTGGACGCGATGACACCGGGCCAGGCCGCGCGCATCGCCCGCAAGTTGGCGGGCTGGTCGATCACCGGGACCATCATCGACAAGAGCACCCGGGTGCAGAAGAAGGTCGCCACCGAATGGCACGAGATCGTCGGTGCGCAGTCGGTCGAGGAGGTCACCCCGGCGCGCTGGCGGATGTTCGCCGACACCGACCGCGATCGGCTCCGGATCCCGTTCGGCCACGAACTCAAGACCGGCGACGTGATGTATCTGGACATCAAAGAGGGCGCCGAGTTCGGCGCCGGACCGCACGGCATGCTCATCGGCACCACCGGCTCCGGCAAGTCGGAGTTCCTCCGCACGCTGATCCTGTCGCTGGCCGCCACCCACCATCCCGACCAGATCAACCTGCTGCTCACCGACTTCAAGGGAGGTTCGACCTTCCTGGGGATGGAGAAGCTACCGCATACCGCCGCGGTGGTGACCAACATGGAGGAAGAAGCCGAGCTGGTCAGTCGGATGGGCGAGGTGCTCACCGGCGAGCTCGACCGTCGGCAATCAATCCTGCGGCAGGCCGGTATCCAGGTCGGTGCCGCCGGAGCGCTGTCCGGAGTCGCGGAGTACGAGAAGTACCGCGAACGGGGGGCTGACCTGCCGCCGCTACCGACGCTGTTCGTCGTGGTCGACGAGTTCGCCGAGCTGCTGCAGAACCACCCCGACTTCATCGGGCTGTTCGACCGCATCTGCCGCGTCGGACGGTCACTGCGTGTGCACCTGCTGTTGGCCACGCAGTCGCTGAACACCGGCGGCACCCGAATCGACAAACTCGAACCCAACCTGACCTACCGAATTGCTCTGCGTACCACCAGTTCCGCCGAGTCCAAGGCGGTCATCGGGACGCCCGAGGCGCAGTACATCTCGAACAAGGAGAGCGGCGTCGGCTTCCTGCGCGTCGGGATGGAGGACCCGGTGAAGTTCCAGACCGTCTACACCGGAAACCCCTATATGCCGACCGTTGCCGACCTCGGGGACGACGATGCCACCCCAGGGGCACACGCCGACAAGAGCATCCGTATCCACCGCTTCACGGCGGCTCCGATTCTGGACGCGACGGTGCTGTCATGACGCCGAGCGAGGAGCCGGAGGCGGATCGCGCATTGACGCCGAGCGAGGAGCCGGAGGCGGATCGCGCATTGACGCCGAGCGAGGAGCCGGAGGCGGATCGCGCATTGACGCCGAGCGAGGAGCCGGAGGCGGATCGCGCATGACAATCGATCCCGGACAGAAGGTGCTGCGCGAGGTTGTCCTCGAGCAGCTCTCCACCGGCGACAACCACGCGTATCGAATGTGGTTGCCGCCGTTGGCCGACCCGACCCCGGTCAACGAACTGATCTCGCGCGACTACGAACGCCGCCCGCTGCGCATCGGGCTGGGCATCATGGACGAGCCGCGCCGGCACCGCCAGGAAGTCTGGGGCATCGATGTGTCCACGGCTGCCGGGAACATCGCCGTCGGTGGCGCACCCCAGACCGGCAAGTCGAACTTCCTGCAGACGTTCATCCTGTCGGCGGCTGCCTCCCACACCCCGCGGCAGATCCAGTTCTACTGCGTGGACATGGGCGGTGGCGGCCTGATGTACGTCGAAGACCTGCCGCACGTCGGCGGCGTGGCCACCCGCGCGGAGCCCGACCGCGTCAACCGCGTCGTCGCCGAGGTGAAAGCCGTTCTCCGGCAACGCGAACAAACGTTCAAAGAGATCCGGGTCGGTTCCATGGCCGACTACCGGCAGCTCCGTGAGGACCCCGAGCACCCCGCGTCCGCGGACCCGTTCGGCGACGTCTTCCTCGTCATCGACGGCTGGCCCGCGTTCGCGGCGGAATTCCCCGATCTCGAGCCCGTCGTCCAGGACATCGCGGGCCAGGGCCTGTCGTACGGCGTACACACCATGATCTCCACGCCGCGCTGGACCGAACTCAAGGCCCGAATCCGGGACTATCTGGGCACCAAGGTCGAGTTCCGCCTCGGCGACGTCAACGAAACCCAGATCGACCGCATCACCCGCGAGATCCCGTTGAACCGACCCGGCCGTGCCGTCTCCACCGAGAAGCACCATCTGATGATCGGCGTGCCCCGCATGGACGGAGTGCACAGCGCCGACGGGTTGGTGCCCGCGCTCACCGCCGCGGTGCAGGAGATCGCGGCCCGGCACACCGACGAGGCTCCGCGAGTTCGCGTGCTGCCCAGCCGAATTCACCTGCACCAGCTCGACCCGACACCGCCGGGCCCCGACTCCGACTACCGGACGCGGTGGACGGTGCCGGTCGGAGTGCGGGAAGCCGACCTGACCGTCGCCCACAACAACATGCACACCAGCCCCCACCAGCTGATCTTCGGGGCACCCAAGTCCGGCAAGACGACGATCGCCGCCGCGATCGCGCGGGCGATCTGTGCCCGCAACAGTCCCGAGCAGGTGCGGTTCATGATCGCCGACTACCGATCCGGGCTGCTCGAGGCCGTGCCCGACACGCATCTCTTGCGCGCGGGCGCCATCAACCGTAACCACGCGACGCTGGAAGCCTCGATCAAGGCGCTGGCGATCAACCTCACCAAGCGGCTTCCGCCGACCGACCTGACGCCTTCGCAGCTGCGGGCGCGGTCCTGGTGGACCGGACCGGACATCGTGCTGCTGGTCGACGACTGGCACATGATCGTGGCGGCGGGCGGCATGATGTCGCCGATGGCGCCGCTGACGCCCCTGTTGCCGGCCGCCGCGGACATCGGCCTGCACCTGATCGTGACGTGTCAGATGAGCCAGGCGCACCGCGCGACCATGGACAAGTTCGTCGGCTCCGCGTACGGCGCCGGAACACCGACGATGTTCCTCTCCGGTGAGAAACAGGACTTCCCTTCGCGGGAGATCATCGTCAAGAAAAGGCCGCCTGGCCAGGCGTTTTACGTCTCGCCAGAGGGCAAGGAAGTCATCCAGGCCGCCTACTTGGATCCCCCCGCAGAAGAAGTGTTCCTACCACCCCCGGATGGCGGTTAGTATGGATTTCCGGGCGATCCAGCAAAGTCGCGGATCTCGCCCCAGCAAATGGAGTCGGGGGATTCACAAAGCAGTCACCGGCTGTCGGGACTAGTCGATCGACAAGTCAATACTTCGATCCCTACACGGATGGCAGGAGTCAGCAAATGCAGCCGTTGAGTCATAACGCCGGTGCGGCCGGTGTCGGAGGTCAGGTCGTCGCGAACGGCGCCCGCGGTTTGGCGGCCGGCACGGCAGCCACAGCAGAGGTCAGCGCACTGGCGCCGGCCGGGGCGGACGAGGTGTCGGTGATGGCGTCCGCGGCCTTCATGGCCGAGGGTCTGCAGACACTGGGGATCAATGCGATGGCCCAGGAAGAGCTGGCCCGCGCCGGTGCCACGGTCATCGAGATCGCCGGTATCTACCAGGCCGTCGACGGGGAGAACGGCGCCACTCTGGCCTGAGCCGGAGCGCCGAGACAACCGAGTACGCCATGGCCGTGCCGACCATTCCCATCCCGCCGATCTGGGGGGCCTTCCCTCCGGAGGTGAACACTTCGCGCCTGATGGCCGGAGCCGGGCCTGCGCCGATGTTGCAGGCTGCCGCGGGTTGGGAGGCGTTCGCGATCTCGCTCGAAACACAAGCAGACGAGCTCGCCGCAAGCCTGGCCTCGCTGGCGCAGATGTGGCAGGGCATGGGCAGCGAACGGGCGATCACCGCGTCGATGCCGATGGTGGTGTGGCTGCGCATGCTGTCGCTGCAGGCACACAAGCGCGCGATGCAGGCCACCGCGCAAGCCACCGCGTACTCCACGGCGATGGCCACCACGCCGCCGTTGCCCGAGATCGAACTGAACCACGTCACCCACGCGGTGCTGGAAGCCACCAACTTCCTCGGCGTCAACACCGTGCCGATCGGGCTGAACGAGGCCGACTACGTCCGCATGTGGGACCAGGCAGCCACCGTCATGAGCGTCTACCAGTCCGAGACGATGGTCAACGCCACGTTCGAGCCGGTGGCGATGCCCAAACCGATCGTGCTGCCCGGTGCTGCGGAGGCGGCCTTGGCGACCGGCATGGCCGGTGCAGCCCCGTTGATGGGCGGCGCCGCCGTCCGTAACGCGGTGTTCGCGCACGTGAGCGGGCAGGGCAAGGCCGACGAGGCGAACCTCAAGGCCGGCCGTGCCGAGCAGGGAGCGGCCCAGGCCGCGAATCAGGCACGCTCGCAAAGTGATTCGTCCAGCATGTTGAAGCAGGACCCGATGCAGATGGGCATGCAGCTCGTGTCCCAGCTGGGATCGGCGTTCGGGCAGGCGCCTCAGCAGCTGCAGGGCGTCACCCAGCCGTTCCAGCAGTTGGCGCAGCCGCTGCAACAGGTGTCGTCGCTGTTCGGTCAGATGGGCGGGATGGGCGGCGACAAGGGCGCGCAGGTCGGATTACTGGGCGCCACACCGTTTTCCAACCATCCGGCGCTCGGCGGCAACGGCGCCGCCACCGGTGCCGGGCTCGTGCGCGCCGCGTCGCTTCCGGGCGCCGGCGGTACCTCGGCGCGCACCCCGCTGATGTCCAACCTGGTCGGCAAGGAACTGATGCCGGGCATGAACCCCGTGTCGGTGGGCGCCGGTGCCGCGGCGGGGGGTGCCGGGGTCGGAGCCGCTCCGATCGGCGGCGCCGGCGGCGGAATGGGCGCGCCGATGGGCATGCTCGGACAGCGCGGGAAGAGCGGCGGGCACCGCGACGGACTGAACGCTCCCGCCCCCTTGGCACACGACCTCAGCGAGGACGAAGAAGACGACTGGTAAGTCGTCGACCACATCAAACTTGCCGGCCGCCTGGGTCGGGGAGCTCGTCAACCGACGAGAGCACAGGTAATCGAAGGAAGGGTCAGCAATGGGATTGGTGAATGCGGATACCCCGCAGTTGATGGCGGAGGCGGCGAATTTCGACCGCATCTGCGGCGAGCTCGCCACTGTTCTCGGCCAGGTCGAGTCGACCGCGGCCGCCCTGCAAGCCAGCATGAACAGCGAAGGTGCCGGCGCCGCCGCGCAGGCCGCGCTGCTGCGCTTCAACGAGGCCGCGGGCCAGCAGATCCGTCTGCTCGAAGACATCTCGCAGAACATCAACATCAGCGGCACGTCGTATCAGAACACCGATGCGCAGAACGCCGACGAACTCGCAAACCAGATGCTCTGACCGACCACCCGAGACTTTAGGAGAACAGACATGGGACTGATCGAATACAACTTCGCCGGAATCGAAAGCGGCGCAGGCGAACTGCAGGCCGCGGTGCAGCGCACCCTGGGTTTACTCGAAGAGGGACAGGGCTCGCTGGCGCGCCTGCAGGCCGCGTGGATGGGCGAGGGCTCGATGTCCTACCAGGCCGTGCAGCAGCGGTGGGACAACAACTCGATGGAGATCAACCAGGCCCTGCAGAGCCTCGGCCACGCCGTGAGCAATTCGGGCCAGAACATGGGCACCACCGAGAACGGTGTGATCGGAACCTTCACATAAGCGCACTCGAGCACAGCGGTGGGCGATCCGCCGAACGATGAACGATCGCCCACCGCGTGTGCCACCATCCCGACTACGACTTTGAGAGGTGCACATGTCGGCCGACTATGACCGGCTTTTCCACTCCCCGGATGCGCTGCGAACGGTCGACGACGACCAGGATCGGGAAACGCCGCCTGCGGGACGCGAGCCCACGGTTCCCGAGGGTGGCATGCCGCGCCACGAGGCGCCGCCGCCGATTCCTGTCAACCCCTTGAACACTCAGGGTGCGGCTGCACCACCACCACGCCAGACCGAGGTGACCACGCAGATCCCGCTCACCCCGGGGCCGGCGCCGCAGCAACTGCCCGACAACGGGTTGATGCGTGTGCCGCAGACGCAGCACACCTCGGGTGCGCGGCACCAGCAGCCGCACCCCGCTCCCGCTCCGGTGCCGCGTCCGGCGCCCCCGCCGTCTCCGAGCCAGCACTTCACCGAGGGCACTGTCGATCGCCACCCCGTTGTGCAGCAGGCGCCCAAGTCGGCTGCCGCGATCGGTAATCAGCGAGCCATCGACGCGCTGTCGCATGTCGGAGTGCGGTCGGCGGTCAAGCTGCCGCCGCAGCGCGGCTGGCGGCACTGGCTCTACCTGCTGACCCGGCTCAACCTGGGCCTGTCGCCCGACGAGCTCTACGAGATGGATCTGCACAACCGGATCCGCCGCAACGCCCGCGACTCGTACCAGATCGGTGTGTTCGGTCTGAAAGGTGGCATCGGAAAGACCGCGGTCACGGTCGCGCTCGGATCAGCGCTCAGCAGCATCCGCGGCGACCGCATCCTGGCCATCGACGCCGACCCCGACGGCGGCAATCTCGCCGATCGGGCCGGCCGCCAGTCCGCGGCCACCATCGCAGATCTGCTGTCGGACAAGGAACTTCACCGCTACAACGACATCCGTGCCTACACCAGCATGAACAGCGCGAACCTCGAAGTGCTGTCGTCGGAGGAGTACAGCGCGGCGCGCCGCGAGTTCAACGACGAAGACTGGCGTGCGGCCACCGACATCGTGTCGCGCTACTACAACCTGGTGCTGGCCGACTGCGGGGCCGGGCTGTTCCAGCCCGGGGCGAAAGGTGTCCTGTCCACGGTGTCGGGCCTGGTGATCGTCGCCAGCGCGTCGATCGACGGTGCCCGACAGGCCGCGATCACCATGGACTGGTTGCGGCAGAACGGCTACCAGGACCTGCTGGGCCGGTCGTGTGTGGTGATCAACCACGTGGTCCCCGGAAAGCCGAACATCGACGTCGAGGATCTGGTGCAGCAGTTCGAACGGCACGTGGCGCCCGGCCGGGTGATCGTGTTGCCCTACGACAAACACATCGCTGCCGGCACCGAGATCCAACTCGACCTGTTGGGCAGCACGTTCGAACGCCGGATCGTCGAACTGGCCGCAGCGCTGTCCGACGACTTCGACAGGCTCGAACGGCGTTGACCGCGACAGCTCCGTCCCCCACCTCGCCGACCCCGGCCACGGGGCGACCGTCGACGACCCGCGTCACCGTCCTGACGGGTCGGCGCATGACCGACCTGGTGTTGCCGTCGGCCGCGCCGATCGAAAGCTATGTCGACGAGACCGTCGCGGTGCTCGCCGACATCCTGGCCGATACCCCGGAAGACGTACTGGCGGGCTTCGACTTCAAGGCCCAGGGGGTGTGGTCGTTCGCGCGGCCCGGCGCCGCCCCGATCAGGCACTCCGCATCACTGGACGAGGCCGGCGTCGTGGACGGGTCGCTTCTGACGCTGGTCCCGGTCAGCCGCACTGAGCGGTACCGGCCGCTGGTCGAGGACGTCATCGACGCGATCGCCGTCCTCGACGAGACACCGGAGTTCGACCGCAGCGCGCTGTACCGGTTCGTCGGTCTGGTGCTGCCCGTCGCCGCTGTCATGGTCACCGTCGTCGCGATGCTGTCGTGGGCGTCGACCGGGCGGGACTGGTGGTGGGCCGTCGCCCTGGGGGTGCTGGGTGCCGGCCTGATGGGCGCGAGCATGTTGGCGCAGAAACGTTTTGACCACCTCGACATGGCGGAGAGCCTGCTGGTGTCGTCGCTGGCGACCCTGACCGGCGCCGTGGCGCTGGCTGTGCCGCTACCCCGCGGTGTCGATTCTCTGGGCGCGCCCCAGATCGCGGCTGCCGGTGCGCTGGTGCTGCTCCTGGTGCTGGCGACGCGCGGCGGTCCACGGCGGCGGGCCGAGGTCGGGGCGTTCCTCGCGGTGGGCGCGCTGGCCGTGACGCTCGCGGCGGTCGCCTACGGATACGGCTGGGGCAGTTGGGTTCCGGCCGGAGCCATCGCCTTCGGCCTGATCGTGGTGACCAACGCCGCGAAGCTGACCGTGGCGGTGGCCCGGATTGCGCTGCCACCGATCCCGGCGCCCGGCGAGACGGTGTCCAACGAGGAGCTCCTCGACCCCGTCACCACACTGGACACCTCCGAGGAATCCGAGACGTGGCAGGCCATCATCGCCTCGGTGCCGGACTCGGCCGCTCGCTTGACCGAGCGCAGCCGACTGGCCAAACGCCTGCTGATCGGTTTTCTTTCGGCCGGGGCCGTGACCTTGAGCATCGGCGCGATCGCGGTGGTGGTGCAAGGGCACTTCTTCCTGCACTCGATGATCGTGGCGTTACTGGTGACCATCGTCTGCGGATTCCGGTCGCGGCTCTACGCCGATCGTTGGTGTGCCTGGGCGTTGATGGCTGCGGCCGTGGCGATCCCGACAGGTGTGGCTGTGCGCCTGTGCCTGTGGTACCCGGAACGGGCGTGGCTGGTGCTCGCGGTGTACACCGTGGTGGCGTTGTGCGCGGTCATCATCATCGGCGCGACCGACGGTGTGCGCCGGGTGTCCCCGGTGACCAAGCGGATCTTCGAACTGTTCGACGGAGCGGCCATCGCCGCGGTGATCCCGATGCTGCTGTGGATCGCCGGGGTGTACGACCTGCTCCGCAATCTGAGGTTCTAGGGGCCTGATGAGCGGCATGTTGAAGGTCAACACCGACGAACTACGCACCGCCGGTAACTCGTTCACCGCCGCCGGTGAGCGGCTGGCGAATGTCAAGGCCGAGGCACCACTCGGTGACGCGGCCGCCGCTGTCCCGGGCCTGCAGACTGCAGTTGCCTGCCGCAGCGCCCAGACCGCCGTGGCGGCCGAGATGTCGGCGCTGGCGGGCGGTGCACGGAGCTACGGCACCAAACTCCGCGATGCTGCGGGGCGTTACGAGCAGACCGACAACCGATCGGGTGAGCAGATCCGCAGCGTCGAGGTTCCGAACCCCTCGCCCCGCTGACGGACGGCCGGATCGGTCATACCTCGTCGGAGAGTTCTGCGGTGATTTCGGCGACCACGGCGTCGATGCGCTCCCGGTCGGCCTCGATGGACGCTGATGCTTCGTCGTTGGCTTTCTGCAGCGCCTCGTTGACACGATTCTCGACAGTCTCGGCACCCAGCCGAAGCAGCCCGTCCTTGATGTGCACGTCCTGCAACCAGTGATGCCCGTTGAGCGTCACCTCGACCGTCTCGGTGTCATCCGAGGCGGTGAACGATTCCGACGCCATCTTCTCGAGCTGCTCATCCATCAGGTTCTGTAGCCGCCGCGCCTGCTTGAGCACCGCGGCCACCTCAGGATGCACGTCGTCGGTCACTGCGAGTCCTTCTTCCCGTCATCGATCCCCCCACGCCGCCGCGGCCGGTTGCCGATCACCGGCTCGGTCCAGGGCCGGTCCTCGGTGTAGAGGTCCTCGTCCTCCGACAGCTGCGGATTGCGCTTCTTGTCACCCGAATTGCCCTGCGCGCCATGCATCATCGGCGCCATACCGCCCATGCCGCCGCCCATCGCGGCACCTCCGCCGGCAGCCCCCGCTGCAGCGGCGGGCGTCACCGGGGCGACGACGGGAGTCGGGGCCACCGTCTCGGCGCCCACTGCCGGCTGCATCGGGCCGGCGGGAATCCCACCGCCGCCGCCACCACCGGCGCCGGCCCCACCGCCGCCCGCTGCCGCCGGCCGCAACGCCGGGTCGAATTTACGCGGGGAATCGGTCTTCGGGCCGCCCGGCATTCCCCCGCCAGGCATGCCGCCACCCGGTGCGCCGCCCGCTGGTGCGCCGCCGCCGGGTGAGCCGCCACTCGGCGCGCCGCCCGGAGCGCCGCCGCCCTCCTTCGGGCTACCCGCTGGAGAACCGCCTTGCGGGACTTGAGGATTCGCAGGAGGAGCACCGGCCGGTGGCGCTGACGGCTCCTGCGCGGCCTGAGGCGCGCCGCCCTGCGCGGGGGCGCCGGGACTGCCCCCGCCCCCGCCGGCGCCCTGACCGTCCTGGGGGAGGCGGCTGCGGGCCCTGCGGTGCTGCTCGGCTGTTACCGGGACGCCCGACACCACGGGATTGGGCGGGTCTTCGGGCGTGATCTGGTTGGGTTGCCCGTCGCGGGCATACGTGTTGCGGAGTGCCTCGGACTCTTTTTGCAGCTGCGCCATGCGCTCCATCGCCGGCATGGTGTGGGGTCCCATCGGCTTCCCCATGACCTGGTCGTGCAGCCGCTGGTACTCCTCGGCGATCGGACGATGGTCGGCTTGGGCCCGCTCGTGGGCTTCGACGATCCGATCAGCCTCACCCGCAAGGCGTTTCCAGTTTCCGGCCAACCCGATCAGCCAGTCGCGGTAGGCGTTGAATTTCCGGTACGCCGCGTCGGCGGCTTCGCCTTCCCACAGCACACTGTTGACCTCGAACTGGCCGGCCGACGTCTCGAGTGTCTGCGCGTTCATTCGCCACGTCTGTGCCGCGGTCCGCAGCGAGGCGCCGTCGTCGCCGGCGTCGAGTGCGCCCTGAACCTGCGGCGGGAACAGCATCTCGTCAGGGGGCGGCTGACCTTTCGGGATCGGCATGTCCGTCGGGCGCGGGGGAGCGGGGATGTTCACGCTCTGCGGGTACACCGTGGTGTCGGCGGGTGGGCCGCCCGGACCGCCCATGGTGGAGCCGATGTCCTGCCCGGCGGCCTGATCGACTTGCGCGTACGCGTTGGCGACGTTGTGCAGGGTCTGCGCCAGGCGTTGACCCTCGACCTTGCCGAACTGCTGGTGTGCCCACAACGCCGCGGCATTGGCCTTCAAATTGCCCACGGCCACGCTGCTGACGGGCAACGCATCCGGTGGCATCAGCTCGGCTTGCGCGGATGCATCCGCCCACGTCAGTCCCTCGATCTGCACCGCCTTGCGGTGCAGATCGTCGGGATTGACCTGAACTTCGTCACCGCTCATGGTTCGAGCACCATCTGGTAGCGGCTTTCCTCACGCGGATTGATCAGTCTGATCGGCAGTTGCTTGTGGCGGGGAGTGGCGATGAAGTTGTCCCGCAACACCACTCGGCCCAGACCGGGGTGTGCGCCGAGGTAGGTCGTCGCGTGCGGCCACGTTACTTTGGCGACCGGTCCGACATGGGCGTTGACGTACCCGGCGAACTCGCGGAACTGGGGCGTCAGGGTCACCTCTGCTCCCGCCGCCGCGGAGCGCACGACGAACTGGGTGAACAGCCGGGCGTCACCGAGGTTGATGCTGATGTCGACGTCGTCGAACGGCATGTAGACCGGGTAACGGTCGGCGGTCTCGCCGACCAGCACGCCGGCCGACCCGATCGGCAACTCGTAATGACGGTCGGTGACCGGGCTCTCCCCCAGCAGCGCGGCGCGTTGACCGCCGTACAGACACGAGAAGCCGCGCGGCGTCGAGGGATTGGCGAGCGTGGTGAGCAACACCGTGGCGGTGGGGGCGGTGCCGGGCGCGATACGCACCCGGGTCAGGGTGTGGTCTGCGCGCGCCGACCACCACGTGTCCGGACCGCCGGGAGCGGTGTAGGCGGCGGTGAAAGTGCTGCGCCCCTTGATCATCGACCAGGTTTCGCGCTCGAAGCTGATCTCGGTGGCGTTGTCGAAGTCGTCGAAGCTGCGGGCCGGTCGCGCGTCGACGCCGCGGCTGGCGAGATGGTCGGCGATGCGGGTGGTCGAGGACACCAGGTACTGCGCCAGCCCCGCCACGCCGACGTTGCGCCGCACGGCCGATCGGCGCGTGCGATCCGGGTCGGCGCGCAGCACAATCCATGTCCGTCGGCTTGCCGGCGCGGGGTAGGGCCCGACCACCTGTTCGTACAGCGCGACCAGCGCCGACGGCGCGGTCTTGCCGACGCGGTAGCCGGCGGACACGACGTCGGCCTGTAGGTCGGGGCAGTAGGCCTCCAGGAGTTCCTCGACGACGCGGGTGTCGAGCACGTCGTCGGTGAACGCTGCGCCGTTGACGATCACGGTGGGCGTGAACGGCCGCGGAACGAGCTCGATCACCGACATCAGGTGCTCGCCCTGCCAGCGCACCGCCACGTGGTCTGCGGGAATGACGGTCGCGCCGACCGCGGGTTCCGACGGCGCAGGCGGCGGTTGCCGGTGCCGACGTCGCCACGCGATCAGGGCAGCCACCCAGCCGGTGACGCGACGGCCACGGATCGTCACGACAGCGCCCAAACCGATCAGCACGGCCAATGTGATGCCCAGCCACAACAAATCGAGGGGACGGAACACCAGAACAACAGCGGGGATGAGGACCGCCGCACCCAGCGCGTGCCCGGTGGTGAAGCGCAACCCGAAGATCGACAGCAGCTTGTTCATCGGCGTCTCAACGCCCTTCGGGCCAGTGCACCCACCCCGAGGACGAGCGCGACGGCGCCGCTCACGACGACGACCGCGGTGATGGGCGTCCGGTCGGGCGGCGGCACGTGCACCGGCGGCGGGATCGTCTTCACCTCGTAGGGCACCTTGGCCGGCCCGGCCGGCACCTCCCACGTCAGCGCTGCGACGGGATCGACGACGCCGGCACCGACCACGTTGTCGACGCCGCCACCGGGATGGCGTGCGGTGGCCGTGATGCGGTTGACCACCTGCGCGGGAGTCAGCTCCGGGAAGCGTTGTCGGATCAGAGCGGCCAGGCCCGAAACGTAGGCCGCGGAGAACGAGGTGCCGCTGATCGGGATGGGGCCGTCCTCACCCTGCAGCGCATTGACCGGGTTGCCGTCGTAGCCCAGGGCGACGAGGTTCTCGCCCGGCGCGGCCGCGCCCACCCAGGGGCCGTGCATCGAGAAGCCGCTGGGCTGCCCGTTGGGCGCCACACTTCCGACGGTCAGCACCAGCGGCGAATACCACGCCGGTGACACGATCGAGGACACCTCCTGCCACCCGCGCGGGTCGGCAGGCACGGCTGGATCGGGCGGCGGGTTCTGGGTGCAATCGCCGCCGGTGTTGCCGGCGGCGACGACGACCACCGCGCCCTTGACGTTGACCGCGTAGTTGATCGCGGCACCGACGGCGTTCTCGTTGATCGGTCGCGTGGTCTTGTAGCAGGCCGCTTCGCTGATGTTGATCACCTGCGCGCCGAGGTTGGCGGCATGCACGATCGACCGGGCGAGGCTGCGCAGGGACCCGGCGGTGCGGGTGGCGTTCGGATCGTTGGGGTCGCTGCGGGTGCCGACCGGCTGGAAGCTGTCCGACGTCTGCCGCAGCGACAGGATGCGGGCGTCCGGAGCCACGCCGACGAACGCGTCGGTCGGCGCCGGGCGGCCGGCGATGACAGCTGCGGTGAGGGTGCCGTGGGCGTCGCAGTCGGACATCCCGTTGCCGGCCTGATCCACGAAGTCACCGCCGGGTTCGGCGGGGACGCGGGCGGAACCGTTGACGCCGGTATCGATGACGGCGACGGTGATCCCCGCGCCGGTCGCGAACCGATGGGCATCGGTCAACCGCAGGTAGTCGGCGGCCCAGGGCCGGTCGGCGAAGTTCGAATCCGGGAACACCGTGGGCGCCGCGCACACGCGGCGCTGTTCCATCGGCTGGTCGGGGCCGGTCTCGTCCGGGGGGATCGCCGCGGGGTCGATGACCGGCGGTTCGATCGCCGCCACCGGCGGAGCAAACAGCACCGTCAGGAGCACTGCGGCGAGCACACCACCTACACGCCGCATCTGATGTCACCCCCTGACAGTTTGTGCCTGCGCATAGTGTGCCGACTTGGATTCAGCAAACCCGAACCGCCCCCTCGGGCGACGCAAAGAACTACGTCAGGCCTTCGCGTCGGCAGCACACCGGCAAGTTTAGGGCGGATTCGCCGGGGGTCGATTCGCTTTCTTTGGCCCGACGGTCCGGAGGGCGAGCTGTCACGGCATTCCGGGGCTGATCAGCGCCGGTTCGTGGAGACGAGGGGACGAACCCCGCCTTTACGGTGCCAAACAAGATCAATCTTCGTACGATGCAGCCAGCCCACTTCGGCGTATGTCGGTCGGGAACGCCGACTGCGGCCGTCCGGCGATGGCGGGCGGACAACGGAGGTGACGATGTGAGCGGTGCGCAGCCTTTGCAGGGCGCGGGGGTCGCCCGCTTGCTGCAGGCCGTGCAGGAACTGTCGTTGGTCCGCAGTTTGCCGGAAATTCAACGGATCGTTCGTGTTTCGGCGCGCCAGCTGGTCGGCTGCGACGGTGCGACCTTCGTCTTGCGTGACCGGGAGCAGTGCTACTACGCCGACGAGGACGCCATCGCGCCGCTGTGGAAGGGCAACCGGTTCCCGATGAAGGCGTGCATCAGCGGATGGACGATGCTGCACCGGCAGGCCGTGGTGATCCCGGACATCTACGTCGACGCGCGCATCCCGCATGAGGCGTACCGCCCCACTTTCGTCAAGAGTCTGGTGATGGTGCCGATCCGTCGGCTCGATCCGGTCGGGGCGATCGGCGCGTACTGGGCGGACCAACGGATGCCCACCGACGACGAGGTGGCGCTGCTGCAGGCGCTGGCCGATTCGACGTCGGTGGCGATGGAGAACGTCGCGCTCGACGCCGAGTTGGAGCAGCGGGTGGCCGATCGCACCGCCGCACTCGAGCTGGTGACCGAGGAGATCCGGCGGCTGTCGCTGACCGATGAGCTGACCGGACTGAGCAATCGCCGCGGCTTTTTCGACCGGGCCGAGCCGGAGCTGCGGGACTCATGCGACGCCGGTGGGCGCTGCCTGTTGGCGTTTCTCGACATCGACAATCTGAAGTGGGTCAACGACACCCACGGCCACGATGCCGGGGACCGGGTGTTGTCCGACGTGGCGACGGTGTTGCGCACCGCGCTGGACCCGGCGGCACTGTGCGCCCGGCTCAGTGGTGACGAATTCTGCGTGCTGGTCACCGATTCGGTTCAGGAGCCCCACGAGCTCAAAGACCACATCGTGGCCGCGGTGCAGCAGTTCAACGACGCGCACACTCCGCCGAACCGGTTGTCGGTCAGTGTCGGGGTGATCGCGGTCTCAGCGGCCGATGCCGGCACGCTCGACGAGTTGCTCAGCCGTGCCGACGAACTGATGTACGCGGACAAGAAGAGCAAGACCGCGACCCAGGTTGCCGCGGTAAGAGTTTAGGGACGGTGCCGCCTGCGCCTCTCGGCGAGTGGTCGCTCGAAGCGACTTGTGTGATGGGGCCCGGGGCATGCCCGGCACCGTCGCGGAATGTAACGGCGCGTGGGGGCAGGGTATTCCTGCACTCGGAGTCGCTCGGCGCAGTAACCGCCCGGGAATGAATCGGACCGCAGTCCGGTTGATGTGGGCATGCCTGCCATCACTGCCGACACCCTCACGCTGCCGCGCCTGAGCGGCCCGTTGCCCTCCGACACCGAACGCCCGGTGCGGTCGATCACCACCGGCCCGTCCGGGTACGAAGGCGAAGGTTTTCCCGTCGTCCGGGCCTTCGCCGGCGTCAGCGCCCGCGACCTCGACCCGTTCATCCACATGGACCAGATGGGGGAGGTCGACTACGAGCCGGGCGAACCACGCGGAACCAACTGGCATCCGCACCGCGGCTTCGAGACCGTGACCTACATGATCGACGGGCGCTTCGCCCATCAGGACTCGCACGGAGGTGGCGGCCTGATCACCGACGGCGCCACGCAGTGGATGACCGCGGGTGCGGGCATCCTGCACATCGAAACCCCACCGGCCGAACTCGTCGAGAGTGGCGGCCTGTTCCACGGCATCCAGCTGTGGGTGAACCTGCCCAAGAAGGACAAGTTCGCCGCGCCGCGCTACCAGTCCATCGAGGGTGAGCGCGTTGCGCTGCTGTCGTCGGAGGACGGCGGTGCGTTGGTTCGGGTCATCGCCGGTGAGATCGACGGCCAGGGCGGCCCGGGCGCGACCTACACGCCAATCACCCTGGCGCACGCCACGATTCAGCCGGGCGCGCAGTTGAACCTGCCGTGGGACCGGAACTTCAACGCGTTGGTCTACGTGCTGTCCGGACGCGGGACGGTCGGACCGGTTGCGCATCCGATCCACCAGGGTCAGCTCGCCGTGCTCGGCCCCGGCGACCGTATCAGTGTGGCCGCCGAGCGTACCCAGGACTCGAACCGGCCCGCGCTCGAAGTCCTGCTGCTGGGTGGTCAGCCGATCCGCGAACCGGTGTTCCAGTACGGCCCCTTCGTGATGAACTCCAAGTCCGAGCTCATTGAAGCCGTCGAGGATTTCGAGGCCGGCAAGTTCGGCACCGTCCCGCCCGACGCGCTGATGCCGCACCGATCGACGCGCTGAGTTGTTCTGCTATGGTGCCGCCCCTGGCGATTGGGTGGCGAATCCGATTTCGCGGCAGCCCTCGAGTAGTCGGCGGTCGTATGCCACGAAGGCGGTGAGTTCGTTCCTGACCTGGAATGCCGCCGCGAGGTGGATTGCATCGAGTGAGCGCAGTGTTGCCGGACCGATTGTCTCGGCCAGCGTGACAACCGAATCGGTGATGGGCAGAACGTCCACCCCGTCGAGTAGGTAGCGTGCGCGCTCAGGCAGTCCCGGCACCGCCACACGCGCGACGGCTCTCATCAGTTCCACACGGCTGAGTGCACTGGTCACGATGGATTCATCACGGTCAAGTTGCGCGGTGAGAAAGGCCCGTAAATCCGATGACTCAGCCTCGGCAACCAGGAGCTTGGTCAGTGCGGATGTGTCCGCGTAGATCACAGTTCGTTGCGCATGTCATCGAGCACGGCGGAGAGAGTGCGCTTGCTGTCGTCAGTGGGTGTGGCGGTGACCTCGAGCAGGTTGCTTGGCCGACGTGCGGGGATCAAGACCCCGGCTTCGATGAGCGCTTCCCGCGACCGCTCGGCATCCCCTACAGGGACGAGTCTGGCGATCAACCGTCCGTTGTTGGTGACGCCAAGCTCCTCGCCGGCCTCGACGCGTGCGAGGTATCGCGACGCGTGTTGCCGTAGTTCTCGGACTCCTATGGCCTCCACAACGACGAGAGTAGCACACCCTGTGCTACTCTGCCGGTGGCTAGCTCGATGCGCCGAAGGCAGTCAATTCTGCCGCGGCAGAAGCTCTTCGGCGAAGCGGTCGACGAATGCGTCGAGGTCGGTACCCGCAGCAGGGCGGATCACGAACTTGCTGAGGCCGGCCTCGATGTAGGCGTCGAGCTGACGGTGCAGCTGCGGCCAGTCCGCGGCGATCAGGTCGGCGACGTCGGTGTCGGGTCGACGTTTCCGCACCATCGACGCCACGTCGTCGGGAATCGCGCCGTCGCACACCGCCAGGCTGATCCCGAAGTGGTCGGTCTCGATCTCCCGGCCGGCCGCGGCGGCCGCCTGCTGAATCTGCTCGCGGCCGCTGCGGGCTTCGTCGGGGGTGATGAAGCTGCCGAGCCAACCGTCGGCCAACCGACCGATCCGCCGGAACGCCGCGGGCGCCGAACCGCCCACCCAGATATCCAGCGGCGGGGACGGTCGCGGCGACACGGAGATGCCGCGCAGCGAGTAGTGCCGGCCGTCGAAGTCGCCGCCATCCTGTTCCAGGGCCGTACGCAGCAGGTGCAGCGCCTCGTCGAAGACCTCGGCGCGCTTACCGTCGGGCACGGTGAACAGTTCGCGCTCGGCGGGAATCGCCGACGTCAGCCCGAACACCGGCAGCACCCGCTTGGGCGCCACCGCCGCCAGCGACGCGAGCTGTTTGGCGACCAGCACCGGATGCCGGCCCGGCAGGATCGCTACCGAGGTGCCGACCTTGAGCCGTGTGGTCCGCCCCAGCGCGAACGCCATACCGATGAACGGGTCGACAGCCGGGGTGTAGACCAGCTCGGAGAACCACAGCGAGTCGATGCCGGCGTTCTCCATCCGGTCGACCAGCCCGGCCAGCCGGTCGGGTGCGGTGTCAGCGCCGATACCCACGCCGAACCGGATCTTCACCACGCGCCCATGCTACGGAGAGCTGTCACCTCACCGGACTGGGCAGCGGGTAGGTCAGCTCGAGCTCGCCGAGCAGCGCGGCGACCGTCAGCAGCGGCAGCGCCGCCGACACGGCGAGGTCGTCGTCGCGGGCCTCGGCACGCAGCGCACGCACGAACTCGTCGCTGATCGGGGCCGGCTGCTCGCAATCCGGCCTGCCGCACACGCGGGCAACCAGCGCGGCGCTGTGGGCTTCGAGCACCCGGCGCACTTCCGGATACGCCTCCAGCGGGGGCGGGGTCGGGATGTCGGCGATCAGATCGGCCGCGGAACGCAATCGCAACGCCCGGTTGAACGAGCGCACCACCGGCGCGCGCAGGTCCGTCTCGCCGCTGCCCTCCGAAAGATAGTGGCGCACCGCGTCATCCGCGACGCGGGCGGCTGTCACCGCCTGGAAGCTCGCGGTGGCGACCTCGTCGGCGCGGCCCTCGAATTCCCCGCGGGTGATCCGCAGCACCGCCACCCGCAGGTACCGCGCGAAGACCCCGCGCGCCGAGTCGACCGCACGCGCCACCGCTGCCCCGGCACCGCGCGGCCACAACAACAGCGACACCGCCACCCCGACCATCGCGCCCACCACGACGTCCTCGACGCGGATCAGTCCGACCTGCCACCCGGTCGGTGCGATCAGATTGAAGAAGATCAGCACCAACATCGTGAACGCGGCCTGCGCCGCGGTGAACGACGCGATCTCGGGCACATAGGCCGAGCCGAACACCACCACCGGCAACAGCAACCACATCGCCACCGGGTCGACACCGACGAGCCCGATCAGCAACGCGCCCAACAGGAATCCGATGCCGGTGCCGACCACCGCGCGCCACACCCGCGTGCCGGTGGTCAACGCGCTGCTACGCAACACCGACAACGCGCCCAGCACCACCCAGAAACCCTGCTCGACCGGAAACGTGTGCGTCACCGCGACCGCGACCGCCAATCCGAGACCGGTGCGCAGCGCGTTGCGCAGCGCCACCGCCCGGTTGGCGACGAAACCCGACGTGATCTGCGCGACCGCAACGGTTTCCGGTAGCAGACGATCCGACGCGCCCGTCGGCGGCAGACGCCGCCCCAGCGCCCGCGCCCAGACCGGTCGCGCATCGGCAGCCGCAGCCGCGGCGATCAACCGGCCGGTCGCACCGACCGTGGCGGCCACCGTCCGACGGTGCAGCAGCGCGCCGCCCAACCGCACCGCGTGCTCGTCGTCGACTGCGTCGAGGATCGCCTCGACGTCCTCGCGCCAGCGGCCCCGCGCCGCCGAGCGCAGCGTCGTCAGCGCGGCCTCGAGCTGCGCGCGGGCCGGAGCCCGGTCGACGGGTCGTGAAACCCGCAGCACCGCAGCGGCACTGCGCAACACCCGCGCCACCGCCTCCTTGTCGCGCAGGGTCACCTCGGTTTCCAGGCCGATGCGGTCGGCGACCCACTCCAAGTCGTCGACGACGCGAACCAGTGCGCGGCTACCGGCCGACAACCCGACCGGACGGTAGTCCGTGCCCAGGAACGTGCGGTTCAGCGCGTCCATCGCGTGCCTTACGTCGTCGGCCGACGCGGCGCCTTCGATCTGATCGGCCAGCGCGGCGCACGCCCGCGCCGCGCGTCGACGCAACAGTCCGTGGTGGCGCGGTGGCAGCAGGAACAACGCGGCGGGTACGCACACCGCCAAGGCGATGCCCCAGCCGAGGAGTCGTTCGTCGATCGGCCCCGGCGGCGTGCACAACGGCAGCACGAACGTCAACAGCGTCGCCCGCTGCCCGGCGGCCACCGTCTCGCTGAGAACACCGGAGAAGGTGACGACCACACCCAGGAGAAACATCGCGACCACGGCCGGCCCGGCATACGGGGCCATCAGCGTGCCCAGCGTGATCAGCACCGCTCCGTTGACACCCAAGCCGGCGTAGGCCAGCGCGCGGCCGTGCCGGTTGCCCGGGAAGTCCGACAACACCACCAGCGCCACCGACCCGAACAGCGTGAACATCGGTGTCTGCGTCGAGTCTCCAGCAACGAGGAAGCCCACCGCCGCCGCCACCGGCACCGCCACTGCGGCCCGCACGGCACGACGCAACGCGTCGCGGTCGGGGTCGCGGCGACGCACCCGCCCTACGAGGCGGGCCCACCATCCGTCCGCGCGGCCGGTCATCGCCGTGGCGGTGTCCCGGTCACGGTTTGCTACTGGAGAAAGCAGCCATCGGGCCCGCGTCACTCATCGTCGGGCACCGAACGGAATCGGCCGGAGTCGAGCGTGTCGAGCATCTGGTCGACGATCCACCGCGCGGCCGACACCTCGGTGGGCAGGATCGCCTGCTCATAACCCACCAGCAGGTACATGCCCCACGCCGCGAACACCTGGGCCTGTCGGCGGTTCTGCAGGATCTCCAACGCCGACTCGTAGAGCGCGTCGAAACGCTGCGCATCGACTGCGGCCTGCACCTTGCGCACGTCCGGGTCGACCGCACTCCACGCCCGGATCGCGCCCTCGGCGCTATGGGGCAGGGTCAGCCCGTTCTGGATCAACTTGTCGATTCGGGCGCGCGGGTCGGGTTCGGAGCTGGCCGAGTCGACCACCGCCACCGTCATCCCGTGCTGCCAGTGCACGACCAGCTCGCGGGTGAACGCCGACCAGCTCGAGAAGTAGTGGTAGAAGGAACCCGTCGTGACGCCAAGGCGCTGACATACCACCGCCAGCTTCAGCCCACCGAACCCCAGGTCGGCCAACACGGCCAACCCGGTTTCGAAAAACGACTCGCGTGACGACACCGCCCCCATGGGGCGCAACCCTAATTCCACGCCCGCCGCGGCGTCGGATGCACCACCGAATTTGATCGATCAAGACAAATGCGGCGATGGCCGTACGATTTGCTGAAACGGTACGGCGCGGCTCGGCCGGATGACCGGCGGCCACCAGGCCGAGTGGCGTGTGGCACAATTTGACCGTGCCGTACACGGCGAGTCGAGGACCAGGTCGTCCTCCTGCAGCTAAGGCCGCTGAAACGCGGGAACGCATTGTGCGTGCAGCTCGGGAGGTGTTCAGCGAACTCGGGTACGACGCTGCCACTTTTCAGGCCATCGCGATCCGCGCAGACCTCACTCGCCCGGCCATCAATCACTACTTCTCCAGCAAACGGATTCTGTGGGCGGAAGTGGTGCAGCAGACCAACACCACGATTGTTAGCGCAGGTATCGCCCGCGCACACGACCACACCCGGCTGGTGGATCGACTGGCGGCATTTCTGACCTCCGCGACACAGGCCGACGCCGACAACCGCTCGGCCGCAGCCTTCCTCGTGACCTCGGTGCTGGAGACCCGGCGCCACCCCGAACTGGTCGACGACGAGCACGATCCGCTGAAGAACTCGCAGGCCTTCATCCGTTGGGCCGTCGACGACGCGATCACGCGCGGTGAGCTCAGCACTGACACCGATGTCGAGCAACTCGTCGAGATGCTGGTCGCGGTGATGTGGGGCATGGGGTTCTACGCCGGGTTCATCGGCGACAAGGGCAACGTCGGCGGCGTCCTCCACAAGCTCGAGCTGCTGCTGGCGCACAAGCTCTGGAATCTCAGCGAGTAGAGACCAACGGCACAGGTTGCGCACAGGCGCAGCGTAATTCTCTTAGATAGACTTCCGAAGTACTTTTTGTCGTTCCTGTACCGAGGGAGCCTCCATTGAGCGCACTGCGCACTGACGACGACACCTGGGACATCGCCTCCAGCGTCGGCGCGACGGCCGTCATGGTCGCTGCCGCCCGTGCCGCCGAGACCGCCCGCCCCGACGCGTTGATCAGCGACCCCTACGCCGCGGTCCTGGTGGCCGACGCGGGCACCGGCTCCTGGGAACACATGCTCGACACCGGGCTGGTCGCCCGGATCCGGGACGTCGATCCCGAGGTCGCCGTCATGTTCGAGCACATGTTCAACTACCAGGCCGTCCGCACGCACTTCTTCGACCGGTTCTTCGCAGAGGCCGTCGACGCGGGCATCCGCCAGGTCGTCATCCTCGCCGCCGGCCTGGACTCCCGCGCGTTCCGGCTGCCGTGGCCGGCCGGGACCGCCGTCTTCGAGATCGACCAGCCGATGGTGCTGCAGTACAAGGGCGAAACCTTGGCCAGGCACGGCGTGACGCCGACCGCCGACCGTCGGGAAGTCCCCATCGACCTGCGCCAGGACTGGCCGGCCGCCCTGACCGCCGCCGGATTCGACCCGACCAAGCCGACGGCATGGCTGGCCGAAGGGCTGCTCATGTATCTGCCCGCCGACGCCCAGGACCGGTTGTTCACCCAAATCAGCGAGCTCAGCGCAACCGGTAGCCGGGTCGCCGCCGAGAGCATGGGCGTCCACGCCACCGAGCGCCGCGAACAGATGCGGGAGCGGTTCGCGGCTCTGACCGCGAAGCTCGGCGTCGACGAGCCGATGGACATCACCGACCTCGTCTACGACGACCCTGACCGCGCCGACGTCGCCGAGTGGCTGTCCGCGCACGGCTGGAAGGCCGAGCCGTTCTCCTCCCAGGACGAGATGCAGCGACTCGGTCGCCTGGTCGAGATTCAGCAGGCCGACGACCAGTCTTTCTCGACATTCACCACCGCCGAGCGTCTCTGAGTCTCCACAGGGCACCTGTTCACCAACCGGGTGGTTGGCTACGATTCGGGTCATCCGAGGTCGGAAGGAGACCCCGTCATGACCACCGAATCCGTCGCACAGGGCCAAGCCACACAAGCCGACATCCCCGCTGTCGTCAACCGTCTGCGCCAGACGTTCGCCACCGGCCGCACCCGCAGCGTCGAATGGCGTAAGAACCAGCTCCGCGCGCTCGAGCGCCTGATGAGCGACAACGAAGGCGCGATCATCGAAGCGCTCGAAAAAGACCTGGGCCGCGCCCCGTTCGAGGCCTGGCTCGCCGACATCGCCAGCACCGCCGGCGAAGCGGCCTATGCGGCCAAGAACGTCGGCAAGTGGATGAAGCGGCGCTACCGGATGCTCGAGATGTCGCAGCTGCCCGGCCTGGGCTGGATCGAGTACGAGCCCTACGGAACCGTCCTGATCATCGGCGCGTGGAACTTCCCGTTCGCGCTGACGCTCGGCCCGGCAGTCGGCGCCATCGCCGCCGGCAACACCGTGGTGCTCAAGCCTTCGGAGGTGTCGCCCGCCTCGTCGGCGCTGATGGCCGAGCTGGTCCCGCGCTACATGGACAACGACGCGATCGCCGTCGTCGAAGGTGACGGCGCGGTCAGCCAGGAACTCATCGCCCAAGGCTTCGACCACCTGATCTTCACCGGCGGCACCGAGATCGGCCGCCGAGTGTACGAAAGCGCCGCGTCGCACCTGACGCCGGTGACGCTCGAGCTGGGCGGCAAGAGCCCGGTGATCGTGACCGCCGACGCCGACATCGAGGTCGCCGCCAAACGCATCGCGTGGACCAAGCTGATCAACTCCGGTCAGATCTGCATCGCGCCGGACTACGTGCTGGTCGAGGCGTCGGTGAAAGACAAGCTGGTCGACGGGATCCGCAAAGCCGTCGACGAGTTCGAAGCCGGCAACCCCGGCGGCAAGAAGATCGTCAACGAGCGGCACTTCAACCGGCTGGCCAACGCGCTGGCCGCCACCAAGGGCACCGTGGCGATCGGCGGCGAAACCGACGCGGTCGACGTCAAGATCGCCCCGACCGTGGTGGTCGACCCCGACCCCGCCGAGCCGCTGATGACCGACGAGATCTTCGGGCCGATCCTGCCGATCGTGACGGTGCCGAACCTCGACGCCGCCATCTCGTTCGTCAACTCGCGGCCCAAGCCGCTGGCGGCCTACCTGTTCACCAAGTCCAAGGCGGTGCGCGAGCGGGTGATCAAGGAGGTCCCGGCCGGCGGCATGGTGGTCAACCACCTGATCTTCCACTTCGCCACCCACAAGCTGCCCTTCGGCGGCGTCGGACCGTCGGGTCTGGGCGCCTATCACGGCAAGTTCGGCTTCGAGACGTTCAGCCACAGCAAGTCCGTGTTGACCAAGCCGACCAGACCCGACCTCGGGGCCTTCATCTATCCGCCGTATACAGAGAAGGCGTGGAAGTTGGCGCGCAAGCTGTTCTGACCGGCGGGCAGGAACGCCGCGACCCGGGAAGATAGTTTGAGCGTTCGGACCCTTCAGAGAGGAACATCAGTGCCAGGAGTGCAGGATCGTGTCATCGTCGTCACGGGTGCCGGAGGCGGCCTCGGCCGCGAGTACGCACTGACGCTCGCCCGCGAGGGCGCCAGCGTCGTCGTCAACGACCTCGGCGGAGCGCGCGACGGAACCGGCTCGGGCTCGGCGATGGCCGACGAAGTCGTCAAGGAGATCAAGGACGCCGGCGGCCGCGCCGTGGCGAACTACGACTCCGTTGCCGATCCCGAGGGCGCCGAGAACATCATCAAGACCGCGGTCGACGAGTTCGGCAAGGTCGACGGCGTCGTCTCCAACGCGGGCATCCTGCGCGACGGCACCTTCCACAAGATGTCGTTCGAGAACTGGGACGCCGTGCTCAAGGTGCACCTCTATGGCGGCTACAACGTCATCCGCGCGGCCTGGCCGCACTTCCGGGAGAACGGCTTCGGCCGCGTCGTCGTCGCGACCTCCACCAGCGGCCTGTTCGGCAACTTCGGGCAGGCCAACTACGGCGCCGCCAAACTCGGCCTCGTCGGCCTGATCAACACGCTGTCGCAGGAAGGCGCCAAGTACAACATCAAGGCCAACGCGATCGCCCCGATCGCCGCGACCCGCATGACGCAGGACATCCTGCCGCCCGAGGTGTTCGAGAAGCTGACACCGGAATACGTGGCGCCGATCGTCGGATACCTGTGCACCGAGGAGCTGCCGGACACCCAGTCGGTGTTCATCGTCGGCGGCGGCAAGGTGCAGCGCGTCGCACTGTTCCAGAACAGCGGCGTGACGTTCACCGACGTGCCGTCCGTCGACGACGTCGCCGCCAAGTGGGGTGAGATCACCGACCTGTCGGCAGCCGAGCGGGCCACCTTCAGCCTCGGCTGAGACGCACTGTGAAAGCACTTGTCGCGCAGGAACTATCCGGACCTTCCGGACTGGCGTACACCGACGTCGATGACATCACGGCCCCCGACGCCGTCGTCATCGACGTCGGTGCCGCCGGCGTCTGCTTTCCCGACCTGCTGATGCTGCGCGGCGAGTACCAGATGAAGGTGCCCGCGCCGTTCGTCCCGGGACTCGAAGTCGCGGGCACGGTGCGATCAGCACCGCAGGACTCGGGTTTCGTTGCCGGCCAGCGGGTCTCGGCGTTCACCCTGCTGGGAGCGTGGGCAGAGCAGGTCGCTGTGCAGGTGGGCAGCGTGATCCCCACCAGCGACGCGCTCGACGACGGCGCGGCGGTGTGCCTGCTGGGCAACTACTACACGATGCACTTCGCGCTGCACCGCCGCGGCGGCCTGCGGGCCGGTGAGACGGTACTGGTGCTCGGCTCTGGCGGCGGTATCGGCACCGCGTCGGTGCAGATCGCAAAAGCGTTGGGCGCCAGAGTGATCGCCATGGTGCACCGGCCGTCGGCCGCGGAGTTCGTCGAGTCGCTCGGCGCCGATGTGGTACTGCCGCTGACCGACGGCTGGCTCGACGCCGTCAAACGCGAAACCGGCGGTCGCGGTGTGGATCTGGTCGTCGACCCGATCGGCGGCGCAGCGTTCGACGACGCCGTCCGGGCGCTGGCCACCGAAGGCCGGCTGCTGGTCATCGGGTTCGCCGCCGGCGGCATCCCGACCGTCAAGGTCAACCGGTTGCTGCTGCGCAACGTCAGCGTCGTGGGCGTCGGGTGGGGCGAATTCGTCAACCGCACCCCCGGAGCGCAAGCCGAAGTGGGCGCGGCGCTGGCCGAACTCGTCGACAACGGCCTCAAGCCACCCGACCCGGTGCGGTTCCCGCTGTCCGACGGGGCCGCAGCACTGCAGGCGTTCGCCGATGGGGAGATCCACGGGAAGCTCGTGCTGGAGCCGGCGATGAGCGCTTGCGCGAAGAGCAGATAGACGCGGTCGTGACCGTTCGCGCGCTGGCCTTCGACGTCTTCGGCACTGTCGTGGACTGGCGCTCCAGCGTGATCCGCGAGCTGACCGAGTTCGGCCTCCGCAACGACGTCTCCGCGGACTGGGCGCGCTTCGCCGACGACTGGCGCGCCGGCTACGCCCCCGCGATGGACCGGGTGCGCAGCGGTGATCTGCCGTGGGCCCGGCTGGACGACCTGCACCGCGGACGCTTGGTGGAGTTGCTCGACGACGCCGGGATCACAGTGAGTGACAACGAGGTCGACGACCTCAACCGGGCATGGCACCGCCTCGACCCGTGGCCGGACGCTGTGGCCGGGCTGCAGCGGCTCAAGCGGCGGTTCGTGATCACCACGCTGTCCAACGGCAACGTGTCGCTGCTGACCAACATGGCCAAACGTGCCGGCCTGCCATGGGATTGCGTGCTGTCGGCCGAGATCTTCCGTCACTACAAGCCGGATCCGCAGGCATACCGTGGGTGCGCGGAGATCCTCGACGTGGCGCCCGACGAACTGATGCTCGTCGCCGCCCACCCCGCCGACCTGCGGGCGGCCCGCGACGCCGGACTGGCCACCGCGTACGTCTACCGGCCCCTCGAGCAGGGACCCGACCGGACCATCCGCCGGCCTGCCCCGGACGAATTCGACATCCTGGCAGACGATTTCCACGACCTCGCGCTTGCGCTCGGTGCCTGAACCGCGCGTAGCGTGATGGGCATGAGTGATGCCACCTCGACACTGCCGCCTGCGCTGCAGATGGCCTATCGACTGCTCATCGACCCGCCCGAGCAGCCTGACGTCAGCAAGGGCTACCTGGACCTGCTGGGCGAAACGCCCGACGGCGAGAAGAACACCGGGCCGGTCCAGGCGCTGTGGGCGTCGCGGCTCGGCTCGCTGTTCTACGACAACGCACAACTGGTCATGCGCCGGCTGTTGACCGCGTGGCAGGAGCCCACCGAATGGCTGAATCTCCCCGTGGGCGGGGTGGCGCTCGACGTCGGCAGCGGACCGGGCAACGTCACCGCCGCGCTGGGGCAGGCGGTAGGTCCGGCCGGCTTGGCGCTCGGTGTCGACATCTCGGAGCCGATGCTGGCTCGCGCCGCGGCCGCCGAGGCGGGGCCCAATGTCGGGTTCCTGCGCGCCGACGCGCAGCGCCTGCCGCTGCAGGACGAGTCGGTCGACGCGGTGGTGTCGGTGGCGATGCTGCAACTGATCCCCGAACCGGCCACCGCGCTCGCGGAGATGGTGCGCGTGCTGCGATCCGGTCGCCGGATGGCGGTCATGGTGCCGACCGCCGGCCCCGCCACGCACATTTCCCGGTTCCTGCCCGACCTTGGCGCACACGCGTTCGACGACGACCAACTGGCCGACACGCTGGAAGATCTCGGCCTGGTCAGCGTGCGGTCCAAGGAAATGGGAACCGTGCAGTGGGTGCGCGGACGCAAGCCGTGACGGCCTAAGCTCGCTGAGGTGAGCCTCGGCGGCATTCTCCTGGTCGCACTGGCGATCGCCATCGGCCTGGCCGGCATCATCCTGCCGATCCTGCCGGGTGCGTTGTTGGTGATCGGTGCGATCGCAGTGTGGGCGTTCGTCGTGAACACCACCACCGCGTGGGTGGTGTTCGGCATCGCGCTCGCGCTGATCGTGGGGTCGGCGATCATCAAATACACCTGGCCGGTGCGCCGCATGCGCGAGGCGCAGGTACGCACTTCGGTGTTGGTCATCGGTGGGATCGCCGGTGTGGTGGGGTTCTTCGTCATCCCGGTGATCGGTCTGCTCATCGGTTTCGTCGCGGGGGTGTTCGCCGCGGAATTCGCCACCCGCCAGGATCTGACGCGGGCGTGGGCCTCGACCGTGCACGCGCTCAAAGGCGTTGCGCTGTCGGTCGGGGTGGAGCTGATCGGCGCGCTGCTCGCGACGGGAGCCTGGGTCGTCGGCGTCATCCTCACCAGCTGACCACGCGCCGAAATTGCATTCCACGCGCGTCAAATGCCGACTTGACGCGCGTGGAATGCAAGTTCGGCGGGGAAGGGGAAGAGGAAACGGGTCAGGGGTTCAGCGCCGCACGCAGGCGGCGAAGCTCCTCGTCGGTTACCCCGGACGCCTCCAGATAGCCACGCAGCGAACCGAACTGTTCCTCGATGGTGCGGCGCGCGGCGTCCAGGTACTGCTCCCGCACACCCAGCACGGACTCCGTCAGCCGAGCCTCCGCCAGCTCGACGACCTCCGGTGTCTCGGCCATCCGTGCCCGAACCGTCGCCAGGATGCTCTCGCGCAGCTGCGGCACCGCGGCATTGCTGCGCAGGTAGTCCGCCATCACCGCGTCGCGATCCACGCCGGCGGCTTCCAGCACCACCGCGATGGTGAACCCGGTGCGGTCCTTACCGGCGAAGCAGTGCGCCAGCACCCGTCGCTCGCCGCCCAGCAGCGTCACCACCCGACGCACCGCGCGCTGCGCCAACGGGGCAGCCGCTATGCGGCCGTACTCCTCGGTCATGTAGCGCGCCGCGGCGTCGGCAACCGATTCGTCGGCGGGTTTCTCGGTCATCATCCGCTGGAAGGCGTGCTCATGCGGCGCCTCGCCGTCGCTCGCGGTGGTCTCCACGAACGGCAGGTGGTGGATCTCCACCCCCCGCGGAACCAACCCCGGACCGTGCCGCTCCAGCTCGCGCAGCGTGCGCAGGTCGGCGACGTCGGTGACGCCGTAACCGGACAGCGCGGCTCGGCCCGCGTCGTCGAGCTTGGAAAGCTCACTGGCCCGGAAAAAGCGCCCGGGCGCGATACCCGTCTGCTCCGAGACGTCGCGGAAGTTCCACGCGCCCGGCAGCTCACCACCCGTGGAGGGCACTAGCTTGTCACCGCCCGGTCTGACTGGCGGCACGCCGCCGCCGCCAGCGCCGACTTCTCCTTGCCCAGCTCCGCCCGCGCGATGGTGCGCATGTGCACCTCGTCGGGGCCGTCGAACAGCCGCATCGCACGGTGCCAGCTGTACAGCCGCGCCAGCGGGAAGTCGTCGCTGACGCCGGCACCGCCGTGCACCTGAATGGCGCGGTCGATCACGTCGCACGCCATCTGCGGGGCCACCGCCTTGATCTGCGCGACCAGCAGCTGGGCGTCCTTGCTCTTGTTGCCGTGCTGATCGATGGTCCAGGCCGCCTTGTGGCACAGCAGGCGCGTCTGCTCGATCTCGTTGCGCGACTTGGCAATCGCCTCCCGCACCACACCCTGCTCGGCCAGCGGCTTGCCGAACGCGACCCGCTTCTGCACACGATCGACCATCAGCGCCAGCGCCCGCTCGGCAGCGCCGATGGCGCGCATGCAGTGGTGGATGCGGCCGGGCCCGAGACGGGCCTGCGCGATCGCGAAGCCGCTGCCCTCTTCGTCGAGCAGGTTCGACGCCGGCACCCGGACGTTGTCGAAGATGATCTCGCAGTGACCGTGCTGGTCCTGCCACCCGAACACCGGCAGCGAGCGCCGGATCTCCACCCCGGGAGTGTCGGAGGGCACCAGGATCATCGACTGCTGACGGTGGCTGGCCGCGTCGGGGTTGGTGCGGCCCATGACGATGAAGATCTTGCAGCGCGGATCCGCCGCACCGGTGATCCACCACTTGCGGCCGTTGATGACGTAGTCGTCACCGTCGCGCAGCATGGTCGTCTCGATGTTGCGGGCGTCGCTGGAGGCCACCGCGGGCTCGGTCATCGCGAACGCACTGCGGATCTCGCCGGCCAACAGCGGCTCGAGCCACTGCTTACGCTGCTCCTCGGTGGCGAACAGGTGCAACGTCTCCATGTTGCCCGTGTCCGGCGCGGCGCAGTTGGTGGCCTCCGGCGCAATCTCCATGCTCCAGCCGGTCAGCTCCGCCAGCGGCGCGTACTCCAGGTTGGACAACCCAGACACCGAGGGCAGGAACAGATTCCACAGCCCGCGCTCCTTGGCGATGACCTTGAGTTCCTCCACCACGGGAGGGACCGTGTGATCCTTGGGGCCCTTCTCCTCACGGTAGGAGTGGTACGACTCCTCGGCGGGGAAGACGTGCTCGGTCATGAAGTCCGTCAACCGCTGGTGGTAATCCTGAGCCTTGGCCGACATCGAGAAGTCCATGCCGCCACGATATGACACCTGTAATCGGTGGTCGTCTGCGGTCGCTCAAGCCGGGCGTGCCGTCAGCGGTGCCACCGGCTCGCCCTGGTCCTGCCGCGGCCGAGCGCTGAACGACAGCCCGAACTGGTTGAGCGTGGCCGGCAATGCCCGCGCCGGTGCCAGCGGCTGGCCCGATTCCAGCGTCAGGTGTACACGTGCGAGCAGTCCGGCCAACAACGTGCTGGTGGTGAACAGCACCAGGTTGCGCCCCGGGCATTCGGCGGGCCCGGCGGAAAACGGCACCAGCTGCGGATAGCGCTGCGCGGTGCCGTCGAGCCAGATGTCGGGGGCGAACGAGTCGGCGAACTCCAGCAGATCGGGATCCCGGTGGAACGCCGGCACGGGGATCAGCACCGAAGCCGGCGGCGACGTCGTCACCTCCGCCGGAGTGCCCTCGTGCCATGTGGTCGTCGTGGTCACCTCACGCAGGATGGCGGGCGTCGTCGGCCACAGCCGCACCGACTCCAGGACGCACGCGCGCAGAAACGGGCGCACCGCAACAGCTTCCGGGTCGTCGACCTCGCAGCGGGCGAGCGCGTCAGGATGGGTGGACAGCAACGCCAACGCGCGCAGCGACGCCATCCCGGCCGCGTCGAACGCGAACAGCCACTGTGGAACCTGCCCGACCGGGTCCACCGCACCGGCGGCGGGTGTCGCGGCCAGCGCGCCCATCAGACTGTCCGGGTCGGGCGACTCGGCGTAGCGGTACAGCTTGGCGAAGAAGCGGTCGCGGCGCCGCTGATGCGGCAGGCTCGCGAACGACCAGTTCCCGGCCTTGCGGAGCCGCCACAGGTCGTCGGTGATCGAGTCGTCGTCCTCGGCCGCGGCGCCCAGCACCACGCGGCGGACCAGCCGCCACCAGGCGATCGTGAACTGTGCGGAATCGAAACCCTCGCGCGAGAGCACCGCCTCGGCGAACGCCGCGGCGTGGTGCGCCACGGCGGCGTGCAGCGGCGCGGCCAAGTGGTGCAGTTCTGCGTCGGAGTCCAGGACGGCTTCGTTGTAGTCGCGGCGCTGCTGACGGATCGCGCCACGCGAGGACAGCACCCCGCGCGGCTGGAACTGGTCGAGCGCATGCCGTTTCTCCCAGCTCGCCGGGTGAAACGGGTTCGGCGTCTGCGCGAGGACGCCGCCGACGTCGGCCGGGTCGAGCGGGACCACGATGTGACGGCCCGGGATCGCCAGCTCGACAGGGCCCAGGCCGTAGCGGTCGCGCAGCGTGCGCAGGCGGCGGACGCCTCTCGCGTCGGCATCCAGCCGGTCCAGCAGACCCATCACGGGCCGGCGCCGCGCGATCACACCCGCCGCGACCGACGGCAGACCCAGATCGGCGAGGGTGAGCGCTGCTTCGAGGCCGGTCAGTCGCGGAGCAGGACGTGCCATGTCAGAGCTTCGCGCCGTCGGGGCTGTCGGCGTCGGCTCCCCGGCCCTCGCGGCTGTTGCGGTAGGCCGACTTGCGCAGCGACGTCAGCCACCGCGGCAACAGCTGCACCTCGGTGCCGCTGCGCACCGTCGGGTCGAAAGGCTGGTCGCAGCCGGGATCGTCCTCGCAGACCTCCCGCTGCAGCGTCAGCGTCGCGAGGTTGGTGAACGGGCCGTTGCCGCGTGCCTGCTCGATACTGAATTCCAGTGGCGCCGAGCCCAAGTGGGAGCGCAGCGCGTCGATCGACAATCCGTCGCCGTCGAACGGGGTCCGCAGTTGCGCGCGCAACCAGAACATTCCGCCGCGATAACCCAGCGGCATCAACGTCGAATACTGCGGCGACGACCATGCGGCCACCGGTCGCAGCACGACACGCGCCGAGGACGACACGGTCAGCACGTCCCACGGATGCTCACCGTCGGCGTCGCGCGGCATCCGCCAGGCCAGACCGGCGAAGTCGGGCAGCGCGCCGGGTGTTCCGGCGCCTTTGGAGACTCGGCCCACGACGTCACCGGACACCAGGGGCAGGCCCTCGCCGTCCGGTGCGAGTCGGGTGATGTTGCCGGCGCAGAGCAGTCCGGTGGGATGGAAGAACCGCTTGTCCCGCAATGCCGCGCCGGCGCGTAAAGGCAATGTGGCCAGCTCTGAGATCGTCATCCGAATTGTCTGCCCGCTCCGGGCATGATCAAACGCCTCGGTTAGACAGCTCGGCCTTCGGGTATTCGCGCGGCCATGCCGTCTCTGTGGACCGATGGACGCATTCAAGCTCCCACGTCGGCAGGTGCCGCCGAGGATGTCCGCTCCGCCGACATCGTCGTCGTGGGTGCCGGACTGACCGGCCTCACCACCGCGCTGCTGCTCGCGCGCGCCGGAAAGAAAGTCGTCGTGCTGGAGGCCCGCCAGGTGGGCGCCTGCGCCACCGGCAACACCACCGGCAAGGTCAGTGTGCTGCAGGGCAGCAAGCTTGCCCGCATCGCGAGAAAGCACAACACCGACGTGCTGCGCGCATACGTCACCGGCAACACCGAGGGCCGCGACTGGCTGCTGCGCTACTGCGACGAGCACGGCATCAGCGCGCAACGCGAAGACGACCACGCCTACGCGCAGAGCCTCAAAGGACTGAGCACCGCCCGCGACATCCTCGACGCGTGCCGGGACGCCGGACTCGGCGAGGCGATCTGGGTCGACGACGCCGACGTCCCGTTCCCGTTCCGCGGCGGGGTCCGACTTCCCGACCAGGCCCAGATTGACCCGATGCCCGTCCTGACCAGTCTGACCGCCGAACTCGAACGCCACGGCGGCACCCTGCTGCAAGGCATGCGGGTGACGTCGGTGTCGGGTACCGGGCCCGTCGACGTCCATGTGCGGATGTCGAGCGCCCCCGAGGACAGTCGGGAAGCCCAACTGGTCATCCGCGCTCAGCGGTGCGTACTGGCCACGGGCACACCGATTCTGGACCGCGGCATGTTCTTCGCCCGCGTCGAGGCGCAGCGGTCGTACTGCCTGGCCTTCGACGTGCCCGGCGAGATCACGCGGTCGATGTACATCGCCGTCGATTCACCCACCCGCTCGGTGCGCTACGCGCCCACCGACACCGGCGACAAACTCATCGTCGGCGGCGCCGGTCACTCGGTCGGCCGCTCCAACGCGCCCAGCAAGAGCGTCAGCGAACTCGCGGACTGGGCCCGCCAGCACTATCCGGGTGCGGTGCAAACGCACTTCTGGTCGGCCCAGGACTACCACCCCGCTGCCGAACTGCCTTACGTCGGGCCGCTGCTGCCGAAGCTCGAGAACATCTTGGTCGCAACGGGATTCGACAAGTGGGGGATGACCAACGGCGTGGCGGCAGCGCTTGCGCTGGCCGCACGCATTCTGGGCGGTCGGATGGATTGGGCGCAGGCCTTCCAGAGCTGGAGTTCCCAGGAGCTCGGCGGCGTGCCGACCGCGGTCGAGTTCAACGCGAAAGTCGGTCTGCACCTGGCGCTCGGCTACGTCAAACCGTTGGTGCCGTCCGGGGCGCCCGCCGACGGACAGGGCTCGGTGCGCGGGATGCCGTGGCACCTACAGGCCGAAAGCAACGTGGACGGGACGCGCCGCGCAGTCTCCCCGGTCTGCCCGCACCTCGGCGGCATCGTCTCCTGGAACGACGCCGACCAGGCCTGGGAATGCCCCCTGCACGGTTCGCGATTCGGTCCCGACGGCGCCCTTCTGGAAGGACCGGCTACCCGCGGGCTATCGCCGGTGACCTGACTCAGCTCTTCAGCGTGTCGGACGGCGCGCAGCCGTAGTTCTGCCGGTACATCGTCGCGAATCGACCGGCGTGGGCGAAGCCCCAGCGGGTGGCGATGGTGTGCACGCTGGTCTCGGACGGGTCGGCGCGCAGCAGATCCCGGTGTGCGTGATCGAGACGAACCCGGCGCAGGTACTCCATCGGGGTCAGGTCCAGGTGCCGGCGGAACATGTACTGCAGAGCGCGCGGCGTGAGGTGCACGGCTGCCGCGATGTCGGCCAGCGCGATGTCGTGGTCGGCGCGGCTGTCGATGTAGGCGACGGCCCGCCGCAGCACCGCGGGTTTGGCGTTGCCGTCGGTCGCCTCGGCCGGACCGGTGTTGGCGGTGTTGGGGAGTGCTGACAACACCACCGCAGCCAGCAGGCTCGCCGTCGTCGAGGCCACCAGCGGGGTCACCGGTTGATCACCGTGCGCGACTGCGGAGACGTAATCGATGGCCGCGAAGAGTTGACGGCCGGCGTCGCGCGACACCGGCCGGTGACCGAGCAGCCGAATGGAGTCGCCGCGTCCGGCAACCCGGTCCAGCAGGACAGGGTCGAACATGGTCAGGTCGTAGCTGGCCTGGCAAGCCCGGCCGGAGTACGGCTCGTCCGGCGGCGAGAGCAAGGTGACGTCGCCGGGGGCGAAGACGTCGGTCGACTCGCCGATGAAGTTCTCCTCGATGTGCCCCTCGTGAACGCGGCACAGGCAGATCAGCCCGATCGGATTCGCGTCGTAGGACATGTGGAATCCGACACGCACCTCGTCGAAGGTGATCGGCCCCAGCCAGTGTCGTTCGATACGGGTCTGCGTCTGCTCGCCCGGTTCAGCCGCGAGCGACATCTTGGTGTAGGTCTTGGACAGGAAATCTTCTGTCGCGCCCAGGTCTGTGCTGACGAACCGCAGTTCGTCTCGTTGGTGCGGGGGCGACGACGTGGAGGGCGTGTGTTGGTTCATGCAGCCACCGGCTAAGAGGTGGTGGGGCGGGCGCTGGCTGTACCCAGTGACACCACCATACCGCCGGACCCCCAGAGGGGCCCGGCGGTCGGTTACCGGCGGGTGAAAACCGCTACCGGTAGTTGAAACTGGTGCTTCCGGAGCCGGTGAAGTCGGTATAGACGGAGGCTCCGACCCACGGTTGCCACCCGAAAAGCACCGTGTCGCTTTCGTCGGGATCGGTGAAGGTCGGCGTGTTGGACCTGGTGGTGCGGTACGAGAACAGCAGTGTTTCGCCGTCCTCGGTGTAGACCGAGATGAGGGTGCCGGGGGGCACGCCGTTGTCACCGTCGATTAGGGACTTCGGAAGGGTGCCCAGAAGTCCGCCGGTGTCGAGCCAGGTTTGGCCGACATACTCGTCGTAGTCGCCGATTTTGACCGTCAAGTCGCTGATCGGTGACCCGTCGACCGTGACGCGTGCCGCGTACGGGTTCGGACCGAGGATCGCCCGGTTCCGGCGCTCATCGATCAGGATGCCGCGACCGAGAAGCCCCGGCAGGGCCGTCAGCGGATTGTTGGTCCACGGCAACTCGTTATTGGCTCCGATGCCGAGAATGCCTTCGAAGTCGCCGTTCTCCTTCGCGACGTTCTCCCACGTGCTCAGGGTCACCACCAGCACCGGGGTGGCGGTGCTGTCGACGCCCTCGGCCACCGAAATCGGGATCTCGTACACGTCGAAGCGATATTCATTCGTGCAGTCGCCGTAGCAACCCTCGCCGTGGTCGACGGGCTCGGGAACGTTTTCCAGACCGATCACCTGCGGGTTGATCACGAGGCCGAGCGAGCCGGTGTCGAGCAGGACGTTGACGTACTCGCCGCCGTTGATCGACATCTGGAAGATCGGGTTGACGCGGACGCCGCCCGGTCCCCGCTCCGTGAAGATGTCCAGGATCTGATAGACGAGGCCGTTGTCGGAGGCCTCATCGATCAACTCCGAGATGTCGGTCAGGTCTTGTCGGGTGAATACGTGCACCACGTCGAGCCACTTGTCGGCGGCCTCGAGCTGATCCTGGACACGGACGACGCGCATGATGCTGGCTTCGATGCGCTGTCCGGCTATCCAGTGCGCGAACGGGTTGTCGACCGTGGCGGCGAACCGCGCCTGCAGCAGCTCGTGACCTTCCTGCCATCGCACCAGTGACGACTGGGCGCCGCCCAGCCACATTTGCGGCAGCATTGCCGCCAGTCCGGCCAGGATGTTGCCGCTGTTCCAGACGGCCGCGTCGAGGTCGGCGCGTGCGGCGGCGATTTGTTCGATCGCGCGACCGACGGTGTCGACGTCGTCATCCGCCGTGGCTTCTACGGTGCTGTCGTGCCTCGCGGCCAGTGTGTCCACCGTGACGAACCGCTGTGCGGCGCGGGGCTTGCTGCTCAACGGGTTCGAGGAGGCGGCGGTCAGGGCGGCTTTGCGCGGCTGGGGCTGGGCCGGCGTTGCGTCTGCGCCGTCGGGGTCGGATTGCTCCGCGACCGCATCGGTTTCGTCTGTCGTTTCGTCGATACCGAGGGACTCTTCGGCGGCATCGTCGTCGATCTCGACTTCGCGTTCCTCGGCCGCGCGGGTACCGGCATCGCGTTTGCGGAGCGACGAGTCCGACCGGTCGTCCGCCGCAGCGGATCCGGCGGTAGCGCGGGCTTTGCCACGCGCGGCCGAGGAGCTCGTTGCCTTGGTGTCGTCGCGGTCGGTGGCCGGTCCGGCGCTGACGCTGGAGGAGGTGTCGTCGGGCGACGCCTGTGCCGTGGCGGAACTGAGCATGCAGACGCCGGTCGCGATAGCAGGCGCGGCGAGGGCGGTGGCCGCCCAGCTATTTATTTTCATAGGCGTCAGTAAAGCACTTAGACTGTCGCGCGCACCGGTTTTCGCATGGTACGTGGGCATTCCAGTGTGCCGACGTTACAAACGTTGCTACAAAAGCTCAGCGGTGAGCGCGTGCAGCAAAATCAACTACCACTCCCAGCGCCCGGGAAACGGGGTAGCGGGGTCACACGGTCCTCATGCGGGCCGCGACGGGCTTCCCGAAAGACCAGCACGAGCGAATGTGTCGGAGGTCAGTAAGAGTGGCTAACCAGTGCTCGACAATGTCGCTCGCGTCGGTCTTTTTTCGGGTCCGTCCCCTCCTGTAGACGACGCCCGTCCGCGGGAGGTGCCCCCACACCGCTTGATCGTCGTCAGACGGTGCTGATGGTCTGACTCCTCAACGCGGCTCGTCTTCCCCCGCAAGCGGGGAGGCGCCCCCACACCGCTTGATCGTCGTCAGACGGTGGCCGGCGTCGACAGCGCCGCATTGATCGCGTCCACCCGGTCCTTCGCGTCACCGAACAGCATCTGCGTGTTCTCGCGGAAGAACAGCGGATTCTGCACGCCCGCATAGCCCGACGCCATCGACCGCTTGAACACGATGACGTTGTCGGCGTTCCACACCGTCAACACCGGCATGCCGGCGATCGGGCTGCCCGGATCCTCCGACGCCGCCGGATTGACCGTGTCGTTGGCGCCGATCACCAGGACCACCGAGGTGCCGTCGAAGTCGTCGTTGATCTCGTCCATCTCCAGGACGATGTCGTAGGGCACCTTGGCCTCGGCCAACAGCACGTTCATGTGGCCGGGCAGCCGGCCGGCGACCGGGTGGATGCCGAAACGGACCTCGACGCCGCGCTCCCGCAGCTTGCGCGTCAGCTCGGCGACGCCGTACTGGGCTTGCGCGACCGCCATGCCGTAACCGGGCGTGATGATCACCGTGCTGGCGTTGGCCAGCAGCTCGGCCGCGCCCTCGGCGGTGATCTCCCGGTGCTCGCCGTAGTCCTTGTCGTCGGCCGGGCCGGCCTCGATCCCGAACCCGCCCGCGATCACCGAGATGAACGACCGGTTCATCGCCTTGCACATGATGTACGACAGGTAGGCACCCGAGGAGCCGACCAGCGCGCCGGTCACGATCAGCAGATCGTTGCCCAACAGGAAGCCGGCCGCCGCGGCAGCCCACCCCGAGTAGCTGTTGAGCATCGACACCACCACCGGCATGTCGCCGCCGCCGATCGAAGCCACCAGATGCCAGCCGAGCAGCAGCGCCAACACGGTCACCGCCACCAGCACCCACAGCTGCGGGTCGATGACGAACCACACGGTCAGCGCGGCGAACACCACCAAGGCGCCCACATTCAGGAAGTTCTTGCCCGGCAGCATCATCGGGGCGGACTTCATCCGCGCCGAGAGCTTGAGGTTCGCGACGATCGAACCGGTGAACGTCACCGCGCCGATGAAGACGCCGATGACGACCTCACCGGAGTGGATGCCCAGCATCCCCTCGTCGGCCAGCTGCACGGCTTCTGCGCCGGACGGGTCTGCCTCGACGTGCAGGTAGCCGTTCCAGCCGACCAGCACCGCGGCCAGACCCACGAACGAGTGCAGCAACGCGATCAACTCGGGCATGCCGGTCATCTCGACCTTCTTCGCACGCCACAGACCGATCGCCGCACCGATGACCGTCGCGACGACCAGCAGCCCCAGGCCGAGCGGCTCGATCTGGTGGTTGATCGCCAGCGCGATGGTCGCGATCAGTGCGATGGTCATGCCGCCGATGCCGTAGCTGATGCCGGCGCGTGAGGTCTCGTGCTTGGACAGCCCGGCCAGCGACAGAACGAAGAGCAGCGCCGCGACGACGTAGGCCGCGGTGGCAGTGGTTTCCAGGGTGAACATGTCCTCTAGCTCCTCGTGAACATCGCGAGCATGCGGCGCGTCACCGCGAAACCGCCGAAGATGTTGATGCTGGCCAGCAGGATCGCGACGAAGGCGACCGCGGTGACGATGGCGTTGCCGTGCCCGATCTGGAGCAGGGCGCCGACGACGATGATTCCGGAGATCGCGTTGGTCACCGACATCAGCGGAGTGTGCAGGGCGTGGTGCACATTGCCGATGACGTAGTAGCCGATCACGATGGCCAGCGCGAACACCGTGAGGTGCACCTGCAGCGCGGCGGGGGAGAGCGCGATCAGCGCGAACAACGCGGCCGCCGCGACGAACGTCAGCCCCAGCCGGCGCCCCGACGACATGGGCGCCTTGGCCGGCTTGGTCTCGACGGGCGCGGCAGCCGCGGCCGCGGCCGCGGCCGGGGCCGCGGACACCTGCACCGGAGGCGGCGGCCACGTGATCTCGCCGTCACGGACGACGGTCACCGACCGCTGTACGACGTCGTCGAAATCCAGCGTGAGGTGGCCGTCCTTCTCCGGGGTGAGCAGCTTGAGCAGGTTCACCAGGTTGGTGCCGTAGAGCTGGGAGGACTGGGCCGGCAACCGGCCGGCCAGATCGGTGTAGCCGATGATCGTCACGCCGTTGTCGGTGACGATCGCCTGGTCCTTGACGGTGCCCTCGACGTTGCCGCCGTTGGCGGCTGCCATGTCGACGATGACGCTGCCGGACTTCATCGAGGCGACCATCTCGGCGGTGATGATGCGCGGCGCGGGCTTACCGGGGATCAGCGCGGTGGTGATGATGATGTCGACGTCTTTGCACTGCTCGGCGTACAGCGCCGCCTCGCGGGCCTTGTAGTCGTCGCCCATCTCCTTGGCGTAACCGGTCGCCGACACTTCGGCGGCCGCCGGGTCCACGGGCAGGTACTCGCCGCCCAGCGATTTGACCTGATCTGCCACCTCGGGCCGCGGGTCGGTGGCGCGCACGACGGCGCCCAGACTGCCGGCGGCCCCGATCGCCGCCAGCCCGGCCACGCCGGCGCCGACGACGAGCACCTTGGCCGGCGGCACCTTGCCGGCCGCGGTCACCTGACCGGTGAAGAAGCGGCCGAACCGGTGCGCCGCCTCGACCACTGCGCGGTAACCGGCGATGTTGGCCATCGAGGACAGCACGTCCATCGACTGCGCCCGGGAGATCCGGGGCACCGCGTCCATCGCCAGCACGGTGATCGGCCGCGTGGCCAACTGCTCGAGCAACTCGGGCTGAAGTGCCGGAGAAATCAGACTGATGACGGTGGCGCCGTCGCTGAAACCGGCGATCTCACCGCGGGTCGGGGCATTGACCTTCAGCACCACATCGGCGGACAGCACGTCGTAAGTGGTGCCGATGTCCGCGCCGGCCTCGGCGTACGCCGCATCGGAGAAGCTCGCCGCAGCCCCCGCGCCGGACTCCACCTGGACCTGATAGCCCAGCTTGATCAGCTGACCCACCGTCTGCGGGGTAGCCGCAACCCGCGTTTCCCCAGGCAGGGACTCTCTCGGTATCCCGATGATCATCGATGTCGATCCGATCTAGGCTTCGCTTCCCGGTGTCGGTCCGAGCGCCGCACGGCACCCTGACACCGCCCGTCGAGCGACGGGTAAAGATGTCAGTGTAGGAGGACGGCCGGTCAAACCTGCACGCCCTCCCGCCACGCACTCCGACGGTCCCGATTTTCGCTCGCGATGATCGCAGCCATTCCGCAACGGTGGCGGGTCGGTCAATGTTCGCCGGTGTCCGTTTTCGTCGACCTTCCCCGCGACGGTGCCGTCGCCCCGCCACCGAGCGGTGACGTACACCCCGACCGGAGTGGTCGGCGTGCTCGGTTGACCCGTGCGCTGCTGCCGCTGCTGTCGGTCGCGGTGTTCGGAGTGCTCTGGCAGCTCGCGGCGGCCAGCGGCCTGTGGAACCAGACCTTCGTGCCGCATCCCGCCGCCGTCTGGCGCGCCTTCGTCGACCTGTCGACCACCCACGACGGCGTACGTGGCTACGCCGGGCACCTGCTGTGGGAGCACCTGTACATGACGTTGCGACGGGTGCTGGCCGGCGTGGTCGTCGGTGTCGTGGCCGGTGTGCTGCTGGGCCTGGTCATGGGGTCGGTGCGGTGGGTGCGCAGCGTCCTGGAACCGTGGCTGACGTTCCTGCGGGCGCTGCCGCCGCTGGCCTACTTCTTCCTGCTGGTCATCTGGCTCGGCATCGACGAGGCGCCGAAGGTGACGCTGCTCGCGCTGGCCGCACTGCCGCCCGCCGCGGTCGCGACCACCGCGGCCGTCGTCGCCGCCCCGGTCGGGCTACAGGAGGCCGCACGGGCACTGGGCGCTTCCCGGCGCGAGGTGATCCGCGACGTCGTGATCCCGTCCGCGCTGCCCGAAACGTTCACCGGGATCCGGCTCGCGGTCGGAATGGCCTACTCGTCGGTGGTGGCCGCCGAACTGTTCAACGGCATCCCCGGTGTCGGCGGACTGGTCAAAGACGCGAGCAACTACAACAACACCCCGGTCGTGCTGGTCGGGATCTTCGCCATCGGGTTCTCCGGTTTGGTGATCGACGGTCTGCTGCGCGCCGCCGAACGGCGCAGTGTCCCCTGGAGAGGAAAGATATGAAAACCAAAGCTGTTGTGGTAGCGCTTCTTTCGGTCGTGCTGGCACTGGCCGGCTGCTCGGTGGACCGCTCGGCCCAGCACGGAGACGGCTCGGACAAGCCGACGATCCGGATCGGCTACCAGACGTTCCCCAGCGGCGACCTCATCGTCAAGAACAACAAGTGGCTCGAAGAAGCGTTGCCGGACTACAACATCAAGTGGACGAAGTTCGATTCCGGCGCCGACGTCAACACCGCGTTCATCGCCGAGGAACTCGACTTCGGGGCCCTGGGATCCAGCCCGGTCGCCCGTGGACTCTCCGCGCCGCTGAACATCCCGTACAAGGTCGCGTTCATCCTCGACGTCGCCGGCGAGAACGAGGCGCTCGTCGTGCGCAACGCCGCCGGCATCGACAACGTCGCACAGCTGAAGGGCAAGCGCATCGGCACCCCGTTCGCCTCCACCGCGCACTACAGCCTGCTGGCTGCGCTGCACCAGAATGGGTTGTCCGCCAACGATGTTGCCCTCATCGACTTGCAGCCCCAGGCCATCCTCGCCGCCTGGGAGCGCGGCGATATCGACGCCGCCTACACGTGGCTGCCGACGCTGGACCAGCTGCGCGAGACCGGCAAGGACCTGATCACCAGCCGCCAACTCGCCGAGGCCGGCAAGCCCACCCTGGACCTGGCCACGGTGTCCGACGAGTTCGCCGCGGCTCACCCCGAGGCGGTCGACGTCTGGCGTCAGCAGCAGGTACGGGCCCTCGACGTCATCCAGGACGACCCGAAGGCCGCCGCGGCGGCCATCGCCGCCGAAGTCGGACTGACCCCAGAGGAGGTGGCCGGCCAGCTCGAGCAGATGGTGTTCGTCCCGCGCCAGGACATCTCGTCGTCGGAATGGCTTGGCACCGAAGGAAACCCGGGCAACCTGGCGGCGAACCTGGAAAGCGCGTCACAGTTTCTCGCCGACCAGAAACAGATCCCCGCGGCCAGCCCCCGCGCTGTCTTCCAGGACGCGATCTACACCAAGGGCCTGCCGGATGCCCTCGAGTGACGGCGCGGTCCGCATCGAAGCGGTGTCGCACCGCTACGGCAGCGGACGCGATCAAGTGACCGCGCTGGGCCCGGTCGACCTGACCGTCGACCCCGGCTCGTTCCTGGTGCTCGTCGGCGCGTCCGGCTGCGGCAAGAGCACGCTGCTGCGGTTGCTGGCCGGCTTCGAGGAACCCAGCCAGGGCTCGGTTCACGTGGCCGGCCGACCGCCCACTCCGGGGGTCACCGCAGGGGTGGTGTTCCAGCAGCCTCGGCTGTTCCCGTGGCGCACCGTCGGCGGAAACATCGACCTGGCCCTGAGATACGCGAGGGTGCCGCGCGACCGCCGTGCAGACCGCCGCGACGAACTGCTCGAACGCGTCGGCCTGGCCGGCACTGCGCACCGCCGCATCTGGGAGATCAGCGGCGGGCAGCAGCAGCGCGTCGCGATCGCGCGGGCGCTCGCGGCGGAAACGCCGCTGTTCCTGCTCGACGAACCGTTCGCCGCGCTCGACGCGCTGACCCGCGAACGGCTCCAGGACGACGTGCGCCAGGTCAGCGCCGAGTCGGGACGCACCACGGTGTTCGTCACCCACAGCGCCGACGAGGCCGCGTTCCTCGCGTCGCGCATCGTGGTGCTGACCCGCCGGCCCGGCAAGGTTGCCCTCGACATCCCGGTTGCCCTGCCGCGCTCCGGAGTCGACGCCGACGAGCTGCGCCGCTCTCCGGAGTATGCGGAACTGCGAGCCGAGGTGGGCCGCGCGGTCAAGCAGGCGGCGGCCTGACCGCACATCTCGAAACGGCACCGATCAGGCATCGAGATGTCGGTGGCCGGTGCGTGCACTGGCGTGTCGGCCGCACGATGGCGGTGTGAGCATGGTCGTCGAACGCGGGCTCGCCCGCTGCCCGCGCTGCGTGTCCGTCGCGGACTACGCCTTCATCGAGTATGGCCGCGGCATGCGCTACGAGGTGCGGTGCCGCAAATGCGGCGAGCGCTACGAGGAGGAAAGCAGGCCGTCGGCAGCCGTGGCGCCCACGCCCGCACCGGAACCGCCCATCGAGTGGCCGCGCGACCGTGACCCGGTACCGCCGCGCGACTGGCGCGCCGAACTCAACGAGCGCATCTCAGCAGCCGCGAGGCATGGGCGTACTGGCGCCGAGGAACTGAGCAGACGGCTGGGCGTGCTCAACGAACAGGCCCGCACCTGGGTGCAGGCGCGCAAAGCGCGCCTGGACGCACGACGAGACGACCGACAGGGCGTCGACGCGGATCAGACCGGCGGGTAGGCCGGCGGCGGATACACCCCGCGCAGAATCCAGGCGAACCAGTTGACGCCGTACTCCAGCTCATCGCTGGCGTCATAGTCAGGATTGGGATCCAACGTCATCACCTCTCGCCTGCGTGCTGGCTATGTCGCGAGTCTAGACCTGTCCGCCACGCGGCAACACGGCAACGACTTAGACTGGCCGACCAGTTAGTAGACCGCCGAGAAGTCAGGCACATGCTTATATGAGTCGCCATGTCTGAGACCACCACGACGAACGGAATGTCGCGCCGCCAGGAGTTGCTGGCTGTGGCCACAAAACTGTTCGCCGCGCGCGGGTACCACGGCACCCGGATGGATGACGTCGCGGACGCGGTCGGGCTGAACAAGGCGACGGTCTACCACTATTACGCGAGCAAGTCGCTGATCCTCTACGACATCTACAAGGGTGCGGCCGACTTCACCGTCGACGCGCTGCACGACGACCCGACCGCTTCGGCCCGCGAGACCATCTATCACTTCACGCGGCGGTTGCTGGTCGGCATCGCCAGCGACATCGAGCGCGCCGCCGTGTATTTCCAGGAGGGGCCCTACATCACCGAGTGGTTCACCGAGGAGCAGGTGGCCTACATCCGGGAGAGGGAAGCCCAGGTCTACGAACATGTGCGCGACGTGATCGACCGCGGCATCGCCAGCGGCGAGTTCTATGACTGCGATTCCCACGTGCTGGCCCTGGGATACATCGGCATGACGTTGGGGTCCTACCGCTGGCTGCGTCCGGACGGCCGGCGCAGCGCGCAGGAGATCGCCGTGGAATTCAGCACCGCGCTGTTGCGGGGTCTGATCCGCGAGGAGGCGGTGCGGACATCGTCACCGCTCGGCGTCGTCGCCGAGGCCGAGGCCGCCGGCTAGCGGTCACGCCGGTCCGACCACGGGTCGGAGAGGAACTCCGTGAGCACCGACGTCATCGCTGGGATCGCGTCGGTGTGGATGACCTCGTAGCCGTGCGTGCTCAGTGTCGGTAGGCACAACAGGCCCGCCTGCGCGGTGCATCCACACGCTTTTGCGTGGGAAGCGTCGGACTCGAACGCGCCCAGTACCGCGGCCTGCGGCGTCATCCCCAGACCTCGAGCCACGTCCATCAGTCGATCGGCCACCGGCTTGTCGTACACCGCGATCGCGTCGCTGTAGGCGACGATCGGGCCGCCTCCCACGGCGGTGTCGTACTCGGGTTCGGTGGGACCGACCTCGACCGCGACGGTCAGGTCGCCGGGCAGAGTGCGCGCGGCATACGAGCCGCCCAGCCCGCCGATCTCCTCGTTGGCGGTGAACACCAGATACACATCGCCCGCCGGTCCGGCGCCGTCCCGCATGCGGCGCGCCGTCTGCAGCACGGCGGTCACGGGGGCGCGGTCGTCCATGAAGTAGCACCCCAGGTAGTCGCCGAGGTCGACCAGCGTGCGCTTGCTGCGGTCGACACACACCCGGGTGCCCGGCCCCACCCCGGCCTCTGCCAACTGTTTCCTGTCGCGGCCGGTGAACACGTAGACGTCGGGCCAGTCGAGTGCCTTGTCGCCCTGGTCGGGTTTGGTCTGCCAGATGCGCGGGGTCTCTTGCGTGGTGTGCTCCGAGCCGAGCGCCAGGACGCCGCAGAACGTCTCGTGTTCCCCGAGAATCGCCACCGGACCTAGCCCGAAGTTGCCCGGGTACATCGTGCCCAGCGGCGTCAGGTGGATGGTCCCGTCGTCGTCGATGCGTTTGATCAGCATCGACAGTTCGTCCATGTGGGCCAGTAGCTGCACCGGCGGCGCGCTGCCGCCCCGGATGACACCGACCAGGTTGCCGGCGGGGTCCACCCAGACCTCGTCGGCAACCGGGGCGAGTTCGCGGCGGCAGATGTCACGGACGGCGTCTTCCTGACCGCACGGGCCGTAAGCGAGCAGCAGTTCCTGTAAGAGATCCCGGTAGTCGTCCACGTAGATGCCCGATACCCGAGGCCGAGGAGTTCGAACCGGGGTATCAGACAGAGATGACGATCCGGATCGGTTGCTCGGGGTGGTCGTACAACCACTGGAACGGCGTGCTCTACGAGCGCGGCGTGCCCGCGGCGCGGCGGTTGGAGCGCTACGCCGCCGAGTTCGACACCGTCGAGCTGAACGGCAGCTTCTACCGGTGGCCGCGCGACGACTGGTTCGCGCGCTGGCGCGACCAGCTGCCACCGGGTTTCGTCATGGCGGTCAAGGCGGCGCGCGGCCTGACGCATGCGCGGCGGCTGCGGTCGCCGGAGGTGTGGATCGAACGGTTCGAGCGCGGCTGGAAGGAACTCGGCGACCGCAGCGGACCCCTGCTGGTGCAGCTGCATCCCGCCCTCGAGCGCGACGACGCCCGCTTGGACTACTTCCTGAACGCGATGCCGGCCGCGATCCCGGTCGCGGTGGAATTCCGGCACCCGTCGTGGGAGCACCCGGACGTCTACGAGCTGCTCGAGCGGCACGGCGCCGCGTATGTCGTGATGAGCGGTGCCGGGTTGCCGTGCAACCTGCAGGCGACCGCGAACTTCGTCTACGTGCGCTTGCACGGACCCGACCCGGGCGCGATGTACGGCGGCTCCTACAGCGACGACGACCTGCGGTGGTGGGCCGACCGCATCCGCGAGTGGCAGGCGCAGGACCGCGATGTGCTGGTCTATTTCAACAACGATCTGGGCGGCAACGCGGTGCGCAATGCGCGCGACCTGCGCGTGCTGCTGGGCTGCTGAAGGTCGATATGCTCTGCCAATGCCGCTGGTGAGTAAGACAGTCGAGGTCGAGGCCGCTGCCGAGACGGTGATGCGGATCGTCCACGACTTCGAGAGCTACCCGCAGTGGAACGAGGAGATCAAGGGCTGCTGGGTGCTGGCCCGCTACCCGGACGGCCGGCCCAGCCAGCTGCGTCTCGACGTGGTGGTGCAAGGCCAGTCCGGCACCTTCATCACCGCGGTGTACTACCCGGCCGAGAACCAGATCTATACCGTGTTGCAGCAGGGTGATCACTTCGAGAAGCAGGAGCAGCGGTTCTCCGTGGTGCCGATCGGCCCCACCTCGCTGCTCACCGTCGACCTCGACGTCGAGACCAAGTTGGCGCTGCCCAAGCCGATGGTGAAGAAGGCGATCGGCGACACGCTGGACTATCTCGCCGACAACCTGAAGAAGCGCGCCGAGCAACTCGCGACGCCGTAGCGCCGCTACTGCAGATACGGGACCACTCGATCCCAGAAGTGCTCGTCGGTGCGGCCCATCGCCAGTCCGGCCTGCGCACGCAGCGTCATTGCTCGCCGGTGGATTCGTTGCTCTGTGGTGCGGGCATGTCGACGGGCCCGAAGCGCCCACGACGCAGCCGGCGCAGCCTGCCGCGCCGGACTTCCCAGCGCAGCGCGTCGGAGATGGTCTTCGAGGCTCGCCCGGCGATGGTGAACCCGTGGTAGTGCAGTTCCTCGATGAGGTCGGGGATGTCGGCCGGGCCGTGGCGGAACAGATGGTCGACGATGACGTAGCGCAGGTCGGTGCCGCGGAGTTGCGGGATCTCGGTCACGAGGGCACGGTCGCAGGCCACGCCGACACATAGCAGGTGCTGGTCAGCCGAATCGCCCGGCCTGTGGACAGATCCGAGGCTGGGGATGCCCCGTCGCGAGGACTGGCGGGCACCGGGTCACCGGGCAGGGCACCGGGGCGCACCGGCGCGAGGGCTGTCGGTCATCGCGGCGCAACGGGCAGGGCACCGGGGTCACCGGGCAGGGCACCGGGGGTCACTGGGCGTTCCGAAAGACCAGCACGAGCGAGAGTGTCGGTGGTCAGTGAGATCGGCTATCGGATCTCCGACAATGTCGCTCGCGTTGGTCTTCTTCGGTCCGCATCTGCTCCGGGCGTCCTCCGTTCAGCGGCTCCGGGCCTCGCTGCTCCGGGCGTCCTCCGCACCGGGCCTCGCCGCTCCGGGCGTCCTCCGCACCGGGCCTCGCTGCTCCGGGCGTCCTCCGTTCAGCGGCTACCGGCCTCGCCGTTCCGGGCGGCCCTCGCTCCGACCGCCCGTCCGCGAAAGCCTCAGCGTCGCGCGTTGTTCCACAGCCCGGCCTGGTCCAGCCAGGTCAGCAGTCGGGCCAACCCGTCGGTGAACTGCTGATCGGTCAGATCCACGACGGTGTGCACGTCACGCCGGCGCAGCGCGGCGACCAGACGGTCGTGGCCGGCCACCGCCGCCGCGCCCCAGTTCGGGTCGGTGACGTACAGCTGCGGCGGCAGATACCGCGCAACGTGCAGCAGGAACCAGCCCAGCTTGATGCGGCCGCTCGCGCGGTTGAACAGCCGATGGAAGTTGAACTCCGCGGCAGTGATCCCTGCGGCATCGCCGTTCTTCACCGCGACCCTCATCGTCCGGTTCAGCCGTTCGAGTTCGTCGATCTGCTCGGCGGTGATGCGCCGCGTGGTGGTGGCCGCCAGCTCCTGCGCAATGGTCGACTGCAGCCAGAAGATGTCCTCGATGTCCTGCCGCGTCAACGGCATCACACGGTGACCGCGATGTGGTTCGAGCTCGACCATGCCCTCCCCGCGCAGCGTGCGCAGCGCCTCACGCACGGGGGTGTTGCTCACGCCCAGGCGGGCGGCTGTTTCCTCGAGACGGATGAACGTGTTGGGTCGCAGCGAGCCGGTCATGATCTCCGCGCGCAGGCGTGCGGCCACCTCGTCGGAGAGCTGTTCCCGACGGACCGATCCGGAGCGCAGCGGCTTGACAGGAGCGTTCATCGGATCGGCCTTTCCGGCAGTCAAGCGAGGGCCTTGTCCCCATGGCGTCGGGGCCATAGTGTGACCGAGGCAACACAATGTTTGATCAAATATCATCATCGCGCAACCCTGACGATGGAGAACTACGTGAGTGACCCCTCCGGTGCGTCCGGCTCACCGACCGAGCAGCCCTACCTGGCGCGACGTCAGAACTGGACCAACCAGCTGGCCCGTCATGCATTGATGCAGCCCGGCGCGACGGCCATGCGTTTCCTGGGGCGCACCATCACGTGGGCCGAACTGGACCTGCGGGTCACCGCCCTGGCCGCCGATCTGCGCCGGCGCGGCGTCGGGTTCGGCGACCGCGTCCTGATCCTGATGCTCAACCGCCCGGAGTTCATCGAGTCATTCCTGGCGGTCAACAAGTTGGGCGCGATCGCGGTCCCGGTGAACTTCCGCATGACGCCGCCGGAGATCGCGTTCCTGGTCTCCGACTGCGAGGCGAAGGTCGTCATCACCGAGTCCGTGCTGACCAACGTCGCCACGGCGGTACGGGAGCTCGAACCCACGCTGGCGACGGTGATCGTCGCCGGCGGAAGCGCCGAGGACGCCGACGCTGAAGTGCTCGACTACGAACAGCTCGTCACCGAAAGCGACGGGGACTGCCCGGTGGTCGACATCCCCAACGACTCACCGGCACTGATCATGTACACCTCCGGCACCACCGGCCGGCCCAAGGGTGCGGTACTGACCCACACCAACATCTCCGGTCAGGCCCTGACCTTCCTGTTCACCAGCGGCGCCGACCTCAACCACGACGTCGGGTTCATCGGCGTGCCGCTGTTCCACATCGCGGGAATCGGCAACATGATCCCGGGTCTGCTGCTCGGCCGCCCGACCGTGCTGTATCCCTTGGGCGCATTCGATCCCGGTGAACTGCTCGACGTGCTCGAAGCCGAGCGCGTCACCGGCATCTTCCTGGTGCCCGCGCAGTGGCAAGCGGTGTGCGCGGCGCAGCGGGCCAAGCCCCGCGACCTGAAACTGCGCACGCTGTCCTGGGGAGCCGCACCGGCCTCGGACACGCTGCTGCGCGAGATGGCCGAGACGTTCCCGGGCGCACAGATCCTGGCTGCGTTCGGCCAGACCGAGATGTCGCCGGTGACCTGCATGCTGTTGGGCGAGGACGCCATCCGCAAGCTCGGCTCGGTCGGCAAGGTCATCCCCACCGTCTCGGCACGCATCGTCGACGACGAGATGAACGACGTGCCCATCGGTCAGGTCGGCGAGATCGTCTACCGGGCGCCGACACTCATGGCCGGATACTGGAACAACCCCGAAGCCACCGCGGCAGCGTTCGAGGGCGGATGGTTCCACTCCGGTGACCTGGTTCGTCAGGACGAGGAAGGCTACATCTGGGTGGTCGACCGCAAGAAGGACATGATCATCTCCGGCGGGGAGAACATCTACTGCGCCGAGGTGGAGAACGTCCTGGCGGCCCATCCGGACATCGTCGAGGTGTCGGTCATCGGACGCGCTCACCAGAAGTGGGGCGAGGTGCCGGTTGCTGTGGTGGTTCTGCGCAGTTCGCTGGGCGCCGGCTCCGACGCGAGCTTGCGCCTGGAGGATCTCGACGAGTTCCTGACGTCGCGGCTCGCGCGCTACAAGCACCCGAAGGCGCTCGAAGTGGTCGATGCGCTGCCTCGCAATCCCGCAGGAAAGGTGCTGAAGACCGACCTGCGGAACCGGTTCAGCGCCGCAGTCGCCGTTGACGCCGACGAAAGTACAGCTGCGGCAACAGTTTCCACCTCGGCCAAGATCGATTAGCCGGGCGGGGCGGAGTTTGCTAACAGTTAGAGGCCCAATACTGCCGATGCGGTACGCGCCGCCCTTTGGATCGGGTACAGTCCGGTGGTCTGTCTTACTACTGACGGGTAGGACGACTGTCCTCACTCGATCTGAGTCCGGGCGGGAAGGGAGCGTGCGACAGGTGCTGCCGGTGCGCTACGCCAGTGACAATTTCGTCGCGGAGGCCTCCCGGTGACGATCTCGTCCAAGTCCAACAACCTGACCGGCTACGTCCGGGACCAGGTGCGGCCCGGGCTGGAAGCCGTCGGCGGGTTCGTCCGCATGTGCGTGCTCGTCGGCAAGGCCCTGCTGCGGCCGCCGTTCCAATGGCGAGAGTTCATCCTGCAGAGCTGGTTCCTCATGCGCGTCGCGTTCCTGCCGACGCTCGCCGTGTCGATCCCGCTGACCGTGCTGCTCATCTTCACCCTGAACATCCTGCTCGCCGAGTTCGGCGCCGCCGACGTGTCCGGAGCGGGCGCGGCGATCGGCGCGGTCACCCAGCTCGGTCCGCTGGTGACCGTGCTGGTGGTGGCCGGTGCCGGGTCCACCGCGATCTGCGCGGACCTCGGTGCCCGCACCATCCGCGAGGAGATCGACGCGCTGGAAGTGCTGGGCATCGACCCTATCCACCGCCTGGTGGTGCCACGGGTGGTCGCGTCCACCTTCGTCGCGATCCTGCTCAACGGCGCGGTGATCACCGTCGGCCTGGTCGGCGGCTTCATCTTCGGTGTGTACCTGCAGAACGTGTCGGCCGGCGCCTACGTGTCGACGCTGACGCTGATCACCGGCCTGCCCGAGGTGATCATCTCGATCGTCAAGGCCGCGACCTTCGGTCTGATCGCCGGACTGGTCGGGTGCTACCGCGGCCTGACCGTCGGCGGCGGTGCCAAAGGTGTGGGCACCGCGGTCAACGAGACCCTCGTGCTCTGCGTCATCGCGCTGTTCGCGGTGAACGTGGTGCTGACGACCATCGGTGTCCGATTCGGGACGGGGGCCTGACGTGTCGACGACCGCCGTTCTGAGAGCCCGCTTCCCGCGCGGCGCCGCCACCGCCAAACGTCTGGCCGGTGCGCCGGCCCGCGGCCTGGACTCGCTGGGCCACGTCGCCTGGTTCGTGGTCACCGCGGTCGGCTCGATCGGCCACGCACTGCGCTTCTACCGCCGGGAGATGCTGCGGCTGATCGCCGAGATCGGCATGGGCACCGGCGCCATGGCCGTCATCGGCGGCACCGTCGCCATCGTCGGGTTCGTGACTTTGTCGGGTTCCTCGCTGGTGGCCATTCAAGGTTTCGCGTCCCTGGGCAACATCGGCGTCGAGGCGTTCACCGGCTTCTTCGCCGCCCTGATCAACGTGCGCATCGCCGCGCCCGTGGTGGCCGGGCAGGCGCTCGCCGCCACGGTCGGTGCCGGCGCCACCGCCGAGCTGGGCGCCATGCGCATCAGCGAGGAGATCGACGCCCTCGAGGTCATGGGCATCAAGTCGATCTCGTACCTGGTGTCGACGCGCATCATGGCCGGGTTCGTCGTGATCATCCCGCTCTACGCGATGGCGATCATCATGAGCTTCCTGTCCGCGCAGGTGACCACCACGATCTTCTACGGGCAGTCCGTCGGCACCTACGAGCACTACTTCCGTACGTTCCTGCGGCCGGACGACGTGATGTGGTCGTTCATCCAGGCGATCATCATCTCGGTGATCGTGATGCTCAACCACTGCTACTACGGGTTCTACGCCAGCGGCGGCCCGGTCGGTGTGGGTGAGGCCGTCGGCCGCTCGATGCGGGCCTCGCTGGTCGCGATCGTCTGTGTGGTCCTGTTCGCCTCGTTGGCGCTCTACGGCGTCGACCCGAACTTCAACCTGACGGTGTAGCGCCATGACCGCCCCCGAGAATTCACCTCGCCAGCCCCCGTACAAGCTGGCCGGACTGGTCCTGGCCATCCTCGCGATCATCGTGCTGGTCGTCGTCTTCCTGCAGTTCCGCGGCGAACTCATGACCCGCGAACGGCTGACGATGCTGTCGGCGCGCTCGGGCCTGTCCATGGACCCGGGCGCGAAGGTCACCTACAACGGCGTTCAGATCGGGCAGGTCGGCCAGGTCGACCAGGTGACCGTGGACGGCGAACCGCGCGCCAAGATCATCCTCGAGGTCGACCCGCGCTACCTCGAGCTGATCCCGCAGAACGCGGACGTCGACATAGCCGCGACGACGCTCTTCGGCAACAAGTACGTGTCGTTCTCCACGCCGGAGAACCCGTCGTCGGAGCGGATCGACGCCAGCGACGTCATCGACGTGACGTCGGTGACCACCGAGTTCAACACCCTGTTCGAGACGGTGGTGTCGCTGGCCGAGCAGGTCGACCCGATCAAGCTGAACCAGACGCTGACCGCGACGGCCGAAGCGCTCGACGGGCTCGGTGACCGTTTCGGCGAGTCCATCGTCAACGGCAACGAGATCCTCGCCGAGATCAACCCGCAGATGCCGCAGATCCGCCGCGACAATCGGCTGCTCGCCGATCTGACCGACATCTACGCCGGAGCGGCGCCCGATCTGTTCGACGGTCTGGAGAACGCGGTCACCACCGCGCGCACCCTCAACGCGCAGCGCGGCGACGTCGACCAGGCGCTGATGGCGTCGGTCGGGTTCGGCAACACCGGCGGGGACGTGTTCGAGCGCGGCGCCCCGTACTTCATCCGTACCGCCGAGGACCTGATCCCCACCACGGCGCTGCTCGATGAGTACAGCCCGCAGTTCTTCTGCATGTTCCGCAACTACCACGACGTCGAACCCAAGATCAGTGACGCGCTGGGCGGCAACGGATACTCGCTCAAGACGCACTCGCAGGTGCTGGGTCTGGGCGCCGGCAACGCGTACGTCTATCCGGACAACCTGCCTCGCGTCAACGCCAAGGGCGGCCCCGGTGGCCGACCGGGCTGCTGGCAGCCCATCACCCGCGATCTGTGGCCCGCGCCGTTCCTGGTGCTCGACACCGGCGCATCCATCGCCCCGTACAACCACCTGGAGTTGGGCCAGCCGCTTCTGACCGAATACGTCTGGGGACGCCAAGTCGGAGAGCACACGATCAACCCATGAAAATCACCGGAACCGCGATCAAGCTCGGCGCCTTCTCACTGGTGCTGCTCATGTTCACCGCGATCATCGTGGTGGTCTTCGGGCAGGTGCGTTTCGACCGCACCACCGGGTACTCGGCGATCTTCTCCAGTGCCAGTGGTCTGCGGCCCGGCCAGTTCGTCCGCGCCTCGGGAGTCGAGGTCGGCAAGGTCAAGGGTGTCGAACTGATCGACGGCGGCACCAAGGTCAGGGTCGACTTCAACGTGGACCGCTCGCTGGACCTGTTCGACGAGACCCGCGCCTCGGTCCGTTACCTGAACCTCATCGGCGACCGCTACCTCGAGCTGACCCGCGGCGACAGCAACACCAAAATCTCTGCGGGAGCGACCATCCCGCTCGAACGGACCCAGCCGGCGCTGGACCTCGACGCGCTGATCGGCGGCTTCCGCCCGGTGTTCCAGTCGCTGGAGCCCGAGAAGGTCAACACCATCGCGCAGTCGCTGATCACCGTGTTCCAGGGACAGGGCGGCACCATCAACGACATCCTCGACCAGACGGCGTCGCTCACCTCCGCGCTGGCCGACCGTGACCAGGCCATCGGTGAGGTCGTCAAGAACCTCAACACCGTGCTCGAGACGACGGTCAGACATCAGCAGCAATTCGACGAGACCATTCAGAACTTCGAGGTGCTCATCACGGGGCTGAAGAACCGCGCCGACCCGCTGGCCGGATCGGTGGCCGACATCAGCGACGCCGCGGGCACCATCTCCGATCTGCTGGCCGACAACCGGCCGCTGCTCAAGGACACGGTCACCAAGCTGGAAGTGCTCCAGGAGCCGCTCGTGGAGCAGCGCGAGGAGCTCAACAAGTTCCTCGACGACCTGCCCGACGCGTTGGGGATCATCGGCCGGTCAGGCGGTATCTACGGTGACTTCTTCAACTTCTATGCCTGCGACATCACGTTGAAGCTGAACGGGTTGCAGCCGGGCGGGCCGGTACGCACCGTCAAGGTGTGGAGCCAGCCTTCGGGTAGGTGCACGCCGAAATGAGAGTCCTCGAAGGGTCCAATCGCCTCCGCGGCGGATTGATGGGCATCATCATCCTGGTCATCGTGATCGGGGTGGGACAGAGTTTCGCCAGCGTGCCGATGCTGTTCGCCCAACCCAGGTACTACGCGGAGTTCGCCGACACCGGCGGTCTGAACACCGGTGACAACGTCCGCATCGCCGGCGTCGACGTCGGCACCGTGCAGTCCATGGAGATCGACGGTGACCGCGTCGTCATCGGCTACTCGCTGGGTGGCACGCAGATCGGCACCGACAGCCGCGCCGCGATCCGCACCGACACCATCCTGGGCCGCCGCAATCTCGAGATCGAACCGCGCGGCGACGATCCGTTGCCGCCCAGCGGCGTCATTCCGTTGGCGCGCACCAGCACGCCGTACCAGATCTACGATGCGTTCGCCGACCTGACCGACTCGGCCGCCGGCTGGGACACCCAGACGGTCAAAGAATCGCTCAACGTGCTGTCGGAGACCATCGATCAGACCTACCCGCACCTGAGCGCGGCGCTGGACGGGGTGGCGCGCTTCTCCGACACGATCGGCAAGCGTGACGACCAGGTCAAGCAGTTGCTCGCCAACGCCAACAAGGTCGCCGGGGTGCTCGGCAACCGCAGCGGGCAGATCAACGCCCTGCTGGTCAACGCGCAGACTCTGCTCGAGGCGGTCAACGAGCGCAACTACGCCGTCGGCCAACTACTCGAACGGGTCTCCGCCTTCTCGGCGCAGGTGCGCGGCTTCATCGACGACAACCCGAACCTGAACCGCGTGCTCGAACAGCTGCGGGTGCTGTCGGACATCCTCAACGCGCGCAAGATGGATCTGGCCGACTCGCTGTCGTCGCTGTCGAAGTTCATGGTGTCGCTCGGCGAGGCGCTCGCTTCGGGCCCCTACTTCAAGGTGATGCTGGCCAACCTGGCCCCGTACTGGATCCTGCAGCCGTTCGTCGACGCCGCGTTCAAGAAGCGCGGCATCGACCCCGAGGAGTTCTGGCGCAACGCCGGCCTGCCGGCCTTCCGCTTCCCGGACCCGAACGGCACCGGTTTCCCCAACGGTGCACCGCCGCCGGCGCCGACGCCGCTGGAGGGCACGCCCGAAAACCCGGGCCCCGCAGTGCCGCCCGGCTCGCCGTGCTCGTACACGCCGCCGGCCGACGGTCTGCCGCGGCCCGGCAACCCGCTGCCGTGCGCGGACCTGACGGTGGGACCGTACGGCGACAACCCCTACGGCCCGAACTACGAGAATCAGCGGCCGAACGTCGCGACGTCGGCGCCCAACGCGCACGGCCCGCAGCCGTCGCCGGGTGTGCCGGCCGCGGCCATCCCCGGCCAGCTGTCCCCGGACGTGCCCGGCGCGCGGGTGCCGCTGCCGGAGGCGCCTCCCGGGGCGCGCACCGTTCCGCTCGCGCCGCAGCCGTCGGCGCCGGACTTCACCCCCGGTATCGCTCCGCTGCCACCGGCACTGGACGGACCGCCACCGCCTCCGGGTCCGGGCCCGGTGCCCGGTCCGGCGGGCCAGCCGCTGCTGCCGGGCAATCCGCCGTTCCTCCCACCGGGATCTCAGGGCTGAGGGGGATCGAGAACCATGTCGACTGTCTTCAACGTCCGCAACCTCAAGGTGCCCGCGGTGTCCCGCGGCGCGTTGATCATCGGGACGATCATCGTGGCGCTCGCCCTCATCGGCGGCCTCGTCGGATGGAACCTGTACAAGGGGCTGACCACCAAGACCGCGGTCGCCTACTTCACCCAGACGTTGGCGCTCTACCCGGGCGACAAGGTCCAGATCATGGGTGTCCAGGTCGGCACGATCGACAAGATCGAACCCGCCGGCGACAAGATGAAGGTCACGTTCAACTACGAGAGCAAGTACAAGCTTCCCGAGGACGTGACGGCCTCGATCGTGAACCCCAGTTTGGTGGCGTCGCGGTCCATCCAGTTGGCGCCGCCCTACACCGACGGAAACGTGTTGCCGGACAACGCCGTTCTGGGTCTCGACCGCACGCAGGTGCCCGTCGAGTACGACGATCTGCGCAACTCCCTGGATCGGCTGCTGACCGACCTGGGCCCCACCCCCGAGCAGCCCAAGGGGCCGTTCGGCGACATCATCGAGTCGGCGGCCTACGGGTTCGCGGGCAAGGGCAAGCAGCTCAACGAGACGCTGACCAACCTGTCCGAGGCGCTGTTCGCGCTCAACGAGGGCCGCGGGGACCTCTTCAGTGTGGTCAAGAGTCTGGCGCTGTTCGTCAACGCGCTGCATCAGAGCGACCAGCAGTTCGTGGCTTTGAACAACGACCTCGCCCAGATCACCAACGCATTCAGCAACACTGATCAAGAGGTCGCCACCGCGCTGCGTGACCTCAACCAGTTGCTGTCCACCACAAGGGAATTCGTCAACGAGAACGGCGAAGTCCTGGCCCACGACATCAACAACCTGGCCGACGTCACCAACGCGATCCTGCAGCCCGAGCCACGCGAGGGCCTGGAGACCGCGCTGCACGCCTACCCCAACGTCGCGGCCAACCTGATGAACATCTCGTCTCCGAACGCGGGCGGCATCGTGTCGATGCCGGTGATCTCCAACTTCGCCAACCCGATGCAGTTCATCTGCAGCGCCATCCAGGCCGGCAGCCGGATGGGCTACCAGGAGTCGGCCGAGTTGTGCGCCCAGTACCTCGGGCCCATCCTCGACGCGATCAAGTTCAACTACCTGCCGTTCGGCGCGAACCAGCTGCAACCGGCATACACGCTGCCCAAGCAGATCGCGTACTCCGAACAGCGTCTGCGGCCGCCGCCGGGATACAAGGACACGACCGTGCCGGGCATCTTCTCGCGGGACACGCTGTTCTCGCACGGCAACCACGAACCCGGCTGGGTCGTTGCGCCGGGCATGCAGGGCGTCGAGGTGCAGCCGTTCACCGCGAACATGCTGACCCCGGAGTCACTCGCCGAGCTGATGGGGGGCCCGGACATCACGCCGCCGCCGGCCCCGCCGGCGTTCGGGACCACCCGCAACGGCAACCTGCCCGGTCCGCCGAACGCGTTCGACCAGAACAACCCGCTGCCACCGCCCTGGTACCCGCAGCCGGGTCCGCCGCCGGCGCCTGCGCCCGGGGTGATCCCGGGTGATCCGCTCGGCGCGATCGCTCCGGCGGCACCGCCGGCGCCGGCCGCGCCCTCGGCGCCGACGGGACCGTTGTTGCCGGCCGAGGCAGGAGGCTGAGCCGTGGCCAGATGGAGCACAATCGCCAAGCGCGCCGGTGCGCTTGGTGCGGCCGCACTGGTTCTGACGTCGTGCGGATCCTGGAGGGGCATCTCGAACGTCCCGCTGCCGGGCGGTCCGGGTACCAGTTCGGACGCGACGACGATCTACGTGCAGATGCCGGACACGTTGGCGTTGAACGTCAACAGCCGGGTGCGCGTCGCCGACGTCTACGTCGGCAGGGTCCGGGCCATCGAGCTCAAGAACTGGGTCGCGACGCTGACGCTGGACCTCGAGCCCACCGTGCAGCTGCCGGTCAACGCGCTGGCCAAGATCGGCCAGACCAGCCTGCTGGGCACGCAGCACCTGCAGCTGGACATGCCGCCGGATCCCGCGCCGGAAATGCTGGAGAACGGTGACACGATCCCGCTGGCGAACGCGTCCGCCTTCCCCAACACCGAGCGGGTGCTGGCCAGCATCGCCACCATCCTGACCGGCGGCGGCGTCAGCAACCTGGAAACCATCCAGACCGAGATCTACAACGTCCTCAACGGACGCGCCGATCAGATCCGGACGTTCCTGGGACAGCTCGACACCTTCACCGCCGAACTCAACGCGCAGCGCGACGACATCACCCGCGCCATCGAGAACACCGATCGGCTGTTGGCGGTGGTGGCCCAACGCAACGACACACTGGACCGGGTGCTGACCGAATTCCCGCCGCTGATCGAGCATTTCGCGGAGACCCGGGACCTGTTCGCCGATGCGGTGGAATCGCTGGGCCGGATCAGCAATGCCGCCGAGGGTGCGCTGGAGCCGTCGTCTGACAACCTCAACACCAACCTGGCCAATCTGCAGCGGCCGCTGCGCGAGTTGGGCAAGTCGGGTCCGTACCTGATCAACGCGCTCAAGATCTTCCTGACCGCGCCGTACAGCATCGAGAACGTGCCGAAGGCCATCCGCGGCGACTACATCAACGCGTCGCTGACCGTGGACCTGACGTTGTCGGCCATCGACAACGGGTTCCTGTCCGGCACCGGGGTCTCGGGCATGCTGCGCGCGCTCGAGCAGTCGTGGGGCCGCGACCCGGCGACGATGATTCCGGATGTCCGGTTCACCCCGAACCCGAACTCGGCACCCAACGGACCACTGATCGAAAGGGCGGAGTGAGCGATGCTGACCCGCTTCGTCAAGATCCAGCTGATCATCTTCACGATCCTTACCGTGGTCGCGCTCGGCGTGCTGGGGTTGTACTACCTGCGGTTGCCGAGTCTGGCCGGGGTCGGGCAGTACACGCTGCACGCCGATCTGCCCCGGTCGGGTGGGCTGTACGAGACGTCGAACGTGACCTACCGGGGCACCCAGATCGGCAAGGTGACCGCGGTCGAGCCGACCGAGACCGGTGCTCGAGCCACCATGAGCATCGACAACCGGTACAGGATCCCCGTCGACGTCGTCGCGAACGTGCACTCGGTGTCGCCGATCGGTGAGCAGTATCTGGACCTGGTGCCCCAGGGCGACTCCGACCAGTACCTCAGCCCGGGACAGACGATCACCGAGAGCACGGTGCCCGCGCCGGTCGGTCCGGCGCTCGACGCGGCCAACGAAGGTCTGGCGGTGCTGCCCAAGGAACAGATCGACACGCTGCTGACGGAGACGTCGTTGGCCGTGGGCGGTCTGGGACCGACTCTGCAACGGTTGGTGGATTCGACCACCAACCTCGCCGAGGGCTTCCGCGACAACCTGCCGCAGGTCAACGACATCATCGCGAACGCCGCACCGATCCTGCAGAGCCAGGTCGACTCGGGTGACGCGATCGCTGCGTGGTCGCGCAACCTGAACACCATCGCCGGGCAGGCGGCGAGCGAGGACGCGGCGCTGCGCAGCGGACTGTCGCAGGCGGCGCCGACGCTGGACCAGGTGACCACGGTGTTCAGCGATGTGCGGGAGGCCCTGCCGCAGACGCTGGCGAATCTCGCGGTGGTCTCCGACATGCTCAAGCGCTACAACAAGGGCCTCGAACAGACGCTGGTGATCTACCCGCAGGGCGCCTCGCTGCTGCAGATGGGTTCGATCTTCGAAGACGGTGGCCTGCTGCACTTCGGTCTGTCGATCAACCAGCCGCCCCCCTGCATGACGGGCTTCCTGCCGGCGTCGGAGTGGCGGTCGCCGGCCGACACCAGCACCGCGCCGCTGCCGTCGGGCACCTACTGCAAGATCCCGAAGGACTACCAGGGCAACGCGGTCCGCGGCGCCCGTAACTATCCGTGCGCGGATGTCCCGGGCAAGCGGGCCGCCACCCCGCAGGAGTGCCGCAGCGACGAACCGTATGTCCCGCTGGGCACCAACCCGTGGTACGGCGACCCGAACCAGGTGCTGGCCTGCCCGGCTCCGGGCGCCCGCTGCGACCAGGGCGTGGACCCGGGCCGCGTGATTCCCGCGCCGTCGGTCAACAACGGCATGAACCCGCTGCCCGCCGACCAGCTGCCCAAGCCCGAACGGCTCGCGCCCACCAGCGATCCGGTCAGTGCTCCGGGCTCGGGTACCGTCAGCTGCAGCGGGCAGCAGCCCAACCCGTGCACCTACACCCCGACCCAGGGCCCGCCCGGAACCACCGCGGCATACAGCCCGAGTTCCGGCGAGGTGGTCGGCCCGGACGGCGTCCGGTACAACGTCAACAGCTCGACCAACACAGGAGACGACGGATGGAAGGAGATGCTGGCACCAGCCGGCTGATCCCCGACCCCGAAACCGGTTCGGTCGACGAAGCGCTCATCACGCCGGAGGAGACTCCCGCCGCGACAGCCGGTGATGCGACACCGGACCAGACCGCCGATACCCGCCGTCCGGCACGGCTGGGCAACGGCTGGGTCACCACGATTTGTGTGTTGTTGATCCTGCTGACCGCCGGTGCGGCCGTGGGCGGTTACTTCGCGGTGCGTGCCAACGACCGCGCCGACGAGATCGCCCGCGCCGACGAGGCCGCCCTGGCCGCGGCCAAGGAGTGCATCGCCGCGACCCAGGCGCCCGACACCGCTGCGATGACCGCGGCGCAATCCAAGATCCTCGAATGCTCGACGGGTGAATTCGGGGTGCAGGCCGGGCTGTACAGCAGCGTGCTGGCCGAGGCATACCAGGCCGCCGACGCGACGGTGAAGGTCGACGATCTGCGGGCGGCCGTGGAGCGGCACAACGACGACGGCTCGGTCAACGTGCTGGTGGCCGTGCGGGTGCGCATCACCAACGCCGAGGCCGCCGATCAGCAGGTCGGCTACCGGTTGCGGGCCACGATGGCCTTCGACGAGGGCCGCTACCGGATCTCCAAGATGGATCAGGTCACCTCGTGACCACCGTTCTCGACGGCGTCGTCGTCTCCGCGGAGGAGACCGACGAGCGTCCGCAGCTCGCGTCCTGGCCGGCGCGGGCCGGTGCGCTGGCGGTCGACGTGCTGCTCCCGATCGGTGTGGCCGCGACGATGGCACTGCTCGCGTTGGGCGCCGCCGACGACTCATGGGCCCGTTGGGTGTTCATCGCCGGTTTCGCGCTGACGCTGCTGGCCCTGTTGGGGAACCGGCTGGCGTTGCCGGTCGCCACCGGCTGGACTATGGGCCGTGGGCTGTTCGGCATCGCCGTCCGCCGCGGCGATGGCGGCACGGTCGGTCTGGCGCGGTTGATCGCGCGCGACCTGGCGCACCTGCTCGACACCGGATCGTTGTTCGTCGGGTGGCTGTGGCCGCTGTGGGATCGACGCAACCGGACGTTCGCCGACATGCTGACCGGCACCGAGGTGCAGAAGGTGACGCGGCCGGGGCGCGACATGCGGCGCCTGGTGGCCGGTGTGCTGATCTCGGCCGCCGTGTTGAGCGCGGGTGCGGCCGGTCTGGGATACGGGGCGGTGTACCGGCAGGATCAGGCCGTCGACGCGGCGCGTGCACAGATCGCCGAACTGGGCCCGCGCATCGTGGAGCAGATGCTCAGCTACAGCGCGGATTCCATCGACGAGGACTTCACCCACGCCCAGGAGTTGACCACCGCCGCCTATCGCGAACAGTTGGTCGCCCAGCAGGACGCGGTCCGCAAGGCGGGCGCGACCACCAACGAGTACTGGGCTGTCAGCAGCGCGGTGCTGACCGACCCGCCGGTCACCCGGGACCGGGCCGCCATGCTGCTGGCGATGCAGGGCCAGCGCGGCGCCACCGCCGAGGACCTCAAGTTCATCACCGCCACCGTGCGCGCGGAGTTCGAGAAGGCCGGCGACCAGTGGCGCGTCGCGAACCTCACGGTGCTCAAGGCGCCCCAGATGAGTCAGGCCGGCCAGTGAGTCCGCGCCGCAGATTCGACGAGCAGACCGACTACTTCCAGAGCCCACCGGCGCGGAAACGCCGGTGGGGGATGGCCATCGTCAGCGCCCTGTCGGCGCTGGTGATCGCCGCCGCGATCACCGCGGCCACCCTGATGCTGGTACAGCAGCAGGCCGACCGTCGCGCCGACGTCCAAGAAGCCGCCGCGCTGGGATACGCGCGCGAGTTCATGACCATGTACACCAGCCTGGACCCGTTCAACGCCAACGCCTACGCCGACCGGGTCGCCGCCGAAGCCACCGGTGAATTCGCGAAGAACTTCAACGAGAAGGTCAACGAGATCCTGGTTCAGGTCGCGCGGTCGGAGCCGTCCACCGGTGAGGTGCTCGCCGCGGGCGTGCAGCGCTGGAACGACGACGGCAGCGCCGACGTTCTGGTCGCCACCAAGGTCACCTCGACGATGCCGGACGGCAAGACCACCATCGAGAGTGGGAGCCGCTGGATCGCCACGACGATCAGGGAAGGACAGCAGTGGAAGATCAGCAACCTGATCCAGGTGATCTGACCACCGACGCGCCCAAGACGCCCTTCGGCAAGGCCAGCCGGCAGTCCAGAACGGTTGAGGTTGAGCAGGATTCGCCGGAGCCTGATGCGGATCCGTCGGAGCAGTCCGACGCGGATTCGCCGGAGCAGTCCGACGATGACAACCACGTTGTACTCGTCGAGCACCGGCCGGCCGGTCGGGGCGCCCTGATCGCGGCCGCGGTCGCCGCGGTCCTGTTCGTCGGGGCGTCGGCGTTCGCCGGCGCGGCCGTGCAGCCGTATCTGATGCAGCGCGCGCTGGTGGAGACGAAGCTGGACATCGCCCGCACCGCGACCAGCGCCATCACCGCCCTGTGGACGTACACGCCCGAGGACATGAACACTCTCGCCGATCGCGCCACGGTGTTCCTGGGCGGCGACTTCGCCGCGGAGTATCGCCGCTACATCGACGCGATCGTCGAACCGAACAAGCAGGCGCAGGTCACCAACACCACCCAGGTGATGGGCGCGGCGGTGGAATCGGTTGCCCCGGCCGGTATTCCGACCGAGGCCACCGCGATCGTCTACACCAACTCGGTGGCGACCAGTCCGGTGACCAAGAACATTCCGTCCCTGCGGTATCTGTCCTACCGGTTGACCATGCAGCGCGACGGCAGCGACTGGTTGATCACCCGGATGTCGACGATCACCACCTTCGACCTGACGCCTCAGCTGTAGTCGGTCGCCGTGGCACTACCGTCTCCGGTGTCGCGGCGGCTGACCGTCACCGCGTTGTTGCTGCTGACCTTCACCACGGGTCTGGTCGACGCGGTCAGCGTCCTGGTCCTCGGTCACGTGTTCGTCGCGAACATGACCGGCAACGTGATCTTCCTCGGGTTCTGGTTCGTGCCGCACTCCGGAGTGGACCTGACCGCCGCGATCGTGGCGTTCGCCGGCTTCGTCGTGGGAACCATTGCCGGAGGGCGTTTTTCGCGGCATCTGGACCACCACGTGCGACGCTGGCTGGTCACCGCGCTCGGTGCCGAGATGGTGCTGCTGGCGGTGTTGGCGGTGCTCGCCGGAACCGGGGTGCTCGACTACCGCGACGATTCGAAGCTGTGGCTGATCGCGGGTCTGGCGGTGGCGTTCGGCAACCAGAATGCGACGGCGCGCCAGTTCGGCATCCAGGAGCTGTCCACCACGGTGCTGACGTCGACGATCGTCGGCCTGGGTTTCGACAGCCGGTTGGCCGGGGGGAGCGGGCAGGGCGAGAAGCTGCGCTACACCGTGGTTCTCACGATGTGCGCCGGCGCGGTGGTGGGCGCGACGCTGACCCGGATCACCGTGGCGCCGATCATCGGGCTGGCCGCGGTGATCGTCGCCGTCAGCGCGGCGATCTTCTGGTTCGGGCGAGGCGGCGAGGCGTGATGCAGTTCGTCAAGCGCAGCGCGGCAGCTCCGCGCGGCTTCTTCGCCTGCGAGGCCGCCGGCCTGCGGTGGCTGTCGTCGGCCGACGGTGGTGTGCCGTGCGCGCAGGTGCTCGCCGTCGACGACCACGCGCTCACGTTGGAGCGGCTGACGTCCGTCGCGCCCACCGTCGCGGCGGCCCGTGAGTTCGGTGTCCGGCTCGCCCGGACCCATGCCGCCGGCGCGGACGGCTTCGGCGCGCCGCCGACCGGATGGACCGGGCCGATGGGGTTCTTCGGTCCGCTGGAGCAGCCGCTGCCGATGAGCTACACCCACGAGACGTCGTGGGGTCGGTTCTACGCCGAGCACCGGATCCTGCCGATGCTCGAGCACGCCGCCCCGCGTCTGGACCCGGCCACCGCGCAGACGGTGCACGAGGTCGCGAACCGTTGTAGCGCCGGGGATTTCGACGACGATGACGTCGCGTGCCGACTGCACGGTGACCTGTGGAGCGGCAACGTGATGTGGACCGCCGGCGGGGTGGTTCTGATCGACCCGGCGGCGCACGGCGGTCACCGGGAGACCGATCTGGCGATGCTGGCGCTGTTCGGGTGCCCGCATCTGGACGCGGTGCTGGCCGGATATCAGAGCGAGCATCCGCTGCGGCCCGGGTGGCGTGATCGCATCGGCGTGCACCAGCTGTACCCGCTACTGGCGCACGTCGCGCTGTTCGGCGCCGGCTACGTCGGCGCGACGCGCTCGGCCGCGCTGGGGGCGCTTTAGTTGAACGCCAGCCACGCCGGCTGTGCGCGCTCGCGGGAATCGCACAGCACCGCCATGGTGTCGCAGGACCCGCGTGGTGCGCCGGCACCCGCCCACATGCCGCCGGTGTCGCGGCGCAGCACGATCGCCGACGAGCCGCCGCCGTCCAGCAGCACCGCGGTGTCACTGCCCAGGCCGCGGTACAGGTCCTGGATCTGGTCGGGCGTGTAGTTGCCGCCCTGGAACACGTACATCTCGTCGCGGTCGCGGACGTAGCCCAGCGCGGTGCGCGCCGCGCTGGGGCCCGGGTCGTTGAGCTGTCCGGTGTCGCCGGGGGCCAGCAGCCCGATGCCGGCGACCGCGACGAACCGGGTGCCCTTGTCGAGCAGACCGGCGATGACCGGTGTCGCGGCGTCGTAGTCGTCGTCGCTCTTGGGTGACACCACGAACGGCGCACCCTTGACCGGCAGGACCATCGTCGACAGGGCCATCCAGTTCTCGTTGCCGCCGGACAGTCCCTGTTTGCCGGCGTAGGCCAGCGTGCCGGTGACCTTGGTGTTGGTGCGGCCGAGGCCGCCGGTGTTGTCGACGTAGGCGCCGAGCGGGGAACTGCAGCCGGTGGTCTTCCACGAACCGCCCTGCTGGCCGCGCACGTCGAAGAAGTTCGCGTTGATCGCGATGGTCGGCTGCCCGAGCGCCTGCCAGGCCTGCAGCGGTGAGTAGATCTCGGAGGCCTGCCACAAGCCTTCCGAGGTGCGCGCCCGCGGATCGCGCTCGCAGCGCGCCTGGTAACCGGTGTGCGAGTCGGCCAGCAGCCGCGGCGCCAATCGCGCGGAGGCTGCCTTGATGATCATCAGCCGGCCGCCGTTGTTCATCTCGTACCAGTGCCCGGCCGCGTTCTGCATGGGCGCCGGGAAACCGGAACCGAAGTTGTAGACGAGATAGGAGCCGCGCGTGTTGGCGATCGCCGCGGCCAGCAACTCCCGGGCGTCGGCTGCTGACGCCGGGGGAGCGGCCAGGATCGCCGCGACCGTCACGACGAAGACCACGGCGAGCGTCCGGATACCGGCGGCGGCGCGGCGCGATGCGACGACGACACGGTTCACCGGAGCTCCTCACGTCATGGCTTCAGCAAACGACTCGGGCAGAACAACACTAGTCACATTGACACCAGTGTCAACTTTGATAACTGTCGAATAACAGCAATGTTTCACGTGAATCACCGAACGGCCGCAGTTTCTGTGACTGGTGAGGTTGCTGTTGCGTAAGTGTCGCAGGCTGACGACCGCCCGACCGGCGCGGCAGAATTCCTAAACCGGTGACGGCCCGCCCGGCGCAGGGCCGCTAGCAAACAGACGTCAGGCGGGCGGCGCCAGTCGGTAGATGGCATCGGCGCTGTCGTCGGTGATGTAGACGGCACTGTCCGGGCCGACAACGGCGGCCACCGGACGTCCCCAGCGGGACCCGTCCTCGGCCTGGAAGCCCCCCACCAACGTCTGCTGGTCACCCAACCCGCCGTCCCGCCACGGGTAGAACGACACCTCGGGTTCGCGTGGCGGCTGACGGTTCCATGACCCGTGAACCCCGATGAGCGCACCGCGGGCATACGGCTCGGGCAGTCCGCCGTCGGCGAAGCTCATTCCCAGCGGCGCCGAGTGTGCACCCATCGACTGCTCGACCGCGGGCAGCGCCGAGCAGTCCATCCGTTCTCCGTCCGGGTTGGTCTGCACGTCGCGGATGAACGGCAGATCGGCCGGTCCGCCGTCGGAGTTGCAGTACGGCCAGCCCAACTCGCGGCCCGGGGTGAGCCGGGCGATCTGCTCGGGCGGATGGTCGCCGACGTAGTCGTCGAGGACCCGACCGTAGTTGGGGCCCGGCTCGGGGAACGCCACGTTGTCGCGGCCGTTGTTCGCGGTCCAGATCGCGCCGTCGGGCGCGGTCGCCAGACCGGTGCCGTTGCGCACCCCGGTCGCGAACGGCTCGGGTGGTCCACCGCCGGGCGGAACGCGCATGATGACGGCGCGCGGCGGGTCGGCGGTGCGGTCCTCCGCGGAGACGTTGCCGGTCGAACCGATCGAGAAGTAGACCGCGCCGTCGGGCCCGACGGTCACGCTCTTGAGCGCGTGGGCGTAGGCGCCGCGCAGGTCGGGACTGCGGTCGTCGGGCAGCCCGCCGGCGATCACGCGCTGTCCGGTCGCCGCGCCGGCGGTGTAGTCGTAGGCGACGATCTGATCGCTCTCGGCGACGTAGAGAGTCGACCCGTCGAAGGCCAGCCCGTGCGGCTGGTCCAGACCGTCGAGCAGCACGCTCTCCTCGCCGGTGTCCTCGGTCGGGGTGAAGCGCAGCACGGTGCCGGCGCTCGGTACCGAGACCAGCAGGGTGCCGTCGGGGGCCCAGGCGGCCAGCCGGGGGCGCGGGGTGCGGGCCCACACCGACATCGTCCATCCGTTCGGGATCACCGCCCGTCGGTGCTCGTCGAACGGTGCGGCGGCCAACTCGGTCGGCACGCCGACGAGCACCTGCCGGCTGCCGGCGGCGGGACGCGCGGAGGTCGGCGCCGGTGTGGCGCTGGTCGAGGTGTCCGGTTCGGGTTCCGGCGGCTGCTGTCCGCAGCCGGCGAGCAGTGCGGCGCACATCGCCAGCGCCCCAAAACCTTTACGTCGCACCGAGACCGGCATGCATCTCCCAAATCAGGATTTCGGCGGGCTCGGTCGCGGTGACCCGTTGGCCGCCCGAGGCGGTGAACCGCACGGCATCGCCCTCGCCGAGCGGGCCGGCGTCCTCCAGTTCGACCTGGCCGCGGGCGACGAACAGGTGCAGATACGGCGCTTCGGGCAGCGTGACGCTCTGCCCGGCGGCCAGGCGTGCGCCGTGCAGGGCGGCGTCCCGGTTACCGATGGTGATCGCAGTGGTGTCGCGGTGCCGGGCCATGCCTGAGGCGATGGTCACCAGATTGCCGGTCAGCAGTTCGTCGTCGATCTCGAGCTGTTGGTAGCCCGGGTCGAGGCCGGTCTCATCGGGGGCCACCCACATCTGCACGAAACGCACAGGCTCGCTGTGGGACGGTTCGCCGGTCAGCGTCCACGAGTCGTTCTTCTCGGAGTGCAGGATGCCCCGGCCTGCCGACATGCGCTGCGCCAGCCCGGGGTAGATGACCCCCGCGTTGCCGGTCGAATCCTGGTGCACCAGCGACCCGCGCAGCACCCAGGTGACGATCTCCATGTCGCGGTGGGGGTGAGTCTCAAACCCGGCCCCGGGCGTGACGATGTCGTCGTTGTTGACCAGCAGCAGCCCGTGGTGGGTGTTGTCCGGCTCGTAATGGTGGCCGAACGAGAACGAGTGCTTGGAGTCCAGCCAGTCGATCGTCGTGGCAGCGCGGTCCTCGGCGCGCCGGATATCGACGGTGGTGCTGCGGCTGGCGGTCATGCGGTCACTCCTCCGAAGTGTCGTTGCCAGCCTAGGTGTGGCTTCGGTGACCGACAACGACGCCGGTCGCGGCGGTGACCGTTCAGTCGAGAGCCTCGGGCAGACCGAACTTGGTGAAGAACCCGTCTTCCTTGAACGCCACGACGTGGGCGATGCCGTCGGTACGCGCATCGATGACGTGCAGTTGGAACGCCTCGTGGCGCCCGGATACGGGGTTGAGCAGGTACAGCGCCGCCGTCGGCTGACCGTTCGCGGTGGTGAGCAGAAACCGCATGTCGCCGGCCTTCTCGGCCGGGCAGTGCGTCTTCGACAGGGTGACGATGTTCTGCGGGCCCTGGTACCAGCCGTCGAAGGGTGGCATCTCCCAGACCGCCTCGTCGGTGAACAGCTCGACGAGCCGGTCGATGTCGTAATCCTCGAATGCCGAGGTGTAGCGGGCCAGCAGGTCGGCGACCTCCGGGGAGCCGGATTCCAGGGCGGTGCTGTCCAGGTCCGGCTGTACCTCGTCGAGGTGCGCCCGCGCCCGCTGCAGCAGGCTGTTGACGGCCGCGGTCGATGTGCCGATTGCCGCGCCCACCTCGGCGGCCTTCCACTGCAGCACCTCGCGCAGGACCAGCACTGCACGTTGGCGCGGCGGAAGGTGTTGCAGCGCAGCGATGAACGCCAACCGCACCGACTCGCGGGATTCGGCGATGACCGACGGGTCCGACGGGTCCTCGCGGTGTGCGTCCGGCAGTGGTTCGAGCCAGGTGATCTCGCGGCGGTCGAAGATCTCGCCGGTCGGGTCGGACGCCGGCTGGCCCAGCCCGCTGGGAAGGGGGCGGCGCTGACGCCCCTCCAGGGCGGTCAGGCACGTGTTGGTGGCGATGCGGTAGAGCCACGTGCGCACCGAGGACTTGCCCTCGAACTTCGCATACGACTTCCAGGCCCGCAGGAAGGTCTCCTGAACCAGATCTTCGGCATCGTGCAGCGAGCCGGTCATGCGGTAGCAGTGCGCCAACAACTCTCGCCGATACTGCTGCGCGTCGGCGAGAAAGTCATCCTCGGTGCTGCTGTGAACTGCCGAAACGGTCACGAGGGGCAGCTTACGCAGTCGGGCCGACAAACACAGCGCCCGACGACGGCCGGTTTAGCGGGTGCCCGATAGGCTGGCCGCAATGGCCGTGACCCACAGCGAACACAGATTCCACGGAGTCGGTGGAATCGAGATCGTCTACGACGTGTGGACGCCCGCCGCAGCCGACGCACGCGGTGTGGTGATCCTCGCCCACGGTTACGCCGAGCACGCGCGCCGGTACGACCACGTCGTCGCGCGCTTCGGCGCCGCCGGGCTGATCACCTATGCGCTCGACCACCGCGGCCACGGCCGTTCCGGCGGCAAACGCGTCTACCTGCGCGACATCGCCGAGTACGCCAACGACTTCCACACCCTCGTCGGCATCGCCGCGCGTGAGCACCCGAACCTCCCGCGCATCGTCGTCGGGCACAGCATGGGCGGCGCGATCGCCTTCACCTACGGCGTCGAACACCCCGACGACTACCGCGCGATGGTGCTGTCCGGGCCGGCGGTCGACGCAGCGGCGTCGGTGTCGCGGGCGAAGGTCGCCATGGCCAAGATCGTCGGCCGCATCGCACCCGGACTGCCCGTCGAGAAACTGCCCGCCGACGCGGTGTCGCGCGACCCCCAGGTCGTCGCTGCCTACGAGAACGACCCGCTGGTGCATCACGGCAGGCTGCCGGCCGGCGTGGCACGCGCACTGATCGGGGTCGGCGAGACCATGCCGCGCCGGGCCGCGGCGATCACCGCACCCCTGCTGGTGGTCCACGGCGAGCAGGACCGGTTGATCCCGGTGCAGGGAAGCAGGCGGCTCGTCGAGTGCGTCGGCTCCACCGACGTGCAGCTGAAGGTCTACCCGGGGCTCTACCACGAGGTGTTCAACGAGCCCGAACAGGTCGCCGTGCTCGGCGACGTGACCAGCTGGATCGAGTCGAGACTGTGAGAATTATTGGAGCACTGCTGATTTCGGCTGCCGTCGGGTTGGTGGGCGGGTGTTCGTCGGAGCCGGAGAGCGCGTCCTGGACCGACCAGGAGGTGACGTTCGACGCCGACGGGCTGACCGTGCACGGCACTTACCGGCACCGCGGCGAACAGACCGGCCCCGCCGCGCTGCTCATCTCCGAGAGCGGCAACACCGACCGCAACGGCGACAACCAGGTCGCCGGCCCGATCGGCAACATGCGGCAGCTCGCGGAACTGCTGTCCGAGCGGGATGTGGCCAGCCTGCGTTACGACAAGGTCGGCACCGGCCGGACGGGGCTGGGCCGCTACGCGGAGGACCCGAACGCAGTCGTCAGCGCGGTGTACACCACGGGCGCGAAGGCCGCCGTCAAGTTTTTGGCCGAGCAGCCCGGCACCGACGACGACCGCCTGTCGGTCTACGGGCTGGGAGAAGGCACCATCCACGCGCTGGCGCTCGCCGGTGACACCGCCCCCGAGGCTCCGAAGATCCACTCGCTCGGGCTGTTTCAACCGATGCCCGGCCGCTACCTCGACATCATCACCACCCGCGTCGAAACCGACGGAGCCCCCGAGACCATCGCGACCTGGCGTGCGGCAGTCGAACAGATCCGCAACACCGGCACCGTGCCGGAGAACCTGCCCGACGGGCTGACCGCGATCGTGAACCGCGGCAACGTCGCCGCGGTCGCCGAAGCCGACAAGATCGACCCGCTGGCGCTCGCCGCGGCGGTGCCTGCCGGCACGCCGGTACTGCTGACGTGCTCGGACTCCGACAGCCAAGCCCGCTGCGACGCCGTACGCCCGCTGGCCGAGGCGCTGAGCCACACCGACCTGACGCTGGTCGAGCTCACCGGCGTCAACCATGTGCTGCGCGACGACCCGACCGACGCCATCGCCAACTACGCCAAGAAGGAGCCGTTGTCGCCGCAGGTCGTCGAGGCCCTCGACGGGTTCGTCGGTAAATAGGTTGTGGATCAATCCGGTTGTGGGGACAGAGGAATCGGTTGGCGATGGTTCGTCGTAGCTGCTCTCTAGGGTCGCGGGCATGAGTACTGACGAGAAGATGCTGGCCCGTATCGCCGCGCTGTTGCGACAGGCCGAAGGCACCGACAATCCGCATGAAGCCGAGGCGTTCATGGCCGCCGCACAGCGGCTGGCCACCGCGACCTCGATCGACCTCGCGGTCGCGCGTAGTCACAGTGCCCAACGCACCGCCGCCCAGGCGCCGGTGCAGCGCACCATCACCATCGGTGAGGCCGGAACGCGCGGGTTGCGTACCTATGTGCAGTTGTTCGTGCTGATCGCCGCGGCCAACGACGTCAAATGCGATATCGCGTCCAACTCGACGTTCGTCTACGCCTACGGTTTCGCCGAGGACATCGACGCCACCCACGCGCTGTATACCAGCCTGGTCATGCAGATGGTGCGGGCGTCCAACGAGTACATCGCCTCGGGCGCGCACCGGCCGACGCCGACCATCACCGCGCGGATCAACTTCCAGCTCGCGTTCGGTGCCCGGGTCGGGCAGCGGCTCGCCGAAGCCCGGGAGCAGGCCCGCGCGGAAGCCACCGCAAGCCCGACCAGTGCGCCGGGCACCGCGATTGCGTTGCGCAACAAGGATCTCGAGCTCAAGGACTACTACAGCCAGACCTCACGGGCCCGGGGAACGTGGCGGGCCACCAGCGCCACGGCCGGATACTCGTCGGCGGCTCGGCGCGCGGGGGACAGGGCGGGGCGTCGCGCCAAGCTCGGTGGTGACGCCGAGCTCGCGGGCGCTCGCTCCGCGTTGGAGAAGTGACCCGCGACAGCCAGCGCGCAAAGGTCTACGCCGCAGAGCAATTCGTGCGCACCATGTTCGATCGGGCGGCCGAGCGCGGCAACCCCGCGGTGGAGTTCTTCGGCACGATGCTGACGCTGCCGCCGGAGGCGCGGTTCGGTTCGGCTGCCACGGTGCAGTCCTATGTCGACGACGTGCTGGCTCTGCCCGCGGTGCGGCAGCGCTGGCCGGACGCGCAGCCGCTGCGGGTGCGGGCCCGGCGCGGAGTGAGCGCCGCGCACTACGAGTGCACTGAGCGCGGCGCGGTGATCGCGGTCCCCGACGAGCGCAGTGGCTGGGCGCTGCGAGAGTTGGTGGTGCTGCACGAGATTGCCCATCATCTGGGTGATGCGGATCCGCCGCACGGACATGAGTTCGTCGCGACGTTCTGCGAACTCGCCGGCGCGGTGATGGGCGCCGAGGTGGCTCACGTGCTGCGTGTGGTGTACGCGAGGGAAGGGGTGAAGTAGCGTCGACACCGTGACCGCGCCCGACTGGGGTTCTCTCGACGACCTGTTCACCCGCGTCCTGCACACCGAGGACGACGCACTGCGTGCCGCCCGCGAGGCCGGCGACGCCGCGGGCATGCCCGCGATCGAGGTCTCGGCGCAGCACGCCAAGCTGTTGTCCTTGTTGGTGCGCATCGCCGGTGCCCGCCGGGTGCTGGAGATCGGCACCTTGGCCGGATACAGCACGATCGCGTTGGCCCGTGCCGTCGGCCCCGAGGGATCGGTGACCACGCTGGAATTCGAACCGGCCCACGCCGAGGTGGCGCGCCGCAACCTCGAGCGCGCCGGGGTCGGCGACCGCGTCGACATCAAAGTCGGTGCGGCACTGGATACTCTGCCCACCCTGCAGGGCGGGGAGCCGTTCGGTCTGGTGTTCATCGACGCCGACAAGGAGAACAACGTCGCCTACGTCGAGTGGGCCGTCGAGCTGGGCGCCCCAGGCACCGTCATCGTCGTCGACAACATCGCCCGCAACGGCCGGGTGCTCGATCCGCAACCCGAGGACCGGCAGGCACATGCCGTGCGCGCCATGTTCGACATGATGGGCGCCCACCCCCGGCTCGACACCGCCGCGATTCAGACCGTCGGCGCCAAAGGCTGGGACGGCTTCGCGATCGCGATCGTCACGTAGTGGGTACACCGCCCGGATGTGGACGGTGAGTAGAGACATCCGGGCGCCCGCCGACACGGTGTGGCAGATCCTCGTCGACCTCGACGCCTGGCCACGCTGGGGCCCCACCGTGTCGGGCGCGTCGTTGGACGGGCCGGGCTTCGAGCTGGGCGCGACGGGCAAGGTGTGGACGCCGGTGGGTGTTCCGCTGCCGTTCATGATCAGCGAACTCGACCCCGGCCGGGTGTGGGGGTGGCGGGTCGCCGGGGTGCCGGCCACCCGGCACGGTGTCGAACCCGGCGGTCAGCAGTGTCGCGCCTGGATGAGCGCACCGCTGTGGGGCCCGGCGTATCTGCCGGTGCTGGCGCTGGCATTGCGGCGGATCGAGCAGATGGCCGTCGCGCAATCCGCAGGGCAGAGCAAGACCGCACCGCCGGGCACCGGACGACCGTGAGCGCGGGTTTCGATCGGCGACCGCCGGGCTAATCGCCCGCCATGGCCATCACCGAGTCCCGTGAGATTCTCATCGAGGCGACACCCGAGGAGATTCTCGCGGTGCTGTACGACCTCGAAACGCTGCCCGACTGGTCCTCGGCTCATGAGCGCGTCGAGATCCTCGAACGCGACGACCAGGGCCGGCCGAAGCGCTCCCGGCAGGTCGTCAAAATCGTCGGCATCAGTGACGAACAGGTGCTCGACTACGAGGTCTACGAGGACGGCGTCGGCTGGACGCTGGTGAGCTCCGCACAGCAGAAGGCGCAGGACGGCCGCTACACGCTGACCCCGGAGGGGAACGGCACCCGCGTGCGGCTGGAGCTGACCGTCGACACCACGGTGCCGCTGCCCGGATTCCTGATCCGCAAGGGTGCCAACGGTTTGATGGACACCGCCACCAAAGGGCTGCGCAAACGCGTGCTGTCGGTCAAGGGCACGTAGGGAAGCGCCGTCAGTTCAGGTCGAAAGTGGTTGTCTCCGCTACGGATCGACGTTCCACCGGCGGCAGCGGGTCGCCGACGGCCTGCACGCCGAGCCGCAGCAAGGCCTGGGGGTGAGCCTCGGCGTCGAAGACCTCACACGCCAACGCCAGGCGGTCGCGCATGTCGTGCAGCGGCAGGGTCAACGGACACGACGCCAGGCCCAGCGCGGCCGCCGACAGCGTCAGGTGACTGATCGCCTCGCCGGCACGCAGCCGCGCTCCGTCGTCGTCGGTATCGGTGGCCAGCACGAGCATGGCGGCGTCGTCGCCGGGATGCCCCGGTGCGTCGTCGCCGTAACGCAGCGCGAACTCGGTGTCACCGATGCGGGCCCATCGGACGGTGGGCACCACGGCCAGCCGGACGCCGAAGCGCTCCGCGCGCAGCATGAGCAGTTCGATCGTTCCGGCGGGCAGCGAGCCGAGGTACGGTCGCCGGTCCGCACGGCGACGCACGATCGCCTCCGCCAGCTCCAGGTTGCCGCTGCCCGGCGTCCGCTGCTCGAGCGCGATGGTGGCGAGGACACCGTCCTCCGGCAAGCGAACTATGCGGCTGGACCAGCCCGCCGCGGAGAACGCGACCGCACAGTGGTGTAGAACGGCGCCGCAGCTCAGGACGACGTCACGCCGGTCGGAGTCGCTCTCGCCGAGTCGGCGGTCCCAATCGGCGAACAGCTGCACGCCCCGGTGGTCGACGTGCCACCGCCACGGCTGCGCGTTCCGGGCTGATGGGGCGCGCGCGGCGAGGTCGAGAACGCTGTCCAGCGTCGCGGCATCAGGGAACGCTGCGGCCACGCCTCACCTCCGCCTGATGTTCGCCGGTACGGCGACATTCTAGGGGCAGGCCGGTGTCAAGATCGCGTTGCCGCCAGCGGCCGGGAAGGGAGGTTGCCGACGCCGCGGCGGTACAGCAACCACCCCACGATGATCTGCAGCACCCCGAACACCAGGAACCCGATGTCCCAGGACAACGGCGCGCCGAGGTCGTCGCGCACGTGGTGGACGCCCAGCAGCAGGTGGTCGACGGTGCCTTCGACGACGTTGAAGATCCCCCACCCGGCCAGCAGCAGTCCGAAGTGGAAGGACCAGCTCGGGGCGAGATCACCACGCCGCCAGGACACCACGGTGCCGATCGACCCGGCCATCACCAGCAGCCAGGTGCCGACGTGGAAGAACCCGTCGGCCATGACGTTGTGTTGAAGACCTGTCAGGGTGTCCGGTGACTCCGTGTCGCTGATCATGTGGTGCCACTGCAGAATCTCGTGCAGCACGATCCCGTCGATGAAGCCACCGAAGCCGAGCCCCAGCAGCAGGCTCGGCCAGACGCTCGGCTTGTTGTCGGCCATGCCCGTACGGTGCCCGTCTTCCGGGCGGCCAAACCTCACCGCAGTCCGAAGGCGCCGAACGACCGTCGACGGTGGCCGCGTGACGTTGCGCTGAAGGTCGATCTCCGTTAACCGGCACGTCGCCGTTGCTATCTACACAAGTACACAGCAATCGACGGGGGCCAACAGATGGGAACAATCGATGTCCGGACGCAAGGTCGTCACAGGAGCTGTTGTGCTGTTGTCCGCCGCGGCGCTCGCCGTCGGGTGTAGTAGCCAACCCAGCGAGGAAGAGCAGGCAGGCACCATCCGACTGGCCGTCACCGACCTGCAGGGCTTGGAAGAACTCCAACGCGAATACGGCGCATTTCAGGCGGTATTCGAGGAGAAGTCCGGAGTCGAGGTGGAGTTCTTCGCAGTCAACGATCGCACCGCCGCGGCAGCGGCATTGCAGGCCGACCGCCTGGACGTCGTCTTCACGGGACCGGCCGAATACGTGGTGATCCACGAGCGCACCGGTGCCGAACCGATTGTCGCGATCGAGCGGGACGGGTACCGATCGTGCATCTACACCCGCGCCGACACCGGGATCGACAATCTCGCCGCACTGCGGGGCAAGAAGATCGCCATGTCCGACGTGGGCTCCACCAGTGGGCATCTCGGTCCTGCGCAGATGCTCAAGGATGCGGGCGTCGAACCCACCTCGGACGTGGAGGTGCTCACCGTCGGAGACGCCGTGCACGCGGCGCTGCAGCGGGGCGACGTCGACGCCGTCGGCATCGGCTGCCACGACTACGAAGAGTTCATGGCCACCGACGATCCCGCGGCCTACCGGTTGATCGAGGAAGGCCCCATCCTGCCGCCTGACCTCCTGGTCGGACGAGAAGGCCTGGATCCGCAGACGATTCAGACCATCCAGTCCACGTTCGACGAGAACTTCGACGAGCTGTTGGGCGCCATGCTCGAGGGTAAGGACAACGCCAAGTTCGCCAACGCGAAACTGGTCGAGGTGAACGACGGCGACTACGACCGGGTGCGGTCGATGTACCAGGCCGTCGGCGTCGACGACTTCTCCGACTTCCTCGGCGATTGACATGGCCGTCCCCGTCGAACTGTCCGCGTCTGCGAAAGCCGGCCGGCGCGCAGGATCCGAGATCGCGATTCGGGTCGACGAACTCGAGCTGCGCTATCGCCGCAGTGCGGACAAGGTGCTCGCCGGTGTGAATCTGCATGTGCGCCAGGGTGAGACGGTTGCGCTGATCGGTACGAACGGGGCCGGCAAATCGACTCTGCTGAGGTGTCTCGTTCGACTGGTCGAGCCGACCGCCGGAACGGTGAACCTGGGCGGGACCGACATCACCTCCACCTCCAGACGGCAGCTGCGTGGTGTCCGCAGTGAGATCGGATTCGTGTTCCAACGGTTCCACCTGATACCGCGGCTCTCCGTCCTGCACAACGTGATTCACGGTGCCATGGGGCGCCACGGAGTGCGCTGTGCCTGGCCGCTGACCAGTCCGTCGCACGTGCGCCGGGACGCCATGGCCAACCTCGAGAGGGTGGGGCTGGACAGCATGGCCGAGCGCCGCGTGGACACCTTGTCGGGCGGTCAGCAGCAGCGGGTCGCGATCGCGCGGATGCTCATGCAGCAGCCGACCATCGTGCTGGCGGACGAACCGGTGGCGAGCCTGGATCCCGCGTCGGCGATTGCGGTGATGGAACTGTTGCGGTCGATCGCCATCGAACGCCACGTCACCGTCGTCATGGCCCTGCACCAGATGGACCTGGCCTTGCGCTACGCCGACCGGGTGGTCGGTCTCCAGGACGGGAAAGTCAGTCTCGATCGTCCCACCGCGGAATGCGACTCCGCCCAACTGGCGCGGATCTTCGCCGACGGTGCCGCGTGACGACCACGGCTCCGTCGGGCCGGGTCGGCGGGCAGCCGCCGCCGCGGATGCGACGCCCCAGCCTGCTGACGCTGGTCATCATTCTGGTGGTCGGTGGGCTGCTCGCGCACGGATGGACACAAGGGGCGGCCGTGCGGCCGGATTCCCTGGCCACCGGTGTGTTTCGACTCGGCGACTTCCTGTCCTCCGCGGTCCCACCGGACACCGACCGTCTCGGTCCCATTCTCAAGGCTCTGCTGGTGACGGTCGAGATGGCCCTGCTCGGCACGGCCATCGGCGTGCTCCTCAGCGTTCCTCTGGCAGTGCTGGCCGCTCGCAACACCACCCCGCACTGGTCGTTGTACGGCCTGAGCCGAGGCGTCATCACTGTCAGCAGAACCATCCCCGACCTGGTGTGGGGGCTGATCTTCGTCATCGCCGTGGGACTCGGACCCGAGGCCGGTGTCCTGGCCATCGCCGTCGACGTCATGGGCTTCTGCGGGCGGTTCTTCGCCGAGAGCATCGAGGACATCGATCCCGGACGCATCGAAGGGTTGCAAGCGCTCGGTGCGTCCCGCTTCGGGGTTCTGGCCGGCGGTGTATTGCCCGCCTGCACACCGTCGTTCGTCACGACGTCGATGTTCGCGCTGGAATCCTCGGCGCGCTCGTCGGTGGTGCTCGGCCTGGTCGGCGCCGGTGGCATCGGCATCGAGCTCGCGACGTCGATGACGCTGCTGCGTTACGACGAGGCGGCCACCATCATCCTGGCCATCCTGGTTGTCGTCGTCGCCTTCGAACGCGTGTCCGCCGCGATCCGGCGGCGGATTCTCTCGGACGGGAACCGATGACCAGCCCTGCGATCAACAGGTACGCCGAACAGCCGCTGTACCGCCAGCTGTGCCACGTGCTCGAGACGCGGCTGATCTCCGAGGCGAAGCCCGGCGACAAATTGCCCAGCGAAGCGGAGCTGTCGGCGCAGTTCGACGTCAACCGGCTGACGGTACGACGCGCACTCGACGAACTGAACCAGCGTGGCCTCATCGAAACCGTGCGTGGGAAGGGGTCTTTCGTCGCGATCCCGCGGGTGCGCTACGACATATCGGCAGGACGCGACGCCAGCTTCACCCGCACGATGGTCAGTGCGGGCCATCGGGTGGGCATCACGGTGCTCTCGACCGAGATCGCCGACGAACCGGTCACGCAGTCGCTGCTGCAGACCGAACGCCCGCTTTTCATCTGCCGGACGTTGCGGTGGGTCGACGGCGAGCCGTGGTCGGTGTCGACGACCGCGATCCCCACTGAGTTCTTCCCCCGGGTCGAACTCGAATGGGCCGGTGACACTTCGCTGTTCGACTATCTGCACGACGCCTACGGCGTTCGCATGCGCCGGGCCTCACGTACATTCGTCGCTGTCCTGGCCGAACCCGGAGAGGCGGAGCAGCTTCGAGTTCGCGTGGGGGCAGCGATCTTGGAGATGCGGGGCATCAACGTCGATCTGGGCGCCACGCCCATCGCAGCGGTGCGGCACCGTTTCCGCGGCGACCACGTGCAATTCACGGTGGACCTGACGTGAACGTCGATCGCAGCGTGCTGCGCGATCGTGGACAGGAGAGAATGTCATGACCCACACGGTGATCGAAGGCGTGACCGTCATCCCGGGCATCCGCCGCGACGCGATCCGCGACGCGGTTGTCGTGCTCGACAACGACGGCCGGGTCGACGAGATCATCCCCGACCAGGTGGCCGCCCACGACCGGTACCTCGTCCCCGGCGGTGTGGATCTGCACCTGGACAACCTCCTGCAACGGCGCCGGCCCCGCGCGACCGTCTCCCTCGATCACGCGACGGTCATCTCGGTACTCGACGCCGAATGCGCAGCCGCCGGGATCGCTACGGTCTGCATCGCCGCGCGCTGTGAGGACTCGCCGCGCAAGGGCATCGCGATCGCCGACGCGGCGGTGCTGGCCGCGGTGCTCGAAGAGCTCGCGCCGATGTTGTGCTGCGACTGGCGCATCCACGCCCGCGTCGAGCTGACCGACGAAGGCTCGGTGGACGCGCTCGAAAGTGTTCTGGCAGCGTCGACCCGCGTGGCGTTGATCTCGGTGATCGAGACATCGATCCAACGCAGCCGGTTCGCCAGTCTCGCGGAAACCCAAGCGTTCTACGCCCAGGACTGGGGCATCTCCGAAGCAGAGGTCGAAGAGATCTTCACTGTCGATGCCGTCCAGCTGGGCAGGATCGCCGAGCGTCGCAGTCAGGTCGCAGCGCTGGCGCACAGTCGTGACATCGCGCTGGCGACTCACGACGACCGCACCGCCGAACACATCGAGGAAGCGTTCGCCCTGGGCGCACGGATCGCGGAGTTTCCGCTCACCACGGCCGCCGCTCGCCGCGCGCACGAACTCGGTATGACGGTGGTGCTCGGCGCTCCCAACGCCGTGCGCGGCAGATCGACATCGTCGGGCAACATCCTTGCCGCCGAGGCGATCTCGGCAGGGGTGTGCGACGTGCTCTGCTCGGACTACCTGCCCTCGGCGCTGTATTCGGCACCGCACGTGCTCTCGTCTGAGCACGGTGTGCCGCTCACCGATGCCGTGGATCTGGTGTCGACCACTCCCGCTCGGGCGCTGGGGCTGCCGCCCGTCACGATCGAGGTGGGCCGCCCTCTGACCGCATCCCTCCGACGGGTCCAGCATTTCGTCGCCGGCGCCCCCGAACGGGGCGCACACGTCGGCACGGCCCTGTGGCGGGACGGCCGGCTGGTGTTCAGCCGCGACCCCGCTCCGACGCTCACCTAGCGCAGCGCGGCCTCGAGCAGCGTCTCGGCGGCCTCCCGGGCGTAGTCACCGCGGTCCGGATCGTCGAAGACCATGGCTCGTCCCGCGACTCCGTCGGCGAGGATGGCCAGCTGCTCGGCCAGTCGGTCGGCGTCGCGCGCCCCGAGCTCCGTGAGCAGTTCGGAGATCCGAGAAGTGAACTGTTGCTTACGTTCTCGCGTATATGCGTGGGGCGGGCTCTGGGGGTCGGGGAATTCCGTCGCGGCCGCGGTGAACGGGCACCCGCGCACGGGCCCATCGAACCGGTGCACTCGGAACAGCGCCATGACGCGGTCGCGGGCCGGCAGGTCCTGGCGGTCGAGCATGCTCTCCATCGTCAGGCCGGCGTCGGAGAGGTGCCGCAGGTACGCGACGACGAGGTCCTCCTTGGCGGGGAAGTGAACGTAGAGCGTGCGTTTGGACACCGGGGCCGCAGCGGCGATCTGCTCCATGGTGGTCGCGGTGATGCCCTGGGACTCGAACAGAGCAGTGGCGGCGGCCAGAATGCGCTCCCGTCCGCCGCGACCGCGAGATGTCTCCATGCCGAAAAGTATACGTCAGCGTTTACATCGGGGCGGAAGATCGCTAGGGTCCTCTTTGGTAAACGCAACCGTGTACTTGAGGAGGTTTCCCATGATGTCGACGACCGCACTGAGCGAATCGGTCGATCACGTGATCCGCAGCCGGCGCGCGACCCGGGCGTTCCTGCCCGACGAGGTGCCCGACGACACGATGCGCGCGGTCTTCGCCCTGGCCAACCACGCGCCGTCCAACTCGAACACCCAGCCGTGGCACGTCGAGGTGGTCAGCGGGTCGGCCCGGGATCGGCTCGCCGATGCGCTCGTCGCGGCCCACGCGACCGGTGCACAGTCGGTCGACTTCCCGTACCAGGAGGGCCTCTTCCAGGGCGTGCTGGCGACCCGGCGTGCGGAGTTCGGGGCGCAGCTCTACGGCACCCTCGGCATCGCGCGGGAAGCCACCGACCTGCTCGAGGGCTACAACACCAAGAGCCTGCGGTTCTACGGAGCGCCGCACGTGGCGATGCTGTTCGCCCCGGCCGAGACCGAGGCGCGGATCGCCGCCGACATGGGCATCTACGCCCAGACGTTACTGCTCGCGATGACCGCGTACGGCATCGCGTCGTGCCCGCAGGCGTTGCTCTCGTTCTACGCCGACACCGTGCGGGCCGAGCTCGGTGTCACCGGGCGAAAGCTGTTGATGGGCATCTCATTCGGCTACGCCGACGAGTCCGCACGAGTCAACACGCTGCGGGTGCCCCGCGCGGAGCTGGGGGAGACGACGCGCTTTCGCCGGTGACCTCCTGGACAGGTTGACCTAGGTGCAGACGGCGCCGACGGCAGCCGACCCCACCAGCTTGGTGTACTTGGCCAGCACACCGGTGGTGTAGCGGGGCGGCAGCGGCTCGAATCCCGCTTTGCGGGCTTCGAATTCGTCCTTGTCCACCAGGATGTCCAGCGTGCCGTTGGCGACGTCGAGCCGGATCCGGTCCCCGTCGCGGACGAACGCGATCGGTCCACCGTCCACGGCCTCGGGCGCGATGTGGCCGACACACAGGCCGGTGGTGCCGCCGGAGAACCGGCCGTCGGTCATCAACAGCACGTCCTTGCCCAGCCCGGCGCCCTTGATCGCGCCGGTGATGGCCAGCATCTCGCGCATGCCGGGGCCGCCCTTGGGGCCCTCGTAGCGGATGACGACGACGTCGCCGTGGGTGATGGTGCCGTCCTCGAGTGCGTCCAGCGCGGCCCGCTCACGCTCGAAAACCCTTGCGGTGCCCTCGAACACATCGGAGTCGAAGCCGGCCGACTTCACCACCGCACCCTCCGGCGCCAGCGACCCGTGCAGGATCGTGATGCCGCCGGTGGGGTGGATCGGGTTGTTCATCGCGCGCAGCACCTTGCCGTCGGGGTCCGGCGGCTCGATGTGGGCGAGGTTCTCGGCCATCGTCTGACCGGTGACCGTCAGGCAGTCCCCGTGCAGCAGACCGGCATCCAGCAGCGCCTTCATCACCACCGGCACGCCGCCGATCTCGTCGACGTGCTTCATCACGTGGCGCCCGAACGGCTTCACGTCGGCCAGGTGCGGAACCTTCTGCCCGATGCGGGTGAAGTCCTCCAGCGTGAGCTTCACGTTGGCCTCGTAGGCGATCGCCAGCAGGTGCAGCACGGCGTTGGTGGAACCGCCGAACGCCATCACCACCGCGATCGCGTTCTCGAATGCCTCCTTGGTCAGGATGTCGCGCGCGGTGATCCCGCGGCGCAGCATCTCGACGACAGCCTCACCGGAGCGGCGGGCGAAGTCGTCGCGGCGCTTGTCGATGGCCACCGGAGAGGCGCTGCCGGGCAACGACATTCCCAGCGCTTCGGCAGCCGAGGCCATGGTGTTGGCGGTGTACATGCCGCCGCAGGCGCCCTCGCCGGGACAGATGGCGCGTTCGATGATGTCGACGTCCTCGCGCGACATCAGCCCACGGGCGCACGCCCCGACCGCCTCGAAGGCGTCGATGATCGTGACTTCCTTCTCGGTTCCGTCGGTGAGCTTGGCGGTGCCCGGCATGATCGAGCCGTTGTAGAAGAACACCGACGCCAGATCCAGGCGCGCCGCGGCCATCAGCATGCCGGGGATCGACTTGTCGCAGCCGGCCAGCAGCACGGTGCCGTCGAGGCGCTCGGCCTGCACCACGGTTTCGACGCTGTCGGCGATCACCTCACGGGAGACCAGCGAGAAGTGCATGCCCTCGTGGCCCATGGAGATGCCGTCGGACACCGAGATGGTGCCGAACTCGAGCGGGAAGCCGCCGGCCTCGTGCACGCCGCCCTTGACGGACTGGGCCAGTCGCTGCAGCGACATGTTGCAGGGCGTGATCTCGTTCCACGACGAACCGACGCCGATCTGCGGCTTGGCCCAGTCGTCGTCGCCCATGCCGACCGCGCGGAGCATGCCGCGCGCGGCGGCCTTCTCCAGTCCGTCGGTGACGTCACGACTGCGGGGCTTGATATCAGATCCTGAGGGCATCTATCGATTATGCGCCCGGTGTTTGCACCGGCCAAACCATTACCGATACCCCCGTAGGGTACCGGTAGGCTGGTCGCATGACAGGGACGGCGGCACGGGGATGCGCGCCGGCCGAGCAGATCGCCGCGGAGTTCGACAAACTCATGGTGGCGACCCAGGAAGCCGAGATCGAACGGATGGGACAGCTACAGAAGGAGCTCCCGTGAGCGAAGCGAGCAATCCGGCTCCCGTGACTGAACCGACCGACACCGCGTCACCGGAGCCGGAAGCACCACACGGGTATTCGGCGCAGAAGGACAACTACGCGCGGCGGCTGCGCCGCATCGAGGGTCAGGTGCGCGGGATCGCGAAGATGATCGACGAGGACAAGTACTGCATCGACGTCCTCACCCAGATCAGTGCTGTGAACAGCGCGTTGCAGTCGGTGGCGCTGGGCCTGCTCGAGGAGCACCTGGGTCACTGCGTGAGTCATGCGGTCGCGGCCGGCGGCGCCGAGGCCGACGCCAAGCTCGCCGAGGCGTCCGCGGCGATTGCGCGCCTGGTCCGGTCCTGACCGGCAGACGTCAGCCCAGCGCGTCCTCGATGCGCTGCACTTTCGCTTCCAGCTGGCCGGTGTAGCCCGGCCGGATGTCGGCTTTGAGAACCAGGCTGACCCGGGGTGACTTGGCCGCCACGGCGTCGACGGCCTGCTTCACGACGGCCATGACCTCGTCCCATTCGCCCTCGATGTTGGTGAACATCGCATTCGTCTCGTTGGGCAGCCCGGATGCCCGCACCACCCGGACGGCTTCGGCCACCGCCTCGCTGACTCCGCCGGTGTCGTCGGCGCCGGCAGGACTGAGGGAAAACGCCACGATCATGGGCCGAGCCTACGACCGTCAATGCGCCGCAGGTAACGCCCGGCTGCCGGAGGGCGATGATCCGTGCAGGTCAGGGCGTCGACGGTGTTTACGGGCGGCTGATCGAACAAACGGCTGTGCCACACTGGGGTGCAGTCGCTGAACTGGAGGTATGTATGCGGCAGCGCAACAATCTGCGGTGGTTCGCCGTGACGATGGCATCAGCGGTGGTCGCCGTGCTGACGCTGAGCGCCCCGTCGGCACTCGCGCAACCCGGAGTTGCACCCGTGCCGCCGCCGGTGGACCCGGCGGCGCCGGTGGACCCGACGGCGCCGGTCGCCGCGGTGCCGTCCGCGCCGGGCGTCTCCGCCGCAGCCGATCCGCTGGCGGTCATCCCCGGAGAGGCCATGCCCATCCCCGAGGACACGCCGGCCGGACAGAACCCGACCCCGTTCGTCGGGCAGCCGCCGTTCGTGCCACCGTCCTTCAACCCCGTCGACGGAGCACTGGTCGGCGTGGCCAAGCCGATCATCATCAACTTCCAGCGGCCCATCGCCAACCGCCCGCTCGCGGAGAGCGCGATCCACATCTCGTCCAACCCGCCGGTGCCCGGCCGGTTCTACTGGATCAGCGACAAGCAGGTGCGGTGGCGCCCGCAGGACTTCTGGCCGGCCCACACGATCGTCAACATCGACGCCGCGGGCACCAAATCCAGCTTCCGTGTCGGCGAGTCCCAGGTCGCGACCATCGACAACGCGACCAAGCAGATGGAAGTCATGATCAACGGCGAGTTGGTCAAGACCTTCCCCGTCTCGATGGGCAAGACCGGCTATGACACCAAGAACGGCACCTACTACGTGCTGGAGAAGTTCGCCGACATCGTGATGGACTCCTCGACCTACGGTGTCCCGGTCGACGACCCGTCCGGCGAGGGGTACAAGATCAAGGTCAAGGACGCCGTCCGCATCGACAACAGCGGCATCTTCGTCCACAGTGCGCCCTGGTCGGTGGGTTCGCAGGGCAGCTCGAATGTCAGCCATGGCTGCATCAACCTCAGCCCTGCCAACGCCAAATGGTTCTTCGACACGTTCGGCAGCGGCGACCCGGTGGTCATCAAGAACACCGACGGCGGCTGGTACACCCAGCAGGACGGCGCACACGACTGGCAGCTGTTCTGAGTTAGTCCCGCCCGGCTCGTCGCGACCGTGCCACGATGGGCTCAGGCCGATGGCCGTCTGAGACCGTCGGCACCGAGTTCAGGGTGGGGCCGATGCCCGGTGACGGCAAGGCGGTGGCACGCACGGTCGCGGTGCTCGCGGCATTGCTGCTGAGCGCGCTGGCCCTGCGGGGCTACCTTCCGGCCGACCAAGGCGCCGCGCCCCCACCGCGTGAACGGGAGCCTGCGCAGGGCTCACCGATCCCGGTCCTGGTGCTGTTCACGGTCGCGGTGGCGATCCTCGCGTTCACGGCGCTGGCCCGACCGCGGCGACGACCCCACACCTACGCCGAGGAGCCACCCCGTCGATTCGGTGGCACCGGGGGACAGATCCCGTGGCGGCTGGTCATCTATGTCGCCGCGGGCTTCCTGATCTGGCTGACGCTGCTGCTGCTCCTGCAGCGCTGGGACGTGCCGCCGCCCGAACCCGACAGTGCACCCTCGGACGTCGCACCGACCGAGCCTGGCACCGACTCCGGTGGTGCCGAGCCCGAGCCGCCGGCCCGCGGCGGCTCCGACAGCCTGTTCGGCTACGTCCTGGCCGCGACCATCGCGATGGTGCTGCTCTCGATCGTCGCCGGCTTCCGCGGCCGCCCGCGCGGTACCGCAGCGCAACTCCCCGCCGCCGACGACGTCGGCCCCGCGCCCGTGCGATCCGGCGGGCCCGACCTGGCGCGCGCCGCCGAACTCGGGCTCGCCGAGATCGGCGACCGCAGCCGCGACCCGCGAGAGGCCATCATCGCCTGCTACGCCGCCATGGAAACCGAACTGGAGAAGTCCCCGAGCACCAGCCCGCAGGCCTCGGACACCCCGTCGGAAGTGCTGGCCCGCGCCGTCGCACGCCGGGTGCTGCGCGCCGACAACGCCGCAGAGCTGGTCGACCTGTTCGAGGAAGCCCGGTTCAGCCGCCACGTGATGACCGAGCAGCACCGCGACGAGGCGCTGCAGGCCCTGCGTGCGGTGCAACGCGAGCTGCAGGGCGCGTCATGACGAAGCTGGTCGCGGGCACGGTGGTCCTGGTGGTGGCGGCCGGCGTTCTGGCGTGGATGATCGACCGGCAACTCGTGCTCCCGGCCTGCGGCGCGGCGCTGGCCTGCGGACTTATCACCGCACGATGGCGGCTCACGCATCCGGACCGCGCCGACCAGGACCCTCCGGCCGACAGCGCCGACGCCGCGCTGCAACGGTGGCTGGCGCGGACCGAGACGTTGATCTCCTGGTCGGAGTCCACGCGCGCCGACTGGGACCGCCGGCTGCGCCCACTGCTGGCCCGTCAGTTCGAACTGGCCGCCGGCACGCGTAAAGCCAAGGATGCCAACGCCTTCCAGGCCACCGGGCGCATGCTGTTCGGCCCGCAGCTGTGGGCGTGGGTGGACCCGGAGAACATCTCGCGGACCGGTGGCCAGCAGCCCGGGCCCGGCCGCGAGACCCTCGATGCGATCCTGCGACGTCTGGAGCAGCTGTGAGCACACCGGCCGTTACCACCGCGCAGTGCGAAGCGGTGCTCGACGCGATCTCACACGTGGTCGTCGGTAAACGCCACGCCCTCAACCTGATCCTGACCACCGTGCTGGCACGTGGCCACGTCCTGGTCGAGGATCTGCCCGGACTGGGCAAGACGCTGATCGCGAAGTCGTTCGCCGCCGCCCTGGGTCTGGACTTCACCCGCGTGCAGTTCACCCCGGATCTGCTGCCCGCCGACCTGCTCGGCTCGACGATCTACGACATGACCTCCGGACGCTTCGAGTTCCGCCGCGGCCCGGTCTTCACCAATCTGCTGCTGGGCGACGAGATCAACCGCACCCCGCCGAAGACACAGGCCGCGCTGCTGGAGGCGATGGCCGAGCACCAGGTCAGCATCGACGGCGTCACCCACCGGCTGCCCGAGCCGTTCCTGGTCCTGGCCACCGACAACCCCATCGAATACGAGGGCACCTACCCGCTGCCGGAGGCGCAGCTGGACCGTTTCGCGATCCGGCTGGAACTCAAATACCTGTCGCCGCAGGAGGAGACGACGATGCTGCGGCGGCGGCTCGATCGCGGGTCCCGGGTCCCCACCGTGGCGCAGGTCGTCGATGCCCGCGAGCTGGTGGCGATGCAGGAGTCGGTGGAAGAGGTCACCGTGCACGACGATGTGCTGCAGTACGTGGTGTCGCTGGCCGCGGCCAGCCGCAACCATCCGCAGGTATCGGTCGGGGCCAGCCCGCGGGCCGAGCTCGACCTGGTTGCGCTGGCGCGGGCGCGGGCGCTGCTGCAGGGGCGCGACTACGTGATCCCGGAAGACATCAAGGCGTTGGCCGTCCCGACCATCGCGCACCGCATCAGTCTGCGCCCGGAGATGTGGGTGCGCAGAGTCCAGGGCTCCGACATCGTCGAGGATCTGTTGCGGCGTACACCGGTGCCCCGAACCCGAGAGTCGCAATGACCTCCGGGCATGGCCTGACCGTTGAACTTCACTGGCGTGCAGGTAGTTTGACCGTGGCCGCAGCTACCTGTGCCGGCGCGGCGATCATCGCCGCGCTGGTGACCGGCCGATGGGATCTGGTGGTGTTCGCCGCGCCCCTGGCGGGTGTGCTGTGCGCGCCGGCCTGGCACCGCCGGGTCCCCTCGGTTCGCGTCGCTGCGACGCCTGCGCTGCAGAGGTGTTTCGAAGGCGACACGGTCACGGTGTCGGTCGCCGCCGAAGCCGACGACGGCAGCCCCGTCGCCGTCCAGATCTCCACGGCGGCAACGACGGAGCGCCACGATTCCACGGTGTCGGTCACCGCATCTCGGTGGGGGCGCTACCCGATCAGCGTCGAGGTGAGCGTACCGGCGCACGGCGGCCTGCTGTGCGGCCACGGCGCGGTGGACGCCGCCGAGGTGTTCGTGTTCCCGGTCGCGCTCGCGCAGTCGACACCGATTCCCCGCAGCGAACTGCTCGACCGGCTCGGCACGCATCTGACGCGGCACGTGGGCCCGGGTGTGGAGTACGCCGACATCCGGCCCTACGTTCCCGGCGACCAGTTGCGCACGGTGAACTGGCCGGTCAGCGCACGCCGCGGCACCCTGCACATCACCGAGCGGCTCACCGACCGAGCGGCCGACGTCGTCGTCATGTTCGACGTGTATCCGCAGCCGCCCGGTCCGGCGACCGACGCCACCGAACGCGCCGCACGGGGCGCCGCGCAGGTGGTGCAGAGTGCGCTGCGGTACGGCGACCGGGCCGGTCTGGTGGCATTGGGCGGACGTCGGATCCGTTGGCTGGGAGCCGATATCGGGCAGCGCCAGTTCTACCGCATCCTCGACACCATGCTGGGCGCCGCCGACACGTTCGAGACGGCGTCGGGCACGCTGGCGCCACGTCCCGCCGTTCCGGCCGGAGCGATCGTCGTCGCCTTCTCGACCATGCTCGACACCGAGTTCGCGCTGGCGCTCATCGATCTGCGCAAGCGCGGCCACGCCGTCATCGCAGTGGACATCCTCGAAGGATGCCCGATCGCGGACGTGGGCGATCCACTGGTGGAACGCATGTGGAGCCTGCAGCGCTCGTTCATGTACCGCGACATGGCCACGGTCGGCGTCGACATCGTGGCATGGCCGGGTTCGGCGACACTGGACCAGGCGATGGCACTGATGCCAGAGCACCGGGGTGAACGGCGGTGAAAGCGTTGGTACCCACACTGTTCGGGCTTCTGATGGTCGTTGCCGCGACCGCCGGCACCACGCCGATTGCGCTCGTCGGGGCCGCGGCAGCGGCGATCGCGGTGCTCATCTCGGTCCGGGTGCCGATGGCGGCGACCGGCGCCGTGCTGTTGACCGTGTGCACGGTGTTGCTTGCGCAACCCGCACCGATGTACACCGCGCTGTCCGGGTTGGCTGCCGCCGCTTATCTGGTCCTGCGGCACAACCGAGGACGGGTGTCGGTGCCTGCGATGATCGCCGCGGTCGGATTCACCGGACTCGCGACGCTGGTGGTGGCCGCGCCGGTGGAGCTCCCTTGGGTGCCGCTGGTTGCCCCGATCGCACTCTTCGTCGCATATGTGTTGGCGCTGAGGCCTTTCCTTCGCGACGACTAGGAGAACGGCCCGACCTTGACTGGCTTGCAGGCGGGACCTGTCGGGGTGTTGCGCGGGTCGAAGTTGCCGCCCCACGGATTCGACCGGCTGATGCCCTGGGCCTGCCACCCATCAGACCCGACCCATTCCGGGCCGGCTTCGCTCGCGGTCTGATGCGGCACGCCCATTTCGGATGTGCGCACGTCACTGCCGCTCTGCGTCCCGATGCTGGTCAGGCAGGCCTCACTGCTGGTGACGCTTGCCGCCTGCTCCGAACGGACTTGGCCGTCGGCGGATATGTCGGTGGGCGCAGGATCGTTGGGGTCGGCGTGGGCTACGGCGCTTCCCAGGCTCAGGGCGGTCCCGAGCAGGACAGCGGCGACGGCCGAGAACGGTCGGAACGACATGCGGGTGCTTCCTTTTTCGCGCCTCGAGGCGCAGCGAACCAGCCATCTGTACTGATGGATGGAACCGCGCGACAGTTGGCGGGCCGGTGGTTACGAATTTCCTTGTCCGATGGTGCTTCACATCGAAGCTATGAGCGCCCTGGCGATTCGTCCATGCGGGCCAGCGTGTCAGCAGCAACCTCTCAGGCATCAGTCAGGTTTCCTTGTCGCCGGACGACAGACAAACGTGACGCTGTGTAGTGAAATTTGCCACAACTCAATCGGTCGATCCAGGATGCGAAGTCCACATTCGCGCGCCGGAGCTGGTGCGGCTGTACTCATGCAGAGGACGTCGGCATAGCCGAGCAAAACCGGATGACGTCGTGAGCGTCCCACCGTCGCCGAACTCCACCGGATACATGCAGTTGAAAGGTGCGTCGCCCCAAGTTATTGCGCACCCATAGACGTCTGTCAGGCATTTGCTAGATCCGCCTTGCAACGCGAAATGCCGGGTGATACGTTCAGCGCGTCGCCGGGGAGCGCAAACAAAATTTGCCGCACAGTAAATACGGGGTGAATTTGCGGCAGCTGCGTGGAGTCCCCGGGTGGCTGACGAAGCGGGCGCCACGGCCTGCCGATGATGTGAAGGGAGACCAGGCATGAAGGTCGTTCTGTTCTGCGGCGGGTACGGCATGCGGATGCGGACCGCCGAGGGGGACGTCATCCCCAAACCGCTGCAGATGGTGGGGCCGCGTCCGCTGCTGTGGCACGTCATGCAGTACTACGCCCACCACGGCCACAACGAGTTCATCCTGTGCCTGGGCTACGGCGCGGAGAAGATCAAGGACTACTTCCTCAACTACAACGAGACGCTGTCCAACGACTTCGTCCTACGCGGTGGTCAAGTAGAGCTGGAGTCCTCCGACATCGCCGACTGGACGGTGCGCTTCGTCGACACCGGGCGCGAATCCCCGATCGGTGAGCGGCTGCGTCGCGTGCGCAACTACCTCGACGAAGACGAGTACTTCCTGGCCAATTACGCCGACGTGCTCACCGACGCCCCGCTGCCGGAGATGATCGAACGCACCGTCACCAGCGGAGCGTTGGCCTCCATGCTCGTGGTTCCGCCGGCCTCGTCGTTCCACTGCGTCGACGTGACCACCACCGGAGAGGTCAAGGAGGTCATACCTCTGACCGACATGTCGGTGGGAATCAACGGCGGATACTTCGTCCTCCATCAGTCGGTGATCGACCTGATCCCGGAGAACGGCGACCTGGTGGGCGACGCGTGCCTGGCGCTGGCAGGCACCGGAAAGCTGATCGGCTACCGGCACGACGGATTCTGGAAGCCCGCCGACACGTTCAAGGAACGCGCGGAGCTGGATGCCGACTACAACAACGGTGTGCGGCCGTGGGCGCTGTGGGAGCAGTCCGCGAAGGCGATCGCGTGAGCGTTGCCATCGCGCTGGAACCGGCCAGCGTGGCACTCGTGGGAGCGCACTGTGACGACATCGCCATCGGCGCCGGCGCCACACTTCTGCAGATGACCCGGCGCAACCCGCAGTTGGTCGTGCACGCGCTCGTGCTCACCGGTGCCGGCACCGACCGTGAGATAGAAGAGAAGAACGCGTTCGCAGCATTCTGTGGTGCCGCCGAAGTCCACCTCACGGTGCACGACCTGCCCGACGGGCAATTGCCCCGGCACTGGGGCGACGTCAAAGAACGCATCGCCGCCTTTCGGCGCACGTGTGAACCGGACCTCGTCATCGGCCCCCAGCGCTTCGACGCCCACCAGGACCATCGGCTCCTGGCCGAGCTGATGCCCACCGAGTTCCGCGGCCACCCCTACTGGGGTTACGAAATCCTCAAGTGGGAGTCGGATCTGCCGACGCCCAACGTGTTTCACCCTGCCACAGCAGAGGACACGGAACGCAAAGCCCGGCTGCTCCACGACAACTACCCGTCCCAGACCGACAAACCGTGGTTCGACGAGCAGGCCTTCACCGGCCTCATGCGGATCCGCGGAGTGCAGTGCCGCCGGCAGTACGCCGAAGGCTTCGTCGCCGACAAGGTCTGCGTCGGCCTTCCCGAGTCGGAGAGGAAACCATGCGTGTCTTGATCACAGGTTCCGACGGTTACCTGGGTGCCCTGGTTGCGCCCTATCTGAGTGCCCACGGATTCGATGTGGTCGGCCTCGACACCGGCTACTACCGCACCGGCTGGCTGGGTTCGGAACGTATGATCGGCGGTCTCGACGGCGCCGTGCGCACGCCGGCAACTCTGGTGCGCGACATCCGTGACGTCGACATCGCCGACCTGCGCGGCTTCGACGCCGTCGTCCACATGGCCGAGCTGAGCAACGACCCGCTCGGTGACCTGATCGGCGACGTCACTTACGACATCAACCACGGGGGCAGCCTGCACCTGGCCCGGTGCGCGAAACAGGCCGGCGTGCCACGGTTTGTCTACATGTCGTCGTGCAGCGTGTACGGCGCGGCGGACGGCACGGTCAACGAGGACAGCCCCATCAACCCACTGACCGCGTACGCGCGGTGCAAGGCGATGGTCGAGCGGGACCTCACTGCGATGGCCGACGACGACTTCTCGCCGGTGTTCCTGCGCAATGCGACCGCGTTCGGTGCGTCGCCGCGGATGCGGTTCGACATCGTGCTGAACAACCTGTCTGGTCATGCGTGGGTCGAGCGCAAGATCGCGATGACCAGCGACGGCACCCCGTGGCGGCCGTTGGTGCACGTACTAGACATCGCGCAGGCGATTCGATGCGCGTTGTCGGCGGACCGCGCAACCGTGCACACCCTGGCGGTCAACGTCGGCGCCGACGAGAACAACCGGACCGTACGCGACATCGCCGCTGCGGTCAGCCTCGAATTCCCGTCGTGCGAACTGTCATTCGGGCCGCACGACGCCGATCAGCGCAGCTACCGGGTCGACTTCTCGCGGATCGGCGCGGTATTCCCCGATTTTCGGGCGCAGTGGGACGTGGCTGCCGGGGCGGCGCAGCTACACCGCGTCTACTCGGCGATCGACCTGACCGCCGAGACGTTCTACGGTCGCGGCCATACCCGGCTCAAGCAGATCGAACACCTTCTGCAAACCGGACAACTCGACAGCCGGCTGTTCTGGACCGACGCCGCCCTGGTCGCGACGGGAGTATGAGATGACCAATCGTTGCCGGCTCTGCGACTCGACCGCACTGCTCAGCGTGCTGGACCTGGGTGCCACGCCGCCGTGCGAGAAGTTCCTCACCGCAGCCGATCTCGACCAGACCGAACCCACATATCCGCTGCACCTGCGCCTGTGTCCGGATTGTATGCTGCTGCAGATCCCGGCGCTGATCACCCCGGAGGACACCTTCACCGAGTACGCCTACTACTCGTCCTACTCCGACAGTTGGGTCGAACACGCCCGTCGCTTCGTCACTGCCGCGGTCGGCGGGCTCGAGCTGGGCCCGGACTCGTTCGTCGTGGAGGTCGCCAGCAACGACGGCTATCTGCTGCAACACGTCGTGGCCGCGGGTGTGCCGTGTCTGGGTGTCGAACCGTCGGTCAACGTTGGTCAGGCTGCGCGCGAGCGCGGCGTCCCCACGGTGACTGCGTTCCTCGACCACACGGTCGCTGCCGAGATCCGGGCGCAGCACGGTCCGGCCTCGCTGGTGGTGGCCAACAACGTCTATGCGCACGTGCCCGACCTGCTCGGCTTCACGCAGGGCCTACGGACCCTCGTCGCCGACGACGGCTGGGTCAGCATCGAGGTGCACCACGCGCTGGATCTGGTCCGCCATGGCCAGTTCGACACCATCTACCACGAGCACTTCCAGTACTACACCGTGCTGTCGGCGATGCGGGCACTGGCGACCGCCGGCCTCGACGTCGTCGATGTCGAACTGCTTGCCACACACGGTGGTTCGCTGCGCCTGTGGGTCCGCCCGCACGCGGTCGCCGGCGAACCCGGCCCGCGGGTGCGCGCGGTTCTCGCCGCCGAAGCCGCGGCCGGCCTGCACGAGGTCGACGGCTACACGCAACTGCGACCCCGCACCGAGCGGATCCGGCACGAGCTGCTGCGATTCCTGCTCGACTGCCGAGCAGCCGGTAAGCGCGTGGTCGGCTATGGTGCGCCCGGTAAGGGCAACACGCTGCTCAACTACGCCGGGGTCCGCACCGACCTGATCGAGTACATCGTCGATCGCAACCCGTACAAGCACGGCCGGTTCACCCCCGGGACGCGGATCCCGATCTACGATCCCTCGGTGCTGGTCCGCGACCGGCCCGATGTCGTCCTGGCGTTGCCGTGGAATCTCGAGGACGAGCTGACCAACGCGCTGGCCTACATCGGTGAGTGGGGTGGGCAGCTCTATTTCCCACTGCCCGAGATGCATGAGGCGCGCCTGTGAGCAGAACGTCACCGGCCCGGTGCCGTGGTTGCCACAGCACGGCACTGGAAACCGTCCTCGATCTCGGCCTGGCACCGGCGGCCGACCACTTCCCACCCGCGGATTCCGTTGCCACAGCGGACGAGTCAGCGCACCCGTTGCGGATGGATCTGTGCCTGGAATGCGGGCTCGCGCAGTTGGCCGAAGACGACACGCAGGCCGAAGAACCGCGTGGTGTCGAGCCGCTCGCGTTACGACTGCAGGCCGCCGAGGCGGTTCGACGCGTCGCCGAGAGCGGCTGGATGCGCGGGGCGACGGTGCGGGAGTTCCCCAGTCCGCACGGCGGCAGCTGGCTGCCGCTACTGGAGGAGTACGGCTTCCGTCCAGCGGAGGCTGCCGATGTGGTGCTCGACTCATTCGGCATCATGCACGACGCCGATCAGCGAGCGGCTCTGGAGCAGCGCCGCGATGCGACAGCACCCGGCGGCGTGCTGTTGCTCCAGTACCATTCGCTGCTGGCCGTGGTGGCGCAGGGGCATTGGAACATGCTGCGCCACGGACATTTCGGCTACTACTCGCTGACCGCGCTGCGTCGACTGCTCGCTGATGTCGGTATGCGTCTGGCCGCGGCGTGGGAGTTCGACCTCTACGGCGGAACCGTTCTGCTGGCGGCCGTCCACCAAGACGATGCGCGGGCCATTGCCGTCGACCCGGTGGCGACAGCCATCCTGAAGCGGGAACGCGAATTCGGCATCACCCGTCCGGGTGTCGTGGGGCGACTGGCGCGTGCTGCTCAGATCCAGGCCCGCGCATTGCGTGACCGGCTTGAGGATGCGCATGCGCGAGGCCGATCCGTCTACGCCTACGGCGCGCCGTCGCGCGCGGTCGCACTGTTGGCCCTGGCCGGGGTGACCCGCCGTCTGCTCCCGGCAGTCGCCGACGCCGCCCCCTCCAAGCACGGCCGCCGGATGCCTGGCACGGACATCCCGATCGTCAGTCCCGACGAGTTGGTCGCGTCCGACCCGGATGACGTGATTCTCACGCTGCCAGACCTTTTCGACGAGGTCTCTGCCCAGTACCCACAGCTTGCGGGACGCTGGCGGCTGGACTGGACCGAGCTTGCGCCGACTCTGGCGCGTACCGTTTAACCGGCAGGGCGCAGCGATTTTCAGTGGAGGGTGAACAGTGTCAGTTCCAACCCGTCCGGCTGCGTGCCTCATCGCCTGCGGTGACGTCGGGGGCCATAGCCGATGCGTCCGGTCCCCCCAGATGAAACTTGCGGCAAACACAGCCGTCCAGTCGCCGACGGCGGCCAAGTCGAACACATCACCGCGCGAGGTACTCGTCGCGTCGCGTAGTGCGGACGGTACGGCCGTTCGCCACTTGGTGCTGATCTCGATGCGGTGTCCGCCGACTCCGTCCGCATCCAGTGTGTGGCGCTTCGCCGGGGGAGAACGGCGACGACCTACAGTGCTCGGCTCATCCGTACCGCTCAACCGACCGTCGCGTACGGCTGTTCGCGTTCTACGCGCCGGAACTCCCGAAGGGAGCGCACCAGCGGCACGATCAACAGCGTTGCCACGACGAACTCGACTGCGAGGTAGAGCCAGCCCACCCCGATGAGCCCGAACGTCGTGGTTGCCGCGTGGCAGCCGCCCACGATCAGAGCGGCCGCGCTCGCACGGACCGCGAAGATCAGCCCGAGCCTGCCGGTGACACGCGCGAATCCCTCGAAGATCGCGGCCACCGCGGACAGCGGAATGAACAGCGCTGCAACGTAGAGCAGCGACGCACCTTCGGCGCGGTATGCACCGCCGACCAAGCCCAGCGCGAGGGGCCCCAGGACCACCAACCCGAGGCTGCCCGTCAGCGCCACCACGGCCATGCCCTGCATCATGCGAACCGACAGGCTGTAGATCTTCGTGGGATGGGCCACGGCCTCGGCGACGTAGGGGCTGATCACCAGGTGCACGGTCAGATAGGCCGCACTGACGATCGACCACGCCAGCGCGAAGTAGGCGCTGGTGACCGCGCCGAACTGACTGAGCACCAGCAGCGGGACCACCAGCGGTGCGGCGGTCCACACCGCTGTCAGCGCGAACGATGCATACGAATATCGGAAGATCACCCGCGGTGACGGCAGCGTGGACGGTCGCAAGAACTGCGGATCGCTGCGCCAGCGGCGCCGCATGGCCAGGAGCACGACGAGGAACGCGAAAGCTCCTACCAGACCCCACGACGCGACGATGGCCAGCGAGCTGCCGGTCCATGCCAACAGGCCGAGGACGATGAGCTTGAACAATGCGTGGAACACGTTCTTGGCTGCCGCCCAGCGCGCCACCCCGAGCCCAGCGGTGGTCTTGTCTTCGAGCGCGAACAGCGCATGCTCGGCGACGAGCAGCGGATAGATCAGCATCATCGCACCGGAGACGAACAACTCGTCGGGACCGACGAGGACCACGACTGTACCGGCGACCAGCGAGGTGATCGCAACGGCAGTGAAACCCTGCCGCACCAGGGCCGCGGTGCGTACACCGGCCATCGGCAGGAAGCGTTCGCAGAGCGTGTCGATGCTCAGCATGGACAGCGTCGACAGCATCACCGCGGAGTTCAGCACGGCGGCGCCGATGCCGACCGCTTCGGCGGGATACAGTCGCGCCGCCGCACCCCAGAACACCAGGCCGAGTACGCCGGTCAGGACGTTGGCCGCCACCAGTGATGCGGTGTTGATGCCCATGTTGCGTTGCGCGGTGGCGGTACCGCGCGGGCCCGGGCGGATGCGGCCGGCGAGCGTCATCAAGCGCTCGGTGTCCGGGCCGACCGTCGACGGGAGGCGCGCCTCCTGCTGAGGGCGAACAGCATGGTGCGTCGGACCTGTTTCTCGTAGGCGTTGAGCCGGCCGACGGCGTGGTCGACGCTCGAGATGGTCCAGCGGGAGTCGGCGGCCAGTCTGCGGGTGAACTGCCCCTGCTGGACGATCTGCGAGCGGGCAGCCATCGTGGCCGACACGGTGTCGCAGCCGAAGCGGAACGATGCGAGTACCTCTGGCACACCGTAGAAGTCGCCGTGCTGCAGCAGACGCACCCACAGGTCGGCGTCGCTGTAGAACAGTTCCACGTCGTCCCGGAATCCTCCGGTGCGGTCGAAATCTGCGCGCCGGAACATCGTTGCCACGGGCGCGCCGATCGGATTGGTCCCGCTGCGAACGAGCGTGCGCACCACGTGTTGGGCGCTGCGGTGGCCCTTGATGCCGCGTAGTCCGCGGGCCGGTCGGAGCAATTCACCGTCGCTGTCGATGAAGTCGGTCAGTGCACCGACGAGCGCGACGGTCGGGAATCGGCGCAGGATGTCGGCCTGGGTGGCGATGCAGCCCGGTGCGATGACGTCGTCGGCGCACACCAGTTTGACGAACTCCCCGCGGCACAAGCCAACAGCTCGGTTGAAGTTGTCGATGATCGGCACGGTCGCGTCGTTGCGCACCAGTCGGACGCGGACATCGGCGAAGGACTCGACGATGGCGGACGTGGCATCCGAGCTGTGGTTGTCGACGATCACCACCTCGAAATCGTCGTACTCTTGAGCCAGAAGGCTTTCGACGGTGGGGCGCAGGTGCTGCTCGGCCTGGTACGCCGGTACGCAGATCGACACCGTCGGACGTCGGGCCGGCGTGGTCTCGTCCTGCCGGCCGGGCGCCGTGAGCGTCAGCTGGTCGTCGTGGATCAGGTCGGTCACAATGCCTCCCGCTCCGGCCACTCACCGAAAGAGACTGCGGAGGAGCGACGTTCGTGCTTCTGGAGTCGAAGCGTGCGCATCGAATCGGAGGGTGCCGGCCGGTACAGGGCAGACGGCTGGAGGGCGGCGTGGACGCGGGACCGGCCGGACCGTCGGTAGCTGACGTACTCGCTGCCGATGGTGCGCAATACGCGTAGGCCATCGCGCACGGCGTTGAGATTGCTCGCTCCGTGGATGCGGTCGGCTTCGTAGCTGCAGACCTCCGAGATCGCCAAGCCGTGCGCGGCGACCCGGACGTTGATCAGAGTCTCGATCTCGAAGCCGTCACCCCACTGCGGCGCCGACGTGGCCGTGTCGGGAAGGTCCATCGACGCCAGGCAGTGACGCCAGAATGCGTTGTAGCCGTAGCAGAGATCGGTGTACCGCGTCGAGAAGAGCAGGTTGACGAGTGCGTTGAGGAACCAGTTGCCGGCGCGTCGGATCCGGGTGATGTCGCCGCTGCCGCCACCGGCCATGAAGCGCGAGCCCTTGGCGAAGTCGGCCCCGGACATCAGCGCGCTGACGAACCGGGGGATCTCGGCCGGATCGGTGCTGCCGTCGGCGTCGATGGCCACGATGATGTCGCCGGTGGCCGACTGGAAGCCGCACGCCAGCGCGTTGCCCTTACCTCGGCGAGTCTGTACGAGATGTACAGCGTCTGGCCACAGCTCTTTGGCCACGGCCACGGTGTCGTCCTGTGAGCCGCCGTCGACGAACACGATCTCGGCAATGTCGGAGGGCATCCGTTCGGCAACGTGCGGCAGGTTGCGGGCTTCGTTGAGCGCCGGAACGATTACCGACACGGCCGGCAGGGGGACGCCGTCGGGAAGCAGGTCGCTGATGGCGCAGGTACTACGGGCAGTGGTCATGGCGAGCTCTCCGTGCGTATTCAGGGCAAGGGTGCAGGCCTTGGTTGTGCTGCCTGCGGCACTCCACGCGGTCCGCGAACGACGCACCGATCCCGTGGGCGGAGGCGCCGAACTCGGGGAAACGGATTCGCTGGCGGAAGTGACAGCTAATTATTAGCATGCCGAACAGCGAAGTGATACCCCAATTTCGCTACCAATGGTCTATATCACATCCGCGCGTGAAATGATTCCCAAAACTGGGACACCCTTGTCTGTTCTCGGCACAAAAGAGCACGTCAACGCCTATTAACGCCACGTCTGTTCAAGCCAATCGAATTTGTGCCGACGCAAATTCATCTGCGCGTGGTTGTTGGTGAAGCGGCGCCAAACGGCACAAGGGAATTCGCAAAAGCGCGATCTCAGCATCGTTACGAGGAGATGCTGTCGTGATCGTGCGGTGACCGTCAGGATCGGGGCGGGAAGGTTCGAAACACGACGCTGTTGACATCCTGGTACAGGACCGTCCACAAAGGTGACCGTCGGAGTTCGTTCTCCACGATGCCCGCCGCCGCGGGGTGGAAGTTGCCGTAGTACTGCATGGCCTTGTTGGACTGTCGGGACAAGATCAGGTAGGCCACGTCGGCGTCGTAGGTCGCGAACTCGTACAGCGCCCGCAGATCTCGTTGGCTGGGCACACCCGTCTGCAGTTCGGGCAGCCTCGGTTCGCGCCCGTCCCACAGGTCGTAGGTGACCGGCTCGTCGAAATACGGATTGTGCAGCGTGACATCGGCATAGCCGGCGTTCAACCGGGTCGGCATTCCGCCGTGGCGCAACATCACCAAGCGGGTGCGCACGTCGGCGTCCCGGGTGATCTCGTCCATCGCCTGGACCTGGTCGCGGGTCTCGTACACGATCGGCCAGAGCGCCACATAGCCGTGCAGTCCGGCCAGTCCCGCAATGGTGACGCCCACGACGGCTGCGGCGCCCCGCGTCGTCCGACGAGGGTCGGCGCCGATGTCGCGCACCGCGGTGACCACCGCCGCGGCGATCAGGATCGCCATGCCCAGGAGGGCGTACAGGTAGACGCGGAAGATGGCCTCACCGCCATAGCTCTGGCCCAGCAACAGCCCGAACGATGCGAAAGCCGCGACGGCGGGGGCGAGCACGCGCCGCCCGGTCCGCCACAACCAGAGCGCCGAGGCGAGCGCGCAGAGCACCACCGCCACCGACAGTGAGCGCACCACCGCCGAGGTGAAGTCCTTCGCGGGCAGTCCCGAGGTCTGGACGTTGCTCGCGGCGTTGTCGAGAGGACTGCCGCCCGACAGCAGGCCGTAGGGCAGCACAGCCTCGAGGTTGAGCAGCAGATAGGTCGCTGTGATAACCGCCATCGCGACGGCTACCCACCACGGCCGGGCGCGCTTGAGCACGCACAGCGCCAGGGCCACCGCCACCGCCCAGAAGGGGGTGAGCTGATGGCTGGGCACGATCGCGGTGAACACCACGACGGCCAGAACCCCGCACGCGTGGCTTCTGGGCGAAGCCAGCAGCAGCGCCAGCATCCCGAACGCCAGCACCAGCGACCAGGCTTGCGGCGAGAAGTAGTCCTGCCCTACCCAATTTGTGATCTCCGCGATGAACACGGCGGTCAGCGCGACGTAGCGGGACCGGCCGACGGCCCGCGCCGCGGTGTACACGGTGAGCGCGATGAGCACGTGTATCGCCGGCGCGAACAGGTGCGCGATCGTCATCGGGGAAACTCCGGTGACCTCACAGAACCACGCCCAGACCGCGAAGAACGCCGGCCACTGCGTGTAGATGTCGGTGCCGTCCGGGGTGAGCCGGCCGTGCACCAGGATGTAGTCCACGACCGCGATGTGCTTGTACGTCCAGTCGTAGAGCGGCACCTCGGTTGCGACGAAAGTCGTCACGCGCGCGACGGTGATCGCCGCGACGACCGCCCCGACCGCGGGTAGCAGCCGGCGGCTTCGGATGGCGAGCACCATGGCGACGCAGCAAGCGACCATGCACACCGCCAGCAGCGGTCCCGTCCCGGTGAACAGCAGCCCGTAGAAGCCCGCGTCGACGCCGGGCAGGCCGGGCAGCGCCACCGCCCACAACAGGACGGCCGCCCCGGACAGCGCCAGCGAAACTCGGCTCTGCACCACGCTTCTCGCTGGAGCAGCAGCCAGAGTGCGCACGGACCACCCGAGCGCAGCGTCACGGGGCGAACTGCCGGTGCGGTAATACCAGTAGGCGCTACTGGCCGCCACGGCGACCACCGATACCCACAGGATGTGCAGGGGCGCCCACCTATAGGACCACAACGCCGCGATGGCCATCAGGGTCGCGATCGCCATCCCCAGCACCGGCACGGTGGACAACCACACCCGCCGCGGGACCGACACCCACGTCAGCACCGCGCTGCCGGGGCCGGTCGCGATGAACACCACCAGGCACACCGCGCGCAGCGCCCCCGGTACGTCGGTCAGTGCGACGGCTCCCGCTCCGGCTCCCAGCACCGCCAAGTCGGCCATCCGGGCCCTGAAGATGCGAACACGTTGTGGTGGAGCCGGTTTCCGATGACGCCCCGATTCGGTAACGCCGATCGGACGGTCGAGAACAGCTGTCATGGTCGGGTCCCCCTCTGTGCGCGACCGTTGCGTCGGCCCTGCCACAGCGCCCGCGGTCCGCCCAGCACGGCGAGCACTTCGGTGCGTCCGACTGCCGGCGGCACCTCGCCGCGCAGCGGCTCCGGGGTGGCGACGTGAGAGCCGTAGTCCATCCCGAAACGCACCGAGGCGACCAGGGCGCGGCGGATCACCCGGCCCGCCAGCCGACGATGCTGGGGATCCAGCGCCACCTTGGTCAGCCACGCCCCGAGACCTCGGCCGTAGCCGCGCGCCTGGGACAACAGTGCGTCGCTGTCGCTGCGGTGGCGATGCCAGACGATGGCCGACGGTTCGGTGGCCAAGGCGTCGCCCTGGGTGAGCACTCGGAAGAACATGTCCAGGTCTTCACCGCCCTGCGCGGGAGTGCCCGCACCGAGAGCGTGGTCGAAACCACCGAGTTCCAGGACGCGCTTGCGTCGGACGGCGAAATTCGCACCGGTGCCGAAGCGGCCCACCTGAAACGGGAACAAGGGCTGGTCCTCGGGCGGATCGGACATGCGGTACACGCGAGGCTCCAGCGAGCCGGCCCACGAAACCCGCTGGTCGAAGTATGCCTGTGCGGCTGTGCGCAATTCGCCGGTGGGAACAAGCCCGGACACACACGTGATCTGAGGATCGCGGTCGAAACCGTGCGCCAGGCCGCGCAACCAGCCGCGGTCGACCACGACGTCGTCATCGGTGAACGCGACGATGTCGTGGCGTGCTGACCGAAGACCGGTGTTGCGTGCGACCGAGAGCCCCGGTATGGGCTCAGCGATCCGGCGCACGCGGGCGTCGCCCAGTTGCGTGACGACGTCGGCGGTGGCGGCGGTGCGCGCCGCGTTGTCGACCACCACGACCTCGAAGTCCGGATAATCCAGTAGCAGAACCGATTTCAGTGCGTCGGTGAGTTGGTCGGGACGATCGCGGGTGCAGACCACCACCGAGATCGGCGGCATCTCCGGCTCGGTGGCCGGCACGTCCGGACGCTCCGGGCGCACCGAGACATTCACCCGGCCGTCGACGATGGGTGCCTCGACGAAGGCGAGAGGCCGCTGCGCATGGCGCACGAGAACCCGGGCGTGTCGGTAGCCCTGCGACTGACGGGCGATGAATTCCACCCCGCCGCCGCCCGCGTACGCCTCGTCATCGAGGTCGAGTACGCCGATCCAACGCGCGTGCCTCCAGTTCGGCCGCGCACGGACGGGCATGACCGGGTCGAGTGCCGTCGGGCGCGTCATCGCGGCGTCACCTTCACCCAATCGACGAGCATGGTCGACGGATTCGGGGTCGACGCGTCCGGCGGTCCCGGCCACGACCCGCCGACGGCCACATTCAGCAGCAGGAAGAACGGGGTGTCGAAGACCCAGCGGCTCTCCGGAGCCAGATCGGCGGGGGTCACGGTGTACAGCGTCAGATCGTCGATACCGGTGGTGATGCGGCCGGGCTCCCGCTCGACCCAGTAGGTGTGGAACTGACCGGCCAAACCGAACGGTGCCGGCCCGGAGGCCAGGATCTGTTGTCTGCGTTCGGCTCCGCTACTGGGAACGTGCACCCCGGTGTGGTACTCGTCGGCGTGGTTGAGGGTCTCGATGACGTCGATCTCCCCGGCTTCGGGCCAGCCCACGTCATCCAGTGACGCACCCAGCAGCCAGAACGCGGGATGCAGTCCCGTCCCGGCAGGCAAGGAGATCCGGGCCTCGGCACGCCCGGCGGTGAACTCGACGGCGCCCTTGGTGGTGACACGGGCCGAGGTGATCTTCCCAGCGTCATCGGCGCGGGCAGAGATCTCCAGATGTCCCGCGCCGTCCAGGCGGACGTTCTCCGGATCGTCGGTGTAGACCTGCATTTCGTTGTTGCCCCAGCCGCCGCCGCCGACGTCGAACTGCCACATCGCCGAGGGGCGGGCCCCGGCCGGACCGTCGAACCCGTCGAAGAACGCGACCACCGGCGCGGCGGGTCGCGTGTTCCCGGTCGTCACCGGCACCGAGCAGCCGACGAGGACGACGGCGGCCACCGCGAGCAGTCGCGGCCGGCACCGTACCGGCTTCATCGGATGAGTTCCGATCCGCACAGAACCTGCGTACAGCCGACGAGATAGCCCACCGCGGTGACCAGGAGCCCAGTGGCCAGTGCGGACACCCGGGCCGGACGGCGTCGGCCATGCCAAAGACCGCGCGGCAGAATCCTTGTGGCATAAGTGCGTTCACTGGCCAGCGCGGAGGATGCCCCGCAGAGCCGCGACAGGATGGCCTTGCTGCGGCCCTCGTGGAAGCAGCGGCGCACGAAGTACGCGACCGTCGTGCGGTCCTGCGGCACCGCGTGCGACACCGCGAAGTCGGTCTTCCGGACGATTCGCCTGCCAGGGTCTCTGCTGGTCAGCTCGATGCCCATGAGCGTCTCCTCGCAGCCGGTCGGAAGCGTCCCGACCCTGCCCAGACGATCCGAGAAGCCGCCGATGGACACGAGATCAGTCCGCCGCACCGCCATGGCCGCACCGATGGGATTGCGGATGGGCGAACCGTCCGGTGGTAGCCCGCGGTAGTCGCAACCGATGACCCAACCGAATTCCGGTGGGAACCAAGTGGGTTCACAGCCGTCGTGCCACGCCGGCTCGACGGCGCCGCCGAGCGCACTGACCTCGGGGTCGATCATCGCCTGACGCACGGCTTCCAGCGCGCCGGGACGCAAGACGGCGTCGTCGTCGAGGAACACCACCACCGAGCCGGTGGCCGCGTGCAGGCCGGTGTTGCGGGCACCGGACAGACCGCGGGTCTGGGCGTTGGCGAGCACTGTCGCCCGTGCACCGTAGGACGCCTCGAGGTCGCCGCGCAGTTCTTCATTGCCGTCGACGACGAGGATCAACTCGTCGGCCGGATTGAGCTGCGCCAGGGCCGCGGTCGCCCCGTTGGCGAGCATGCGGCGGCGGGCCTGGGTATAGCAGCAGATCACCACACTGAGTGAGACAGCAGCCCCGGCTGCTTGGCGAGAAAATGACTGGATACCAACGGCACCTTTGCTGGCTGTCATCAGTTCCCTCGTGGAGTTGTTTGCAGACTGCGGCCGTCAGCATCGGAAATGCTTTTTGACGTCGCCGTTCAATTTGGCTGGGTTTGTCATTCGGAGAAGCCAGCAGTGTTGCTTAGCGTGGTTATCCGGATAACTCGCGATACCGTAGCAAATCATGATCAGGCGCGAAAGCCGTGGGACGGGATTCACACGGCAACGGAGTCGGCGGGTAGGAACGCGCACGCCGAAACCCGGCGCCGGTCAACCGGCGCCGGGACGGCGATCGTCAGAGAAAAGGAGGGGCTAGTTCCAGATGCGAACGCGGCGCTGCGGCTCGAGGTACAGCGCGTCGTCTCGGCCGACCTCGAAGGCCTCGTAGAACGCGTCCATGTTGCGGACCACGCCGTTGCAGCGGAACTCCGGCGGCGAGTGCGGATCCACCGCCAACCGCCGAATGGCCTCGGCATCACGGGATTTGGTGCGCCACACCTGTGCCCAACCGAAGAACACGCGCTGCTCACCGGTCAACCCGTCGATCACCGGTGCCGGCTCGCCCTTCAGCGACAACCGGTAGGCCAGCAGTGCGATCGACAGACCGCCCAGGTCGCCGATGTTCTCGCCGACGGTGAACGCGCCGTTGACGTGATGGGACGGGTCCAGTCCGCGCGGCACGAACTGCTCGTACTGCTCGATCAATGCCTTTGTGCGAACCCCGAATTCGTCGCGGTCGGTGTCCGTCCACCAATCGAGGAGGTTGCCGTCGCCGTCGTACTTGGCGCCCTGGTCGTCGAAGCCGTGCCCGATCTCGTGCCCGATCACCGCACCGATGCCGCCGTAGTTGGCGGCGTCGTCGGCCTCGGCGTCGAAGAACGGCGGCTGCAGGATGGCCGCCGGGAACACGATCTCGTTCATGCCCGGGTTGTAGTAGGCGTTGACGGTCTGTGGTGTCATGAACCACTCGTCGCGGTCCACCGGCCCCCCGAGCTTGGCCAGGTCGCGGTCGTATTCCAGCGCGTAGCCGCGGCGATAGTTGCCGTACAGGTCGGCGCGGTCGATCACCAGCGCCGAGTAGTCGCGCCACTTGGCCGGATAGCCGATCTTCGGGGTGAACTTGTCGAGCTTGGCCAGCGCCTTCTCCCGCGTCTGCGGGGTCATCCAGTCGAGCTCGTTGATGCTGACGCGGTAGGCCTCGCGCAGGTTGGCGACCAACTCGTCCATGCGTGCCTTGGCGTGCGGGGGGAAGTGCCGCTCCACGTACAGTCGGCCCAGCGCGTCGCCCATCAGGCTCTCGACCACCGACACCCCCCGCTGCCAGCGGGCCCGGATCTCTTCGGTGCCTGAGAGCCGGCGCCCGTAGAACTCGAAGTCCGCGGCCACCACGTCATCGGTCAGCAGGAAGGCCCGCGCGCGGATCACGCGCCACCGCAGCCAGTTCTTCCAGTCCTCGAGCTGCTCACCCGACCACAACCCGGCGAACGCGGTCAGGAAGTCGGGCTGCCGCACGACCACCTCCGCGGCCTGCTCGGTGGTGGCGCCCAGCGCGCTCAGCCAGCCGGCCCAGTCGAAGCCGGGCGCCTCGGCCGTCAGCTCGTCGAGGCTGCGCAGGTTGTAGGACAGGTCGGCGTCGCGGCGTTTGACCACATCCCAGTGCGCCGCGGCGATCTTGGTCTCCAGCGCCACGATCTGCCGTGCCGTGGCGGTGTGGTCACCGGCGCTGCCGTACACCAGCGAGAACATCGTCGCGATGTGCTCCGGGTAGGCGGCCAGGATGTCGGCGTGCTGCGGTTCGCGGTAGTACGACTCGTCGGGCAGCCCGAGACCCGACTGGGTCAGGTGCAGCAGGTAGCGCGTCGAATTCTTCGAGTCGGTGTCGACGTACAGCCCGGCGCCGCCTCCGACGCCCGTGCGCTGCAGCCCGGCCAGCACAGCGGTCAACGCGCCCACCGAATCGGCGGCGTCGATGGCGGCCAACTCGTCGAGCAGCGGCGCCAGGCCGCGGTCGCGGATGGTCTGCTCGTCCATGAAGCTCGCGTACAGGTCCCCTATGCGCTGCTCGTCGGTGCCCTCGGCGGCACCCGACTCCGCCGCCTGGGTGATGATCTCGAGGATCTGCTCCTCGGCCCGGTCGTAGAGGGTGCGAAACGCGCCGTCGGTTGCCCGGTCGGCGGGCATTTCGTACTCCGCCAGCCAGCGTCCGTTGACGTGACCGAAGAGGTCGTCCTGCGGGCGGGTCGACGGATCGACGTAGCTCAGGTCGAGTCCGGACTTCAGTGTCGAGCGGGGAGCGGCTTCCAATGTCACTCCACCAGCCTGCCAGAAGAGTGGCCGTCGCCGGCTTAGGTACTCTCACGCGCATGCCCGACGAGCAGGAGGTCCGCCGCGAGGGTGTGTTCTCCGGTTATGGGATCGGATCGGCAGTGCTCGCGGTGGTGGCCGTCGTCGCCGTCGTGCTGGGCAGCCTGATCTGGGTCGGTCATCGCAACGACAGCGCCGAGCTGGAGCACCGCACCCGGGTGTTGCAGACCGCCGCCGAATGGACCGGCGTGCTGATCAACATGAGCAAAGACAGCATCGACACGGACCTCGCCACACTGCACGAAGGCACCGTCGGGCAACTCAACGCCGACTTCGAGGCCTCCGTCGAGCCGTTCCGTCGGCTGGTCCAGACACTGCAGGCCCGCACCACCGGGCAGGTCAACTCGGTGTCACTGGAGACCATTCACCACCCGCAGGCCGAGGACCGGCCGCAGGACGACGGCGCCGACGACCTCACCGGCTTCGCGACCCGCACCGACACCGTGCTGGTGGTGGCCACTTCGCTGAGCGAAAACGCCGGCACCGAGACACCGCAGACCGTGCGGTGGACCCTGCGCCTCGACGTCGCCGAGGTGGACGGCGAGTTGCGGATCTCCCGGCTGGAGCCGATCCGATGAGAAACCGACTGCGGGTCCTGGGCTTCGACGTGCTCGCGCCCGCGGCGGCCGTCGTCGCCTTGGTGTACATCGGCGTCGCACTGGCCTGGCCGCGGTGGTGGGTCGCCGTCTTCTCGGTGCTGTGCCTGCTGATCGTCGAAGCGGTCGTCGTCAACTTCGTGCTGGCGCGCCGCGACAAGGTGACCATGGGCACCGACGACGACGGACCCGGGCTGCGGCTGGTGGTCGTCGGCACAGCGACCGCGGCGCTGGTGGCCGCCGCCGTGGTGGGCTACACGCAGTGGACGGTGCCCGACCGCACCCTGCGCAGCGACACCACCGAGGTCGCCGGGATCGCCAGCAGTGTCGCCGAAGCGTCGGCCACATTCACTCCGCAGAACCCGACCGCGTCCATCGACCGGGCCGCCGGGCTCATGTCACCGGAGAGCGCCGAACGGTTCCGCGCGGACTTCGCGGGGGTGGCCAAAGACCTGGCCGGCCGCAACGTCTCGGCGCAGGCCCGCACGGTGTCGGCGGGCGTCGAGGCGATCGGCCCGGCGGCGGCGAGCGTGGCGGTGGTGTTGCGCAGCACCCAGAACACGCCGGGCCAGGAACCCGACAGCGCGGTGCTGGCGTTGCGCGTGACGCTGACCAAGACCGATGGCCGATGGCAGGTCGTCGACGTCAGCCCGCTGCACTCGCGCTAGCGACCTATTGGCGCTGCTGACGCATCTTGGCGAAGCGCTCCGAGAGCCGGCCCATCCGGATCATCAGCGACGCCGGTGGGCTGACGCTGCCGCGCAGATAGTTGCCGAACTCGTCGGCGGGCACGCCGATCCGCGACGCGAACTCCTGCTCGCCCAGACCGGAGCGCTCCAACAGCAGGTGCACATGACGGGCCACCTCGGCGCGCTCGTTGGCCTCGAGATGCTCGCGGGTGCGCAGCAGCACCTCGGCCATGGCACGCGACACCCCGTAGGGCTGTGACGTTTCGAGCACCTCTTCGACCTGTCGGGCGGTACGGCCGAACGGGTCGCGTTTGATGGCGACGACGATGCGCTGCCACACCGCCAGGTCGTCCTTCTCCAGGGCGGCGCGGATGGCGGCAGTGGGCCAGAACTCGACCGGCCGGTCGCTGGGCACATGGTGTTCGGGCTCGTCGCGACGACCGCGCGCGGAACCGTTCTCCGGACCCGCGGCCCGGATGTCCCCCGTCACGTCAGGGGTCACCGTCACCTCGCTTCCTCCAGCATCGCCACTGCAACCGACAGACACCGCTGCCTGACCTTCGCCCACGCCGCCTCGGCATCGGCGCCCGAGAGGTCGGGCCCGTCGGCGGGCGTCGGGTCGGCCAGGCGGCGCACCAGCTGGGTTGCCACCCAGTGCTCGCGTGCCGGTTGACCACAGTAGTACCGGTCCATGCCGGCAAGCACTCCCGCCGCGGTCTGGACGTCCATCGAATCGACCAGTTCGGAGAACTCCCGGTAATCCCGGGCGCTGTTGCGCTGGACCATCAGGTAGCCCTTCAGCCGCAACGTCTCCGCACCGGTCGGGATCTGCAGCCGGTCACCGGTGGGCAACAGCACGTTCGTGGTCTCCAGCGGAGCCCGACGGGTCAACACGCCCTCGCCGGCGGCCGCCACGCTCACTGCGTCGAGCGCGACGTCGAGGCGACCGCGCCACATGGTCACCGGGTGCTTGGGCAGCTTCACCGCGACGGTCTTGCCGTGGGCCCTGTTGCCGACCGTGCCCGTGACACGGGCCTCGCCGCGCTTGATCCGGGCCGGCGACAGCGTCCCCGCAGGCCGATAACCGCTGAACGCCAACGGGTCGGCGACGGTGATCGCCTGCGGCACAAGCGTTTTGAGCTTCGCCGCGGATTTGACGACGGTGCGCAGATCCTGACCGGACGGGGCGAGTGCGGAGATGTCGTCGGGAATGATGATGAGGTCGCCGATGTCGGCCTTGGGGAGCGGCTTCTCGAAGTCCACCGACGGCAGGATGCGGTCCAGCCAGCGGGGCAGCCACCAGTTCCACTTGTCGAACATCGCCATCAGGGCGGGGACGAGCACCAGGCGCACCACCGTGGCGTCCACGGCGATCGCGACGGCCGACGCGACACCGAGCTGGGCCACCAGCGGCATGCCTGCGAACGCGAAACCGATGAACACCGCGATCATGATCAGCGCCGCACTGGTGATGGTGCGCGCGCTGGTGGACACGCCGTAGGCCACCGCGTCGCGGGTGTTGCCCGTCTGCAGGAAGCGTTCCCGGATCCGGGTGAGCAGGAAGATCTCGTAGTCCATCGACAGGCCGAATGTCAGCGCCAGCACCAGCGGCGGGATGGTGCTGTCCAGCGACGAGATCGGTTCGAAGCCCAACCCCGACAACCATCCCCACTGGAAGACGACGACCAGGCTGCCGTAGGCCGCGGCCACCGACAGCACGGTCATCAGCACACCCTTGAGCGCGAGCAGCACCGAACGGATGGAGATCAACAGCATCACGAACGCGATCAACGCGACGAACAGGAAGACCAACGGCTGGGTCGACGAGACCCGGTCGTCGAAGTCCTTGATCAGCGCCGTCGGTCCGCCCACGTCGATCTGCGCGCGGTCGCCGGCCACCGGCGGCAGCTGTTCGCGCAACCAGTCCACCGTTTCGCGGGCACCCATGTCCTCCGGGTCGACGGACAGCACCGCCGACAGCAGCGCGATGCGGTAATCGGTGCCGAACACCGGCGGAGACACCGACACCGTGTTGGGGGCCTGCGTCATCCGCTGCCGGATCTCGTTGAGCAGCGGTTCCTTCTCTGCTGCCGAGGCAGCGTTGCCGTCGGGGAAGGTGACCAGCACCCGAACCGGGCCGAGCGCCCCCGGACCCAACGCGACGGCGGCCGCGTTCACCCCGCCGCGCACCTCGTGGGTCGGCTCGAACTGGCGCTGCATGCTGTTGCCCAGCGTCATCGAGAACGCCGGCGCGGCCATCACCAGCAGAAGGGTCGCCGCCGTCAGGGCCGACACCCACGGCCGCCGCATCACCCAACCGGTCCAGCGCGTCCAGAATCTCGACTGCGTCGCATCGGCGCGGCGGCCCCACCGTAGGTAGGTCGACCGGCGCGCGGCGCGGCGGCCGAACGTGGCCAGAACCGCCGGCGTCAGCGTCGTCGACGTCAGGACGGCGACCGCCACCGCCAGGATCGCGCCGGTGGCCATCGACTGCAGTACCGGGGTGTTGATCAGGTACAGACCGGTGACCGACGCGATCACCGTCAACCCCGACAACACCACCGCCAGACCCGAGGTGGCCATCGCGGCATCAGCGGCATCCTGCGGTTCCCTGCCCGCGCGCAACTCCTCGCGGAAGCGCATGAGGATGAAGAGTGAATAGTCGATCGCCACCGCGATGCCGAACATCGACACCGTCGACGTCACGAACACCGACATCGTCGTGTGCATCGACAGTATGAAGACCATGCCCATGGTCACCGCGACCGTGCAGACGCCCAGCAACAGCGGCATCGCGGCCGCGGCCAGCGAACCGAACACGGCCAGCAGGATCAACAGGACGATCGGGAAGTTCCACTTCTCGGCCTGCGCGATGTCCTGTTTGGTGGCCTGCGTCGCCGCGGCGCCGAGCGCGCCCTGCCCGATCACATAGAGCCGGACCTTGCCGTTCTCCATCTCGCCGGCGTCGTCGCCGTCGATCCCGACCTTCTGGCGCAGCTGCTTGGCGATGTCGACCGCACCGGTGTTCTCGAAATCCAGCTGCAGCGTGATGACGTAGGGGCGGTCCGGCTGTGGCGGCGGCTGTTGCGGGTTCGGCATCACCGTGACACTGGGCACGTCGGCAACGAGCCGCTCCAGGTGCGCCACCGCGTTGTTCATGTCGTCGAACGACGCGTCGGCCCGCGGTGCGGCCACCAACGCCAAGGGGGAGGCGCCCTGATCGGGGAACTGAGCTTCCAATTGGTGCTGCACATACAGCGACTGCGAGCCCGCCACCTCGAAACCGCCGCCGGTCAGGTGCCCGGACTCGTTCATCGCCAGATACCCCGACGGCACCAGCAGCATCAACCAGACCGCGAACACCGCCCAGCGGAATCTACGCAGGGTGGCACTCACCCGCATCATGAACTGCTGGATGGAAGTCCCCGCTTTCTGCCTGGCGTTTCGTAGCGAAAGATTACACCCGGCTGCTGTAGGGTGTCGGGCTCCGGGAGGCCTGCCAGCAATGCCTCATCGACCTCTAATACATACCGATGGCAGGATCGCGGTGGGCTCGCCTTCGACACAGCGTTGGTGAACTGTTAGGAGTTCGTCATGGAAACGGTTCGTAGCGCCGCGATCGCGCTGGCAGCCACGTGCGCCGCGGCAGCACTGACCGGCACGGCGATGCCGACCGCGACGGCCGCGCCGGACCCGTGCGCAGCCAGCTCCATCGCCAAGACGGTCGGCATGGTGGCGGTCCACACCAGCAACTACCTCGAAGCCAACCCGGACACCGACGAGGCGCTGACCGCCATCGCCGGCCAGGGCAGCGGCCCGCAGGCCGTCGCCGCGGCCAAGGCGTACTTCGGCGCGAACCCGACCGTGGCCGGCGATCTGCAACGGCTGCAACAGCCGCTGGTGACGCTGTCCGGGCGCTGCAAGCTGCCGATCGACATGCCCGAACTGCTCGGATTGGTGCAGGCCGCCCAGACCCCGGCATCCACACCGGTTTCGCCACATGCCGGGAAAGTGGACGGTCATTCTGCTTAGCTTTCCTACGATGGTCTCGACCGGTGGCCGCACAGGCGCCCGGCAGCCATTTCGTCGAAGAAGGAGCGTTGATGTTGATTCCGGCCTCTACTGCGCGTCGGCTCGCCACCGGCGTCTTGGGCGCGGGCGCATGTGCCGGCGCCATGCTTTTCGGTGCTCTGCCCACGGCGTTCGCCCAGCCTGCCCAGCCTGCCCCGCCCGCCCAGCCTGACCCGCCGAACTGCACGGCAGCCGACTTCTCCGGTGTAGCCGCCGGTGTGTCCGCGGCGTCGTCGGCGTACCTGCACACCCATCCCGAGGTCAACGCGTTCTTCACCGATCTGCACGGCCTGCCGCGTGACCAGGTGCACGACAGGGTCGTCGAGTACATGAACGCCAATCCGCAGGTGCACGACGAAATCCTGGCCATCCGCCGCCCGCTGATCGACCTGAAGCATCGCTGCGGCTTCACCCCCGAGGGCCTCGACACCCCGTCGGATTACGACTCGTAACACCCGTGCGAGACAGGGTGGACACTCCGCCCGCTCGCGGAGCAGAGTCCTCCGCCACTGAGGGTGCCGGACGGACGGTGTTGATGGTCGACGACGACCCTGACGTCCGGACCTCGGTGGCCCGCGGGCTGCGGCATTCGGGATTCGACGTCCGCGTCGCGGCCAGCGGCAAGGAGGCGCTGCGGCTGCTGGCCAGCGAGTCGCACGACGCGCTGGTGCTCGACGTGCAGATGCCCGAGCTCGACGGCGTGGCGGTGGTGACGGCGCTGCGCGCGCTCGGCAACGACATCCCGATCTGTGTGCTCTCGGCCCGCGACACCGTCAACGACCGCATCGCCGGCCTGGAAGCCGGCGCCGACGACTACCTGACCAAGCCGTTCGATCTCGGTGAGCTGGTGGCCCGGCTGCACGCGCTGCTGCGGCGGGCGCACCACTCCGAGCCGCCGACGGACACCCTCACCGTGGGGTCGCTGACCATCGACACCGCCCGCCGCCTGGTGTTCGTCGCCGGCGAGCGAGTGGAACTGACCAAACGCGAATTCGACCTGCTCGCGGTCCTGGCCGACAACGCCGGCGTGGTGCTGAGCAGGCAGCGGCTGCTCGAGCTGGTGTGGGGTTACGACTTCGACGTCGACACCAACGTCGCCGACGTGTTCGTGTCGTACCTGCGGCGCAAACTCGAACGCGAAGGGCAGCCCCGCGTGATCCACACCGTGCGCGGTGTCGGTTACGTGCTGCGCGAAGATTCGTGAGGCTTCTGCGCCGCCTGCGTTCGGCGTCGTTGCGGACCCGCGTCGCCGTGGCCTCTGCGGCCGCGGCCGCGGCCGTGGTCGCGGTGTTCACCATCCTCACCTCGGTGGTCCTCGCGAACAACGATGCGGCACAACTGGATCGGCGCCTGGACGCGATCGTCGACGCGAGCATGTTCCCCGACCAACTGTCGGATCCGCGACGTGGTGTGCTGCAGACCGGACGGTCGCGTTCCACCGGCCAGGTGGTGTACCAGCGCGGGTTCCAGCTGCCGCCGTTGCCGCCGGGCACCGAGACCGTGATGGTCAACGACGTCGAGTACCGGGTCCGGACCATCGAGGTGCAACGCAATGGGGGAGTGCTGATCTCGGTCGGCATCCGCGCCGACAGCATCCTGCTCAACCCCGCCCGGGTGCCGCTGTACGTGGGCGTCGGTGTGATCACCGTGCTGTTCGCCGCGCTGCTGGGTTGGCTGCTCGCCGGCCCGGCGATCCGGCCGCTGAGGCGGCTGACCGAACACACCAAACGCCTCGGCCAGGGGACCGAGCAGATGCCGGCGGTGCACGGCGTGCGCGAGGCCGAGGAGTTGTCCGAGGCGATGAGCGCGATGCTGGACCGGCTTGCCGCCGCACAACGCGCCACGACGAATTCGCTGCAGGCCGCGCAGGATTTCGCCGCCAACGCCGCCCACGAGTTGCGTACACCGTTGACCGCGATGCGCGCCGACCTGGACACCCTGCGCATCCATGACCTGCCCGACGACGAACGCGCCGAAGTGGTCGCCGACCTGTCGAGGGCGCAGCGCCGCGTGGAGGCCATCATCACCGCGCTGGGTCAGTTGGCATCGGGCCAGCTCGCCCAGGTCGAGGACCGCGAGGTCATCGACCTGACCGCCATGCTCGACCGGGTGGCGCGCGAGAACATGCGCGTCAGCCGTGACGTCGACATCACCGTCGACGCGCCCGACGACCTGGGCGTCCTGCTGGGCTGGCCCGACGGGCTGCGGTTGGCGGTGGACAACCTGGTCCGCAACGCGATCACGCACGGCCGGGCCCGTCGGATCGTGCTGGCCGCGCGCCGCCGCGACGGCGAGGTGACGATCGTCGTCGACGACGACGGGCGCGGCCTGCCCGCCGAAGAACACCGCGCGGTGCTCGGCCGGTTCGCCCGCGGCAGCAACGCCGCACCGGGCGGCTCAGGTCTGGGGTTGGCGTTGGTGGCTCAGCAGGCCGAGTTGCACGGCGGCACTGTCGAACTGTCCGACAGTCCGCTCGGCGGCCTCCGGGCCACGATCACCGTCGCGACGACGCCTGCGCCGCAAGCTGATTGAGGGCTCGCCAACCCAACAGCAACGCCGCGGTGGTCAGCGACGCGACGACGATGAAGCTTGTCGCCGTTCCTGCCGAGGTGACCTTGCGTAGCAGCATGCCGACCACCACCGTGCACACCCACACCACGAGGCCGGTGGGCGCCAACGACGTCGGCCGCTGCCAGCCGCGGGCGAGCAGCCAGCCGGCCACCGTCCCGGTCAGGAAAGGCCATGCGGTCTCGGCGATCCCGCCGACGGTGAGTCCCTCGGCGTGACTGCGGCGGCCGATCGTGCAGAACACCACCACGCAGACGAGATCGGCGGCGAACGCCAAGGCAGCGGTGCGGCGGACGGATGGATCACGGTTCGGCATAGGTGCTCAATCGTAGACGGGTGCGCCCGACACCCGAGTGTGCGCTCAGGGCGACGACGCGCGCCGACCGTGCGCACAGGGCGGCGAAACTACGGAATCACCGCCCTCAGCGCACATTCGGCGACGCTTCCGGCGGGTGCGGCGCCTCGGGATCCGGGCTGAACAGCACCGGCACCGCGAGCGGCGAATCCGCCACGGCGACAGCTGATCCCGCGGAATCCGGGTCGATCTCGCTTTCCGTGCGGAACATGAAGAAGAACATCACCCAGCCGGCCGCCGAGATGAAGATCCAGCTGACCAACCGGTACACGAGCATTGCCGAGATCGCCGCGGCCAGCGTCATCCCGCTGGACACCAGCCCGGGCACCAGCACCGCCTCCACCACCAGCAGCCCGCCCGGCATCAGCGGAATGGAGCCGACAGCGCGGGCCGCGGCGTAGGCGACCGTCACCCCGGCCAGCGAAGGATGGCCGCCCACCGCGTAGCAGGCGAACAACAGACAGGCCACGTCGGCGACCCAATTGAACAGCGACCAGCTGAACGCCTCGCCGAGGTCGCGGCGACCCAGTTGCACGGACTTCAGCTGGGTGAGGATCTCGCGCCACTTCGCCAGCCCGGTGTCGGCGGCCTTGCCGCGCACGGAGTTCACCCACGTCAGCACCCGCACCCCGATGCCGTCGATGAGCTCCGGCCGCCCGGCCACTGCCTGCGCGAGCAGAACCAGCGCGAGGAACCCGCCGAGCGAGAACAGCAGCGACAGCGGATTCTCCCCGGCGCCGAGCAGGAACGCCCCGCCCAGACCCAGCAGCGCCAGACCGATGACCTGCAGCACCCCCGACATCACCAGCTGCCACGACGCGACCAGCGGCGACGCGCCCCACAGGCGCTGCTGACGGTAGATGAACGTGGCCGAGAGCACCGGCCCGCCGGGCAGCGTCGTCGACAGCGCATTGCCCGCGTAAAAGGCTGCCTCCGACCGCCATTGACGCACCGGCACACCCGCCGACCGCAGCAGTGTGCGCTGGATCTGAGCGAAGCTGTGCATCGATGCCATCGCGGCGGCCACGGCGGCCAGCACCCACAGGAAGTCAGCGGTGTAGAGGCTGCGCCAGGCCTTGGCGAGCTGGTCGTGTACCAGCGCCACCTCGACGGTCAGCACGATCACCGCAACACCGATCAGGGCCCAACGCACCCACCAGTACCTGCCCCGGGCGGGAGCGTCGGCGGCCGGCACCGCGGTGTCGCCGGCAAGGGCGTCGTCTGACACGCCCTACACAGTAGGACGCCGCCGGCCGGATTCCGTAGTTCGGAATCAGGATCTGGCCGGGCCGTTACGCTACCGGAATGTCTGCCCCCTCCGATGCTGGCGCCACCGAGGACTCGGTCAGCCCGCTGGTACGAAAAGCAGCCGCGTGGTCGTGGCGGTTGCTGGTCATCGGTGCCGCGATCATCGCGCTGCTGTGGCTGATCCTGCGCTTGGAGGTGCTGACCGTCCCGGTTGCCCTGGCCACCATCGTCGCGGCGCTCCTGATGCCGGTGGTGGACTTCCTGGACCGCCGGGGCGCGCCGCGTGGCGGTGCGGTCGCACTGGTGCTGCTCAGCGGGTTCGCGGTGTTCGGCGGGTTGCTCACGTTCGTGGTCAACCAGTTCATCAAGGGTGTCCCCGACCTTGTCGGTCAGGTGACCACCAGCATCGACGGCCTGGTCAGCTGGCTGACCGACGGGCCGCTCGATGTCAGCCCCCAGCAGATCAACCAGGCCCGCGACGCCGCCATCGAAGCGCTGAGCAACAACCAGGAGCGGCTGACCACCGGCGCGCTGTCGACGGCGGGCACCGTGACCGAGATCGTCACCGGCGCGCTGCTGATGCTGTTCACGCTGATCTTCCTGCTGCACGGCGGGCGCAACATCTTCGCGTTCATCACCCAGATCTTCCCGACGCACATCCGCGCCCGGGTGCGCGACGCCGGCCGCGCCGGCTTCCACTCGCTGATCGGCTACGTGCGGGCCACGTTCCTGGTGGCGCTCGTCGACGCCGTGGGCATCGGCGTCGGCCTGGCGATCATGGGGATCCCGCTGGCTCTGCCGCTGGCGTCGCTGGTGTTCCTCGGCGCGTTCATCCCGCTGGTCGGTGCGGTGGTCACCGGTTTCCTCGCGGTCATCGTCGCGCTGATCGCCAAGGGCTGGATCTACGCGCTGATCACGCTGGGCCTCATCATCGCGGTGCAGCAGCTCGAAGGCCATGTGCTGCAGCCGCTGGTGATGGGCCGGGCCGTGTCGATCCATCCGCTGGCGATCGTGCTGGTGATCGCCGGGGGAGCGGTGCTCGCCGGAATCGTCGGCGCGCTGCTGGCCGTGCCGGCCCTGGCGTTCATCAACAGCGTCACCCGCGTACTCATGGCCGAGGACCCCGACAAAGAGAAAGCGGCGATGGAAGCCGAGGAGGGCCCGCGCGTCGCTGCGGAACCCGACGACGTGGAGTGACTACGGCCTAGAGCCGGCCCTCCCGGCGCAGCAGCTCCTGCGCGCTCAGCCCGTTGCTGCCTCGATCCTCGGCGCGGGTGTTGAGCTTCTCGGTCGCGGCGTCGGCGTCGGTCTTGCGCGGCGTCGGGATGGCGCGGGTCTCGGCGTCGTCGTCGGACTCGCTCGGACGGGCCGCCGGCATCGCGGTGGTCGGCTCGTTGGCGGCGGGGTCCGGCATGGCCCGGGTGGGTTCGGCCGACGGCTGCGGCTTGGGCGCAGGCCGCGCGGCCTGACCCTGCGAACCGCCGCTGCGCAGATCCCCGAGCCACGACTCGATCTCGCGCTGCTCGCGCGCCGGAGGTGCCGCGGGCGCCGACGACGATTCCGATTCCGGCGTCGATTTCTGCCCACGCTGGGACACGCTGCTGACCGCATTGCGCACCGTGTTGAGCGCCGCGGTCTTGGCCGCCGAGAGACGCGTGGTCTGCGGCTCCTCCTCCGCGGGCCCACCGGGGCGCGCGGGTTCGCGCGGAATCCGGGTGGTGCCTGCGGCGGACGGGTCACCGGCGCGCGGTATGCGGGCGGTCGGGCCGGCCGGCATCGGATGACCCGGGTCGTGTGGCGCCCGCGGTCGCATCACCGGGGGGCCGCCGGCACCGACCAGCGCTTCGGCCGGTGCGTTGTCCCGCACGACCGGGCGCTTGCGCTCGTCGGGCAGTTCGGTCTCGCCGAGGCCGAGCTTCTCCTGGACCCGTTTCATCCACCGCGGTGCCCACCAGCAGTCGTCGCCCAGCAGCTTCATGATCGCCGGCACCAGGAACATCCGGATGATCGTCGCGTCCAGCAGCAGCGCAATCAGCAGGCCGAAGGCCAGGTACTTCATCATCACCAGGTCGGAGAACACGAACGCCCCGGCGACCACGGCCAGCACCAGCGCCGCACCGGTGATCAGACGTCCGGTGGTGGCGGTGCCGATGCGGATGGCCTCAGCGGTCGACATGCCACGCTCGCGCGCCTCCACCATCCGGGAGACCAGGAACACCTCGTAGTCGGTGGACAGACCCCAGATCACCGCGATGATCAGGCCGATCATCGGCGCCATCAGCGGCTGCGGGGTGTAGTTCATGATCCCGGACCCGTGCCCGTCGACGAACATCCACGTCAGGATGCCCATCGTCGAACCGAGCGTCAGCGCGCTCATCAAGGCGGCCTTGATGGGCAACACGATGGACCCGAACGCCAGGAACATCAGGATGGTCGTGGTGATGATCAGGACGACCACCATCAGCGGGAGCTTGTCGAACAGGCTGTGAATACTGTCCTGCTCCAGCGCGGGCGTGCCGCCGACGGAGATGTCGATGCCGCGCGGCGGCTGGATCGAGCGCAGCTCCTCGATCTTCTGCGACGCGTCGTTGCGGTTCACCAGGCCGTTCTGGATCACCCGGATCGACGGATCCTCCGAACCGCCCTCCTGCACGGAGCGTTCCTGCCACATCTTGGTGGGATCGTCGTCGGGAACGATGAACCCGTTGAACGTCATCGCCTTCGCGCGAATCTCGGCGAGCTGCTGGTCGGTGACCGGCTCACCGTCCTGCCGCTCCACCACCAGGGTCAGCGGTTCGGTGCGGAACGTCGGGAAGTTGCGGTCGAAGTCTTCCTGCGCCAGCCGGACAGGGTTGTCGGGCGGCAGGTACTTCTCGCTGATGCCTCCGAGGGACAGCGATCCCAGCGGGATCACCAGCAGGATCATCACGATCAAAATCGGTGTGGCGAACGCGATCGGGCGCTTCATCACCACGTTGACCAGGCGCCCCCAGAAGCCCTTCTCCACTTCGGCACGCGTCTTGGTCTTCTGCGTCTTCTCGGCCAGCCACTCCAGGTACACCCGCATCGGCTTCCAGTTCCGGAAGGCGGGAATCCGCAGCAGGGTGCGCACCCCGAGCGCGTCGACGTTGCGACCCAGGATCGCGAACGTGGCAGGCAGCACGGTCACCGACAGGATCGCCGCGAGCATGACCGAGGCGATGATCGCGTAGGTGATCGACTTCAGGAAGCCCTGCGGGAACAGCAGCAGCGGCACCGACGAGGCCACCAGGATGACCGCGGAGAACATGACCGTCCGCCCCGACGTCATCACCGTGCGCCGCACCGCGGCCTCGGTGTCGTAGCCCTCGGCGATCTCTTCGCGGAACCGGCTCACCATGAACAGGCCGTAGTCGATCGCGATGCCGAGACCCATCAGCGTGACCACCGGTTGGGCGAAGAAGTGCACCGGCATGAACTCGGCGAACAGCCGCATGATGCCCAGCGCGCCGGCGATGGTGAGGCCGCCGATGATGGCGGGCAGCGCGGCGGCGATGACACCGCCGAACACAAAGAACAGAACCACCGCCACCAGGGGGATCGCCGCGACCTCCGCGCGGCGCTGGTCCTCGCCGATGGTGCCGGTCAACTCACTGGCCAGCGGCTGCAGACCGGCCAACTGGATGCGGCCGTCGTTGACCTGCTCCAACGCCGGTTCGATGGCCTGGAAATTCTTGAGGATCGCGTCGTCGTCGTCACCCTTGAGCGGGATGCTGATGAACGTCTTCGAGCCGTCCGCGGTCTTCATCTGCTGCACGGTCTCGGACGCCGCGTCCGGTGCGCGCAGCCAGCCGACCCAGCTGACGATCTGGTCGGGATTGTCCTCGACCAGGGTGTTCAGCTCATCGGTGACGCTCTTGATCCATTCCGGGTTCTCGACCGTCTCGCCGTCGGGCGGCGTCAGGATCGCCACCACATGGCTGGTCCGGTCGCGACCGTAGACCTCGTCCGAGACGACGGAGGCATGCACCGACTGGCTGCCCTCGTCATAGAAACCGCTCTGCGTGACGTGCTGTCCCAGACTGATGCCGTAGACGCCGCCGCCCAGGCACAGTGCAACCATGACACCGATCACTATGTATCGGTACTGGTACACCGTTCGACCCCACCAGGCGAACACGTATTAGCTCCTAACCATCTTCGACACTTCGTGCCATCGGCCCGCGCATGTCGGGAAACCCAGGCTCCACATTGCTAGACACGCGAGGCCAGTAGCGAGGACAGCGGCCGGAATGGCTGCAGCCAGGCGCCCTGCTCCGGTAGTGAGTCAAGGCCGATCCGCGGTAGCGGTTCCCGGAAGACACCGTCGATGTCCTCCAGGTCGACGAAGTCCAAGGTATCCGACGCTAACGCCCAACTGGCATGTTCGCGAAATCCGAGGACCTGAACCGCGACCCCGTCGCGTGCGATCTCCTCCAACGGCGTTTTGAACGCCTGGCCGTCAGCGGAGGCGACCAGCAGGCCGGCCAGTCCCTCGCTGTACCGCAGGGCGATGTGTTCCAGCATGTCCGAGTCGACGTCGCTGTCCTCGTCGATCTTCGGTTTGGCGAACACCGCGAAGCCCACGTTGCGCAGTGCCTCCACCCAGGGCCGGACGACGTCGGCGCTCCCGGGCGCGATGTTGGTGAACACGCAGGCCTCGGGTTCCAGCGACACCGTCTCGCCCTGCTGGGCGCGCTGCGCCGACAACTCGGCGGTGCGGCCCAGCAGCCAGCGGCCCAGCGCGTCGAACCTGGGGCGGTGCGCCGCGGTGGGCCGTCCCCCGAGGATCGAGCCGAGACCCATGTCGAGGTTGGGCGCGTCCCAGACGAGCAGGACCCGCAGGCTCGGCGGAGCCGACGGTTCGGCGTGCTCCTCGCCGGGGACCTCGGTCATCGTCTCGAGGTTGTCGGTGACACTCATGTTCTCTCCCAGAGCAGCTCGGTCACGATGGGACCGGCCAGGGCCTTGCGCTCGTACTTCGTCACCGGGCGGGCCACCGAGATGGGCAGCCCGGGAGTGTCGACGGTGACCCGGCGCAGCCGCGGTTCGTTGTCGCCGACCTCGGCGATGTGTTCGGCGTACCCGGTGTGGTCGGTGGCCGCGTGGAGAAGCCCGCCCGGTTTGAGCCGGTCGGCGATCAACCCCACGACCTCGGGCTGCAGCAGGCGCCGCTTGTGGTGACGGGCCTTGGGCCACGGGTCCGGGAAGAAGACGCGCACCCCGGTCAACGAGGCCGTGCCGAACATGTGGGTGAGGACGTCGACGCCGTCGCCGCGGATCAACCGGATGTTGGTGATGCCTTCTCGATCGATCGCACCGAGCAGCTGCGCCAACCCGCGCCGGTACACCTCGACGGCCACCACGTCGATGTCCGGCTCGTCCTGGGCCATCGCCAGCGTCGAGGTGCCTGTTCCGCAGCCGATCTCCAGCACCACCGGAGCGTGGCGGCCGAACCACGCATCGGTGTCGAGCAGACCGGACGGCTGATCGCCCTCGCGGGCCTGCGTGCCCATGACGGGCCACAGCCGGTCCCAGATCGCCTGCTGGTTGTCCGAGATCGTGGACCGTCGGGCACGGAAACTGGTGACCCGGCGGTGGAAGTGCGGGGACGGGTCCGACGACGCCGGCGCATCGGCGACCTCAGAACCCGGGACGTGCATCCGTCCATCGTCGCTCATCAACACCTCACTCCCCGCATCGTGTTACAGATTGATACCCAACAGTTGCCTGCCCCGCCCTGACCACGGGTTACCGCTCACAAAAAGTGTCCGGAGCAGCCTCGGCCAGGTGCCAGGATCTCTGTCAGGGACGGCATCGGCCTGTCCCGGCAGGGGGCGCTCATCTTCTTCGACGTGTTGGCGGATTTCGCCGCGACGGTGCAGGACCCGCGCGTCGCGGCCATCCACCGGCGCTTCGACGTGCCTGCCAGGGTAGCGGTGCGCGGACGCGCGGGGGTGGGACGCGCGGCCGTCGCCGCGGCGCTGACGTCGGCCGGCGTCTCGGTGGTCCGTGAGGGGCCCGCCGATGTCGACGTGGTGGTGGTCGCCGAGACCGGCAAGCCCGAGGACCGCGCGATGCTGGCCCGCCGCGGTGCGTCGCTGGTGGTGTTGAACAAGGCCGACCTGGCCGGGGTCGGTCCCGGCGGGCCGCTGGCTGTCGCAGCGCGCCGCGCAGCGGATCTCGCCGCGGCATGGGGTTGCGTCGTCGTCCCGATGGTCGCCCATCTGGCGACGGTGACTCTCGACCAGCCACTGACCACGGCCCTGCAAGTGCTGACAGAGCATCCCGCGGACATGACCTCGGTGGACGCGTTCGTCGCGGGCGACCACCCGCTGGACGCCGACGTGCGCGCCCGGCTGCTGGCCGCGCTGGACCGGTTCGGCCTGGCACACGCGGTGCTCGCCATCGCCGACGGCGCCACCGCCGACGCGGTCGCCGCCCGCTTACGCCGGGTCAGCGGCGTGGACTCGGCCGCCGCAGCCATCCGGGCCGCCGCGGCACCGGTCCGCTGGCGCGCGGTGAGCGCCGCGCTGCGCGAGTTGCGGCTGCTGGCGGTCCGCACCCGGGACGACGCTCTCGACGAGTTCCTGGCCGGCGACGCCGTCGTCGTCGCGGTGATGGCGGCGGCGGTGGACGTCGTGGAGGCGGCCGGCGCCGCCGTGGACCGAGGCGACGACGCCGAGGCGCACCTGCGTCGCGCCGTGCAGTGGCGGCGGTATGGGTGCGGTCCGGTCGACCCGGTGCACGCGGCATGCGCGTCGGCGATCAGCCGGGGGTCATTGCGTCTGCTGGCGAGAACAGCGTGAGCGACTTCGAGAGCGAACCGCCGGGGGTGCAGCGACGGGACGTCGTGCTGGTCGCCGGTCCGCCCGCGGCGGGACATCGCGCCGTGCTGGCCCGGCTGCGGGAACGGTTGCCGGGACATCGCTTCGTCGGCGTGACCGAGCTCGTCGACGGCGAAGCGCCGGCGCTGGTGGTGTTCGTGGCCTCGGCCGTCGCCGTGGTCACCGGGTCCGACTGCGCCCTGGCGCGGCACCTGGCCCGGTACACCGCCGCGGTCGTCGGCGTCGTGTCCAAGATCGACGACCACCGGAGCTGGCGGTCGGTGCTGGCCGCTGATCGCGACGCGCTCAGCGACCTGGTCTGGGTCGGTGCGGCGGCCGCGCCTCGGCTCGGACCGCCGGAGGTCGACGACCTCGTCGCCGTGGTCGCCGGAATGCTCGCCGACCCCGCGCTCGCGACTCGAAACCGTTTGCACGCGTGGCACTTCGAACTGACCGCGGAGCTGGCGCACGAACAGGCGGCCGCGGCGGGGCGGAGTGCGCGCACCGCGGCGTTGCAGCAGCGTCGTCGGGAACTGCTGCGCGAACAGCGGCAGGCCCGCACCGAACGTGCCATCGCCGGCCGCCACGCCGTGGCCCGGGCACGGCTGGAACTGAGCGCGACCGTGCAGCACCGCTGTGCCTGCGTGCGTGAGGAATTGAGCTCTGCCGCCGCGCAGGCCGACCGCCGCGCGCTCGCCGACATCACGCGCCGCGTCCCCGAGGAGCTTGCCGCCGCGTGCGTCGACATCGATGAGGCGATCGCGTCCGAGTTGGCAGGGCTGTCCGATACGCCGATCCGACGACGTCGCCTCGCCCTGGATCTGCCGGCGCCGCCGGTGCGGTCGCGCCGGTTGGAGACCCAGTTGATGACGGTGCTGGGCGCCGGGTTCGGTCTCGGGGTCGCGTTGGCGTCGACGCGGCTGGTGGCCGGTGTCGCCCCGAGCGGCACGGTCGCGGCCGTGCTGGTGGGGTTGCTCGCAGGTGCGGCCGTCACAGTTTGGGTGGTGCGCACCCGCGGGCTGCTGCACGACCGGGTGACGCTGGAACGCTGGATCGGGCAGGCGACCCGCGCGCTGCGCAGTGCCGCAGACATAGAGGTGGCCGAGCGGGTGCTGGCCGTCGAGTCCGCGATCGCGACGGCAACAGCGGCCGCGGACGACGCCCTGGGTGATGCGGTCGCCGACCTCGACGCCGAACTGCGTCGACAGCGCAGCGAAGCGGAGGCAGCCGAGGCTGCGTGCACCCGCGTCCGCGCTTCCCGGCAACAGCGTCTGGACGCGCTGGCGGTCGTGAGAGGGTCGCCGCCGACGGTTACCCGTCAGTAGCACCATCTGCCGGCGGCGTTCTGAATCGGTCCTGAGATTGATTGGACATAGTCCTGATTAACCGCGGGTACGCCCACCACGTTAACCTCGTAGTCAGGGGACAGTCGCGACCGCCGACGATGTCGGGTTTTTCCGGTTTTTCATCTTCGGTGCCAGCGTCCTGTCAGACGCCTCGCAGGGAAAGTGCAGGGAGACGAGAAGAATGACCGCAGCGACCATTCCGGGACTGGATTCCGCACCGACTAACCACGAAGGCCTGTTGGCCTGGGTTCGCGAAGTCGCCGAGCTGACACAGCCCGAACGCGTGGTGTTCGCCGATGGCTCCGAGGAGGAGTGCGCCCGCCTGACGCAGCAGCTGGTCGACGCCGGCACCTTCCAGAAGCTCGACGACGAGAAGCAACCCAACTCGTACCTGGCCCTGTCGGACCCGTCCGACGTCGCGCGCGTCGAATCGCGCACCTACATCTGCACCGAGCGCGAGATCGACGCCGGCCCCACCAACAACTGGATGGACCCGGCCGAGATGCGCTCGATCATGACCGACCTGTACCGCGGCTGTATGCGCGGCCGCACCATGTACGTGGTGCCCTTCTGCATGGGGCCGCTGGGCGCCGAGGATCCGAAGCTGGGCGTGGAGATCACCGACTCCGCCTACGTCGTGATCTCGATGCGCACGATGACCCGCATGGGCAAGGCCGCGCTGGACAAGATGGGCGACGACGGCTTCTTCGTCAAGGCACTGCACTCGGTCGGCGCCCCGCTGGAGCCCGGCACCAAGGACGTGCCGTGGCCGTGCAACGACACCAAGTACATCACCCACTTCCCGGAGACCCGCGAAATCTGGAGCTACGGCTCGGGTTACGGCGGCAACGCGCTGCTGGGCAAGAAGTGCTACTCGCTGCGCATCGCCTCGGCGATGGCCCACGACGAGGGCTGGCTCGCCGAGCACATGCTGATCCTCAAGCTGATCTCGCCGGAGAACAAGGCCTACTACATCGCCGCGGCGTTCCCCAGTGCCTGCGGGAAGACCAACCTCGCGATGATCCAGCCGACCGTCCCGGGATGGCGCGCCGAGACCCTCGGTGACGACATCGCGTGGATGCGGTTCGGCAAGGACGGCCGGCTGTACGCGGTCAACCCCGAGTTCGGTTTCTTCGGCGTCGCACCGGGCACCAACTGGGATTCGAACCCCAACGCGATGAAGACGATCGCGGGCGGCAACACCGTGTTCACCAACGTCGCCAAGACCGACGACGGCGACGTGTGGTGGGAAGGCCTCGAGGGCGACCCGCAGCACCTGATCGACTGGAAGGGCCGCGACTGGACGCCGGATTCCGGTGAGAAGGCTGCGCACCCGAACTCGCGATACTGCACCCCGATGTCGCAGTGCCCGACGCTGGCGCCGGAGTGGGACGACCCGCAGGGCGTGCCGATCTCGGCGATCCTGTTCGGTGCGCGCCGCAAGACGACGGTGCCGCTGGTGTCGCAGGCCAACGACTGGCAGCACGGCGTGTTCATCGGCGCGACGATGGGCTCTGAGCAGACCGCCGCCGCCGAGGGCAAGGTCGGCACCGTCCGCCGCGACCCGATGGCGATGCTGCCGTTCCTCGGCTACAACGTCGGCGACTACTTCCAGCACTGGATCGACATCGGCAAGAACTCCGACGAGTCGCAGCTGCCGAAGATCTTCTTCGTCAACTGGTTCCGCCGCGGTGACGACGGCCGCTTCCTGTGGCCGGGCTTCGGCGAGAACAGCCGCGTCCTCAAGTGGGTCATCGAGCGCGTCGAGGGCAAGGCCAACGGTCAGACCACGCCGATCGGTGTGGTTCCGACGCCGGAGGACCTGGACCTCGACGGCCTGGACGTCGAGGCCGAGGATGTCGAGGCCGCGCTGGCCGTGCGTGTCGACGAGTGGCGCGAGGAGTTGCCGCAGATCGAAGAGTGGTTCGAGTTCGTCGGTGAGAAGCTGCCGACCGGCATCAAGGACGAGTTCGACGCGCTGAAGACCCGCTTGGCCTGAGTTTTTTCGCCGAGCAGACACAAAATCCCCCTTTTCCACCCGGAAGAGGGGGATTTTGTGTCTGGTCGTCGGGGGCGTCAGGTCAGATATGCCAGCGACGCGGCGATCGCCGCTTCGGTACCGGTGCGAATGGTCGGCTGGATCGCGGGTGCGAACTCCGGATTGTGGTTGCCGACCACGTTCATCCCCGGCAGGAAGCCGCCGTTGCCCCAGAAGGTGTACGGCACGCCGAACGCCACAGGGATCCGACTGAAGTCCTCCGAGGCGGGGACCTGTTCCAGTTCGTGCACCCGGTTCTCGCCGAAGGCTTGTGTGAACGCCGTCGTCACCGCGTCGGTGACCGCAGGGTCGTTGGACGTCAGCGGGAACGTGGCGATGGTTTCGAAGATCGGCTCCCGCGGTGAGCCGGACGCCTCGCATTCAGCCCGGACGATTCTCTGGATGGCACCCAGGATCGTCTCGCGGACCGAGGTGTCGTAGGTGCGCACGTTCAGCAACAGCTCCGCGCGGTCGGCGATGACGTTGGGCGAGTTTCCGACCTGCACGGAACCGACGGTCAGGACGCCGAAGTCGGCGGGTGCGATTTCCCGCGAGACGATGCCTTGCAGCCGCAGCACGATCGCCGAGGCCAACACCGCCGGGTCGACGCCCAGTTCGGGCATGGAACCGTGCGATCCCTTCCCGAACACCGTCACCTTCATGCTGTCCCCGGCCGACAGCGCGGGCCCGACCCGCGTCGCGACGTGGCCGGCTTCGGGCGCCGTCAGCACGTGCTGGGCCAGACAGACATCGGGTTTGTCGGCGGCGAGCTTGTCGACCAACCCGTCGTCGACCATGGCCTGCGCGCCCTTACCCGTCTCCTCCCCGGGTTGGAACAGCGCGATGTAAGTCCCCGACCAGGCATTCCGGTTCTGCGCCAACAGAGCAGCCGCGCCGAGCCCGGACGCGACGTGCGCGTCGTGCCCGCAGGCGTGCATCTTGCCTTCCTCCGTAGAGGAGTAGTCCAGACCGGTCGCTTCGGTCACCGGCAGGGCATCCATATCGGCGCGGAAAAAGACGCGGCGTCCCTCCCCGTTGCGGAAGATGCCGACGACGCCACCTCCGATCTGCAGGATCTCGTCGGCGCCGATCTCTTCGAGCTTCTCGGTGACTTTGGCGGCGGTCCGCGCTTCTTCGCCCCACACATCGGGATGGCGGTGCAGGTCCTTGTAGAACTCCTCCTGCCAGACCTGCACCTCGTCGATGCCGTTGGTCGCATCCCCCAACTTGGCCGGGGTCACCGACGGGTCGACCGATGGTGCGCCGGCCGGTGAGGTCTCGTCGTCCCCGGGTCCCGCGTCCGATCCGCATGCGGCGAGGAAGGCGGCGGCGGTCAGGATTCCCATGCCGCCCAGCACATCTCGACGCGAGATCGGGGGCACGGATTTGGGAACCAACCTCACCTGATCCCACCCGCACATGTGCCCGAGCGCGAACTCTCCTGGGTTACACATCGTCGCGGGTCCCTTCGTTCGGCGTGCGGAATCAATCGCAGGCCGGGTTGCCTGCGGTGGGGATGGTGACGAAGGTGATCGTTGCGGGTTCCAGCGTCAGCGCACCGGCGTCGACGGGACTCCCCGCCATGGTGGGCAACGCGTCACCGGGTCCCAGTGCCAGGGGTTGGCCGTTGAGGTTGACCGTCCGTGACTCGAGCGGATCGGACGCCAGCGCGAAGCGTTCGCCTGCCACGGGCAGATCCAGTGTCCGGGGGTTGGTGCGGTCGTTGTTGATCGCCAGCAGCGTCACCCCGCCGGGGGTGCCCGGTTGGCAGTGTGCGTAGACGTGCCTGCCCTGCTCGATCGGCACTCCGGTGTCCAGCACCGTCGGCCCCATCAGCCGCTGCCACATCAGTGCCGCCCAATAGTTGGGCTTCGGCGTGAAGTCGGTGTCGTCGAGCAGCCCGTAGTCACTGGCCACCAGCGTGTTGTGCGCGACCACCTGCACGCCTTCGCGTGCCAGCCGGCCGAGCTGATCCAGGTACCGGAAGCTGTCCAAGAAGGTTGAGGCCCAAGGGTTCCCGCCGCACGCGGCATCGGCAACCTCGGTCAGCCACATCGGCGCTCCGGGTTCGTGCCGGTCGCGCAGGCCGCCGTAGAACTCCCGTGTGGCGCTGGTGCGGCTCAGCCAGTCCTCGGTGAGTGCTTCGTCGGGGGACGTCTGCGGCATGCCTTGACCGGCGCAGCGCTGCGATGCCGCGCCGTAGTGGTGGTAGGAGAAGGCCTCCAGGCCGGGGCCGGCGGCGGCGAGCAGTTCGTCGGTCGGGATGGTGCCGGTGGTGCCGTAGGTCATGCTCCAGGGCCCGGGGGTCTCGCCGACCGAACTGGGACCGGCGATCGTCATGTCGGGCGCGGCCTGATCGGCGAATGCCTTGAACGCGTTGAAGTCCCGGCCGTAGGCGGCTGCGTCGTAGCCCGGTGGCGCACCTCCCATCGGCGCCGCGTTGGGTTCGTTGAAGAACTCGGCCGCGGTGATCTCTCCGCCGAGTGACCGCGTGTAGTCCAACCACGATTGGGCCACCGTGGGGGTCCACACGCCGTCGGGGCCGCGCGTTCCCGGGCTGATGGCGAACGAGGTCAGCACATCGGCGTCGACCGCACGCGAGAAATCCACCACACCGCGCCACTGCTCCCGGGTCAGCACACCCTCGAAACCCTCCGGCGGTTGGGCGGGCGGCGCGTCGGTGTCGGCGAAGTAGGTGGTGTTGGCCCACGTTCCGCTCACGCGGACGTAGGCCGGGCCCAGTGCGGCGGCCAGTGCCCGCAGTCGCGCGTTGGCCAGGTCCAGCGGCGGCCGGTACTGATAGATGTTGGGGTCCATGCCCTCTGGAGTGAACGTCTCCTGGCCGGGAGGGGGCGGGGTGTCGGGCGCGTCGTACGGCTTCCAGAACGCGCCGCCGGTCACCTCGAGCATCTCGACGTTGTAGGACTGATAACGCTCGTCGACGGTCCCCAACTGTCCCAACGACGCAGGGTCGATCGACGTGGTGCTGTCCTGCCCCGGTGACGTCGCGCCGGTGGGAGAGGGGGCGTCGTCGTCCTGCCCGGAGGTCCCGCAACCGGCGGCGGTCAACGTGATCACCGCCAGTGCGGCTCCGACCGATCTCAGATTCTTCATCGCGCCTCCGGGTCCGATGAAGGCTCTATCTCCGAGGAGACCGGCTCTAAACCTCGTAATTCAGCCGGCGATGATCGCGTGCGCGACGGTCTGGCCGACCTCCTCGTCGGTCAGCGTGCTGTTCTCGATCAGCGAGTGGGACAGCACCGCGCGCACCATCACTTCCGCGGCCTGGGCCATGCTGACCCGGAGTCGGTGCGCGTCGACGGCGGCGGTCGGTGTCACCGCGCTCGCGACGGTCTGCACGAGGTCCATCCGCGAGTCCCCGACCGACAGCACGGCGTGCAGCAGCCAGTGCGGTTCGTGATCGCGGACGTAGGTGAACGCGGCGTGGTTGCGCAGATATCGCAGTGCCGAGACGACGATGGCCGCGACAAGAGCGGATGGCTCGGCCGTCGCGGCGGTGACGTCGGGGTCGGACTGCACCGCGGCCAGCATCAGACCGATCTCGTGGGCGGCGACGGCTCCGATCAGGCCGTCCTTGTCGCCGAACTCCCGGTATGCCGTGGCGCGCGAGACGCGCGCGTGCGCGGCGACCTGGCTGAGCGTCAGCGCGTCGACGCCGTGCGCGGCGATGAGGCTCAACGCGGAGTGCCGCAGCGCGTCGAACGACCGGGTGGAGGGCATCACGGCATTTTTACCGGAGACGCCGGGCGGTCGAGGTGTTGACCGACAGACTCTGGTGAGACTAATTTGAGTTTGAGTCTCAGCAAGGAGAACCGGCGTGACCGCATCGCTCGAGCCCTCGATAGATCTGACCCCGTTCCCCGCGTTGCGCCGCTACCTCGAATCGCTGCCGGAGGACGAGCGGCGGTCCGCCCACGCGGACCTGTCGCGGCTGGGCCCGGCGGATCTGAGCAGCCTCGGGGTCAGCGAACCGCAACCCGTCGAACACGACTACCGCGTCGAACAGATCGAGGGCACCATCGCGGCCGACCTGCGCGGCACGCTGTACCGCAACGGTCCGGGGCGTTGGGAGGACCACACCGGCCGTCCGCTCCACCATCTGTTCGACGGCGACGGCATGCTCTCGGCGTTCACCATCGACGCGGACGGTTTGCACTACCGCAACCGGTACGTCCGCACCCGTCACTTCCGGGGCAAGGGCACGGTCAGCCACATGGGGACCGCCGCGCCGGGCGGATGGCGGTCCAACATCGGCCGGGTGCCGCCGAATCTGGCCAACACCAACGTCGTCAAGCACGCCGGGCACCTCTACGCGCTGTGGGAGGGCGGTCCACCCTACGAGGTCGACCCCGACACCCTCGAGACCCGTGGGGTCCGCCGGTTCGGCGGCGAATTACGTTGGCTGGGTTCGTATTCCGCGCACCCGAGCTTCTGCCCGGCCAGCGGGGCGATGTTCAACTTCGGAGTCGAGTTGATCCCGCGGCCACACTTGCGGATCTACCGGACCGACCGCACCGGCCGTCTGAAGCACTTCCGGTCGGCGCCGTTGCCCTACGCGGCGATGGTGCACGACTTCGCGATCACTGAACGGTATCTGGTGTTCCTCGTTTCGCCGCTCATTCCCGACGCGATGGCGGTGGCGCTCGGCCGGGCCCCGATCGGTGACACGCTGCGCTACCGACCCGACCGCGGCAGCGTGTTCCTGCTCGTGCCGCGCGGCGGCGGCCCGATCCGCCGCGTCGAACATGACGCGGTGCTGCAATTCCACCTGAGCAATGCGTTCGACGACGGCGGTGACGTCGTCGTCGACGCCATCACCTACGGCGACGGCCGGCTGGTCGAGCGCATCGCGCGGTTCCACACGAGCTCGCTGGCCGATGCGCCGTCGGAGTTCACGCGGTTCCGGGTCACCGCCTCCGGCCGCGTCCTCGCCGAGCCGCTGAGCGACAGCCCGTGCGAGTTCCCGCGTCACCATCCCGGTTACGAAGGCCGGCCACACCGGTACGCGTACTTCAACACCCGTCGGCGCCTCGGCGCGTTCTACGACACGGTCACCAAGCTGGACCTGACAGACCGCAGCGAGCGGCACTATCCGGCCTCCGCGCCGGGCAACAGCTTCTGCGAGCCGGTGTTCACCCCGCGCCCGGGCGCCACCGACGAGGACGACGGCTGGTTGCTGACCGTCGAGTACCAGGCCGACCGGCACACCTCACGCCTGGTGATCCTCGACGCGCAAGACCCGTCGGCGGGGCCGCTGGTCACTGCGCAGCTGACCCACCACATCCCGCAGGGCTTCCACGGCAACTTCGCGCCCGCGTGAGGATTGCGTACCACACTTGACGCCTGTCAAGTGGTCTTGAGTACAGTCAGGCCATGCAGATCCGCGACACCGCCGTTGCCACCCCCGACAAGCCCGCGATCATCATGTATCCGTCCGGGACGATCGTGACCTTCGGCGAGCTCGAGGCCCGCGCGAACCGGTTGGCGCACCTGTTCCGCGAGGCCGGTCTGGTCGAGGGCGACGCTGTCGCGATCCTGATGGAGAACAACGAGCACATCCACGCCGTCATGTGGGCCGCCCGCCGCGCCGGCCTCTACTACGTCCCCATCAACACCCACCTGACCGCGGCCGAGGCCGCGTACATCATCGACAACAGCAACGCCAAGGCCATCGTCGGCTCGGCCAAGCTCAAAGACACCCTGGCCGGCCTCGAAGCCGAACTCCCCCACGGGCTGCCCGGCCTGCTGGTGATCGCCGACGGCGCACTGGAGGGCTGGCTGAGTTACCCCGAATGCGTTGCCGAGCTGCCCGACACCCCGATCGCCGACGAGATCGAAGGCGACCTGCTGCAGTACTCGTCGGGCACCACCGGCCGGCCGAAGGGCATCAAGCGCGAGCTCCCGCACGTCCACCCGTCGGAATCACCCGGCCTGATGGCCGCGCTGGTGTCGTTCTGGATGCACCCGGACGCCGTCTATCTCAGCCCCGCCCCGCTGTACCACACCGCACCCTCGGTGTGGTCGATGCAGACCCAGGCCGGCGGCATCACCACCGTCGTCATGGAGAAGTTCGACCCCGAGGGCACGCTCGACGCCATCGCCAAACACAAAGTGACACATGGCCAGTTCGTTCCGGTCATGTTCACCCGGATGCTCAAGCTGCCCGAAGAGGTCCGCACGTCCTACGACGTGTCCAGCCTCGAGCGCGTCATGCACGCCGCGGCGCCGTGCCCGGTCGAGATCAAGAAGCAGATGATCGACTGGTGGGGCCCGATCGTCGACGAGTACTACGCGTCCTCGGAAGCCCACGGCTCCACGTTGATCACCGCCGAGGAGTGGCTCACCCATCCCGGCTCGGTCGGCCGGCCGCTGACCGGAACCCTGCACATCTGCGACGAGGACGGCAACGAGCTGCCGCCCGGGCAGGCCGGCGAGATCTACTTCGAGGGCGGCTACGACTTCGAGTACCTCAACGACCCGACCAAGACGCAGTCCTCGCGGCACCCGCGCGGCTGGAAAACGGTGGGGGACATCGGCTACGTCGACGAAGAGGGCTACCTCTACCTGACCGACCGCCGCCACCACATGATCATCTCCGGCGGCGTGAACATCTATCCGCAGGAGGCCGAGAACCTTCTGGTCACCCATCCGAAGGTGATGGACGCCGCCGTGTTCGGGGTGCCCGACGACGAGATGGGCCAGCGGGTCAAGGCCGTCGTGCAGACCGTGGATCCCGCCGACGCGACACCGGAGTTCGGCGAGGAGCTGATCGGCTGGTTGCGGGATCGCCTGGCGCACTACAAGTGTCCGCGGACGATCTCGTTCGAAGCGCAGCTGCCGCGCACCGATACCGGCAAGCTCTTCAAGCAGGAGCTGATAAAGAAGTACTCGTGAAGCATGTCCGCGTCGCTGACGGCGCGCTCGTCGAAGCCGAGTCCGCTGACGACGCCACGTTCTCCCTGACCGAAGCGCCCACCGACGACCGACGTGCGGTCACGGTGGATTCGGTCGAGACCGAGCTGACCGACATCGCGCACCGGGTGGCGCACTGGCCCCAGACCGCAGCGGTGTGCGACGACGTGCTGCGTGCGCTGGACCCGTCGGCGCCGGCATTCGTGGGTGTGGTCACCGAATCCCTGGCGTATTCGACGCTGCAGTCCGGCGCCGAGTTCGCGCGCTGGCTGGCCGATCGGGGCCCGGCGCGAGTGCCGGCCATCGTGGACCCGGTGCTCGCCGAGCGCGTCGACGACTGTCTGCGCATCGCGTTCAACCGGCCGCAGCGCCACAACGCGTTCTCCACCGACGCGCGCGCCGCGCTGCTGGACGCCCTCGAGGTCGCGCGCGTGGACCCGTCGGTGCGCGAAGTCGTCCTGACCGGGAACGGACCGTCGTTCTGCAGCGGCGGGGACCTCGCCGAGTTCGGCAGCTTCACCGACCCGGCCAGTGCGCATCTGGCCCGCACCCGGCACAGCCCGGCGCTGGTGCTCGACGAGATCACCGCGCGGCTGGGCCCCGCGTGCCGCGCCGAGATCCACGGTCAGGTGCAGGGCAGCGGCCTGGAGATGGCCGCGTTCTGCGGCTGGGTGCGGTGTCATCCCGACGCGGTGCTGGGGCTGCCGGAGCTGGCGCTGGGGTTGATCCCGGGCGCGGGCGGCACCGTCAGCATCACGCGGCGCATCGGGCGTTGGCGTACAGCGTATTTGGTGCTGTCCGGTCGCTCGATCGATGCCCCCACGGCGCTGCAGTGGGGGCTGGTCGACGAGGTTCTCCCGTGATTTCGGCGTGGTTGTCGTCGCTGAGCGCACGCAACCACGCCGAAATCGCAGGGGATCAGCGCTGGCGGGCCGGGCGGACGATCAGCTCGTTGACGTCGACATCGGCGGGCTCGTCGATCGCGTAGGCGATCGCCCGCGCGATGGCGTCCGGCGGGATCGCCGCAGCGCGGTAGTCGCGCATGGCCGCCGCGGCCGAAGGATCGGTGATCGTGTCGGCCAGTTCGCTTTCCACGACGCCGGGGGACACCGTGGTGACCCGGATCGACGGATCCGCCTCTTGCCGAAGCCCTTCGGTGATCGCCCAGGCCGCGAACTTGGTGCCCGAATACACCGCTGCGGTCGGGACCACCTCGTGCGCACCGATGGACGCCACGGTGATGAAGTGACCGCTGCCCTGACGCTGGAAGTGCGGCAGAGCGGCCGCGATACCGTGCAGCAGTCCGCGGACATTGACGTCGATCATGCGGTCCCACTCCTCGACGAGCAGCGCGTCCAGCGGGGACAGCGGCATGACTCCGGCATTGTTGACGAGGACGTCGACGCGTCCGTGGTTGTGCACGGCGGCGTCGACGAACGCCGCGACGTCGGCGCGGTCGGTCACGTCCAGTCGCCGCACCTCGATGCTGCCGCCGGCCTCGCCGATCCGACCGGCCAACTGCTGGAGGCGGTCTTCGCGCCGTGCACCCGCGACCACGTGATGTCCGTCGGCGGCCAACCGTTCGGCCACGGCTTCGCCGATTCCACTGCTTGCGCCGGTGACCAGAATGATCTTCTTTTCGCTCATTTCTCCAGCGTCGAGCAGCCGCGCCTCGACAACCAGGGTGCGCTACACCCAGGAAGCGGTGCGGTGCAGCTCCTACCCTGGAATCCGTGGCCGAACTCGGGGAGTACCTCAAGAGTCGCCGCGCCGCGCTGCGCCCCGCCGATGTCGGCCTGACCAGCGTCGGCGTGCGACGCGTCCCGGGTCTGCGCCGCGAGGAGGTCGCGATGCTGGCCGGTGTCAGCGTCGACTACTACGGCCGGCTCGAGCAGGGCCGGGAACGCTCCCCGTCGGTGCAGGTCCTCGATGCGCTGGCCGCGACACTGCGGCTGGACGACGACGGGCGCAGCCACCTGTTCCGGCTCGCCGGGCTCGCGCCGCGTGCCCAGGGCGGCGCGGTGCCCGACCGTGTCGACCCGGCGTTGCTGCGGTTGATGGAGGCGTGGCCGGACAACCCGGCGCTGGTCTACAACCGGGCCTACGACATCCTGGCGGTGAACCCGTTGGCCGAGGCGCTGTTCGGAGATCTGGGCGCGACGGGCAACATGATGCGACTGATCTTCACCGACCCGCGGGCGCGCGAGTTCTATGCCGACTGGCCGGCCGTGGCGCGCAACGCGGTCGCCGGGTTCCGGATGGGTCACAGCGCCGCCCCGGACGACCCCCGTATTCGCGCGGTCCTCAGTGAACTGCTGGACTCCGGCGACGACTTCCGATCCCTCTGGGAGCAGCAGGATGCGCGACGGAAATCGTTGAGCAGCAAGACGTTCTGCCATCCCGCGGTCGGTACGTTGACGCTGAGCATGCAGACCTTCGACGTGCGCTCCACGCCGGGGCAGGAACTCGTCGTCTACGACGCCGAACCCGCCACCCCCAGCGCCGACGCGCTCAAGCTGCTCGGCAGCATCGCCGCGACCGTCAGAGACCACCCCGGGCAACCAGCTGCGCAGCAATGACGTTGCGCTGGATTTCGTTGGTGCCCTCGCCGACGATCATCAGCGGCGCGTCCCGGAAGTACCGTTCGACGTCGTACTCGGTGGAGTATCCGTAGCCGCCGTGGATGCGTACCGCGTTCAGCGCGATCTCCATCGCCACCTCGGACGCGAACAGCTTGGCCATCCCGGCCTCCATGTCGGCGCGCTCACCGCTGTCGTAGCGGTCGGCCGCATGCAGCGTGAGCTGGCGCGCCGCAGTCAGTTTCGTCGCCATGTCGGCCAGGTAATTGCCGATGGACTGGTGCTTCCAGATGGGCTGACCGAAGCTCTCCCGCTCCTGCGCGTAGCGCAGCGCATCGTCGAGCGCCGCGGTGGCGACCCCGAGCGCGCGCGAGGCCACCTGGATGCGGCCGGTTTCCAACCCCTTCATCATCTGCGCGAAACCTTTGCCCGGCTCACCGCCCAGGATGGCCGACGCCGGCACCCGGCAGTCCTCGAAGACCAGCTCGCAACTCTCCACGCCCTTGTAGCCCAGCTTCGGCAGGTCGCGCGACACCGACATGCCCGTCATACCCTGCTCGACCAGCACCACCGAGATGCCGCGATGCCGCGGCGAGGCAGCCGGATCCGTCTTGCACAGCAGCGCGATCAACCCCGACCTGCGCGCGTTGCTGATCCACGTCTTGGCGCCGTTGATGCTCAGCCCGCCCCCTTCGGACGGCAGCGCGGTCGTCGTCATGTTCTGCAGATCAGAGCCGCCGCCCGGCTCGGTCAACGCCATCGTCGCCCGCATCTCGCCGGTGGCCAACTGCGGCAGATAGCGCTGCTTCTGGTCGTCTGTGCCGAACAGGTCGAGGAGCTTCGCGACCACGCTGTGCCCGCCCATCGCCCCGGCCAGACTCATCCAGCCGCGCGCCAACTCCTGCGTGACCAGCACATAGCAGCGGGTCGACACCGGCGTCCCGCCGAATTCCTCCGGCACCGCCAGACCGTAGATGCCGATGCGCTTCATCTGTTCGATCCACGCCTCGGGGTAGGTGTTCGCATGCTCCACGTCGCGCACCGTCGGCCTGACGTCGCGGTCGATGAAGGTCCGCACGGTTTCGACCAGCATGGCCTCTTCGTCGCTCAACCGGTCGTCCACTTGGCCTCCTTGCCTCGCTGATGCCGTCGACGGTAAACCTACGGCCCCTTTGACACCCTCCAGAAGCCGATGCCAGCATGGCCGATTGTGACTGTGAACGGCCAATTCGCCGACGGCCCCTACTTCGAAGACCTGCACGTCGGGCAGGTGTTCGACTCCGCGCCCTCGATGACGCTGACTCCCGGCGCCGCCGCCGTGCACCAGAGCATCCTCGGCGACCGGTTGCGGCTGCCGCTGGACGCCGAGCTCAGCGCGGCGGTCCTCGGGGGCACGGCCGCGCTGGCGCACCCGGGATTCGTGTGTGACGTCGCGATCGGCCAGTCCACGCTGGTCACCCAGCGCGTGAAAGCCAACCTGTTCTACCGGGGCCTGCGCTTCTACCGCTTCCCGCTCATCGGCGACACGCTGTTCACCCGCACCGAAGTCGTTGGGCTGAAACAGAATTCCGTCAAACCCGGCCGGCCCGCGACCGGCCTGGCCGCCCTGCGGATGACCACCATCGACGGGCTGGGCCGGCTGGTGCTCGACTTCAACCGCTGCGCGATGCTGCCGTTGCGGGACGACGCCGTCGACACCGGTCACCGCGACGACCTCTCGACCATCGGGACCGACCTCGGACCCGACCCGGACCCGACCGCCGACTGGAACGCTGACGCGTTCCGCGCCCGGGTCGCGGGGCCGCATTTCGATGCGTCGTTGGCCGGCGCGGTCGGCCACAGCACGGCCGACGTTGTCAGCAGCGCACCGGAATTGGCGCGTCTGTCCCTGAACATCGCGGCCACCCACCACGATTCGCGGGTGGCCGGACAACGTCTGGTGTACGGCGGGCACACCATCGGCCTTGCGCTGGCACAGGCGTGCCGGCTGCTTCCCAACCTGGTCACCGTGCTGCAGTGGGAATCCTGCGACCACACCGGCCCGGTGCACGAGAACGACACCCTCTACAGCCAGCTGACCGTCGAATCCGCGGACCCGCTCGCGGACGGCCGCGGCGGTCTGCTGCGGCTGCGGTCGGTGGTGCACGCGGCGGCCGCCGACGGTGCAGATCGGCAGGTGCTGGACTGGCGGTTCACCGGGCTCCTGTTCTGAGCCGCCTTCTGAGCCGCGTGTTCTGAGCGGCCGCCGGTCGCCCACAATGGAGCCGTGACCTCCGTAGCCGTGCCCGGCGCCGTGCTCGAGCGCGCGCGTGCCGTCGCGCGCGAGGTGACCGACCTGGCCGCCGTGGAGGTCGATGCGAGTGAACTGCTGCTCGGCCGCGCCGCGCTGCTCGGCCTGCAGAACCGTGGCCGGATCTCGGCCGGGGGCGCATCGCGGCTTTTGCAGGGCCCGGACGGATGGTGTGCGCTGACGCTGTCGCGTCCCGACGACGTCGACGCCGTCCCGGCCCTGGTGGAGGCCGACGCCATCACCGACCCATGGGACGTCGTGCAGCAGCGGGTGCGCGAGGTGGGGGTGGCCGAGTTCGCGCAGCGCGCCCGCCTGCTCGGGCTGCCCGTCGGTGTGCTCGGCGAGGCGGTCGCGCAGACTCCGGTTGTTCAGCCGATGGGCCGGCCCGCGACGCTTCCGCTGACCGACGCGCTGGTGGTGGATCTGTCGTCGATGTGGGCGGGCCCGTTGTGCGGCGCGCTTCTGGCTCGTGCCGGGGCGACCGTGGTGAAGGTGGAGACGGCGGCCCGCCCGGACGGCACCCGATCGGGACCGCGGGCGTTCTTCGACTGGATCAACGGCGACAAGCTGTCGTACTGCGCGGATCTCACCCGCCCGGCCCCGCTGCAGGCCCTGCTGTCGGTCGCGGACATCGTCATCGAATCGTCCCGGCCCGACGCGCTGCGCCGGCGCGGGCTCGGACCGCACCAGGTGCCGGCCCGGCCGGGGCGGGTGTGGTTGCGCATCACCGGCCACGGCACCGACGGACCCCGCGCCGAGCAGGTGGCTTTCGGCGACGACGCCGCCGTGGCGGGCGGTCTGGTCGACGGGCCGGCCGATACTCCGCTGTTCTGTGGGGACGCGATCGCGGACCCGCTGACCGGACTGCATGCGGCGCACGCGGTGCTGGCCTCCCGGCACCGCGGCGGAGGTGACCTGATCGACATGTCGATGGCCGCAGTCGCCGCCGGCTACGCCCACCTGCCCCGCGGGAACCCGGTCGCCGCCGGGAGCGCCCCGGATATCCGCAGGCGCGCAACAAATCTGGGCGACGACAACGACGCCGTCGATCGCATCGTCGCCGACCGTCTGGCCGGCGCGTGCTGATCACCGGCGCGACACTGCTGGACGGCACCCGCACCGATATTCGCGTCGATCAGCGCATCGTCCAGATGGCACCCCAATTGCGACCGTTGGCAGGCGAATTCGTGTTCGATGCGGCCGGTGGCACCGTGTTGCCGGGGCTGCACGACCACCATCTCCATGTGCGGGCCGCCGCGGCGGCGCGGGCGTCGGTGCGTGTCGGACCGGAGGAGGTCACCGACCTTGCCCATCTGGGCCGCGTGCTCGGCGCGGCCGTGCGGGACCGCAGCGGCTGGGTGCGGGCGGTCGGCTATCACGACGCCGCCGCCGGACCGCTGGATCGCCGGGTACTCGACACCGTCTGCCCCGACAAACCGGTGCGCGTCCAACACCGCAGCGGCGTGCAGTGGTTCGTCAACTCGGCCGGCCTGAGACGGCTGGGCCTGTCCGATCACCCCGACGGGGTGCTGGCCAGCGCCGACCCGCGCTGGTCGGTGGCGCTGCAGCGCGCCGAACCGGACCTGGCAGCGTTCAGTGCGCAGCTCTGCGCCTACGGCGTCACCGGAATCACCGACGCCACACCCGATCTCGACGAGGACGGTGCCGCCGCCCTCTACGACGCCGTGCGCCGCGGCGAGCTGCGGCAACGGCTGCACATCCTGGCGCCGGGCAAACGCATCCTGCACGACGACGCGCTGGATCTCGACGAACTCACCGCGTGGATCGCCGACCGGCACGCCGCCGACGTCCCCGTGGCGTTGCACTGCGTGACCGCCGCGCAGCTGATCGTGGCGCTGGAAGCCCTGCGGTGCGCGGGCGTTCATGCCCACGACCGCATCGAGCACGCCGCAGTGGTCCCCGACGACAGCCTCGCGGGGCTGGCCGCCAGCGGCGCCACCGTGGTCACCCAACCCAATTTCGTGGCCGAACGCGGTGACCAGTACCTGATCGAGGTGCCGCCCGCCGAACATCACGAGCTGTGGCGGGTGGCGTCGCTGCTGCGGGCCGGCATTCCGGTCGCACTGTCGACAGACGCCCCGTTCGGTGACCCCGATCCCTGGGCGGCCATGCGGGCCGCCGTGCACCGGAACACCCGCTCCGGCGTCACTCTAGCTGCGGCGGAGCGCATTTCGGCCGCCGAAGCCCTGACGATGTTCACCGGAACAGCCCAGCAGCCCGCCGTCGCCCGCACCGTCGCGGTGGGGGCACCGGCGGATCTGTGTGTTCTGGCCACCACACCGGAGCAGGCCCTCGCGGCGCTGGACGCCCACACGGTCGCGGCGACCGTCATCGGCGGCGAGATGGTCTACCGGCGAGCCTGAATCAGGCCGCCGCCGGAGCGAACACTTCCCGCAGCAGTGCGCACTGGCTGGCGAAGAAGTCCAGCGACACTTGCGCTTTCGGCGCGATCCCGTCGAACCCGTGGAAGGCGCCGTCGACCACCATCACCTCGCAACGGACACCGGCATCGCGCAGCCGCTGCGCGTAGGCCACGTCTTCGTCGTGGAACAGATCCAGGGTGCCGACCCCGATCCACGCCGGTGGCAGGCCGGCCAGATCGGTGCGCCGAGCCGGCACCGCGACGTCACGGTCGGCGTCTTTGAGATACGCCGACCAGCCGAACCGGTTACTCGAGTTGTTCCACAGCCGGTGGCCGGGGTTGTCGAGGCCGGTGCGGTCGACCGTCCGGTCGTCGAGCATCGGATACACGAGAATCTGTGCGGCCACGGCTATCTCGCCGCGGTCGCGGGCCAGCAACGCGAGCGCCGCGGCCAGTCCACCACCGGCGCTGGCACCGCCGATCGCAACGCGCGCCGGGTCCACCGAGGGCAGCGCGGCCAGCCACTGCAGGGCGGCGTAGCAGTCCTCCAGCGGTGTCGGATACGGATGTTCGGGTGCCAAGCGGTAATTGACCGCGACCACGGTGATGCCGAGTTCGCGGGCGAAGCGGCGACACAGCACATCGTCCTGCGCGGCGTCGCCGATCACGTAGCCACCGCCGTGGATCCACAGCAGGGCCGGTCCCGGTCGGTTCCCCGCGGAGGGCCGGTGCAGGCGCACCTCGACCCCGGAGGCCAGCGTGAGCGCCTCGACGTCGTTGCGCGCGTTGCGCCACATCAACCGGCTGGCTGCCCGTACGAACGGAAGCGTGACCGGGGTGATCATCTGTTTGGGCAGCATGCGCGCACTGCGGCGCAGTTCGGGATGGAACTCGGCTTTCGGCACCCGCCCAGTATGCGCACCGCGGCCGTCGGTGTGGCTCACTTCAGCAACGGATCGCGCGGCAGGCCGAGGATCCGCTCGGCGATGCTGTTGCGCGTGATCTCGGAGGTGCCGCCGGCGATCGTCATCGCACGGTTGCCCATGTAGGCCCGCGCCAGCAGCGGATTGCGCCCGGTGACCGCGTCCGTCCCGGCCAACTCGAAGGCCAACTCGGTGAGCCGCTGCCCCGACTCGGCGACCAGTAGCTTGGTCACGTTCCCCTCCGGTCCCGGCTCCGAGCCCGCGATGGCCCGCGTGGCGCGGCGCAGGTTGAGCAGCTTGAGTGTGTGCAGTTCGGCGAGTACCTCCGCGGCACGCCGGACGTGCGTCTGGCCCGTCGGGGCCGCGTCGAGCATCGCGACCAGGTCAGCGGGAGCGACGGCCGTCGGAGCGCCGGATCCGCCTCCGATCGACACCCGCTCGTTGCCCAGCGTCGCGCGCGCCACCAGCCAGCCCTTGTTCACGTCGCCGACGACATCGCTGTCCGGCACGAACACGTCGTCGAAGAACACCTCGTTGAAGTGGGAGTCACCGGTGATGCCGCGCAGCGGGTTCACCGTCACCCCGTCGGCGGACATGTCGATCGCCATCATCGTGACGCCGGCATGCTTGGGGGCATCGAAATCGGTGCGCACCGTCGCCAGGCCCCACTGGCACATGTGGGCGAGGCTGGTCCACACCTTCTGCCCCGTGATGCGCCAACCGCCGTCGACCTTCTTGGCCGACGTCCGCACTGCCGCCGCATCCGAGCCGGCGCCCGGCTCGGAGAACAGCTGGCACCACATCACCTGACCACGCAGCACCGGTTCCACCCAGCGGTCGCGCTGCTCGTCGGTGCCGGCTTGGGCGATGGTCAGCGCCACCCATCCGGTGATGCCCATGTCGGGGCGCTCGATGTCGGCGAACTCCTCCTCGATGACCAGCTGCTCGAGGACGTCGGCGCCGCGACCCCACGGCTTGGGCCAGTGCGGCACCAGATAACCCGACTCGACCAGCGCGTCGCGCTGCTCGTCGGCGGGCAGCGCCCCGATACGGCGGGCGGCCTCCCGCGCCTGGCTGCGGTGCTCGTCGGCCTCGGGCGGCAACGAGAACGACGCGCCGCGCGCCAGCCTGCGCCGCTGCAGGTCGACCACGTCCAGAGCCGGGTCGGCGCCGTCGGACAACAACGCCGAGAGCGTACGAGCCCGGCGCAGATACAGGTGTGCGTCGTGCTCCCACGTGAACCCGATGCCGCCGTGGAGTTGAATGTTGTTCTGTGCGTTGAAGATCTGGGCGCGCGACGCCAGCGTTGCGGCCACCGCGGCGGCGAACTGTGCGCCGTCGAGGTCGTCGGAACGTGCGGCGTCCCAAACTGCGGCGGTGGCGGTCTCGGCATGCACCAGCATGTTGGCGGCATGGTGTTTGACGGCCTGGAAGGTGCCGATGGTGCGACCGAACTGTTCGCGCACCTTGGCGTACTCGACGGCCATCTCCAGGGTCGCCCAGCTGACACCGACCGCCTCGGCAGCGGCCAGGATGCGGAACACCGCCCGCGCCCGGTCGGCGGCCCCGCGCAGCACCCGGTCCGGTGCCACCGACACCTCGGTGAACTCGACAGAACCCAGGGTGCGGGTGGTGTCGAGGGAATCCAGGCCGGTCACGGACACGCCGTCGGCGCCGCGATCGACGATCACGACGTCCTCATCTGCGAGAACCATCAGCACGTCGGCGTCCGGCGCGCCCAGCATCGCCGCGACCCGGCCGGAGACGACACCGTCGGCGACGGTCACCGACCCGCCCGTCGCGAAGCCGGCCACCGTGTCACCGCCGGCCAGCGCGGGCAGCAGCGCCCGGCGCAGCGCGTCGTCACCGCAGCGGTCGATCACCACTGCGGCGGTCACCGTCGGCAGGAACGGGCCGGGGCACAACCGTCGGCCCTGGCATTCCAGCACCACGGCCAGTTCGGCCAGGCCGAAACCCGACCCGCCGTGCTGTTCGGCCACCGCGAGCCCGGTCCAACCGAGTTCGGCTGCGGCCGACCATAATTCGGCGGGATGGGACGAGGCATCGGACAGTGTCGCGCGAGCCTGCCCCAGCGCGTCGAGTCGGTCGAGTTGGCCGGCCGCGGCATCGGCGAGGGCAAGGTGGTCATCGGTGATCGCAAGAGCGGACTTACTCACGACGACTGAACCTACCGATGTGCCGTCGGACGGCGGGAAACGCACAGAAATGTGACTGGGGTCACAAATTGACTACGGACAAAAAATGAGTAGACAACTTCGCTCCGATTGTCAGTTTGAGTTCCGCTACCGGGGGTACGCTCGCGCCATGACGGAACGACCGGACGTCCGGTACCCGGGTCCCACCCTCACCACCCGCCTCCAATGGTTGCTGAAGGCCGGCCCGTCGGACTACATGCTGGCCGCCAGCGTCGCCTCGGCGTCCCTGCCGGTCATCGGCAAACACCTTGAGCCACTGGGAGCTTTGGCCGCCGCGGCCATCTGGGGCTCGCGCCATGCGCCGGACTTCCTGTCCGCGACCACGAAGTCGTTGCTGAATCCGGTCGACCCGCAGCTCAAGCAGTCGGAGCGGGACTGCACCAACGAGGTCACCGAGGCCGCCTTGCGGGGCATCGTGAACCCACAGGACCTCCAGATCGAATGGCCCGCCGCCGATCGCAAGCCGCCGCTGTGGCGCATGCGCGACCATCGACGCCACGTGCACAAGACCTCCGTGCGCTACGGCCCCCGGCCGTCGCAACTACTCGACGTGTGGCGGCGCGACGAACGCAACGGGGCCGCCGAACGCAACCGCCGCCTGGAC
>NZ_JBNMQU010000007.1:0-314029 GCF_050205565.1 Mycobacterium sp. SMC-4 | reverse complement strand
CGGGGTGGCCACCCGCCATGCCATCGGGGTGGACAACATCTGCTGGGAGGCGGACTACCCGCATTCGGATTCGATGTGGCCCGGGGCCCCCGAACAACTCGACGAGGTCCTGAAAGCCAACAACGTCGCCGACGACGAGATCAACAAGATGACCTACGAAAACGCGATGCGCTGGTATCACTGGGATCCGTTCACCCACATCGGCAAAGACCAGGCCACCGTCGGAGCGCTACGCAAAGCCGCCGAAGGACACGACGTCTCCATCCAAGCCCTGTCCAACAAGGAGAAGACCGGGGCGTCCTTCGCCGACTTCGCGGCCAGCGCGAAGTCGATCACCGGCAACAAGGACTGAGCACACCGTCTGCCGGAATTGCATTCCATCAGCGGAATCCCATGAGGAGACCGGATGGGATGCAATTCCGGCGTTTGAACGATTGAGGAGAAGCAGCATGCCGGGTGGTATGAGTTTCGAGCTGAGCGAAGACCAGGAACTGATCCGCAAGTCGGTGGCAGAACTGGCCAGCAAGTTCGACGACCACTACTGGATGGAGAAGGACCAGGCGCACGAGTTCCCGCAGGAGTTCTACGACGCCATCGCCAAGGGCGGTTGGCTCGGCATGACCATCCCGGAGGAGTACGGCGGGCACGGTCTGGGCATCACCGAGGCGACTCTGCTCCTCGAGGAGGTGTCACGCTCGGGTGCGGCGATGAACGGCGCCAGCGCGATCCACCTGTCGATCTTCGGCATGCAGCCCGTGGTCAAGCACGGCTCCGACGAACTCAAGGCGCGTACGTTGCCCCGGATCGTCAACGGGGATCTGCACGTGTGCTTCGGCGTCACCGAACCCGGTGCCGGTCTGGACACCTCGCGCATCACCACGACTGCCAAGCGCGAAGGCGACCACTATCGCGTCAACGGGCGCAAGGTGTGGATCTCCAAAGCGCTGGAGTCGGAGAAGATCCTGCTGTTGACCCGTACCACCCCCTACGATGAGGTCACCAAGAAGACCGACGGCATGACGCTGTTCCTGACCGACCTCGACCGTGACCGTGTCGACATCCGGCCCATCAACAAGATGGGACGAAATGCGGTGAGCTCCAACGAACTGTTCATCGACGACCTGATGGTGCCCGTCGAGGACCGCGTCGGCGAGGAAGGCAAGGGCTTCAAGTACATCCTCGACGGGCTGAACCCTGAGCGCATGCTGATCGCCGCCGAGGCGCTGGGCATCGGGCGGGTCGCGCTCGAGAAGGCAGTCAAGTACGGCAACGAACGCCATGTGTTCAACCGGCCCATCGGCATGAACCAGGGACTGCAGTTCCCGCTGGCGGACTCGCTGGCCCGACTCGACGCCGCCGAACTGGTGCTGCGCAAAGCCACCTGGCTCTACGACAACGGCAAACCGTGTGGACGCGAGGCCAACACGGCCAAGTATCTGTGCGCCGACGCCGGATTCGGTGCGGCCGACCGGGCGCTGCAGTTGCACGGTGGCATGGGTTATTCCGAGGAGTATCACGTCTCGCGGTATTTCCGGGAATCGCGTCTGATGAAGATCGCGCCGGTGAGCCAGGAGATGATCCTGAACTTCCTGGGCGAGCACGTGCTCGGGCTGCCGCGGAGCTACTGAGTGGCGGCAGCGCAGGCCGCACTCGGTCCTATGGTTATGTGAACACGTGACGAGTTCTGAACCGAGCGCCGGACCTCTGGCCGGCGTCACCGTCGTGGCCATGGAGCAAGCCGTGGCCGCACCCATGTGCACCCGCGTCCTGGCCGATTTCGGGGCTCGGGTGATCAAGGTGGAGAACCCGAAGGGCGGGGACTTCGCCCGTGACTACGACGACGTGGTCAACGGCCCCGGCGGTCTGGCGGCGCATTTCGTCTGGGCCAACCGTGGCAAGGAATCGGTGACCCTGAACACCAAGTCGCCCGCAGGTCTGGAGCTGTTGCACCGACTGCTCGACCGTGCCGATGCCTTCGTGTCCAATCTCGCCCCCGGGGCCACCGCGCGTCTGGGCTTGGCGCCCGCGGACCTCGCGGTGCGTCACCCCAACGTCATTCCGGTGGAAATCGACGGCTACGGACCAGGCGGTCCGATCTCGCACAAGCGCGCCTATGACCTTCTGGTGCAAGCGGAGTCGGGTTCGTGCGCCATCACCGGCTATCCGGGCATGCCCGCCAAGCCCGGTCCCGCCATGGCGGATTTCAGCACCGGGCTTTACGCTGCGATCTCGATCCTGGCGCTGCTCTACGGCCGAGTCCGCCGGCCGGAGAACAACCCGGCGCCCTCGGTGGAGCTGAGCCTGTTCGACGTGATGACCGATGTCATGGGTTATGCGCTGACCTACACCCAGCATTCCGGGATCGACCAGGAGCCCCTCGGTGTCGGGTCACCCGCGGTCGCCCCCTACAGCGCCTTTCCGACGCGCGACGGGCAGACGGTCGTCCTCGGCACCACCAACGACCGGGAGTGGCAACGGGTGGCGCGAGAGATCATCGACCGACCCGACCTGGCTGACGATCCACGCTTTGCCACCAACTCCGACCGCTGCGCGCATCGTGAGATCCTCGAGGACGCGATCGGGAAGTGGTGCGCTCAGCACGATCTCGCAGACATCCAGAAGAAGGCCGACGATGCCGGGATCGGGAACTCTCGCTACAACAAGCCCAGCGAGGTCATCGTGCACCCGCAACTCACCGCACGAGACCGTTGGCGCACCGTCGCGACGCCAAAAGGTGACATCCAGGCACTGCGGCCGCCGCCGGTCATCAGCGACTTCGAGCAGCCGATGGGAGCCATCCCCGGTCTCGGCGAGCACACCGACTCGGTGCTCAACGAAATCGGCGTCAGCGCAGAGGAATTGGTGCAGCTGCGGGCCGACGGTGTGATCGGGCCGGCCTACCGTGGCTGAGCAGGTGCTGCTGTCGTCGGATCGCGACGGAGTCCGCACGCTGACGCTGAACCGCCCCGACCGGCGCAACGCGATCGACGCACAGCTGTGGGTGGAGCTCGCCGACGCGCTGCGGCAGCTCAAACGCGATCCCGACATCCGCGCGTTGGTGCTCACCGGTGCCGGCGGGGCGTTCTGCTCGGGAGCCGACATCGGCACCGGCGAGCAGATCCACCCGCGCTACAAACTCGACCGACTCACCGATGTGGCTCTGGCGCTGCACGAACTGGCGGTCCCGACCATCGCCAAGGTCACCGGCGTGGCCGTCGGCGCCGGTTGGAACCTGGCCCTCGGCTGCGACCTGGTGGTCGCGACGCCGGAATCACGCTTCTGCCAGATCTTTTCCAAGCGCGGCCTGTCGGTCGACCTCGGCGGTTCCTGGCTGCTGCCCAAACTCGTCGGCCTGCAGCAGGCCAAACGGCTTGTGCTGCTGGCCGACATGATCAGTGCCCAGGAAGCCCGCGAACTGGGACTGGTCACCTGGGTCACGCCGGCGGGGGAGATCGACGCGTTCGTCGACGGCCTCGCCGACCGGTTGGCGGCCGGACCGCCGTTCGCGCTCGCACAGAGCAAGGCGCTACTCAACGACGGCGCCAGTGTGACCCTGCGCGAAGCGCTGGCCAACGAGGCGCGAGCCCAACCGGGCAACTTCGCCACCGCAGACTCGACCGAGGCGTATGCCGCGTTCGCCGCCAAGCGCGATCCACAGTTCACCGGGGCGTGGGCCCTGTACGACAAGCCCAGAGATGAGGAGTAGAGCATGCGGGAGACGGTCATCGTCGGGGCTGTGCGCACCCCGGTCGGAAAGCGCAACGGCGGCCTGTCCGAGCAGCACGCCGCCGACCTGTCGGCGCTGGTGCTCAACGAGCTGGTGGAACGCACCGGCGTCGACACCGACATCATCGACGACGTTGTGTGGGGCTGTGTCTCGCAGGTGGGGGACCAGTCGAGCAACATCGGTCGTTACGCGGTGCTCGCGGCCGGCTGGCCCGAACACATCCCCGGTACCACCGTCAACCGGGCCTGCGGGTCCAGCCAACAGGCACTCGACTTCGCCGTGCAGGCGGTGATGTCGGGTCAGCAGGACATGGTGGTCGCCGGGGGAGTCGAGGTGATGAGCCGCGTGCCGCTGGGCGCGGCGCGTGCCACCGGCACTCCGTATGGCCCGAAAGTCTTTGCCCGCTATGACGATTTCTCGTTCAACCAGGGCATCTCGGCGGAGATGATCTCGCAGAAGTGGGGTTTCTCCCGGGCCCGCCTCGACGAGTACTCCGCGCAGTCACATGAACGCGCGGCCGCGGCGCAGGATGCGGGAGCGTTCAAGGATCAGATCGTGCCGGTGTTCACCGCGCACGCGAGGAGCGAATCCGGCACCGATGGCGGGATAGTGACCGACGACGAGGGCATCCGCCGGGGCACCACCGTGGAGAAGCTCGCCAACCTCAAGCCGGCGTTCACCGAGGACGGTGTGATCCACGCCGGCAACTCCTCGCAGATCTCGGACGGGGCCGCCGCGCTGCTGGTGACCACCGCCGAGAACGCGGTCAACCTCGGCCTGACGCCGCTGGTGCGCTACCGCGCCGGCGCGGTGACCGGTGCCGATCCCAAGCTGATGCTCACCGGGCCCATCCCGGCGACCGAGAAGGTGTTGCACAAGGCCGGCCTGAAGCTCGACGAGATCGGCGTCTTCGAGGTCAACGAAGCGTTCGCGCCCGTGCCGCTGGCGTGGCTGGTCGACACCGGTGCCGACGAAGCCAAGCTCAACCCACTGGGTGGGGCGATCGCGCTGGGTCACCCACTGGGGGCGTCGGGCGCGGTACTGATGACCCGGATGATCCACCACATGCGGGACAACGGAATTCGCTACGGGCTGCAGACGATGTGCGAGGGCGGCGGGACCGCCAACGCCACCATCGTCGAGCTCGTCGCCTAGCCAGGAAGGCCTTTCACGTGCGTAGAGATCTGTTCACCGAGGACCACGAGGCGTTCCGGGAACTGGCCCGCGACTTCGTCGAAAAGGAGGTGGTCCCGGACTACCCGCAGTGGGAGAAAGGCGGCCGGATGCCTCGTGAGGTCTTCGCGCGGATGGGCGAACTCGGCATGCTGGGCATGGCGATCCCCGAAGAGTACGGCGGTGCGGGCCAACCCGATTACCGGTACAACGTGGTGCTGCAGGAAGAAGCGGCACGCGCTCTGGTGACTCTTTCGACGGTGCGGACCCAGCTCGAGGTGATCCTGCCGTACTTCCTGCACTACGCCAACGAAGAGCAGCGTCAACGCTGGTTCCCCGGTCTGGCCGCGGGCACGTTGTTGACGGCGGTCGCGATGACCGAGCCCGGTACCGGATCCGATCTGGCGGGCGTGCGCACCACTGCTGTCCGCGACGGTGACGACTACATCGTCAACGGCGCCAAAACGTTCATCACCGGCGGCATGCAGGCCGACCTGGTGATCGTCGTCGCCCGCACCTCCACCGACCCGGACAACCGCCGAAAAGGGTTGACGCTGTTGGTCGTCGAAGACGGCATGGCCGGCTTCACCCGCGGCCGGGAGCTGGAGAAGATGGGCTGCAAGGTCCAGGACACCGCCGAACTGTCGTTCGTCGACGTGCGGGTGCCGGCGGCCAACGTGCTCGGTGAGGTCGACGAGGCGTTCTCCTACCTGGGCCACAACCTGCCGCAGGAGCGGCTGACGGTGGCCGTGGGTTCAGTCGCCCAGGCGCGCTCGGCGATCTCCGCGGCGATCGAATACACCCAGAGCCGCAAGGCGTTCGGCACGCCGGTGGCCTCGTTCCAGAACACGAAGTTCGAACTCGCCGCGTGCTCCACGGAGGTGGAGGCCGCCCAGGCGATGCTCGACCGGGCCGTCGCGCTGCACGTCGAGGGGGAGCTGTCGGGCGCCGATGCCGCTCGGGTCAAGTTGTTCTGCACCGAGATGCAGCAGCGTGTCGTGGACCGCTGTCTGCAGCTCTTCGGCGGCTACGGCTACATGATGGAGTATCCGATCGCTCGCCTCTACACCGATGCGCGGGTCGCCCGGATCTATGCCGGCACCAGCGAGGTCATGAAGGTGATCATCGCCAAGTCCCTGGGGTTGTAGACAGCGAGGCACACTCTCACCGAACCGCAGGTGAGACACGTGTCAAAAAATAAACCCGTTGAGACCCTTGTCACAGCCCACCCAACCTACCTACTGTGTGTTCAGAAGGTTGGTTTGCGACAAGGGAGTCGGGTGTTAGTTCCGGAGCCGACGGCCGTGCGGCCGTATGAGTCGCTCCTCGCCAAAGGGGAGGACCGCAGACAGCGCATCCTCGGCGTGGCGGAGCGCCTCCTGGCCCGCAATGGTTGGCGGAACACCTCGCTGGCCCAGATCGCCAAGGAGGCCGGAGTCACCCCGGCGGGCCTGCTGCACCACTTCGAATCCAAAGAACAGTTGCTCAACGCCGTCCTCGATGCCCGCGACGCCGACGACGAGGTGCACGCCGACTACCTGTCCGGTGACCTCGTCACCGAACTCAGCCGCGTCCCCGAGAGGTTCGACCGGGCGCCCGAACTGGTCGGGACGTTCACCGTGCTCCTGGTGGAGAACATCGCACCCGACGCGCCGCTGCACGACCGACTGCTCAATCGCTACCGGGCAGCGGTCGAGATCATCACCTCGATCATCGAGCGTGGTCAACGCAGCGGGATGTACCGCTCAGACGTAGACGGTGCCAGCAAGGCCGTGGAAATCCTCGCCTTTACCTATGGAATGGAGACCCTATGGTTGCTCGATCCCTCGATTCAGTTGGCCGAGGTGTTCAAGGGGTACGCGGAGTCGCTGGGGCGGGAGCTGGCGCCACCGAGCCAGACATGAGGTACCGGCTGGATGTCGTCGCCCCGACCGTGCGTGACGCGGTGCGTTACGCGGGCGGTTGGATCTACGACCGCGTGATGGCCGGCTGGGACGTCACCGTGCTGCTGGGTAGCGACGACGACGTCCGGCCGTTGCAGATCCTGGGTGCTCGGACGCTCGACCTCGAGTCGGCGTTGGAGGCATGGGAGGACCGGCCACACCCGCAGACCGTTGCGGTTGCCGCGGACCTGTTCGATCGGGACCCCCGGGTACTGGCGCACGTGCGTAACGCGCTCGATCAGGGTGCCACCGAGGTGACCTTGTGGGGCGAGGACGTGCCTGCCGAACTGGGCAGCAGCGTGGACTCCGCGCACCACCACCTCAGCGCGGCGGCGCGGGCGTTCAAGTCGCTTGCCCTTGCGGCAGCCCAGGATTCGGGCGACCCGGTGGCGCGCACCGAGTCCTTCCGCTGCGGAATGCTGGCGTCGGTGGCTGCTGATCTGGTCCCGGCCAGCTGAGCGCTCACCGGGTGAGGTCGAGCACGACCTTGCCGACCGCGCGGCCGTCCGCGACATGGGCGAGAGCCTCGGCCACCTCGTCCAGCGGATAGACCGCGCCGATGTGAGGGCGGACGCGTCCACCGATCAGCAGTTCGCGCAATTTGCCCTCGTTGCGGGTGAACTCCTCGGCGGGCACGTCGCCGAACTGGAACCCCAAGATGTGGACGCCCTTGACCAGCACCAGGTTCAGAGGAATCGCCGGGATGACGCCGGATGCGAATCCGACCGTGACGAACCGGCCGCCACGGCGCAACGAACGCAGGGCCGGTTCGGACAGCGCGCCTCCCACCGGGTCGATGACCGCGTGCGCTCCTGTCGGTAGCGCCTCCCTCAGGGCGCCGCGCACGTCGCCCTCTCGGTGGTTGATCAGATGGCGCGCACCGTGACTTCGCGCGACCTCGAGCTTCTCCTGCGACGACGCCACCGCGGTGACCGTCGCGCCGAGCAATACGCCCAGCGCGACGGCGGCAAGACCAACGCCGCCACCTGCACCGAGCACGACCACGTCGTCGCCCGCCGAGACCCGGGCCACCGACCGCAGGGTGTGATACGCGGTGCGGTGAGCCACCCCGAATGCGGCCGCGGTGCGATCGTCGACGCCGTCGGGAACCGCCATCAGGGCGGCGGCGGGAACCACGACCTCCTCGGCGAACGCGCCGTGCAGCACTGTCCCGGCGACGCGGTCGCCCTTGCGGAATCCTTCGACGCCGGAACCTGTTTCGACGACCTCGCCGGCAAACTCGCTGCCCGGCACGAACGGGGTGGGCACGCTGACCTGGTAGGCATCGGCAACCAGGAGCACGTCGGGGAAATTCACCGCGGCAGCACCGACGCGCACCCGGACGAGGCCCGCACCCACGCTCGGTGTGGGCTCGTCACAGACCTGCACCACCTGCGGAGGTCCGTAAACCGCACAGACCGCGGCGCGCATCAGCGGTAGTCGCTGGACTCGGCGAGGTCGGCTGCTGAACGCATCAACTCGACGATGACCGGGCCGTAGGCGAGCAGCTTCTCGTTGTCACCGGCGCGCTGAAAGCCCTGCTCGAGTACGATCGCCAACTTCCACTTGGCCAGCACCAGGTAGTAGTCGAGGTCGTCGACCTGGCGACCCGACACCTGCGCATAGTGCTCGACCACCGCGTCCCGGGAGGGCATCCCGCGCATGTCGACGTAACTCATCTCCGATTCCGTCGGTGCGGCCGTGTCGGCGGGCCAACTCTGCACCATCCAGCCCAGATCGAGCTTCGGATCGCCGACGGTGCCCATCTCCCAGTCGACGATCGCCGCCAGTTGCGCGGGCGCACCGTGGCGGTACATCACGTTGGCAAACTGGTAGTCGCCGTGCATGAGACCCGGGACGAAATCCATTGGGCGACGGGCGCGCAACCAGTCGGTGGCGACGTCGAGCCCATCGATCTCGCGGCCCTTGATGCGTTCGAAAAACGCGGTCCACCGGTCGACCTGGCGTTCGTGAAAGCCGTCGGGGCGACCGAGGTCGTGCAGACCCTTGGCCTTCCAGTCCACCTTCGACAGCAGTGCGATGCCCTCGGCCAGCTGGTACGACAGCCGCTGCCGTGCTTCGATGTCGGCGTCGAAGGGATCGGGCCAGCGGCCGCCTTGCAGATCCATCGGCGACCAGCCGTCGACGAAACCCATGAGGTAGAACGGTCGCCCGAGCACTGAATTGTCGGGGCACACGCCGACCGCTTCGGTGTGGGGAACGTCGGTGCCGTCGAGCGCTTCGATGATGCGCCACTCGCGCAGAATGCCCTTGTCCCGGTCCGGTGGTGCATCCGGCGGTGGCATCCGCAGCACACAGCGGTGCTCGCCGCGGCTCAGTTCATAGATGATGTTCTGCGTGCCGCCGGACAGGAACCGGGTCTGCAGCGGCTCACCTTTTCCGGGCAATGACGCCTCGTCCATCCAGGCCGACAGGCGTGCGGTATCGAGGTCGGTCACAGGTTGCCCACCTCGTGCTCGATCGCGGTCTCGAGGTACTGGGCGAACTTGGCGCGGGCCTTCTCCCGCTTGCCCGGGAGCCACTCGGTGGGCCAGGTATCGGTATTGGGCTGGTAGTCGCGCAGCACCTGTCTGGCCACAGTCGTCTTGTGCACCTCGGTGGGTCCGTCGGCCAAACCCATCACCGCGGCTCCCGTCACCATGCCGAGGAACGGCATCTCGTTGGATACACCGAGTGCGCCGTGAACTTGCATGGCGCGCCAGGCGATGTCGTGCAGCACCGTGGGCATCACGACCTTGACCGCCGCGATGTCCTTGCGCACCTTCTTGTAGTCGTTGTACTTGTCGATCTCCCACGCGGTGTAGAGGACCATCAGCCGGAACTGCAGCAGCTGTGCATAGGAATCGGCGATGTATCCCTGGACGAACTGCTTGTCCGACAGCCGGCTGCCCTGCGTCTCGCGGCTCAACGCGCGCTCACACATCATGTCGAGTGCCTTGCGGGACAGCCCGATCGTGCGCATCGCGTGATGGATGCGGCCGCCCCCGAGTCGGGTCTGGGCGATGACGAACGCCTGGCCCTCACCGCCGAGCAGCGCGTCGGCGGGCACCCGGACATTGTCATAGTGGATCAGCGCGTGCGAGCCCTCGTCGTCACGCTCGCCGTACAGGCCGACGTTGCGGACGATGTTCACCCCCGGGGTGTCGGTGGGCACCAGGAACATCGACATGCCCTGGTAGGCGCTCACATCGGGGTTGGTGACGACCATGACGATCAAGAACGACGCGGTTCGCGCGTTGGACGAGAAGAACTTCCATCCGTTGATCACCCAGTCGTCGCCGTCGCGCACCGCGGTGGTGGTGAACAGCGTGGGGTCGGCGCCGGCGTGCGGCTCGGTCATCGAGTAGCAGGAGAACATCTCCCCGTCGAGCAGTGGACGCAGGTAGCGATCCTTCTGCGCCTCGGTGCCGTAGTGGGCGATGATCTCGGCATTCCCGGTGTCGGGCGCCTGACAGCCGAACACGATCGGCGCCCACTGCGACCGGCCCAGGATCTCGTTGAGCAGGGCCAGCTTCAGCTGGCCGTAGCCTTGCCCGCCGAGGTCGGTGCCCAAGTGGGTGGCCCACAGCCCACGGCGACGCACCTCGTCTTTGAGCGGATCGATCACCTTGCGGCGCTGGGCATCCAGCGGCACGAACTGCTGGTCGGGGAATGCCAGGTCGAGCGGCTCGACCTCGTCGCGGACGAACTCGTCGGCCCAGTCCAGCAACTTCTGGTATTCCGGGTCGGTCTCAAATTCCCACGCCATGGGAGTCTCCTCTCGGATCGGACAAATTGGGCTGGGTCATCGGCCGGTCCTGGCGTCGAACCCGATGATCAGCGCGACGATGTCCCCGGTGACGACTTCGGCGAAGGATCGACTGCCGAAAGCTCCTGCTGCCCAATGGCGTACGCCCTCGCTGACGTGCATGCCGGCGAGTCGGGACAGGTGGTCGATGTCGACGTGCGCGCCGATCTTGCCGTCGCGCTGAGCGCGATCGAACAGTTCGCCGAACATGTCGGTATCGGCGGTGTATGCGGGAGTCTGGCCGGCTGCCTGATCCGCGATGATCCGGTGCTCGTGCCGGTAGCCCTCGAGGATGGTCTCGATCACCAGGTCCGGCGGATTACGGGCCATCGAGCGTTCAAGGCTGCGCAGGGCCTCGCCGATGACCGTCTCGACGTCGTAGTCGGAGCGCAGCAACGACCGGACCTTCTGTCGCGCCGCGCGAGTCGAACCCAGGCCCACCTCGAAGAGGATGTCTTCCTTGGCGGGGAAGTAGAAGTAGAACAGCGCTCGGGAGACCCCTGCGGCCCGGCAGATGTCGGCCACCGTCGTCTTCGCGTAGCCGTTGGTGCGCCAGAGCGCCATCGCCGCTTGGACGAGACCCCGTTTGGTCTCGTGCGAGCGAGCGCGTTGGTAGGACGCTCGGCGCTGACCACCGTCAGCCACCGACGGCGCCTCTGTCCTGGGCACTTTCGCACCCTAACAGTCAGATCAGCACAACTCTATAGTTGACGCTTGTCTAACTATCACACCGCCGAAATTGCATTCCACGCGTGTCAAACGGCCGTTTGACGCGCGTGGAATGCAATTTCGGCGGGTCAGAGGGGGGACATGAACTCCGGGACCAACGACGCGACGAAGTCCTGGGTGCGCTGTCGCGACGCCCGCCGTTGCGTGGCGTCGGTGCCCAACGGAACGATCCGCGCCGCGAGGTCGGTGACTCCTGCGTCGCGGTAGCGGCGCAAGCGGGAGGCGATGGTGGCCTCGTCGCCGGCGGCCATGGTGTCGCCGACGTCCTCGGCGTCACCGTGTTCGAGGAGCCGGACGTAGTTGGGGGAGAAGTCGGCGTGCCCGAGGACCTCGCCGGCGTACGTGCGGGCGTCGTCGACCTCGCCCGCAGCACACAGCGCGACCGGGACGCCGGCGACGACGCGCACTGCGTCGCGCCCGGCGTCCTCGGCGGCGGTCATCAGCCGGGGGACCACGTAGTCACCGATGGCGCGTTCGTCGGCCATCCACAGAATCGTGCCGCCCGTGCGCGCTCCAGCGATCTGCAGCATCGTCGGCCCGAGCGCGGCGATCAGCACTGTGACACCGAAGTCATCGGTGACATCTATGGGGCTGTGCACGCTGTAGGTGGCGTTGTCGACATCCACGGCGCCAGGTCCGGCGAGCGCGGCGTCGAGGACGTCCAGGTAGTCGCGCACGAGCCGGGCCGGCCGGTCGTAGGGCAGACCGAGTTGGTCGGCGATGATCCAGTGGTGTGACGGTCCGATGCCCAGGGTGAAGCGGCCGTCGCAGACGATCTGGGTGGTCAACGCCTGCTGCGCCATGATCATCGGGTGGCGGGTCTGGATGGGGACCACGGCCGTACCGATCTCGATGCGGTCGGTGTTCTGGCCGAGCAGCGCTGCCGCGGTCAGCGCGTCGAGATAGCCGGGTACCTGTGGAATCCAGAAGGACGCGAATCCCTGTGCCTCTGCGGCTTTTCCGTCTTCGATCAGCCCGGCGAGCCGGTCTGCCCGCGGGCGTTCCTTGTCGGATCCGATCATCACACCGATACGCATCAGCACCTCCAGTCGGGGAACGACGTTGTGGTTGCGGGCCGTGACACCACACTGCCCGCGAGCAGACGCCAAAACGCCCAGTTTCGCGGAATTCTAGGGGGATTGGCGTCTGCTCGGCACAGGGGCGGCGAGTTCGCGCAGCGCGGCCAGGAACAACTCGTCCATCCGGGGCGACAGCTCGCGCAGCGTCGCGGCGGTGGCGTGGCTGGCCGAGCCGAACACCCGCTCCAGGGCGTCGGTGTCGGTGGCGGCGCCGATCGACAGGCACAGGCACGCCACACCGTCGGATCGCAGCTCTTCGAGCGCCTTGTGCGCGTCGGCCTCGGCGTAGCGTCCCTCATAGCCGTCGTCGTAGGGATGACCGTCGCTCAACACCAGCAGGAGCCGGTTCGGGGTGCCGGCCTCGGTCTTGAGGATCTCGCCTGCCCCGCGGATCCCCGCGCCGAGTCGGGTGTAATGCGCCGGCTGCAGTTGGTTGAGTCGGGCCCGACTCAACGCGGTGAAGCGTTGACCGAACTTCTTGATCGCCGGCAGGTGTACGGCATGCCGACCCTTGGAGCGGAAGGCATAGACCGCCACGCGGTCGCCGAGGTCTTCGAGCGTCGCGGCGATCGTGGCGGCGGCCCGACGCTGGTGCTCGTGCACGGCCAGCCCTTCGGGGTCGGAGTCGGTGGCCGACCCGGACGCGTCGAGCAGGATCAGAACACCCAGATTGCGGGCGGTTTTGCGGTGCTCGACATAGATGTGTTCCGGTGGCGACCAACCCGAGCGAAGATCGATGGACAGGTCGACCAACGCCTCGATGTCCAACTCGTCGCCGTCAGGCCTGCGGCGCAACGCTTTCGGACCGAGGCCGACCCGGGACAACCGTCGCCGCAGCACATCGTCGGATTCGATGCCGGCAGCCGCCACCTCGGCGTGACCGGAGAACGGATAGTCGATCACCCGGCACCACTGCGGCCGGTATCGGTTCTTGAAGACGTCCCACTCGGGATGCAGCGCCCCGCCGACCCCCACAGCGGCGCCCGGGTTGGCCTCGTCGGTGAAATGGATCCGGGTGGGGAGGGGACGAGCCTGCGGCCCCGCCTCCCGAGTGCGGCGGGCGGCTCCGGCCTGCAATTCCGCACCGCCGGAACTGCTGTCGGAGGACCCCGGGGAAGAGCCGAGCAGCTTGCGCAGAAAGTCACCCACCGCTTGCGAATTGAACAGTGGGTTGTCGAAGAGCTTGAGGATCTTGCTCTCCTCGGCCGGGCCGTCGTCGTCTTCGTCGTCGGGCATCTCTCCCTGGGCGGCCGCGACGACCTGGAAGCGCAGATCCTCGTCGGTGGCCCGGTCGCCCGGCATCGCAGCGTAGGGGACGACCTGCAAAGGCTTGATCGTCCCGAACCACTGGGGCGGGTCGGCGATCCGCGTTCGGCTGCGAGCCGATTCGAGCGACTCGAGTGCCGAAGCCGTCTCGGGTGTCCCCCCGGTGTCGAGGCCCGCCGCCAACGGAACCCGCTCGGCGAGGCCGGCGAGTACCCGACGTCCTTCCACGGCCAGATAGCGACGAGCAAGGGTGCCTCGCGCACGAAGCGGACGCATCAACGCCGGGTCGAGACTCCCGGCTCCGAGCAACGCGGCCTGCACCAACACTTCGCGTCGATGCTGTTCGAGCGAGCCTCGGTGCGAGACGAAGACCACCCGGCCATCGGTGTAGGGCAGTTGTCCTGCGGGGGCTTCGACAAGGTCGACGCCGTGACCGGCCAGAAAGCCGGCCAGCAGGCGTAAATGCCCGGGATCGTGCCGTTCAGGTGATGTCACGGTCGGGGCAGCAGGGCGTCCACGAGTTCGCCCAGCGCGCGTACCACGTCGCGGTCGTCGGAGAGCGCTTCGACGATGGCCGCCTGCACCGCTCGGCGCAGGGCGAGCCCCTCGGCGACCAAGCCACCGGCGAGGATCAGCATGCGAGTCGACGACACTTCCCGCAGCGGTGAGCCGTCGATGTTGCGAATCGCGTTGCCGATGGAGACCAGCACGCGTGCGGTCTCGGCATCGATCCCGGCTTCGTGGGCGACGATCTCGGCCTCCACCTGTGGTGGCGGAAAATCCAACTCGATGGCCACGAACCGTTGCCGGGTCGATTCCTTGATGCTCTTGAGCACGCTCTGGTAGCCCGGATTGTAGGAGATCACCAGCTGGAAGCCGGGTGCCGCCGGCAGGGTCGTGCCGAGTCGATCGATCGGAAGCTCGCGGCGGTGGTCGGCGAGCGGGTGAATGACCACGGTGGTGTCCTGACGCGCTTCGACGATTTCGTCGAGGTAGCAGATCGCACCGGTGCGGACCGCCCGCGTCAACGGCCCGTCGACCCAGACGGTCTCCCCGCCTTTGAGCAGGAACCGACCCACCAGGTCGGCCGAGGTCATGTCCTCGTGACCGGCGATGGTGATCAGGTCACGCCCGAGTTCGTGCGCCATCGCCTCGACGAAGCGCGTCTTGCCGCACCCTGTCGGCCCTTTCAGCAGGACCGGGGATCCGCGACGGGCAGCAGCGCGGAAGACCTCGGCTTCGTCACCGACCGGGCGGTAAAACGGTGCAGGTGAACGGCTTTCGAGGTTGACGGCGTGGTTGTCGACGGACAACTCGTCACCGTCCCTCGTGAGGTACCACCGCGGGCATCTCCACACCTTCGGGCATCACCAGTTCGCCGTCGATGTTGACGTAACCGGAGTGCTTGGTCGGGAAGGGCAGGTCGGGATGCGGGCAGGGCCGGTCGGTGCCGTCGCCGCACAGCCCCGAGGTGAAGTAGGACCGCTTCTGCACGTCCTCGGGCCACGGATCGGCATGGGTGGCCATGAACTGCGCCGGAATGATGTAGAAGGTGAAGAACGAGGCGCTGATCGCGGCGAAGATCGCCAGGAATCGGATGAACTGCTGCTTGGCGAAGCCGCCACGGATGTTGTCCAGTCCGCGCTCGACGACCGTGCGGCCGCGGTCGTCGGTGAAGAAGCGCAGGCAGCACAGTGCGGCCTGCACGCCGCCCCACATCAGTCCCTCGTAGATCGGCCACTGGTAGTAGGTGCCGGCATTGATCGACAGCGATTGGATGGCACCGGGGAAGGTGTACATCCCCAGCGGCATCAGGATCAGTCCTTCCATCACGAAGTCGAAGACGAACCCGAACGCGAAGGCCACGCCGATGAGCCCCTTGGTGCCGAGGTTCGGCCAGCGCTGCTGGGCTTTGCGCATCACCCAGCAACCCAGAATCGTGCAGAGCAGCACGCCGTAGGCGTAGCCGGACACGTTGATGCCCAAGGGTTCTGCCACCTGGGCGCCCGGTTGCTCGGGGGACATCCACCCCGGGACGTGCGGGGCCCACGACCCCATGTTGAACGCCCAGGCGTTGTAGGTGCACCAGGTGTTGATGTAGTTCAGCAGCGGGTCCTGGAAGAAGAACAGCCCCGTGGACACCATGATCATGCCGTCCAACGTGATTCGTCGCTCACGTCGCCACGGCCGGATGATGAACCACCAGATCGCGACCGGGAAGAGGACCGGCGATCCGATCTGCCAGAGCATCAACGCGATCTTCATGAAGGTCGGCGGGTCCGTCGGGCCGGGATCCACCCGCTCGAAGTAGGGGCCGGTGATCCAGCGGATCCACACATAGATCTGGAAGACCAGGATGATCCCGCCGGCGGTGGCCCAGATCTTGACCCGCCGTGACGACGGGGCCGCGGGCGGCGGCGCATCGAGACGGCCGACGCTGCTCAGGGATTCGGTGGCCGCGGGCTTCTTGTCCGACAGTTCGCTCACTACTTCGCCTCCTCGGTCGTGCGTCAACCGCACGATTCTCGGCGAATATACCGACTAGTATCTGAGTAACTCAATGGATTCCCAGAATCTTATGGCAGACTTTCGTCATGGTGGAACGCTGGACGCGGGAGCGGCGACTGGAGCACACGCGTTCGCTTCTGCTGGATGCAGCGGAGAACGTGTTCAGTGAAAAGGGCTTCACCGCAGCGACTCTCGACGACATCGCGTTCGCCGCCGGCTACACCAAAGGCGCGATCTACAAGCATTTCGCCACCAAGGAGGACCTCTTCCTCGCGGTCAGCGACCGGTACTGGCGCCGCTATTTCGACAACTTCGCCGAGGTGATGTCCTCGGCCGATCGCGTGGGGGCTCGGGAGCTCGACGAGATCGCCGAACGCTGGCGGCAGCTGAGCATCGACCGCGGCGCCGAGCACGCCGCGCTGGGCCTGGAGTTCACGCTGTATCTGCAGCGGAACCCGGATGCCCGCGAACGCGTCGCGGCCAAGCGGTCGGAAGTGGTCGACCAACTCGCGGCGTTCATCGTCGAAAGCATGGACAAGCTGGGCGCGACGCTGATGATCTCCCCACAGACCTTCGCCCATGCGCTCGTCGCCACCAGCGACTCCGTGGTGCTGGGCAGTCAACTCGACGATGTCGACCTCTACCGGCCGATGGTGGAGATGTACACCTCGGTGATCAAGCTGCCGAACTGATCGACGTCCGGCAAACCTCGCCACATTCGGTCTTGTATCTGAGATGCAGGTCTGTATATTCAAGTGAGTTCCAGCACGGGACGCCGATCCGGTGCGGGCGGTGGACGAAAGGAACTCTCACGCAATGGATCTCGTCGAGCGCATCGCCAAACATCGCCGGATGGCCGAAAGCTACCGCGACAAGTACGTCCTGCAGAAGGTGCAGGAAGGCGAGACCTACGACGAATGGGAGTTCACCGAGGACGCGGTCTACACCTCGCCGTACTTCGTGGCCGAACAGGAACTGGTCCTCAAAGACGTGGCGACCCACTGGGACACCGCCGCCACCATCGAGGCCAAGGCCTACGGGATCACGTTCCCCGACTGGAAGCCCGTCGACTTCAAGGTGTGGCCCGCGGAGAACGGCTTCGTCCAGCGCTACCGCTGGGAGGGGACCAACGTCAACACCGGTGAAACGCAGGGCTTCTACTCCATCAGCTTCGTCGAGACCGACGAGGAGTGCCGGATCGTGCACTGGTCGACCTACGTCAACGACGAGGAGTACGGACCCTTCCTCGAGGCCGCCATCGGTGCACGCGGACCGTTCCACGGCGACGAGTACATGCAGGCGCTCGCCCGTCACTTCGAGAAGCACAACCTCACGTTCTGATTGCGCGTTCTGAGCACTGAAATGCGAACCGGAGAGACGACAGCGGATCTGCCTGACGTGAGACTGACGCCTCTGCCCGCCGACCAGTGGAACGACGACGTCGTCGACGCGCTGTCGGTGATGATGCCCAGGGAGCGGGCACAACCGGACCTGGTCGGCAACATGCTGGGCACGTTCGCGCGTCATCCCCGGCTGACCAAGGCCTACCTCACGTTCAACGTGCACCTGCTGATGACGACGACATTGTCCAAACGAGTCACCGAGACGATCGTGCTGCGCACGGCCGTGGTGCGGAAGTCGGACTACCTGTGGGACCACCACGTGCCGCTGGCCCGCCGTGCCGGGCTGACCGACGAGGACCTCGATGCGGTCAGGTCCGGAGAGGTGCCCGACCGGTTGGATTCGGCTGTCGTGGCTGCCGTCGACGAGCTACACGCCCGCAGCGTGATCTCCGACCCGGTGTGGGGCGAACTTGCAGTGCATCTCGACGAACGGCAGCTGATGGACCTCGTGTTCACCGCTGGTGGCTACGCGACCCTGGCCATGGCGATCGAGACGTTCGGAATCGAGGACGAGAGCGGCTAACGCGCCGCCACTGCAATCGATTTCGTCTCGGTGTAGCCGTCGATGCCCTCCGGGCCGAGCTCGCGCCCGTAGCCGCTGGCCTTCACCCCGCCGAAGGGTGCGAACGGATCCATCGGATAGCCCTGGTTCACACCGAGCGTGCCGGTGCGCACGGCCGAGGCCACCTGCAGCCCGCGTTCGTCGTCGGCGGTGAACACCGAACCGGCCAGGCCATAGTCCGAATCGTTGGCGATCCCGATCGCCTCCTCGACGCCGCCATAGGCGATCACCGTCAGCACCGGACCGAAAATCTCCTCCCGTGCGATGGCCATCGAGTTGTCGGCATGGTCGAAAACGGTGGGCTTCACATACCAACCGCGGTCGATCCCGTCGGGCATCCCGGTCCCGCCGAGCGCGACCCGCGCCCCGTCTCGGATCCCCTGCTCCAGGTAGCCGGTCACACGCTGCTGCTGGCGCTGCGCCACCAGCGGGCCCATCTGGGTGTCCGCATCGGTGGGGTCACCGACCACCAACGCGCCCACCTCGGCAACCAGGGCATCGGTGAACTCGCCCGCACGCGACCGCGGAACCAGGATGCGCGTCAACGCATTACAGATCTGACCACTGTTGGACAGGCTGGCCGAGCGCACCGCCGTCGCCACGGCGGCCGGGTCCGCGTCGTCGAGCACGATGGCGGCCGACTTCCCGCCCAGCTCCAGGCTCACCCGCTTCAGATCCGTCGCGCACGCGGCCGCCACCGCCTTACCGGCGGACGTGGATCCGGTGAAAGAAACCTTGTTTACGCCGGGGTGGCGCACGAGGTACTCGCCGATCGTCCCGTCACCGGGGACCACGTTCACCACGCCGGGCGGCAGACCGACCTCGTCGAGGATCTCGGCGAGCAGCAGCGCGTCGAGCGGTGATTCGGGTGCCGGCTTGAGCACCACAGTGCACCCGGCCAGGAGCGCGGGCACCAGCTTCGTGACGGTGAGGAACTGCGGCATGTTCCAGGGCACGATCGCGGCCACCACGCCGACCGGTTCACGCACGACGCGGATGTCGGCGCCGTACCGGCCCGGACGGACTTCCTGCCACGGGTACGTCTCGGCCAGGTCGCAGAACGCGTCGATCAGCGACCATGGCAGCGCGACCTGGGCACGCTTGGCGAAGCTGGTCGGTGCGCCGATCTCGGCGGTGATGACGTCGGCCATCTCGGCGCGGCGTTGGCCGTAACGCTCGCCCAGGCGGCGCAGCACCGCGATGCGCTCGGCGGGGTCGGTGCGCGGCCACGGACCCGTATCGAACGCTGTCCGCGCTGCCGCCACCGCGAGATCCACGTCGGCGGGTGCGGCCGCAGCGACCGACGCGATCGGCGTCTCGGTGTGCGGCGAGATGACCTCGATGCGTCCGTTGCTGCTCGGTGCCTGCCATCTACCGCCGATGAACAGCTCGTCGTGACGCAACTGGTCGTCCTCCGTCCGCGATCCGGGGGGAATATCAACTACTTGTGATTGCTCCGACGAGCATATACGGTCGAAGGTGCCGGCTGCCGCGATTCGGTGAAAAGGCCGCTGGGCGTGGTGGTTTGCCCCGGACGCGCGGCGCAGCAGCCTGGTCGGCCCAACCGAGGAGGAGATGTCATGGCCCGGTTCCCAAAACCGCCGGAAGGCAGCTGGACCGAGCATTACCCGCAACTGGGGACCGGTCCGGTGTCCTACGAGGACTCCATCAATCCCGAGTTCTACGAGGTCGAGCGCAAGGCCGTGTTCCAGCGCGCCTGGCTCAACGTCGGCCGGGTCGAGCTGATCCCGCGCAAGGGCAGCTACTTCACCAAGGAACTCAAGGTCGTCAACACGTCGATCATCGTCGTGCGCACCACCAGCGGTGAGGTCAAGGCCTACCACAACATCTGCCGCCACCGCGGCAACAAGCTGGTGTGGAACGAGATGCCGCTGGAGGAGACCAGCGGGGTGTGCCGGCAGTTCACCTGCAAGTACCACGCGTGGCGCTACGACCTCGACGGCAACCTGACGTTCGTGCAGCAGGAAGGCGAGTTCTTCGATCTCGACAAGAGCCGCTACGGACTGGTGCCGGTGCACTGCGAGGTCTGGGAAGGCTTCATCTTCGTCAACTTCGCCAAGCAGCCCGAACAGTCGCTGCGCGAGTTCCTCGGCCCGATGATCACCGATCTCGAGGGCTATCCGTTCGACAAGATGACCTCGCGGTTCCACTACCGCTCCGAGGTCAAGGCCAACTGGAAGCTCTACATGGACGCGTTCCAGGAGTTCTATCACGCGCCCGTGCTGCATGCGAACCAGTCGCCGACGGCGTACTCCAAGGCCGCGGCCGAGGCGGGCTTCGAGGCGCCGCACTATCGCATCGAGGGCCCGCACCGGCTGGTCAGCACGTCCGGCGTGCGCGCCTGGGAGATGGCCGACGAGATGCGCAAGCCGATCGAGGACATCTGCCAGAGCGGTCTGTTCGGGCCATGGGACAAGCCGGATCTGGGGGAGATGCCGAAGGGTCTGAACCCGGCGAAATGCGATCCGTGGGGCCTGGATTCGTTCCAGCTGTTCCCCAACTTCGTGATCCTGTTCTGGGGCCAGGGCTGGTACCTGACCTACCACTACTGGCCGACGTCGCACAACACCCACATCTTCGAGGGCACGATCTACTTCCCCCAGCCGCGCACGCCGCGAGAACGCATCGCCCAGGAGTTGGCGGCGGTGTCGTTCAAGGAATACGGACTGCAGGACGCGAACACGCTCGAAGCGACCCAGTCGATGATCGAGTCACGCGTGCTGGATGACTTCGTACTGTGCGACCAGGAAGTCCTGATCCGGCACCTGCACACCGAAACCGCGGCCTGGGTCGACGACTACCAGCGCAAGACCGAGCAGGTCGGACAGGGAGTGTGACCGTGGACGCAACGACGACCGCGAAGCTACCGCCGGAATTCGCCGACCTCGAACAGTTCTCCGACTGGTGCCTGGCCACCGAAGCCGAACGGTATGGCAAGCGGCTGAACAGCTCCATGCGCGAGATGCAGGCGTTCTACGACGCGATCACCCCGCGCGCCGAGGAGGCGATCGCCTACTGCGACAAGTTCGCGCTCGACGATCTGCCCGACGACGTGCTGAACCTGATGCGCCTGCTGTACTCGATGATCCAGGTGTCGTTCCCCGTCGAGTGCTGGAAGCAGCCCAAGGTCCCCGATTCCGGGGCGACGTCGCTGGACTGCGACGCCGAACCGGTGCCGTGACGACGACCGTCATCCGCGCCGCGCGGTGGGTCGACATCGACGCGGGAGAAGTGCGCTCACCGGCCGCCATCGTCGTCGTCGGCAACCGGATCCAAGCGGTGAATCCCGATGTGCTGCCGGAGGATCCGGCGGAGGTCATCGATCTGGGTGACGTGACGCTGCTGCCCGGTCTGATGGACATGGAGCTCAACCTGCTCATCGGCGGGCCGGGGGGCCCGGAGGGTCTGCCCAGCCCGATGCACGGCGTGCAGGACGACCCGGTGTACCGCACGCTGCGGGCCGCGGTGAACGCGCGCACGACGGTCGAGGCGGGCTTCACGACGGTGCGCAACCTCGGCCTGATGGTCAAGACCGGCGGCTATCTGCTCGACGTGGCGTTGCAGCGCGCGATCGAGCAGGGCTGGCACGTCGGGCCGCGCATCTATCCCGCCGGGCACGCGGTGACCCCGTACGGCGGTCATCTGGATCCGACGGTGTTCCAGCGGCTGGCGCCCGGCATCATGCCGCTCTCGGTGGCCGAGGGCATTGCCAACGGCGTCGACGATGTGCGGGCCTGTGTGCGCTACCAGATCCGCCACGGCGCGAAGCTGATCAAGGTCTCGGCCTCGGGCGGGGTTATGTCGCACAGCACCGCGCCGGGCGCGCAGCAGTACTCCGACGAGGAGTTCGCCGCGATCGCCGACGAGGCACACCGCGCCGGCGTGCGCGTGGCCGCCCATGCGGTGGGCGACAGCGCGATCCGCGCCTGCATCCGCGCGGGAATCGACTGCATCGAGCACGGCTTCCTCGCCAGCGACGACACCATCCAGATGATGGTCGACCACGGCACCTTCCTGGTGTCGACCACGTACCTGACCGAGGCCATGGCGATCGACCGGATCGCGCCGGAGCTGCGCAAGAAGGCCGAAGTGGTGTTCCCGCAGGCGCAGGCAATGCTGCCCAAGGCGATTGACGCCGGTGTTCGGATCGCCTGCGGCACAGACGCTCCCGCGGTGCCGCACGGGCAGAACGCCAAGGAGCTGTGCGCACTAGTCGCGCGCGGGATGACACCGATGCAGGCGCTGCGTGCAGCGACGGTGACCAGCGCGGAACTGATCGAGGCCGACGACGAACTCGGCCGCCTCGCCGACGGCTACCTCGCCGACATCATCGCAGTGGGCGGGGATCCGTCGCGCGACATCGCCGCCACCCTCGACGTGCGCTTCGTGATGAAGGACGGAGAGGTAGTCAAGCGCGGGTCGGTAGACCAGGACTAGCGTCAACCGCATGGAGGCGCACGACAGGGCCGGCATCGAGCTCACCGACAACATCTTGTGGCTGCTCAAGCAGGCCTTTTACTTCTCGCTGACCAGCGTGAACGAGGCGGTCAGCGAGCACGGGGTGAGTACCGCGCAGATCGGTGTGCTGCGCCAGTTGTCCAACGAGCCGGGGCTCTCAGGCGCCGAACTGGCCCGCCGACTGCTGATCAGCCCGCAGGGTGTGCAGTTGGCGCTGACCGCGCTGGAGAAACGCGGGCTCGTGGAGCGCAAGCAGAATCCCGCTCACGGACGCATCCTGCAGGCGTTCCTGACCGATCAGGGACGCGCCACCGCCGCGGCCGTCGTCCACGACGCGATCTCCGCGCACGACAAGGTGTTCGGCGTTCTCACGAAAGCAGAACAACAGACGTTGCGCGACCTCCTCGGCCGCGTGGTCGAGCAGGGCACCGGGCACCAGCTCTACGCCGACCACGTCGACCCCTGACCCGCCGAACTTGCATTCCACGTGCGTCAAATGCGCACTTGACGCGCGTGGAATGCAAGTTCGGGGGAGGTAGTGACAAGTACTTGATACTCATGACAAGTACTTGATAATGTGGTCGACGATGGCCGACCTCACCGCCGACGGGTTCGCACCACTTCGCATCAAGCGCGTGGTGCGGGAGACCAGCGATGCCGTCTCCCTGGTGCTCGACGTGCCCGAGACGTGCTCGCACCGCTTCCACTACAAAGCCGGACAGTTCCTGACCTTGCGGGTCAGTGTCGAAGGGCGCGACCTGCGGCGCTGTTACTCCATGTCGTCGGCACCGCTCGAGGACGAACTGCGCATCACGATCAAACGCGACCCCGGCGGCGTGGTGTCCAACTGGCTCAACGACACCGCCGCCGAAGGTGACCATCTGCATGCCGCGCCACCCGAAGGGAAATTCGTTCTCGACGAGGGTGTTTCGGCCTCCGAGCCACTCATCGCCTTCGCCGGCGGCAGCGGAATCACCCCGATCATGTCGCTTGTGCGCACGGTGCTCGCCGACTCCGACCGGACCGTGAAGCTGTTCTACGCCAACCGCGCTCGCGGCTCGGTGATCTTCTCCGACCTGCTCGACCACTTGGTCGACGCGCACCCTGGCCGCCTGACCGTGCGTCACCACTTCGACGAGGACGCCGGAGTGGTCACCTCGGAGGCCATCGAGTCCTTCGCCGGCGACGCCGGCCACAGGGGCGCCGGGCACTTCTACATCTGTGGGCCTGCGCCGTTCATGGACACCGTGGAGAAGACGCTGCTGGCCGGCGGCGTGACCAAAGACCGTCTGCACCTGGAGCGGTTCACGGTGGCCGAGATCCCAGCCGGTGCAGTCGGCACCCAGGACACCGAAGAAGTCGTCATCGAACTGAACCGCACAAAGACCACGGCGACCTACCGCAAAGGGGACACGCTGCTGCAGACCGCGCGGTCGGCAGGGCTGAAGGCGCCGTACTCCTGCGAGACAGGTTCGTGCGGAACATGTATGGCGCGCATCGTCGACGGCAGCGCACGCATGCTCAACAACGACGCGCTCGACGACGACGAGGTGGCCGAAGGCTGGGTGGTGTCTTGCCAGGCACTGCCGACCAGCCCCCGAGTGCACATGATCTACGAATAGGAGCGGCCCAGATGCCCAGTGATTCCCCGCTGTCGCGGGTGGCGGTCGTGACCGGAGGCGCATCCGGCATGGGTGAAGCCAGTTGCCGTGAGCTCGGCAGGCGCGGACACAAGGTCGCCGTGCTCGACCTCAACGGTGACGCCGCCCAACGGGTCGCCGAGGAGTTGCGTGGCGACGGGATCACCGCTCTGGGTATCGCCGTCGACGTCGTCGACCGGCCCGCTGTCGACGAAGCCTTCGCCAAGGTGCGCACCGAGCTGGGGCCGGTGCACATCCTCGTCACCAGCGCCGGACTGGTCGATTTCGCACCGTTCTTGGAGATCACGCCGGAGACCTGGCAGCGCCTCATCGACGTCAACCTCAACGGAACGTTCCACTGTGCGCAGGCCGCGATCCCCGACATGCTGGAGGCCGGTTGGGGTCGCATCGTGATGATCTCGTCATCGAGCGCGCAGCGGGGCTCTCCCGGCATGGCGCACTACGCCGCCTCGAAGGGCGGGCTGATCTCGTTCACTCGTTCCCTGGCACGCGAGTACGGACCGGCGGGCATCACCGTCAACAACATCCCGCCCTCGGGCATCGAGACCCCGATGCAGCATCAGTCGCAGCTTGCCGGGTTCCTGCCGCCCAACGAACAGATGGCGGCGAGCATCCCGGTCGGGCATCTCGGCACCGGCGACGACATCGCCGCAGCCGTCGGCTTCCTGTGCTCCGAGGAAGCAGGATTCATCACCGGCCAGACACTCGGTGTCAATGGTGGAAGTGTCATGGGATGACGTGGCGGAACGAATCATTGGGATGACGTGGCGGAACGAATCATTGGGATGACGTGGCGGAACGAATCATTGGGATGACAGACATCAACAGCGCACGACGACAGGGAGATTCAGATGGGTAAGTGGCCGAAGCCCGCTGAGGGCAGCTGGACCGAGCACTATCCGGAACTGGGCACCGGGCCGATCTCGTTCCGGGACTCGACCTCGCCGGAGTTCTACGAACTCGAGCGCGAAGCGATCTTCAAGCGTGCCTGGCTGAACGTCGGTCGGGTGGAGGAGGTTCCGCGTGTCGGAAGCTACTTCACCAAGGAGATCGAGGTTGCCAGGACCTCGGTGATCGTGGTGCGTGGCCGCGATCAGCAGATTCGAGCCTTCCACAACATCTGCCGGCACCGCGGGAACAAGCTGGTGTGGAACGAGTTCCCCAACGAAGAGGTCAAAGGCGTCTGCCGCCAGTTCACCTGCAAGTACCACGGCTGGCGCTACGGCCTCGACGGTGGGCTGACCTTCGTCCAACAGCCCGGTGAGTTCTTCGATCTGGACAACGAGAAATACGGCCTGGCGCCGGTGCACTGCGACGTGTGGAACGGGTTCATCTTCATCAACTTCGACCGCGAGCCACGGCAGACGCTGCGCGAGTTCCTCGGGCCGATGATCACCGCGCTCGACGACTACCCGTTCGAGTTGATGACCGAGCGCTACGAGTTCAAAGCGCACAACAACAGCAACTGGAAGGTCTTCGCAGACGCGTTCCAGGAGTACTACCACGTCCCGTCGCTACACAGTCAGCAGGTGCCCAGCGAGGTGCGGCAGCCCAACGCGTCCTTCGAGTGCGGACACTTCCAGATCGACGGGCCCCACCGCCTGGTCTCCACCGCGGGCACCCGCCGCTGGTTGTTGGCGCCGGAATACATGTATCCGGTCGAACGTGCCACGCGCAGCGGCCTGGTGGGGCCGTGGCGCACACCGGAGACCCACCAGTCGGCCGGCCTGAACCCCGGTGGTATCGAACCGTGGGGGATCACCAACTTCCAGATCTTCCCCAATCTGGAGATCCTCATCTACCACGGCTGGTACCTGCTTTACCGGTACTGGCCGACGTCGCACAACACCCACAAGTTCGAGGCGTACAACGCTTTCCACCCCGCGCGTACCGTGCGCGAACGCGTCGAACACGAGGTCGCCTCGGTGGTGCTCAAGGAGTTCGCGCTGCAGGACGCCGGCATGCTCGGCGGCACCCAAGCCGCGTTGGAGTACGGCCTGGGTGAGCCAATCGTCGACGACTACCCGCTCAACGACCAGGAGATCCTGGTGCGCCACCTGCACCACGAGGCCGTCAAGTGGGTCGACGAGTACCAGAACGAGCGCCGGCCGGTGGGGGTGTGACCGTGACCGACTCACCGCACTCGAATGTTCTTCGCGCGAGCGCTCATCAGCGCTTACCGAGTGCGTTCGCCGAATACGAGCGTTTCGCCGAGAAGTGGTGTCTTGCAACCGAGCCCGAGCGGTGGCAGATGCGGATGGCCACTCCGATGCAAGACATCCACGACTTCTACGACGCATTCACGCCGCGGTTCGAGGAAGCCATCGACTACTGCGACAAGTTCCCCCTCGACGAGCTGCCGGAGGACGTTCTGAACCTCCTGCATCTCGTCTACTCGATGATCATGGTGTCGATGGCCGTCGAGGTCTTCGGCACCCAGAAACCCGCCGACTCCGCTGACGCCGTCATCGACCGCGTCAGCGCGCCGGTGCCCTGAGAAAGAAGCCGCCATGACCGTTCTGACCGTGAACAAGCTCACCGCGTCGGTCGGCGCCGAGATCGTCGGGCTGGACCCGAGCCGACTGGGCACCGACGCGACCCTCGGGGACGCCCTTCTCGAGGCGCTGGAGGACAACGGCGTGCTGGTGCTGCCCGAGCTGCACCTCGATCCCGCTGCGCAGGTGGAGTTCTGCCGCCGGCTCGGGGATATCGACCACTCCTCGGACGGTCATCATCCGGTCGCCGGGATCTACCCGGTCACGCTGGACAAGACCAAGAACGCTTCGGCCGCATACCTGCGTGCGACGTTCGACTGGCACATCGACGGGTGCACACCGACCGGGGATGAGTATCCGCAGATGGCCACCGTGCTGTCGGCCAAGCAGGTGGCCTCCAGTGGCGGCGAGACCGAGTTCGCGAGTTCCTATGCGGCGTACGAACATCTGACCGAGGACGAGAAGGAGCGGTTCGCGAGCCTTCGCGTGGTGCACTCGCTGGAGGCGTCGCAGCGCCGCGTCACACCGGACCCGACACCGGAGCAATTGGCGCGGTGGCGGTCGCGTCCCACGCACGAGCACCCGTTGGTCTGGACCCACCGCAGCGGCCGCAAGTCTCTGGTGCTCGGCGCGTCGGCCGACTACGTCGTCGGCATGGATCTCGACGAGGGGCGGGCGCTACTGGCCGAGCTGCTCGACCGGGCCACCACACCCGACAAGGTCTACAGCCACACGTGGTCAGTCGGCGACACCGTCATCTGGGACAACCGCGGGGTACTGCACCGGGCAGCACCGTACGCCGAGGACTCGCCGCGAGAGATGTTGCGCACCACAGTGCTTGGCGACGAACCGATCCAGTGAACGAGCCGGCTGAGCCGCGCCTGACTCCGCTGCCGGACGAGCTGTGGGACGACGCCGTCCGCGACGCGCTGAGCCCGTTGCTTCCCGAGCAGCGGCGCAACCCGCATGATGCCGGCAACGTGCTGGGGACACTTCTGCGGCATCCGGAGCTGGCGCAGGGCTATCTACACTTCAACGCACATCTGCTGCTGAACTCGACGCTGTCGCCGCGGATCCGTGAAGTCGCGGTGCTGCGAGCAGTGCAGCACCGTGACTGTGAGTACCTGTGGGACCACCACATCCCGATAGCCGAGCGAGCGGGGTTGAGCACTGCGGACATCGACCTCGTGCGCGCCGGGGACGGCGCCGACGAGGTCGACCGGCTCGTCGTACGGGCGGTCGACGAGATCGATCGCACCCACACCCTCGGTGACGCGACCTGGGCCGCGTTGCGGCAGCACTTCGACGAACGTCAGGTGCTCGATCTGCTGTTCACTGTCGGCTGCTATCAGTCGCTGGCGGTCGCGGTGAATGTATTGGCGGTGCAGCCCGAACACGCATGACCTGGACCCTCGTTGACGTTGCGCGACCGGTATGAAAACCTGATACCCAAAGATGAGAATCCCGTTCTCATACAGTGAGACCGGCGAACGGAGCGAGCATGGCTGAAGACCTCACCACGGTGGACTTCTTCAGGGACAGTCGCCTGACCGACGACCCGTACACGTTCTACGAAGCGCTGCGCAACAAGTGCCCGGTGGCCAAGGAGGACCATTACGGCGTCACGATGGTGACCGGCTGGCAAGAGGCCGTCGACGTCTACAACGACGCGGAGACCTTCTCGTCGTGCATCTCGGTGACGGGCCCGTTCCCCGGGTTCCCGGTACCGCTGGAAGGTGACGATGTCACCGAGCTGATCAAGCAGCACCGCGACGAGATCCCCTTCAGCGACCAGCTGCCCACGCTCGATCCGCCCACTCACACCAACCACCGCGCCCTGTTGATGCGGCTGCTGACGCCCAAGCGCCTCAAGGAGAACGAGGACGCGATGTGGCACCTGGCCGACGAGATCCTCGACGACTTCCTCGCGCCCGGCGAAGGCGAGTTCATCAAAGGCTTCGCCGGCCCGTTCACGCTGCGGGTGATCGCCGACCTGCTCGGCGTGCCCGACGAAGACCGCGCCGAACTGCTGGAACGGCTGGCACGCGGTACGCACGGCAGCGGCCTGGGCAATGCGGACAAGGCGCTGACCAAGACGCCGTTGGAATACCTCTACGAGGTGTTCGCCGAATACGTCGAAGACCGCCGCGCCAATCCCCGCGACGACGTACTCACCGGTTTGGCCACCGCAACCTTCCCGGACGGCACCACCCCGGACGTCGGCGACGTCGTCCGCGTGGCCACCAACGTCTTCTCGGCCGGGCAGGAGACCACCGTGCGGCTGCTCTCCACGGCGTTGAAGGTGATGGGCGACAACCCGGACGTCCAGGCCAAGCTGCGCGCGGACCGCAGCCTGCTGCCCAACTTCATCGAGGAGTGCCTGCGTATCGAGAGTCCCGTCAAGGGCGACTTCCGGTTGTCGCGGGTGCCCACCACCGTGGGGGATCAGGAACTGCCCGCCGGTTGCACGGTGATGGTGATCAACGGTGCGGCGAACCGCGATCCGCGGCGCTTCGAGGATCCCGACACGTTCGATCCGGAGCGCAAGAACGCACGTCAGCACCTGGCCTTCGGGCGCGGTATCCACAGCTGCCCGGGCGCGCCGCTGGCGCGTGCCGAGACTCGGGTGGGGCTGGAGCGTCTGCTCGACCGGACCACCGACATCCGCATCTCCGACAGCAAGCACGGCCCGGCCGGCAACCGGCGTTACGACTACATCCCGACGTACATCCTGCGCGGCCTGACCGAACTGCACCTGGAGTTCGACGTTCGATGAAGGTGATTGTCGACGAGGATCGGTGCGCCGGTCACGGGATGTGTCTCACGTTGTGTCCCGAGGTGTTCCAGATGACCGACGACGGTTGGGCCGTCGCCGACCCCGAGACGGTACCCGCCGGTCTCGAGAACGCCGCGCGCGAGGCGATCGACAACTGTCCCGAGCGCGCGATCCGCGAAATCGATTGAGAGCAGGAGACACAACTGTGGCCAAGGCCTATGTGATCATCACCGAGGACATCAAGGATCCCGCCGGGATGGGCGAGTACGCCAAGCTGGCGAGCAAGACGATGAGCAATGCGAAGATCCTGGCATTCGGTCCGCCCGCCGAGGCTCTCGAAGGACAGTGGCATGGTACCCAGACGGTGCTGTTGGAGTTCGAATCTGTCGAGGCCGCCAAAGAGTGGTACTACTCCGAGGAATATCAGGCCGCGGCGAAGCTGCGCCAGGCCGCCGCGGAGTGCCACGGGGTGATCGTCGCGGGTCTCTGAACTTTGTGCGCGCGCTCGTCGTCGGCGAGCGCGCGCACAATGCTGATCTGAGACGGCGCGTCGGGGGACAGACACGCGCGCTCGCGGTGCAAGGCGATCAGTACGGGGACAGCGGGGCCACCGGGGTGGTGGTCGTCGCGTGCACCAGCAGCTCGGCCAGCTCCCGCGGTCGCGACAGGAACGGCGAGTGCGACGCGTCGATCGACAGCTGCTCGACCCCGAGGCGTCGGGCCACCGTGTCGGCCAGCCAACGCGGCATCGACCGATCCTGTTCGCACACAATGAAACTGCGGGGCAGGTCGGCTTCCCAGAAGCGGGGGACCGACACCGGCGTCACGGTGGTGTCGCCGAACCGTTCCGGGCCGAGCCGGTCGAAGGCCCAACGCGCCGTCGCCTCGTCGCAGTCGTGATAGAAATACTTCCACGCGCCCTCGAAGTCGGCGAACCGCATCGCGCCGTCCTCGTCGAACTGTAGGTAGCCCAACATCTCTCCGACATCACCATCGAAGTCGTCGCCGAGACTCTCGTTGTCGTCACGCATGGCCATCGCCTCGGGATAGGTGCGCCCCTCCCGGGGGAGTGCGGCGGCCAGATAGACGATGTGCTGCACCAGATCCGGACGCGCGTCGGCGGCCAGCGTGGCGTCGAAACCGCCGCCGGAGTGGCCGACCAGCACGCTGCGCGCCGGCGTGACGTCGGTCAGAGCTTCGGTGATCGTGTCGCGGCGGTTGGCCAGCGTCGACTCCTCGTGCAGCCGTGCCCCGTGCCCGGGGAGATCCACCGCGACAGCGTTGTGACCCAACGACTCCAGCGCCGCGATGGCCGGCCCCCAGCACCAGGCGGCGTGAAAACCGCCGTGCACGAACACGAACCGCACGAAGGTGCTACCGGATCACCCGGACGGGCACATGCGACCAGCCGGCGACGTTCTGCGCGGCGACGCGGCGGCACCCGTCCCATTGCACCTCGTAGCGGGGCATGAAATCGAGCAACCGCTCGAGCGCGATCGCGCTCTCCATCCGGGCCAGTGCGGCACCCAGACAGCTGTGCACGCCGTAACCGAACCCCAGATTCTGCGCCTCGGTGCGGTCGCGGTCGATGTCGAAGGTGTCAGCGTCGGTGAAGGCGTCGGGATCGCGGTTGGCCGAGCCGGCGAGCAGGAACACCGGCTTGCCCTCCGGAATGGTGACGCCGTGCAGCTCGACATCCCTCATCGATCTCCGGACGTTGTACTGGTTGGGCGCTTCGTAGCGCAGCAATTCCTCGACCGCCGCGGGAATCCTGCTGCGATCGTCGAGCAACTTCTGCCACTGCTCGGGGTGGCGGGCGAACGTCACGGTCGCGTTGCCGATCAGCTTGGTGACAGTTTCGGCCCCGGCCCCGCCGAGAAGTGTTGCGAATCCTGCGATCTCGAAATCGTCCAGCGATTCCGTCTCGCCGTCCTCGCGCGTGACCTCCGCGGCAATGAGCCTGCTGAACATGTCGTCGCGAGGTTCGGCCCGGCGCTGCTGGATGATGTTGTAGTACAACCCCATCAGTTCGCCGACGGCCTGCATGCCCGCCTCGGACATGTCGATCTGGCCAGGTTCGCGGGCCAGCGACGTGTCCACCCACTCACCGACCTGCTGCCGGTACTCCTCGGGCACGCCCAGCATCTGGGTGATCACCTGCACCGGGAACAGCGCGGAGAAATCCTGGACGACGTCGAACGCGTCCGGGTTGACCTGCGAGAGGTAGCGGTCGATGGTCGCGGTGGCCATGGGCCGCAGCGCCTCGATGGCCCGCGGGGTGAACACCTTGTTGACCAGGCTGCGCATCTGCCGATGCTCAGGCGGATCCATCATGATGATCATCTTCGCCGGCATCGGCTCGTCGGAACGCACCGTCGCAAGGTCCAGTCCGTACGCCGAAGAGTACGTCTCGAAGTCCTTGTAGGCCGCCGCGACGTCCTCGTGCCGAGACAGGGCGTAGAAGTCGTACTCGGCGTTGTAGTACACCGGTGCTTCTGCCCGCATCCGCCGGTAGATCTCCCAGGGACCGTTGAAGAATTCTTCCGAGAACGGGTCGAAGACGAGCTCGGTCGAGGTCATTCGTCTTCTATCGCGATCGCTTGTCGTGGGCACTGACGCACAGCTTCTTGGACCTGTTCCTCGTTTTCGGGGGTGACTTCCTCCTGCAGCACATGCAGGTAGTCGTCTTCGTCGAGGTCGAACACCTCGGGGATGATGCCCATGCAGACGCCGTTGGCCTCACAGAGGCCGAAGTCGACGACGATTTTCCGAGTCACTGCACCGCCTTCCTCTTCGCGCCCTCAGTCATCGCAGAACGCGCACCGGGACATGGTGATAGCCGGCGACGTTCTGCATGTGCACCCTCTCGAGGCCGTCGAAGTCGACCTCGTAGCGGGGCATGAAATCAAGCAGATGCTCGAGCGCGATCTGGGTCTCCAAGCGGGCCAGCGCGGCGCCCAGACAGCTGTGGATGCCGTAACCGAGGCCGAGGTTCTGCGCCTGGGTGCGGTCACGGGTGATGTCGAAGGTCTCGGCGTTGTCGAACGCGCGGGGGTCGCGGTTGGCGGCGGCCTTCATCAGGAACACCGGCTTGTGCGCCGGGATGGTGCCGCTGGGCACGTGCGCTTCCTTGACGGTGTACCGCACGTTGTACTGCACCGGGCCGACGTAGCGCAGCAGCTCCTCGACGGCGGCCGGGACCAGGCTGCGGTCGTCGAGCAGCATCTGCCACTGCTCGGGATGGCGGGCGAACTCCACGACCGCACTGCCGACGAGCTTGGTGACGGTCTCGGCCCCGGCGCCGCCGAGCAGCGTGGTGAAGCCGGTGATCTCGAGGTCGTCGAGCTTGCGCATCCGGCCGTCCTCGCCGGGGATCTCGGCGGCGATCAGGCGGCTGATCATGTCGTCCTGCGGGTTCTGCCGACGTTCTTGGACCAGGCCGTAGTAGTACATCCCGGAGTCGATGTTGGCCTGCATGTTCTCTTCCGAGAGGCCGAGTTGGCCGGGCTTGCGCTCCAGGCTGGTGTCGATCCACGTCCGGACCTGCTGGCGGAAGTCCTCCGGCACGCCGGCCATGCGGGTGATCACCTCGACGGGGAACGGACCGGAGAAGTCCTGCACGACGTCGAAATTGTCCGGGTCGACCTGAGCGAGGTACTGCTCGACGAGCTCGGTGATGGTCTCGCGCTGGGACTGGATGGCGCGCGGGGTGAATGCCTTGTTCAGCAAGCTGCGCATGTGGCGGTGCTCGGGCGGGTCCATGAAGATGATCGACTTCACCGGACCCTCTTCGGAGCGGATCATCGCCAGGTCGCAACCCCGCGACGACGAGAACGCCTCGTGGTCTTTCAGCGCCGCTGCCACGTCGGCGTGCCGGGTCAGCGCGTAGAAATCCAGTTCCGCGTCGTAGTAAACCGGAGCCTCGTCGCGCATCCGCTGATAGATCTCATACGGATTGTCGAAATAGTCCTGAGAGACGGGATCGAAGCGGAGTTCAGGAGCGGTCATGATTTCCTCCGTCGCGGCGGGCTGGCCGGATGCTTTACGAGAAACGAATCACTTGTAACGCTATCAGTTTTGCTGTGTCAGCACCGTCACATTCGACATCCGAACGCTGCGATTCAGTCGCTGCCGAGCGCCCTGTCGAGCAGACTCTCCAGTACGCCGAGGTCGTTGCCGGTTTCGGCGGCCACCGCGCGGATCACGGCGACGTCCTTGCCGAGGAACTCGCTGATCGACGTGACGAACTCGCTGACGGACCCGGACCCGCGCGCACCGACCATCTCGGCGGCCCTGCTCGAGCCGCTGCCCTTGCGGACCGCGCTGATCAGTCCCGCCTCCTCCACGCCGACCCGCGCACCGAAGGCCGCGGCCTCGCGCAACAACCCCAATTGCGCAGTCAGCAGCGTGTTGTTGAGCAGCTTCACCCACTGGCCCGAACCCAGCCGACCAGTGTGCAGAATCGGATCGCCGTACGCGGCAAGGACGGGTCGCACCCGGTCGACGGCGGCGTCGTCACCGCCGACGAACAGCGTGATCTGGCCCGCGGCGATGTCGTGCGGCCCGCCGCTCACCGGCGCGTCGATCACCGAGATGCCCGGTGCCTGCGCAGCGAGCGCCTCGACGGTGCGCGGACTTCCGGTCGTGTGTACGACCAGCGTCGAGCCCGGGGCCATCGCGCGCAGGAGACCGTCGTCGAGGCAGACCTCGCGCACCTGGTCGTCGGAGAACACGCACACCACGACGACATCGGCGCCACCGGCCACGGCACCCACGTCGGCCACCGCGGTGGCACCCAATTCCTCGGCGGCGCTCCGCTTCTCGCTGCTGCGCCCGAGCACCCGGACGTCGTAACCCGCCTTGACGAGGCGTTCGACCATGGGGGAGCCCATGCGGCCCGCGCCGACGAAACCGACGCGCGTCACGGTCTTTCTTTTCTCTTCGCGCGAGCGCTCATCGCCTGTGGTCCATGGCGATCAGCGCGGCGTCGGCGGCGGTGAACACCGCCCCTTCGGGCGCCGACGCCGTGGCGGCGAGGCTGGCCGCATGCCGGACGTCCTTTTGCAGCAGCGCCCCGGCGATCGGCGCCAATCCGTCGAGCGTGCCGCCGAACATCGAGATGCTGCCGACCGCCTTGCTGGTGGCCGAGCCGCGATTGAGCACCTCGACCAGCTTGTCGCGGGGGATGCCGAGTGCTTCACCGAGTTCGAGGGTGCTCACGGCGCTCCCCAAATTGGCGCTGAACAGGAGGTTGTTGAGGATCTTGGTGTTCTGTCCGCTGCCGAGCGGACCCAGGTACACGATCGGGTCGGCGTAGGTCGCGAACACCGGGCGGCAGCGCTCGGCCACCTCCTCGTCACCGCCGACCATCACGAGAAGCGTGCCCTGTTCGACGGCCGGGCCGCCGCCGCTGACCGGCGCGTCGATGACCGAGACCCCTTGCGCGGCGGCCCTGTCAGCGATCTCGCGGCAGGTGTCGGGATGGACGGTGCTGTGGATCGCGACGATGCCGCCCTCGGCCATCCCGGCCAGCACCCCGGTGTCGCCATAGAGCACCTCGCGCACGTCGTCGTCACCGACCACGCACAGGCAGACCAGGTCGCTGGCCGCACCCAGCTCAGCCGGCGTCGACGCCGACTTGGCCGGCGTGTCGGCGTAGGGTTCCAGGCTCGCGGCGCGACGCGCCCACAGGGTGGTCTCGAAGCCGCCCTCGGCGATGCGCCGCGCCATCGGCCCGCCCTGGCTGCCCAACCCGATGAATCCGACCCGCATCAACCGGCCTCCACTTCTGTGTCGTCGCGCTCGCCGCCGGATGCAGCGAGGCATTCGTCGAGATACGCCAGCACGCGCTGGTGATAGGTGTGCGCCGACAGCCCGACGCTGAGATTGTGTCCGCTGTCGGGCATTTCGTTGAGTACGACGCCGGGCGCGGAACTGAACAACGCGAGGATGTCGGCGTTGGCGGCGGGGCCGGATTCCCAGACCCGCTCATGTTCGGCGACGCTGAACTGCACGGGTACCTCGACCCGGCGGGCCAGCTCCGGGAAATCGCGCCGCGCCCAGTGCGCGGTCACGTTCGCCTCATAGGGCACACCGGGAGCCGACAGCCCGCCGGTGAGCACCTCCGGCGGATACAGACGGGTGGGCTCCCACAGCAGATCGCGTAAGCCACCTGGCCGCGAGTTCACCGTCGCGTCCTTGATGATCGCCCATGCCTCGGGGCAGTACCGCAGACCGGTACCGGCCAGGGACAGGCCCACGATCTCGTCACGGCGGTCACCGACCGCCATACGCACCGCGAGTTCGCACCCGGCGGAATGCCCGAGCAGGAACAATCCCGCTCCGCGCTCGGTCCCCGAGGTCATCTTGTCCACGGCGCCGAAAGCGAATTCGACGCGGCGGTCCGGATCGGTGAACTCCTGCTGATGCAGTGCCGAGGCACCATATCCGGGACGGTCCAGGGCGATCGCGGTGACACCGGCTGCTGCGGCAGCCCGCAACAGCGACAGCCGCGGATGTCCAGGGCAGTCGAAATAGATCGACGACGTCGCCCCGCCGTGGACCGCGACAAGCACCGCACGCGGCTCGGGCGCCGCCGCCACGAGCGCGGACATCGGCACGCCGTCGACCAGGACGACGCGCGGACGTGGATGGACCGCCGTCACGCGTCCGTCCGCAACAGCAGGACACCGCTCGGGGTCAGCCCGCCGCTGCTGACCACGGCGACTCGCGCGTCGGACACCTGACGTTCCCCTCCATCGCCTCGCAGCTGCGTGACGGCCTCGTGGATCAGACCCATGCCGTGGGTGCGGCCGTGGGACAACTGACCGCCGTGGGTGTTCAGCGGAATGACCCCGTCCCGTGCGATGGCCTTGCCGCCGTCGAGGAAGTCCTTGGCTTCACCGATACCGCAGAAGCCCAGCGCCTCCAACCAGGACAGGCAGTTGAAGGTGAACCCGTCGTAGAGTTCGGCAACGTCGACATCCTTGGCGCGCAACGAGGTCCGTGACCACAGATGCGCCGACTGCCCCAGCACCTGCGGTTCGTGGGTCAGGGTGGTCTGGTCCCAGTCGAGGCGCTCGATGATCTGGGTGCCCACCGCCTCGAAACGCACCGGTGTGTGTGGCAGGTCCTCTGCAGCGTCGATCGCCGACACCACTACCGCGACCGCGCCGTCACACGGGACGTCGCAGTCATAGAGACCGAACGGAGTGGTGATCATCCGCGCGGACAGGTAGTCGTCCATGGTCATCGGATCGCGATAGATCGCGGTCGGGTTCAGCGCGGCGTTGGCGCGCTGGTTCAGTGCGATCCACCCGAGGGTCTCGCGCGTGGTGCCGTAGCGGTCGAAGTGCCGACTGGCGTTCTGCGCCAACACATGGGCCGCCGAAGTCGCACCGAACGGATGCTGCCAACTGCTGGTGCGCTTGCCCATCGGAGGGGACATCTTCCCCTCCTTCATCAGTTGACCGAACGTCGCCTCCCACAACGTGCGGAAACACAACACGTGGCGCGCCATCCCGGTCGCGACGGCCATCATGGCCGCGATGACCGACCCGCCCGGGCCGAAGGTGTCCATTCCGCCGTTGATCCAGGTGGGCTTCAGGCCGAGGGCGCCTTCGAGCGCGCTGACGCCTCCCTCGCCCATGCCGGCCATGTCCAGACCCGGGTAGGTGGACAGGCCGTCGATGTCGTCGAAGGTCAGCCCGGCGTCCGCGACCGCCTGCGTGCAGGCGTCGATGGTCAGCGCCAGCGGCGGAACCATCTGGCGTCGACCGATTTTCGACATCCCGATGCCGGTGATCGCGGAGCGGTCCTCGAACTTCTCGGTGGTCAGCATCGGACGCACGTGGGTGGCGAACTGGTCCGGCGGGATCGGATCGGTCGGCAGCGCGGTCGGAGCGTCGGGGTCGGACGCGGGCCGGAACAACGGGAGCCACACATCGTCGGCCTGGGCGAACTCCACCTCGACGGGCTGGCCGATGGCGAACGCATCGGGCTCCGCGCCGACCAGATTGGTGGTCAACCGGACCCGGGGATCCTCGAGCAGCGCGACCTCGGCCACCACGTACGGCGGTGGCAGATCAGGGAACCCGAACCGGTGGTTGACGCTCAGTCCCGCCACGGTGGCCTTGCCCGACACTTCGGTGACGCCCATGTCGGTCTGACGGCAGTACCGGCAGACCGGCGCGGGCGGATGGATCAGCGAGTCGCAGCTCTTGCAGCACTGGATGCGCAGGCGACCAGCCGCGCCGGAGGTCCAGAAGAACTCGTTCAGCGGGGTCAGTTGCGGCAGCGGACGACCGGGAATGTCCACGTCAGCTCCCGACATTCTCGGGCGCCGACGCGCGCGTCGAGTCGGCCGGGCCGGGCACCGCAACGCCGTTGGTCTTCTTCTTGGCGCGCAACTCGATGATCGCGTGCACGGGGCAGTCCAGCAGCGCCCGCATCACCGCGTCCCGGTCCGCTTCGGCCACCGTTCCATCACCGATCAGCGAGGCGTATCCCCAGTCGTCGAGCGAGAAGTACTCCGGGGCATGTTTGGCGCAGATCCCGAACCCGTCACACAGCGTGCGGTCCAGCTTGATCTTCATCGGTTCGCTCACGACGCCGTCTCCACCTCGTAGGGCCGCAGCGCCGAATAGATCTGGGCACTGCAGGTTTCGCAGTCGCCGGCCAGATGGCGCGCGATGTCGGCGGGGAAGGCGCGCAGCAAGCTCGCCGCCACGTTGGTGGCCGCGTCCAACGTCGCGCACGCACCCCGGCCGCGCAGCACGACGGACCACCGCTCCAGCCGGGTCAGGTCATCCTGGGTGGCCGCGCCGCGCAGCAGCGCATCGGTGACCGCGGACATCGCGGCGGTGCCGTTGAAGCAGGAACCGCACTGTCCCGCGTTCTCCCGGTCGAAATACGCCATCACCGACGCGGCCACCGCGACGGGGCACTCGGTGGTCAGCAGCGCAATCGCGCCGCAGCCCAGTCCGCTGCCGAGCCGGCGCAGCGACTCGTGGTCCAGCGTGACGTCGAGGATCTCCCGGTTGAGCAGGCCCGCGAAGTAACCGCCCATCAACACGCCGCGGACAGCAGTGGCGTCCACGTCGTGCAGGGCCAGTAGCTCGGTCACCGATATTCCGTGGGGGAGCTCGTAGAGCGTGGGCGGTCGGCCCGCTCCGGTCACTGTCGCCAGGAACGTGCCGGGGGAGGCCGAGGTGCCCGCACTCCGGTAGGCGTCGCTACCGTGGCGCGCGATGAACGGCAGGTTGGCCAGTGTCTCGACGTTGCTGACCAGCGTCGGGTTCCCGTCGACACCCTCCTCGAAGGGCCTCGGCGGCTTGTCGGTGGGCTTGGCCGGACCGCCGTTGACCGCACGCACCGCGGCGGTCTCCTCGCCGGCGACGTACCCGGGGTCGACGGTGACCACACTGACCGCGACATCGTCGAGCGGGGCTTCGGCGAGCGCGGTGTTGACCGCGACCGCGGACTCGACATCCGAGACGTACACGAAGGCCTTCGGCGCGTTGACGATTCGGGCGGCCAGCCGCACCCCGTCGAGCACCAGGTGTGGTCGGTGCCGCATCAGCCACCGGTCCTTGATCGAGGCCGGCTCGCCCTCCTCACCGTTGGCCAGGACGACGGTCTGGCTGCCGTCGCGGCCGGCGTCGCGGACCGTCCGCAACTTGACGGCCATGGGGAACGCGGCGCCGCCGCGGCCCAGCAGCCCGCTGCGGTCGACACTGTCCAACAGGGCGTCGAGATCGTCGATCTGCTGGTAGCCGCCCGCATCGGTATACGACGAAAGCGATTCGGGCTCGGGCGATCCGGAGTCGAGCAGCAGACGCGGCGTCAGGCCCGGCCACACCGACAACGCCAAGCGGATGGCCAGCCCGTTGTCGGTGCTCATCGCGGCCCGTCCGTGTGGTCGTAGGTCATCATGTCTGGTCCCTTCCTGCCTGCCGATAGGCTGACGCGCATGAGGACTGCGGTGGTGCGAGTCGATGTGGACCCGTCGGCGAGGTTGACCGCCGACCAGTTACGTGACGGCATGGCAACGCTTTCCGACCTGGCCCAGGGTCATCAGGTGGGTGTCGTCGATGCCGATCTGGCGGCGATGCCGCCCAACCGTCGGCAGGTCGAAATCCTGATCGCCGGTGACGATGTCGAGCAGCTTCAGGCCGTCGCCGTCGGGTTGTGCCGCGACGCTTTCGGCGGATTCGGTGTCGAACCGGTCGCCGGCGTGCTCACCTACGTCAGTCGAGGTACCGACGACGACGCGCACGGGGTCCTGGCCGGGCTGGGGCTGCAGGGCGAGATCGAACGCATCCCCACCGACGACGGCTGGGACGTCGTCAAGGTGACGCTGAGCAAAGCGGACCTGCGACGTGTTCCCGAGAGCCGAGTGCACACCGCACTGGAGGCGTCCCTGAACTGTGAGGTGCAGATCATCAGCGTCTGAGGCCACGGCCATCACTTCCCGAGGAAGTCGAGGATCGCCGGCGCCGCCTGCACCCACGTGTCGAACAGGCAGAAGTTCTTGCCGCCGCTCTGGGCCATCTTCTCCCCGGCGCGTTCCCACGCGTCCTCGGGCCACGGCGGGTCGATCAGCGTGGAACCCTTGATCAGGCAGTGCACCTCGAACGAGGTGCGCTTCGGGTGATCCCAGTCGTTCTCGCCACCACGGATGATCAGCGTGGGAACGGTGATGTCGTCGAACATCTCGTCGGCGACACCGGGAATCGTCTGTCCCGGTTTGGGCACGAAGGCGTTGAGCCAGCGCAGCATCACCTTCAGGAACGCGTCGGCGTCCAGGTCCAGAATGCGTTGCTCGTTGACCGGGTTCTCGGCGATGCGCTCACGCCACTCCGGCACGCTCAACAGGCCTTTGATGCCCAGCCCGCGAACGGCGAGGATGCTGGGCACCACATAGTGACCGCCGAGGACGAAACTGCCGTAGACGCCGCCCACGATGTTCCACACCACGAGTTTGGTGACCATCTCGGGATGCAGCATGGTGAACAGCATCGAATCCCGCGCACCGCCCGAGCCCCCGGCGATGATGCACGGCCCGATGTCGAGTCCGGTGAGCAGGTGGTAGAGCGTCTCGGCACGCATGTGCGATTCGCTCTGGCCGTAGAACTGCACGTCGGAGGCGCCGCAGTTGGGCCGGTCCCACAACAGGACCCGGTAACCACCGTCGACCAGCGCTTCGGCCAGCGGACGCAGACCGGGGATGTCCTTGCTGAACCGGCCACCGGGCGTCAGGACGACGAAATCGCCCTTCTCGCCCAGGATCTCGTAGACGACATTTCCGCCGTTGATCTCGATTGTCTTGTTGGGCAACGTGTCTCCAATGACTTGGGCTACGGCGCGTTCTAGGCCTGCACCAGCACGTCGTTGCCGACGACCCGGACGGGGTAGGTGCGGATACTCCACTCAGGCTTGACCGCAGTGGTGCCGGTGGCCAGTTCGAAGCCCCACTGATGCCAGGGGCAGAAGATGTATTCCTTGTCGCGCACCATGACCGAGTCGCCCGGCACGTTCTCGTCGACGATGTTCAGACCGCGGGTCCGTCCGGCGCACAGCGGACCACCCTCGTGCGGGCAGTAGTTCGCGATCGCGTAGAAGGTGCCGTTGACGTTGTACACACCGACGCCGTGCCGTCCGATGGGCACGAGTTTGTGCTTCCCGGGCGGGATTTCGTCGACGGTGGCCACCACATGTTCCCGGCCCTGGGCCAGCCGGGGCTCACGCCCTGCTGGCTGGCCGGGCGCCTTGTCCTCGCTCATGTTCTAGAAGACCCGTACCTGACCCTCGAGCGCCGGCACGGTGTCCGGCAGCTTGTAGGTCTCGATCCCGTTGCGGAACATCACGGCTTCGCGCGCATGCTCGGGCAGGTGCTTGACCAACCAGCGCGGATCGTCGAACGTCCAGTGCGGATAGTCGCTGGAGAACAGCAGGATCTTCTCGCATTCCATCCACTCGAAGGCCCGGGTCAACTCGGTCTTGTCCTCCGGGTAGTCCAGCGGCTGAGTGGTGAACTTGATGTGGTCCTTGACGTACTCGCTGGGCTTGCGCTTGATGTCGAGCCAGGACTTGCGGGCCTCGTAGAGCGCGTCCATGCGCCACATCAGCGGCAGGATCCAGGTGAAGGCGTGCTCGACGAACACGATCCGCAGATTCGGGTGGCGATCGAACGTGCCGTCGAAGATCAGGCTCATCACCTGGTTGGCCGCCAGCAGCGAGTAGGTGACCATGAAGTCGTGGTTGTAGCTCGGCAGACCGACCGGCGGCATCGGCAGTTCGTCGTAGTGACTGCGCGACAGGTGACAGCTGACCGGGATGTCGTGTTTGGCCGCGGCAGCCCAGATCGGGTCGTATTTCGGGTTGCCCCATGAGGGCCGTGGTTCGGCTTTGATCAGGATCTGCGCCATGTACGGGTGACCGACCCAGCGTTCGATCTCGGCCACGCTGTCCTGCGGCTCCTCGATGGCCAGGCAGATCGATCCCCGCCACCGCTCGTGCCAGTTGTTGTGGCTGTCGAGCCAGTGGTTGGCCTGCCAGTCGTTGAGTGCGCACGACATCGCGTGCTGGGCCTCGGGCAACCGAGCCGGATACGCGGCGGGTTCGAGGATCGCGATATCCGCGCCGGCCTCCATGATCAGCTGCTTGAACGCGAGATCCGGGTCGCTGCAGGCGAATTCACCATCGGACGGGAACGAATCCACGCGCATCGCGTAGGTATGGGCGTAGTCCGGTGCGTCGTAGTAGATCTGCTCACCGACCCGGCGGGTCAGGAAGTAATTGCTGCGCCACGGCTCTGGGATGTACTGGGTGAGCTCGCCGCGGCGCGGCGTGGGATGGACGTCGGAGTCCACGCACCGTACGGCGATACGTTCGGCAGCCGGAACGCGGGGATTGGCGGTAACACTCATGATGGCCTCCTCGTTACCTCTACTGTGCCGCAGCCGTGGGCGTCAGGGATGGACTTGCGCCAACTTCGATGCCGTACAGCTTCGCGGCGTTGCGCCAGCACAACTTGTCGCGCTGTTCGTCGCTGTAGGCCTTGGGCACGGACAACTCGTTGAGCTGCCAGTGCGGATAGCTCGAGCCGTACATCACCATGTCGTCCTTGCCGGTGAAGCCCGCCCACTCGCCGGCGAAATCGACGTCGCCGGGTCCGTCGAGGCTGCCCTGCACGAAGTAGACGTGGTCGGGCAGGTAGTCGCTGGGCATCTTGGGTGCCCAAGGAGTCTGCTCCAGGTGTGGGCGGCCGAAGCAGTCCATCCGCCACATGAACGGCGTCAGCAGATCGGCGGCTCCGTCGGCCCACACGAACTTCAGCGCGGGCATCCTTTCGAATACCCCCTCGGCGATCATGTTCATCAGGTGATAGAGGAAGTTCAGCGCGGTGAATCCGACGAACTGCTCGTAGGTGCGGGTCAGCCCGTTGGGGGTCGGCGGCAGCATTACTCCGGAGCCGACCTCGAAATGCACTGCCACCGGCAGCCCGGCGTCGACCGCGGCCTCCCACAGCGGCCAGAACTGGGGCTTGCCGTACAGCTCACGCGACTGCAGTGGGACGCCCAACTGCACGATGCGGGGGTGGTCCTTGTACTTCTCGATCTCCCGCAGTGCGCCGGCGATGTCGTCGGGGTTGACCCGCAGCGTTCCGCGGAACTTCTCGCCGAACTCCGGATGGTCCAACCACCGCGTCACCATCATCTCGTTGTGCGCCGAGGCGATCGCGGTGCCCAGATGCCGGTCCGGCATGACGCCGCGCGTCATCGGATGCAGTACGGCGATGTCGACGCCGCGGTCGGTGAACAGGTGCTTGGCGACCACTGCCGGATCCGAACCCGGGTACTGACCGTCCGGGCCTGTGGTGCGGTCGGCGTACTCGCCGCCCGGTGCGCCGTACCAGTCCATCTCGTAATCGGGAAAGCCCCGGCTGCGGAACGGTTCCCGCAGGAAATTCTTGCGCAGGTCCTTGTTGGACTCGCAGAAGATGTGCACGCTGGCGTCTATGACAGGGACCTTCACCCCGGCGCCGTCGAGGCCGCCGGACCCGTCATCGAATTCCTTCACGCAGCTTGATCCTTTGCTCTTGGCGGTCGAGGGCGCGACCGTCGATGACCCCAGTGTAGATCGTTGTTCTTCATAAGCAAGAATTCTGTTCTCAAGCGAAACGCTTAACATCCGCGCTGGTAGAGACCGATGTTTGTCGCTCGCTCAGCGCCTGTTTCCGGACAGTCGATGTGCGCCGGGCGAGAATGCTGACACCGGAAAAGAGAATGGTATTCTCGTCTGACTGCCGGTCCGAGGAGGCGCACGGGTGTTACTCGAATTCGATCCTGACCAGCGGCTGTGGCAGGAGACCGTACGCGATGCGGTGTCCAAGCAGTGCCCGGCTTCGCTGATCCGCGACATCGCCGAGAACGGCGTCGATGCGACGCCGTTGTGGCAGAGCTATCTGGACGCGGGGTGGACCGAGCTCGCCGATCCGGAGAACGCCGTCGAGCTGGCGATCGTGCTCGAGGAGTTGGGCCGGGCCACCGACCCCACACCGTTCCTGGCGACGCTGACCCAGTTCGCGCCGCTCGTGGGAGACCGGTTCGACCCGCAGAGCTCCGGAACGGCGGTGTACAGCGGTGTCACCGCGGTCCGAGACGCCGAAGGCTGGGTGCTCAGCGGGACCGACAGGTACGTGCTCGACGGCGACCGCGCCGAACGGCTGGCCGTGCGTACGCCTGCCGGGGTGTTCCTGGTCGGCGCAGACCAGGTCGTCACCCGCCGGGTCGAGACGTTCGACCCGGTGCTGCACGTCGCTGAGGTCTCTTTCGTCGGAGTGCACGTCGCCGACAGCGAGCGGCTGACCGCCGACACCGAGCGCGCCCACCATGTGGCCCTGATGGGGATGGCGATCACCATGGTCGGTGCGTGCCAGCGCATCCTGGACCTGGCCATCGAACACGCCAAGAGCCGTCAACAGTTCGGCGTAGCGATCGGCACGTTCCAGGCCATCCAGCACAAGGCCGCCGACATGCACATCGCGATCGAGCGGGCGCGAGCCCTGGCCTACTTCTCGGCGCTGACCATCGCCGCCGACGACCCGCGCCGCCGTCTCGCGGCGGCCATGGCCAAGGCGGCCGCCGGTGAATGCCAGGCGTTGGTGTTCAAGCACGGACTGCAGAGCTTCGGCGCCATGGGATTCACCTGGGAGAACGACGTGCAGTTCGCGCTGAAGCGCGCCAAGGCCGGAGAGTTGATGCTGGGCGGCGCCGCCGAGCATCGCGCCATGATCGCGGAGGAATTCAATGCAGCTGACCTTTGATGCCGACGTCGAGGAATTCCGCGCCGAGTTCTCGGCCTTCCTCGACGAGCACACCCCGTCGGCCGCCGAGACGCTGGAGCGGCCGCGGTCGGTGTCCCACATGCCGCAGTGGGCCCGGGACTGGCAACGGCTGCTGTTCGACAACGGCTGGCTGCTGCCGGCTCAGCCGCCGGAGTTCGGCGGGCGCAACGCGACGGTGCTGCAGACCTTCGTCCACGCCGAGGAACTGTGCCGGCGCCGGATCTATCACAGCTTCAACCCGCAGGGTGTCAACATCATCGCGGCTTCGCTGTTGACCTTCGGCACCGACGAGCAGAAGCAGCAGTGGGCGGTACCCGTGCTGCGCGCGGAACGCACCGCGTCACTGGGGATGAGCGAGCCCAGCGCGGGGTCGGATCTGGCGTCCTTGCGCACCAAAGCCGTTCGCGATGGTGATCACTTCGTCGTCAACGGGCAGAAGGTCTGGACCTCCGGGGCTCACGACGCGGACTTCCTGCTGACGTTCGTGCGCACCGACCCGGATGCCCCCAAACACAAGGGAATCAGCGTGCTGCTGATCCCGACCGACCTCGAAGGCGTGGTGTGCCGGCCGTTCGCCGACATGACCGGAATCGAGAACCTGGACTTCAACGAGGTGTTCTTCACCGACGTGCGGGTGCCGGTGGAGAACCTCGTCGGCCCGCTCAACGGCGGTTGGGGAGTGGCCAACGGCTCCCTCGGCCACGAGCGCACCATGATGTGGCTGGGCTTCGCCGACCGGATCGCCAACTGCATCGCCGACTTCCGGCCCAAGGATGCCTTGGAGCGCGACGCACTGGCCTCGTCGATCATCGACTACCACGCGCTGCGCCTGCTCGGTTCGGTCGGTATCGCCAAGGCCGCCCGCGGCGAGGTCGACGTGGCGTCGGTGTCGGTACCCAAGCTGCTGGGCGCCGAGGCGGAACAGCGCATCGAAGGTCTGGCGCTCGACACCGCCGGGCCGGACGGGCTCGTGCATCCCGCGACGTCGGGGCCCTACGCGCACATGAATCTCGATCACTACTTCGCGAGCTGGTTCGAACGCTACTGCCGTAGCTTCGGCGGCACGATCGCCGGCGGCACCTCGGAGATCCAGCGCAACATCATCGCCCAACAGGTCCTCGGTCTGCCGCGGCGCTGAGCGCGAGACTCCAGGTGAAAGTCCAGCCGGCAGCTTTCCTGCGTACCACCCTGCCGCTCGACCTGACCCAGCTGCAGAGTCTGGACAGCGGGCGGTACCACTCGATCTGGTTGCCGGACCACATGGTCAGTTTCTGGCCGGACTCGATCTGGACCCCGGAGTTCACCGACCTGGCCACCGTCTCACCGTCTCCGCACCGGCATCTCGACGGGATGGCGGTCGCCGCAGCCGCGGCGGTCCTCACCTCCACCGTGTCGCTCGCCACCAGCGTGGTCGACACCGTCCGACGACACCCGTCCCTGCTCGCGCAGAGCGCGCTGACCATCGACCACCTGTCACAGGGCCGCTTCATCCTCGGCCTGGGCAGCGGGGAGAAAGAGAACATCTCGCCCTACGGTTTCGACTTCAGCCGGCCCGTCGGCCGTTTCGAGGAGGCGCTGCACGTCATCCGTCTGCTCTGGGAGAGCGACGGTCCGGTCGACTACGACGGCCGGTTCTACCGTCTGCAGCACGCCAGGCTCGACGCCGAACCCTACGACGGACGATTCCCGGAGATCTGGATCGGAGCCAGCGGGCCCCGCTCGCTGGACATCGCCGGCCGGTACGCCGACGGGTGGTGGCCCGCGGGCGCGTGGACACCGCAGGACTACGCCGAAAAGCTCGCTGCGGTCAGGGAATCCGCGGACCGGGCCGGCCGCGACCCGATGGCGATCACCCCGGCCTACATCCAGGTCTGCCTCATGGGACGCAACGAAGCGGAACTGGAGAACATCCTCGCGGCCCCCCTGGTGAAGTCCTTCCTGCTGCAGGTGCCGGCCCCGACACTGGCGGCGTTCGGGTTCCGCCACCCCATGGGCGAAAACTGGCAGGGGTTCCACGACATCGACCCGGCGACGCTGTCCCGGGAGCGGATCGTGGACTTCCTCGACCGCGTCGAGCCCGAGATGGTGCTGGCGATGGTGCCGCACGGGACGCCCGAACAGGTGGCGCGGACCGTCAAGGACTACGTCGACGCCGGCCTGCGGGTGCCCAAGATCCTCGACTACGGGGCCATGGCCGGACTCGACCACGCCGCCGCCTCCGCCGAGAACGTGCGTGCGGCCGAGGACGCACTGCTGGCGATGTGCACGGACATCTCATGACGGTGCTCGACGCCGAGGCGATGCTCGAGCGCGCACGCTCTGCCACCGGTCTGACCGACTACGGGGACCCCACGTTCGAGCAGCGGTTCGCGCTCGCCGTGGATCTCCTCGACAGCTTCGGCATGGACCACGACGGACGGGCGCGCGCCACCGAGGTGTGCCACTGGTTGTTGACCACACGGCTGGAGTTCTTCGAAGACCGGAATCGGTATCCGCTCGCCGAGGAAGTCATCGAACAGCCGATGTTCGTCACCGGCGAGCCACGTTCGGGCACAACGTTGATGCATGCCCTGATGTCTGTCGATCCCGACAACCGCGCGTTGCGCTTCTGGGAGGTGATGTACCCGTCACCGCCACCGGGCACCGCAAGTCCCGATGATCCGCGTCGGGCGCGCGCGGATGCCGACTGGCGCGAGATCAATGCCGCCATACCGAAATGGCTGCACAGCCACCCCTACAACGACATGCTCGGCGACGGTCTGCCCGAAGACGAACGCACCTGGGCGTTCGACTTCCGCGTGCTGACCCCCACCGCCTGGTGGCGGGTGCCGATGCCGACCGTCGTCGGCGGACTGCCCACAGATGCCGTCGCGCAGTACCGCATCCACAAGGCGATGCTGGCGCAGTGCCAGTACGGCCGGACGCCGAAACGCTGGGTGCTCAAGGGCTTTCACGGATTCCGACTGCGTGAGTTCTTCGCCGCCTACCCCGATGCCAACCTGGTGTGGTTGCACCGCGACCCCGTGCAGGTCGCGGCATCGCGGACGATGATGATGGCCGACATCGCCGACGGCATGGTCGGCGCCGTCGACCTGCGCGCCGCAGCGCGCATGCACCTGGACCTGACCCGGGCCAGCATCGCCAACACCATGACCCACCCGCTCGTCGACGATCCGCGCATCCTGCACGTGCGCTACACCGACTTCGTCGCCGATCCGGTGCAGACGGTCCGCTCCTACTACGCGTTCTGCGGGCGCGAGCTGTCCGGCGAGGCCGAGACGGCGATGCGGACCTACCTCGCCGAGAACAAGGGCGACCGGCACGGCAAATTCGTGTACTCGACCAGTGTGCTGACCGACATCGGCGAGGACCTCGACGCGCTACACGAGGAGTTCCGGCCGTTCCGTGAGCGCTTCGGCGTCGCGATCGAGAAGCGTGGCTGATGGCTGTCGACGCGAGGCTCTCGGTGCACGACGTCACGTTCCTCGGCGCTGATGCCACGCAGATGATGGCCTGCTGGGAGTCGCTGGGCATCACGCGGCTGAGCCTGATCGACAGCGAGCTGTCCGACCCGATGCTGCGAAAGGCACTGAAGGCGAACGGATATTCGGTGGAGACGGTGTACCACCTGTTCGGCGCGACCGACGGGCTGAAACGGGTCATCGACTCTGCCGCCGACGTCGGAGCGCGCGTCGTCTACATGCTCACCGGCGGACGGGCTGCACTGACCTGGGAACAGGCAGCCCACCGGTTCTGCGATCTGGTCGCCCCGTGCGTCGACCACGCCCGGCAGGCAGGCGTCGCGCTGGCCGTCGAGAACGCCTCGAGCCTGTATGCCGACATCCACATTGCGCACACGTTGACCGACACCATCGCGTTGGCGGAGATGGCGGGAATCGGTATCTGCGTCGACGTCTTCCACTGTTGGGCCGAGGCCAACCTGGCGGCGCTGCTCGAGCGCGCTCTGCCGCGCACCGAGATGATCCAGCTCAGCGACTACGTGCTCGGCGACCGAGCGTTGCCGGCCCGCGCCGTACCGGGCGACGGGGCGATCCCGCTGGAGTCGATCATCACGCAGGTATTGGCGCTGGGCTACCGGCACGGTTTCGACCTCGAGTTGATCGGACCCCGTATCGAATCCGAAGGCCGCCTGGATGCAGCGCGCCGCGCATGTGAGGTGACCTCCGCCATGCTCGAACGGGTTTCGGAGAGCGGCGATGGCCCTCGGTGACGGCGCCGGCGACGCGGAGCTGCACGCCGCGTGGGTGGCGTTCTGTGACCGGCTCAAGGCGGCAGGGGAGCAGGTCTTCAAGGACCACAATGCGACCTCGGAACTGCACCGGGTCGACGGGATGCGGTTTCTCACCCAGAACCTCGGCCAGGCCTTCGATCTCGCGCTGGAAACCCGGGACACGCGCTATCCGAGCCTGCACGCCTTCTGCGGACCGACACGCAAACTGGGCGGGGACTGCGCGGATTTCACCTACCAGCAGGCCTGGATCGACGGTTCCTCGGTCTATCGGCTGGTCGGGACACCCGGCACGGCGAGGTTCCTCAACATCACCGTGCAGGGACGCCGACCCGCCCGCCCCGATGTACTGCACGAACCGTTCGGCGACCTCCCCGAAGCCAACCTGACGGGTGCACAACTCACCTCGGCAGCCGACGGTTCGTTCGAGGTGTACATCGGCGGACCTGAACGCGCGCCGAACTGGTTGCCCACGACTGCCGAATCTCGGAAACTCTTCATCCGCCAGGGCTTCGACTCCTGGGACGAGGTGCCCGCCCGAATGCGGATCGAACGCATCGACATGGCCGCGCCCAAGCCGCTCCCGACAGCTGCCCAGACGATCGAGGCGATCGGGTGGGCCGGGGATTTCCTGACCGGGATGATGCGCGACTGGCCTGAGTTCCCTTTCACGCGTGGGGGAGTCGACGCCGAACACCCCAACACCTTTCCGGCCGCCGATGCCGATGCCGACGATGTCAAGCGTGGCCGCGCGGCGGTCAACATGCACTGGCGGCTGAGGCCCGACGAGGCGCTGGTCATCGAGTTCGACGCCCATGACGGCTTGTGGTCGCTGACCAACATGGGGGTCTTTTTCACCAGCATGGACTTCCTGTACCGGCCGGTGAGCTACACCCCGAGCCGTACCGCGGTCGATGCGGACGGTCGGGTGCGTCTGTTGCTGGCGCACGTGGACCCCGGCTACCACAACTGGATGGACACTCAGGGCTTCGAGCGAGGCAACGTCACCTACCGCCATATGCTCGAGGGTGCGCCGGTCGAGTTGACCACCCGGGTGGTGAAGTACGACGAACTGGCCGATGTGTTGCCGCCCACCACCGTCACGGTGACACCCGGCGAGCGCGTCACGCAGATGTGGGAGCGCTTCAACGGGATTCAGCGGCGTTATTCGCTGCTGTGAGCGCCGACGAGCGCGCGCAAAGTGTTGCTGTTTCGCGGTGTGTCGAGGGACAGACACGCGCGCTCGCCGAGGGAAGGTGGGCCGCCAGCGGGCTCGCGGTGCCTCGGCTACAGGCGCTGGAGGGCGAAGGTCCAGAACTGGGTTCCGGGCGGGCCGTTGAAGCAGCCCACGTCGTACTTCGAGTCGATGGTGCCGAACCGCGTCACCGCGTCGAAGGAGTAGGTGTCCCGCGTCGGCATGTTGTGGCCGGGGCAGCGCAGACCGTCGGGCTGGTCGACGGTGAACGTGTATCGACCGTCGACGAGCCACGCTTTGCTGTCGTAGTACTCGTAGAACTTCAGTCGCGGCCGCCCGCCGACGTGGATGCAGTCGGCCGTCTTCTCCGGGATGCAGGCGGTGACGTACCAGAACCACGAGGCCCGGTCGTACCGGTTGGTCAGCACGTCGTAGTTGCCCAGCGGCAAGCGGGCAGACGACGGCGGTGCGAGCATGGTCGCCGTGGCGAACAACGCCATCAACACCGCGCCGATCCTGCTGAACCTCATGCCCTGTGCCGCCTTCCTGCCTGCGCCGACCGCATCATCGAACCACTTCCGGCTCCCCCGACGGGCCGGAACCGGCGACTCAATCGATGACGGCGCGTTCCTTGCGCTCGGTGATGGGGCGGGCCAGTTCCTGTTCGTCGCAAATACGCTGCAGCTTGGCGATCGTTTCGTCGAGCCCCGGACCAAGCGGCTTGCTCGGGGTGAAGGTCGCGGGCAGGTTCCGCATGCCCTGGATGACACCGATGGTGTCGTAGTGCACCGTGCCTTCGGGATCGCAGACGTAATCGGGCATCCGGTCCAACACCGCGGTCAGCATCGACTTGAACACCGTGCGCGCCACGTTGGACCCGACGCAGCGGTGCACACCGATGCCGAAACTGAAGTGCCGGTTGCCCTTCCGGTCCAGGACGACCTCGTTGGGCTTGTCGAACACCGCCGGGTCCCGGTTGGCCATCGCCCACGACAGCCACAGACGCTCGTACTGCTTGAACTTCTGACCTTCGACCTCGACGTCTTCGTGGAACGTACGGCCATCACCGGGTGCGGGGGTGAAGAACCGCAGGAACTCCTCGGTGGCCGGGTGCAGCAGGGTGTCCCGTTCCCGGCTCAGCCGCTCCCGCTCGTCGGGATGTTCGCCGAGCCATTCCAGCGCGTGCGCGGTCAGGGCGGTGGTGGTGTCGAACCCGCCGCCGATGATCAGACCCAGGTTGCCCAAGATTTCCATGTCGGGCGCGGGCTCGCCGTCGATGCGCAACTGCAACAACGCATTCACCAGCCCGGGGCGGGGGTTCTCGCGGATCTCCATCATGTTGTTGATGAGATCGATGCCCATCTCGCGGTGCTGCTCGTTGATCTTCTCGCGTTCGGGCGCGTGCTCGGGTGTGTACACCGAAGCGTGGGTGGGCTCGCTGTAGACGTTCCACTTCTTCAGCTCGATGCCCATCATGGCCAGCGTGAACACCGCCGGGACCACATTGGCCAGGTGATCGACGAAGTCGATGCGACCGGACTCGATGTGCTCGTCGAGTGCGGCCCTGGTGATCTCGTCGATGAACGGTTCCCAGCGCTTGATCGCCGCCGGGGACAGATACGGGTTCAGCGCCCCGCGATACGCGCTGTGTTCGGGTTCGTCCATCTCCAGGATGCCGCCGCGAACGACGGTGGCGCGACTGGCTTTCGGGATCGTGATGCCCTGGTACGGCGTCTCGCCGGAGATGTCGTGATGGTTGGACACCGCAGGGCAGCGTGCCAGCTCGAAGACCTCTTTGCTGCCGGCGGCCACCCAGTGACCGCCGTAGGTCTCCGACCACGCCAGAGGGCACTTGGAGTGCATCTCCTCGGTGATCTTCTCGAACTGCAACCGATACTCGGGCGTGTGCCGGTCGAAGTAGTACGAGTTCTTCTTCCGGCTGTCGTCGGCGGTGCCGTTCACGACGTCGTCGACACTCAAGGCTTCTGCTCCTGTGCTTTCGCGTTGTTGATCAGCGACCCGGGTAGGTCACTCCTCGATCGAGATGGCCTGTTCTGGGCATGACTGCACAGCCTCACGCACCGCGTCCTCCTGGTCGGGCGGCACGATTTCGTTGACCGGCGAGGCGGTGCCGTCAATGTCGCTGAGCTCGAAGGAATCCGGTGCGATCATCGAGCACAGTGTGTGACCCTGGCAGCGTTCCTGGTCCACCCAAACCTTCACGGCATCTCCCTTTCCACCCTGTTGCTGTCCGTCCTGCTGATCAGACGTGGTAGTCGTACCACTTGAGATAGCCGCCGGCGTCGACGCGCAGTTGCATGCCGGTCACGTAGCGGGACTCCTCGGAGGCGAGCCACAGCACCGCGTTGCTGATGTCCTCGGGTTCGATGTAGTTGACCTTCATGGCCTGCTGCACGCTGAACACCGGCTCCGCGTCGGCACGTGTCGGGTTCTCCAGATCCGGCCGGAAAGACTTGTACATCGGCGGGCTCTGCAGCATGTCGGTGTTGCAGTTGGTCGGGTGGATCACGTTGGCGCGGATGCCGCGCACGGCGAGCTCGGTGGCCAGGTCGTGAACGAACGACGAGATCATCCGCTTGGACACCATGTAGGCCATGCCGCCGGGGTCGCCACCGGGGTTGGGCTTGTTGTGCGCATCCATCAGGGCCGCGGCCGACGCCGTCGCGATGATCGAGGCACCTTCCTTCAGGTGCGGCAGCGCGACGTGGATGGCGTTGATGGTGCCCACCAGGTTGGTGTTGATCACGTCGGTCCAGGCCTGCAGCGGCGGTTGACCCTTCATGCCGGCGATGCCGGCCTGGGCCACCACGATGTCGACCTTGCCGAACTCGGCCAGGCCGGCCTCCAGGGCGGCGCGCAGCTGGGACGCCTCGCGGACATCGGCTTTGGCGGTGACGATCCGCTGGCCGGTCTTCTCGACGAAAGCCGCGGTCTCCTCGAGATCTTCGGGGGTGGCCATCGGGTAGCCGATGGTCTCGAAGTCCTCGCAGAAGTCGACCGCGATGATGTCGGCGCCCTCCTCGGCCAGGCGCACCGCGTGGCTGCGTCCCTGTCCACGTGCGGCGCCGGTGATGAAGGCGACCTTCCCCTGAACGCGTCCCATAGTGTGGTGTTCCTTTCGATGTCCGCGGGGTCTGTTGAGTACTTCGGGCGGGGTCTGGTCCGGCCCGGTCAGGTGTTCCGGCCGCCGTTGACGCCGAGGATCTGCCCGGTGACATAACCGGCTTCCTCGGAGATGAAGAAGGCGCAGGCGGCGGCGATGTCCTCCGGTCGACCCATCCGGCGTACCGGGGTCGCTTCGATCTGTTTCTCGGTGTCGCCGAGGAAGCCCCGTTTCTCGGCCTTGCGCAGCATCGGGGTGTCGATGAAGCCGGGCGGCACGGCGTTGACCGTGATGCCGTACGGGCCGTACTCCAGCGCCAGGGATTTGGTCAGGCCGTTGACGCCCGACTTCGCTGCGACGTACGGCGCCATGAAGGGCTGCCCGGAATGCGTGCTCGACGAGGAGATGTTGACGATGCGTCCCCAGCCCGCCTCGATCATGTCGGGCAGTACCGCCTGCACGCAGTGGAACACCCCGTGGAGGTTCACGTCGATGATCTTCTGCCAGTCCTCGAACGTCAGATCGGTGAACTTCTTGAACCGGTCGAGACCCGCGGCGTTGACGAGCACCGTCACCGGGCCCAGTTCGGTCCGGATCTGATCCAGCGCGTCGTCGATGGCGGCGCGGTCGGTGACGTCGGTGGCATAGGAGAACTTCTGGTCTCCCGGGTTCAAGTCGAGGGTGGCGACCTGCAGACCATCGGCGCGCAGTCGCTCGGCGATCGCGGCGCCGATACCGGAGGCGCCTCCTGTCACGACGGCGGTTTTCATCCGCGGTCTCCAGGGGTGTCGTCAAACCACACAGGGATCAAGAATCTTCCTTCCGATTATGAGAACCGTACTCTCGCATGCTGCACAATCGCAAGACATCTCGGGCGCGTCATCGTCATCGGCGAGACGTCCGGCCGATGATTGTCGCACCGTTTTCCGCTGGCAGCGCTCGTTCTCGGCATTTTCTTGAGTTCTCATCGAGCGAATGTATGATTCGCCGGTGATGAGAATGCAGTTTCCATCACATCAGCCCAGATGAATGCAGACGTTGACGTAACTCTGCGAGGAGGAAGATGTCGGAAGCACCCGCGATCGCGACCACCGAGGGAAGCGCCGACAACGTCGGCGCGCGCGCCGCACGCCGGTTGCTCATCGGCGGCGAGCTGGTCGAGACCGAGCGGACGTTTCCGTCGCTGAATCCGGCCACCGGCCAATTGCTCGGCCACGCGCCCGACGCCACCGTCGACGACGCGCACGCCGCTGTGGCCGCGGCGCGGCGCGCGTTCGACACCACGGACTGGTCGACCGACGTCGAGCTTCGCGTGCGCTGCCTGCAGCAGTTGCACAGCGCGCTGCTCGAGCATCGCGACGAGTTGGCGCAGTTGACCATCGCTGAAGTCGGCGCCACCGAATCGCTGTGCCAAGGTGCGCAACTCGACCAGCCGATCGACATCGTGCGCTATTACGCAGAACTGCTGCAGGGCTATCCGATGACCGAGGACCTCGGAAACATCGAAAGCCGTGGCATGCAACATCACCGGTGGGTGGAGAAGGAAGCCGCCGGCGTCGTCGCGGCGATCATCGCCTACAACTATCCGAACCAGCTGGCATTGGCCAAACTCGCGCCCGCGCTGGCCGCCGGCTGCACCGTCGTCCTGAAGTCCGCACCGGACACGCCGTTGATCACGCTCGCGCTCGGCGAGCTGATCGCCGAGCACACCGACATCCCCGCCGGCGTCGTCAACGTCCTCTCCGGCGCCGATCCGGCGGTGGGTGCGGCACTGACCACCAGCCCCGACGTCGACATGGTGACCTTCACCGGCTCGACCCCGACCGGGCGCGCCATCATGGCCGCGGCCAGCGAGACGCTGAAGAAGGTGTTCCTCGAACTCGGCGGCAAGTCCGCCGCGATCGTGCTCGACGACGCCGACTTCAACACCGCCGCGTTGTTCTCGGCGTTCAGCATGGTCACCCACGCCGGGCAGGGCTGCGCGCTCACCTCCCGGCTGCTGGTGCCGCGCAAGCACAAAGACGAGATCGTCGAGCTGATCAAGAACAACTTCGGGTTGGTGAGGTACGGAGATCCCGCGGATCCCAAGACCTACATGGGTCCGCTGATCAGCGAGAAACAGCGCGACAAGGTCGACGGCATGGTGCAGCGCGCCGTGGCCGCGGGTGCCACCTTGGTGACCGGCGGCCAGAAGGTCGACCCGGGCTTCTTCTATACCCCGACCCTGCTGGCCGATGTCGATCCGGACAGCGAGATCGCGCAGGAAGAGGTCTTCGGCCCGGTGCTCGTCGTCATCGACTACGACGATGACGACGACGCGGTGCGCATCGCCAACAATTCGATCTACGGCCTCTCGGGTGCGGTGTTCGGCAGCCAGGAGAGGGCATTGGCCGTGGCCCGCCGCATCCGCACCGGCACCTTCTCCATCAACGGCGGCAACTACTTCAGCCCGGACAGCCCGTTCGGCGGCTACAAGCAGTCCGGTATCGGCCGCGAGATGGGCCGGGCCGGACTCGAAGAGTTCCTGGAAACCAAGACGTTCGCAACGGTGGTGAGGTAAGCGCTATGACTAAGCCTCTGGAAGGCATTCGCGTCCTCGAGGTCGCGATGTACGGCTTCGTCCCATCGGCCGGTGCGGTGCTGGCCGAGTGGGGAGCCGACGTCGTCAAGGTCGAGCACGCCGTCACCGGCGACCCGCAGCGGGGACTGCGCCAGACCGGGCTCCTGCGCGTCGAGGGCGACCCGAACCCGAACATCGAACACGCCAATCGGCTCAAGCGCAGCATCGGGCTGGACATGTCGGTGCCGGAGGGGCGCGAGGTCCTGCTCGAACTCGCCCGGCGCTCAGACGTGTTCCTGACCAGCTTCCTGCCCGGGCACCGACAGAAGTTCGGCATCGACGTCGACGACATCCGCGCGGTGAACCCGAACATCGTCTACGCCCGCGGCAGCGCGTTGGGACCGCGTGGCGAGGAAGCGGTCAAAGGCGGCTACGACATGACCGCGTTCTGGTGCCGCGCCGGTACCGCCGCCACCATCACGCCACCGGGCACCCCCGGCATGGTCGGTCCGCCGGGGCCGGCCTACGGCGACACGATCTCGGGCACCAATCTGGCCGGTGGGATCGCCGCCGCGCTGCTGAAGCGGGAACGCACCGGGGAACCGTCGATCGTCGACGTCTCGCTCCTGGGTAGCGGTCTGTGGGCGCTGGGCCACACGGTGGCACTGACCACCCACCTCCAGGAGCGGATGGAGGCGTTCCCGCCGGGAGTGCACGGGTCGCCCATCAACCCGCTGGTCGGCCTGTATCCGACCGCCGACAACCGCTACATCTCGTTCGTGATGATGCAGCCGACCAAGTTCTGGGCCGACGTGTGCCGGCACATGGACCTCGAGGATCTGATCGACGACCCACGGTTCGCCACCGCGGAGTCGATCGCCGAGAACACCGAGACCGCCACCGGAATCCTCACCGAGGCGATGGCCAAGCGCACGCTGCCCGAGTGGAGTGAGCGGTTCGCGACGCTGGCCGGTCCCTGGGCGCCTGTGCAGGACACCCTGCAGGCTGCTCAGGACGCGCAGATCCGCGCCAACGAATACCTCGTTACCGCAGGGGAACTCGAACTCGTCGCCAACCCGGTACAGTTCGACGTCTGCGCTCCGACGTCCGGACCGGCGCCCGGTTTCGCCGAGCAGACCGACCAGATCCTCGAAGAGCTCGGGTTGGACTGGGATCGGATCATCGAGCTGAAGACGGCCGGCGCCGTCACCTGACGCGGCCGGCAACACATTTCGCTGGAGGCAACCTGCATGCCATTCGTCACGTCCGTCGGCACCTACCTGCCGTGCTGGGGTGCGCCCCTGCACCGCGTGGCAGGTGACGACGAAGACGTCGTCACGATGGCCGTGGAGGCCGGACGGGCGGCGCTGACGGACGGCGCCGCGGTGGAACGTGTCGTGCTGGTCAGCCGTGATCTGCCGATGATCGACAGCAGCAACGCGGCGGTGCTGTTGGCCGGACTGGGACTCGATCCCGAGTTGGAGGTCGACGAACGACTCGGCGGGGCGCCCGCCACCCTCGACGCGGTGAGCTCGGCGCGGCCCCGCACCTTGATCATCGGCGCTGACCTGCAGCCGGCCGGTGCCGCGGCGATCGTGACCGCAGACCGCGGCCTGCAGGTCCGCACTGCGGCCCGGGTGGCGCGCAGCCTGCCGGTCCGCACCCGCGACGCCACCGGCGACATCCACGACTACGGGGACCCGCGCCTGCTGCACGAACGAGGCCTGATCGCGTCGCTGGCGGCGGCATGGCTGGACACGCCGGTGGCGATCGCCGGCGTCGACCACGAGCGCGTCGGTGAACTGTGCCTGGGCGACCCGCCGGCGTTGCCGACCTCGGGTGCCAGCGCAGGTCTGTTCGCCTTGGCGGGTCTGGCCGAACGCGGAGTCACGGGGCCCCTGGTGGCCGTCGAACAGGCCATCCTGTCCGGCATCACCGTGACCGGCGGGACCGCCGCCATCCACCGGCGCGAGCCGGCCCCCCGTCCGATGCCCGAAGGCAGATACATCGCCGACGGCGACATCCCGATCTCCCTGGCCGCGTACGAACGGGCATTCGAGGCCAAAGTGCGTTGGGAGGCCGGACGATTCGCCGACACCGGTGAGCTCGACTTCCCGCCGCGCTACCGCGTCGACGCCAACGGCGTGCTGTCGACCGACTATGAGCTGGTGCCGCTGCCGCGCACCGGGACGGTGTACACCGAGACCACGGTGCACCTGCCGGTTCCGGGTCTGCGGACGCCGTACTCGCTGGTCATCGTCGAACTCGACGAGGTCGCGGTCCGCGCCTTGGTCAAAGTGACCGGAGCGCCGCCCGGGACGGTCGACATCGGCGACCGCGGCCGCCTTGCCCTGCGGCGGGTGGCCGTGCGCTCCGGGGTGCCCGACTACGGCTATGCGTTCGAACCCGACAGTCAGCGACGAGCGCTTGCGCGAGGAGCAGACAGCCAGGGTGCCGCATGAGGCGCGTCGCGATCGTCGGTGCCGGGATGACACCGTTCGGTGAACATTTCGCACTGGGCATCAAGGATCTGCTCCCGATGGCGTACGCGGCGTGCGCCGCGACGGTCGACAAGGGCTTGACGAAGTCAGACCTGCAGGCCGCGTGGATCGGCGCGATGGGCACGGCCGACGGCTTTCCGGCCGGGATCCTCGCCGACACGCTGGGCTTGACGGAGTTGCCGGTCAGCCGCGTGGAGAACTCGTGCGCGACCGGACACGACGCCATCCGCAACGCGCTCTTTGCCGTCGGTTCGGGTGCCTGCGACGTGGCGCTGGTGATGGGCGCGGACAAGTTGCGTGACACCACTTCGGCCGAAATGCTGTGGGAATGGGAAGCCATGGTGCGCGACATGGCCTGGGACTATCCGCTGGGCCTGGTGGCGCCCGCAGGATTCGCCCTGCATGTTCGCCGATATCTCCACGAATCTTCGGCAACTGAAGAACACTTAGCCATGGTGGCGGTCAAGAACCACCGCCACGGAGCGACCAACCCTAAGGCGCGACTGCGCTTCGAGATCACGATGGAGCAGGCCCTGAACGCACCGACGGTGGTGACCCCGTTCCGGCTGTACGACTGCGCGCCGCAAAGTGACGGCGCCGCAGCGGTCGTCATCGCGGCCGACGAGGTGGTGGACCGCTTCACGGACCGTCCCGTGTGGATTCGCGGTGTCGGGCTGGGGTTGGACTCCGTGATGCACCAGCACAAACCCGACATGACGAGCTTCCCCGCCACAGCACGTGCGGCACAACAGGCCTACAAGGCGGCGGGTATGTCGCCGTCCGACATCGATGTCGCCGAAGTGCACGATTTCCTCACCGGTATCGAGCTGATGAGCTATGAAGACCTGGGCTTCGCCGAACGATTCGGCGCGCACAAGCTACTCGAAGCCGAGGTGACAAGCGTCGGTGGCTCATTGCCCGTCAACCCCAGCGGCGGGTTGAAGTCCAAAGGTCACCCGCCGGGGGCCACTGGTGTGGCACAGTGCGTCGAGCTGTTTCAACAGTTGCGTGGTGAGGCCGCCAATCAGGTGGACGGCGCGCGAATCGGGTTGGCGCACAACATCGGCGGACCGACGGCGGTAGCGGCTGTGACGATTCTAGAAGGACCAGGGAGACCACGCTGATGGCGGTGAAGGGACCGGAACGCTGGTCGACGGGGATCGCGTTGCCCAACGGCCTGTCCGGGGCGATGCAGGCCGTCGGTGGGTTCTTCTCGATGGCGTTGGACGCGGTGCGATATGTGTTCGTGCGGCCGTTCCAGTGGCGGGAGTTCCTGGAGCAGTCGTGGTTCGTGGCTCGGGTGTCGATGGCGCCGACGTTGCTGGTGGCGATTCCGTTCACCGTGCTGGTGTCGTTCACGTTGAACATCCTGCTGCGCGAGCTCGGTGCGGCTGATTTGTCCGGTGCCGGTGCGGCTTTCGGAGCGGTCACCCAGGTGGGTCCGATGGTGACGGTGCTGATCGTGGCCGGTGCGGGGGCGACCGCGATGTGTGCCGACCTCGGGTCGCGCACCATCCGTGAGGAGATCGACGCAATGGAGGTGCTGGGCATCAACCCGGTGCAGCGGCTGGTCACCCCACGGATGCTGGCGTCAGGCCTGGTGGCGTTGCTGCTCAACAGCCTGGTGGTCATCATCGGCATCCTGGGCGGCTACTTCTTCTCGGTGTTCGTCCAGGACGTCAACCCCGGCGCGTTCGCCGCAGGCATCACGTTGTTGACCGGGGTGCCCGAGGTGATCATCTCCTGCGTCAAAGCCGCCCTGTTCGGTCTGATCGCCGGTCTGGTGGCCTGCTACCGCGGGCTGACGATCTCCGGTGGTGGCGCCAAGGCGGTCGGCAACGCGGTCAACGAAACGGTGGTCTATGCATTCATGGCGCTGTTCGTGATCAACGTGCTCGTCACCGCCATCGGTATCCGGATGACGTCGGGCTAGGGGCGAGAACACATGGGCACCACAACGATCCTGAGGACGCGGTTTCCGCGGCTGATCCGCAATGTCAACCGGCCGGTGGATTGGCTGTCGCGCATCGGCGACCACACGTTGTTCTACGGTCGGGCGCTGGCAGGCACCCCGCACGCCGCGGTGCATTTCCGTAAGGAGATCATCCGGCTGATCGCAGAGATCTCGATGGGCGCGGGCACATTGGCGATGATCGGTGGCACCGTGGTCATCGTCGGGTTCCTGACCCTGGCCGCCGGCGGCACGTTGGCGATCCAGGGCTACAGCTCCCTCGGTGACATCGGTATCGAGGCGCTGACCGGCTTCCTGGCCGCGTTCATCAATGTGCGTATCGCCGCGCCGGTGGTGGCCGGCATCGGTCTGGCCGCCACCTTCGGGGCGGGGGTGACCGCCCAGCTGGGCGCCATGCGGATCAACGAGGAGGTCGACGCGCTGGAGTCGATGGGCATCCCGCCTGTCGAGTACCTGGTGTCCACCCGGATCGTCGCGGGGATGGTGGCGATCGCGCCGCTGTACTCGATCGCGGTGATCCTGTCCTTCCTGGCCTCGCAGTTCACCACGGTGGTGATATTCGGGCAGTCCGGCGGCCTCTACGACCACTACTTCGACACCTTCCTCAACCCGATCGACCTGCTGTGGTCGTTCCTGCAGGCCATCCTCATGGCGATCGCGATCCTGTTGGTGCACACGTACTTCGGCTACTTCGCCTCCGGCGGTCCGTCGGGCGTGGGTGCCGCGGTCGGCAACGCCGTGCGGACCTCCCTGGTGGTGGTGGTGTCGGTGACGCTGCTCGTGTCGCTGTCGATCTACGGTTCCAACGGCAACTTCAACCTGTCGGGCTAGGGGGACGAGTTGAACAAGAACTACGTGCGGCCGCTGGCCGGCCTCGGACTGGTCGTCGTGCTGGTGGTCATCCTGGTGGTCTCCGTCGGGCTGTTCGCGGGCAAGTTCACCGAAACGGTTCCCGTGACGGTGGTCTCCGACCGGGCCGGCCTGGTGATGAATCCCGACGCGAAGGTCAAGATGCGTGGCGTGCAGGTCGGCACGGTCAACTCGATCGCGTACCGACCCGACGGCAAAGCCGAACTGCGCCTGGACATGGATCCGTCCCAGATGCACCTGATCCCTCGCAACGTCTCCGTCGACATCGCGTCGTCGACCGTGTTCGGCGCAAAATTCGTCCAACTCGAAGCGCCACCGGACGCGTCGGCCGAGCCGCTCGAGAAGGGGCAGGTACTGCAGGGCCAGCACGTCACCGTGGAGGTCAACACCGTTTTCCAGCGCCTGGTCAACGTGCTCGACGCCGTCGAACCGACGAAGCTGAACCAGACTCTCGGTGCCATCTCGCAGGCCTTCAGTGGCCGCGGCGAGAAGTTCGGGCAGACGATGAGCGACTTCAACGAACTGCTGGCCAAGCTGGAACCGAGCCTGCCGACCCTGGCCCACGACATCGAGGTGTCGGTGCCGGTGCTGCAGACCTACGCCGATGCCAGCGGTGAGCTGTTGTCCACGGTGGAAAACGCGACACAGCTGAGCAATTCGATCGTCGAGGAGCAGAACAACCTAGATGCGTTCCTGGTCAGTGCCATCGGTCTGGCCGACATCGGCAACGAGGTGGTTGGCGGAAACCGCAAGGGCCTGACCGACGCGCTCGACGTGCTGGTTCCCACCACCGACCTGCTGCACCTGTACCGGAAGTCCCTCTGGTGCGGCATCGGCGGCCTGGTGCCGTTCGCCAAGTCCGCACCGCAGTTCTCCGGCGTCATGGTCAACGCGGGCCTGACCCTGGGTGTCGAGCGCTACCGCTATCCGAGGGATCTGCCCAAGGTGGCGGCCAGCAGTGGTGGCCGTGACTACTGCGCCGAACTCGGGTTGCCCGAGCTGCCGGCCGAATTCGTTCCGCCGCTGCTCATCGGTGACGTCGGCTCGAACCCGGCCCAGTACGGCAACGCAGGCATCCTGCTCAACTCCGAGGGTCTGAAGAACTGGCTGTTCGGACCGCTCGACGGACCGCCGCGCAACACCGCGCAGATCGGAATGCCAGGATGACGCGCTCAGTCGGAACCCTCATCAAGTTCAGCATCTTCGGGCTGGTCATGGCGGTACTCACCGCCTTCCTGTTCTTCGTCTTCAGTGACGCCAGAACCGGCTCCACCAACGAGTACTCGGCGGTGTTCTCGGATGCGTCGCGACTGGAGACCGGCGACACCGTGCGCATCGCCGGTATCCGCGTCGGCACCGTCACCGGAGTGTCGCTGCAGCCGGATCGTTCGGTGCTGGTCAAGTTCGACGCCGACCGCAACACCGTGTTGACCACGGGGACACAGGCGGTCATCCGCTACCTGAACCTGGTGGGGGACCGCTACCTGGAACTCGTCGACACTCCCGACTCCACTCAGATCGTTCCGGCGGGCAGCCAGATCCCGCAGACACGCACGGCGCCGGCGTTGGATCTCGACCTCCTGCTGGGCGGCCTCAAGCCCGTCATCCAGGGTCTCAATCCCGAGGACGTCAACGCGCTGACCTCGTCGCTGGTCCAGATCCTGCAGGGGCAGGGCGGCACTCTGGAGTCGCTGATGTCGAAGTCGTCGTCGTTCACCAACGCGCTCGCCGACAACAACGAGACGATCGAGCAACTGATCGTGGACCTGCGTTCGGTGCTCGACACCCTCTCCGAGGACGGCGAGGAATTCTCCAACGCCATCGACAAATTCGAGCAACTGGTCCGTGGACTGTCGGCAGACCGTGACCCGATCGGCACGGCCATCGAGGCGCTGGACAACGGCACCGCATCGATGGCCGACCTGCTAGGCCGGGGACGTGCCCCGCTCGCCGGGACCGTCGACGAGCTGAGCCGGCTCGCACCCTTCGTGACCAACGATCTCGACCGCCTCGACGCCACGCTGCAGCGGTTGCCCGAGATCTACCGCAAGCTGGCCCGCGTGGGCTCCTACGGAGCCTGGTTCCCGTACTACATCTGCGGTATCACCTTCCGCGCCAGCGATCTCGAGGGACGAACCGTCGTCTTCCCCTGGATCAAGCAAGAAACGGGAAGGTGCGTGGACGAGTAGATGCTCAAGTATCGCGGTTCTCAACTCGCCAAGGCAGGGTTCATCGGCGTCGTGCTGATGATCCTGGTCATCGCGGTCGGCCTGCAGCCGGAACGACTCCTGCAGTGGGCCACCGCCATCCGGTACCAGGCGCTGTTCGTCGAAGCCGGGGGACTGACCGTCGGCAACGACGTGACGGTATCGGGCATCAAGGTCGGCTCGGTGTCGTCGGTGGAGCTCGAAAACGGCGACGCCCTCGTCGGATTCACCATCGACGGCAAGTACGCGCTCGGGTCCGACACGACGGCGCACATCCGGACCGGCACACTTCTCGGTGAGCGCGTGCTCGCGCTCGAGTCCGCCGGCAGCGGAACCCTCGACCCGCAACAGGCCATCCCGACCTCGCGGACGTCGTCGCCGTACTCCCTGACCGACGCCGTCGGCGAGCTGACGTCCAACACCGCCGAAACCGACACCGATTCGCTGAACCGGTCGCTGGACACGCTGGCCGAAACACTCGACCAGGTGGCGCCACAACTCGGTCCGACCTTCGACGGACTGTCGCGACTGTCGAAGTCGCTCAACAGCCGCAACGAGAGCCTCGCGGAGCTGCTTCGCACGGCCGGTGACGTGACCGGGATCTTCTCCGAGCGCAGCAAGCAGGTCAACTCGCTGATCCTCAACGCCAACGATCTGCTCGCCGTGCTGAATGACCGGCGCCACGCGATCACCAGCCTGCTGAGCAACATCACCGCGGTGTCGCAGGAACTGCGCGGCGTGGTCGCCGACAACGAGGCCGAGCTCGCGCCGGCACTCGAACGGCTCAACACGGTCGTGGCTGTGCTGGAGAAGAACCGCGACAACCTCGCCAAGATGCTGCCCGGTGGAGCGAAGTACTACCTGACCCAGGGCGAGATCGTCTCCAACGGCGCGTATTACAACGCGCTGGTGCCCAACGTGTCGCCCGCTCAGATCTTGCAGCCGTTCCTCGAGTACGCGTTCGGCTTCCGCCGTGGCGTGGACGCGGGCCAGCCGCCGGACAACGCCGGACCGCGCGCCGAGATCCCGTTCCCTGTCAACAGCATTCCGCAGCCAGGAGATCTGCCCAATGATGGCAACCCGTAAGCCGCTGGTGGCCGGCACGGCGATCGTGCTGGCCCTCCTGCTGGTCGCCGGTGCCGCGTTCCTGGTGCGCCAGGTGTTCTTCGGCCCGTACACCATCACGGCGTACTTTCCGACCGCCACCGCGATCTACCCGGGCGACGAAGTGCGCGTCTCGGGCGTCAAGGTCGGTTCGATCGACAAGATCGAGCCCGAGGGCACCCAGACCAAGATGACCCTCAAGGTCGACCGCGGCGTCAGCGTGCCTGCCGACGCGCGTGCGGTGATCGTCGCGCAGAACCTCGTGGCGGCCCGGTATGTCCAGTTGACGCCGGCCTACCGCGAGGGTGGGGGCCCGACCATGGATGACGGCGGCGTCATCCCCAGCGAGCGCACGGCGGTGCCCGTCGAGTGGGACGAGGTCAAGACGCAGTTGACCCGGCTGGCCACCGAGCTGGGTCCGCAGGCCAGCATGGACGGCACGTCCATCTCGCGGTTCGTCGACAGCGCAGCTGATGCGATGGGCGGCAACGGGGAGAAGCTGCGCGAGACGCTGCGGCAATTGTCCGGTGCGGCAAGGATCTTCGCCGAAGGCAGTGGGAACATCGGCGACATCATCAAGAATCTGCAGGTGTTCGTCACCGCGTTGCGCGACAGCAAGCAGCAGATCGTGCTCTTCCAGAACCGGTTGGCGAGCCTGACCAGCGTCGTCAACGACAGCAGGTCCGAACTCGACTCGGCGCTCACGGAGTTCTCCCTGGCGATCGGCGACGTGCAGCGCTTCGTGGCCGGCAGCAGAGACCAGACCTCCGAGCAGGTGCAGCGGTTGGCGAGCCTGACCCAGATCCTCGTCGACAACCGGATGGCGTTCGAGAACGTGCTGCACATCATGCCGAACGCGATCGCGAACTTCGAGAACATCTTCTATCCCAACGGCGGCTCGGTGACGGGCGCGTTCGCGCTGTCGAACTTCTCGAACCCGGTGTGGTTCGTGTGCGGTCTGATCGGCGGCGTCGCCAACACCACCGCGCCCGAGACCGCCAAGCTGTGCGCCCAGTACCTGGGACCGGCCCTGCGGCTGTTGAACTTCGGGAACCTGCCGTTCCCGATCAACGCCTACCTGCGGCCGGCCGTCAGCCCTGAGCGGTTGATCTACACCGATCCGAAGCTGGCGCCCGGCGGTAGCGGTCCGAACGACCCGCCGGAGCCGCGGCCGACGGTGTCCGCCTACACCGGTTCCGGGGACATCCCGCCGCCTCCGGGCTGGACCGATCCGCACGGGCCGCGCGGAATCTACACGACCGACGACGACGCACCGGCGATCCCGTCGCCGCCGTTGTTCCCCGGCGCGCCGATTCCGGGACCGCCCAACATCCAGAGCAATCTGCCCCCGCAGCCGCAGTCCGTCGACGGTCTGCTGTTGCCGCCGACCCCGGCGCCGGGCGGTCCGCCGGCGCCTGCCAACGGGCCACTGCTTCCGGCAGAAGGGATGCCGCCGTCATGATCTTCGGAGCGAAGCGACCGAGCATGCCCGGAGCGAAGCGACCGAGCATCCCCGGCATGAAGCGACTGAGCGTCGTGGGGGTCAGCGCTGCGCTGTCCCTGACGGGCTGCGCCTTCCAGGGAGTGAACTCGCTGCCGCTTCCCGGTGCTCCGGGCCGCGGTGCCGACGCGCAGACCTACGTCGTGCAGATGCCGAACGTGGCGACGCTGGAATCGAACTCGCCGGTGATGATCGACGACGTCATCGTCGGCAGCGTCGGCAAGATGACGGTCGACAACTGGCATGCCAACATCGAGATCTCGGTCAAGCCCGACGTGGTGGTCCCGGCCAATGCCGTGGCGACGATCGGCCAGACCAGCCTGCTCGGCTCGATGCACCTGGCGCTGAACCCGCCGCTGGGCGAGGAGCCCAGCGGCCGGCTGCAGCCCGGGGCGACACTGCCGCTCAACGACGCCTCCATCTATCCCACCACCGAGCAGACGTTGTCGTCGCTGTCGACGGTGGCCAACGGCGGCGGTCTGGGGCAGATCGGCGACATCATCCACAGCATGAACACCGGGATATCCGGGCGTGAGAACGAGATTCGTGAACTGCTCACGCGGCTGGACAACTTCGTCGGGGTGCTCGACGAGCAGCGGGACAACATCGTGGCGTCCATGCAGCAACTGCGCCGTGTCGCAGGCACGTTCGCCGGTCAGCGAGAGGTGATCGACCGGGCCCTCAAAGAGGTGCCGCCGGCCATCGATGTGCTCATCGAGCAGCGCCCGCAGTTCACCACGGCGTTGCAGAAGCTCGGCGAATTCAGCGACACCACCACCGGACTGGTCAACGACGCCGGCGACGACCTGATCAAGAACCTGGAGAACTTGGGTCCCATCCTCGGGGCGCTGGCCGACATCGGTCCCGACTTGAACCTGGCGGTGCTGTGGGCGACGGCGTTCCCGTACGGGCCGACGTTCGCCGACCGCATCACGCGAGGTGACTACATCAACCTGTACGCGACCTTCGACCTGACCTATCCGCGGTTGAAGAAGACCCTTCTCCTCGGTACGCGGTGGGGTGACGAGAACGCCAAACTCATTCCCGCGCCGGGCGATCCGTATTACCTGAACTACTCCTACGATCCGCTGAAGCTCGGGGTGGCCCCGCCGCCGGCCGATGCGCTGCCGCCTCCGCCCGAGGGTGCGGTGACCGCGCCGCCGCCGGTGGCCGCGCCGCTGCTGCCGGTGACCCCGCCACCCCCGGCGCAGCCGTGGTTGCCGCAGTCGCAGCCCATCACCGGTGAGCAGATCTTCGCGGGACCGTATGGAGCTCAGAGCGCGACAGAGCCCGCCGTGCCTGTCGCTCCGGCACCTGGAGGTGGTCGCTGATGCTGACCCGTTTCGTCCGGAATCAGTTGATCATCTTCACGATCGCGTCGATCGTGGGTGTGGCGGTGATGATCTTCGCCTACATGCAGGTGCCGACACTGCTCGGTGTCGGCCGCCTGACCGTGAAGCTGGAGCTGCCGGCCTCCGGCGGTCTGTACCGCTTCAGCAACGTGACCTATCGCGGTGTGCAGATCGGCAAGGTCACCTCGGTGGCGCTGACCGAGAACGGCGCCGAAGCGACGTTGTCGTTGGATACCTCACCCAAGGTGCCCGCGGACCTGCAGGCCGAGGTACGCAGCGTCTCTGCCGTGGGTGAGCAGTATGTGGATCTGCGTCCGCGCACCGACTCCGGACCGTATCTGGAGAACGGATCGCGAATCACCGTGGAGAACACCACGATTCCGCAGGAGACCGGGCCGATGCTGGATCAGCTGAGCGCGATGGTGGACAGCCTGCCCAAGGACCGCATCCCGGAGTTGCTCGACGAGACCTACAAGGCCTTCAACGGCGCCGGTCCGGAGTTCGGGTCACTGCTGGACTCGGCCTCTGACATCACCGACGAGCTCAGTGGTGTCTCCGATCAGACGCGCACGCTGGTCGACGACATGAAGCCGCTGCTGGATTCGCAGGCCGAGACGACGCAGGCCATCCGCACCTGGGCGCGCAGCCTCGATGGGGTGACAGCCCAGGTGGTGCAGAACGATCCGCAGATCCGGACGATGCTGCAGCAGGGGCCCGGGTTCGCCGACGAGGTCAGCTCGCTGCTGGAGCAGGTCAAGCCCACGCTGCCCGTCCTGTTGGCCAACCTGACCACTGTCGGTCAGATCCTGGTGACGTACAACCCCTCGATCGAGCAGCTGCTGGTCTTGTTCCCGGGCATCATCGCCGCGCAGCAGTCTTTCGGCCTGCCGCAGAACGCGCCGTCGGGTCTGCCGATGGGTGACTTCGCGCTGACCATCAGCGATCCGAATCCCTGCACCGTCGGCTTCCTGCCGCCGTCGCAGTGGCGTAGTCCCGAGGACGAGACGGTGATCGACACGCCGGACGGCCTCTACTGCAAGCTGCCGCAGGATTCGCCGATGAACGTCCGCGGTGCCCGCAACTATCCGTGCATGGCCCACCCCGGCAAGCGTGCGCCCACCGTCGAGCTGTGCAACGACCCCCGCGGCTTCGTGCCGCAGGCCATCCGGCAGCATCCGCTCGGGCCGTACCCGTTCGATCCCAACCTGGTCAAGCAGGGCATCCCGATCGATGCTCGCGTCGAGGGGGAGGACCGCATCCACGCTCCGCTCGAGGGGACTCCGCTCCCACCGGGAGGCCAACGGATGGGGACACCGCCGGTGTCACCGCCGGGAACACCTCCGTTCCCGGTCGGGCCGCCCGCGCCGGGTGCGCCTCCGGCACCTGCACCTGCGCCCGCGGAGTTCGCTCCGGGAGCGACGCCGGTCGCGCCGAGTGCGTTCGAGGGAGAGCCCGCGGACGGGCCGTCGGTCGCCACCGCGCAGTACGACCCGAAGACCGGCAAGTACCTTGCGCCGGACGGTTCGCTGCAACAGGTCAGGACGGTGGCATCCGGTCCGGCGCCGGCGTCCTGGAAGGACCTGCTGCCGAAGTGACCGGCGGACTGCCGGTGCGGGTCAGGAGAGCTTTTCGGCCCGCACCGGGATTTCGATCACCTTCGGATGGTTCACGCCGCACGCCCCGCTGTCGCTCTTGGTGACGTTGCGGCCGCCCATGGTGGTGATGAACCGCGTGACGCGTCGTTCGATGTCCGGGTTCATGCCCCACATGATGAATTTCTGATATCCGGTCGCGAAAGTGCCGTTGGGACACGGCATCCAGTTGGGCACCTCGTGCTCGATGTACCAGAAGTCGTCGAGCCGGGCGGTGCCCGTCCAGCCGAGGCTGCTCTTGACCACGCCGGTGCACTCGATCGGGCTGACGCAGTTCACGTCGACGGTCCAGGTCTCCCGCACGGACTTCTGGTCGATCAGCACCTCGTTGGTCCTGGCCCACTCTCCGTCGGAGTAGACGTCCCACGTGCCGCTGATGTCCACACCCCAGTCCTCGGCCTGCGCGGCGGGTGCCCCGGCCAGGCTTGCGATCGCGGTTGCCGCTGTCGCGGCCAGGACTCCGAGTGCGCGTGCAGTACCCATGCTCCAAAGCCTAACGGTGCCTTGAGAAATGCTCTTCAAAAGGGAGAATTTCGTTATCCGAATATGTGAAAATGGCCGAGTGCGCTCTGTTTTCGCGGGACTTGCTGCTCTGACGGCTCCGGCATGGCTGCTGGCGGCTCCGCCCGTCGCCGCTCAGCCGCCGCCGCCTCCGCCGGGCGCCGACTGCAACTACCCGAACTGCACCCCGGGTATCCAGCCGAACGTCGTGCTGGGGTCGTACTGCGCCAACACCACGTATTACGCGTTCGGCGTGACGAATTGGGGGCGGCTGGTGTTCTGCGGATCCCCGCGGCGGTACGAGCCCCGGTGGTTCCGGTCGCCGGAGATGCACGGCGTGAAGAACGAGGGGGACCTGTGTCCGGCGCTCGACGGACAGGTGGCCCAGGCGCCGGACGGCCTGTTCCTGACCTGCATCAGCAAGGACAACCGTTCGTTCTGGGCGCGTGGCGATGCGTCGGCGAGCATCAACGAGCCGCCGCTCTAGCCGGCTGGGAAACCGCCGGCGGTCACCAGGGGCGTATCGAGCAGAGCGCCCCCTTGGAGCCCGAATCCGTGGCGACCACGACGTCGTCGACGCGTAGTTCGCACACGAATCCCGGTGCCTCCAACGGGGGCGTCATCTGGGTCGGGATACCGACGACCACCATCGCCCACTGATCCGGATCGCGGAGCATGGTCTCGAACACCCACGGCTTGCCCGGCCCGAGGTTGAACTCGACGTTGGGCGTGAACTGGTACGGATTGTGGCTGTACTCCGCCCACGTCGGCGGATCGACCTGACGGTAGTAGATCTCGGCGTTGGCGATGTCCTGGCTGGCGCCCACGGTGTAGCGCACGTGCCGAAGCGGTGGCTGTGCCTCGGCCACTCCCGCGGCGAGCACCGTGCTCGCCGCACACAAGCAGGCCATACCGGCAGCAGCCATCGGCAGCGTTTTGCTCAACACCATTGTCGAAGTCTAGAACGCAGAATGTCGGTCCGTACTCGAATCGGCTTATGTGCTCACCGAATTGGGGTGAACGTGATGTTCAGATCCGTCAATCCGCGCAGGATGAACGTCGGCTCGTAGTTGTAACGACGGTTCCCGGGCGGGCCGTGCAGTTCCTCGTCGATGGCGATGTCGCCCATGCGGTCGAGGATGCGTTCGATCGAGACCCGACCCTCGACGCGGGCCAGGGGCCCACCGGGGCACGAGTGCACCCCGCGTCCGAACGCGATGTGCTCGCGCACGTTCTTGCGGTTCAGGTCGAACTCGTGGGGGTTCTCGAAGCGGCTCGGGTCGCGGTTGACCGCGCCGGGGCACACCATCATCGTGGTGCCGGCGGGTACGTCGACATCGCCCACCTTGGTCGGCTTCTTGGCCAGCCGGAACTGGCTCTTGACCGGCGCGTCCATGCGCAGGGCCTCTTCGACGAACACCGGGATGCGGCTGCGGTCGCGGCGCAGGGCCTCCTGGATGTCGGGGTGGTCGCCGAGCACCCGCAGCGACGCCGAGAGCAGCTTGGTCGTGGTCTCCTGGCCGGCGGCGAACAGGAACGTCGCCGAGCGCACCACCTCGATGACCGGCGGGGTGGACCCGTCGGGGTACTTCGAGGTCGCCAGGGCTGTGAGGACGTCGTCGCGCGGATTCTCGCGCCTGTCCTCGACATAGGAGATGAACTTGTCGTCGAGCCATTCCAGCGGGTTGGTCGAGACCAGGTCGGTGTGGTCGAGCGAACCCACGTTCGCGCCCGGACGCGGCGCGCCGAGCACGGTGCGGAACTCTTCGTGGTCGGACTCCGGGACGCCCAGCAGGTCGGCGATCACCAACAGTGAGAACGGCTTTGCGTACGCAGTGAGGAACTCGCAGCGGCCGACCGAACCGTCGCCGATGATGTCGTCGAGCACCTCGTCGGCCAGCCGCCACATGAAGTCCTCGTTCTCCTTGAGGCGGCTGGGGGTCAGGAGCCGGTTGAGCAGCGAGCGGGCATTCGTGTGCTCCGGCGGATCCATCGTGACCATGTGCTCGTACATCGGCATCTGGGGCCGGTGCGCGGTGATCTGGTCGGTGATGTCGTCACCTTCGGGAGTGAACGGCAGGGGAGGGAACGGGCCGGCCACGGCGATGCAGGAGGAGAACGTGTCGGTGTCCTTCAGGACGGTGGCGGCCTCGTCGTATCCGGTCACGGCCAGCACGCCGTAGTGGGGTTCCTTGACCACCGGACACTTGCTGCGCAGATGGTCGAAATAGGGATGAGGGTCGGGCACGAGGGCGGGATCGGTGAAGTAGTCGATCGTGTCGAAATCGCTCGTGTCCGTCATGTCCATGCCTCCCGGGGCTGCGGGTTGTCGCTGAATGTGGTCCGGAACCGTGTGGTGTTCCGGTGTACCGGCGTACGCTGACGCAGATGCTGAGCACCTGCTTAGCATGGCTTGCGAGCTAGGGTCAAGATCAGGCCGCATGTCGCGCACTCACCGGTGCTGTCCGAGCGTGGGCGATACCGGTGCAAGACAGGAGGTGACCATGACATCGCGACGAATCGGGGCCCCCGACGCGAAGAACCGCGTGGTGTTGCTCGACGCTGCCGAACAGCTGCTCCTGGCAGAGGGGTACGCGGCCGTCACGTCGCGTCGCGTCGCTGATCAGGCCGGACTCAAACCCCAGTTGGTGCATTACTACTTCCGCACCATGGAGGACCTTTTCCTGGCGGTGTTCCGGCGCAGGGCCGAGGAGGGGCTGACGGTGCTGACCACCGCGCTGCAGTCTCCGCAGCCGCTCTGGGCGCTGTGGCGGTTCAGTACGGCGCCCGAAGCAACCCGCCTCACCATGGAGTTCATGGGTCTGGCCAACCACCGCAAGGCGTTACGCGCCGAAATCGTCTACTACGCCGAACGATTCCGGGAGGCGCAGAACCAGGCGATCGCCGAAGCGCTGCACCGGCACGGCGCCGAGGACGACACCGGCGTCCCGCCGGTGGTGTGGACCGTCTTCGCCACCGCGGTGTCGCAGGCGATCGTGATGGAGCGTGCGCTGGGCATGAGCACCGGCCACGACGAGACCTTCGAGTTCTGCGAACAGTGGCTACGCCAACTCGAAGGTGAGCCGCTGCCCGAGACCGCCGCCGCATTCGGCGACGGGGGAGTGGCGCTGCGCAGCGGTCAGTAGCAACCCGTCACAGCGACACGATCGTCGCCGACGCGGTGCCGGGTGCGCCGTACACCTGTGCCAGGCCGACCCGGGGATTACCCGGCACCTGGCGTTCGCCGGCTTCGCCGCGCAACTGACGCACCAACTCGTGCATCTGCCGCAGCCCCGAGGCCCCGATGGGTTCGCCGTTGGCGATCAATCCGCCGTCGGTGTTGATCGGCATGCTGCCACCGATTTCCGTTGCGCCGTCGGCCAACAGCTTCTCCTGCTCGCCGTCGGCGCACAGTCCGGTCTCGGCCATGTGGATGACCTCGGCTCCGGCGTCGGTGTCCTGCAACTGCGCGATGTCGACGTCTTCGGGCCCGATGCCGGCCGCCTCGTACGCGGCCTTGGCGGCGAACACCGTCGGCGAAGGGTCCTCGTCCAGCGGCGCAGAGGTGGCGTGCACTTCGTAGGCGCCGTAGGTCCGCGTCCTGATCTCGCTGGCGCGCACATACACCGGCTTGTCGGTGTACTTGTGCGCGATGTCGGCGCGACACATGATGACCGCGGCCGCGCCCTCGTCGGGCGCGCAGAACATGTACTGCCGCAACGGATAATTCAGCACCGGCGAGGCCATGATCTCCTCGACCGAGATCTCCTTGCGGCGGAAGGCATTCGGATTCAGCGCACCGTTGCGGAAGTTCTTGTTGGCCACCCGCGCCAACGTCTCCTCGGAGATGTTGTGCTTGTGGATGTAGTGGTTGGCCTTCATGCCGAAGAACTTCGTGGTGACGAATTGGCCGTTGTTGGCGTACCACTGCGGCAGCGCGAGTTTCGCGGGGTCGTCGGTGAAGGCGCCGCGCGGGTGCTTGTCGAGCCCGATGGCGATACCGATGTCGTATTTACCCAGCCGGATCGTGTCGGCAGTCTGCTGAATCGCCGACGCGGAGGTGGCGCACGCATTGAACACGTTCGTGAACGTGATACCGGTCAAGCCGACGAGACGGGTCACCGCATCGGGATTGGACACCTCATAGCTACCGCCGAAACCGAACTGGATGTCCTTCCACTCCAGGCCCGCATCGGTCAGGGCCAACTGGATGGCGTCGGCGCCCATCTCCATCGCGGTCTTGTCGAACCGGCCGAACGGGTGCAGGCCGACGCCGATGATCGCGACGTCATTGGCGGAGTTGCTCATCGTCATCCTTCTCAGTTGCCGACCGGTGCGAACGCGAACGTGATGATCTCGGCGCCGTCCTCGTCCTTGGTGAACGGCACCATGGTCAGCTCGACGTCCTGCCCGAACTGGAGTTTGGCCGGATCGTTCTCGGTGAGGCGGCCCTCGACCCGGATGACGCCCTGGTCACCCTCGCGCAATTCGACCAATCCGACGCCAAACGGTACGAAGTCCTTGCCGGCCGGACCCTTGTACGGGGGTCCCGGCGGGAAGCCCTGCGTCGTCCATGCCACGAGGGTGCCGCGTCGCGGCAACAGCACCTCGGACATCTCGCCGCCGCTGCACTTCGGGCAGCGCTGCTGCACCGGGAAGGTGGTCGCTCCGCAACCCGTGCATCGGCTACCGATCAACTGCGGGTCGTCATTGGGCCAAGTGGAGATCTCGGGCGCCAGCGCCCGCTGCGAGGTCGACACGGCAGTGACGATAATCGGAAATGACGTTCTCGTCTAGAGAGAACCGCCCCGTCGCAGCCACGCCCGGCCCACGTCAGCTGCGTTTCATCACCTTGTCCGCCGCCGCCCAGTGCTCGTCGGACACCCACAACCCGGCGAACGCGGCCACGGCTTCCGTGGTCGGCGCGCCGCGCATGACCCGTTTGACCTGACCTGCCGGCGCGGTGGCCAGTGAGCGCGCGATCAGCCGCCACTGCTCGTCGAACGACGCACGCGGAATCACCTGGTCGACGAGGCCGATGCGCTCGGCTTCGGCGACCGGCAGGATGCGTCCGGTGCCGGCGAGCAGCAGCGCCCGGCTGTAACCCACGAGCTCGACCAGTCGTTCGGCGCCACCCCACGCAGGCATGATCGCCAGCGCGACCTGGTTGAAGCCGATCTTGATGTCGTCGGCCGCCAACCGGATGTCGGCCGCCACCGCGAACTCCGCACCGCCGCCCAGCGCATGCCCGTTGAGCGCGGCGACGGTCGGCCCGGGGAATCGAGCCACCCGGTCGCAGATGGACCGCATCCGGAACGACATCGCCGACGCCTGCTCGACCGTGCGCAGCGCGCTGAGTTCTTTGAGGTCGCCGCCCGAGACGAACGCCCGGTCACCGGTGCCCGTGAGCACCAGCGCGGCGGCACCCTGCGCGCCGTCGAGTGCCTTGTCGAGGTGATCCATCGTCTCCAGAGAGATCGCATTGCGCGCCTGCGGTCGATCGATGGTGATGATCGCCAAGCCGTCTTCGATCTCGAGGTCGACCATCAAGCATTCTCCATCTGCGGTATTGGCATTCTCGTTTGCGGAGAATAGCATCACGTGAGCATTCACCTGCTATGGGAGGAACATGCGGACGATTCCTGCGGAGCTGGTCAAGCGGTATGAGCAGGAAGGCTGGTGGACCCGAGAGACGCTCGGCGACCTACTGGCGCGAGGGTTGAAGGACAGCCCGCAGACCGGGTTCTGCGTGCACTCCCAGGTGCGCCCGTACACAGGCACGTTCGCCGATGTCGAGCGCGACGCCCGGCGGTTGGCCGCCGGCCTGCAGGCCCGCGGGGTCGGCGCCGGAGACGTCGTCGCGATGCAATTGCCCAACTGGCGCGAAGCCGCCGTCACGTTCTGGGCCTCGGCGTTCCTCGGGGCCGTGATCGTGCCCATCGTGCACTTCTACGGTCGCAAAGAACTCACCCACATCCTGGGGACGGCCAAGCCGCGCGCCTTCGTCACCACCGAAGAATTCGGTCGGATGCGCCATCTGCCTGACCTGTGCACCGAGATCCCGATCGTCGGACTGGTCGGCGCCGACCACGTCGACGGCAACGGGTGTCCCTTCGAGGAACTGCTCGCCGACGAGCCGATGACCGGCACCGTCGACGCCGACCCGGCCGCCCCGGCCCTGATCGCGTTCACCTCCGGCACCACCCGCAACCCCAAAGGCGTGATCCACAGTCACCAGACCCTGAGCTTCGAGACCCGCCAGCTGCTGGAGAACTATCCCCCCGACCGTGGCCGCCAGCTGACGGCCACGCCCGTCGGCCACTTCATCGGGATGGTCGGCGCGTTCCTGATCCCGGTCCTGGAGGGCGCACCGATCGACCTGTGCGACGTGTGGGATCCCGGGCGGGTGCTCGAGCTCATCGAACGTGACGGACTGTCGATCGGCGGCGGCCCGCCCTACTTCGTAACCAGCCTGCTCGACCACCCCGACTGCCGACCCGAGCACCTGCGTCACTTCACCACCGTCGGTCTCGGCGGCTCGACCGTTCCCACGGCGGTGACCCAGCGCCTGCATGACCTCGGCATGTTCGTCTTCCGGTCTTATGGCAGCACCGAGCATCCGTCGATCACCGGATCGCGCCCTACCGCGCCGGCCGAGAAGCGCCTGTTCACCGACGGCAACGCCCGGCCCGGCGTCGAGATCAAGCTCGGTCCCGACGGCGAGATCTACAGCCGCGGCCCGGATCTGTGCCTCGGTTACACCGACGACGAGCTGACCGCGCAGGCCTTCGACGAGGACGGCTGGTACCGCACGGGAGACGTCGGCGTCCTCGACGAGGACGGGTACCTGACCATCACGGACCGCAAGTCCGACGTGATCATCCGTGGCGGCGAGAACATCAGCGCCCTCGAGGTCGAAGAGGTGCTGCTGGCGATGCCGGCGGTCGCCGAGGCTGTGGTGGTGGCGGCTCCCGACTCACGACTGGGGGAACACGCCGCCGCAGTGCTGCGGGTCCGCGACGGGCACGCAATGCCGTCTCTGGACGAGGTACGCGCCCATTTCAAGGCCCACGGCGTTGCGACCCAGAAGTGGCCCGAGGAGCTGCGACAGGTCGAGGACTTCCCGCGAACGGCCAGCGGAAAGGTGCAGAAGTACCTCGTGCGTCAAGGTCTGCGCAGTTAGTAAGCGGGCCGTGATCAGGATGCAGCGTCGAGCAGCTCTGCCAAAACGTCAGGAAGGCGATCCGCCACGTTCCAGAGATCCGGTAAGAGTCGTCTACACGACACAAGCCCCACTTCGAGCTTGCCGTTGAGTGAGCTCACACCGGCATTCAGCCCGACACCGTGCATCACGGGAGGGATCCCGTACATCGCAGTGACTTTCGCGCCCGACAGGTACCACTGCACCGGCGGGGCCGGCACATTGGAGATGGCGACATTGAACAACGGCCGTCGGCTTGCGATGCCGGACCAGACGTAGAGCCTCAGTACCCAACCCAGAATCCTGGGAGAAACGTACTGCAGGGTGTCTTGCAGGATCGTCGGACCCAGAGCAGTGCTGTGCTTCTTGGCCGTCACACTTGCCTGAGCGATGGCTTTCAGCCGTTCCGCCGGGTCAGCGATGTGGGTCTGGAGGCTGCAGAAGGCTGCTGACAATTGATTGGCGCCACCGGTCTCCGTCCGGTCGTTGACCGCCACCGGCACCAGTGCGGTCAGGGCTTCCGCAGGCAGCTCGCCCAAGTCAGCGAGGTAGCCACGCAACGCGCCGGAGATGAGCGCCAGCACGACATCGTTGACCTTGACGCCGAACGCTGTCTTCACTGCCATGACGTCGGCGAGGTCCAGTTGTAGGAATGCGACACTGCGTTCACCTGAGATGTTGCCGTTGAACCTTGTGGCCGGAGTTCGCAACGGGCTGGCCATCGCAAGTCCGCGTGCAGACAGCTTCATCGAATTGACCACCCCTCGCGCGATGGTGGGCAACAGCTTCATGACAATGTGCGCGGGGCGTTGCACGAAACGCAGCGCACCGTCGACCGCGATTTGTCCGGTGCTCAAAGTGTCCGGGCCGGCGATGCGATCGGGATGTGATCGGGCGACGTCGGTGGTACACAACCGACTCATCAGGTCGGTGTCGCTTGCTCCGTCCATGATCGCGTGGTGCTGCTTGAGCAGCAACGCAATCGCCCTGGAGTTGATTGGGCGCCCTGGAGCGGAGGCATCCTCGATGACCCACAGCTCCCAGAGGGGACGGCTACGATCCAGCGGCGCAGGAATGAGATTCGCTGCGACTTCCGAGAGTTGAGATCGACCCCCAGGCGCGGGTAGTGCAACTCGATGCAGGTGCCGGTCCAGGTTGAAGTCCGGGTCCTCGGCCCATACCGGGTTGTCGAGATTGAGGCGCGTATCGGCGAGCTTCACGCGAAGCTCCGGCAACGCGTCCATCCGGTCCAATAGATACCGGCGCAGACTTTCATAGCTGTAACCATCGGGCGCGGTGGAGAAGTCCAGCTCGATCAGGGTCGATATGTTCATCGTCTGGGGACCGAACTCGAGGAACAGAAAGCTGGTGTCGAAACCGCCAAGACGTGCGATTGTCATCGACTTCGTCTCCCTGACTGTCAGAATCGCGCCGGTCGGACAGGTCGCCGGATGGAATTCCGAGGGGCTGCTGTACCGTATCGTTGCCTCATCCACCGCCCGCTCGTGCGGAAGAACAATGGTGCGATGCGGGATCAGAAGTATCGCACACCGATTGCGTGGGGGCAGTGACTCCGAAGCCCTCGTTGAAGACGCTTTTACGAATTGTCTTACCCGCCGCGTCGAGTTGGCCGTACCGTGGTGCGTTGCCCGCGGACACCGACCCGGCCTTGCTTCATACGGTACTCGGCCCGGCCACACCCTAGAGTTGGCGTGGGTGCTGCTGGTCGAGCATCAATCCACGGGGAGGCAACCGCAATGGTCAACCGCGAGACGACTTTTGATCCTTACTCCGAGGAGTTTCTCCGAGACCATCACGCCGTGTACCGGCGACTCCGGGAAAGCTCGCCCGTGATCTACAACTCTGATCACGACTTCTACGCGCTGACCCGATACGCCGATGTGATCGCGGCGTACCGAGACTACGAGACGTACTCGTCCGCCGCAGGCATCGACTTGACGATGATGAAGTCCGACGACGATCCGCCGAAGGCGATCCTGTTCATGGACCCGCCGGAGCACCGGAGAATGAGAAGTCTCGTGAACAAGGCTTTCACACCACGATCGATCGCGGCATTGCGCGGCTCAGTGGTTGAGCTCGTCGACCGCTACTTGGGGATATCGAAGGCCATCGCTTCGATGTCGTCCAAGATTTCGCCGCGCACTTCCCGGTCGACGTAATCAGCGAGCTCGCAGGTGTTCCGGAGGAAAGTCGGATGCAGATGCGGCAGTGGATGGACTTCGTCAACCGCATCACCCCCGGCCAGTTCGAACGCGACGATGTCGCTACGCAGGCCCTGACTGATGCCGTGTCCTTCTACTACGCACTGACGCAGGAGCGTCGCGCTCGTCCGCGCGACGACATGATCAGTCATCTGGTTGCTGCGGAGGTCGACCGTGACGGTGAAGGTCCGACACGACTGGATGACCTCGAAATCACCTCGTTTGCATTGGTTCTCGGTGGCGCCGGCTCCGAAACGGTCACCAAACTGGTGGGCAGCGCGGTGGCGCTCTTCGCTGAACACCCCGACCAGTGGCGGGCGCTTCAAAGGGATCGCCGCAAGATCCCTGCCGCTATCGAAGAAGTGCTGCGCTTCGATGGACCCGTTCGTTACAACCTGCGTCGGACCTTACGTGAGGTTACGATCGCCGGCACAGTCATTCCCGCGGGCAAAGCCGTATTGCTCTGCGGAGCATCTGCCAACCGCGATCCACGTGCCTACGCCGATCCTGACAGGTTTGACACCGAGCGCGCACACAGTCAGTCCGTCCACCTGGGTCTCGGCTACGGAATCCACAGTTGCCTCGGTGCAGCGCTGGCCCGCATGGAGGCAACCGTGGCTCTGGACCGCCTGCTCGACCTGATGCCGGAATATCGGATCGACTGGGAATCAGCCAGAAAAGTCATGACGCCGACAGTGGCAGGGTGGTCGCACCTTCCGGTCGAGATCTCTCGCTGAATCATCGAACCACCCGTAGTTGCTCCCTCGGTGGTGTGCCCGGGGAGCAGGCACGGGCATGCCCGATCAAGAACGCCGCAGGAGAACGGAATCTCTGGTCGAGCGCTTCCATTGTTCAGTACTTGATATCGACTTATAGTGGCTAGGGCAGCACGACGTTCGACTAGCTAATTACGGGGATCTATGGACGCGCTGACGCAATTGCCCTACGAGCAAGGCGATCCGACCACTGTTGCTCGACGTATGCGCGAGCTCCAGGAACGCGGTCCGGTTCACCCGGTCAAGACTGTGGTCGGCGACAGTGCATGGATCGTCGTCCATCACGAGCAGGTACGTGATCTGCTGGACGACGAACGGTTGGGACGAGCTCACAGGCAACCAGAAGTCGCCGCGCGCGCTGATGCGTCGATGATGATGGGCGGTCCGCCACCAGGCCTCGACTTCGAGAATGAGCACGAAATCCACGCCCAGTTCCGGGCGTTGCTGCAGCCGCTGTTCGCGCCGAAACACATGGGGTCGCTTCGGCCCCGGGTACAGCAATTGACCACACAGCTCCTCGACGATCTGGAACGGCAGGGCGCGCCGGCAGATCTGCACTCGGCAGTTGCGGTGCCATTGCCGCTTCTGGTCATCTGTGAACTTCTTGGTGTGCCGTACGAAGACCGCGACAAATTCCGCGTCTGGATCAAGGACGTCAGCAGCACGACTGACCGAGTCCGTTCCGAAGCCGGAATGCTCGAGATGTTCGACTACGGGGCGAAATTGGTTGCGGAGAAGCGCCGTAACCCCGATGACGACGTGATCTCACGGCTGGCAGGAAATGCGGAACTGACCGACGAACAGGTCGTCATGGTGTCGATGTCGCTGCTCTTCGCCGGTCATGAGTCGACGATCGTTCAGATCGGGATGGCGGTCTTGCTGTTATTGGCAAACAGGGACCAATGGCAGCGGCTAGTCGATGACCCGAGCCTCGTCCCGAACGCGGTGGAGGAAACCCTCCGTGCCTCCTTTCGTGGCGGCGGTGCCATTCCGAGGTACGCGCGAACCGATATCGAGGTCGGCACCCAGAAAATCGCCGCCGGCGACTTGATGCTGCTCGATGTGGGTGCCGCGAACCATGATCCCGCCGTTTTCGACAATGCTGACCGTGTTGACGTCACACGCCCGTCCTCGAAACACATCACGTTCGGCCACGGCAGTCGATATTGTCTGGGCGCGCCATTGGCCCGGACCGAATTGCAGGCGATTTTGACCAATCTGGTGACCCGGTTCCCGACCATGCAATTGGCGGTACCTGTCGAAGAACTCGTGATCCAGCGTGAGACGTTGGGCGGCGGTCTCGTCACTCTGCCGGTGCAGTGGTGACAGTGCCCCTGTCCTTGGGTCCAGGTCACGAGCCTCCGCGAACAAACGCCGCGCCTGGCTTCGTCCACGGTCGTCCGTCAAGAGCGGCAAGTTACCGGAGTCGGGGCTCGGCGTGACTTCCTGTCGTCGGTGGTCGCGGCTGCGCACAGTATGAAAGCTGCTGTGGTGCGACGGCTCTGCGGCCCATCGTGTTTGGAGTACGCCGACGTCGCCGAACCTGCGTCGAACGATCTGGTGGTGATCGATGTTGGCGCTGCCGGCGTTTGTCACCCGGACCTGCTCCTCATCAGCGGTCGCTACCAGTGGAAACCGGACCCTCCGTTCATTCCTGGTAACGAGGTTGCGGGAACGGTGCGCTCAGCACCGCCCGGTTCTGAATTCGCTGTGGGGCAAAGAGTGTCCGCCTGTCCGATGCTCGGCGGCTATGCAGAGCGGGTAGCGGTTCCCGCGGCCTATGTGGTCAAGTCACCACCGGACCTCGACGACGCATCGGCATCGTGCTTGCTGGCCAACTACTACACGGCGTACTACACACTGGTCCACCGAGGCGGCCTGCAAGCCGGAGCGACGGTTCTGGTTTTCGGCTCTGCCGGCGGAATCGGGACTGCCACAGTGCAGGTTGCCAAGGCGCTCGGCGCAAGAGTCATCGCGATGGTGCAAAGGCGGCAAGCGATTCGATTCGTCGAGTCACTCGGAGCCGACGCAGTGCTGCTGCTCGACCACGGCTGGACAACACAGGTCAGAAGATGCACAGCCGGCCGCGGTGTAGACGTGGTCGTCGATCAGGTCGGTGGCGGTGTATCCGGTGCCGCCCTCGATGTGATCACGCCAGGCGGCCGGCTGCTTGTTCTGGGATTCGCCTCCGGCGAAGGTATCCCGTCGTTCAGGCTCGACCGGCTGCGTGACCGGAATGTTGACATCGTCGGGGTGAACTCAACCGACTTTGTCGATCGCGTACGAGAGGGCCGAACCTCACTACAGGCCGCCATCGCGGGGTTGGTGAAGGCCGGTCTCCGCCCACCTGTTCCTGAGGTGTTCCCGTTGTCTGATGCCAGATACGCGCTCGAGCGTCTGGCTCGAGGGGAAGTGTTCGGCAAGGCCGTGCTCGTGCCGTGACTGTCAGTGGGCCCTGGCCCGGAAACCGCTTCGACGCGGCGTAGGCGCAGCCACCGACATGCGCGTGCCAGGAAGGAAAGTCGCCAGTCTCCGGAGGCAAATTCGCTTCGATCCCGGGTTGCGGCAAACGATCACAAGTGACGTGGGTCGGCCGACCCGCGTGACCACGCTCGTTGATGGGGCGATGTTCTGTGGACGATCGTCCGTCAATGTGTGGAGGCGCTTCGTACCAATCGGCGATGGGACAGCGTCACCGATAGTCCGCGGGGCACCTTGCTCGCCCGTCGAAATTCGTGGCGGGGCCGCCACTCGGGAGGAAGCTCTACTGAGTAGCGTTGCAGTATCGCTGCCAGAGTCAGCACTCCGGCTGTATTCGCAAGTCGATAACCCATACATTTGCGCGGCCCGACGTTGAACGGCAGGAACGCATTTCGATTCGTTTCGTGGCCGACGAACCGGCTCGGCCGAAACTCCTCCGGAGCGTCCCAGAATCTGGTGTCGCGGTGTAGGCCATACGGGGAGAGGAGGATCTGTGAGCCTGCCGGGATGTGGTAACCACCAACTTCGTCGTCGTCAACCGCGGTGCGGACGTTGGCCGGTGATGCCGATTGGATGCGCTGAGCCTCGTCGAGGCAACACTGTAGGTATTCCAGATTCTGGAGCTGCCCGAAGCCCAGTTCTGCCCCTCCGAGGGCATCGACCTCGTCGTACGCTCTGGCCAGGGCAGGCGGGTTGGCGAACAGCAATCCCACTGCCCATCCCACGGCGGCGGTTGTCGTCCCCACCGCCCCCAGCATGAGGGAGAACAGGTCGGCCCGTAGCCGCGCGTACTGATGCTCTTGCGAACCCTCGTACGACGTACTCAGTAACGTGTCGAGGACGTCGGGAGTCCGTCGCGGCCCTTCGCGTAGGCGCCGGGCGACGAAATCGTCAGCCTGGGCGAACAGAAATCGCTTAGCGGGCTCGCCACGAAAGCGGTAGGGCCGGGGGAGGAAGCCTGGCAGGAAATAGGTGGCCACGCGGGCCGCCACGTACTGGTCATAATGCTGAGCGGCCGTGGCGAATCGCCGCAATCGTTCGGTCGGCAACGCAGTGCTGAACATCGACCGCAACAGACCGTCCAAGACCACCACACCGAGTTCGTCTTGTAGCTCCATCGACTGTCCGGAATCGGCATAGCGGCTCCACGCCGAAACACGTTCCGTCAACGCACCCGTGAGTTGCGAGCTGACTGCGGTCAACGCCTGGCCGCCGAAGTGCGGACTGAGTGACCGGCGAACGCGCCTCCACTCCTCGCCCGCAAGCAGGCCGAATGGGGCAGGCTCGCCGAAAAACAGCTCGCGGGTTGACTCGTGCTTGACGTAACCCGTGTGTTTACGTGTCATCACGTGTTCGACATGATCAGGATGGCTGAGCAGAGTTACTGTCATGCCGGGCACGGGGATCGGTATGTTGACGATGTCACCGTAACGCCGAGCTATTTCAGGCAGCAATGTATACGGTGAGTTGGGCATCCTCATCGCGATTGCGCTCAGGGCAAGAAGGCTGGGCCCTGGTGGGCGTCGGCGCGCGTTCGCCCCACTGGAACCCGCCCCGTCCGCGCCGCCGGCTGTCACAGGCGAAAGACTACCGCAGTGGCGGCTCGAATATGACCTGAGTCAGCGAACCGGGGTAGGGCTTCGAGTTGTGTGACGGGTTGATTCGGCGGTGGTCGAGCGACTTGACGATGCGAAGTCCGGTCGACGGCTGGGTTCCGCGGCCCATCGGCGCCGAGGTGAAGGAGGGTGCACCACAGGCGGAGTCCGGGGGAGAGTAGGCAAAGCATCTGAACAGCTCGTACGGTGTCCAGATGGTAATGACCTGGGCTCGTGGTGTTTTCGTGGCGTCGTCGTCGGGAAGCGGTGGGGCGCATTCCCGCTGGATCTTTTCGCCTTGTCGTCAAGGCTCACGCTCATGCGGGTAAAGGGCAGCACCGTCCTTCTGTCGGGAGCTACCGGAGGAATCGGCGAGGCGCTCGCGCGAGGTCTCAAAGAAGCAGGTGCCGAACTGCTACTGACGGGCCGCCGGCAGCACGAATTGGAGGAACTCTCGGAGGAGTTGGGCGCTACTTCGGTAGTCGCTGATCTCGCCCGGCGCCGGGATGTCCAACGGCTGATCGAGCAAGCCGGCTCGGTTGACGTGCTGATAGCCAACGCCGCTGTTCAGGCAGGAGGGCGAGTCGGTGACATGCCTGTCGAGGAGCTCGACGACGCCCTGTCGGTGAATCTGAGGGCCCCGATGATGCTGGCGCGTGGCCTAATACCGATGATGGCGAATCGACGCCGAGGGCACATCGTTTTCGTCGGCTCCGCAGGGAGCCGGGTGACCGCGCCGAACTCGGCGGTGTACAACGCGACCAAATTCGGCCTTCGCGGCTTTGCGTTGGCCTTGCGGCAGGACCTCCACGAGACGGGCATCGGTGTCTCCATAGTGGAGCCGGTGCTCGTTCGTGACGCCGGAATGTTCGTCGAAAGTGGACTGGCCGTGCCGCGTGGTCTGCGCACAAGCAGCCCGCAACAAGTCGTTCGTGCCGTCTTGACCTCGATCGAGCGCAACAGGGGCGAGGCCATGGTCGCGCCCGTCGATATCCGGGTGGCACTGGCTTTCGGCGCCATGGTGCCCGAACTGGCGGCTCGGGCTTCGCGACTGCTCCGCGTCGATTTCCGGTCGACTCCGGATTAGTTTCTCGTTCGGCCGAGATTCTGAACGTTGGTCGGTCCGACGAGCACACGCCGCGAACATGGGCGCGGCGCTCACGGTTTCGTCGGAACCGTCCGACCGGGGACTTGATATTCGTCGGGGTCTTCCGAGGTGCGCCTCGCTGCCGCCTCCTTCCGGCACCCAGAGCCAGATCGGCGGGAAACGGCCGGTTTCCGGCAGGGTCTGGGCAGTTCTAAGCGGTTGGGTGATTGCAGCCCGCCGGAAATGAGAATACGATTCTCCCGAGACGAAAAGGAGTGTTCCATGGGGCAACTTTCCCACCGGGTTGACATCCCGTTCCCGCTGTTCGACGCGGACAACCATCTGTATGAGCCGCCGGAGGCGATGACCAAGTACCTGCCCAAGGAGTACAAGGACATCGTCCAGTACGTCGAGGTCAACGGTCGGACCAAGATCGCGATCAAGGGACAGATCAGCAACTACATCCCGAACCCGACGTTCTCGCATGTCGCCAAGCCGGGTGCTTGGGAGGAGTACTTCAAGTTCGGCAACCCGGACGGCAAGAGCAAGCGTGAGCTCTTCGGTGAGCCGATGCGATCCATCCCCGCGTTCTTCGAGCCGGGTCCCCGCCTCGAGCTCATGAACGAACTCGGCGTGGACCGCAGCCTGATGTTCCCGACGCTGGCCAGCCTCATCGAGGAGCGGTTGCGCGACGATCCGGTCGCCATCCACGTCATCATCCATTCGCTGAATCAGTGGCTCGACGAGGTCTGGGGCTTCAACTACCAGAACCGCATCTTCGTCACCCCGGTCATCACGCTGCCGATCGTCGAGAAGGCGATCGAGGAGCTGGACTGGGCGGTCAAGCGCGGTGCCCGCGCGATCCTGGTCCGTCCGGCACCGGTCCCCGGTTTCCGCGGCCCGCGGTCCTTCGCGCTGCCCGAGTTCGACCCGTTCTGGGAGAAGTGCGTCGAGTACGACGTGTTCGTCGGCATGCACTCGTCGGACAGCGGCTACTCGCGCTACACCTCGGAATGGGATGGCGTCGCCCAGGAGATGCTGCCGTTCCAGACCAACGCGATGTCGATCCTCAACGAGTGGCGCCCGATTCAGGACGCGGTGGCCTCGTGGGTGATCCACGGTGCGCTGTTCCGGCATCCGAAGCTCAAGGTCGGCATCGTCGAGGCCGGCTCGAAGTGGATGTTCCCGCTGCTGGATTCGATGGCCGAGGTCTACAAGAAGGCACCGGAAGCATTCCTCGGCAACCCGATGGAAGAGATCAAGAGCCGCATCTACGTCAGCCCGTTCTACGAGGAGGGGATCGACGATCTGATCAACCTGATCGGCGTCGACCAGGTGCTCTACGGCTCCGACTGGCCGCACCCGGAGGGCCTGGCCGAGCCGACCCACTATGTGACTGCCCTGGAACACCTCTCGGTGGAGGACCAGGCCAAGATCATGGGCGGCAACCTGGGTCGTCTCGTCACGGTGTGAGTTACTCACCCAAGTGGTCGACCATCCCCGAGATGGTCGCAAGCGCGGCGGACCGCTTCGGCGACGCGGAAGCGGTCGTCGACGGTCCGCTGCGCTTGTCCTTCACTGAGCTCGTTGATCGCATCCACTGCGCTGCAGGCGCTTTCGCCGAGTTCGGTATCGACAAGGGCGACCGCGCCGCGATTTGGGCTCCCAACAGCGCAGAGTGGATCATCGCAGCGTTCGGTCTGCTCACCGCCGGTGGCGTGCTCGTCCCGGTGAACACCCGCTTCAAGGAAGACGAAGCCGCCGACATCATCGGCCGCAGTGGTGCCAAAGCTGTTCTGGTGCAACAGGGCTTCCTCTGGGTGGACTACCAGGCGCCGGCCGGAGTGCCGGTGGTCGACCTGAAGTCGGACTTTCTGTCCAGCGGTCAACCGTTTGCCAGAGACATCGCTGCAGAAGACATCTCGGACATCATCTTCACCTCCGGCACGACTGGTCGCCCGAAGGGTGTGATGATGAACCACGCACAGAACCTCCGGTTGTACGAAGAGTGGTGCGATCTGGCCGATCTGCGCACCGGTGACCGCTATCTGATGATCAACCCGTACTTCCACACCTTCGGTTACAAGGCCGGATTGATCGCGTCGTTCATCCGTGGCGCGACGATGCTGCCGGTGGCGGTCTTCGATGTCGACCGTGTCGTCGACCTGATCGCCACTGAGCAGGTCACCATGCTGCCCGGCCCTCCGACGCTCTACCACTCGCTGCTCGATGTGGCCGACAAATCCAAACTCGCCACCCTGCGCGCCGGGGTGACCGGCGCTGCCGACATCCCGGTCGAACTCATCCGTCGCGTCCACGAAGAGTTGCCGTTCAAGACACTGGCCACCGGCTACGGCCTGACAGAAGCCGGAACGGCCACGCTGTCGAGGCCGGGAGACTCGTTCGAGGACATCGCGACCACCGCGGGCGTGGCGTGCGACGGGGTCGAGCTGCGGATCGCCGAGGATGGCGAGGTCTTGATTCGCGGCTACACGGTCATGCAGGGGTATCTCGACGATCCGGTCGCCACCGCGGAGACGATCGACGCGGACGGTTGGCTGCACACCGGGGACCTCGGCACATTGGACGAAGCCGGTCGGCTCCGGATCGTCGGCCGCAAGAAGGACATGTTCATCGTCGGCGGTTTCAATGCCTACCCGGCCGAGATCGAGGGTTTCCTGCTGCAGAATCCTGCCGTGGCGCAGGCCGCCGTGATCGGCGTGCCGGACGAACGGATGGGACAGGTCGGCAAGGCGTTCATCGTGCGGTCCGCGCAGGCCGGCGAATGTGACGCCGACGAGTTGATCGCATGGTGTCGTGACCGAATGGCGGGATTCAAGGTGCCGAGGTATGTAGAGTTCCTCGACGAGCTGCCGTTGAACGCCACGGGCAAGGTCATGAAGGACAAGCTGGAGGCTTCCTCTGCTGGGCACCCGCCCGGTACTTGAACGCCATTTCCGCAGTCAGGACCGTTGCCTAGGTGGGCAAAACAAAGAGTATCGTCAAGGCGATGCGCAGAAATGAAGAATGACGTTCTCGTTCGCCGTGCGTATCGCCAGGAACAGCATCGAGGAAGACAGGAGGTCGGTGTGCCGTCTTTCAGACGACGCGAGTCGGTGATCGACACCGACCGCGTCGGGAGTTCGCCGGCTGCGGAGCGGGATGTCGACGCCGAGCAGGCCAGGGCGCTGGCAGAACAAGCGGAGGCCGAGGCCGCCGAGGCCGAAGCGCGCGCCGAGGCGGCGCGGGCCCGAGCCAAGGCCATTCGGTTGCGACAGGAGGCCCAGGCAACCGAGGTCGTAGAGCCGGCCGTCGAGGCAACCGACGACGAGCCGGAAGGGTCCGAAGACTCCGAGGTCGTCGCCGCGGAAGCCGCCGACGCCGAGGAGGCGGCGCCGACCAAACGCCGTCTCCGGCTGCCACGACCGAGCTGGGCGAAGGTGGCCGCCTCGCTGGTGGTCGTGGCGACGCTCGCGCTGCTCGGGCTCAGCGGCTTCATGGTGTGGAAGCACCGCGAAGCCGAACAGCTCCGGCAGCAGAACGCGGAGTACGCCGCGGCCGCACGCCAGAGCGTGGTCACGTTGATGTCGCTGGACTTCAACAACGCCGAAGCCGACGTGCAGCGCATCATCGACAACTCGACCGGCCAGTTCAAGAGCGACTTCGAGCAGCAGGCCAAGGACTTCGTCAAGGTCGCGCAGGACTCGAAGGTCGTCACCGAGGTCACGGTCAATTCGACCGCCGTGCAGGAGATGGACGACAACACCGCCGAGGTGCTGGTGGCCGCGTCGTCCCGGGTGACCAACACCGCCGGCGCCGACGGCGATCCGCGCACCTGGCGGTTGAGTGTCAGTCTCCAGAAGGAGAACGGGCAGATCAAGATGTCGAAAGTCGAGTTCGTTCCGTGAGTGAGAAGACGTCCCCCAACGGGCAGACCCCGGAGGGCACCGACACCCCCGAGACCGCCGACACCTCCGAGGTCGAGGAGACGTCCAGCGCGGTGTTGGTCGACGAGGCGCCGGACACCGACGCTGCCGTGGCCGCGCCGGCCCGGCCGCGACGATCGATGAAGGTACTGGTGACCTCCGCGATCCTGGCGGTGGCCCTGCTGGCCTCGGCGGGGTTGGCAACCTGGCTCTACACCACGCAGTACCGGTTCGACCAGCAGACCGACGAGGCCGCCCAGAAGGTGGTACTCGATGCCGCCACCAGCGGCACTGTCGCGCTGTTGTCGTATTCACCGGAATCGCTGGACGCCGATTTCGCAGCCGCAAAGACACGTCTGACCGGCGACTTCCTGTCCTACTACACCCAGTTCACCGAGCAGATCGTCACCCCGGCAGCAAAGGAAAAGCAGGTCAAGACCGCCGCGTCGGTCGTGCGGTCCGGGGTGTCGCAGATGGCGCCGGAGAAGGCCGAGGTCCTGGTCTTCATCAACCAGACGACCACCAGCAAGGAGAACCCGGACGGCGCGTTCGCGGCCAGCAGTGTGCGGGTGGGGATGAAGAAGATCGACGGCTCCTGGCTCATCGAGTCCTTCGACCCCGTATAGCCTGCCCGCCGTGGAGATGACGGCGATCGTTCCGGTTCCGGTCTGCGACATCGAGCGCTTCGACGCCGTGCTGAGACCTGTTGCCGGACGGTCGGCGCTGGACCGCATCGTCGACACCTTGCGGACCTCGGCGCCAGTTGTCGTCGCGGTCGCTGCCGAGTTCGTCGACGCTGTGCGCGGCGCGTTATCCGCGTCCATCGGTGCGGACATCGGCGTCGTCGCCGCGACGGGCGATGGGCGGCGCGTCGCGTGTTTGTCGGCCGGCCTGGGTGCGTGTGCGGCTGGTCCGGTGCTGGTGCACCACCTGAGCTGGCCGGTCTTCAGCCCAGCCACCACCGAACGGGTCATCTCGGCGTTGACCGCGGGCGCGCTCGTCGTCGCACCGATGCGCGCGGTCACGGACAGCGTCAAACGCGTCGACGGACGCGGCGTGGTGACCGGGACAGTAGACCGGTCCCGTCTGCGCGCCGCGCAGTACCCGCGCGGCTTCGACGCAGCCACACTCGAGATGCTGCTCGAGACGGGTCGCGAACCGTTCGACGAGCTCCTCGCCGCTCTGCGGGCCGGTGTCCCGGTCACCGAGATCGACGGTGACGATCACGCCGCCCGCGTCGACCTGCCCCGCGATGCTGCCTTTCTGAGCGCCGTCATCGAGGCGTAGCGCCCCGAGGCGTGAGCAGCCGGTGAGCCACCGCGACGTCGCCGGCGTAGGTGACCTTCAGGTTGTCCGAGCGGCCGGGGAACGTCTGGACCTCGACATCGGTGTAGTGCTCCACGCACGACGACGTGTCGGTTCCCTCGAACCCGTCGCGGTCGGCGCAGCGGTACGCGTACAGCAGCTCCGGGGCCCGAAACGCCTGCGGCGTCTGTACTCGGGTCAGAGCACCCGTCGTCGGTTGCAGGCCGTCGGGGCCGACCTCGACGACGTTCTCGAGCGGCAGCGCGGGCAGGGCTCCGCCGTGTCGGCGGGCAAGGCTGATCGCCGTGTCGAACATGGCCGCGTCGGCCAGCGGGCGCGCCGCGTCATGAATGGCGACGACTTCGATTGCGCCAGTATCGATCTCGGGTGCCAGTGCCGAGAGCATGTTCAGTTCGGAGGCGTGCCGGCTGTCCCCACCTTCGACCAGATCGACTCTCACCCCGGGCAATTCACGGCGTAGCGTCTCGGCGGCGAGATCGCCTTCGCCGCGGCGGAAGACCAGGACCGTGCGGTCGACCGACGGTGCATGCGCGGCGGTGTCGAGCGCCCAGACGAGCATGGACCGCCCCGCCAACGGCAGATACGCCTTGTTCCCGTCGGCGCCCACCCGGGTGCCGAGCCCGGCGGCCAACACCACCGCCACCGCAATGCCCATGTGCGCACACTAGCGGCAGGGTGGTCGGGCTCCTCAGTTGCGGAAGCCCTCGATCAGCATGTCGTCGTCCTGAGCCCGCAGCAGCTTGCGTGTCTTGTGCCGGGTGATCAGGATCCCGGTGACAGCTACGACCCAGATGACGTACTGGACGGTCCATGCCCACCGGAACGCTTCGACCGACAATCCGCCTGCGGCCTCGAGCACCAGCCCCATCGCCTGCATGACGAGCAGGGACGCCAGAAACCCGCCCATGTTGACCATGCCCTGCGCGGTGCCGAGGGTGGCACTGGGATTGAACGTCCGCGCGAAGTCGAAGCCGACCATCGAACCCGGGCCGCCCACCGAGATCACCACGATCAGCACCACGAGCAACCACAGCGGCGCCTGGCCGGGGAGCGCCAGGACGACAGTCCAGACCGCCGCGTTGCTGGCGATGATCGCCAAGACCAGACGCGAACGTCGGTGCGGGTGGCGGCCGGTGAAGATCCCGATCATCACGCCGGCTCCGATCGCGGCGACGACCGACAGCGTCAGCAGCGCCCCCGCCGCGCCGGGGGTCAGCCCCTGCGCCACGGTCAGGTACGGCACACCCCACATCAGCGCGAAGACGGTGACGGAGAATTGGGTGCCCATGTGAGTGAAGAACCCCAGCCGGGTCCCCGGTCGTAGCCATACGGTTTTGACACTGGCGAGTGTGTGCCTGACCGACATCGCGTCCCGCGTCGTCACCACCCCCTCCGGGGCGTTCTTGACCACCAGCAGGATCAGGATGATCGACAACGCGCCGAAGGCGGCCACCGACGCATATGCGGTCGTCCACCCTGAAGCCGACAGCACGGCCAGGAACGGGACCGCGGAGAGCACCTGCCCGAGCTGGCCGCAGATGCCGGTCAGCTGAGTGACGAGCGGGATGCGTCGTGGCGTGAACCAGTGCGGCACGAGCCGCAGCACCGAGATGAAGGTGACCGCATCGCCGAGGCCGACGACCGCTCGGGCGGCGATCGCAGTGGGCAGTGACTCGGTGAACGCGAGGGTCAGCTGACCGCCGGCCATCAAGGTGGCGCCCGTGACTATCAGCGCCTTCGAGCCGAACCGGTCCAGGAGGAGTCCGGCGGGCACCTGGGCGCCCGCGTAGACGACCACCTGCAGGACGACGAACGTCGACAGCACGCCGGGACTCGCGGCGAAGCGTTCTGAAGCGGCCAGTCCGGACACGCCGAGAGTGGTGCGGTCGAGCACCGCGATGATGTACGCGAGGAGGCCGGTGGCCCAGACGATCCACGGACGCACGCTGACCCCTCAATGCTTGTCGAGCCGGCGTGCAGTAGCCGTGCAGCTACCTCCGGCGGAACTTCAGTAGTTACCAGTGGCGGTCCGATTTTCACGCGTCGCGGGGCGAGAGTGCCAGCAACGCGGGCGTGATCTCGGTCGCGGCAGCGAACACCGATACTGGCCACATGTTGGCTGAAAATGCACTTCGGCGTCGAAAATCCCGGGACAGTCTCATCATCGACGCAGGCTAGCGGGCTGAGGGGGCGTCCTGACGATTTGCCAGAGCAGAAAGCATTCCTTCGCTCGTATTGCAGATCGGCGTTACAGTGGTTTCATGAACCGTCTTGGCCATACCGGCCCGGTCGACTTCGCCCCGCTCGGTGGGGAGCACGGCGTTGGCTGAGTACCGGCTCGAAGATCTGGCCCGGGTCTCGGGGGTGAGCGCGCGGAACATTCGCGCATACCGCGAGCGAGGGCTGTTGGACCCGCCCCGGAGAGTGGGGCGCTCCGCGCTGTACGACGACTACCACTTGTCGCAGCTCAACACCATCAGTCAACTGCTGCGCAAGGGTTTCAACTCCACCCATATCGCCGAGTTCTTCGACAGCATGCGGCATGGCACGGATCTCGCGGACATCCTCGGGCTCCAGCGTGCGGTGCTGGGATCCCGTGCGGCCGAAGACGACGATGATCGACCGCAGGAAGCCCTCGACATCGACGTCGAGTCCGAAGAGGCGCGCGCCCTGGTGGCCCACGGATTGGCCAAGATCGTCGACCACGAAATGGTCATGACCGACGGAGCCGTCGCCGACATCCTGGCGCGGTCATCTCAGCCGATGCTGTACATCAAGGCGCTGCTCGAGTTCCTCGACGCGGCCGAGGCTCACCTGGACGCATTGGCGAAGGCATTCATCCAGACGCTGGCAGATCTGTACTACGCCCGAGTGGGGACCGAACTGCCCAAAGCCTCGGATACCGACGGGATCCGTCACATGCTGCAGGACTACCAGGCCATCGGCGCGGCGACCATGGCCACCCGGTTCAAGGAGGTCAGCCGCCGCTATCTCGTCGCCGAATCGTCGGATTACATCGCCGGCATCCTGCTGACCGGTGCCTGGGAGCCTGATCGGCCGTATCAGCGTCAGGCTTGATCCGCTCTGCTCGTCCAATCTGGGCAGGGATGGGCCGACAGAGTCGGTACTTACTGAGAAGTAGGGTTTCCTAGCAAACACTTATCCACTTTGCGAAGACTCGACGCGACATTTCCGTGGATGGTGTCCGGTCGGACCTGGCCTCGCCGTGACATTGTGCGAACCCGAACTTCCAGATAACGATTTGATAACAAAACTGCTTTGAACTGCGATTCTTCCCTACTCCGCCGTAACCACCTGCACGCAGCAGGTTTGGTCACGGCGGGACCGCGCGCTCCGATCGAGCACGTTACGGAAGGTTTGGTTACCGAAGCGTAGAACTCGCCAGTAACCATTTCGGGCGTCAAACTGAAGCCGTCTCTTATGACACTCTTACAACGGCTGAAAAGTCACCGCGGCCATCCGCGTAGCAGACCAGCCGGATTCGACGCCGAATCGCCATGCCCGCGCCAGACGGCGGACGTGCCCCACAGACTGCCCCGACGGACAGCGCTGCGACCAGTGAGTGCAGCGCCGACGAAGGACCGAGGAGAACAAAAGACGTGACGATCAACGACCAGCAGCGTGCGACCACCGGCTCCGCCACCGAGAACGGACAGGCGGTCCAGCCGCTCGCCGGTTCCCATGCACTGGTCGACCTGCTGCACTCCGGCGAACCCTATGCGGTCGCCTTCGGCGGTCAGGGCGGTCCGTGGTTGGAGAACCTCGAGGAGCTCGTCAACTCGGCCGGCATCGAGTCCGAGATCGCCAACCTCGTCGCCGAGGCCGAGTTGCTGCTCGAGCCGCTGGCACGCGAGCTCGTGGTGGTCCGGCCGATCGGCTTCGAACCCATGAAGTGGATCCGCGCGCTGGCCGCGGAAGAGCCGCTGCCGTCGAAGAAGGATCTCACCACCGCGGCCATCTCCGGGCCCGGCATCCTGCTCACCCAGATGGCCGCCATTCGCGCGCTCAAGCGCCAAGGACTCGATCTGGACGGCCACCCGCCCGTGGCGATCGCCGGGCACTCCCAGGGCGTCACCGCGGTCGAAGCGCTCAAGGCCGGCGGCGCCCGTGACGTCGAGCTGCTCGCCATCGGTCAGCTCATCGGCGCTGCCGGCTCGCTGGTGTCGCGCCGCTGCGGCATGGTCGGCCGCGGCGACAAGTCTCCGATGGTCTCGGTCACCAACGTCGACCCCGACCGCATCGCCGAGCTGCTCGACGAGTTCGCCCAGGATGTGCGCACGGTGCTGGCGCCGGCGCTGTCGATCCGCAACGGTCGTCGCTCGGTGGTCATCACCGGCACGCCCGAGCAGCTGGCACGGTTCGAGCTGTACTGCGAGAAGATCACCGAGAAAGAAGAGGCCGAGCGAAAGAACAAGGTCCGCGGCGGCGCGATCTTTCGCCCGGTCTTCAACCAGCTCAACGTCGAGGTCGGGTTCCACACCCCGCGCCTGGCCAGCGGCATCGAACTCGTCGACGAGTGGGCGTCGCGCACCGGCCTGGACCGGGAGCTGACCCACGAACTCACCGAAGCCATCTTCGTCAAGCCCGTCGACTGGGTCAGCGAAGTCGAGGGGCTCGCCGCGGCCGGCGCCAAGTGGATCGTCGACCTCGGTCCCAGCGACACCGTCACCCGGTTGACCGCACCTGTGATCCGGGGTCTGGGCATCGGCATCGTCGCCGCCGCCACCCGTGGCGGTCAGCGGAGCCTGTTCACCGTCGGCGCCGCCCCCACCGTGGCCCCCGCCTGGTCCAGCTACGCGCCCAAGCCGGTCGCGCTGCCCGACGGCTCGGTGAAGGCCTCGACCAAGTTCACCCGCCTGACCGGACGTTCGCCGATACTGCTCGCCGGCATGACGCCGACGACCGTGGACGCCAAGATCGTCGCGGCGGCAGCGAACGCCGGCCACTGGGCCGAGCTGGCCGGTGGCGGCCAGGTCACCGAGGAGATCTTCGACGCGCGGATCGCCGAGCTGACCCAGCTCCTCGAGCCGGGGCGCGCCGTGCAGTTCAACTCGTTGTTCCTCGATCCGTATCTGTGGAAGCTGCAGGTCGGCGGCAAGCGTCTGGTGCAGAAGGCGCGCCAGTCCGGCGCGCCGATCGACGGTCTGGTCGTCACCGCCGGCATCCCGGATCTCGAAGAGGCCGTCGACCTCATCGAGGAACTCCACACCGTCGGCATCAGCAACGTCGTGTTCAAGCCGGGAACGGTCGACCAGATCAAGTCGGTCATCAAGATCGCGGCCGAGGTCCCCACCCGCGACGTCATTGTCCACATCGAGGGCGGCCGCGCCGGCGGCCACCATTCGTGGGAGGACCTCGACGACCTGCTGCTGAGCACGTACGGCGAGCTGCGCAAATACCCCAATGTGACCATCTGCGTCGGCGGCGGCATCGGAACGCCCGAGCGTGCCGCCGAGTACCTGTCCGGTGAGTGGGCCAAGCCCTACGGCTTCCCGGAGATGCCGGTCGACGGCATCCTGGTCGGCACCGCCGCGATGGCCACGCTGGAAGCCACCACCTCACCGGCGGTCAAGCAGCTGCTGGTCGACACCACCGGCACCGAGACCTGGGTCGGGGCGGGCAAGGCCATCAACGGCATGGCCAGTGGCCGCAGCCAGCTCGGCGCCGACATCCACGAGATCGACAACACCGCGTCCCGCTGCGGACGCCTGCTCGACGAGGTGGCCGGCGACGCCGACGCCGTCGCCAAGCGTCGCGACGAGCTGATCGCCGCCATGGCCGACACCGCCAAGCCCTACTTCGGCGACGTCGACGACATGACCTACCAGCAATGGCTGCAGCGCTACATCGAGCTGGCCATCGGGGACGGGGACAGCACCGCCGACACCGCCGCCCCGGGCAGCCCATGGCTGGCCGACACCTGGCGCGACCGCTTCGAGGAGATGCTCAAGCGCGCCGAGGCCCGCCTGCACGAGAAGGACTCCGGCCCCATCGAGTCACTCTTCGCCGGCGACGGCGAAGCGCTGCTGGACCAGCCGGATGCCGCGATCGCCGCGCTGCTGACCCGCTACCCCGACGCCGAGACGGTGAAGCTGCATCCGGCAGACGTGCCCTTCTTCGTGACGCTGTGCAAGAAGCCGGGCAAGCCGGTGAACTTCGTGCCGGTCATCGACAAGGACGTCCGGCGCTGGTGGCGCAGCGACTCGCTGTGGCAGGCGCACGACGCCCGCTACACCGCCGATCAGGTCTGCATCATCCCCGGTACCCAGGCGGTCGCGGGCATCACCCGCGTCGACGAACCGGTTGGTGAGCTGCTCGACCGGTTCGAGCAGGAAATCGTCGACCGGATCCTGGCCGCCGGCGCCGAACCGGTGCCCGTGGTGTCGCGTCGGCAAGCCCGTGCCGACGTCAGCGGTCCGCTGGCGGTGGTGCTGGACTCGCCCGACGTGCTGTGGGCCGGACGGACCGCCATCAACCCGGTGCACCGCATCGGCGCACCGAGCGAGTGGCAGGTCAACGACGTGCCGGGCAAGCCCAGCGCGACGCACCCGAACACCGGTGCGCGCCTGGAACAAGCGGTGGACGGCTCCGGAAATGTCTCGGTCGCGTTGAGCGTGCCGCTGTCTGACATCTGGATCGACATCCGCTTCACGCTGCCCGAAACCACCGTCGACGGGGGTGCCCCCATCGTCACCGTCGAGGACGCGTCGGCGGCGATGCGTGCGGTGCTCGCCATTGCCGCCGGTGTGGACGGGCCGGACTCGCTTCCGGCGGTGCAGAACAACACCTCGACCGTCACCGTCGAATGGGATCCGGAGAAGGTTGCCGACCACACCGGTGTGACGGCCACCTTCGGGGCGCCGTTGGCGCCGGGCCTGACGCTCGTGCCCGACGCGCTGGTCGGGCTGTGCTGGCCCGCGGTGTTCGCCGCGATCGGTTCTGCGGTCACCGACGACGGTTTCCCGGTCGTCGAAGGTCTGCTGAGCCTCGTGCACCTCGACCACGCGGCGCATCTGCTGCAGTCGATGCCGAAGACCAAGTCCGAATTGACCGTCACCGCAACAGCTTCGGCGGCCACCGACACCGAGGTCGGTCGCGTCGTGCCGGTCGATGTGACGATCGCCGACTCCGAGGGCACCGTGCTGGCCACGTTGGGCGAGCGTTTCGCGATCCGCGGCCGCACCGGTCCTGTCGAGCTGACCGACCCGCCGCGCGCCGGCGGGGCGATCACCGACAACGCCACCGACACGCCGCGCCGTCGTCGCCGTGACGTCGTGGTCGACGCCCCCGTCGACATGAGCGCGTTCGCGGTGGTCTCCGGGGATCACAATCCGATCCATACCGACCGTGCCGCTGCACTGCTGGCGGGTCTGGAATCCAACATCGTGCACGGCATGTGGCTCTCGGCCGCTGCCCAGCACGCCGTCACCGCGACCGACGGCCGCGCGACCCCGCCGGCCCGCCTGGTCGGCTGGACGTCACGGTTCCTCGGGATGGTGCTACCCGGCGACGAGGTCGAGTTCCGGGTCGACCGCGTCGGTATCGACCGGGGTGCGGAGATCATCGAGGTGACGGCCAAGGTGGGTGGCGAGCTGGTCATGTCGGCCACCGCGCAGCTGGCCGCCCCGAAGACCGTCTACGCGTTCCCCGGCCAGGGCATCCAGTCCAAGGGGATGGGCATGGATGTGCGCGCCCGCTCCAAGGCCGCCCGTGCCGTCTGGGACACCGCGGACAAGTTCACCCGCGAGACGCTGGGGTTCTCGGTTCTGCATGTGGTGCGGGACAACCCGACGTCGCTGATCGCCTCCGGTGTGCACTACCACCATCCCGAGGGCGTGCTGTACCTGACGCAGTTCACCCAGGTCGCGATGGCGACGGTGGCCGCGGCGCAGGTCGCCGAGATGCGCGAGCAGGGCGCGTTCGTCGAGGGCGCCATCGCCTGCGGCCACTCCGTCGGCGAGTACACGGCGCTCGCCTGCGTGTCCGGGCTCTACGAGCTGCCCGCGCTGCTGGAGGTGGTGTTCCACCGCGGCTCCAAGATGCACGACATCGTCCCGCGCGACGCGCAGGGCCGCTCGAACTACCGTCTGGCGGCTATCCGCCCGTCGCAGATCGACCTCGACGACGCCGACGTCAAGGGGTTCGTCGCCGAGATCTCCGAGCGCACAGGTGAGTTCCTGGAGATCGTGAACTTCAACCTGCGCGGTTCGCAGTACGCGATCGCGGGGACCGTCGCCGGTCTGGAAGCGTTGGAGGAAGAGGTCGAGCGGCGCCGTGAGATCTCCGGCGGCAAGCGGTCGTTCATCCTGGTGCCCGGCATCGACGTGCCGTTCCACTCCAGCGTGCTGCGGGTCGGCGTCGCCGACTTCCGGCGTGCCCTCGAACGTGTCATGCCCACCGACGCCGATCCCGAGCTGCTGATCGGCCGCTACATCCCGAACCTGGTGCCTCGGCCGTTCACCCTCGATCGCGACTTCATCCAGGAGATCCGTGATCTGGTGCCCGCCGAGCCGCTCGACGAGATCCTCGCCGACTACGACACCTGGCGGAACGAGCGGTCGCACGAGCTGTGCCGCAAGCTGGTCATCGAGCTGCTGGCCTGGCAGTTCGCCAGCCCGGTCCGCTGGATCGAGACCCAGGACCTGTTGTTCATCGAGGAGGCCGCCGGCGGTCTCGGCATCGAGCGCTTCGTCGAGATCGGCGTGAAGTCGGCCCCGACCGTCGCGGGACTGGCGCAGAACACGCTCAAGTTGCCGGAGTACTCGCACAACACCACCGAGGTGCTCAACGCCGAGCGCGACGCGGCGGTGCTGTTCGCCACCGACACCGATCCCGAACCGGACGTCGACGAGCCCGCCGAGGACTCCACGCCGGCCGCGGAAGCCGCTCCGGCAGAAGCGGTTCCGGCAGCCCCCGCCGCGCCGGCCGCTGCGCCCAGCGGTGGACCCCGTCCCGACGACATCGCCTTCGACGCGGCCGACGCCACGATGGCGCTGATCGCGCTGTCGGCCAAGATCCGCATCGACCAGATCGAGGCGTTGGACTCGATCGAGTCCATCACCGACGGCGCGTCCTCGCGACGCAACCAGATGCTCGTGGACCTCGGCTCCGAGCTCAATCTCGGCGCCATCGACGGTGCCGCAGAAGCCGACCTGGCCGGACTCAAGGGACAGGTCACCAAGCTGGCGCGCACCTACAAGCCGTTCGGCCCGGTGCTCTCCGACGCGATCAACGACCAGCTGCGTACGGTCTTCGGGCCGTCCGGCAAGCGACCGGCCTACATCGGCGAGCGGATCAAGAAGACCTGGGAACTCGGTGACGGCTGGGTCAAGCACGTCACGGTCGAGGTCGCCCTGGGCACCCGCGAAGGTTCCAGTGTCCGCGGCGGGGCGCTCGGCGGTCTGCACGACGGTGCTCTGGCCGACGCCGCGTCCGTCGACAAGGTGATCGACGCCGCGGTGTCCGCGGTCGGGGCCCGCCGCGGTGTGCCGGTCTCGATGCCGTCGGCCGCCGGTGGCAGTGGCGGCGTGGTGGATTCGGCCGCGCTCGGCGAGTTCGCCGAGAAGGTGACCGGTCCCGACGGCGTGCTCGCGTCGGCGGCCCGCACCATCCTCGACCAGCTGGGTCTGGGCGCACCGTTGGTCACCCCGGACGCATCGACCGACGCTGAGCTGATCGATCTGGTGACGGCCGAACTCGGTTCGGACTGGCCGCGTCTGGTGGCTCCCGTCTTCGACGGGCGCAAGGCCGTGCTGCTCGACGACCGGTGGGCCAGCGCACGCGAGGACCTGGTCCGCATCTGGCTGATGGACGACGACGACCTGGAAGCCGACTGGGCGCGTCTGGCGGACCGCTTCGAGGGCACCGGCCATGTGGTCGGCACCCAGGCCACGTACTGGCAGGGCAAGGCGCTGGCCGCGGGCCGCAACATCCACGCATCGCTGTATGCGCGTGCCGCCGCCGGCGCGGAGAACCCGGGGAAGGGTCGCTACCACGACGAGGTCGCCGTGGTGACGGGCGCGTCGAAGGGCTCGATCGCCGCCTCGGTGGTCGGGCAGCTGCTCGACGGTGGCGCCACGGTGGTGGCCACCACCTCCAAGCTCGACGACTCCAGGCTGGCCTTCTACCGTCAGCTCTACCGCGACAACGCGCGCTTCGGCGCCAAGTTGTGGGTGCTGCCGGCGAACATGGCTTCCTACAGCGACATCGACGCGCTGGTCGAATGGGTCGGCACCGAGCAGACCGAGAGTCTCGGGCCCAAGTCCATCCACCTCAAGGACGCGCTGACCCCGACGCTGCTGTTCCCGTTCGCCGCGCCGCGCGTCGGCGGGGACCTCTCGGAGGCGGGCTCGCGTGCCGAGATGGAGATGAAGGTGCTGCTGTGGGCCGTGCAGCGGCTCATCGGCGGTCTGTCGCACACCAGCGTGGACCGCGACATCGCCGCACGACTGCACGTCGTGCTGCCCGGGTCGCCGAACCGCGGGATGTTCGGTGGTGACGGCGCCTACGGCGAGTCCAAGGCCGCCTTGGATGCCGTCGTGTCCCGGTGGAAGGCCGAGACCTCGTGGGCGCAGCGCGTCAGCCTGGCGCACGCACTGATCGGCTGGACCCGCGGCACCGGCTTGATGGGGCACAACGACGTCATCGTCGACGCGGTCGAGGAAGCCGGTGTGACCACCTATTCGACCGAGCAGATGGCGAGCATGCTGCTCGACCTGTGTGATGTCGAGACGAAGGTGGCCGCGGCCCGCGAACCCGTGCTGGCGGACCTGACCGGTGGGTTGGCCGAGGTCGAGCTCGACCTTTCCGCGCTGGCCACCAAGGCCCGCGAGGAGGCGACGTCCGCCCCGGCAGACGAGGCCGACGACGACGCAGCCGCCGATCACCTGATCGCCGCGTTGCCCTCGCCGCCGCGTCCTGCGGCTTCGGCGCCTGCACCGGAGTGGGCCGATCTGGACGTCGACCCGGCCGATCTGGTCGTCATCGTCGGCGGTGCCGAACTGGGCCCGTACGGGTCGTCGCGCACCCGCTACGAGATGGAGATCGACAACGAGCTGTCTGCGGCCGGCGTGCTGGAACTGGCGTGGACCACCGGGCTGATCAAGTGGGAGGACGATCCTCAACCGGGTTGGTACGACACCGAATCCGGCGAGTTGGTCGACGAGTCCGAGCTGGTGGAGCGGTACCACGACGAGGTTGTCAGCCGCTGCGGTATCCGTGAGTTCGTCGACGACGGCGCGATCGATCCCGATCACGCGTCACCGCTGCTGGTCAGCGTGTTCCTGGACAAGGACTTCCGGTTCGTGGTGTCCAGTGAGGCCGACGCGCGGGCGTTCGTGGAGTTCGATCCTGAGCACACGGTGGCCCGGCCGCTGCCGGATTCGGGTGACTGGGAGGTGATCCGCAAGGCGGGCACCGAGATTCGCGTGCCGCGCAAGACCAAGCTGTCGCGGACCGTGGGTGCTCAGATCCCGACCGGCTTCGACCCGACGGTGTGGGGAATCACCCCGGACATGGCCAACTCGATCGACCGGGTGGCGCTGTGGAACATCGTCGCCACGGTGGACGCGTTCCTGTCCTCGGGCTTCACTCCCGCCGAGTTGATGCGGTGGGTGCACCCGAGCCTGGTGGCCTCCACGCAGGGCACCGGCATGGGCGGCATGACGTCGATGCAGACCATGTACCACGGCAACCTGTTGGGCCGCAGCAAGCCCAACGACATCCTGCAGGAGGTCCTGCCGAATGTCGTTGCCGCGCATGTGATGCAGTCCTACGTCGGCGGCTACGGCGCGATGGTGCACCCGGTCGGAGCGTGCGCCACCGCGGCGGTGTCGGTCGAGGAAGGCGTCGACAAGATCCGCCTCGGCAAGGCCGAGCTGGTGGTCGCCGGCGGCTTCGACGATCTGACGCTGGAAGCCATCATCGGCTTCGGTGACATGGCGGCCACCGCCGACACCGAGGTGATGCGGGCCAAGGGCATCAGCGACTCGAAGTTCTCGCGTGCCAACGACCGGCGCCGGCTCGGGTTCCTGGAAGCCGAGGGCGGCGGCACGGTGCTGCTGGCCCGCGGCGATCTGGCGCTGAAGATGGGTCTGCCGGTGCTCGCGGTCGTCGGGTACGCGCAGTCGTTCGCCGACGGTGTGCACACCTCGATCCCGGCACCCGGGCTGGGCGCGCTCGGTGCCGGTCGCGGCGGCAAGGATTCGCTGCTGGCCCGCTCGCTGGCCAAGCTCGGTGTGGGCGCCGACGACATCGCGGTGATCTCCAAGCACGACACCTCGACGTTGGCCAACGATCCCAACGAGACCGAGCTGCACGAACGGCTCGCGGACTCGCTGGGCCGCTCGGACGGTGCACCGCTGTTCATCATCAGCCAGAAGAGCCTCACCGGTCACGCCAAGGGCGGTGCCGCGGTCTTCCAGATGATGGGCCTGTGCCAGGTGTTGCGCGACGGGGTCATCCCGCCCAACCGCAGCCTCGACTGTGTCGACGACGAGCTTGCGACGTCCACGCACTTCGTGTGGCCGCGCGAGACGCTGCGGATGGGGGAGAAGTACCCGCTCAAGGCCGGTCTGGTGACCAGCCTCGGGTTCGGGCACGTGTCCGGGCTGATCGCCCTGGTGCATCCGCAGGCGTTCCTGGCGACGCTGACACCTGAGCAGCGCGAGGCCTACACCGCACAGGCGCAGGAGCGCGCGCTGGCCGGTCAGCGGCGACTGGCCTCGGCGATCGCCGGCGGACGTCCGTTGTTCGAGCGTCCCGCCGATCGGCGCTTCGCCGATGACCTGCCGGAGAAGACCCAGGAAGCCGCGATGCTGCTGGATGCGTCGTCGCGGCTCGGCGAGGACGGCGTGTATCGGCGGTGAACGGTGAGATAGGTTGCTGCCCATGGCCATCGTCGGCATAGGCATCGACCTCGTCTCCATCCCCGAGTTCGCCGAACAGGTGGACCGCCCCGGGACGGTGTTCGCCGAGACGTTCACCCCCGGGGAGCGGCGCGACGCCGCCGACAAGAGTTCGTCGGCGGCGCGCCACCTCGCGGCGCGCTGGGCGGCCAAGGAGGCGGTGATCAAAGCGTGGTCAGGATCGCGGTTCGCCAAGCGGCCGGTGCTGCCCGAGGCCATCCACCGCGACATCGAGGTGATCACCGACATGTGGGGTCGACCGCGGGTGCGACTGTCCGGCGCGGTGGCCGAGCACCTCAAAGAAGTGACGATTCATCTGTCGCTGACCCACGAGGCCGACACCGCCGCGGCCGTCGCGGTCCTCGAGGAGCGCTGAGGTTCGCCGGCGCTAACCTCGTCGGTATGACCGATCTGATCGCCAAGGTCCGCGACGTGCTGCCCTCGGTGCGCGCCGACCTCGAGGACCTGGTGCGTATCCAATCCGTCTGGGCCGACCCGGCACGCCGCCCCGAGGTGCAACACAGCGCCGAAGCGGTGTCGAAACTGTTGGCGCAGGCCGGCTTTGACGACGTTCGCATCGTCGCCGAAGGTGGAGCTCCCGCGGTCATCGCGCGCCACCCCGCGCCTGCAGGTGCGCCCACCGTTCTGTTGTATGCCCACCACGACGTGCAACCGGAGGGTGACGCGACCCAGTGGCACTCGCCGCCGTTCGAGCCCACCGAGCGCAACGGGCGGCTCTACGGCCGGGGCACCGCCGACGACAAAGCCGGCATCGCAACACATCTGGCTGCCTTCCGCGCCCACGGTGGCGCACCGCCGGTCGGTGTAACCGTGTTCGTCGAGGGAGAAGAGGAGTCCGGTTCGCCGTCCCTGTCACGGCTGCTGGACGCGCATCGCGACCTGCTCGCCGCCGACGTCATCGTCATCGCCGATTCGGACAACTGGAGCACCGAGATCCCGTCGCTGACCGTGTCGCTGCGCGGCCTCGCCGACTGCGTGGTCGAGGTGGCCACCCTCGACCACGGCCTGCATTCCGGGATGTGGGGCGGGGTGGTGCCCGACGCGCTCACCGTCCTGGTGCGTCTGCTGGCGAGTCTGCACGACGACAACGGCGACGTCGCCGTCGCCGGACTGCACGAGGCCACCGCAGCCGACGTCGACTACTCCCCGGAGCGGGTCCGGGCCGATACCGGCCTGCTCGACGGGGTCCGCGAAATCGGTTCCGGCTCAGTGGCGCAACGGTTGTGGGCCAAACCGGCGATCACCGTGATCGGCATCGACACCACGTCGATCGCGCAGTCGTCCAACACGCTGATCCCGCGCGCACGCGCCAAGATCAGCATGCGCGTCGCGCCCGGAGGTGACGCCGCCGAGCACCTGGCCGCGCTGACCCGTCACCTGCAGGACCACGCACCCTGGGGCGCCCAGGTCACCGTCACCGCGGGTGATCTGGGACAGCCGTACGCCATCGACGCCACCGGACCCGTCTACGACGCCGCGCGCGAGGCGTTTCGGGAGGCGTGGGGCCACGACGCCGTGGACACCGGTGTGGGCGGCTCGATCCCGTTCATCGCCGAGTTCGCGCGTGCGTTCCCCGAAGCCAAGATCCTCGTCACCGGCGTCGAGGACCCTGACACCCAGGCGCACAGCATCAACGAGAGCCTGCATCTGGGCGTGCTGGAACGCGCGGCGACGGCCGAGGCGCTGCTGCTGGCCGAACTGGCGGAGCGCGGTCGCTAGACCTTCAGGTCGCGCCGCAGCTTGGCCACATGCCCGGTGGCGCGAACGTTGTACTGTGCCACCTCGATTCGACCGTCCTCGTCGACCAGGAACGTGGAGCGGATGACACCCTGGACGGTCTTGCCGTACATCGTCTTCTCGCCGTAGGCGCCCCAGGCTTCGAGCACCGTGCGCTCAGGGTCGCTCAACAGCGGGAAGGTCAGCTGCTCCTTGTCGCGGAACTTGGCCAGCTTCTCGGGCTTGTCGGGGGAGACGCCGAGGACATCGATGCCGGCTTCGTTGAGTTCGGTGAGATTGTCGCGGAAGTCGCACGCCTGCTTCGTGCACCCGGGCGTGGATGCGGCCGGATAGAAGTACACCACCACCTTCCGTCCCCGGTAGTCAGAGAGCTTGACGGTGTTGCCGTCGGCATCCGGGAGGCTGAACTCCGGCGCCTTGTCGCCGGCTTCGAGCCGAGGGGTCTGCGGCATGGTGCGTGTCCTCCGATCTGTCGGCCGGGCGCCGCGATGCGCGCCGGCTGATCTAGGGTAGTTCGGCAGCACTGGTGAACACCGACGTGGAGGCGAACGTGGCGGATCGAGATCCCGACACCATCAAGGCCGAGATCGATCAGGCGCGTGAACAACTGGCGGTGACCGTCGACAGTCTCGCTGCCCGAGCCAACCCGCAACGCGTGGTCGCCGACGTGAAGGCCGGTGTACTGCGGTTCGTCAAGCAACCGCCGGTGGCGCTTTCGCTGGCCGGGGTGGGCGTTCTGGTCCTGCTGTTGAGCGTGCGCTCGCGCCGGGGCTGAGTCAGCGGCGCCGGCTCGCTCGGAGCCAGGACGAGATCGAAAACCCGGGTGGGTTGGCCACCCGACCGAGCCGACTGCAGTTGTGCACTGCGATCGGGCGTTGCCCCGCGCCGCCGTCAATCGGCTCGTCACCGGTGACCGTCGATGGGACCAGATCGCCGCGCCCTGCCATCAGCTAATTTCCTCGTTCCTCGCACTGCGCTCTGTCGACTACTGTCGCGGAGCCCGTCAGCTAACTTCGACCTTAGCACTGCTCCCTGCTGGTACCCAGCGCAACGGGTATTGAATCTCTCATCTCGGCGAAGACCGTTACCGACCGATGCGCCCTTCCGCACTCCCGACGCCTGCGTCGACGTGTGGCTTCCAGCACAGGTGACAGAATTTGCCGACGATAACACGGCATTTCATCGCAGGAGTCAATAATGCGGCCGTGGATGGTCGCTGGCGTCACGACCTGGTCCTTCCTTTACTCTGGCGGCTGATCTTCCCGACGAGCAAAGGAGACACGCCATGGCGTGGTTTCTGGCCCTGCAAGGACCGTCGCAGGCGAGCCACCAGGCATCGGTCTACGAGCTGCAGGACTCCACCGACATAGACCAGCTTGCCCAGGATCTCGTCAGCGCCGTCTCACTGGACAGGGTTGTCCCGGTCCCGGCGATGCTGCCGCAGAACGCCCGCAAGAAGCAGAAGGTCACCCTCTACATCCGGCCGGCGACGTGGGGCATGTGGACCTTCTATGAGTTGTCCGACGAAGACCGCCGCGCCCTGATGCAGCAGAACCCGCTGATGCAGGCCATCCAGCAGCACCAGCGCGAGCACACCCCGCAGGGCGGACCGGCGGTCAATCCGCTGCTGGGGCAGCAGGGTCCGGGTTCCATGCGGATCTGATCCTCCGGAAACAAGAAAACCCCGTTCAGGTGAACGGGGTTTTCTTCGTGTGGTGCGCCGTCAGGGTTTCGAACCCCGGACCCGCTGATTAAGAGAACGGTACCGGCTAATCTCTGGCCTGCGGCGATGATTTGGGCTAGCCCGAATTGATACAGGTCAGAGTAGCATTTGCGTCTGGCTGCGTTCGTCTGGAACCCGTCTGAATCCGTCTCAGTTATCTGTAACTCTCCCACGCGTGGAGACAATGTGGAGACCCTCGAGACGTTTGCTGGTTTCGGGACCACGCGGCGAGCCGCCACAGCGGGTGGCATAAACCGGCGTAATCTACGAGTAGGCCCCTCCACTTGATTTATCGAATGGACGGAACATGCCTCAAAACGATCGATACGCCGAACGCGCCGAACGCTGCATCCAGTGCGGCCACCCCGTACACGTCGTTATCCGAACGTGGACGACGCCGAGCGGCCGATTTCTTAAAGAAAAGGTGATCGAGGCCGACTGCACGAACGGCTGTCTCGGCACCGTCTAGCTGACCGGCGGTTTCGCCGAACTGACCTCTGGCGCTCAACGCAGCGGCTTGGCGTCTACGTCAGCGGCGAACCCGGCGCGCCGATCCCATCTGGCCGCGATGGCCGCGCGTCAAGGCGCGCGCTTCGGCTTTCGCGGACCGCGCGTTGAACGCGGGTGCATTCATCACGGACGTGGGAAACGCCGATGCGCGCAAACTGGTCAGGCGGGCGTGATCGGAGCGCGCTCGCGCGACGTGGGCGCGTTCGATGCGGCGTCGGGTTGGCGCGGTGCGGGTGCGGCTGGCCGGATGGCCTTGGCTCGCGACGGCGACCGCCGCGACGGCCACCACACCCGCCTTGGCGGTCCGCCTCACGGTCGCTGCGGTGGCCCGTCGTGCCCGCTGCCGCCGCAACGCTGCCAGCCTCACCGGATCGGTCGAACCCACTGCCGGGGCAGGCTGAGGCGTTGACGGCGCGCCAGGTGTGCGGGCGAACCGTCCGCGATCGTCTCGCACGTATCGGCGTCGAGAAGTCATCGCAGTCGGTCAACGCCCGCCAACGGCGGGCCGAGGTCCAATGTGGCTCACGTCGGTTGTCGGCGCAGGCGGCGGGACGAACCGTCCCGGCGTGGGCGGTGACACGTCACCGACCGGTCGGCCAAATTCGCTGTCGCGCGTGTTCGGCTGGCGACGTTTCGCGTCGGCCATCGCTGACTCGACCCATTCGGGGATTTGCATGCTCATCGCTGGTGATCCGAATCTGACTGCGGCGATCGGCGCTACTTGATGCCGAACAGTTCTTTGGCCGGCGCGGTGTAGGTGCTCGATGCGGTGACCTGAAGGCAGACCGCCCCGCCCCGCTGCCGCACACCGGTGCCGAAGCTGTGCACGAAAAAGCTTTCTACCAAAGGGAATTCGCGCCAGTTGCCCGGCATCGTCAGCAGTCCTTCGTAGCCTGCGGCTTCGCGCAGTCCGACCACATTGCGTTCCGAGTTCGGGCCACCGGTGGCGACCACCGCCAAATAGCCCTGCGGAATCGTCGGGGTTTCCATGATCCACCCGTAACCGTAGGTTCCCAAAACGTCGTGCCCGTGGTACTCGTCGGGTGCCACGTTGCCGACCACCGACTCACCAGTCCAGAATGGCGGAGCTTTCTTGGAAGCGATGAAATCGTACTTCGCGATCGGTCCGTCTGTTCGGCTTTCCTCACCGGCCCGCCAAGTGGCGATTTTCTCGGCTTCGGCGTGGTTGCACAGCACAATGATCTGAGATCGGCCGTCAATCGCGTAACCCTTCGATCGGATCATGTGATACGCGTCTTCAAGATCCTGAGAATCCAGCGTCGCGTTTTGGGTCGCGATGTAGTGCGACGTGTTGGCCGGGAAGTGGGTTCCCATGAACGGCGGCGGACTGGCGATGCCGTCGTTGCTCCACAATCCGAAGCAGTTGGTTCCGATTTCGTTTTTGCCAACCGTCGGATCAAACAATCGGTGAAGAATCTGGCCGTTGAGGTTTTTATTGTCCGCTTCGAGAATCGAATTCAGGATTCCCTCGACCTGACGGCGATCCATCACGCGCAAGGCTTGCCACGTCAGTGACGATCGCAGCGAATGATGCTTGTAGGTGTACCCGAGCGGCAACGCCTCGGCGGGCGACCCGGCCGACAGTGGCACGCCGAATTCTGTCGCCAATTCGAAATTCGGCGGGGTGATGTTTTGGGCGACAACATCAGCTGCGTTCAAAGTTCGGAAACTCAACAGATCGGCAACTTGGTTGCGTTCGGTGTTGAGAAGTGCCACGGCATCCCGAAAATCGTCCCAAATATCGTTGATGTCGTACCCGTCAGACGTGCGAGAAACCAAAGCATCTGCGGCAGGGACGATCCCATATTGTCCACCGGGAACGGTTCCACCGAAGACAGGTGACAGCGGGATTCCGTCGAGTAATGGGAGTCCGTGGGGATCGTAGGTCAGCGTCGCAATCATTTGTGCCTCACAGTTCAGGGTGCGTTGGGCTCAGCTTACGCGCACGATGACCCGTAAATCGGTTGTGACGCAATCTATTTGCGTGTTTCGACCGTCTGGTTGTGCCTGCGCTTGAGTGAGCCTGGCTGCGTCCACTTCACCGCCGTGTTAACGCCTGTCGCGTGGTCGGCGGTGCGGTTGAGCCGCTGACATGGGACCCGTGAAATCGTCCATTTCAAGTTTCGGAACTGGAACCAATCAGAAATTGCTTCAAGGTTGCATGCTTTCGCTCGCCATTCGAATTCAGATCGAAGCCTACCAGAAGTGTTGCCCAACAGTGACTTTGGCGCCGGTATAAGCCTGGACAGGCCGGGCTTGATGCGCCTAGAATTGCCTTGAAACGGACACCCCCAACCACGCCGGGGCCAGGTGTGGGACTCGACCCGAAAGGGCTTGCAGTGTCCGTTACCAAGGTTGCGCCAGGCGCGCGACGACTTCCCGACGAAATCGAATCGGAGATTCTGAAATATTCTCCGATCGCAACAATTCGCACCGCCGATGCGGCCGTTCAATTCTTCAAAACTCAGCTCGGAACTGACGTTTCGAAATACGGGATAGTGACCGCTGTCGCGAACCGCGAAGTTGAACACGTCAAGCGTGCTGGTTCCCTGTACTTCTCGCCCCGCGCGCTGGTTCGCTGGTTGATGGAAGGTCTGCGAACTGAGGAAAGCGCATGAACGTCTTCAATCCATTCGACCCTGAACTGACCGATGAGCAGCGGGCCAAAGTGCAACGTGACGCCCAACAGCGTCTCATCGAGAGGCGTTGCGAAGAAACGAAACGGCTCGCCGCTCTAGACGCCGACCTCGATGAACGCGTTACGGCGCGGTACCCGGCTGATCGTGACCTGCGCGCACGCGCCAAGCGCATGTTGGCGAAGGCGGTTGCGGTCGCGCAGGGCGTCGATGATCACTCGCCAACTTCTGACCAATTCGAGGCAGCGTTAGAGGCAGCGGAACAGATTGTCGAGGAGTACAAGCGCCGTTTCCTGTCGCGAGACGCGCAAGCGCTTCTAGATGCGGTGGAGGGGCTGCGCGGATTGGGCAGACTTCGTGGGTTTGCGAAGTTCCGGAAGCTGCGCAGAATCGTTGATGACGCTTTCGGGCAATATAACCGGCCTGACGGCTTCGGAGATTCCACCCGCGACCCGATGCGGCAGCTAACGGGCTACACCGTCGAGAGGGTCTTTCCGACTCCGGGCAACGTCCCTGATACCCGTGTGTATGCGATTGTGCCTCGATGGGCGAATATTGAACGAATCCCTGTTTCGACCGCAGATGAATTGCGAAAATTCATCGAAGACACTCAGGCCGAGAGATTCTGCGATTTGACCTTGCGGAGTGGTTTTTGCGATCGCTCGAAAGTGTCAGATAGCGCGGTCCTTCCATTCTTTCAATCTGACGTAATTGTCTGCGTCTCAACCTGCTCAAGTTGTCTAAAAGAATATCTGAAGCAACAAGGGTTCAAGGGCGGCGACATCATCGATCCCGACGATGTGATCGACTAAGACGGGTCTGAATTGCATTGTGTCGCAGCAGGATCTAGGTGGCGCCGCTTCCCGAGGCAGAGCCCCCGGTGCCGTTGACACCCGGTCCGGAGGCTCTGCGTGGCAGCGCTAGCCAATGTCGATGTTACCGCGCGGCGTACACGAATTCGACAACGAAAGCCGCGTAAATTCATATCCAAATGATTGGCGGGCCGACCCCACAAAAGCCGACCCGCCACAGATTCGCCGAAAGAATCTAGAGAAATGGTACCAGCCCGCAAATTGAAACGCCGCACCCTGAATCTTGGGTTTTGCGCGGCAACATCGACCATCGCGCGGGGACCGTTCCCCGAGGCCCACGAGAACAACGCCGTGGGTATTCCCGACGTGACGGGCCTATCGGCTTTGAATGCCGCGCTGGCCTACGCCGACGCCGGTTTGTTCGTATTGCCGGTCGCCACCGGCAAGCATCCCGGATCGGTCGTTGGACGCGACTGGCCCAACTTGAGCACGCGCGACCCTGAACTGATAGAGGCGTACTGGGACCGCACGAACGCGCCAGGTATCGCGATCCACTTGGGTCGGTCCCAACTGGTGGCCGTCGACCTCGATATCGATGCGATACCGGACGAAATGGCGTGGCTCCGAAAAGGTCTGTTTCAGTCCTCGCGGGGAGGTCGCGGCGAACGCGGACATTACGTCTTTGCTACTGCCGAGACGTTCCGCAATGTCGATGTGAAGCTGTGCGACGGAAACAAAGTCGGTGACATCAAAACCGGCAACGCGGTCATCATGGCCGAACCGTCAGCCCACCCAAAAGTCGATGACGGTGGCGCGTACATCTGGCAGACAACCGGCGAAGTGCCCGACCTACCCGCCGAAGGGTGCACGGCCTTGGCCGTACTTTCCACCAGGGCGGGTGGTGCTGATGATCGCCCACTGCCGGTAAGCGACGAAGCCGTCACATCTTGGTGCGAGCGCCACACCGAAGAACGTGATCCGTGGCGACGAAAGACGTTGCGTGACAACTATGCCAAACGTGTCGAACGCGGCGAAAGCCGACATGACGCGATGATGGCCGTTCTCGGATGGGCGGCACGCGAAGTCGCGCCCGGACTGATCGCTGCGACCGTTTTCAACGATCTGCACGCCGATTGGAATGCGTCCTATCGCGCAACTGGCAGCGCTCCGAAACGTGGTGACTTCGCCGCAATGCTGCGAACGGCTATTGGTGCAGTCGCACCAGCTGACGACGATCCGGGGCAGATGGCCGATCTGGTCAACCGTGGACGGCGCGACTTTGGCACCGATCACCGCGACAACACCCGCGCAGCGCGTGCGCTCGACGGGTGGCTGTCCGGACTCGACAATGACGACACCGATTCTCCCCAAACTGCCGGCCAAACCCAGATCCGACGAAACGCACCGGTCGATTTGCGCCGACTTCGGACCGAACCAGCGAAACCAGTGCAATGGCTTCTCCCCGACGTTCTGGCGCGCGACAGCTATATATCACTGTCGGCCGCACCGGGTACCGGTAAATCAGTGCTCGCGCGCGGAATCGCCGTCGACGCCTCGCTCGGTCAAATTCACACCGACCACACATCTACCGATCGCCCCGAGCGCTTCAACCCGGCGCGGGTCATCTACCTCGACGCCGAAAACGGCGAGGATTGGTGGCGCGATGGACTCAACGCGATGAACGCGCCATTAGATCTGCCGAATCTGGCCGTGGTGTGTTACCCCGATTTGGCCGGTTTGGATACCGCCAACGGTGCGCGCGAGTTCCTACAGTTAGTTTCCGAACTGTCGAAGAATCTCGGTGGTTGTGATCTGGTGGTGTTCGATACGGTGAGCCGATTCATCGCAGGTGGTGAAAATGACGCAGACACCTGGAGTCAGTTCTATCGCAACGCAATTCAACCGCTACGCGATCAAAAGATCGCCATTCTGCGTCTCGACCATTTAGGCAAAAACGCCGACCTCGGTCCGCGCGGAAGCTCGCACAAACTGTCCGACGTCGACGCCGACTTTCGGCTGACCACGCCGACACCGGGAAGCAACGATCTGGCGTTGACCCTCGGAAAGCGCCGCCGACCGCACTTCGCCGAAACGGTGCGCTTGCGGCGAATCGACAATCCGCTACGGCACGAACACCGAAGCCTGGCCGCTGGGCTGACAACGCAACGGTCAGACGGAACGGTCGCGGCGGTTGATCAGCAAGTGGCCGGTTTAGTGGACGACCTGGACAGTCTCGGCGTTGACCCGACATTGGGCCGTGCGGCCGCGCAGAAGGCGTATGGCGCTGCTGGTGGCACGCTGACCGGTTCCAATCAGCGATGGAACGCAGCGGTCAAAGTGCGCAAGAGCAACGCGCAGGCACAGGCCGGGAACGGTGGTCAGTCGTCGTGATCGGGCTCGAAACGCCGCCCCAAACAGTCCCGAAAACTGTCCTGGCGAAGCCGCGGAACGGGGTTTCTGTCCGGGACAGGTCTGACCTGCGAAAACACTCTTTTTCGGGGTTTGCTGGGACAGGTCGCCGGGACAGCTTTTTGTCCGGGACAGGACAGGACAAACCCAGATTTGCGCTGGTCAGACTGTCCCGGACAGTTTCAGGACAGTCCCGCCACCGGCTCAAGAGGGTCAGCGCCGGTCCCCCCTATAAGGGGGACCGGCTGTCCCGAGCCCCAGACGGATAGACGAGCAGTTGAGCACGGTGTTACGACGCGAACGAAAGGTGACGCGATGACAACCGAAGTGACGGGCGTCGAACGAACAACTGTGAGGGTTCCGCGCTCGCTGCGCTGTCGGGCGTATCGCTGCGGCAACCCGATCGAGACAGCGGGAATGTGTGCAGCCCATCGGCTCGGACTGGCGCTGACCGCTGCAATCTCGGATGCGCTTTTCGCATTCTTGCGTCGCGCACCGATTGCGGCTGAATACGGCCAAGCCGACGCGATACGACAGGCCGGCGAGTGCTTTGCGCGCGGGTTGGCTCTTTTGGTCGGAACGCAGTTTGGCGCCCAAATGGCTTGGAACTGCGCACCGATCACTTACACGGCGGGACGATGGCGCGTCAGATTCTGGTGGGTGGTCACCGACGAAACCGATTTCTGTGGCCCCATCGATTTCGCTGAACCGGGCATGGATGGCGACGACGAAACCGACGAATCCGACGAAGCCGGTGAAGGCGACAACGCCGACGAAGCCAACGACGACAGCGAAAACAAGGGCACCGACGAGAGGATCGGCGATGCGTGAAGCCAACGGCGACAAACCGCATGGACGGTCAGACCTCAAGACAGACCTTGCTGCCGGTGAATTGCGATGCACGGCGCGATCCAAAGCCACCGGGCAACGCTGCAAGCTGCCGCCCATGTTGGGCGGAAACGTCTGCCGGGTGCATGGTGGCGCAGCACCGCAGACACGCGCCAAAGCGCAGCGACGTTTACAGCAAGCCGCCGACGCGCTGGTTCAGCGATTGTTGCAATTCGCGCTCGACGGCGACGTGGACGATCCCACCGCACTACGCGCGATTCGTGATGCCCTCGATCGCGCCGGGTTGACCGCTAAAACCGGGGTCGAAGTCGAGTTGGTCGCTTCGCCGATCCAACAGATTTTCGAGCGATTGGAGGTCGGTGGTTCGCGCGCAGAATGGCGGCGATCGCAGGGCATCGAAGACGACAGTGACCACCCACCCGCCTTGGCGGAATTGGCCAGGCGTGACGATGACGAGCCAATCGACGCGATTTTGGTCGATGTCAGCGACGACTCCTATCGGCCGACACCAGACGACGGTGAACGTCAGCCGTTCGGCCGCTCAGAGGCGGGAACCCAGGTTTCTGGCGGGCCGAACGAGTTCGCGGCGCAATTGGCCGGGGTCGATCTGCCGGTACCCGATGGCGGGCTGGTCACCACCGAGCGCGGCGCTGAGATTGTGGCCGAACTGCGTCGGCGCGCCATCGAGCGTGCTCGCGACGACATGTCGGAGACGCGCCGCGCCGTCGTGCACCGACCGGTGCGCGCCCTTCCACCCGGCCGGTCCGACAGATAGAGTGCATCTAGACCTAAAGGTCTAGCGGCACCGCAGCTAGAAGGGTTTTGAATGGCAGATCGCAAGCGTCGTCTTGTGGCGTATCTGCGCGTCTCCACGATTGAGCAAGCCGCGCACGGTTTCGGGCTGGACTCGCAGCGCGCCGCGATCCGCAGCGCGGCGAAAGCGCTCGACGCCCGCGTGGCGGCGTGGTGCGCCGACGAAGGCAAGTCGGGTGCGCTCGGTGTCGACGCCCGCCCCGGTTTGGCCGAAGCGCTCGCGATGATCGACAACGGCGACGCTGACGGGCTGATCGTGCGCGACCTTGACCGCCTGGCGCGTGAAATCACCGTGCAAGAGGCGGTGATCGGCCATGTGTGGTTGCTCGACCACGCCGGTGTGTTCACTTCTGTTCCGCCGCAAGAGGTTCCGCGCGACGATCCCGACGACCCGATGCGCACCGCCATGCGAAAAATGGCCGGCGTTTTCGGTGAACTGGAACGGATGCTGGTGGCGAAACGGCTGCGCGACGGTCGCCGCGCCAAAGCCGCTGCCGGTGGACACGCCACCGGGGCGACGCCCTACGGGTGGCGATCCGGTAAGCGCAGCGCCGACAACCCCAACGGCGCGCTGGTGCCGGTGCCCGCCGAACAGGCCGCGTTGCGACGCATGACCGAGCTTCGTGATTCGGGAGCTTCCACGCGCGAAATCGCGGCGACGTTGAGCGCCGAAGGGCATCCCACCAAGCGCGGGGGAGCGTGGTCGTCAGCAACCGTCTCGCGCATTCTCAACCGCCAGCCGGCCAAAACAGAAGATGTTTCGCACGAAGGGGTTTCGTGAACATGGCATGGGTCACCGCTGTTGATAGCAACCGGCGCGACGAGCGCGGCCGACCAATGAAACGCTACCGCGTCGAATGGTACGAAGACGCCCGCGACGACGACGGCGCTCCCATCCCGCGATACCCGAACCGGGCCGACAGCCCACCCAAGCGGGTGCGGCGACGAGAAACGTTCGACACCCGCCAAGCCGCCCAAGACCGTGTTGACGAGATCGCGCCCAAAATCGCGCGCGGCCAATCGCCAGCCGCCCAGCGCGACGCCGGAAACCGGCCGCTGTCGCTGTACGCCCAAGCATGGATTGACGGATTGTCAGGTCAGGTGAAGCCGCGCGTTTTGAGCGACTACCAAGCCAACTACCGCCGCTACGTTGGACCGGTTTTCGCCGATCGCGCGGTGGCCTCGATTACTGCAGCCGATGTTCGGCGCTGGCGGGCAGAGTTAATGGCACCGCGCCCACGACCGGCGCACGCTCGGCCAAAAAATGCCGCTGATGCCGATGTCGAGTTGGTGACGTTGAGCCGATCAACGGTGAAACACGCTTTCGAGACGCTGCGTCGAATCCTCGACGTTGCGGTGGTGGACGGCGCGATCACCGCCAACCCGTGTGCGTCGGTGCCGAAGATACGAAACAGCGATCCCGACGCCGAACCGTTTTCGGCCAAACCGCTTTCCGCTGCCGAGATAGCGGCGGTGGCCGACCATATCGGCCGGGTGCAGGGCCACCCGATCTACGGTTTGGTGGTGTTGTTCGCCGCGTTCACCGGGCTACGTGCGGGGGAGTTGGCGGGCTTGAATGTCGGTGATCTGATGTTGCCGCAGATTCCCGGTTCGGCCGGGTCGGTGTCGGTGACGCGAACCCGCCGCGCGGTCAAAGGCGGTTGGGAGACGGGAACGCCCAAATCGGCGAAGTCGCGTCGGGTGGTGCCGATCGACGGATGGTTGGCCGATGATCTGCGCAACTATCTCGCCAACGATCATCCGCACGGCAACCCCGCCTTGGCGGGTTTCGATCCGAACGCCCCGCTGTTTCCCGGTCGATATGGTCGCTCCGAAGCGCTGCCAGAACATCTGCGCCGCGACGAAATCGAGCCGGTTCGGCCGATGATCGTTGACGCTGACGCGCGGTTGAGTCGATCCGGCGCACCGGATCGACGTTTCACCCGTCCCGATCCGCACGCCCCTGCGACCAAATGCGCGCCGTCGCAAGGCTATAAATGGTCGGTTCCGGTCAACCCGGCCGGGATCGCCAAACACTATTTCGACCCCGCGTTGGCGGCACTCGGTTTGGGCCATGTGCGTTGGCACGATCTGCGGCACGCTTTCGCCGTGATGAGCTTGTCAGCGGGGGAGCACTATATGAGCGTTTCCAAGATGCTCGGTCACGCTTCTTTCGTGACAACGCTCACCGTCTACGCCGACTACATCACCGAAGGCGACGGCGGCAAGGCTGCGCCGCTGCGTCGCCCGACCGCTGGCGGGTTGAGCGCGAACGTGGTTCAGATGCGTAGACCGGGTTAGGGCTGTTTACTTCTAAACATGGTGTAAACGATGTATAGGTGATCGGATGGATTGTTCCACGTGAAGTTTATCCGCTTACCGACTCCATCAAGATTCCATTCAATGTAGTCAGGACGTTCGACGCAACCGCGGAACCAGTTCTTGACCCCATTGGCTTCTGTATAACCACGGTAAATCGGAAGAACCGACAGCCCAAAGCTGAAGCCGTTGAGTTCGACAATACCGCCGCCAAATGTATGATCAGCGATGCCACTGCCGGGTAATTTATCCGAATTCCAAAGAATGGGATAAGCGCCCCAAAAATCCGTGAGAGTGTGTTCGAGTTTCGTAAACGGATCGAATTTCAAGCTCTCGTTCTTCGGATCACCGGCGACGCACAGCCCCAAACCCTTCGGCCAGACCTGTTTCCCCAAGAGGTAGTCGATTGCAGCCGGCGGGATCGGACTGTGGATCTTTCCCTGATTCGCTGAGAAGGCTTTACCTGCGGCGTGATTGAGCAGCAGTTTTAGTGCCCAACGCTCGAAGTTGTCACCCGAAATCGTGATTTCTTCGGGTCCGCCCCACTCACCTGCGCCGCCCAAAAAATCTAGTGCGATCCGTCGAACGAAGGTCGCAAACTGCAGCGCTGCCGCGTCGGTGCCACTCAAAGCAGTATTGTGATTGACGCACAACGCATTGACAACGAAGTTCTTAGGGCTTACGCCCTTCGGGATGCCGAAACCGTGATTGTGCATGATCTTCACTTGCGGATCATCGAAGGTGTAAAGCTTGATCATCGAATGAGAGAAATAGTGCTCGCCGGAGATCTTTTTGGAACATCCCCCATGCAGGTTGGCGTAACACTTGGGATGCTGAAAGTTAGGATCGGCGTTCTCAGCGGTCATACGTATTCTCTGTTCTATTAATCAATCTCGAGTTTCGCCCGCTTGCTCCGGCGGGTGGTATCCCTGCCTACGTGCCTCTAGCAAGTTCATGATTCGGCGGTTCTCAGCTTCTTGCGCTTCTGCGGCCTGTCGCCGGTATTCGCGCTCGCCATCGTCGCCGCTGCCGTAGATCCATACACCACCGTGCTCGGTGCCGAAGTTGCGAACCTCTTTGTAGATCTTCGCCAGTGCATCGTTCTGCGTCGAAAGCTTCTTTTCCAGCATCTTCGTGAGATCGTGGACCGTCTTGATGTCGACCCATGTCGTGCCTTCACGTTGGTCGAAATCGAGCACAGACGGCGTTTCGTGGCGGCGCTTGCGACTGTCCGAATAGCTTACGGTCGCGCTGTGTTTGCTTGTGGGCGTGAGTCTTTGAACGTCACCATCGCTGAACCCGTCAATACCGATCCGCTGTTGAAGCTGACGCTTGTGCTGATTGCGCTGCGGCGCTGAATCCCAAACGGTTCGCCATTCTTGGCCAGGTGCCAAGATCGGCATATCAGGGATCGGCACAGCTGCCAGTTGGTCACCGGTTTGAAGGTTCGGCGTCGATGTGATCGGCGGGTCTACGTCGACATGTACGGCATAGGCCGGGGTCGTGCCGAAGTTCTTTAGAACGATTTCCAAGATGTTGGGAACGTCCGAATTCGGCTCGCTGTACAGGACCACGTTCGGCTGTGCCTGTTCTTCGCGGGTGCGCCGCGCTTCGTCCACCTGATGTTTGGCGTAGCGACCGGCGACGGCGACTGTCGCGATTCCGACGAGAACCGCCACCCACGCCGCGAGCGCTGACCAGAAATCCGACGATCTGCCGACAAGGTTCATGACGATTGGATCGAGTCGGCGGGTCATATCGAGCGCGGAGAAGCCGCCGAGGATGAGCAGAACGACCATCGGCCACCACTGCGAGAACTTCCGTGTCAACTGACGCGGCCCTACCGGGGAAGGCGATGCACGAGTGTTCCGGCCGGACCTTCAACGGTTGCGACCAGCCCGACGCCGTGAGTGTCGGTTTCGGGTGCAGCTTGAAGGCCGATCGTCTTAGTTCCGGTCTTCTTGTCGATGTGAAAACGCTTCACGTCGACAACGAAAGTTGTGGGCGATCCGTCAGGCAGGAACGTCCATAGCGTGTCGCCGGTCTCGATGTGCTCGATTGGCACCTGGTCGAGCACGGTGCCGTCTGGGGTTTTAACGATCGTCATGGTTGAACGGTATTCGGCCGCACCGACAAAGTGGCACAACACGCCGTTTGCTGTGGTGGGCCGGTTTCCGCAGCGTGGAGACAATGTGGAGACCTTTTGGCCTCATCTGCCACATCTGTCACAGTCAGCAAATGCCCTGAAACGACAAAAACCCTGCCTAAGCAGGGCTTTCGTGTGGTGCGCCGTCAGGGTTTCGAACCCCGGACCCGCTGATTAAGAGTCAGCTGCTCTACCAACTGAGCTAACGGCGCGCGTGTGAGACAATAACAGGCCTCGCGGCGTGAGCGGAAATCGCCTAGTCGCGCGGTAGCGCCGGCGACATCGCGGTCGCACGCCCAGTCCGAAATCAACCGTAGAATCGACGCCAACGATTGCGTTGGGCGTGTTTGCGTATGCGAGGGGTGACGAAGTATGTGGCAGGTCAAGACAGCGAGTCGGCGACGGCGCGCGTGGTTGGCGACCATGGCCGTGATTCCGGCAATGCTCCTGGGCCTGACGGCCTGCGGATCGGGCACGCAGACTGATGAACCGCAGACCATCAGCGACAAGGGGACCCCGTACGGGGATCTGCTCGTTCCGCGGTTGAAGTCCTCGGTCGAGGACGGCGCGGTCGGCGTCAGCGTCGACTCGCCGGTCAGCGTGAGCGCCGAATTCGGTGTGCTGGGCGCTGTGTCGATGGTCAACGAGAACGGTAAGGACGTGAAAGGCAAGCTGTCCAAGGACGGCTTGACGTGGGAGACCGCAGAACCGCTCGGCTACAACAAGAGCTACACGTTGACCGCGGAGTCGCTCGGCCTCGGGGGCGTGACCACCCGCGAGATGACGTTCGAGACGCACTCGCCGGAGAACCTCACGATGCCGTACGTCTCACCCACGCAGGGCGAGGTCGTCGGTGTCGGACAGCCGGTCGCCATTCGCTTCGATGAGAACATCCCCAACCGGCTGGCCGCACAGCGGGCCATCACAGTCAAGACCGAACCGCCGGTGGAGGGCGCCTTTTACTGGCTCAACAACCGCGAGGTTCGCTGGCGGCCGGCCGAGTACTGGAAGCCGGGCACCAAGGTCGACGTGCAGGTCGACACCTACGGGGTGGATCTCGGCGACGGTCTGTTCGGTCAGGACAACGTGTCGACGAGTTTCACCATCGGTGACCAGGTGATCACGACCATCGACGACAACACCAAGACGCTGACCATGCGCCGCAACGGCGAGGTGGTCAAGACCATGCCGGTGTCGATGGGCAAGAACAGCACACCGACCAACAACGGCGTCTACCTCGTCGGTGACCGTCGCTCGCACATGGTGATGGACTCGTCGACCTACGGCGTCGCGGTCAACTCACCCAACGGTTACCGCACGGAGGTGGACTGGGCCACCCAGATCTCCTACAGCGGCATCTACGTCCACGCCGCACCGTGGTCGGTGGGCAGCCAGGGCAGCAGCAACGTGAGCCACGGCTGCATCAACGTCAGCACCAGCAACGGCAAGTGGTTCTACGACAACTCCAAGCGCGGTGACATCGTCGAGATCGTCAACACGGTGGGCACCACCCTGCCGGGCACCGACGGGCTGGGCGACTGGAACATCCCCTGGGAACAGTGGAAGGCCGGAAACGCCAACGTGTGACCGAGCCGGAAAGCGAGAACGCCGTCTACGAAAGTAGACGGCGTTCTGTTTTCGGCCCGAGGCCTGATCCACACCGAAGCAACGTGGCTCGTTGCGCCGGACTCGGTCTACCGCAAGAGCTTTCGCAGTGCGGCACGCAGGGGCCGCGCGGCCCGGCCACCGAGCTGCTGCGCGGTCGGCAGCAGGGCGCGCTTGTCCTTCGGGATTGCGCGGAACACCGCGTCGTCGGGGAGGTTCGACGCGTCGGCGCGCGGCGGCGGCGTCGACGTCACCACCTGGTGCGGCCCGTCGGTGCTCGGCTCGATGTCGAAGTCGAAGATCGCCGTCGGCAGGTACACGGTGGCGCAGGCGTTCGGGATGTCGACGACGCTGGACAGGTGTCCTTCGATCGGCGCCGCACCGAGCAGCAGGTACGCCTGTTCGCGCGAGTAGCCGAACGCGGTGAGGTAGTCGATCGCGTTGAGGCAGGCGCGCTGGTAGGCGACGTAGGGGTCGAGGTGCTTCTGTTTGCCGTCGCGGGTGACCGAGATGCCCGAGAAGGTCACCCATCTGTCGTAGGTGGGGGTGCCGTCGCCCGGGACGAAGATCGGGTTGTCGCGGACCTTGTAGGTGTCCATGCCGCCGGGGATGACGTCGACGTGCAGGTCGATGTAGCCGCCCATCTCGATGGCGCCGCAGAAGGTGATCTCGCCATCGCCCTGCGAGTAGTGCAGGTCCCCGACCGACAGATGGGCGCCGTCGACGAAGACCGGATAGAAGATGCGGCTGCCTTTGGTGAGGTTCTTGATGTCCTGGTTTCCGCCGTTCTCGCGCGGCGGTGCGGTCTGCGCGGCGACCAGAGACAGGCGGGCCACGTCGTCCTCGGACGCCTGGCCCAGCAGCGCCCCTTTCGGCATGGGTGGCAACGCCAGCGGCGGCACGCGCAACGGCTTGGTGGCGATGAGTTTGGCTTCCCGCTTGTTCCACGCCGCCAGCAGGTCGGATGACGGCGCCGTGCCCATCAGCCCGGGATGTGGGGCGGCGCCGATCCGCACACCCGGAAGGTGTCGCGACGTCGCGTGACCGTCGGCGAACTCCCAGATCGCCTTGTAGGCGTCGGGGAACTCCTCCTGCAGGAATCCGCCGCCGTGGCGCCGGGCGAAGATACCGGTGTAGCCCCAGCTCTCGCCGGGCAACGGCCCCGATTCGCCTTCGGTGGTCGGGCCGATGTCGACGATGTCGACGACCAGCAGATCGCCCGGCTTGGCGCCTTCCACCGCGAACGGACCACTGAGCTTGTGGCCCTGGTGAAATGGCGCGTTGAGGATGTCGTCGGCCGATTCGGTGTTGCGGATGTCGCCGTCGAACCAGTCGCGGCAGTGCACCCGGAAGGTGTCGCCGCGCCTGACCGTGGCGACCGGTGGAATGTCCGGGTGCCAGCGGGTGTGGCCGAGCAGGTCTTGCTCGTCGAAGCGCTTGTCGGGGTCCAGAGGGAAAACGACATCCGGCATGTTCGCCAGGGTACGGAGCAATGACGTCGGTACCGCGGCAGTTGTACAGCCTCCACAACGAACGAAGCCCCACCTGCGTACATACAGGCGGGGCATCGTTCTCAGCTGGGGTGGCTGACGGGACTCGAACCCGCGACAGCCAGGATCACAACCTGTCTGTAGAAATGTCACATTGGCGCAGCTCAGACCATATTTACTAAGGGCGCATCTGCAACCTTAGTCGGGACAAAAATGCCTGTTCAGAGACACGGACGGACACGTTAGCGTTGCGCTAAGGTTGCAAACATGGCCACACAGAGGACAGCCAGGAGACGTAATTTCGGCACCCTGCGCACTATGCGAAACGGTCGCGTTCAGGCTAGCTACGTCTACGACGACGGACGCCGGTACTACGCCACACACACGTACGACAACCGCACCGACGCTGAGGGGTGGTTGGCCAGTGAACGCAAGCTGATCGAACTCGGTGAGTGGTCGCCGCCCGAGTCCAGGGCGGCGTTGAAGGCTGTCGCCGGTATCACCTTCGGGGAGTACGCGGAGCAGTGGTTGAAGCAACGCGACCTCACACCCAAGACTCATGCCCTGTACCGTCAGCTCCTCGACAGCCGGATTCTGCCGACGTTCGGCAATCAGATCCTGAGGGCCATCACCCCGGCAACGGTGAGAGCGTGGTGGGTCGGCTTGGGGAAGGACACCCCGACGAGGAACACGCACGCCTATCAACTCCTAAAGGCGATCTTCAATACCGCTGTCGCGGATAAGGCGGCGTCGGAGAATCCGTGTCAGATCAAAGCGGCAGGGAAGCCGCCGAAGGCCCGCGACGTGAAACCTCTGACACCGGCAGAACTGGTGAAGGTGGCGGCGTCGGTACCCGAGGCATACCGGGTCGCTGTCCCGGTGGCCGCGTGGTGCGGTCTGAGGTTTGGTGAACTCATCGAGCTGCGCCGCAAGGATGTCTCCGACGTTGATGGCCGCATGGTGTTGAAGGTGCGACGGGCGGCGACTCGTGTCGAGAACAAACTTGAGGTTGGTCGGCCCAAGACGGATGCCGGTATCCGCGACGTGACGGTGCCGCCGCATGTGGCCGATGAGCTTCGTGAACACATGAAGAAGCACACTGGCAGGGGGCCGGAAGCGTTCCTGTTCACGACGACGCGGGGTCAGCGGTTGTCGACTACTGCGTTCACGAAGGCCGTCAAACGAGGATTCGCAGGCGTAGGGAAGCCGGATATGCGTGTGCATGACCTGCGGCACGTGGGGGCAACCTTGGCCGCGCAGGCTGGGGCGACTACGAAAGAGCTGATGAGTCGGCTTGGCCACACGACGCCAGGTATGGCGATGCGATACCAGATTGCCGCGCAGGAGCGTGACGCGAAGATCGCTGATGCTATGTCGAAGCTCGCGACTCAGTATCCAGACCGGCGTCCTGGACCTGGCCGATCCTGACTCGCTGATTGACGGTTTGGCCGCTGCGCAGGGCAACCACGTCAACCCGACACATTGGGTGATGACCCCTGCGTCCTTCGCCGCCATCCGCAAGATTCACGTCGGTACTGATGACCGCCGTTACGTAATCGAACCGAACACCATTGCCAACGGCGTTGGTTTCCAGCTCTTCGGGCTACCGGTCATCATCACCGATTTCATCCCGAACACTGGCACGGCACCGGGTAAGGCACGCGTGGCACTGGCCGACATGAGCATGGTGGTCGTGGCTCGCGACGTCAACGCCGAGGTCAAGATTCTCGACCAAACCTTCGGCGACTACGATTCGATTGGAATCCGTTGTGTCGCAAGGTTCGACGTTGCCGTGCTGCAAGCCAAGGCTGTAACGCTTCTGACCGAGGCGTGAGACATGGCAGCGGTGACACCGGCCCAGTTGGAGGCATTCTTGAACCGTCCGGTCAACTCGGCGCAGGCGCAGGCTGTGATCGGCATGGTCACCGCACTGGCTGAGGCATACACGCGATCCTCAGGCTTCGTTGCGGGCGAGCCTAATTCGGAGATTGAGGCCGTGGTGCTGGGAGCGAGCGCCAGGGTCATCTCGAATCCTCGTGGCATCGAGATCACTGAGGCGAAGGGGCCCGAGTCTGCTGCTTTCCGTGGCGCATTCGGATCGTGGACTGTCGCGGAAACCTATGTGCTCAACCGTTATCGGAAGCGTGCAGAGTAGTGGCTACCGCGAAGGTGTTTCGCCCAGAACGCAACTGGAGAGGCGAGAATGTCGGCGGTGACGGATACCTCGGGGAGGTGGCCGGTGTCATCGTCGGGGGCCCGTCTGTGCAGCCGTTGGCGAAGTTTCCGGGCACCGTGGACACTTCCGGCATGCTGGGCATTCCGTACGCACAGACGAGCGGTATCAGTGTGCGTCAGCATGACCGGCTGCTCATCGGGTCGACACAGTATGCGATCACCAGCGACCCTCAGTGGACGGACGAAAACACCCTGACAGGCACCCCGCCCACCCACTATTGGGTCGAATACCGAAGCACCTCCTAAGACAACGCCCGCTGGTCGGCTAGAGCCAGCGCAAGCGGGGCGGACTAGGAAACCGCCCACACACACCCCTAGCTCCCGTCCCCCTCTCTTCACATCTCTCTGGGGACGGTTGAGCTGGGGGTGGCGTGTATCTATGATCAACCACCGTTTTGGGGTCGCTTCGGCATGGCGGAGGCACCGCGCGGAGTCCCACGTGCCCCTCAAGGTGTGCGGGGCCCGTCTGGGGGTATGGTTTCTGATCTTGAGGTGGGTTCAGGGCTGGTCGCGCCGGGAGCGGTTGTCGTAGGTGTCGGCCCCGAAGCTGTCGGCGGTCCTGTTGTCGCTGGTGCCGTGACCGTGACCGTGATTGTTGTTGTAGGAGAGGGAGATTGATTAGGCTGCCACTTCACGACAGCCAATCCAATTAGGAAAATCACGCCGCCGCCAACGATCGAACTTATGACAGCGACCGGCAATGGTTTGGTTGCCAAGGTATGCCAGAAGGACGCTTGTCCACCCGCCTTCGCGAAGGCCCTGCTTTTACTCAGAGGTGGCGCGCTCTTCGCTCCCGATGGTCCGGTCGATGCAACTGGTGCAGAGGAGGGCGCGGTCTCGCCGCCGTTGTCCGTCGGTGCGTTCGGAAGTTGAATCGGCCGCGCCTGCCAGCTGGCTGCGTTCTGCCGCGTGATCTCGACTTCGAAGCGCCGTTTCAGAGTTTCGATGATGCCCGCCGTTTCGCTTGAGGTCGGAGTGGCGACTTCGCACGTCACCTCCACCGTCTTAGACAGGAAGTTGGACACATCTAGGGCGATTGTGTGACGAAGGTCAGACCCAGGGGAGTACAGATTCGTGTACTCGATGCTGATGCCGTCGACACTATCCGTGTGTGCGACCGTGTCCTCTAGTTCGTCGGAAGTCACGCCATGAACGGACTCGTGTTCTGACGATACGTAGTAACCCCTGGCTTGTAGCTGCGGGATGGACTTGGTCCCAATCACAAGGTGTGGTTCAAGAGCACGGATAACCGTCAAGAGTTGATCAGCAGGTGCCTCAGTAGCGAGTTGGAACTTTCTACGGACACTCGCCACGTGCGTCTGCTCCTCAAGTTGACTCTCCCAGGACGATCTTACGAACCCAGGTAATCGTCGGGCGCGCTGTGACGCGAGTCTGAAGGTTGCAATAAGGGTGCAGCTACTGCCGAAACGCAGAAGGTGGGAGAGTCGAAAACCCTCTCCCACCTGCGGGGTGGCTGACGGGACTCGAACCCGCGACAGCCAGGATCACAACCTGGTGCTCTACCAACTGAACTACAGCCACCATCGCCGCAGAAGCGGCTTGGTCATACTAGCGGTTGTTGTCCTCGGAAACCGAATCAGTATCGGGTTCCGGCGCCGACGTCGGGCCCAACTGGGCCGCGACCGCCGCGATTTCGCTGGTGGACGGCCCTGGCGGGGCGACGAATGCGGTCTGGCGGTAGTAACGCAACTCACGGATCGACTCGTGGATGTCGGCCAGCGCCCGGTGCGCCAGACCCTTCTCGGGCTGGCCGAAATAGATCCGCGGATACCAGCGGCGGCACAACTCCTTGATGGAGCTGACGTCGATCATCCGGTAGTGCAGATAGTCGTCGAGCTTGGGCATGTCGCGGGCGATGAAGCCGCGGTCGGTGGCGATCGAGTTCCCCGCCAGCGGAGCGGTCTTGGCCTGCTTGACGTGCTGCTGGACGTAGTCGAGCACCATGGCCTCGGCGGTGGGCACGTCGACCGTCGAGGCCCGCACCTCGTCGACCAGACCGGATTTGGCGTGCATCTGGGCGACCACGTCGATCATCGACGACAGTGAGTCCTCAGGGGCATGGATGACCACGTCGAGGCCCTCGCCGAGGATGTTCAGATCCGAGTCGGTCACCAGTACCGCGATCTCGATGAGCCGGTCGGACTTGAGGTCCAGCCCGGTCATCTCGCAGTCGATCCACACCAGTTCATCGCGCACAGCGCTCAACAGTAAGGCAGCCGCCGGACAGGGACGCTGGACACCTGCTAATTCGTCCGTCCCCGTCCGCCGAACTTGCGCTCAGCGTGGGGTTTAGGGCGACTTGACGCGCGTGGAATGCAATTTCGGCGGGGAGCGCGCGTCAGTCGCCGGCAAGCTTCTTGTACACCGCGCCGACGATCGGCGCGACGACGGCCCGCGGCGCGTAGCCGCTGGCCGCCGACATCGCCTTCGACGTCAGTCCGGGCACCACGCGCATCTTGTTGCGGTCCAGGCCATCCAGAGACACCTTCGCGGTGTAGTGGGTGTCGATCCAGAGGAAGTCAGGGATGACCCGCTCGACCAGCGACTGCTCGTCGGGATCGGGCAGCTCGGTGCGCACCGGCCCGGGGGCCAGCACCGTCACGTGGACCCCGGCCGATTTCACCTCCCCGCGCAGCGATTCACTGAACGTGTTGACGAACGCCTTGGTGGCCGCGTAGGTCGCGTTGTTCGGGATCGGGGAGTTCCCGGCCGCCGAGCCGGAGATCAGGATGCCGCCGGCGCGTCGCTCCACCATGCCCGGCAGGACCGCCAACACCAGATCGTGCACGCCGAGCACGTTGAGCTGCACCTGCTTGCGCTCCTCGGCGGGATCCAGGGCGGCCACCGGACCGAACGTCGCGGTGCCGGCATTCGCGCAGAGGATGGAGATGTTGCGGGTGGCCAACTCGTCGCACAGGGACTGACGGTCTGCTGGGTCGGCCAGATCCACCGCGCGTACTTCGACGGTCACGCCGTACTGCTCCCGCAGCCGTGCGGCGAGATCCTCGAGCACCTCCTGCCGGCGCGCGGTGATGATCAGGTGATGACCGCGGGCCGCGAGCTCGATGGCCAGGGCCTCGCCGATGTTCTGCGACGCACCGGTGACCACTGCGCGGGCCTCCGCGCTGGGAGCGGGTACTGGCATGGGCGGACTATATCGTGGGCTGCCATGAGCGAACCGCGTCCGGTCCGGCCGTTCGTCGGCGACGGGATGCGGTCCCGCATCCTGTCCTGGGCGCTATGGGATTTCGGTGCCACCGCGATCAACGCGATCGTCGTGACCTTCGTGTTCTCGGTGTACCTGACCCGTGGTGTGGGCGACGATCTGCCCGGCGACACCAGCCCGGCGAGTTGGCTCGGCCGGACCCTGGGGTTGGCCGGTCTCGTGGTCGCCGTGCTGGCTCCGGTGACCGGCGTGTGGGTCAACGCGCCCGCCCGTCGGCGGCAGGTGCTTGCCGTCCTGACCGGTCTGGTGGTGGCCTTCACCGCCTCGATGAGCCTGATCCGCGACGACCACCGCTACCTGTGGCCGGGGCTGGTGCTGCTGGCGTGCACCGCGGCGTGCAGCGAACTGGCCACCGTGCCCTACAACGCGATGCTGCGTCAGCTCTCGGACGCGCAGAATGCGGGACGGATCTCCGGATTCGGTTTGGGCCTGGGCTATTTCGGTAGCGTGCTGGCGCTGCTGGTGGTCTACCTCGGCTTCGTCTCCGGCGACGGCGAGACCCGCGGACTGCTGGCGCTGCCAGCCGCCGACGGGCAGAACATCCGGGCGGCCATGTTGTTGGTCGCGGCGTGGTTCGCGTTGTTCGCGCTGCCGCTGCTGATTTCGAAGCCTCCGCCCACGCCGGCTGTCTCGGAGCCGGAGCAGCCACGCGGTGTCCTCAACGCCTACCGCAAGCTGTGGAGCGACGTGCGCTCCGAATGGCGTCGCGACCGCAACGTCATCTACTACCTCGGCGCCAGTGCGATCTTCCGTGACGGGCTGACCGGTGTCTTCACCTTCGGCGCGGTGCTGGGCGTCACGGTCTACGGCGTGTCCGAAGCCGACGTATTGCTGTTCGGCGTCGCGGCCAGCGTGGTGGCCGCGATCGGCGCGCTCGTCGGTGGCCGGGTGGACGACCGCGTCGGCTCGAAGCGGGTGATCGTCGCGTCGTTGTCGGCGATGATCCTCATCGGTGTGACGTTGGGCGCGTTGTCGGGTGTCTTGGCCTTCTGGGTGTGCGGCCTGCTGTTGTGCTTGTTCATCGGCCCGACGCTGTCGTCGGCGCGCACGCTGATGCTGCGGATGTCCGCGCAGGGCAAGGAGGGGATGGCCTTCGGGTTGTACACGACCGCGGGCCGCGCCGCGACTTTCCTGGCGCCGTGGCTGTTCTCGCTGTTCATCGACATCTTCGACAGCGAACGCGCAGGCCTGGGCGGGCTGGTGCTCGTTTTGGTGCTCGGCCTGGTGGCCCTGGTCGGCGTCCGGGCCCCGCATCGCAGCGGCGGCTAACGGCCCCCGGTGCAGATGGTGAGCCCCACCCCGGTGCGTTCCAGCACGACCACACCGTCGACCGTGATCGAGCAGGTCACCTCGCGCCCCACGTTGATGATGCTGACACTGGCGGCGTCGGCACCGGGTTGGGGCAGGGCGACCTCCTTGCTCCACGGCAGCATCACGTTGAACTCGGTACCCAGCAGGCCGTTGGAGTCGACGTAGCTGATGTTGATCGCGCGTCCGGTGCCGCTGACGGTGTAGACGACGGTGTCGGTCGGTCCCGGCGGCGCCGTCACCGTCGTCCGGGGACTGGTCGGCACGGTAGGCGGGGGCAGCGCCGGCGTGGTCGGTCGCCGCGGCGAGGTCGTCGTCGTCGGCGCGGGCCGGCTGGGCGTGGTGAAGCTCGGCTCGGGCGGCGACGGCACCGGCGCCACCATGGTGTCTTGCCGCGAGCTGTTGACGATCACCAGGGCGATGACCAGACCGACGACGGTCACCACCGCCACGCCGGCCACCACCCACAGCCACCGCGGCGACTTCGGGCCGTCGGGTTCGGGCGGTTGGGAGCCCGGGCCGGGCTGATACTGGTTGGTCGCGTACGGGTCGTAGCCGTAGGGCGGGTACGGCATCTGCTCGGTGGGCGGCGGCTGGTAGGGGGAGCCGTAGGGCGTTTGGCTCGCGTACGCCGGGTCCGGATAGCCCGGGTAGGCCCCGTACGGCGGCACCGGGGGGTCCTGGCGTCCGTGAGGTCCCCATTGTTCCCCGCGCGAGGGTGAATCCGTCATATCCACCTCATGCGTGCAGGGTACCCGTGCGCCGCGGACCGGCTGGGCGCACGCCGGGCCGGGCGGCGCCCACAACTTGAACCGGGCACAATCGGAGACCGTGGCACAGCAGGTTCGCCGGGTCTACGGAGCGTCGATGTCGCCAGACGCCACCGCATTCGCCCACCTCGTCGACGACGGCGGCTTCCCGCGTGCGGTGCAGCGGTTCCTGCGGGGGTGGCGCGCGAGCTCGTCTCGTGACGTCGAGCTGCCGGTCGAAGGGCCCGTGACGCGCGTGATGCACTCGGCCGACGGCCACTGGCTGGCCTGCCAGGTGGCCCCCGACGGCGGTACCCGCACCCAGATCTGGGTTGTCACAACAGATCCCGATGATCGTGATGCCCGCCGTATCGATTACTGGCCGACGGGCGTGGAGGGCACCGCCGAACTGATCAACTGGGACGGCACGCTCGTCGCGGCCATCTTGACCGGCGCCGACGGTGTCGGTAGCTCGTGTCTGATCGATCCCGCCGACGGCACCACCACCGTGCTCGATCGTCGTTCGGGCGGGCGGTTGGTCGACGCGTGGGGCGGGGCGTCGCTGGTGCGGGTGGGCCCACGGGGCTATCGCGAGCTGATCATGCTGCGCGCACTGACCGAGACGGCACTGCTGCCTTTCGACCCGGGCTCGACCACCGACACCGGCCTCATCCTCGACGACCACAGCCCGCGCCGGCTGCGTTCGGGGCCGGACGGCGAAACCACTCAGCTGTACCACCCGGCGCGTGACTACCCGCACGACAGCACCGAGGGCTACGTGCGTGCACTGATCCGCAGCGAGAACGGCACCGAGCATGCGCGTCTGCTGGAGGTCACCGTCACCGCCGACGGTGTGGCCTACCACGTGGTGGCCGAGCGTCCCGGGTACGAGCTCGACGAGTTCACGGTCTCCGACGATCTCTCCACGGTGGCGCTGTTGTGGAACCTCAAGGGCGCCAGTGAATTACAGATCCTCGACCTCGTCGACAACACGTTGCACGATCCGATCCCGTTGCCCGGCGGCATGGTGGCCAGCGAGCTGAGCATCAGCGCAGGCGGAAACATGCTCGCGCTGACGGTGGAGGGGCCGTCCAAGCCGCCGACGGTGGAACTGGTCGATCCGCGGACCGGTGAATGGGAGCCCATCGATCGGGAACCCAGCAGCGGACCGGTGTCCGGGGACCCCACGCTGGAAACGGTGGTGGCGCGCGACGGTCTGGAGATCACCGGTTGGTTGTTCCGCCCGCCGCAGGGTGTGCCGACGATCGGTGCCATGTTGTTCCTGCACGGCGGACCCGAAGGGCAGGGCCGACCCGGCTACAACGAGTTCTTCCCCGGACTGCTCGACGCCGGCATCGTCGTCTTCCTGCCGAATGTGCGCGGCTCAGGCGGCTTCGGCCGCACGTTCATGCACGCCGACGATCGGGAGAAGCGGTTCGCCGCGATCGACGACGTCGCCGATGCGGCACAGTTCCTCGTCGGCAACGGTCACGCCCCGGCCGGGCGCGTCGCGTGCTGCGGTTGGTCCTACGGCGGATATCTCACCCAGGCCGCGCTGGCGTTCCATCCCGACGAGTTCGCGGCCGGCATCAGCATCTGCGGGATGAGCGACCTGAACACCTGGTACCGCACCACCGAGCAGTGGATCGCCGCAGCGGCCTACCCGATCTACGGTCACCCGGTCAGCGACCGGGACCTGCTCGAGGAGTTGTCGCCGTTGCCGCGCGCCGCCGCGATCACCGCGCCGTTGCTGCTGGTGCACGGTCTCAACGACACCAACGTGCCGCCCACCGAGTCGCAGCAGATGTACGACGCCCTGGTCGAATTGGGGCGACACCCGTCGTTGCTGTTGTTCGACGACGACGGACACGAGATCGACAAGCGCGAAAATCGGGCGGTACTGCTGAAGGAGATGACGGCCTGGCTGAGCGACGCCTTCGACGACGCTCCTGATCTTGTTGAGTGATCTTGGTTTACCGAAATTAGCTGCCGGGTAAAACCTTGCTGCGCGTCGCTCACGACGTGCACGACGGAGGAGGCACGGCATGCGAGGAATTCTCGGCATCATTGTTCTCGTCTGGTTGTTGATCGGCGTGTTCGCGGCCTATCAGCGTGATTACTTCGGTGGTGCCGAGGGGCAAGCCAACTGCGCCACCGCCGGGAGCATCGCGTTGACCGTGGTTGCCGGGCCGCTGAACTACGCGGGTGTCAATCCGAAAGTCACCGATTGTCAGGTCCCGCAACCCAGTCAGTAATCCGCTGACTGGATCAAACCAAAGAATGGAGTGACCATGATCGTCCTGGGCGCGATCCTGTTGATCCTGGGTCTCTTGTTCGGTATCTCGATCCTCACCTACATCGGAGTCGTGCTCCTGGTCATCGGTGCGGTGTTCTGGATCCTCGGCTCGGTCGGCCGTCCCGTCGGCGGCAGAAAAGTCTGGTATTAGCCCCTCTGGCTAGGTAATTCAGCCGAGGTCAGCGCCGCGACCGTCATTGCTCGCAGGACGGTCCGGGAGCTGGCCTCGGCTGTTTTTGTCATACCGGGTTTGACGCTGTGCGCCGTGGAGTTCAGCAGGCCGAACGCAGCGTGCGCCATCAGGCGTGCGTCGGTCTCCGAGAGCGTGCGGTCGCGCCGCCGCAGCACGTCGACCCAGATCTCCACGTACTGGCGTTGCGCACGCCGCACCTGACGTTTGGCGCCCGGCGGCAGATTGCCCAGGTCGCGGTCCTGAATGCGGATGAGGTCCGACTCGCCCAGCGCGAAGTCCAGATGGAAGTCGATGAGCGCGGCCAGGGTGGTCTCGGCATCTGCGGCGCGCGTCATCACGTCGCGGGCGCCGGCCAGCAGCCTGGTGCTGATGCCGACGAGCAGTTCGGCGAGAAGCGCCTCTTTGTTGGGGAAGTGCCGGTAGATGGCCGGACCGCTGACTCCGGCCGCAGCTCCGATGTCTTCCAAACGCACAGCCAGATAACCATATTCGGCTATCAGCCGCTCGGCAGCGGCGATCAGCTGTCCTCGGCGGTCCGATTTGGCCCTGCTGCGCGCTGAGGCGGTGTCCGCGGTGTTCATGGAGCGCCTCCAACTGATGGTGGACATTCACAGTTAACCCTGATTAACTTACCACCCGGTTAGTCGTCATTAACTCAATCAGAATGGGTGACCGGATGGCAGCGCGGGCCTCACACCGTGACGATCACGTCGCACTCGTCGAAGAGCTGCGGTCCAAGCTGGCCGTGGCGGCGCTCGGCGGACCGGAACGGGCGCGGGAGCGACATGTCAGTCGCGGCAAGTTGCTGCCGCGCGACCGCGTCAACGGCCTGCTCGACCCGGGCAGCCCGTTCCTGGAAATCTCCGCGCTGGCCGCCGACGGCATGTACGGCGACGAATGTCCCGGCGCCGGGATGATCGCCGGTATCGGCCGGGTGTCCGGCCGCGAAGTGATGATCGTGGCCAACGATGCGACGGTCAAAGGCGGCACCTATTACCCGATCACGGTGAAGAAGCACCTGCGCGCCCAGGAGATCGCCGCGCAGAACCGGCTGCCCTGCGTCTATCTGGTCGACTCGGGCGGTGCCTTCCTGCCCCGCCAGGACGAGGTGTTCCCGGATCGCGAGCATTTCGGCCGGATCTTCTACAACCAGGCCACCATGAGCGCCGACGGTATCGCCCAGATCGCGGCGGTCCTGGGCTCCTGCACGGCCGGTGGAGCCTACGTGCCCGCCATGAGCGACGAAGCCGTCATCGTGCGCAACCAGGGCACCATCTTCCTCGGCGGCCCACCGCTGGTGAAGGCCGCCACCGGTGAGGTCGTCAGCGCCGAGGACCTCGGCGGGGGCGATCTGCACTCGAAAGTCTCCGGTGTCACCGACCACCTGGCCCACGACGACCGCGACGCGCTGCGGATCGTCCGCAACATCGTGGCCACCTTGGCGCCGCGCTCCGCGCCCCCATGGGAGGTCGCACCCACGGTCGACCCCATCGCCGATCAGACCGAGCTCTATGACGTCGTCCCGGTCGATTCGCGGGTGCCGTACGACGTGCACGAGGTGATCACCCGGATCGTCGACGGTGGCGACTTCTCGGAGTTCAAAGCGAACTACGGCACGACGCTGGTCACCGGGTTCGCCCGCATCCACGGTCACCCGGTGGGGATCATCGCCAACAACGGAGTGCTGTTCGGTGAATCCGCGGTCAAGGGAGCGCATTTCATCGAGCTGTGCGACAAGCGGTTGGTGCCGCTGCTGTTCCTGCAGAACATCAGCGGCTTCATGGTCGGTCGCGACTACGAGGCCGGCGGCATCGCCAAACACGGCGCCAAGATGGTCACCGCCGTCGCCTGCGCGCGGGTACCCAAGCTGACCGTCGTCATCGGCGGGTCCTACGGTGCGGGCAACTACTCGATGTGCGGACGGGCGTACTCACCGCGGTTTCTGTGGATGTGGCCCAACGCGCGCATCTCGGTGATGGGCGGCGAGCAGGCCGCCTCGGTCCTGGCCACCGTGCGCGGTGACATGAACGCCGAGGAGGAAGAAGCCTTCAAGGCCCCGATCCGCGCCCAGTACGAAGAGCAGGGCAACCCGTACTACTCGACCGCGCGGCTGTGGGACGACGGCGTCATCGACCCCGCCGACACCAGAACCGTTGTCGGGCTGGCCCTCTCGGTTACCGCGCAGGCGCCGCTGGAACCGGTGTCCTACGGCGTCTTCAGGATGTGATCTGCGATGTCTGACAACCTCTTCGACACCGTGCTGGTGGCCAACCGCGGCGAGATCGCGGTGCGCGTGATCCGCACCCTGCGGCGACTCGGCATCCGTTCGGTGGCGGTGTTCAGCGACGCCGACGCCGACGCCCGCCACGTCGCCGAAGCCGACGTGGCGGTGCGCCTCGGTCCGGCTCCGGCGCGGCAGAGTTACCTCTCCATCGAGGCACTGCTGTCGGCGATCGAACGCACCGGCGCCCAGGCAGTCCACCCCGGCTACGGATTCCTGTCGGAGAACGCGCAATTCGCCGAGGCGCTGGACAGGGCGGGGGTGAGCTTCATCGGCCCGCCCGCCGCGGCCATCCGCACCATGGGCGACAAGATCTCGGCCAAGGCGGCGGTCTCGCAGTTCGGAGTGCCCGTCGTGCCCGGGATCTCGCGTCCGGGACTGACCGACGACGAACTGATCGCCGGTGCCCCCGAGGTCGGGTTCCCGGTACTGGTCAAACCGTCGGCCGGCGGCGGCGGCAAGGGTATGCGCGTGGTTCACGACGCCGGCGAGCTTCCGGCCGCTCTGGCCTCGGCGAGGCGCGAGGCAGCGTCGGCGTTCGGCGACGACACGCTGTTCATCGAACGCTTCGTGCTCAACCCGCGTCACATCGAAGTGCAGGTGCTCGCCGACCGGCACGGCAACGTGGTGCATCTCGGTGAACGTGAATGCAGTCTGCAGCGCCGCCACCAGAAGGTCATCGAGGAGGCACCGTCCCCACTGCTGGACGCGGCCACGCGCGCCCGGATCGGCGCGGCCGCCTGCGACACCGCCCGCAGCGTCGACTACACCGGCGCGGGCACCGTCGAGTTCATCGTGTCCGCCGATCAGCCCGACGAGTTCTTCTTCATGGAGATGAACACCCGGCTGCAGGTCGAACACCCGGTCACCGAGATGGTGACCGGATATGACCTCGTCGAGCAGCAGGTGCGCATCGCCGCGGGGGAGAAGCTGCCCATCGGGCAGGACGACATCGTGCTCACCGGGCACGCCATCGAGGCCCGCGTGTACGCCGAGGATCCCGGTCGGCAGTTCCTGCCCACCGGAGGTCAGGTCGTCGGGCTGCGCGAACCCGCCGGGCCCGGCATCCGGGTCGACTCCGGTCTGCGCGTAGGCACCGTCGTGGGCAGCGACTACGACCCGATGCTGTCCAAGGTCATCGCCTACGGCAACGACCGTCGCGCCGCGTTGCGTGCGCTCGACACCGCGCTGGCCGACACCGCGGTGCTGGGTCTGACCACCAACGTCGAGTTCCTGCGGTTTCTGCTCGCCGACGCCGATGTGGCGGCCGGGCGCCTCGACACCGGTCTGCTGGACCGCCGCATGCCCGACTTCGCGCCCACCCCCGCACAAGACGAGGAACTGATCGCCGCCGCGGCATACCACTGGCTGAACAGCTGGCCGAGCGCGCCGCACAGCCCGTGGGACGTGCCCTCGGGATGGCGCATCGCAGGCCGTGCACCGATCTCCGTCCGGCTACGCGCCGGCGACCGCACCGATCACGTCTTCCTCACCGGAACCCCCGACGATGCCTCGGTGACGATCGAGGACGGTCGATCCCGTTCTCTGACCGCCGGTTTGAAGGGTGGCAAGCTCGTCATCGTCCTCGACGGACTGCGCACGGAGTATCTGGCCGCCGCGCATGACGAGCAGCTCTGGCTCGCCGGCGCCGGCCGTGTCACCATGGTCGAAGAGGTCCGCGAAGCCCCGGTGCGGCCCGACGACGCGCACAGCGGTGACGCCGAACTGACCAGTCCGATGCCCGGCGCAGTGGTCGCGGTGGGCTTCGAGAACGGTGCGACGGTAACCGCCGGCGAGGTCGTCGTGACCGTCGAAGCCATGAAGATGGAACACGCACTTTCCGCGCCCGTCGACGGCGTGGTGGAACTGCTCGTTGCCGCCGGCGAGCAGGTCAAGGTGGGCCAGGTACTGGCCCGGATCACCGCAAGCGAGGAGCCGAAGGCATGACGGACTTTTTGGCCACCGGGACACTCCCGGACCACTACGAACAGCTGGCCAAAACGGTCCGCGACTTCGCGCAGAGCGTCGTCGCCCCGGTGTCGGCCAAACACGACGAAGAGCACTCCTTCCCGTACGAAGTCGTGGCGGGGATGGCCGACATGGGGTTGTTCGGCCTGCCGTTCCCCGAGGAGTACGGCGGCATGGGTGGCGACTACTTCGCGCTGTGCCTGGCGCTCGAAGAACTCGGCAAGGTCGACCAGAGCGTGGCCATCACCCTCGAAGCCGGGGTGTCGCTGGGTGCCATGCCGGTGTACCGGTTCGGCACCGAGGAACAGAAGCAGGAGTGGCTGCCGCTGCTGGCCAGTGGCAAGGCGCTCGGCGCGTTCGGCCTGACCGAACCCGGCGGTGGCAGCGACGCCGGGGCGACCAGGACCACCGCGAAGTTGGACGACGGACACTGGGTCATCAACGGTTCCAAGCAGTTCATCACCAACTCCGGCACCGACATCACCAAGCTGGTCACCGTCACCGCGGTGACCGGTGAGCGCGACGGCAAGAAGGAGATCTCGTCGATCCTGGTGCCCGTGCCCACGCCCGGGTTCACCGCCGAACCGGCCTACAACAAGGTCGGCTGGAACGCCAGCGACACCCATCCGCTCAGCTTCGACGACGTGCGCGTCCCCGAGGAGAACCTGCTCGGTGAGCGCGGCCGCGGCTATGCGAACTTCCTGCGGATCCTCGACGAGGGCCGCATCGCGATCGCGGCCCTGTCGGTGGGTGCCGCGCAAGGTTGCGTCGACGAGAGCGTCAAGTACGCCAAGGAACGCGAGGCGTTCGGCCGGGCGATCGGCACGAACCAGGCGATCGCGTTCAAGATCGCACGGATGGAGGCACGCGCACACACCGCACGCGCTGCGTATTACGACGCCGCGGCGCTGATGCTGTCCGGCAAACCGTTCAAGAAGGCCGCGGCGGTGGCCAAGCTGGTGGCCAGCGAGGCGGCGATGGACAACGCGCGCGACGCCACCCAGATCTTCGGCGGCTACGGCTTCATGAACGAGTACACCGTCGCCCGGCATTACCGCGACAGCAAGATCCTCGAAATCGGTGAGGGCACAACCGAAGTCCAGCTGATGCTGATCGGAAGGGAGCTCGGCCTGTGAGTGACGAGACGCCGAAGAAGATCGTCGTTCAGCGCGGTCTGTGGTTCGAGGAGTTCGAGACCGGAGTGCTCTATCAGCACCGGCCGGGGCGCACGATCACCGAGGCCGACAACGTGCTGTTCACCACGCTGACGATGAACACCCAGGCGCTGCACCTGGATGCGGCGTTCTCCGATGCGCTGCCGCCCTTCAACGCGCGTCTGGTGAACTCGATGTTCACGTTGTCGACTCTGGTCGGTCTGTCGGTGGCGCAGCTGACGCAGGGCACGATCGTCGGCAACCTCGGATTTTCCGAGATCGCGTTCCCGAAGCCGCTGTTCCACGGCGACACCCTCTACGCGGAAACCGAGATCACCGACAAGAGGGAATCCAAGAGCCGGCCCGGTGAGGGCATCGTCACCTTCGCCCACACCGGACGCAACCAGCACGGTGACATCGTGGCCACGGCGTCGCGCAAGACCATGGTCCGCAAGCGCCCCCAGGAGGAAGACCAGTGACGTTCGCGAGCGGTCCCGGCTGGCTGTTCTGTCCTGCCGACCGGCCTGAGCGCTTCGAGAAGGCCGCAGCGGCAGCAGATGTCGTCATCCTCGATCTCGAGGATGGTGTCGCGGCCAAGGACCGGGAAGCCGCCCGCAAGGCGCTGATCGACACTCCGCTCGACCCTGACCGCACCGTGGTGCGGGTCAACCCCGTCACCACCGACGATCACCGTCTGGACCTCGAGGCCCTCGACGCCACCAAGTACACCAAGGTGATGCTGGCCAAGACCGAATCGGCCGAACAGGTGGCGTCGCTGGCTCCGCGCGAGGTCGTGATCCTGGTGGAAACACCCCTGGGCGCGCTGGCGGTGGCCGACGCGGCCAGCGTGCAGAACGCGTTCGCGGTGATGTGGGGTGCGGAGGATCTGTTCGCGGTCACCGGCGGAACGGCCAACCGGTGGCCGGACGGCAGCTACCGCGACGTCGCTCAGCATGTGCGCTCGCAGAGTCTGTTGGCTGCCAAGGCCTATGGTCGGTTGGCGCTGGATTCGGTGTACATCGACATCAAGGATCTCGACGGTCTGCGCGCAGAGAGTGACGACGCCGTGGCGGTCGGTTTCGACGCCAAGGTGGCGATCCATCCGTCCCAGGTCGCGGTGATCCGGTCCGCCTACGCCCCGACCGAGGAACAGATCGACTGGGCGCGGCGCGTTTTGGACACCGCACGCAACCAGCGCGGGGTGTTCCAGTTCGAAGGCCAGATGGTCGACATGCCGGTGCTGCGCCGCGCCGAACGAATCATGGCGTTGGCGCCGTAGTCATCGCCGGCAGCCTCTTCAACGACTCGTGACCAGCGAATTCACGTGCAGTCGAAGGATTCTCCTGATGGTGGATGCCGTTCGGGGGCCGTGAGCGGTCACCGCATCGAGCGACAGGCCAGACAGTAGGGAGGCCAGCCGCTGGGCTTCCAGGCTCGGTTCCGGCACACCCAGGTCTTCGAGCGCCCCGAGCAGGACGGTGTGCAGATCAGCAGCCATCTGCGTCGTGACCGGCCGGAAGGCATCGGTGGTCCGGGACGCTGTGATGAGCTCCATGAGGATCACCGCCTCGCTGTGACGTTCGTCGTCGAGCGGCACCAGTTCCGCCAGGAGCGCGAGCAGGTGACGCCGTAGTGTTGCGCCGTCGCCCGATTCGGGCGGTCTGTGCTTCATGAGGCGCCGACCCATGCGGTCGCCGGCCTCGGTGGCCACGGCAACGACGAGAGATTCGTGGTCCGTGAAGTAGTGGCGCACTGATCCGACATTCAGGCCCGATTCAGAGGCGACCCGGCGAAACGTCGCAGCGGCGAGCCCTTCCCGCATCACCAGACGGAGCGCCGCCTCGGTGATGTGCCGGCGACGCTCAGCGGCATCGATACGCGGTGGCATCGTCGAAGTGTAACGAGACTTCCGTTTTTCTATCACACCTGTGATAAAAAGAGTCACCAATTAGGCCGCTGAGTCGAGACCGAGGTTTGTGATGAATGATGCTGCTGCCCTTGACCTCAACAAGGCGAACTGGGATGAGCGCGCCGATATCCACGCACGGTCTCAGATGTACGACGTGGAAGGCTTTCTGGCCGACAGGTCGATGATCTCGTCGGTGGTCCGAAACGACTTGTCGGTTTTGCAGCCGCACCTTTCCTCGTCGAGTGTGGCCGGCCGGTCCCTGCTGCACCTGCAATGTCATATCGGCACGGACACGGTCTCCTGGGCGCGACTCGGCGCGGTCAATGTCACCGGCTTGGATTTGTCGCCCAACTCTCTGCGTCACGCCCGGCGCATCGCGGAGGCGGACGGTCAGACGATCACGTGGGTTGAAGGCGACGCACGGTTCGCCTCGTCATTGGTGGACGATCGCTTCGACGTCGTCGTGACCAGTGTCGGGACGATCGTCTGGTTGCCGGAGTTGACGGCGTGGGCTCGGTCCATCCACGACCTCCTCGTACCCGGTGGTCTTTTCCTGATCCGAGACGACCACCCGTTATTGGCGGCGATGGAGTTTCGGCCCTGGCAGATCAGCGATGACTACCTCTCGGGTGGCGGCATGAGGGCATATGAAGACGCGGGCACCTACACCGAGAACAGTGGACCGACGATCCGCCAGACGACCAATTGCGAGTGGCGTCACGACCTGAGCGAAGTCATCACCGCACTCTTGGAAGCGAATCTGTGCATCGAGGCAGTCCACGAGCTGCCGTACATGGACTGGCCCGCCTTCGAAGGTCTGATCCGGGATCCGCGAGGATGGGCACTACCGGCGGGCGCTCCACGCATTCCGCTGAACTTCGCGATCGTCGCACGCCGAATGGACTGAAGAGGGGCACGCGGGCCCGCATTGTGGCCTAGTTCACAGTTCATCGGCATACTGGGGGTGCCCCAGCGCTCCGACGGGCAAAGCGCACGTCGAGCCGGCGCCACACCCGGCAACCCGGCCGACCCCCCACACCCGGGGGACAGCTTCTCACGTCGCCGCGCTGAGCACCTCAGTCGCCCGACGGCGCGATCCGCCGTCTGTGACCACAGGAGGCGGTATGGCTGGATTGTCGACGCTCGCCGAAGTCGGTGAGCCGATACAACTGATCGCGCCGGACGGCGCCCCGACCAGCGAAGACAGATACCGAAGAGACCTCCCACCCGAGACGTTGGCCTGGCTCTACGAGTCGATGGTCGTCACCCGCGAACTCGACACCGAGTTCGTGAATCTGCAGCGACAGGGCGAGCTGGCGTTGTTCGCCTCGTGCCGTGGTCAGGAGGCGGCCCAGGTCGGCGCGGCAGCGTGCCTGCGCAAAACCGACTGGCTGTTTCCCCAGTACCGGGAACTGGGCGCATTCCTGGTGCGAGCGATCCCGCCGGCGCAACTCGCGGCGCTGTGGCGGGGCCGCTGGCATGGCGGTCTCGGGTTCACCGACAAGTGCGTCGCACCGGTGGCGATACCGATCGGCACGCACGCGCTGCATGCGGTCGGCGCCGCGATGGCCGCCCAACGGCTGGACGAGAACTCGGTCACCGTGGCGTTCTTCGGCGACGGTGCGACCTCGACGGGCGACGTGCACGAGGCGCTCAACCTCGCGGCGGTGTTCCGTGTCCCGTGTGTCTTCTTCGTGCAGAACAACCAGTGGGCCATCTCGGTCCCGGTCGAGCGGCAACACGCCGGTCCGACACTGGCTCACCGCGCCGCCGGCTACGGCATGCCTGCCGTGCGGGTCGACGGTAACGACGTGCTGGCCTGCTACACGGTGGCCGAACAGGCAGCGATCCGGGCACGCGGAGAGGGTGGCCCCACCTTTGTCGAAGCGGTGACCTACCGGATGGGGCCGCACACCACCTCCGATGACCCGACCCGGTACCGCGCCGACGACGAGGTCGAGCGTTGGCGCGCGCGGGATCCCATCACGCGCTTTCGCACCTACCTAAAGAGCAGCGACGTGTGGACCTCGCGGCTGGAGGAACGGGTGCGCCACCGTGCGCAGCGGCTGCGAACCGAGTTGCGCGACGCGGTGATCGGTGCGCCCGACCTCGACGTCGGCGAGGTGTTCGACACCGTCTACCACGACATCACCCCAGAGGTGGCGCGGCAGCGCGACGAGCTGCTCGCCGAGCTGGCGAAGGAGGCGTGAGCGATGACCCAGCTGATCGAGCGCTCCTCCGGCTTCGATGACGACGTACCCGAGGACGCGCCCCTGTCCATGGCGCAGGCCATCAACCGCGCACTGCACGACGCCATGCGCGCCGATGCACGCGTGCTGGTGTTCGGTGAGGACGTCGCCACTCTGGGCGGCGTCTTCCGCGTCACCGAAGGACTGGCCGAAAGCTTCGGCTCGCAACGGTGTTTCGACACTCCGCTCGCTGAATCGGCGATCATCGGAATCGCCGTCGGCATGGCGATCCGCGGCATGGTCCCAGTGCCGGAGATCCAGTTCGACGGGTTCGCCGCGCCGGCGTTCGACCAGATCGTCAGTCACCTCGCCAAATACCGGATGCGGACCCACGGCGACGTCGACATGCCGGTGACGGTGCGGATCCCGTCGTTCGGCGGAATCGGTGCGGTCGAACATCATTCGGAATCGACCGAGACCTACTGGTTGCACACCGCCGGCCTGAAGGTGGTCACACCGGCCACACCCACGGATGCGTACTGGCTGTTGCGGTACGCGATCACCTGTCCCGATCCGGTCATCTTCCTCGAACCCAAGCGCCGCTACTGGGCCAGAGACATCGTGGACTTCGACAACCCCGCGCCGGGAATCGGGCGCGCCGAGATCCGTCGAAGCGGCGACGACGTCACCGTGATCACCTATGGACCGCTGGTCGCGACGGCGCTCAACGCCGCCGAGATCGGCTCCGCGAGTCTCGAAGTCGTCGATCTGCGCTCGTTGAACCCGTTGGACTTCGACACCGTCGCGGCGTCGGTGCGCAAGACCGGCCGGGCTGTCGTGATGCACGAGGGACCGCGCACGTTGGGCTTCGGTGCCGAACTGGCCGCGCGCATCCAGGAGGAGTGCTTCTACGAGCTGGAAGCTCCGGTGTTGCGCGCCACCGGATTCGACACACCATATCCACCGGCACGGCTGGAGAAGCTCTGGCTACCCGGGGCGGACCGGCTGCTCGACTGTGTCGAGAAGGCGATGGCCCAGCCATGAGCTCTCCGCGGGAGTTCCTGGTCCCAGACCTCGGTGAAGGTCTCGAGGACGCGACGATCATCGAATGGCACGTCGCCGTCGGTGACGACGTCGAACTGAACCAGGCGTTGTGCACCGTGGAGACCAACAAGGCGCAGGTGGAGATTCCGAGCCCGTACGCCGGGCACGTCACCGAACTCGGCGCCCCCGAAGGCCGCACGCTGCCGGTCGGCTCGGTGCTGGTGCGTATCCAAACTGAACAGGCAGCCGACAGCGGGGGAGCACCCGCGCGCAATCCGGTGCTCGTCGGTTACGGCGCCGACGACACCATGGATGGCAGCCGGCGACGCGCTCGCACCAAACCGGCGGTGCGCAAACTGGCCGCCGACCTCGATGTCGACCTCGGTCAGGTCGCTCCGTCCGGCCCGGACGGCATCGTCACCCGCGACGACGTGCTCACCGCCGCGACAACGGCGCGCGCACAGTCGGTCAGCGGAGCCCGCCTCGAGATGGCTCGCCGGATGTCGTTGTCCCGCCGCGAAATCCCGGATGCGACGGCTTCGGTGGAAGTCGACGGCACCGAACTTCTGCTACTGCGTGACCGACTCGTCGAATCAGACGCGCAGGTCACGCCTTTCGTGCTGTTGCTGCGACTGCTCGTCGTCGCGTTACGCCGGCACCCCGTGCTCAATGCCACCTGGTCGGAGACCGCCGACGGTCCTCGCGTCGACATCCACGACGCGGTGCACCTCGGTGTGGCCGTTGCCGCGCCGCGCGGCCTGCTGGTTCCGGTCGTGACCGACGCACAGGCCCGCACCACCCGTCGGCTCGCCGACGAGGTGGCCCGCCTGGTGGCCGCAGCCCGGGACGGCAGCCTCAAACCTGGTGAGATGCAGGGTTCGACGTTCACCGTGTCGAATTTCGGTGCGCTCGGCCTGGATGACGGCGTCCCGGTGATCAACCATCCCGAGGCGGCGATCCTGGGTGTCGGCGCATTGAAACCGCGGCCGGTGGTCGTCGACGGAGCAGTCGTCGCGCGCCCCACGATGCGCTTGACATGCGTGTTCGACCATCGGGTCACCGACGGCGCTCAGGCGGCCGGGTTTCTCGGAGAGCTACGCGAACTCGTCGAGGCGCCGCAGTTGGCGCTCCTCGATCTCTGAGCTACTTGCGTTTGGCTGCGGCCAGACGTGCCGCGAATTCCGGTGACTCGATCGAGCGGGCCTGCGGCACGATCTCGATGTCGACGGCGATCCGGTGCTGCTCAGTGTCGACGGTGCCTGGATTGGCGGTGGCCCGCATCGAGGCCTTGGTGTTCACCACGACGTCGCGCGGCGCCGCGGCCGGGCCGGCCGCCAGGTCCCGGGCGGCGCCCACCGGGTCGTCGGCGACTTCCAGTGCCAGACCGTGGCGCACCGCGGCCTCGGCATCGAAGCGCATGCCGAAGAGCAGCGCCGCGCGGGCCGCCTGCGGCCCGACGATCCGGTGCAGCATCCAGGTCGCACCGCCGCCGGGATGGATACCGAGCTTTTGGAAGCGGGGGTCGAACGTCGCGCCCGGTCCGGCGATGCGGACGTCGGCCGCCAGCGCCAGGTTCAGTCCGGCACCGACAGCCGGTCCGTTGACCGCGGCGATGGTGGGCAGCGCGCAGTTGGCGACCGCCAGGAATCCGTCGTAGATGACCCGCAGCCCGTCTTCGGTCGCCGCGCCGAGCGCGGTCAGGTCGGCTCCGGCGCAGAACGCCTTGCCGGCACCGGTGACGATCACCGCGTGCACGTCGGGATCGGCTTCGGCGCGCTCGACCGCCGCGCGCAACGCCGCGGAGATCTCGGCGGTCACCGCGTTCCGCCGGTCGGGGGCGTTGATGGTGATCAGCGCGACGCGGTCGGCGACCTCTGTCAGTACGAGTTCGGACACCCGCTCAGCGTATCGGCAGCCTGCACAGCAGAGCCGCCGCCCGCACGTCGTCACCCACCGCAAGCGCGATGTGCACCTCGGGGGAGCGCGGACCTGCGCGGCGCACCCAGCGGATGGTGACGTCCTCGCCGTACTTGATCGGTTTGCGGTACTCGATCACGGCACGGTATGGCGGCGTGCACACCTCGGGGGTGGCGGCGATCACCTCGTGGATGGCGTGCCAGTAGGCCGTGTTGGTGACGTGTTCGAAGAGGTCAATGTCGGTGCGGCGCAATGCGAAGGGGAGCGCCTGATCGGTGTCGTCGGGATTGTGTAGCCACGGTCGCCACTTGAGGCGGTGTTCGTCGGTCGTGGTGGCGAACTTCTCGATCAACGAGTCTGTGGCGCGTTGCGGCGTCAGGGTTTTCGCGTTCATCGCGATCCAGAAGCCTTCGGTCTCGATGCGGCCGCCGTCGCTGCCGACGAGATCGACGCGCATCGTGCACCAGCGCAGCGACAGCGCCGAGCACCACCGGCTGAACGACACTTCGTTGGGGAACTCGATCGGCTCGATCACGTCGATGACGGTGCGCTGCACGAGCCAGTGCGGGTGTGCTTCGGCTTCGCCGGCGTCGACGAGGTTCTCCGCCCCGACCTCCTGGATGTAGCGGGCGACGCCGTCCAGTCGCAGATTCAGGTCACCGCCGATGTCGCCGGTGGCCACCCGCCACGCAGTGCGGTAGACGTAGCCGGATTCGGGCATGGCGGCGAGGCGGTCCTCGGCGGGGTTCGTGGGCATCGCAGGCGAGCCTACGGACGGGCCATGTGCCCGCACGCGGTTTTCCGCCACCGCAGCAGGTAGCGGTAGTAGAGACCACGGCGCACGGCAGCATCGGGGAGGACATCATCGGTGATTCGCCGTATTTCCCTCAGACTCTCCGCTGGTCGTGCGACGGCCACCCCGATGTCGCGGGTTTCGCCGTGTATCCGAGAGCCCAGGCGGACCGCTGGCAGGCACAGCGCCGACCAGACCCAGTCAGCGACTGAGGTATTCGCGCTGAGCCCGACGATTGCGAGCTCCCCGCCGGGCCGTAAGAGGTCGCGGGCTTTGCACAGCGACGCCCGCAAATCCATGTGGTGAACGGTGGCGACGAAGGTGATGAGATCGAATCGGGGCTGCACCGGCCCGTATTCCTGGAACGAGACCTGACGTACGTCGGCCCGTCCCGCCAGCCGGGTCCGCGCCAGACGAAGGGGAGCCGGGTCGGGGTCGATGGCGGTGACCGAACGTGACACCGGTACCAGGCGTTGGGCCAGCAGGCCGTCGCCGCATCCGACGTCCAGCACATCGCCGCGATGCTCCTCGGCGATGCTGATCAGCCACGGGTGGTAGGCGGTGTTGTGATTCCAGTAGTCATCCACGGGTGCACTGGGTCATCGGCTTGACCGGTCCGACCCGTTCCTCGAGGGGCGCCTGTCGCGCTGAGTCGCACCCGAGGAGGCCGACTCGGACTCGGCCGAGGAAGCGCGGACGCCGATGGTCGGCTCCGGAGTCTTCCCGTCCACCTCTTGCGCCGGCGCCTCTTCGGGAACGTCATCCTCGGCAGCACGTTCGTCGTCGGAAGCGTCGGCCTGCTCCTCGCGGTCCGGGCTGGTCGTGTCGATGCCTACGGATCCTTGAGAATCATTGTCCCGCAACGTGTCCAATCCTTCGCGTATGGCGGTGGGCACCTTGGCCGCGGTCTGGGCCAGCTCACCCCACGACGGCATCAGTCGCGCCGGACGGTATCGGCTCGGGTCCGACGGGATCGGGTTGCCGTCGTAGTACGCGGAGTCGACGATGACCTTGAGCAGGGGCGCCGAGACATCGGCGATGGTGTCGCCCAGGACTTGTCGGATCAACCGGGTCAGCGGCAGCTCGTCGGTGGTGTAGGTGACGTAGGTGGTGTTGCCGCGGGTGGTCACGTACGCCGCGACGCGTTCGCCCTCAGGTGTGTCGCAGCGGGCGTCGGGGCAGGGGAGAGCCTCGGCTTCGCCGACCAGGAGCGCGCAGGTGTTGGCGGTGCCGCAGGTGACTGTCGGTCGGCCCGCCACATCGACGGGCAGCTCGATCTGGGTCTGGTCGCGGTAGTCGTAGAGATAGGCGACCAGTGAGTTGACGTGCGCGACCAGGTTCAGCAGGTCGGCGGGTGCGTTGGAGTTGTAGTTGTACTGGTAGGCGATGTCGACGACGGCCGCCGCGGCGCTCAGCGCCGGAGACGGGAACGGGTTCACTCCGATCAGCGCGAACAGCGGGTAACGAGTCCCGAAGCCGCCATCGGGTCGGGAGACGTTGTTGTCGAGGATGAACACGGTGTTCGACAGAACCGGGGCGTCTTCGCGGTCCAGCCGGCTGAGGACCCGACTGGCGTGTGCGGCACCCCATCCGGAGGACAAGACGGCGTTGGCGTCGTCGGGGCGGGCCAGCAGGGCGTCGCGGATGGCCGCCGTACCGCCGAGGAAGTTCACGCCGACCAGATCAGGTCCCGCGGCTCCGCCGGGGTTGTACGGCGCCTGGTTGAACAGGCCGCCGAAGAAGTCCTCGTTTCCGGAGGGGTCGGGTCGCGTCGAGCTGCCGACGACGATCAGCGCGGCCGGGTCCACCGGCCGTGAGGTGATCGTGGTCGTGGGGGTGACGGTGGTCGCCGCGAAGACGGCAGCCACACCGAGCGCGGTCATGCCCGCGGCCGCACCGCTGAATTTGCTCATCCGTCCGGTTCCCTCCCCGACGCGTCGGGCAGTACCGTATCGCGAATAGGGTGCGCGGGGCGAGTATTGGTCGGTGTGCTCGCTATTCGGAGGCGAAACACTCCTCGAGGAAGTGGCCCAACGAGGTCCACGCGCGCCGGGCGGCGGTTTCGCTGTATTGGATCCCGCGCGCCGGGTCGGCTGCCCACGGCGCCATGAATGCGTGCATGGTGTTGCCGTAGGCGTGCAGTTGCCAGTCGATACCGCGCGCCGAGAACTCTTGTCCCAGCGCGACGACGTCCCCGGGCGGGGCGTGCGGGTCGTCCCAGCCGTGGAACACCGCGATCTTCGCGGTGACGGCCGGGGATTCGGCGTCCCTCGGTGGCGGTGCGGTCAACAGGCCGTGGAAGCTGCCCACGCCGACCACTGGGTGACCCGCGCGGGCCAGGTCGAGGACGCACAACCCGCCGAAACAGAACCCGATGGCCGCCACGCGGGTGGCGTCGATCTGCGGCGCCGCGGTCAGCGTCGCGAAGACGGTGTCCAGCCGACGGGCCAGCGCCGCGCGATCCTCGAGGAAGCCGGCCATGGCCGCCGTCGTCGACTCCAGACCGCCGCGGCTGACGTCCTCGCCGAACAGATCGACGGCCACGGCCCGGTATCCCCATTCGGTCAGGCGCTCAGCGAAGTGCACCTGCGCTTCGCTGCGTCCTTCCATCCCGTGGAAGACCAGCACCGTAGGCGCCTCGGTGGCCGTTTCGTCTTGCACCAGAACGGAATCGAAACTCGAGCCGTCGATGTCGTGCCGCAACGACGTGTGCTGTACCGCCATGCACCGACCCTTGCATGTGTGCCTGCGCGGCACAGCCGTTTTCGCTGCTCGCGTAACCGTGCTAGCCCGGGACGGACTCGCCCCACCCGCCCTGCACCATCGTCTGGAATTTCCATCGGCCGCCGCACCGGACGAGCAGATCGCCGTACCGGACGTGCTGGCTGTGGCCGCCCGCGGTGATCGTCGCGTCGGTGATGACGAAGACGAGGTTCTCGTTGATGAAGTGCGGGGTGCGCACCGACTCCATCGCGACATCGTCCGCGCCGCCGAGCTGCTCGGTCATCTGAGCGATGAACCTGTCGCGGTCGCACGACTCGGCCTGGCCGTCGGTGACCTCGTTGAGCGGGAACATCGCCTGCTCGGCCATCCCGTCGACGTCTTTGGCGACGGTCAGCGCGTCGTAGCGCGCGAACCACGCCAGGACGTCGTCGACCTCAGCGGGGGACGCAATGTAGGCGGCGTCAACGGACATCAGGAACTTCCTCTCCTTCACGTACGAAGTACGGTGTACAACGTACAGGATTCTGGAAGGCGTGGCCAGAAGAGCTACGATCGGCCGGATGAACAGGCGCGGAGCAACTCCGGACCGGACCAGCGCGGGCGACCCTGCCCGCACCCTGGAGTTGTTGTGGCGTGTTTCCGGCGAAGGACGCGCGAACAGGGGGCCGAAGCAGCGCATCACCGTCGATCAGGTCGTCGGCGCCGCGATCGAGATCGCCGACACCGCCGGACTCGGCGCGCTCACCATGCGTGCCGTGGCCGCCCAGCTGGGCATCGCGACCATGGCCACCTACACCTACGTGCCCGGTAAAGCCGAACTGCTCGACCTCATGCTCGACACGGTCTATGCGCAGATGCCGCGTTCGGATCTGAGCGACATGCCATGGAGACAACGGGTTTCGGCGATCGCCGGCGAAAATCGAGACATGCTCGAGCAGCATCCGTGGGTGGCGTCGCTGGCGACCACCCGCCCGCCGCTGGGCCCCGGGATGATGGCGAAGTACGACCACGAGCTGGGGGCCTTCGACGGGCTCGGCCTGACCGACCTGCAGATGGACGCGGCGCTGACGTATGTGTTGGGCTTCGTCGCGGCGGTGGCGCGCATCGCGATCGACACGCGAGAGGCCGGTACTGACAGCGGCATGACCGACCAGATGTGGTGGGAGCGTGCCGGACCACTGTTGGCCAAGGTCTTCGACGCCGACCGCTACCCGTTGGCTGCCCGCGTGGGCGCGGCCGCAGGCCAGGCGCACGACAGCGCGTACAGCGCCGAACACGCCTATGAGTTCGGGCTCGCGCGGGTACTGGACGGACTGGCGCCGGTGATCGAGGCCGCATCTCGGTAGCGATCGTGGCCGGCGGGGTACAGCTGTTGCGAACCCGAGCCGAGAGGACACCTGTCGATGACCGCGATCACCGCGTACCGAGGCCTGCTCCGCACCACCAAGCTGCACGTCGACGACACCGGCGGATCCGGACGTCCCGTCGTGTTGATCCACGGGTGGCCGTGGAACGCCGACTCGTGGGCGGCCCAGGTCGACGCGTTGCGTGCGGCCGGCCACCGGGTGATCACCTACGACCGGCGCGGTTTCGGACGCAGCGACAAGCCGCTGATCGGCTACACCTACGAGATGCTCTCCGACGACCTGGCCGCGGTCCTCGACGAACTCGATCTGCACGACGTCACGCTGGTCGGCTACTCGATGGGCGGCGGCGAGGTGGCCAGTTACTGCGCACGCTACGGGGTGGCCCGGCTGCGCAGCGTGGTCTTCGCGTCGTCGGTCACGCCGTTCATGTCCCAGCGCAAGGACAATCCCGACGGCCCCCTGACGGCGACGCAGGCCGCGAAGATGGCCACGGCACTGACCACCAACCAAGACGCGTTCTACGAGCAGATGATGACCGACGTGTTCTCCGCCGACGGCCGGCTGATGGTGACCGAGGACCAACGGCAACAAGCGCTGACCATGTGCGCCGAGGCGTCCAAACCGGCCGCCCTGGCGTGCATGGCCGCCTTCGGCGGCACCGACTTTCGCGAAGATCTGCCCAAGGTCACCGTGCCCAGCCTGGTCATCCACGGCGACGCCGACGGCACCGTGCCGTTCGACGGCTCGGGTAGGCGCACCCACGAGGCGCTGCCGGACTCCCGGCTGCACGTCGTCGCCGGGGGACCCCACGGCATCCCCGTCAGCCATGCCGACGAGTTCAACGACGTGCTGTTGAAATTCCTCGCTGAGGTCTGAGCGCCCCCGGCAGGGATCGAACCTGCGACCAACCGCTTAGAAGGCGGCTGCTCTATCCGCTGAGCTACGGAGGCAGCGCCGAGCAGTGTATCTCGCGCCTCGCCAGGGACGGCCGCGGCAACGGCACTAAAGCCGCCTCCGAGGACACGGCTGCCGACTACTTTGGTGCGCATGAGCAACACGCCGGAGCTGGACGCGGCCGGACTTCCGGAGGAGTTGAGCCCGCTCGACCAGATCCTGCATCGCGGAGAAGCCAACCCGCGCACCCGCTCGGGGATCCTCACCGTCGAACTCCTCGACGTCGCACCGGACTGGAACCAGCTGCGCACCCGTTTCGAGCATGCGTCACGCAAGGTGCTGCGGCTGCGGCAGAAGGTGGTCACGCCGACACTGCCGACGGTGGCCCCGCGCTGGGTCGTCGATCCGGACTTCAACCTCGACTACCACGTGCGACGAGTGCGCGCGCCGCACCCGGGAACATGGCGCCAGGTGATGGATCTGGCCGAGGTCTCCGCACAGTCGCCCTTGGACATATCCCGCCCGCTGTGGACGGCCACGCTCATCGAGGGGCTACAGGACGACCGGGCGGCGCTGATGGTGCATCTCAGCCATGCCGTCACCGACGGGGTCGGAGGTGTGGAGATGTTCGCCACGCTCTACGACTTCGAGCGCGAACCCGAGCCGCAGGTTGCGCCGCCGCTGCCGATCCCGTCGGACCTCTCACCCACAGATTTGATGCGGGCGGGACTGAACCGCCTGCCGAGCACGTTCGCCGGCGGAGTGCGCGGCGCGTTGTTCGGCGCCGCCCAGGCCGTGGGTCACGTTGTGCGCGACCCTGTCTCGCGCGTCGGCAGCGCCATCGACTACGCATTCTCGGGCGCCCGGGTCATCGGCTCGGTCGCCGACCCGTCGCCGATCCTGCGCCGGCGCAGCCTCTCGTCGCGCAGCGAGGCCATCGACATCGAGTTCGGTGACCTCTACCGGGCCGCCAAGTCCGCCGGCGGGTCGATCAACGACGCCTACCTCGCCGGATTGTGCGGCGCGCTACGCCTCTACCACCGCGCCAAGGGGGTCCCCGTCGAGACGCTGCCGATGGCGGTGCCGGTCAATCTCCGCTCCGAGGCAGACCCGGCCGGCGGCAACCGATTCGTCGGAGTGAACCTCGCCGCGCCAATAGGTATCGCCGACCCGTCAGTCCGGATCCAGGACATCCGCTCACAGATGACGCGCAAACGGGACGAGCGGGCCCTTGACCTCGTCGGGGCGATCGCCCCGCTGGTCAGCCTGCTGCCCGACGCCGTTCTCGAGACCATGGCCGGATCGATCGTCAACTCCGACGTGCAGGCCAGCAACGTACCCGTCTACGCCGGCGACACCTACATCGCGGGCGCGAAAGTGTTGCGTCAGTACGGTCTTGGGCCGCTACCGGGAGTGGCGATGATGGTGGTCCTGGTGTCGCGCTCCGGGTACTGCACCATCACCGCACGCTACGACAGGGCATCGATCATCGACCCGGACCTGTTCGCCCAGTGCCTGCTGGACGGGTTCGATGAAGTCCTCGCTCTCGGCGGCGACGGCCGGGCGGTTCCGGCCACGTTCACCGCGTCGTCCACGTCCCTGCCACGGAACGGAAGCAAGCAATGACGTCGCCTCACGGCGAGATGCGTTTACCGGGTTCGGTCGCCGAGATCATGGCCAGCCCCGAAGGGCCTCAGATCGGTGCATTCTTCGACCTGGACGGCACGCTCGTCGCCGGCTTCACCGGTGTGGTGATGACTCAGGACCGCTTGCGCCGCCGCCAGATGTCGGTCGGCGAGTTCATCGGCATGGTGCAGGCGGGTCTGAACCACCGGCTCGGCCGCGCCGAGTTCGAGGATCTGATCGGCAAGGGCGCACGGATGCTGCGGGGCAACTCCATGGACGACGTCGACGAACTCGCCGAAAGGTTGTTCGTCCAGAAGATCGTCAGCCGCATCTATCCCGAGATGCGGGAACTGGTCCGCGCACACATGGCCCGCGGCCACACGGTGGTACTCAGTTCGTCGGCGCTGACGGTGCAGGTCGGGCCGGTCGCGCGGTTCCTCGGCATCGACAACGTGCTGAGCAACAGATTCGAAACCGACGAGGACGGGCTGATCACCGGCCAGGTGCAGCGCCCGATCATCTGGGGACCCGGAAAAGCGCGTGCCGTCCAGGAATTCGCCACGGCACACAACATCGATCTGTCCGAGAGCTACTTCTACGCCGACGGGGACGAAGACGTCGCGCTGATGTATCTGGTCGGCCATCCCCGTCCCACCAACCCGGAAGGCAAGATGGCCGCCGTCGCGGCCAAACGCGGCTGGCCGGTGCTGCGCTTCAGCAGCCGAAGCGGCGCCAGCCCGATGTCGCAGCTGCGCACCGCCGCCGGTGTCGCCTCCATGGTGCCCATCGCCGCCAGCGCGTTGGGCGTCGGGCTGCTGACCCGCAGCAAGCGCACCGGCGTGAACTTCTTCACCTCGATGTTCGGGCGCACGCTGCTCAACACGGTCGGCATCAACCTGCAAGTCCTGGGCAAAGAGAACCTGACCGCGCAGCGGCCGGCAGTGTTCCTCTTCAACCACCGCAACCAGGCCGACCCGCTGATCGCGGGCCGACTGGTCGAAAGCGGCTTCACCACAGTGGGCAAGAAGGAACTCGAGCGCGACCCGATCGTCGGCACCATCGGCAAGATCCTCGACGCCGCGTTCATCGACCGCGAAGACCCCGAGAAAGCGGTGGAAGGCCTCAGAAAAGTCGAAGACCTTGCCCGCCAAGGCATCTCGATTCTCATCGCACCGGAGGGCACCCGGCTGGACACCACCGAGGTCGGGCCCTTCAAGAAGGGTCCCTTCCGCATCGCGATGTCGGTCGGTATTCCGATCGTGCCCATCGTGATCCGTAACGCCGAGGTGATCGCCGCCCGCGACTCGAGCACCTTCAACCCCGGCACCGTCGACGTCGTCGTCTACCCGCCCATCCCGGTCGACGACTGGACTCACGAGAACCTGCCCGAGCGCATCGAGGAGATCCGCCAGCTCTACCTGGACACGTTGAAGAACTGGCCGCACGACGAACTCCCTGTCCCGGACCTGTACACCCGCCCCGGGAAGCGGCCCAAACCGGCCAAGAAGAAGCCCGCCGCCAAGCGTGCGGGCAGCACGGGACCGTCATGAAGGTACGGCCGGACGACTTCACGGCGTTCACCGCCACCGACGACACCCTGGTGTTGGCTTCGGTGTCCTCACCCGCCGAGGAGCGCTTGCTCAGCGATTGGCTGCAGCAACAGCGCCGCCTGCATCCCGACGCCCGGATCGAGGTCCTCAAACTTCCCGTCGACGACGATCCACCGTTCGGCGTGCTGGCCCAACTCGTCGAGTTGCTGCAGGACCATCGGGACCGGTGGGTGGTCCCGGTGCGCGTGTTCTGGGTCCCCGGCGGCCTGCCGACCCGATCGAAGGTCGTCGCGTTGTTGTCGGGGCGCGACACCTACCGACCGCCGCCGGTACTGCAGAGCAGCATTCTGCGCAGGGACCCGTCGAGGGCGCGTGTCGTGGCCGGTGACCCGGCGAAGGTCTCGGAACTGCGACAGCACTGGGCCGACACCACCGTTGCCGAAAATCCCCGTGAATTCGCACGTTTCGTCCTGCGCAGGGCAGTCCTGGCGATCGAGCGGGTCGAGTTGCGGCTGCTCGGACCGGAGTACAAGTCACCGCGGTTGATCAAGCCCGAGGTGCTGTCGTCGGCGAGGTTCCGCGAGGGCCTCGAGAAGATCCCCGACGCCACCGTCGAACGAGCCGGCGAGATGCTCGACGAGCTCAGCACCGGGTGGAGCAGGTTCTCCGTCGACCTCATCCCGGCCCTGGGGCGGGCGATCTTCAGCAGGGGGTTCGACCCGAACATCGACTATGAGCGCTTCGAGATCGAGGCGATGCGCCGAGGGCTGGAGAACCATCCCGCCGTGCTGTTGTTCTCCCACCGGTCCTACCTCGACGGTGTGATCGTGCCGGTCGCCATGCAGGAGAACCGGCTGCCCCCGGTGCACACGTTCGCCGGCATCAATCTGTCCTTCGGCGCGATGGGGCCGTTGCTGCGGCGCTCAGGGGTCATCTTCATCCGCCGCAAACTCGACGACCCGCTCTACAAATACGTGCTGCGCCAATTCGTCGGCTACATCGTCGAGAAGCGGTTCAACCTCAGCTGGTCGATCGAAGGCACCCGTTCCCGCACCGGAAAGATGTTGCCGCCCAAGCTCGGTCTGTTGGCCTACGTCGCCGACGCCTATCTGGATGGCCGTAGTGACGACATCCTGCTGCAGCCGGTGTCCATCAGCTTCGACCAGCTGCACGAGACCGCCGAGTACGCGGCCTACGCCCGCGGCGGGGAGAAGACCCCTGAGGGGTTGTCCTGGCTCTACAACTTCATCAAGGCTCAGGGCGAACGCAACTACGGCAAGATCTACGTCCGTTTCCCCGCCGCGGTGTCGATGCGCGAATACCTCGGCGAACCGCACGGCCCGATGACCACCGACGACGCCGGCAAGCGCCTGGCGCTGCAGAAGATGGCCTTCGAAGTGGCCTGGCGGATCCTGCAGGTGACCCCGGTCAACGCCACGGCGTTGGTGTCGGGGCTGCTGCTGAGCACCCGCGGCATCGCGTTGACCCTCGATCAGGTGCACCACACGCTGCAGGACTCGCTGGACTACCTGGAACGCAAGCACACGCCGATGACCAACAGCGCGTTGCGGCTGCGCGCGCCCGAGGGTGTGCGCGCCGCGCTGGACGCGCTGTCCGGGGGGCACCCCGTCACGCGGGTCGACGGGGGCCGCGAACCGGTGTGGCACATCGCCCCGCAGGACGAGCTCGAAGCCGCGTTCTACCGCAACTCCATGATCGACGCTTTTCTCGAGACGTCGCTGGCCGAACTCGCGCTCGCGTACGCCGCGCACGCCGACGGCGACCGGGTGGAGGCCTTCTGGAACCAGGTAATGCGGCTGCGTGATCTGTTGAAGTTCGAGTTCTACTTCGCCGACTCCGCCGCGTATCGCGAGCACGTCGCCGCCGAGATGGACGCCTACGAACACTGGGAGAGCGACGTCGCCGCCGGCGGTGAACGCATCGACGCGCTGTTGCGGGCCAAACGGCCCGCGATCGCCGGGCCACTCATCCGGCCGTTCTTCGAGGCCTACCAGATCGTCGCCGACGCGCTCATCGACGCCGACGTCGACATCTCGGAGAAGGATCTGACCGCCAAGGCCCTCGGGTTGGGGCAGCAGTACATCGCGCAGGGCCTGGTCCAGAGCGCCGAGGCGGTGTCGGCGCTGCTGTTCGCGACCGCCCGGCAGGTGGCCGCCGACCAGGACCTTCTGGCGCCCGCCGCCGACCTGGCCGAGCGCCGCAGGGCGTTCCGCCGCGAGTTGCGCGGGATCCTGACCGACATGGACACCGTCGACCGCTACGCGCGCAAGCAGTTCTTCGCTCGTGAGCGCCGCCGCCGTGAGGAGCGCCACCAGGTGGTCTGAGAAAACGCCCCCGCCGAGGCCATACGCTGGGAAGCATGACTTCTCCTGGGCAGGTGACCAGCCGGCCGGGGCGAGCGCGTGGTGTCAAAGCCCCGCTGTGGACGCTGCTCTACGGGGTCGCGGTGCTCGCCGGCGTCACCGCCGCGGCGCTGTCGGCGCTGTCGCTCGCCGACGCGCTGACCGCGACCGGACTGCCCGACCCCGGCCCCATCACCACCTATGGCCTGCCGTTCGTGCGGGCCGCCGGCGAGATCGCCGCCGTCACAGCCGTCGGCTCGTTCCTGTTCGCTGCGTTCCTGGTACCGCCGCAGACCAACGGGGTGCTCGACGCCTCCGGGTACCGGGCGCTGCGCACCGCCACCGTCGCGTCGGGTCTGTGGGCGGTGTGCGCGGTGCTGATGGTGGCGCTCACGGTGTCCGACGTCAGTGGTCAACCGCTGTCGGCGCGGCTCAGTCCCGCCGACATCTGGGCGGTGGCCGACCTGATCGAGGTCGCCGATGCGTGGCGGTGGACGGCATTGTTCGCCGCGATCGTCTGCGTCGTCGCCGTGCCCGTCCTGCGGTGGTCCTGGACGCCAATTCTGTTCGCCGCGTCACTGGTGACGCTGCTGCCGCTGGTGCTGACCGGGCACTCGGCAGCCGGCGGCTCTCACGACGTCGCGACCAACAGCCTGCTCATCCACATGATCGCCGGCGCACTGTGGGCCGGCGGGCTGCTGGCGCTGCTCGCCCATGCCTGGCGGGGCGGCGAGCACGCCGACGTGGCCGCGCGCCGCTTCTCGGCGGTGGCGTTGTGGTGCTTCGTGGCGATGGCGTTCAGCGGTGTGATCAACGCGCTGGTTCGGATCGAGCCCGCCGACCTGTTCACGACGCGGTACGGCGCACTGGTGCTGGCGAAGGTCGCCGCGCTGGCCGTGCTGGGCTACCTGGGCTGGCGCCAGCGCCGCACCGGGGTCGCCGCGGTGCAACGCGACCCGCAGGCCCGGGGACCGCTGCTTCGGCTGGCCATCGTCGAAGCGGTGCTCTTCGCGCTGACCTTCGGTGTCGCAGTGGCCCTGGGCCGGACCCCGCCGCCCGCGCCGACCGACTTCAACCTGTCGATCCCCGCTGTCGAGATCGGTTATGACCTGGCCGGCCCACCGACGTGGGGGCGCATGGTGACCGACTGGCGCTTCGACGTGCTGCTCGGGACCGCGGCCATCGTCGCAGCCCTCGTCTATCTCGCCGGGGTGCGCCGGCTGCGTCGGCGTGGCGACTCCTGGCCGATGGGCCGGACGGCCGCGTGGCTGCTGGGCTGCCTGGTCCTGCTGATCGCGACGTCGTCGGGCATCGGGCGCTACATGCCGGCGATGTTCAGCATGCACATGGTGGCGCACATGCTGCTGTCGATGCTCGCACCGGTCCTGCTGGTTCTCGGAGCGCCGGTGACATTGGCGTTGCGAGCGCTGCCCGCGGCGGGTCGCAACGACCCGCCGGGTCCGCGGGAATGGCTGCTCGCCGCGCTGCACTCCCGATTCTCGAAGGTCCTGACGAATCCGTTCGTCGCGACGGCGCTGTTCATCGTCGGCTTCTACGGCCTGTACTTCAGCGGGCTCTACGACGCCACCGGTGGGAGCCACGCCGCCCACGTCGCGATGAACGTGCACTTCCTGCTCAGCGGCTACCTGTTCTATTGGGTCGTGATCGGGGTGGACCCGACGCCGCGTCCGCTGCCGCCGATCGCGAAGTTGGCCGTGGTGTTCGCCTCGCTGCCGTTCCACGCGTTCTTCGGGGTGGTGCTGATGGGCACCCAGACGGTGTTGGGGGAGCGGTTCTACCGGTCGCTGCAGCTGCCCTGGCACACCGACCTGCTGGCTGATCAGCGGCTGGGCGGCGGCATCGCCTGGGCCGCGGGTGAAGCTCCGCTGATGATCGTGCTGATCGCGTTGTTCGTGCAGTGGCGGCGCAGCGACCAGCGCACCGCGAAACGCCTCGATCGTGCCGCCGACCGCGACGAGGACGCCGACCTGGCGGCCTACAACAACATGCTGGCCGAGCTGGCCCGGCGCGACCGCGCCGGGCACTGACCGCACGCTCGGTTGTCCCCAGAGCCGCGGCCATCCACAGGTCCGCCGTGTGCGACCGCGGAGGTGACCACCGCTGTCGGTGCGGTGCGGGTCAATGGCAGGTGTCAATAGACGGGTCGGGCGCCGTGCCGGATCCGCTGCCAAAGAGATCGGAAGGACCCGCCATGTTCGAGACGCCCATCACCGTCGTCGGCACCATCATCACCACGCCGGATCGCCGCTGGGTCGGCGAACAGCAGTTGTTCAAGTTCCGCGTTGCCAGCAACTCGCGACGCCGCGCCGCCGACGGCAGCTGGGAGCCCGGCAACACGCTGTACGCGACCGTCAACTGCTGGGGCCGGCTGGTGACCGGCGCCGGCGCCGCGCTCGGGAAGGGTGACGCGGTCATCGTTGTTGGATACCTGTACACGAACGAATACGAGGACCGCGACGGCAACAGGCGGTCCTCGTTGGAGATTCGGGCCACCTCGGTGGGACCGGATCTGGCACGGTGCATCGCGAGCATCGACCGGCGCAGGCACCCCGAACCCGCCGAGGACGACACCGCCGCCATGGCTGCGAACGGTTCGTCGTCCGACGGCGTCGACGGGACCGTGTCGGACGAGGACGTCGACGACGGATCGGACCAGGTCGGGGGCGAGCTGGCGCGCAGCGCGTAGGCGCACGCACCGCCGCTTCGGCACAGCGCCGGCCACGCCTAGGATGGGGCCCGACGATCGCACAAGAGTCCGAGATGATCCCGCGGTTGCATGAGCGGGATCGAGAAAGGCGACATCCGAGGCAATGGCCGAATTCATCTACACGATGCGGAAGGTCCGCAAGGCGCACGGCGACAAGGTCATCCTCGACGACGTCACGCTGAACTTCCTTCCGGGCGCGAAGATCGGCGTCGTCGGTCCCAACGGGGCCGGCAAGTCGAGCGTCTTGCGGATCATGGCCGGACTGGACCAGCCCAACAACGGCGACGCGTTCCTGCAACCCGGCGCCACCGTCGGCATCCTGATGCAGGAGCCCGAGCTCGACGAGACCAAAACCGTCCGCGAGAACGTCGAGGAAGGTGTGGCCGTCAAGGCCAAGCTCAACCGGTACAACGAGGTCGCCGAGCTGATGGCGACCGACTACTCCGACGAGCTGATGGAAGAGATGGGCAAGCTCCAGGAGGAGCTCGACGCCGAAGACGCCTGGGACATCGACTCCCAGCTCGAACAGGCGATGGACGCGCTGCGGTGCCCGCCGCCGGACGAGCCGGTCACCCACCTCTCCGGTGGTGAGCGACGCCGCGTGGCGCTGTGCAAGCTGCTGCTGTCCAAGCCGGACCTGCTGCTGCTCGACGAGCCCACCAACCACCTCGACGCCGAGAGCGTGCTGTGGCTCGAGCAGCACCTCGCCGAGTACAAGGGCGCCATCCTGGCCGTCACCCACGACCGCTACTTCCTCGACAACGTCGCCGAGTGGATCCTCGAGCTCGACCGCGGCCGCGCCTATCCGTACGAGGGCAACTACTCGACCTATCTGGAGAAGAAGGCCGAGCGCATCGCCGTGCAGGGCCGCAAGGACGCGAAACTGCAGAAGCGCCTCAAAGACGAACTGGACTGGGTGCGGTCGGGCGCCAAGGCACGTCAGGCCAAGAACAAGGCCCGTCTGCAGCGCTACGAAGAGATGGCCGCCGAAGCCGAGAAGACACGCAAGCTCGACTTCGAGGAAATCCAGATCCCGACCGGCCCCCGGCTGGGCAGCGTCGTGGTCGAGGTCGAGCACCTCGACAAGGGCTTCGACGGACGGCAACTGATCAAGGACCTGTCGTTCACGTTGCCGCGCAACGGCATCGTCGGCGTCATCGGCCCCAACGGCGTCGGCAAGACCACGCTGTTCAAGACCATCGTCGGGCTCGAACAGCCCGACAGCGGCACGGTCAAGGTCGGCGAGACGGTCAAGCTCAGCTACGTCGACCAGAGCCGCGCCGGCATCGACCCCAAGAAGACGGTGTGGGAAGTGGTCTCCGACGGCCTCGACTACATCGAGGTCGGGCAGAACGAGATCCCGTCGCGTGCCTACGTGTCGGCGTTCGGGTTCAAGGGCCCCGACCAGCAGAAGCCCGCAGGCGTGCTGTCCGGCGGTGAGCGCAACCGGCTCAACCTGGCATTGACGCTCAAAGAGGGCGGCAACCTCATCCTGCTCGACGAACCGACCAACGACCTGGACGTCGAGACGTTGAGCTCGCTGGAGAACGCGCTGGAGAATTTCCCGGGTTGCGCGGTGGTCATCAGCCACGACCGTTGGTTCCTGGACCGCACCTGCACGCACATCCTCGCCTGGGAAGGTGACTCCGACAACGAAGCCAAATGGTTCTGGTTCGAAGGCAACTTCGCTGCGTACGAGGAGAACAAGGTCGAGCGCATGGGTGCGGAAGCCGCGCGTCCGCACCGGGTGACCCACCGCAAGCTCACCCGGGGATAGGCTCGTCGTGCGCACGGGCTAACGGCGAACCGCTTTGGCGCTGTAGCAGACAACGACGTCAGGTGCGCACGTGCAGAGTCAGGAGCGGCGCATGTCGTTGAAGTCCGGAACCGCTGACCAAACGTCGGCACTCGAAGCCGACCCGAACCTGGTCGAACGATTGCTACCGGCCTACCTCGACACCTACCGGGGACCGCGCGGCGGTGCTCCCGGTGCCGACGCCTCGGTCACCGGATCCGCACGCCGCGCCACGGCCGCCGAGCCGGCGGCCCCGGCGCTGGTGGCAGCCCAGTGCCGCCTCGGACAGCGCCGCGCGCGTGGCGAAACCCTCGTGCATCTCTACGGGGGCGACGACGAGCGGGACTTCGGTCCGGCCCTGCAGATCATCACCGACAACGCCGCCATGCTGATGGACTCGGTGACGGTGCTGCTGCACCGCATCGGTGTCGCCTACACCGCGACCATGAACCCGGTGTTCCGCGTCCGCCGCGACACCGATGGTGCGCTCATCGACGCGGTGCCGGCGTCGCAGGACGCTCTCGGCGACGGCGTCGACGAGGCGTGGGTGCACGTCGAACTGGCCGGATCGGTGGATCGGCGGGCGCTGGCCGAGGCCGAGCGGCTGCTGCCCCGGGTGCTCACCGACGCCCGCCAGGTGGCGCACGATGCGACCGAGATGAGCGCGGCGCTGCGCAGCCTGGCCGCCGAACTCGACAGCGACAACGGCAGCCGGTTCCCCAGCCCGGACCGCAAGGACGTCGCCGCGCTGCTGCGCTGGCTCGTCGACGGACATTTCGTGCTGCTGGGCTACCAGCGCTGCGACGTCCACAACGGTGACGCATCGGTCGACCCCGCCAGCCGGCTGGGGGTGCTGCGCATGCGTAAAGACGTGCTGCCGCAGTTGACCCACAAGGACGAACTGCTGGCCTTGGCTCAGGCCACCATCCCGAGCTTTCTGCGCTACGGCGCCTACCCGCAGATCGTCGTCGTGCGCGAACAGCGCGCCGGCGACGACGCCGTCGCGGTCGAACACCGTTTCGTCGGGCTGTTCACCATCGCCGCGATGAACGCGAATGTGCTCGAGATCCCCTTGGTTTCGCGTCGCGTCAACGACGCGCTGGCCATGGCCCACCGCGAACCCGGGCACCCCGGACAACTGCTGCTCGACGTCATGCAGACCATCCCGCGGTCGGAGTTCTTCGCGCTCAGCGCGAGGTCCCTGCTCGAGATGGCCATGGCCGTGATCGACCTGGGCTCGCGGCGTCGGACTCTGCTGTTCATGCGTGCCGATCTGCTCGGCTACTTCGTGTCATGTCTGGTGTACCTGCCGCGTGACCGCTACACCACCGCCGTGCGGCTGCAGATGCAGGACATCCTGGTCCGCGAGCTCGGCGGCGAGAGCATCGACTACTCCGCCCGGGTCAGTGAATCGCCCTGGGCGGTCGTGCATTTCACGGTCCGGCTGCCCGAGGGGTCGCGTCCCGGCGACATCGACATGTCGGACACCAACCAGGTCCGCATCCAAGGCATGCTCACCGAAGCCGCCCGTACGTGGGCCGATCGGCTGCTGGGTGCGGTACAGGACGGCACCGTCGCCCAAGGGGTCGCCGAACATTACGCGAACGCGTTCCCGGAGGTGTACAAGCAGGCGTTCGATCCGGCCCGCGCGCTGGACGACATCGCGATCATCGAGGCGCTGGAAGACGATTCGGTCAAACTGGTGCTGACCGACAGCGAGGACGACGGTGTCAGTCACCTCGTGTGGTACCTCGGCGGGCGCTCGGCGTCGTTGAGTCAACTGCTGCCGATGCTGCAGTCGATGGGCGTCGTGGTGCTCGAGGAGCGCCCGTTCACCGTGACCCGTCCCGATGGGCTCGATATCTGGATCTACCAGTTCCGCATCTCTCCGCACCACGGCATTCCCGAGATCGCGGCGGGTCCGCAGCGGCAGGAAACGGCGCAGCGGTTCGCCGACGCGGTCACCGCGATCTGGCACGGACACGCCGAGATCGACCGCTTCAACGAGTTGGTGCTGCGCGCGGGTCTGCACTGGCAGCAGGTCGCAGTGCTGCGCGCTTACGCCAAATACCTCAAGCAAGCCGGGTTCTCCTACAGCCAGACACACATCGCCACCGTCATCAACGACAACGCCGGCACGGCGCGGTCGCTCATCGAGCTGTTCGAGGCGCTGTTCGCGCCGGCCGACCAGGACCGCAGCGAGGCCAACCGCCGCGACGCGCAATCCGCCGCCGCCGCGGTGTCCGCCGACATCGATGCGCTGGTCAGCCTCGACGCCGACCGCGTGCTGCGAGCGTTCGCCTCGATGATGCAGGCCACCCTGCGGACCAACTTCTTCATCACCGATCCTGATTCGGCGCGGGCCCAGAACGTGTTGTCGTTCAAGCTCAACCCTGAGTTGATCGACGAATTGCCCTTGCCGCGGCCGAAATTCGAGATCTTCGTGTACTCGCCGCGCGTCGAGGGTGTGCATCTGCGGTTCGGCTTCGTCGCCCGCGGCGGGCTGCGGTGGTCCGACCGCCGCGAGGACTTCCGCACCGAGATCCTGGGACTGGTCAAAGCTCAGGCGGTCAAGAACGCGGTGATCGTGCCGGTCGGCGCGAAAGGCGGGTTCGTCGTCAAGCGGCCCCCGACCCCGACCGGGGACGCGGCCGCCGACCGCGACGCCACCCGCGACGAAGGCGTGGCCTGCTACCGACTGTTCATCGCGGGCTTGCTCGACATCACCGACAACGTCGACAAGGCCTCGGGAGCCATCGTGGCGCCCGACGACGTCGTGCGCCGTGATGGCGACGACGCGTACCTGGTGGTGGCCGCCGACAAAGGCACGGCGACCTTCTCCGACATCGCCAACGAGGTCGCCAAGTCCTACGACTTCTGGCTCGGTGACGCGTTCGCCTCCGGCGGCTCGGTCGGCTACGACCACAAGGCGATGGGCATCACCGCCCGCGGCGCCTGGGAGTCGGTCAAGCGCCACTTCCGCGAGATGGGCGTCGACACCCAGTCGGAGGACTTCACCGTCGTCGGCGTCGGCGACATGAGCGGCGACGTGTTCGGCAACGGCATGCTGCTGTCGCGCCACATCCGGCTGCTGGCCGCGTTCGACCACCGCCACATCTTCATCGACCCCGACCCGGACGCGGCGTCGTCGTGGGCGGAGCGCAAGCGTCTCTTCGACCTTCCGCGCTCCAGCTGGGAGGACTACGATCCGTCACTGATCAGCGCCGGAGGCGGCGTGTACCGCCGCGACCAGAAGTCCATCACGATCAGCCCCGAGGCGCGCGAGGCGCTGGGCATCGACAGCGACACCGCAGAGCTGACACCCCCGGCGCTGATCAGATCGATTCTCAAAGCCCCGGCGGACCTGTTGTTCAACGGCGGCATCGGCACCTACATCAAGGCCGAAACCGAATCCGACGTCGGCGACCGGGCCAACGACGCGGTGCGCGTCAACGGAAACCAGTTGCGCGCCAAGGTGGTCGGGGAGGGCGGCAACCTGGGGGTGACCTCGTTGGGCCGGATCGAGTTCGACCTGTGCGGTGGTCGCATCAACACCGACGCGCTGGACAACTCCGCCGGAGTGGACTGTTCCGACCACGAGGTCAACATCAAGATCCTGATCGACTCGCTGGTCACCTCCGGCAAGGTCGACGCCGACGAGCGCACCGATCTGTTGCTGTCGATGACCGACGAGGTCGGCCGACTCGTGTTGGCCGACAACGAGAGTCAGAACGACCTGATGGGGACCAGCCGGGCCAACGCCGCGAGCATGCTGTCGGTGCACGCGCGGATGATCCGCGAACTGGAAGCCGAGCGGGGCCTCAACCGTGACCTCGAAGCGTTGCCGTCGGAGAAGGAGATCAAACGTCGCACCGAGGCCGGGCTGGGGCTCACCTCACCGGAGTTGGCGACGTTGATGGCGCACGTGAAGCTCGCCCTCAAAGACGACCTGCTGGCCAGTGACCTGCCCGACCAGGAAGTGTTCATCTCGCGGCTGCCCAGCTACTTCCCCGAGCGGCTGCGCGACCAGTTCGCCGCCGACATCCGGACCCACCAGCTGCGTCGGGAGATGGTGGCCACGATGCTGGTCAACGACGTCGTCGACACCGCCGGCATCACCTACGTCTACCGGGTCACCGAAGACGTCGGCGTGACGTCCGTCGACGGGGTCCGCAGCTTCGTCGCCGCGGACGCGATCTTCGGGATCGGGCGGGTGTGGCGGCAGATCCGCGCCACCGCCGCCGAGGGCGTGTCGGTCGCGGTGACCGACCGGATGACGCTGGACCTGCGGCGGCTCATCGACCGGTCGGCGCGCTGGCTGCTGAACTACCGCCCGCAGCCGTTGGCCGTCGGCGCGGAGATCAACCGCTTCGCCGAGAAGGTCGCCGGGCTCACGCCGCAGATGCCGCAGTGGCTGCGCGGCGACGACAAGGCCATCGTCACCAAGGAGGCCGAGGAGTTCGGCTCCGAAGGTGTGCCCGAGGACCTGGCCTACACCGTGGCCAGCGGTCTTTACCAGTTCAGCCTGCTCGACGTGATCGACATCGCCGACATCCTCGAGCGCGATCCCGCTGAAGTCGCCGACACCTACTTCGCGTTGATGGATCACCTGGGCACCGACGGGTTGCTGACCGCGGTGTCGCGGCTGTCCCGTGACGACCGGTGGCATTCGTTGGCGCGGTTGGCGATTCGTGACGACATCTACGGGTCGTTGCGCGCGTTGTCCTTCGACGTGCTCGGGGTGGGCGAACCCGAGGAGAGCGGCGAGGAGAAGATCGCCGAATGGGAGATGACGAACAACTCCCGCATCACCCGCGCGCGCCGCACGTTGACCCAGCTGTACGAAGGCGGTGAGCACGACCTGGCGACGCTGTCCGTGGCCGCGCGCCAGATCCGAAGCATGACCAGGACTAGTGGAACAGGAACGAGTGGGTGACCGATCAGCAGGGTTTCACAGCGCCGGTACATGTGCGGTGGTCTGACATCGACATGTACCAGCACATCAACCACGCGACGATGGTCACCATCCTCGAAGAGGCCAGGATCCCGTTCCTGCGTGAACCTTTCGGCGACGAGATCACCACGATCGGGTTGCTGATCGCCGAGGTGAACATCGCCTACAAGGCGCAACTCCGGCTGGTGGACTCGCCCCTGCAGGTGACGATGTGGGCCAAACGGGTGCGCGCCGTCGACTTCACCATCGGCTACGAGGTCCGCTCGGTCGGGGCGGCTCCGGATTCCCGGCCGGCGGTCATCGCCGACACCCAGCTGGCTGCGGTGCACATCGAAGAGCAACGGCTGCAGCGGCTTTCGGACCGTCAGCGGGAATACCTGCAACGCTGGTCCCGATGACCGGTGGCGAGCGCGGCCTGTGGTTGGGGCCGCAGTCGCCCCAGGCGCAGCGCGAGGACCTGGCCACGTTCACCGATCGGGCCCGGCGGCTCGACGACGCCGCGGTGATCCGGTTGCGCCAGCGCGGCGAGGACGTGCTGGTGGCTTGGGTGGCAACGGGTTTCGACGTGCTGGCGAGCCGCGTCCTGGCGGGCCGGGTCCGCCCGGCGGATCTGTGCGTCGGTGCCGACGCCCTCTCGGCCGGGATGGCGGCCATGACCCCCGACGGCTACGTCGACCCCGGCTTCTCGATGGACTCGGCGTGGCGGGGCGCGTTGCCGCCCGATTCCGGATTCGTCCACCTCGACGACATCCCCGCTGACGTGGTGCACGAACTCGCCCAGCGCGGCACCCAGCTGGCCCGTGAGCACGCCGGCCCGCACGGACCCCCCACGTCACTGCTCGACCAGGACGTGGTGCACGTCAGTTCGGCTGCCGACACCGTCGGTGTCCCGATGCGCTGTGTGCTCGCGCTGACCGGCATGGGATTCGTCCCGGTCGGCCGCGACCGGGAAGTCGTACGGGTCCGCGTGACCCCGACGTGGTTACGCGTCGACGCCCGGTTCGGCACCGTCTACCGCCGGCGCGGCGACCCGGCGCTGGTGCTGCGCTGACCGGTCAGAACGGTGAGTTGACCATCGATTCGGCCGCCATCTCCAGGTAGGCGATCAACTCGCGGCGATGAGCGTCGTCGAGCGTGGCGGCATCGATCTCGGCGACCGCGATGTGCATGTTGCGCAGCCATGCGTCACGTTCGAGGAAACCGATCCGGTAGGGCGCGTGACGCATCCGCAACCGCGGGTGGCCGCGCTGATCGGAGTACGTGCGCGGGCCGCCCCAGTACTGCTCGAGGAACATCCGCAGACGTTCCTCGGCGCCGTCGAGATCGTCGTCCGGATAGAGGGGACGCAAGATCTCGTCTTCCCGTACCAGCTGGTAGAACCGCGCGACGATGGTGCGGAATGTCTCATGGCCGCCGACGGCCTCATAGAACGATCGCTGTGTTTCGACTGCATCCATTGCCACCATTGTGGGTCATGTCCGCAACGGCGTCACGTGCGTGCCATCGCCCCCGGACAAGACGTGGTCACGAAAAGTTCACCGGACTGACCAGCGCACATGATGAGAAATGTCGTGCGAAGCCAGGACATCCGTGGTGGACTGTCGGGCGGAGGACGTATGGCGCAGCGCAAAAACGGTCGCGGCCACCGGCACCACCGGGTCGCGGCGGGCTCATCCAGGCCGACAGCGGGTACCGCGGCGCGCGCGCTCCACAGCGTCAGCCCTGCTCCCGAATTGCTGACCGCACCCACCCACGAGCCCTCCGTCTGGGGGCGTCGGCGCGTGCTGCTGCTCAACTCGACCTACGAACCGCTCACCGCGCTGCCGATGCGTCGCGCCGTGGTCATGCTCATGTGCGGTAAAGCCGACGTGGTGCATGACGACCCGACAGGTCCGGTGATCCACTCGGCCAGCCGCACCATCGTGGTCCCGTCGGTCATCCGGCTGCGTACCTATGTCCGGGTGCCGTACCGGGCCCGGGTTCCGATGACCAGGGCCGCCCTGATGCACCGGGACCGGTTCCGGTGCGCGTACTGCGGGTCCAAGGCCGACACCGTCGACCACGTCGTCCCGCGCAGCCGCGGGGGCGGCCACTCGTGGGAGAACTGCGTGGCCGCGTGCTCGGCCTGCAACCACCGCAAAGCCGACAAATTGCTCAGTGAGCTGGGCTGGACGCTGCGCGCGGCACCGATGCCGCCGAAGGGCCAGCACTGGCGGCTGCTGTCGACGATCAAGGAACTCGACCCCGCGTGGGCGCGATATCTGGGTGAGGGCGCGGCCTGAACGGGCCGTGAGATACGGTTTGCTCGTGAACGATGCCCTGATCAACGCCAGCTTCGTGCTGGTCCCGTTGGCCCTGGCCGGTGTGCTGGCGCTGTTCATCTGGCGCGAGAAGGATCCGCACCCGGCAACGTACGACATGTCGGAGCGGTGGACGCACGACCCGATCCTGTGGGCGGCCGAGGAGCCGCGCGCGCACGGGCACGGCGGACACGGTTCGCATCTGACCATCGGAGGTGGCGCAAGTGGCAAGTGGTGAGGTAGCGACGGCCGCAACAGCGGCCCAGGTGCGGGAGCGTGATCTGCCCTACGGCGCCGTGGTCACCACCAGCGGCCGGATCTCCGCGGTCACCGAACCGGGTGAGCTGTCGGTGCACTACCCGTTCCCGACCAAGGATCTGGTGATGCTCGACAACGCGCTGAAGTTCGGTTCGCGCGCGGCCAGGGCCCGGTTCGCGGTGTACATCGGCGACCTGGGCGCCGACACCGCCGCCACCGCACGCGAGATCCTCGCGCGCGTGCCCACGCCGGAGAACGCCGTGCTGCTCGCGGTGTCGCCGAACCAGCGTGCCATCGAGGTCGTCTACGGCTCGGAGGTCAAGGGCCGCGGCATCGAAGAGGCCGCTCCGCTGGGCGTGTCGGCCGCCGCGGCGTCCTTCAAGGAGGGCAACCTGATCGACGGTCTGATCAGCGGCGTGCGGGTGCTGTCGGCAGGCGTCGCTCCGCGCTGAGTTTTCGCGAAGGTGCAGTCACGGTAGTGGGCCCGACGGCGGCGCTACCGGGACTGCACCTTCGTCGTCTGCGGTCATGAGTTCGGCCCTGATACGGACGTAGCGCTCCAGGAACCGTCGTTCGTCGAGACGCTTGCGGCGCAGCCAGCCGGTGACTTCGTCGTTGCACTTGCTCGCGTTGCAGGAGCCGCAGGCCGGCACCACGTTGTCCACCGTGTACCGCCCACCGCGAGAGATGGCGATGACGCAGTCGCGCTGCATCACCCCCGCCGTGGTGCCGCAATAGGCGCACCCGTCCCAGGCGGTTTTGATTCTCGACCACTGGTCGTCGGTGAGGTCGTTGACGACGGCCGCGACGCGGCGCTTGCGCCGACGTGCGGCGCGTGCCCGACGACTGTTGCTGACCACCACCGCGTGAGCGTAAGGGACCGTGACGAGCGCGCGCTGACGCCGGCGCCGGAGCGGCGTGTCGCCGGCAGACGCGCGCTCTCGCGGAACAACTAGCCGGCGTCGAAGCCCCGGGCCCGCAGCGACCGCTCCACCCCGGCGCGTCCTTCGAGTACCAGCCGGCGCAGCGCGGGCGGCACCTCCGGGTCCGACAGGAAGCGATCGGCAGCGGCCAATCCGTCCTCGCTGATGTCCCACGACGGGTAGAGGCCGATCACGACGGTCTGCGCGACCTCACTGGACCTGCGCTGCCACACGCCGGAGATGGCGCCGAAGTAGCGGTCGCGGAACGGCGCCAGCAGCTCGCCCTGGCCCGGTTGCACGAACCCGCCGATGATGGCGCGGGCGGTGATGTTGGCCAGGGTGTCGTCCTCGACGACCTGCTCCCACGCCGCGTCCTTGACCGCGGCCTGCGGTCGGGCCGCGGCAGCTGCTGCGGCCTGGCGCCGGCCGGCGGCGGTGCGGTCCCGGTCGGCTTCGGTGTCGATCGTCGGCGTCGCGGCACCGTCGGCGTCGATGACGCCTTCCCGGGCGAGCGCGGTGACGATGCGCCACCGCAGGTCGGTGTCGACGGTCAGGCCGGCCAAGCCGCTTTCGGCCGGATCGGAATCGAGGAGGGCCGAGAGCACCTCGGTGTGCTGTCGGGCGAGCACCGAGGTGCACAGCGAATTGACAAACGCCAACTGGTGGTCCGAACCGGGCTCGGCGGCGCGGGCCAGTTCGAGTAACCGGTCGGCGAAGGCGGGCCAACCCTGCGTCCGCGCCCACTCCGGGTCGGCGTAGGAGCCCAGAGCGGTCTGCGCTTGCAGCAGCAGCCGTTGTGCGACACCGACTTCGGACTCGGCGTGGATGCCGGAAGTGACCAGCGCGACGAAGTCGCGGGCGCGCAGCTCGGCGTCGCGGGTCATCTCCCACGCCGCGGACCACGCCAAGGTGCGGGGGAGCGGTTCGGCGATGTCGGCGATGCGCGTCAACACCGTCTGCAGCGACTCGGGATCCAGGCGCAGCGAGCAGTACGTCAGGTCGTCGTCGTTGACCAGGACCAGCTTGCCGCGCGGAACGCCCTGCAGCCCCGGCACATCGGTGCTGGGTCCTTCGACGTCGAGTTCCTCGCGGTGTACGCGCACCAGCTTCCCGGACTCGTCCTGGTCGTAGACGCCCACCGCCAGCCGGTGCACGCGGGTCTCTCCGTCGCCCGGCTTGGCGCCGCCCTGCTCGATGGTGAAGCGGGTGAAGCGGCCCTGCTCGTCGACGTCGAACTCGGGTCGCAGGGTGTTCAAGCCGGTGGTCTTGAGCCACTGCCGCCCCCACCCGGACAGGTCGCGGCCCGACGACTTCTCCAGTGCCCCGAGCAGGTCGCCGAACGTGGCGTTGCCGAATGCGTGGTCGCGGAAGTAATCCCGCAGCCCGGCCAGGAACGGCTCCAGGCCGACATAGGACACCAACTGCTTGAGCACACTGGCGCCCTTGGCGTAGGTGATGCCGTCGAAGTTGACCTCCACCGCGTGCAGATCGGGGATGTCGGCGGCCACCGGATGCGTCGACGGCAACTGGTCCTGACGGTAGGCCCAGGACTTCTCGACGTTGGCGAACGTCGTCCACGCCTGGTCGTACTCGGTGGCCTCGGCCTGGCACAGCACCGATGCGAACGTCGCGAAGGATTCGTTGAGCCACAGGTCATCCCACCACTGCATGGTGACCAGGTCGCCGAACCACATGTGCGCCATCTCGTGCAGCACGGTCTCGGCGCGGCGCTCGTAGGACGCGCGGGTGACCTTGCTGCGGAACACATAGTCCTCGAGGAAGGTCACCGCGCCCGCGTTCTCCATCGCGCCGGCGTTGAACTCCGGCACGAACAGCTGGTCGTATTTGCCGAACGCGTACGGGATGCCGAAGTTGTTGTGGTAGAACCCGAATCCCTGTTTGGTCTCGGTGAACAGCCGCTCGGCATCCATGTGTTCGGCCAGCGACGTGCGGCAGAAGATGCCCAGCGGGATCTCGCCGTGTTCGTCGGTGTAGACGTCGTCCCACCGCGCGTACGGCCCGGCGATCAGCGCCACCAGGTAGGTGCTCATCCGCGGGGTGACGGCGAAGGTGTGCCGCTTGGCCGGGCCGTCGTCGGTGACCGCGGTGGTCGCACCGTTGGACACCACCTCCCAGTGCGCCGGGGCGAGCACCTGCACCTCGAAAGTGGCTTTGAGATCAGGCTGATCGAAACACGCGAACATCCGCTTGGCGTCGGCGGTTTCGAACTGTGAGTACAGGTACACCTCGTCGTCGACCGGGTCGACGAAGCGGTGCAGACCCTCGCCGGTGTTGGAGTACAGGCAGTCGGCGTCGACGACCACCACGTTGCGCTTCGACAGCCCGGTCAACGGGATGCCGGTGGCCTCGTCGTAACCGGAAACGTCGATGTCAACGCCGTTGAGCGTGGCGCGGTGGATCGTCGCGGCGGCCAGGTCGAGGTAGGTGTCGGCACCGGCGAGCGCGTCGAATTCGATGGTCGTCGTCGAGCGGAACGTCCGCTCGCCGGGCTTGCCGTCGCCGTCGGTGAGGTCCAGTTCGATCCGGTACCGGTCGACGGTCACCAGAGCGGCCCGTTCGGCGGCCTGTTCGCGCGTCAGATTAGGAAGTGCCACGCCCGTAAACACTAGCCTCTGACGGGAAGACACGACGGGCCCCGTGAGTTATGCCCCGTGAGTTGTGCCGCACAGACCCGTTTCGATGTGTTTCGCAGAAAGGACCCGCATGGCTGAGAAATCCCGCGCCGACTTCTGGTTCGACCCGCTGTGTCCGTGGGCGTGGATCACCTCGCGGTGGATCCTCGAAGCCGAGAAGGTGCGCGACATCGAGGTCAACTTCCACGTGATGAGCCTCGCGGTGCTCAACGAAGGACGCGACCTGCCCGAGGACTACAAGGAGAAGATGAAGGCGGCGTGGGCGCCGGTGCGGGTCGCGATCGCCGCCGAACAGGCTCACGGCCCGCAGGTGCTCGGATCGCTGTACACGGCGATGGGCACCCGGATCCACAACCAGGGCTACGGGAGCTCCGAGCCGGACTTCACGCGCGTCATCGCAGAGTCGCTCGAGGAGGTCGGCCTGCCCGCCGAGCTGGCCGACGCCGCCACCACCGACACCTACGACGACGCGCTGCGCAAGAGCCACCACGAAGGCATGGATCCCGTCGGCGAGGACGTGGGTACGCCCACCATCCACGTCAACGGAGTCGCGTTCTTCGGGCCGGTGCTCTCGCGGATTCCGCGCGGTGAAGAAGCCGGCAAGCTGTGGGACGCCTCGGTGACCTTCGCGTCGTATCCGCACTTCTGGGAACTCAAGCGCACCAGGACCGAACGCCCGCAGTTCGACTGACGGGTTCGGTACCGCAGTAGCCGGACGCCTCCTCGGGCGTGCACCACGGGTGGGTAGGGTGTCGCCATGCGCGTCTACCTGGGAGCCGACCACGCCGGATACGAGCTCAAGCAGGCCATCATCGAGCATCTGAAGGCCACCGGAAACGAGCCCGTCGACTGCGGTGCGTTCGACTACGACGCCGACGACGACTATCCGGCGTTCTGCATCGCCGCCGCCGAGAGGACCGTCGCCGATCCCGGCAGCGTGGGCATCGTGCTCGGCGGCTCGGGGAACGGCGAGCAGATCGCGGCCAACAAGGTCCCCGGCGCGCGGTGCGCGCTGGCGTGGAGCACCGAGACCGCGACGCTGGCGCGTGAACACAACAACGCCCAGTTGATCGGCATCGGCGGCCGCATGCACTCCACCGAGGAGGCGCTGGCCATCGTCGACGCGTTCCTGGCCGCGCAGTGGTCCGAAGCCGAGCGTCACCAACGTCGCATCGACATCCTGGCCGAGTACGAGACCACGCACGTCGCGCCCGCGGTGCCCGGCGCCTAGGCATGCCCGAGGGCCACACGCTGCACCGGCTGGCCCGGCTGCACCAGCGCCGCTTCGGTCGCGCGCCGGTGATCGTGTCCAGCCCCCAGGGTCGGTTCGGCGACGGTGCGGCGGCGGTCAACGGCCGGGTGCTCAAGAGTGCCAGCGCCTGGGGCAAGCACCTGTTCCACCACTACGACGGTGGCCGCGTCGTGCATGTGCACCTGGGTCTGTACGGATCCTTCACCGAGTGGCCGTTACCGGAGGACGGGACCCAACCGTTGCCGGTCGGCCAGGTGCGGATGCGGATGGTGGGCGCCGAGTACGGCACCGACCTGCGCGGCCCGACGGTCTGCGAAGTCATCGAGGAGCCCGAGGTGGCCGACGTCGTCGCCAAGCTGGGGCCCGATCCGCTGCGCCCCGACGCCGACGCGTCGTTGGCGTTCCGCCGAATCAGCAAGTCTCGCAGGCCGATCGGTGCCCTGCTGATGGACCAGACGGTGCTCGCCGGTGTCGGCAATGTCTACCGCAGCGAACTGCTGTTCCGCCACCGCATCGATCCGTTCCGGCCGGGCACCACGATCACCGCCGATGAGTTCGACGAACTGTGGCACGATCTCGTGGCCCTGATGAAAGTCGGGGTGCGGCGCGGCAAGATCGTGGTGGTCGAGCCCGAACACGACCACGGCGCACCGTCCTATCGGCCGGGTCGGCCCCGCACCTACGTCTATCGCCGCGCCACCGAACCGTGCCGTGTCTGCGGCACACCAGTGCGGACGACGGTCATGGAGGCGCGCAACCTGTTCTGGTGCCCCAACTGTCAGAGTTGACGCGGCCGCGGCCCTCTACATTCCAGAGGTCCTAGAAGTCCCTAGAAATCGAAGCCGCCGAAACCGGCGTCGCCGAATCCACCGAAGTCACCGAAATCGCCACCGCCGCCGTCGTCCCAGCCGCCGCCGTCGCCGGAATCCCAGCCGCCGGCATCTCCGCCTCCGTCGAGCTGGCCCTGGTCAAGCCCGTCCTGGAAGCCGTCGCCGTAGCCGCTCTCGAACGCCTGCGCGTCGTAGCCGACACCGGCCATGCCGGCGAACAGGCTGCTGAACAGCAGCGCCGAACCCACACCCCAGGCCCCGGCGACCAACGCCGGCTTCCACCACGGCTCCGAGTACCAGCCTGCAGGCACCGGGCGGCCCGCGACGCGTCCACCGGGGTAGTAGTTCGGGGTGCGCTGCGACGGCGTCGGGGAGGCCTCGATCTGGCGGCCCTCGAACTCGACCTTGCGGTCTTCGGTGACCGCGCCGGCGGTGCGTTGACCGGACAAGGCCTGCAATTCGGGCCCGGGGTCCAGTCCCATCGCGGTGCGGGCCGCGCGGATGTAATAGAGACCTTCGACGGCGCTCTCTTTGGCCAGTTCGGCCTGACGCACCGTGCCGGCCTGCTCGATCTGCGACGACGCGGCCGTGTAGCGCTCCGAAGCGTCGGCCAGCGCCTGCTTGGACGCCTCGTCGGTGCCCGTCAGCGCGAACACCTGACCACCGAGTCGCTCGATGAGTCGGCGCGCGTCGGCCTTCGCATCGGCGAGGGCCGACTCCGTGCGCCGCGCCGACGCCTTCGACGAGGCGTAGACGGCGTAACCGATCGCTGCCACGACCAGGACCAGGAGCAGGAGAAGCACGCCGTTCATGGTTGCCAGCGTACCGACGTTCGTCCCTCGATGACGCTCTGCGCGTTTCGTGAGCCCGACAGTGGGTAGCTCGCCGCGTGACTGGACGACCGTTCCAGTACGACGCGACGAAAAGAGGAGATATGTCGATACCAGGAACCAGCGGTAGGACCGGAGCGGCGACTGCACGCACGCCGGTGCAGACCGCCGCGCTCGTCGTCGGCGCAGTCTTTCTGCTCGTCGGTGTCCTCGGATTCATCCCGGGCATCACCACGAACTACGACCAGTTGACCTTCGCCGGTCACCACTCGGGCGCCATGCTCCTCGGGGTCTTCGCGGTGTCGGTGCTGCACAACATCGTCCATCTGCTGTTCGGGGTCGCGGGCATCCTGATGGCGCGCACGTTCTCGGCCGCGCGCCTGTACCTCATCGGAGGCGGCGCGATCTATCTCGTGCTCTTCCTCTACGGGCTCGTGATCGACCATGACAGCAGCGCCAATTTCGTCCCGGTCAACACCGCCGACAACTGGCTGCACCTGGGTCTGGCCATCGGGATGATCGGCCTCGGGGTGGCGTTGACCCGTGACACCACATCCCGGCGCGCGGGCGCCGCGGGGCCGCGCGCCTGAGTTGTCTCAGACGGTGATGGTCTGGCCGCGGTCGACTTCGACGATGCGGTCGTCGAGACCGCGGTCGGCCATCGCCGTCATGAAATCCGACAGGGGGGAGGCGAAGACCCCGTAGTCGTCGAAGTGGACGGGAATCACCTTGGGCAGCCCCAACAGTGCCGTCAGCTCCGTTCCCTGGCGGCCGTCCATGGTCACGGTCAGCCCGAAGGGCAGCCGATTGCCTGCCGGCAGTCGGGTGCCGCCGAGGTGCAGGACACCGGCGTCGATGGACTCGAAGCGCACGGGAATCTCTGCGAGTTCGTCGATCAGCAGAGTGTCCCCGGAGATGTAGAGGCGGCGCCGGCGGGTTCCGTCGACGGAGGCGAAGTCGAGCATGCTGCCCATGACCGGAGGCAGAAGACGATTCAGCGGCGTCGGCGCGTGGCGTCCGGGCAACGCGGTGATCGTCAGGGCGACGTCGCCTTTCCGGACCTTGTGCTCCTGCCACGTCTGCAGACCATGGGCTCGGTGAAAGCCCCTCTTGTGGAGACGCTTTCTCGCATGCGGAGTGGTGATGATGGGTAGATCGTGGTCGAGGTTCTTCTGGGCGACGCGGTCCCAGTGGTCACCGTGCATGTGCGACAGCACGATTCCGTCGAGCGGCGGCAATTCGTCGATCGTCAGTGCGGGCGCCTTGAGTCGTTTGGACACCAACCCGTAGCCCAGATAAGCGTGCTGGCCCTGGTGCAGGAAGTTCGGGTCGGTGAGCAACGTGATGTCGCCGCACCGGATCAGCGTCGTCGCGTTGCCGACGAACGTCACCTCGATTTGCACCTGATCACCTTCCTGCCATCTCGGGTTGTCGACTGCGTCGACCGGGTCGCCGGGCTCCCTGCATGCGGGTGGCCAGAGGTTCGGACTGCTTGATCACGATGGCGTCGCGGTGGGTGCTGATCCAGCCGCGCTCGACGAACTCGCACAGCGCCTTGTTCACCGATTCCCTTGAGGTGCCGACCAATTGGGCGAACTGCTCCTGGGTCAGCTCCATCGGCACCCGCATCGCGCCGTCCTCCTGGGTGCCGAACCGTTGCGCGAGTGCGAGCAGTTGCTTGGCCACGCGGGCGCTGACGTCGGCGTAGACGGTGTCGGTGATGTTGCCCGACAGCCGCCGGACGCGCCGGGCCATGGCCCGCATGATCTGTTGCGCGGCAGCGGGGTTGGCGACCAGCAGCGAGATGATCGCCCGGCGGCCCACCGAGAATGCGTAGACCTCGGTCATCGCGGTGGCGCACGTGCACGTCGGGCCGGGGTCGAACACGGCTTCTTCGCCGAAGATCTCGCCGCGGCCGAGCACGCTGAACAAGCACTCGCGGTCGGCGCGGTGCAGGCCGATGCGTACGCGTCCGGCCGCGATGAGGAACAGTCGTCCGGTGTCGTCACCGTCGCCGAAGATGACGTCGCCGGGGCCGAAGCGCACCGAGACGACGTCGCCGGTGGCCATCAGCTGGGGTAGGCCGATACCGAAGAACGAGAGCTCGGCCACATGATCGTGCACACATCCTCCCCTCGGCAGCGTTCGGTCCGGTCCCGGTTACCCACCCGAGGGCGACATATCCGCATCCGGGGTGGTCGAATTGTTCGGGAGTGACGCAGCCCGCAGTCAGGCCGGGGATTCCGGGCGGGGTCGACCGGCCCTGGTTCGGCTTCGGCCGGCACCGTGTGCAGGGTCGTGGTGCGACGCCGTACGCAGCGGCGGACCGGGCCGGCTCGGGAGAACTTCGACGGCCACCGCGACGTGCGCCGACGGGCGCGGCGCAGAGTTTGGCGCAGACGTGCCGCAAAATGCGGTCGCTGAGTCACGCGACCACTTGGAGCGGGCGACGGGAATCGAACCCGCGTAGCTAGTTTGGAAGACTAGGGCTCTACCATTGAGCTACGCCCGCATGTACTGCCAGCTGACAGTACCGGCAGACTGTACCGGCCGACTCAACTCAAATCCAGTCAGGGTCCCGACCCGGCTGGATATGGCTGCGCGGTGCTCAGGCCGTAGTATCGCCGGGTGGTCAAACGCTGCACGCAGCGGCGACCGGGGTGTAGCGCAGCTTGGTAGCGCATCCGCTTTGGGAGCGGAAGGCCGCAGGTTCAAATCCTGTCACCCCGACCGGAACCATCCGCCATACAGACATAGAGGAGTAAGCAACGTGAAGAGCACCGTCGAGAAGTTGAGCCCGACGCGGGTTCGCATCAACGTGGAGGTGCCCTTCACCGAACTCGAACCGGAGATCGACCGCGCGTTCAAGCAGCTCGCCAAGCAGGTCCGCCTGCCCGGCTTCCGCCCGGGCAAGGCGCCGCGCAAGCTGCTCGAGGCGCGCGTCGGCCGCGGCGCGGTGCTCGAGCAGGTCGTCAACGACGCGCTGCCGGGCCGCTACAGCGAGGCGGTCAGCTCGTCGTCGCTGCAGCCCCTGGGCCAGCCCGAGATCGAGATCACCAAGCTCGAGGACAACGAGGAGCTGGTGTTCACCGCCGAGGTGGACGTCCGTCCCGAGATCGACCTGCCGGACCTGTCCGCGCTGAAGATCAGCGTCGACCCGATCAGCGTCTCCGACGAGGACGTCGACGCCGAGCTCGAGTCGCTGCAGAAGCGTTTCGGCACCCTCGTCGGCGTCGAGCGCGCCGCCGAGAACGGCGACTTCGTCTCGATCGACCTGTCGGCCACCGTCGACGGCCAGGACGTCCCGGAGGCGGCGACCGAGGGGCTGTCCCACGAGGTCGGCTCCGGGCAGCTGATCGACGGTCTGGACGAGGCGCTCGTCGGCCTCAAGGAGGGCGAGAGCAAGGTCTTCACCACCACGCTGGTGGCCGGCGAGCACGCCGGCCGCGAAGCCGAGGTGACCGTCACCCTCAAGTCGGTCAAGGTGCGCGAGCTGCCCGAGCTCGACGACGAATTCGCCCAGCTGGCAAGTGAATTCGACACCATCGACGAATTGAAGGCCGATCTGCGCGAGAAGGTCAGCCGGGTCAAGCGGGTCGAGCAGGCCGAGGAGATCCGCGACAAGGCCATCGAAGAGCTGCTGGCTCAGACCGAGGTGCCGCTGCCCGAGAACGTCGTGCAGGCGCAGATCGACGACACGCTGCACAACGCGATCCACAACCTCGACCATGACGAGGACAAGTTCGCCGAGGCGCTGGCCGAGCAGGGCAGCAGCCGCGAGGAGTTCGACACCGAGAACCGCACCAACGCCGAGAAGGCGATCAAGACCCAGCTGCTCATGGACGCCATCGCCGACAAGCTCGACATCCAGGTCGGCCAGAACGACATCACCGAGCGCCTGGTGCTGATGTCGCGGCAGTACGGCCTCGAGCCCCAGCAACTGATCCAGGTGCTGCAGCAGAACAATCAGCTGCCGGCGATGTTCGCCGATGTGCGTCGCGGCCTGACCGTCGCTGCGGTGGTGCACGGTGCGACCGTCACCGACACCGACGGCAACGAGATCGACACCGCAGAGTTCTTCGGCCCGTCGGGTGAGCAGGATGAGGCTGCCGACGAGGCTGCCGCGGAAGAGCCGGCCGAGGAGACCGCCGCCGAGGACGCCGCGGCAGACGACGACACCAAGTGATGCTCTGAGCGAACGCGCGACGTCTGGGGACTCCCCGGCGGCGCGCGTTCGTTAGTGTCATTCGTAAGACCGGTCACCGCGTCGGAAGTACACACAGAAAGCAGGTATCCAGTCGTGACGGACATGCGTGGCGCCTCATCGGGCCTCAACCTTGTCGACTCGGTGTATGAGCGGTTGCTGGCTGAGCGCATCATCTTCCTGGGTTCCCAGGTCGACGATGACATCGCCAACCGGCTGTGCGCGCAGATCCTTCTGCTGTCAGCGGAGGATCCGACCAAGGACATCCACCTCTACATCAACTCGCCCGGCGGTTCGATCAGCGCCGGCATGGCGATCTACGACACCATGGTGCTCGCGCCGTGCGACGTGGCGACCTACGCGATGGGCATGGCCGCCTCGATGGGCGAGTTCCTGCTCGCCGCGGGCACCAAGGGCAAGCGCTACGCCCTGCCGCACGCGCGCATCCTGATGCACCAGCCGCTGGGCGGCATCACCGGCGGGGCGGCCGACATCGCCATCCAGGCCGAGCAGTTCGCCCAGATCAAGAAAGAGATGTTCCGTCTGAACGCCGAGTTCACCGGACAGACCATCGAACGGATCGAAGCTGATTCCGACCGGGACCGCTGGTTCACCGCGCAGGAGGCCCTCGAGTACGGCTTCGTCGACCACATCATCACCAGCGCCAGCGTCAACGGCGAAGGACCAGGAGCGGGACTCGACAAATGAACCCTGAAATGATGCCTCAAGCCCGGTACATCCTGCCGTCGTTCATCGAGCACTCGAGCTTCGGTGTCAAGGAATCCAACCCGTACAACAAGCTGTTCGAGGAACGCATCATCTTCCTCGGGGTGCAGGTCGACGACGCGTCGGCCAACGACATCATGGCGCAGCTGCTGGTGCTCGAGTCGCTGGATCCCGACCGCGACATCACGATGTACATCAACTCACCCGGCGGCTCCTTCACGAGCCTGATGGCGATCTACGACACGATGCAGTACGTGCGCGCCGACATCCAGACCGTGTGCCTCGGGCAGGCGGCCTCGGCCGCAGCTGTGCTGCTGGCCGCCGGCACACCGGGCAAGCGCCTGGCGCTGCCCAACGCCCGCGTGCTGATCCACCAGCCCGCTCTCGGCGGCGTCATCCAGGGTCAGTTCTCCGACCTGGAGATCCAGGCCGCGGAGATCGAACGGATGCGGACGCTGATGGAGGAGACCCTCGCGCGTCACACCGGCAAGGACCCCGTGCAGATCCGCAAGGACACCGACCGCGACAAGATCCTGACCGCCGAGCAGGCCAAGGAGTACGGGATCATCGACACGGTGCTCGCCTACCGCAAGCTGTCGGCCCAGAAGGCCTGACGCCGCCGGTCACCCGTTGCTGTAGATCCTCGTCGGAGTGATGAGGACGGCCGTGCGACGCTGTTCGCGCATCGTGCGGTCGTAGGCGTCCCAGTCGTCGTGGGTGCCGCCTGCTGCGGTGAAGATGTCCCGCAGCAGGCGGGCCAGCGCGTCGTCGGAAACCAACCACGGCTGCGGGTCGTCCGGGCCGACCAGTTCGGCGGTGCCCTCGACGGCGGCCCACTGCCAGCCCCGGCGGAACGTCGCGGTGATCTGTGGGCGCGACCGCAGGTTGGTCAACTTCACCCGGCCGTAGGTCACGAATCCGAGGACCGGCTCGCCGGACGACGGATGAGGTAGCGGCCCGGCATTGATCAGTGACGACTGGATGGTCAGGTCCGCGCGCAGCGTCGACACCACGGCCAGTCCGTTGTCGTTGCGGGCCAAGGCGAAGGCGTCGGCGAGGGTGGTCATGCCGCAGAGTATCGCCGACCGAGCCGACGGCCACCGGCGATCACAGAACCGTTTGCCGGGTGGTCGCTGCCCGCTTGGGTACTCTCGGTCGGGTAACGGCGGCGACACGCCAGAGACACGGTGTGCGTTGCAGGACCCTCCCGGATGGATCAGGCGATATGTTGTCGCCACCACAGCTGAATACCACCGGCGCTATTCGGGTTATCGGTCGCACAGCGACGGAGACAGCAGGTAGCGTCGAGGCAACACCTAAGACGTCCCGGTGCACGCCACCGAAACGATGGACAATCGACGGCGACAGGAAGTAGGACCCCAACACCATGGCACGCATTGGAGATGGCGGCGACCTGCTGAAGTGCTCGTTCTGCGGCAAGAGTCAGAAGCAGGTGAAGAAGCTCATCGCCGGCCCCGGTGTCTACATCTGCGATGAGTGCATCGACCTGTGCAACGAGATCATCGAAGAGGAGCTGGCCGACGCCGACGACGTCAAGCTCGACGAGCTGCCGAAGCCGGCCGAGATCCGGGAGTTCCTCGAGGGTTATGTCATCGGCCAGGACACGGCCAAGCGCACCCTTGCTGTGGCGGTCTACAACCACTACAAGCGCATCCAGGCCGGCGAGAAGTCGCGTGACTCCCGCTCGGAGCCCGTCGAGTTGGCCAAGTCCAACATCTTGATGCTCGGCCCCACCGGCTGCGGCAAGACCTACCTGGCGCAGACGCTGGCCAAGATGCTCAACGTCCCGTTCGCCATCGCGGACGCGACGGCACTCACCGAGGCCGGCTACGTCGGTGAGGACGTCGAGAACATCCTCCTCAAGCTCATCCAGGCCGCCGACTACGACGTCAAGCGCGCCGAGACCGGCATCATCTACATCGACGAGGTCGACAAGATCGCCCGCAAGAGCGAGAACCCGTCGATCACCCGCGACGTCTCCGGTGAGGGTGTGCAGCAGGCGCTGCTGAAGATCCTGGAGGGCACGCAGGCGTCGGTGCCCCCGCAGGGCGGACGCAAGCATCCGCATCAGGAGTTCATCCAGATCGACACCACCAACGTGTTGTTCATCGTCGCCGGGGCGTTCGCCGGTCTGGAGAAGATCGTGTCCGACCGCGTCGGCAAGCGGGGCCTGGGCTTCGGCGCCGAGGTGCACTCGAAGGCCGACATCGACACGCAGGACCACTTCGCCGAGGTCATGCCCGAGGACCTGATCAAGTTCGGTCTCATCCCGGAGTTCATCGGTCGTCTGCCCGTGGTCGCCTCGGTGACGAATCTGGACAAGGACTCGCTGGTCCAGATCCTGTCCAAGCCGAAGAACGCGCTGGTCAAGCAGTACACCCGCCTTTTCGAGATGGACGGTGTGGAGCTGGAGTTCACCCAGGACGCGCTCGAGGCGATCGCCGATCAGGCCATTCACCGCGGCACGGGTGCACGCGGGCTGCGCGCCATCATGGAGGAAGTCTTGCTGCCGGTGATGTACGACATCCCGAGCCGCGACGACGTCGCCAAGGTGGTCGTGACCAAGGAGACCGTCGAGGACAACGTGTTGCCGACGATCGTGCCGCGCAAGCCGTCGCGCAGCGAGCGTCGCGACAAGACCGCCTGACGACGACTTTTCAGGCGAAGGTGCACTGATCGTCGCTCAGCCCGGTGGCTGACGACGGTGGGTGCACTTTCGTCGTCTGGTACCTCAGACCGCGACGCGGTCCGCCCGGGTATAGACGTTCATCGATTCGCCGCGTAGGAACGCCACCAGCGTCAGACCGGACTGAGCCGCCAGGTCGACGGCCAGTGAGGACGGCGCCGACACGGCGGCCAGGATCGGGATGCCCGCCATCACCGCCTTCTGGGTGAGCTCGAAGGATGCGCGACCGCTGACGAGCAGCACGGCACCCGCCAGTGGGATGCGTCCCTGCTCCAGTGCCCAGCCGATGACCTTGTCGACGGCGTTGTGTCGGCCGATGTCCTCGCGGACGACCAGCGTGGTGCCGTCGGATGTGAACAGCGCTGCGCCGTGCAGGCCTCCGGTGGCCGCGAACACCTTCTGGGCCTTCCGCAGCTTGTCCGGTAGGGCGGCCAGAGTCTCCACGGTGACCGTCGCGGGATCGTCGCCGGGGGAGTGCCGACTGATCAGCTCGACGGCGTCCAGCGACGCCTTTCCGCAGACGCCGCACGACGACGTCGTGTAGAAGTTGCGGGTCGGGTCGACCGCGGGTGGGGGCACGCCGGGCGCCAACGTCACGTCGAGCACGTTGTAGGTGTTCTGGGACAGTCCTGAGCCGTCCTCCACGGCGCCGCGGCAGTAGCGCACCGACGCGATGTCCTCACGGCGGCCGACGACGCCCTCGGTCAGCAGGAACCCCTGTGCCAGTTCGACGTCCGACCCGGGAGTGCGCATGGTGACGGTGATCGGGGCCCCGTTGACGCGGATCTCCAAGGGTTCTTCGACCACGAGTGTCTCGGGGCGGGCCACGGCGGTATCGGCGGTGACATGGTGAATGCGCCGGCGTGCCGTCACGCGGCCCATCTAGCGCATCCTCGCGTCGGATTCGATGGTGTGGCTGGGGAGCATGCGTCCATTGTGGCGTCCGCCCGCACCGACGAATGTTCATGGGTCCGACACCCTCCTGTGACCGCGCTCGCAAGGCCGCCCGTACCTCTGCGCGGCACAATGAACGGCATGGACCGCGACCTCGATTCGTCCGCGAACGTGCCCGTGTGGCGCGATCCGCTGTCGGCGGGATGGCGTGCGCACCGCGGACTGTTGCTCCTGCGGCTGCGTTGGCACGAGCGCAGGACGGTGGTCGTCGAGCAGGCGGATCCGTCCTGAGATTTGCCGACGCCCGCCGGGCAGGACGGGCCGGCAAGCCTGCGACCTGCTGGGAAGGCGCCGGCTGCCGCCTACTGGCAGGTAACGTTTTCTAAGAGATGCGCATCCACACGACGTGTCGCATCGACGTGACGAACAACACACTTTTGTCTCATTGTGTTGTGCAGGATGCCCATTGAACAGTGTGTTTGGGTAGTGGCCACCGGCGAATCCGGGGCGCGTCCGGTATAGGGCAGCCTTAAAGAAGTGCCATAATCGGTACTGGCAGTGACACCAAACTCTGGTGCGGTCCACACGACGGCGCATCGCAGTGACTGCGACTCGATGGGCAATTGCCAAAAACTTGAGCCGAGCAGCAACGGAAGGCAGGCGAGTGGGAGAGAACGGCGGCGCGTCCCGAGCGCCTCGGCAGAAGCTGGAAAAGGTCGTCATTCGATTCGCCGGTGACTCCGGCGACGGTATGCAGCTGACCGGTGACCGATTCACCTCGGAAGCTGCACTCTTCGGCAACGACCTGGCGACGCAGCCCAACTACCCGGCAGAGATCCGCGCCCCTCAGGGCACACTGCCGGGCGTTTCGTCGTTCCAGATCCAGATCGCCGACTACGACATCCTGACCGCGGGCGACCGCCCCGACGTGCTGGTGGCCATGAACCCGGCGGCGTTGAAGGCGAACGTATCCGACCTGCCGCGTGGCGGGCTGATCATCGCCAACTCCGACGAGTTCACCAAGCGCAACCTGGCGAAGGTCGGCTACGACGCCAACCCGCTCGAGAACGATGAGCTGTCCGACTACGTCGTGCAGGCGGTCGCCATGACCACGCTGACGCTCGGCGCTGTCGAGTCCATCGGCGCCAGCAAGAAGGACGGCCAGCGCGCCAAGAACATGTTCGCGTTGGGTCTGCTGTCGTGGATGTACGGCCGCGAACTCGAGCACAGCGAGGCGTTCATCCGCGAGAAGTTCGCCCGCAAGCCGGAGATCGCCGAAGCCAACGTGCTGGCGCTGAAGGCCGGCTGGAACTACGGCGAGACCACCGAGGCGTTCGGCACCACCTACGAGGTGGCGCCGGCCCGGCTCAAGACCGGCGAGTACCGCCAGATCTCGGGGAACACCGCGCTGGCCTACGGCATCGTCGCGGCCGGACAGCTCGCCGACCTGCAGGTCGTGCTCGGCACCTACCCGATCACACCGGCGTCGGACATCCTGCACGAGCTGTCCAAGCACAAGAACTTCAATGTGATGACGTTCCAGGCCGAGGACGAGATCGCCGGCATCGGCGCGGCCATCGGCGCCTCCTACGGCGGCGCTCTGGGCGTCACCAGCACGTCGGGTCCGGGCATCTCGCTCAAGTCGGAGGCCATCGGCCTGGCGGTGATGACCGAGCTGCCCCTGATCGTCATCGACGTGCAGCGCGGCGGACCCTCGACCGGCCTACCGACCAAGACCGAGCAGGCCGACCTGCTGCAGGCCATGTTCGGGCGTAACGGCGAATCGCCGGTCGCGGTGCTGGCTCCGCGGTCGCCTTCGGACTGCTTCGACATCGCGGTGGAGGCCGCACGGATCGCGATCAACTACCACACCCCGGTGATGATCCTGTCCGACGGCGCGATCGCCAACGGTTCGGAGCCGTGGCGCATTCCGGACATCACGGACTACGAGGCCATCGAGCACACCTTCGCCAAGGAGGGTGAGCCCTTCGCGCCGTACGCCCGCGACCCGGAGACGCTGGCCCGTCAGTTCGCCGTGCCTGGCACACCCGGTCTGGCCCACCGCATCGGCGGCCTGGAGTCGGCGAACGGCTCGGGCAACATCTCCTACGAGCCGAAGAACCACGACCTGATGGTGCGGTTGCGCCAGGAGAAGATCGCCGGGATCAAGGTGGCCGACCTCGAGGTCGACGATCCCACCGGCGATGCGGACCTGTTGATGCTCGGTTGGGGCAGCAGCTACGGCCCGATCGGCGAAGCCTGCCGGCGCGCCCGGCGCAAGGGCATCAAGGTTGCCCATGCGCAGCTGCGGCACCTGAACCCGTTCCCGGCCAACCTCGGCGAGGTGCTCAACAAGTACTCCAAGGTCGTGGTGCCGGAGATGAACCTGGGTCAGCTGGCCCTGCTGCTGCGCGGTCGGTACCTCGTCGACGTGCAGTCGGTGACCAAGGTCGAAGGCATGGCCTTCCTTGCCGACGAGGTTGAGGGCATCATCGATGCCGCACTCGAGGGGACGCTCGGGGAGAAGGAAAACGAGAAAGCCAAGTTCGCACGGCTGGCCGCCGCCACCATCGAGGTGCCGGCTGCCGCTGCCGATGCGACGGGTGTGGGAGCGAACGCATGACTGACCTGATCGGCCACGACCATCGAGACCTGGGTCTGACGCCTCTGACGAAGACCAGCCTGGTGCCCACCACGGACCAGCCGCAGAAGGCCAAGGACTTCACCAGCGACCAGGAAGTCCGCTGGTGCCCGGGGTGCGGTGACTACGTCATCCTCAACACGATCCGCAACTTCCTGCCCGAGCTGGGGCTGCGCCGCGAGAACATCACGTTCGTCAGCGGCATCGGCTGCTCGAGTCGGTTCCCGTACTACCTGGAGACCTACGGCTTCCACTCGATCCACGGGCGTGCCCCGACGATCGCGACCGGGCTCGCGCTGGCGCGTCCCGACCTGTCGGTGTGGGTGGTCACCGGTGACGGCGACTCCCTCTCGATCGGTGGTAACCACCTGATCCACGCGCTGCGTCGCAACGTCAACATCACGATCCTGTTGTTCAACAACCGGATCTACGGTTTGACCAAGGGTCAGTACTCGCCGACCTCTGAGGTCGGCAAGGTCACCAAGTCGACGCCGATGGGATCGCTGGATCATCCGTTCAACCCGGTGTCGCTGGCGTTGGGTTCGGAAGCCACGTTCGTGGGTCGCGCGCTGGACTCCGACCGCAAGGGCCTGTCCGAGGTGCTGCGCGGTGCCGCACAGCACCGCGGCGCCGCCCTGGTGGAGATCATGCAGGACTGCCCGATCTTCAACGACGGATCCTTCGACGCGCTGCGCAAGGAAGGTGCCGAGGACCGGCTGATCAACCTCACCCACGGTGAGCCGATCACGTTCGGCACCGACGGTGCGTACGCCGTGGTGAAGTCCGGGTTCGGCCTGGAGATCGCCAAGACCGCCGACGTGCCGGCCGACCAGATCGTGGTGCACGACGCCACCATCGAGGACCCGGCATACGCCTTCGCGCTGTCGCGGCTGAGCGAGCAGAACCTCGATCACATGGTCATGGGTATCTTCCGTCAGGTCAGCAAGCCGACCTACGATGACGCCGCCCGCGAGCAGATCGCCACCGCGCGCGAGTCCCGGGCACACGACCAGGGCGCCCTGCAGGCGCTGCTGCGCGGCAAGGACACGTGGACGGTCGACTGATCGGCTAACGTCCCAACGCGGTTCGGTGGGTTAACGTCACCGTGTGACGTCCTCGCTGCCATTGGCCGCCGTGGTGCTGGCCGGGGGCGCCTCCAGGCGCATGGGCCGTGACAAAGCCACCCTTCCGGTGGCCACCTCATCGGGCAGCGTCACGATGGTCGAGCGCGTGGTCGACGTCGTCGCGGCGCGCTGCAGCCCCGTCTTCGTCATCGCCGCTCCGGGCCAGGCCCTGCCCGAGCTGCCCGCCGCGTCTGTTTTGCGTGATCAGGTCCGCGGCGTCGGCCCGCTGCTGGCGACGGGCGCAGGCCTGCGCGCTGCCGAACAGGCGGGTCTCGAGTATGCCTTCGTCTGCGCCGTGGACATGCCGCTGCTGAGCGCTGACATCATCGACGTCCTCAGCGAGCCGGCCCGTCGCCTGCGTGTCGACGCGGTGCTGCCCTGGGACGGTCGTGACCACTATCTGGCCGGAATCTATCGCACCGCGCTCAGCGCTACGGTGACCGACCTCATCGACGCGGGGCACCGCAGCATGCGCTCACTGGTCGATCGTGTCGACACCCAACGCATCGTGCTGCCCGAGCAGCCGGCCTTGACCAACGTCAACACCGCGGCGGATCTCGCCGCTGTCGAACCTCCCAGCTTGACCTAGCAAATTAGAAATTCAATAATGGCGGAATTCGGTCATCCAAATTGCGAATTAGTATGGTAAATACTGTCGAGATGTTTCCGAAATAATCTGCTCCAGGCCGCGTGCGGAGCGTCTGGAGGTTGGTCCCGCCTCTGAGCTAAGCGTACGGTCGAATACCGCTGTACCGCAATGGGATTCGTGCTCGCCCTGCTGGAGTTCGGCGAGGCCGGGAAGTCCAAGACGAGTGATGAAGTCGTGCCCGACAGCGCAATTGCGCGTTGACGATGACCACCGATGTGGCGAACGGAATATCGAAACGGTCGGCGCACCAACGGAACTCGTTCTCATGCGTCGAGGAAGCGATGGCCCGCAACAGATTTCGCGATGACATCGATGGAGTCTCAGCGAACCGCATCGTCTGCCGAGCGGGGCTCTCTGGCGCGTGATTTTCGGGTGCACGACGGTGTTTTGGGTGCCGCTAGCCGCATTTCGCCATGATCAAGCGTGCGCTGGCTCACATTTCGGCCGTGATTTGAGTCACGTTGATGGGGTGCCGTACCGAAACGAACGGTCGCGTAAAACCCGGCGATGACCAGCGGAGACATGTCTCTATTTCGGTCGTGATCATTCCGTGATCTGTACGTGACACCTGTCGAGGCCGACATGACTTTGCTTCGAACGCTTTGTACGGTCCAAACCGGCTCAAACAAGAGCAAATAACCCAAAACCACGAACCAGCGTGTGTGGGGCACCGCGAGTGGCTGTGAGCCTCCGCGGCGTCGGACCTGAAGGCCCGGCGGGTTGCCGACCCACCCAGTTGCGCCTGACCGAGACGGCGCGACCTGACCACAGGCCTGAGGACAGGCAGTGCGGACCGCGTATGTGCGCGGCCGTTCGTTGGCATGCGCTCGGCGAAAGGATCGAAGTTGAAGAACATCCGCAAGACCCTTGGACTGGCCACCTTCGCGGGCGCCCTCGCTGTGGCGCCGTTGGTGACCGGGCTGGCGGCGGGAACGGCCAACGCGGACAGCGTCAACTGGGACGCGGTGGCCGCGTGTGAGTCCGGCGGGAACTGGGCCATCAACACCGGCAACGGTTACTACGGCGGACTGCAGTTCACCATGAGCACCTGGCAGTCCAACGGTGGCTCGGGTTCGCCGCACAACGCCAGCCGTGAAGAGCAGATCCGGGTGGCGGAGAATGTGTTGCAGACGCAGGGCATCGGTGCATGGCCGACCTGCGGCTCGCGCGGCTGATCTTTTCAGCGGACGCGAACAAGAAGGCGGTGCCGGCATCACGCCGGCACCGCCTCTTGTTTCTCAGTGGTCTCTTATGTCAGATAAGCAACGCCTAAAACTTTCGCACCTCAGGTAACACGTGATGTGAGTCACCCGACAGACCGGACAACCGCAGCGTGAGAACGCAACACCACCTCACTCGCGGACCTTGAGTCACACGGTCGGGGAAGGACCGCACGATGAACATCAGAAAGCTTGTCACGAAGGGCCTCATGGCCACCGCACTCTCCGGAGCGTTCGCCATCGTTCCGATGGCCCTCGGGGATTCCACGGCCACCGCCCACGCTGACTCGGTCAACTGGGACGCCATCGCGCACTGCGAGTCCGGCGGCAACTGGGCCGTCAACACCGGCAACGGCCACTACGGCGGCCTGCAGTTCAAGCCGGCCACCTGGGCGGCCAACGGCGGCCAGGGCAACCCTGCGACGGCCACGCGCTCCGAGCAGATCCGCGTGGCGGAGAACGTCCTGCGTACCCAAGGCCTCAAAGCCTGGCCGAAGTGCGGTCCGAAAGGCCTGACCGCCGCAGGCTGGAATCAGGCGCCCGCGCCGGCCACCACCCCGGTGCGCGCGAACGGGTGTGCGGGAATGCCGACCTCGGTGTTCGGCGGCATCGTGGATCTGCGCAAGATGTGCACCGCGATCTTCATGCCCCGCGCTGCCCGGTGACGACCGCCGGCGTGGGCAGCCGGAACGCTCTCCGCGCCGCGATGGACGACAGATGAGTAGTCACCACCGCCTCGGGAATCAGGGCTGACGCGCGACTGGCGGCGCCGCTGAGCGCCGCGGGCCGCAGGTTCACCACCCGTCCGATCAACGCCGACTCCCGCACCAGCGGCAGGACCCGTCGCCGCCGGAACCGCGCGAACCGCTCGAACGCCACCGGCAGATCGGTCCCCGGCGCCGCGAAGCGGGCCAGGATCACCGCGTCCTCGATGCCCTGACAACCACCCTGGCCGAGATGCGGTCGCATCGGATGGGCGGCATCGCCGACGAGGACCACCGGTCCGCGCGCCCATCGCCGCGCCTGAGCGCGGTCGTAGAGATCGTTGCGCAGCAGGTCGGCAGGGGGAGTGGAGTCGATCAGCGCGGGGATCGGGTCGGCCCATCCGGCGAACTTGCGGCGCAGGTAGGGAAGCTCTCCCTCAGGGGCGCTGCTGTTCTCCGCCGCCCGCTCGGTCGCGAACCAATAGGTGTACTCGTCCCCGAGTGGCACGTGACCGAACTCGGCGCCCGCACCCATCGTCTCCCCGGACAGCTCGGGATCCAGGGGATGGGCGGCCACCCCGCGCCAGGCGGTGTAGCCGACGTAACGGCTGCGCAGTGGTCCGTTGAGTGCCTTTGCGAGAACCGAACCGACGCCGTCCGCCCCGATCGCGGCATCCGCATGCTCGACGCGACCGTCGGCGGTGATCAACCGAACCGATGATTCGGTGAGCGTCACCCCGGTGACCGACACGCCGGTGCGCACCGCGTCCTCGGGCAGGCCTGCGCGCAGGATGTCGGTCAGCGCCGCCCGACGGATCACCACCAGCGGTTCCCCGAGGGCGGTGACCATGCGCTGCGCAGCCGGTCGGCGCAGCCACGACCCGTCGCGCCACCGCAGCGCGCCGGCACTGACCCGTCCGCCGGCGTCGCGCACGGCGTCACCGAGGCCCAGCTCGTCCAGCGCGGCCAGCGCGTTGGGCCAGATGCTGATCCCCGCTCCGCTGCTGAGGTCCGTGCGCTGCTCGAGGACCGACACCTCGTGGCCCGCCTGACGCAGCGCCACCGCCGTCGTCAACCCAGCGATGCCCGCGCCGACGACGACAATCCGTGCTGCCATGGCACGGACCCTATCCAGTCGAACCGTCAAACGGATGAGACAGCACGGTCATCCACACGAAACGCACCGCTGGTTTCCTGAACGGCAACCATGTCAACTGTCGGTGTTCCGGAGGAGTCGTGAGACCTGCGCTCGAACTGACCAGTGTGCCCGTCTGGGCGACGACCACCAGTCGCCCCGCCGCTGACCTGTCCGGTCGGAGCTGGACGATCATCGCGATCGGCGCCGACGGAATCCAGGTGGCGCGACAGTGGCAGCGCGAAATCGGCGACAGCGCAGTCGATTTCCGTGGGCGCATATACGAACTGGCCGACGACGGCGGCGATGCCGCCTGCGAGGTACTGCGCGCCGACTCATCCGCTGCCCGGGTGGGGTGGCGGCTGATGGTCGCGGGCCCCGCGCACGCGTGCCTGAAGGTGCGCGCCGAAGCCGTCACCGCCGGGGTGGCCGACGACGAGATCACCGTAGCCACCACCGAGACCAACCGCCGCGCCGTCCAGTGCGCCCACTGTCGAACCGTCACCGTCGCCGTCGTCGATGTGGAAGAGGTCGTGGTCTGCGACGGGTGCGCTCGCAATCTGTTTGTGCACTACCATGTTTCGCGTCGGCAAGGCGCCCATCTCGGGTACATGCTCGACGCCGAAGAGCAGGTCGCGCTGTGAGCACTCTGAAACTCACCGTCGCGGCCATCGACGACTCCGTCGACGCAGTCCGGACACTGACCCTCACCCATGCCGACGAAGCTGCCCTGCCGTCGTTCGCCCCGGGCAGCCACATCGTCATCGAATGCGGAGGACCGGGTGCCCCCGCGAACGCGTACTCGTTGACCGGTGACGGGACCGCGCCAGCGGCCTATGTCATCTCGGTACTGCGCAGCGGGAACGACGACTCGCGCAGCGGATCGCGTTGGATCCATGACGAGCTCACCGTGGGAGACACCGTGCTCGCACGGCCACCACGCAGCGCGTTCGCTCCGGTGCTCCGCGCCCGCCGTCACCTCTTGGTGGCAGCCGGAATCGGTATCACCCCGATGGTCTCGCATCTCCGCTTTGCCCGGAGATGGGGACACGACGCACGTCTGCTCTACCTCCATCGCCCCGGCCGTGGGGTTCATGCCGATACGGCTCGCCGGCTCACCGAGCATGCGTCGATACACACCGACCGCGCATCGTTCCTCGCCGAGCTGACCGCTGAGCTGGGGGATCAACCGCTGGGCACCCACCTGTATGTCTGTGGCCCGGCCGCCTTCATCGAGTCTGTCACCGCGGCCGCGACCATGCACGGGTGGCCGCAGAGCCGCATCCACGTCGAGCGTTTCGGCGCCGATGCGCTCGATCCGGGCGAACCGTTCGAGGTGAGGTTGTCGTCCACCGGGACGGCGCTGACCGTCGACTCCGGGGTGTCGCTGCTCGACGCGCTCGAAAGCCGTGGCATCGCCGTACCCAGCCTGTGCCGGCGCGGTGTGTGCGGGGAATGTCGAATCCCGGTGGTGCGCGGCGTCATCAACCACCGCGACCTGTATCTGACCGATGACGAGAAGGAGGTGGGCAACGTGATGATGGCCTGCGTGTCCCGGGCGCACGGCGGCAGTCTGGAGCTGGCCCTGTGATCTCCGCCGCCGACCTGTGCGAGGCGTTCCCGTTTCCCTTCACCGCCGACCAGTACCGCTACAGCACCAATGTCGAGCCGGCCGGTGCGGCAGTACTCACCCCGGCTGGGCGCTGGGGAGAGCGGGTCGTCGACATCGACAGCGAATACGAAACCGAATTGGCCGAGCGTGCAGCAATTCTGGCAGCGGATCCCACGAGGTGCACGGTGCTGCCGCACATGCGACCGGCGTGTTGGGACACGATGCTGCACCTGATGCGGGAGATGGCCGCAGCGTATCCGGACACCATGTCGCTGCAACGGCACGGTTCAGGATGGCGGTGGCGCAACGAACGACTGGGCATCGTCCAGGATTTCGTCGTCGGTGACGAGGACACCCTGCCGGCGCCGCCGTTGGCCTACATCGCCGGTCAGGTTCAGGAGGACATCGTCCTGCTCGATCAGCGCGACGGTGACCTGTTCGGCGATGCTGGGGTGGTCACGTTCGCGGCCGACTGGTCGTTCGGATTCGACGTGGGGATGACGTTCCTGGAGATTCACGGACCGGTGCCGCGGTTGCGGGAGACGGGTGTGATCACCCGCGCGCGGGAGTTCCTGCTGCGCCTGCAACCGGGGGAGACCTATCGGCGCACGAATTGGACCCTGACGATCGGTCGGCGCCTCGATGTTTCGACAGAGCGCTATCCCGAGTGGGGCCCGGACCGGACGGCGATCCGGTCGGTGTCCGACGAGCGGTTCGGGCAACTGGTGCATCTGCGGGTGGAGGTCCAGCATCTGATCCGGTTGCCGGAGTCCGGGTCGATCTGCTTTCTCATCCGCACCTATCTGCTGCCGCTGGCCGACCTCGCCCTGCACGAGCCGTGGCGGCAGCGTACGGCAGCGGTGCTCGCGGACCTGCCCGACGACATGGCCGAGTACAAGGGCATCATCGGCTACCGCGACCGGGCGGTGGCGTGGTTGCGCAACACCGGTCCGGACTGACTGGCGAGCAGACGCGAAATCGCCCAGATCCGAAGAGATCTGGGCGATTTCGCGTCTGCTCAGTAGGTGGTCGGCTCTCCTTCGGCCGCCGGTCCCGGTTCCACCGGCTGGTTCTCGATGATGGCCTTGTACGCCTTGCTCTCGTGGATGATCATCCGCACGAAGAACCCGACGAACAACAGCGCCGCCAGCAGGAAACAGAACCACACGCCGAACGAGTGGCCGCCGAAGGTGAACACGACGCCGGCATCCTCGTAGCTGTCGATCGGACTGAACACTTACTTCACCTCCAACATGCCGACGATCGCCTTGCTTCCGTTGACGGGCATGACCGTCACCGGGATGCCTTCGGGATACGGTGTTGCGGGCACTTCGCTCAGATCCAGCCCCTGTGCCTCCACTTCCTTCGGAATCCTCAGCAACCCCACCTTTTTCAGACCGAGCGAGACGAGATAGGCCGGAAGGAAGCCGAGAGCCGCGAAGACCAGCGCACCGACCGCTTGGCCCCACAGCGAAATCGACGGATTTCCACCGGTGTTGGGGTAGCCCCACAGGAACACGCCGGCCATCAGCACCGAGTACAGCCCGATGCCGCCGTGCACCGCCACTGCGCCCACGACATCGTCGATGCGGAACTTCTCCAGCAGCTTGCCGAGGTAGGGGATCAGTGCGCCGGCGCCGAGTGCGAGTACGAACGCCAGCGCCGGGTGGTAGAGGTCCATACCCGATGCCACGCCGATGATTCCGGCCAGGCCACCCGAAATCGTCCAGAACGGCTCACCGCGGGAGGTCAGGTACGCACCGATGATGCCGCCCGCCAAGCCCATCAGGGTGTTGAAGACGAACGCGCTCAGCGTCGTCGGGCTGGCATAGATGGTCGAAAACCCGTCGCCGGCGTAGATCACGCAGCCCATCAGGAATCCGAAGAAGCCGGTGAAGATCAGCATCAAGCCCAGCATCGTCAGCGGCAGGTTGTGCGGACGGATGGTCACTGCGGTGCCGTCGGGGAGGAACCGGCCGATTCTCGGACCGAGGTTGATCAGGATGCCCAGCGCGGCGAAACCGGCGATCATGTGTACGCATCCTGCGGCGCCGACGTCGTGAAACCCGAGTTTTGTCAGCATCCAACCGGCGCCGTGCCAGCCCCACGCCGCGCCGATGATCCAGGTCACTGACCCCACCATCACCGTCAGCACGAGGAAGCCGCTGGTCCGGATACGTTCGAGGACTGCGCCGGACATGATGGAACCGGTGGTCGCGGCGAACAACGCGAAAGCACCCCAGAAGATGCCGCTGGCCTGGTCTTCGAGGTTGGGGCCCATGTTGTCGCTCCACGGCAGCGCCGCCTTGGCGGCGTCGTTGAACTCGATGAAACCGCTGGGCATCGCGTTGTAGAGGAACCAGCCGACGAAGAAGAACGACGCGATGATCGTCGCCAGCGCCAAGAGGTTCTTCATGGCGGTGGCGAGCACGTTCTTCGACCTCGACGCCCCGACCTCGTAGGCGAGGAAGCCGGCGTGGATGAGCATCATCAACGCGATGGACATCCAGTAGAAGAACTCGTTGTTGACTGCCGTCATGGACGCAAGGGCGTCCTCGACTTCAGGTGTCAATGGGGACCTCCGGCGGGGCTGTGGGGTTTGCCGAGAGCGCGGTTTATCCGCAGTGCTCTCGAGGTACTGACGGTGTACGACGCTGACGCTAACCCCGCGAATGTGTCCCACCGGTCAAGGTGCGTTAACTTCGTGTGAAGTGATGCCGGGCAATGTGTTACGAAATCCTCATGGCCCCTGCTGCGAACGATCCCGCCGCCACCCCGTTCCATGAGCTCGACGACTTCCTGGCCCTACCCCGGGTGGCGGGCCTGGCCGTGTCCCCCGACGGAAGCCGGTTGGTCACCACGGTGTCGCAACTCAACGACAAGCGCACCGAATTCCGCAGTGCCATCTGGGAGCTCGACCCCGCAGGACGGCAACCCGCGCGCCGAATCACCTACGGCGCCAAAGGGGAATCCGCACCGCAGTTCACCGACAGCAACGACCTGCTCTTCCTGGCGGTGCGCTCGGACGAAGACGACGACGCCCCGCCCCGCTCACTGTGGCGGCTACCCGCCACCGGTGGTGAAGCCCGCGAAGAGGCCACGTTTCCCGGCGGTGTGGACCGTGCACTGCCGGCCCAGGCCGCGCCGACCCTGGTGATCGGTTCGTCGCTGCTTCCTGGCGCGACAACCCTCGGAGACGACGAGCGGCGGCGCACGCTGCGCAAAGACAACAAGGTCTCGGCCCTGCTGCACAGCGGCTATCCGGTGCGGTACTGGGACCACGACCTCGGCCCGGGGCGCGCGCACCTGTTCCGGACCGATGACAACGGGGACTTCGAGAACCTGACACCGGATGCCGGTGACGCTGTGCGGGAGGCGGACGTCGACGTCAGCCGTGACGGCACATTTCTGGTGACGACGTGGCGCCGACCCGCGCCGGGTGCCGCGCAGCGCAGCATCCTGGTCCGCATCGACCTCGCGACCGGCGACCGCGTCACCGTGGTCGACGACCCGGAGGCCGACATGGCCGCGCCGGCCATATCACCGGACGGGGCCGCCGTCGCCTACACCCGGGAGACCATCTCGACCCCGCAGCAGGCCCCGCGAATCACTCTGTGGCTCAAACGCTTCGATGACAGTGCTCCCGTCGAACTGACCGGCGACTGGGACCGCTGGCCCACCTCGGTGACCTGGTCGAGTGACGGGTCGTCGCTCATCGTCACCGCTGACGAGTACGGCCGCGGACCCATCTTCACCGTCGATCCGCAGACGGGGGCAGTGCAGCCGCTGGTCGCCGACGACCACACCTACACCGACGTGCGCGCAGCACCCGGTGGCGTGCTGTACGCGTTGCGCAGCTCCTACACCGCGCCCCCGCACCCGGTGCGCATCGACGCAGACGGCTCGGTGACGGTGCTTCCATGCGTGGACCCGCCGACCCTGCCCGGCAGCCTGACCGAGGTGACCGCCGAAACTCCCGACGGACACGTCGTCCGCTCCTGGCTGGTGCTGCCGCACGGCGAGGCACCAGCGCCCCTGTTGCTGTGGATCCACGGCGGACCGCTGGGCAGCTGGAACAGCTGGCACTGGCGGTGGAATCCCTGGGTGATGGCCGCCGCCGGCTACGCGGTCCTGCTGCCGGACCCGGCGCTGTCGACCGGATACGGCCAGCGGTTCATCCAGCGCGGCTGGGGTGCCTGGGGCGCGGCGCCGTACGACGACCTGATGGCCGCCACCGACGCCGCCTGTGCGCATCCCGGCGTCGATGCGACGCGCACCGCTGCGATGGGGGGCTCGTTCGGCGGCTACATGGCCAACTGGATCGCCGGTCACACCGACCGCTTCCGCGCGATCGTCACCCACGCCAGCCTGTGGGCGCTCGACCAATTCGGGCCGACCACCGACAGCGCCTACTGGTGGGCACGCGAGATGACACCGGCGATGGCCGCCGAGAACTCGCCGCACCAATATGTCGCCGACATCGTGACCCCGATGCTGGTGATCCACGGCGACAAGGACTACCGCGTGCCGATCGGCGAGGCGTTGCGGCTCTGGTACGAACTGCTCAGCGCGTCCGGGCTGCCGGCCGCCGACGACGGCACCACCGCCCACCGGTTCCTCTACTTCCCGTCTGAGAACCACTGGGTGCTGCAACCGCAGCACGCCAAGCTCTGGTACCAGGTGGTGCTGGCGTTTCTGGCCGGCCATGTCCTCGGCCAGAAGGACTGCCGGTGGCCGGAAATGCTGGAGTAGCGTCGAACACATGGCTGCTGACGAACGCGAATTCGACATAGTCCTCTACGGCGCGACCGGATTCGTCGGGAAACTGACGGCCCAGTACTTCGCGACTTCCCAGCACGGCGCGCGGATCGCGCTGGCCGGGCGCTCCGCCGACCGGCTGCTCGCGGTCCGGGAGACATTGGGCGCCGAGGCCCAAGACTGGCCGTTGATCACCGCCGACGCGTCGCAGCCGTCCACTCTGGCCGACATGGCGGCGCGTACCCGTGTCGTGGTCACCACAGTCGGGCCCTACCTGCGGTACGGCGAACCGCTGGTGGCGGCGTGCGCCGCGGCCGGGACCGACTACGCCGACCTCACCGGCGAGACCCTGTTCATCCGGCGGTGCATCGACACCTATCACAAGCAGGCCCACGACACCGGCGCGCGCATCGTGCACTCGTGCGGCTTCGACTCCATCCCGTCCGACCTGACAGTCTTCGCGTTGTACCGCCAGGCCGAGCGCGACGGCACCGGGCAACTCGAGGACACCAACCTCGTGGTGCGCCGGTTCGCCGGCGGTGTGTCGGGCGGAACCGTCGCCTCCATGACCGAGCTGGCCCGGGAAGCGTCGCTCGACCAGGAAGCGCGGCGGCTGCTCGAAGACCCGTACACGCTGACCCCCGACCGGGCCGCCGAACCGCCGCTGGGGGCGCAGCCCGACGCGCGGTGGCGGCGAGGCCGCGAGATCGCGCCCGAACTCGACGGCTACTGGGTGGGAGCCTTCCCGATGGCGCTGCCCAACACCCGCATCGTGCGGCGCACCAACGCGTTGCTCGAGTACCCGTACGGACGACGATTCGAGTACGCCGAACAGATGAGCACCGGACGGTCGGTGGTCGCGCCCGTCGCTGCCGCGATGGCCACCGGCGGCAACGTCGCCACGATGGGCCTGGGCAGCAGATTCCTCAACCGTGTACCGCGCGGGATGCTCGAGCGGGTGCTGCCCAAACCCGGGACCGGACCCGACGAGCGGACCCGGGAGCGCGGCCACTACACCGTGGAGACCTACACCACCACCTCGAGCGGCGCGCGCTACCGCGCCACCATGTCCCAACAGGGCGACCCTGGCTACAAGGCCACCTCGGTGCTGCTGGCTGAGAGCGGTCTCGCGCTGGCGCTGGACCGCGACAAGCTCTCTGACCTGCGCGGAGTGTTGACGCCGGCCTCGGCGATGGGCGATGCGCTGCTGACGCGTCTCCCGGCCGCAGGGGTGTCGTTGGAGGTCTCTCGGCTCTGACCCCGCAGCCTTCCTAGAATGGCTCGGTGACCTCCCAGCCTCTCACCAACCCCGGTCTCGATGCCCTGCCCAAGACGTGGGATCCCGCGGCGGTCGAAACCGGACTCTACGAAGGCTGGGTGAACGCCGGGTACTTCACCGCCGACCCGGCCAGCAGCAAGCCGGCGTACTCGATCGTGCTGCCCCCGCCCAATGTCACCGGCAGCCTGCACATGGGCCACGCGCTCGATCACACGCTGATGGATGCCCTCACCCGCCGCAAGCGCATGCAGGGCTTCGAGGTGCTGTGGCTGCCGGGGATGGACCATGCCGGCATCGCCACCCAGACGGTCGTGGAGAAGCAGCTCGCCGCAGACGGCAAGACCAAAGAGGACTTCGGCCGCGAACTGTTCATCGAGAAGGTGTGGGACTGGAAACGCGAGTCCGGCGGCACCATCGGTGCGCAGATGCGGCGCCTCGGCGACGGCGTGGACTGGAGCCGCGACCGGTTCACCATGGACGAAACCCTCTCGCGCGCCGTGCGCACCATCTTCAAGCGTCTTTTCGACGCCGGGCTGATCTACCGGGCTGAACGGCTGGTCAACTGGTCGCCGGTGCTCGAGACCGCGATCTCCGACCTCGAGGTGAAATACGAGGACGTCGAAGGCGAACTCGTGTCGTTCCGTTACGGCTCGCTGTCCGACGACGAACCCCACATCGTGGTGGCGACCACGCGGCTGGAGACCATGCTCGGCGACACCGCGATCGCGGTGCACCCCGACGACGACCGTTACCGTCATCTGGTGGGCCAGACCCTCCCGCACCCGTTCCTGGACCGCGAAATCATCGTCGTTGCGGACACGCACGTCGATCCCGAATTCGGAACCGGCGCAGTCAAGGTCACCCCGGCGCACGACCCCAACGACTTCGAGATCGGGGTCCGGCACCAGTTGCCGATGCCGTCGATCCTGGACACCAAAGGCCGCATCACCGACACCGGCACGCAGTTCGACGGGATGGACCGGTTCGAGGCCCGCGTCGCGGTGCGCGAGGCGCTGGCGGCCGAGGGCCGCATCGTCGCCGAGAAGCGTCCGTACCTGCACAGCGTCGGGCACTCCGAGCGCAGCGGGGAGCCGATCGAGCCGCGGCTGAGCCTGCAGTGGTGGGTGAAGGTCGACGCCCTGGCCAAGGCGGCCGGCGACGCGGTTCGCAACGGCGACACCGTGATCCACCCCGCCAGCTTGGAACCGCGGTGGTTCGGCTGGGTCGACAACATGCACGACTGGTGCATCTCCCGGCAGTTGTGGTGGGGTCACCGCATCCCGATCTGGCACGGACCCGACGGCGAGTTCGTCTGCGTCGGGCCGGACGAGACGCCGCCCGAGGGCTGGGAGCAGGACCCCGACGTGCTGGACACCTGGTTCAGTTCGGCGCTGTGGCCGTTCTCGACGATGGGCTGGCCCGAGCGCACCCCGGAACTGGAGAAGTTCTATCCGACGACTGTGCTGGTCACCGGATACGACATCCTGTTCTTCTGGGTGGCGCGCATGATGATGTTCGGCACGTTCGTCGGTGATGACCCGGCGATCACCGGCGGTGCCGCCGGCGGCGCGCGCCCGCAGGTGCCGTTCCAGAATGTCTTCCTGCACGGCCTGATTCGCGACGAGTTCGGCCGCAAGATGAGCAAGTCGCGCGGAAACGGCATCGACCCGCTGGACTGGGTGGAGAAGTTCGGCGCCGACGCGTTGCGGTTCACCCTGGCCCGCGGCGCGAGCCCGGGCGGCGACCTGTCGATCGGTGAGGACCACGCCCGCGCCTCGCGCAACTTCGCCACGAAACTGTTCAACGCGACCCGGTTCGCGTTGCTCAACGGCGCCGCCCCGGCGCCGCTGCCGCCGGCCGAGCAGCTCACCGACGCCGACCGGTGGATTCTGGGCCGGTTGGAAGAAGTTCGCGCCGAGGTGGATTCGGCGTTCGACGCCTACGAGTTCAACCGCGCGTGCGAGGCGCTGTACCACTTCGCCTGGGACGAGTTCTGCGACTGGTATGTCGAGCTGGCCAAAGTGCAACTCGGCGAGGGGATCTCACACACGACGGCAGTGTTGGCCGCCGTCCTCGACGCTCTGCTCAAGCTGCTGCACCCGGTGATGCCGTTCGTCACCGAGGTGTTGTGGAAGGCCCTGACCGGGGCGAGCGAAGCGCCGGGACATGTGGAATCGTTGGTCATCGCCGACTGGCCCGTGCCCAGCGGCATCAGCCTGGATCCCGTTGCGGCGCAGCACATCGCCGACATGCAGAAGCTGATCACCGAGGTGCGCAGATTCCGCAGCGACCAGGGCCTGGCCGACCGGCAACGGGTCCCGGCGCGGCTGTCTCAGATCAGCGCGGCAGGCCTGGACGCGCACGTGCCGGCGGTCAGCGCGCTGGCGTGGTTGACACCGCCGACCGAGGATTTCTCGGCCTCTGCCGCGGTGGAGGTGCGCCTGTCGAATGCCACGGTCGTGGTCGAGGTCGACACCTCGGGCACCGTCGACGTGGCCGCCGAGCGGCGCCGGCTCGAAAAGGATCTCGCCGCCGCGCAGAAGGAACTGGCGGGTACCTCGGCCAAGCTGGGCAACGACGCGTTCCTGGCCAAGGCGCCGGCCGATGTCGTCGACAAGATCCGAGCCCGCCGGCAGGTGGCTCAGGAGGAAGTCGAGCGGATCACCGCACGCTTGGGCGCACTACCGGCGCAGCCCTGATGAGCACCTCCGAGCCCACTCCCGACGAGGTTGCAGCGCTGCTGCAGGTCGAGCACCTGCTCGACCAGCGGTGGCCGGAGACCAAGATCGAGCCGAGCACCGCGCGAATCTCGGCGTTGATGGAGATGCTCGGCTCGCCGCAGCAGGGCTATCCGTCGATCCACATCGCCGGCACCAACGGCAAGACCTCGGTGGCTCGCATGGTCGATGCGTTGTTGACCGCGCTGCACCGGCGCACCGGCCGCACCACCAGCCCGCACCTGCAGTCGGCGGTAGAACGCATCAGCATCGACGGCGTCCCGGTGAGCCCGGCCACCTACGTCGAGACCTACCGTGAGATCGAGCCGTTCGTCGAACTGGTCGACCGACAGTCCGAAGCCTCCGGTGGACCCCGGCTGAGCAAGTTCGAGGTGGTCACCGCGATGGCTTTCGCGGCGTTCGCCGACGCCCCGGTCGACGTGGCCGTCGTCGAGGTCGGGCTCGGTGGCCGCTGGGACGCCACCAACGTCGTCAACGCCCCGGTCGCGGTGATCACGCCCATCGGGATGGATCACACCGACTATCTGGGGGACAGCATCAGCGCCATCGCCGGGGAGAAGGCCGGCATCATCACCAAGCAGCGTGACGACCTCGTCCCCACCGACACCGTCGCGGTGATCGGACGTCAGGATCCGGAGGCCATGGAGGTCCTGCTCGCACAAGCGGTCCGCGCCGATGCCGCGGTCGCACGAGAGGACTCCGAGTTCCGCGTGCTCAGCCGAGCGCTGGCGATCGGTGGTCAGCTGCTGGAGCTGCAGGGCCTCGGCGGGGTCTACTCCGATATCTTCCTGCCCCTGCACGGCGAACACCAGGCGCACAACGCCGTGCTCGCGCTGGCGGCGGTGGAGGCGTTCTTCGGCGCCGGTGCGCAACGCCAGCTCGACGTCGACGCCGTGCGCGCGGGCTTCGCGGGCGTCACCTCTCCCGGCCGTCTGGAGCGGATGCGCAGCGCGCCAACGGTATTCATCGATGCCGCCCACAATCCGGCCGGAGCCGCGGCGCTGGCGCAGGCGTTGGGGGAGGAGTTCGACTTCCGCTATCTCGTCGGCGTGGTGTCGGTGATGGCCGACAAGGACGTCGACGGTCTGCTGGCGGCTCTGGAGCCGGCCTTCGACCAACTCGTCGTCACCCACAACGGGTCGCCGCGCGCCTTGGAGGTCGACGCGCTGGCCGTCAAGGCCGAGGAGATCTTCGGTCCCGAGCGGGTGGTGGTGGCGGCCACGCTGCCCGACGCCATCGAGACCGCCACGGCGCTGGTCGAGGACTCCGGCGCCGACAGCGAGACAGGAGCCGCGATGAGCGGCGCCGGGATCGTGATCACCGGCTCGGTGGTGACCGCCGGTGCTGCGCGGACCCTGTTCGGAAAGGACCCGGCATGAGCGCACCGACCTCGCCCCCCGACCCGTGGCGCAGCTTCCGCGGCGTCATGGCGGGCACGCTGATCCTGGAGGCGATCGTCGTCCTGCTCGCGCTGCCCGTCATCGGCGCGGTGGGCGGCGGTCTGAGCCCGCTGTCGACGGGCTACGTCGTCGGGGTCGCGGTGCTGTTGGTGTTGATGGCCGGCGTGCAGGGCCGCTCCTGGGCCATCTGGGCGAATCTGGCCGTGCAACTGCTGCTGGTCGTCGGCTGGCTGATCTATCCCGGACTGGGCTTCATCGGACTGCTGTTCGTCGTCGTCTGGCTGCTGATCGCCTACCTGCGCGCCGAGGTGCTCCGCCGGCAGCGGCGCGGGCTGCTGCCGGGCCAGCAGATCGAGCCCGAGTAACCAGTCGGTAGGCTGTCGCCCGTGACTGAGCGAACCCTGGTTTTGATCAAGCCCGATGGTGTGCAGCGTCGACTGATCGGCGAGATCATCAGCCGGATCGAAGCCAAAGGCCTCGACATCGTGGCGCTCGAACTGAAGAACGTCAGCGACGACCTGGCCCGCGCTCACTACGCCGAACACGACGGCAAGCCGTTCTTCGGCTCGCTGCTGGAGTTCATCACGTCCGGTCTGGTGGTTGCCGCCGTCCTCGAGGGGCCGCGGGCCATTGCGGCCTTCCGTCAGTTGGCCGGCGGCACCGATCCGGTCGAGAAGGCGATCCCGGGCACCATTCGCGGTGACCTGGGCCTGGAGACGCAGTTCAACCTCGTGCACGGCTCGGACTCGCCGGAGTCCGCGGCCCGCGAGATCGATCTCTGGTTCCCGGCCGGTTAGCCGGGCGGCCGGAGCCGCTGCCGACGCGACGGACCCCGGCCTGAACGGTCCACGTGTTGTGGTGTGGGATACTGGGCTCGGGTGACCGTCTTGACAGACCCGGGACGGCCACCCGAATGAAGACTTCGACGAGCGCGACCATCGCTGCTGCGGTGCGGCGCGGACCGTCCAGCCATCATTCAGACCGGCACTGAGCCTGATCCCGCGGGATCTACTCGGAGCAAGACCATAACGAGTTCGGGGAACCGAGAAATCGGAGCTCGAACGCCAAATCGGAAGCCCTCGCGTGGCCGCGTCAGCAACACGACGCGCCCGGGGGCTTGAGGAGAATACGTGGCCGACAATGAGAATTTTGAAGCTCCGACCCACGATCTCCCGGAAGAGGTGCAGCAACCAGCTGTCTCTGCCGGTGGAGCCAAGCAGGCACCTCAGGAACGCCTGAGAGTCCATTCGCTGGCGCGGGTGCTCGGTACCACCAGCCGGCGCATCATCGACGCACTCCTCGAGCTCGACGGCCGTACCCGCAGCGCGCATTCGACCATCGGGCGCGAGGAAGCCGACCGGGTGCGCGAGGTTCTCGCTCAGCCCGAAGCTGAAGCCCAGCCCGAACCCGAAGCCTCCGCCGAGGCGCCGCCTGCGGACGAACCCGCAACCGAGGCCCCCGCCGAGACGGATGCGCCCGCAGCCGAGGCGGACGCGCCCGAGCCGCCGGCCGAGGCGGACGCGCCCGAGCCCCAGGCGCCGGCCGCCGTCGAGGAAGAGCCCGAGCCCCAGGCGCCGGCCGCCGTCGAGGAAGAGCCTGAGTCCCGGCTCATCCTGGAGACCCCACCTGCGCCGGCCGCGGAGCCGGCCGACTACCTGCCGCTGTTCGTCGCACCGCAACCGGTGCGGTTCGAACCCGACGACGACAGCGACGACGACGACTCCGACGACGATGCCGACGCGGATTCCGACGAGGACTCCGACGACGATCAGGGTGGTCGCCCCGCCGCCAAGCGGCGCCGTCGCGGCCGCCGCGGGCGCGGTCGCGGTCGGGGTGAGCAGAACGGGGACGACGCCTCGTCCGACGGCGACGGCGAGACCCCGGCCGATACCGACAGCTCGGACACCGATTCCGACGACGACGATGACAGCGGCGACGACGACGGCAACGGCGGAGACGCGAGCACCCGCCGTCGCCGGCGCCGCCGTCGCCGCAAGTCCGGCTCCGGTGACGACAACGACGGCACCTCACCCGACGACCCGCCGAACACGGTCGTGCACGAGCGCGAACCCCGCAAGAACGACCGCAACGACAAGTCCACTTCCGATCCCGACGCCATCCAGGGCATCAGCGGTTCCACCCGGCTGGAAGCCAAACGGCAGCGGCGCCGCGACGGCCGCGACGCCGGCCGCCGCCGGCCGCCGATCCTGTCCGAGGCCGAGTTCCTGGCCCGGCGGGAGGCCGTCGAGCGCGTGATGGTGGTGCGCGACAAGGTCCGCACCGAGCCGCCGCACGAAGGCGCCCGCTACACCCAGATCGCCGTGCTCGAAGACGGTGTGGTGGTTGAACACTTCGTCACCTCGGCGGGTTCGGCCTCGCTGGTCGGCAACATCTATCTGGGCATCGTGCAGAACGTGTTGCCGTCGATGGAGGCGGCGTTCGTCGACATCGGCCGCGGACGCAACGGCGTGCTCTACGCCGGTGAGGTGAACTGGGAGGCCGCGGGTCTGGGCGGGCAGAACCGCAAGATCGAGCAGGCGCTCAAGCCCGGCGACTACGTCGTCGTCCAGGTGAGCAAGGACCCTGTCGGTCACAAGGGCGCCCGCCTGACCACGCAGGTGTCGCTGGCCGGCCGCTATCTGGTGTATGTGCCGGGTGCGTCGTCCACCGGGATCAGCCGCAAGTTGCCCGACACCGAACGCCAGCGGCTCAAGGAGATCCTGCGCGAGGTGGTGCCGTCGGATGCCGGCGTGATCATCCGCACTGCCTCCGAGGGCGTCAAGGAAGACGACATCCGTTCTGACGTCGAACGCCTGCAGAAGCGGTGGAACGAGATCGAAGCCAAGGCCGCCGAGATCACCGCCAAGAAGGCCGGCGCCGCGGTCGCGCTCTACGAAGAGCCTGACGTGCTGGTCAAGGTGATCCGCGACCTGTTCAACGAGGACTTTTCCGGGCTGATCGTCTCGGGCGACGACGCGTGGAAGACCATCAACGACTACGTCGAGGACGTCGCGCCCGAGCTCATGCCGCGGTTGACCAAGTACGAGCCGGCCTCGAACGACGGGCCGGATGTCTTCGCCGTGCACCGCATCGACGAACAGTTGACCAAAGCCATGGATCGCAAGGTGTGGCTGCCGTCGGGCGGCACCCTGGTGATCGACCGCACCGAGGCGATGACCGTCGTCGACGTCAACACCGGCAAGTTCACCGGCTCGGGCGGCAACCTCGAGCAGACCGTCACCCGCAACAACCTCGAGGCCGCCGAGGAGATCGTGCGCCAGCTGCGGCTGCGCGACATCGGCGGCATCGTGGTCATCGACTTCATCGACATGGTCCTCGAATCTAACCGTGACCTGGTGTTGCGCCGGTTGACCGAAGCCCTGGCTCGCGACCGCACCCGCCATCAGGTGTCGGAGGTGACGTCGCTGGGGCTGGTGCAGCTGACGCGCAAACGTCTGGGTACCGGGCTCATCGAAGCCTTCTCCACCTCGTGCACGCACTGTGGTGGACGCGGCATCGTGCTGCACGGTGACCCGGTGGACTCCAACTCCTCTGGAGGAGGCGGCGGCGGACGCAAGTCGGACAACGGGGGCGGTAGCAGCCGCCGCAGCAAGCGTGGCAAGCGCGCCGCTCGTGAGCCGCAGGATGTGCAGGTCGCCAAGCTGCCGTCGCACAGCCCGGGTGAGCACCCGATGTTCAAGGCGATGGCCGCCGCGAACGGCAAGGACGAGGACGACGACGATCGCTCCGAGGACAACGAGCAGACCGCTGAAGAGGTGGCCGAGCTCGAGCCGGACGCCGTGCGGCGCGCCGTCACGGCGCGCGACTCCGATGAGGACGACACGGACGAGGACGCCGACGATGCGGACATCGACGAATCCGACGACTCTGAGGAGTCGGACGAAGACGAGATCGACCTCGACGACGACGAGGAGGAGATCGAGGACGACATCGACGTCGTCGACTCCGATTCTGACGACGATTCCGAAGACGACGACTCCGAAGACGACGATTCCGATGATGACGACTCCGACGAGGACGACTCCGAGGACGACGACTCAGACGAGGACGAGGATGAGGACGACGAGGTCGAGGTGCCTGTCGTCGTGTCCCGCCCGGGCCGGCAGCGTCGGCGAGCGGCAGCTCGACCGGCCGGGCCACCCGCCAACGACTGAGCGGTTTGATTCTCCAGCCGCTGGTCACGTAACCTTGAGCAGTTGTCTCCTGGGCCTGCCCCTGGCCGGCCGGAGAGCGGGATGAGTTTCCCGCACCAGACCCGCACGCACACCCTCGGGTGATGCGCGCCCGCACGCGAAGCAGAGGAAGACCAACGATGGCAGCGCAAACAGCCACGTACGCGATCGTGAAGACCGGCGGCAAGCAGTACAAGGTGGCCGCCGGCGACATCGTCAAGGTGGAGAAGCTCGACGCCGAGCCCGGTGCCTCGGTCTCTCTGCCCGTGGCCCTGGTGGTCGACGGCGCGAACGTGACCACCGACGCGAAGGCCCTGGAGAAGGTCGCGGTCACCGGTGAGGTGCTCGAGCACACCAAAGGCCCGAAGATCCGGATCCACAAGTTCAAGAACAAGACCGGCTATCACAAGCGCCAGGGCCACCGTCAGCAGTTGACGGTGCTCAAGGTCACCGGCATCAAGTAAGGACGGGAGCGACAGACATGGCACACAAGAAGGGCGCTTCCAGCTCACGCAACGGTCGTGACTCGAACGCGCAGCGTCTCGGCGTGAAGCGGTTCGGCGGTCAGGTCGTCAAGGCCGGCGAGATCCTGGTCCGTCAGCGCGGCACTCACTTCCACCCCGGCGTCAACGTCGGTCGTGGCGGTGACGACACCCTGTTCGCGACCGCGCCCGGCGCCGTCGAGTTCGGCACCAAGCGCGGACGCAAGTTCGTCAACATCGTGCGCGTCACCCGCAGCGAGGCCTGACTTCTCCGTCGAGATCACCGTTTTGCTCGCCGGGCTCTCGCACGTCGCCCGCAAAACGAGAGATTTCGTCCTGGAAAGGAAGTCCGATGCCCCGGTTCATCGACCGCGTCGTCGTTCACGCGCGGGCCGGTAACGGCGGTAACGGGTGCGCCTCGGTGCACCGCGAGAAGTTCAAGCCGCTCGGCGGTCCCGACGGCGGCAACGGCGGTCACGGTGGCAGCGTGGTGTTCGTCGTCGACCCGCAGGTTCACACCCTGCTCGACTTCCACTTCCACCCGCACATCGTCGCGCCCTCCGGCAAGCAGGGCGCGGGCAGCAACCGTGACGGAGCCGCCGGCGACGACCTCGAGGTGAAGGTGCCCGACGGCACCGTCGTCCTCGACGAGAACGGTCATCTGTTGGCCGACCTCGTCGGCGCCGGCACCCGCTTCGAAGCTGCCGCCGGCGGACGCGGCGGCCTGGGCAACGCGGCGTTGGCGTCGCGGGCTCGCAAAGCCCCGGGATTCGCTCTGCTCGGCGAAAAGGGTCAGATCCGAGAGCTGACCCTGGAGCTCAAGACGGTCGCCGACGTCGGCCTCGTCGGATTCCCCTCGGCCGGCAAGTCGTCGCTGGTGTCGGCGATCTCGGCCGCGAAACCGAAGATCGCCGACTATCCGTTCACCACCCTCGTTCCCAACCTGGGCGTGGTGTCGGCGGGCGAGCACACCTTCACCGTCGCTGACGTTCCGGGTCTGATTCCCGGCGCGTCGGAAGGTCGGGGACTGGGCCTGGACTTCCTGCGCCACATCGAGCGGTGCGCGGTGCTGGTCCATGTCGTCGACTGCGCCACACTCGAATCCGACCGCGACCCGATCTCCGACATCGAGGCTCTCGAAGCCGAGCTGGCCGCTTACACCCCGACGCTTCAGGGCGACTCCACCCTCGGTGACCTCGCGCAGCGGCCACGGGCGGTGGTGCTCAACAAGATCGACGTCCCCGACGCCCGCGAGCTCGCCGAGTTTCTGCGCGAGGACATCGCCGAGAAGTTCGGTTGGCCGGTCTTCGAAGTGTCCACCGTGACCCGGGAAGGGTTGCGGCCGTTGACGTTCGCTCTGTGGGACATGGTGGCGGCCTATCGCGCCGCGCAACCCGAGGTGGTGGCGCGTCGTCCGGTGATCCGACCCATCCCCGTCGACGAGACGGCGTTCTCGGTCGAGCCCGACGGCGAAGGTGGGTTCATCGTGCGCGGGGCGCGCCCCCAACGCTGGGTCGCGCAGACCAACTTCGACAACGACGAAGCCGTCGGTTACCTCGGCGACCGGTTGGCGCGTCTGGGTGTGGAAGACCAGTTGCTCAAACTCGGCGCCAAACCGGGGTGCGCGGTCACCATCGGCGACATGACCTTCGACTGGGAACCGCAGACACCGGCCGGCGTGGACGTCCATCTGTCCGGCCGTGGCACCGATGTGCGACTCGAGCAGACCGGCCGCGTCGGGGCCGACGAACGAAAAGCAGCGCGCAAGGCCCGCCGGGAGACCCGGGAGTGATGACCGCGCACTCCGGTGATCCGGCGCGCTCCGCGCACCGGGAATCCATCCGCAACGCCCGCTCGGTGGTCGTCAAGATCGGCACCACAGCGTTGACCACGCCGGAGGGCAAGTTCGACGCGAGCCGCCTGCAGTATCTCGCCGACGCGATCGAAGCGCGGATGAAGTCCGGTTCGGACGTGGTGATCGTGTCCTCGGGTGCGATCGCCGCCGGAATCGAGCCGCTCGGGTTGAGTCGGCGGCCCACCGATCTGGCCACCAAGCAGGCCGCGGCCAGTGTCGGGCAGGTGGCGTTGGTCAACTCGTGGAGCACGGCGTTCGCTCGCTACCACCGCACCGTCGGCCAGGTTCTGCTGACCGCGCACGACATCTCGATGCGCGTCCAACACACCAACGCCGCCCGCACGCTGGACCGGTTGCGCGCCCTGCACGCGGTCGCCATCGTCAACGAGAACGACACCGTGGCGACCAACGAGATCCGATTCGGCGACAACGATCGGCTCTCCGCGCTGGTCGCGCACCTGGTGGGTGCCGACGCGCTGATCCTGCTCTCGGACATCGACGGCCTCTACGACAGCGACCCCCGTAAGGGGAACGCGCGGTTCATCGCCGAGGTGGCCGGACCCGCGGACCTGGACGACGTCACCGCCGGGCGGGGCAGCAGCCTGGGCACCGGCGGCATGGTCTCCAAGTTGTCCTCGGCGCTGCTGGCCGCCGACGCCGGGACTCCGGTGCTGCTGGCCGCGGCCTCCGACGCGGCGTCGGCACTCACCGACGCCTCGGTGGGCACGGTGTTCGCGCCGCGAGCCGAGCGAATGTCGTCGCGCAAGTTCTGGGTGCGCTACGCCGCGGAAGCCAACGGCACCCTGACCCTCGACGACGGTGCGGTCAAAGCTGTTGTGCAGCAACGACGGTCATTGCTGCCGGCGGGTATCACGGCCCTGTCAGGCCGCTTCTACGGCGGCGACGTCGTCGAATTGCAGGCCCAGGATGGGACTGTGGTCGCCCGGGGAGTGGTCGCCTACGACGCAGGGGAACTGGCCACCATGCTGGGTCGGTCCACCTCGGACCTGCCGGCGGAGATGCGGCGTCCTGCCGTGCACGCCGACGACTTGGTCCGCGTCTTTCCCGGCTGATTCTCCGGCGGGTCAACCGTTCGCGGTTGGCTGACTCACGGCGATCCGGAGAGCAGATCCAGCAGCGCCCGGTTGACCTCGTCGGGCCGCTCCTGCTGAATGCAGTGTCCTGCGTCGTCGATGATCAGCTCACGATAGGGCCCGCTGACCACCTCTGCATAGCGGTCGGTACGCGTGAACGACAGCACCGGATCGTCGGAGCCGATGATGGACAACGATGGAGCCGTGATCGTGGTGGCCGGTGTGTCGGCGGTCAGCTCCCAGTTTCGGTCGAAACAGCGATACCAATTCAGCGCACCGGTGAACCCTGTGCGGCTGAATTCCCTGATGTAGTAGTCGAGTTCATCTTGACTCAACCAAACCGGCAGAGCCTCCGGTTCCGGCAGCCGGTCGACATAGCCTTCTGGTCCTGTCCGCTGCATAGCAGCGGCCAGCTCCTCACGCGTTGACCGCCCGGCCAGCGCGCGTCGTATCGTTGTCGCCGGGTCGCGCCCCAAATCGGCGTCGGCAACCCCGGGCTCCTGGAAGTAGAGAATGTAGAAGAAGTTCTCGCCGAAAATGGTGCGCCAGACCGTTGTCGGCGGCTTCCGTGACCGAGGTACCGGCGGTCCGCCCAGGCCCGCGACCGCGCTGACCCGGTCGGGGTACAACAACGGCAGATTCCACGTGACTATCGCGCCCCAATCGTGGCCCACGAAAGCGGCTCGTTCAGCGCCGGCGTAATTCAGCAGGCCGATCAGGTCGCCGGTCAACGCGTCGATGCTGTAAGCATCGACCGCATCGGGCCGCGATGACCCGCCGTAGCCACGTTGATCGGGCGCCAACACGTGATATCCGGCCTCGGCGAGTACCGGTATCTGGCGCCGCCACGAATAGGCCAGCTCCGGAAAGCCATGGGCCAGCACCACAAGTGGGTCCCCGGGACGGCCCGCCTCGAGCGTGCGCAACTGCACACCGTTCGTCCCGATGACCCGCTCGGTGACCGTCACGCCCATCGGCGAACTGAATCACACAACCAGCGTCCCGACAACCGTGAGTCGTCGTCAGCCGGCGGACAATGCCGCCGAGCTTCACGAGAGCCCTCGGTGCGGCGATAGCCGCCGCACTCAATTGTCCGTGGGGGGTGGGGGTTCGAAGGGGTCGTAGCACCACCAGTCGACGCGATCGCCGAGCGGGCCGCGACACGGTGGAACATCTGGTGGGGGTGTGCTCGGTGGCCTGGCCAGCGAGCCGGGGTGCAGGGGGTCACCGTCGGCGTCGGTGACGACGAGGTCGGTGGCCGGTCCGGTGAGGGTGATGTCGCCGCGGTGGTGGGCCCGATGGTGATACGGGCACAGCAGCACCAGGTTGTCCAGTTCGGTGGGACCGCCGTCTTCCCAGTGTCGCAAGTGGTGGGCGTGCAGCCCGCGGGTGGATTCGCAGCCGGGGACCGCGCAGGTCGGGTGCCGTCGTTCCAGCGCACGGCGTAGCCGCCGGCTGATGGTGCGGGTGGCGCGTCCCGCGCCGATGGGTTGGCCGTCGCGTTCGAACCACACCTCACAGGTCGCGTCACAGGTCAGATACCTGCGGTCGCCGTCGGAAAGCAGCGGCCCTAGATGCAGCGACCCGATTTTGTCCTTGACATCGAGGTGGACGATGACGGTGGTGCGCTGCCCGTGCGGACGGTGCGCCACTTCGGCGTCCCAACCTGTGTCGACCAGCGCCAGGAATGCGTCGACCCGGTTGGGCATCGGCGGGCGCACCCGCACCGGCCCGTCGTCACCGAAATCGTTGAAGCCCAACTGGTCATCGTCGGGGTTGGCGCTGAAGCTGTCGTCCGGGTCGTCGTCGCCGGTGTCGTTGCCGCGCTGGTGTTTCCAGTCGGTGATCAGGCCGTCGTGGTGGGCCGCCAGCGCAGACTCGAACCTCGCCGATTCCGGTGCGGGCAGGGTGATCCGCCAAGTCGTGTAGCCATCATCTCTGGTGGACTTGCTGATACCGGTCTGCGGTTCCGGGTTGGGCTTGGGCGGTTTGGGTTCCGATTTCACCGCCGTGCGCAACTGATTCACCGTGGCCACACTGGCCAGCTGCGCATAGTGGGCATCTGAGCCGTCGGCGGCGTTCTTGGCGATCACCCCGACCTGATCCAACGACAGCCTGCCTTCGCGCATCCCCGCCGCACACAACGGGAAAGCCTCCAAACGCTGTGCGACCGCTGCGATGGTCTCGGCGTTGCCCGAGGAACACCCGATCTTCCAGGCCACCGTCGCCGCCAGCGACCGCGCCCCGGTCATCCCCCACAGACAGCGCCCCTCCATCTCGGCAGCGATCTCCACGATGCGCCCATCGATGGCATTACGCTGGCCGGTCAGCTCGGCGAGCTCGTCGAACAGCTCGTCCAAGCGATCAGCCGGACCCACCTCGGGGCCGACCAACTCCTCGACGGAAGACATACCCCCATCATGCCGACGGGGTCCGACAAAAATCTGTATCCGGCTCAGCGAGAGAGGTTTTCGGACAGTGCGGCCAGACGCGTCCAGACCGTCTTGATCCGTCGGGCGCGTTCCTCGGCGTCGTCGACGGCGTCGCTGTCGGTGCGGCGCACCGGGATGCCGTGAGCCTTGGCAGTCTGGATCAGCGCCTCGCGCACCGCCGGATCGGCCATCAACAGCGTGGGCACCACTCCTGGACTGAGCGTGCGACGCCGGAACGTGCCCTTGTAGTTGACCTCCGCCGGGATCCGCACATCGAAGACGGGGCGCAGCGCGTCTCCGGTGAGCGCCACGAGCGCCGTCAGCGCCGCATCGGAGACCAGTCCGAGCGCGATCCGCCGCCCCGGGAAGCGCGGCACCGGGAGCTTCCCGAGCTGGCGGTCCAGGGCTCCGGAGACGAGATAGCCGAGGAGACTGTGCGTTTCGATGTCCTTGACGTCGGACCAGTCCACGGAGTCTCCGTCGAACTCCACCGATTCGGCACTGATGACCAGCGCGCCGAAGTGGTTGAGCTGACGCAGCACCTCGTCGAGGGGGCCCGGGGCCCGGCTGATCTGCACGACGAGATCTCCCAGCCCGAAACCCCAACGGCCCCGGACGGGCCCGGCGTTCGGCCGCAGACGTGCCAGTGCCGTGGTCATGCCGAGGCCGGAGTCGTCGCGGCGGGCAGCTCATTGGCCAACAACGCCAGCATGGGGGAGCAGCCGTTGTCGATCTTCACTGTCGCCAGGTCGTCGCCGCGGGTGGGTCCGCGGTTGACGATCGCCACGGGTATCCCGCGCGCAACCGCGTGCCGGACGAACCGGTACCCCGAGTACACGGTCAGTGACGATCCCGCGACCAGCAGGGCGTCGGCGTTGTCGACCATCGAAAAAGCAACCTCCACACGGGGTTTGGGGACACTGTCACCGAAGTAGACGATGTCGGGTTTGAGCATGCCGCCGCACGCCGGACAGTCGACGACGCGGAAGTGCGAGGTGTCCTCGACCATGGCGTCGGCGTCGGGTGCGACGGCGATGGCGCCGACGGCTTCGGCGCGTTCCAGGAACCCCGGGTTCGCGGCAGTGAGCAGGTCGTGCAGCGCGGCCCGCGACATCGAGTGACCACACTGCAGACAGATCACCCGCGCATACGTTCCGTGCAGGTTCACCACCGCTTGGCTGCCGGCCTTGGTGTGCAACAGGTCGACGTTCTGGGTGATCAGCCCGGTGACCACCCCGGCGCGCTCCAACGTGGCCAGCGCGCGATGCCCGGCGTTGGGCATCTTGTCGTCCATGTGGCGCCAGCCGACGTGGTTGCGGGCCCAGTACCGCTGCCGGAACACCGCATCGGAGGTGAACTGTTGAATGGTCATCGGGTTGCTGGGCGGGGAGTCCGGGCCCCGATAGTCGGGGATGCCCGAGTCGGTGGACATGCCGGCGCCCGTGAGCACCGCGACACGACAACCGCGCAGCAGCGCGACCAGTTCGGGGGACTCCACGACCTCCACAGTAGGCATCGCCGACGACACCGAAATCAGTGCAGGCAATCCGAGGCAGCGATCAATTCTGCGCTCATGTTCTGCTCCATCATGCGCAACGCCGCATCACCCAGGTCAGGGTCGATGTGGGCGACGGCATCGCGGGGGATGACCACCGGGAAGTGCCGGACGTAGGCGTCCAGCGCGGTGTAGAGGATGCACTGTTCGGTCACCTGCCCGGTCAACACGACCCGCTCGGGTTCCAGCTGAGTCAACAGGTATGCCAGCGAGGTCGCGTAGAACGCGCTGTGCCGCACTTTGGTCATGACCCGGAACCCTTGCTGCGGGACGATCGGTTTGACCAGGTCGGGACGTTCGCCGTCGAGCGCCGACCGCACGATGTCGCTGAACTCGGCGGTGAAGTCACCGTAGTTGTCGTTGACGTAGATGAGGTCCACGTCGTCTCGGCCACGGGCATCGGCGATGAGTTTGGCCAACGGGTCGACGATCGCCTCGACGTTCGGCGCCAGTTTCTCGGCGTCGGGGTGGTCGTAGGTATTCATCATGTCGATGATCAGCACCGCGGTCTTGGTCATGTCGCTTGCATACCCCGTGGCGGTTGCGGGCAACAATGTGGGCATGGATTTCTACTCCGCTTACCGGCACGGCTTCGTCCGCGTCGCGGCGTGCACCCACCACACCGCTCTGGCCGACCCCGCGGGCAACGCCGACGCGGTGCTGCAGCTGGCGCGCGAATGCCACGACGACGGTGTGGCTTTGGCGGTGTTCCCCGAGCTGACCCTGACGGGCTACTCGATCGAGGACATCGTGCTGCAGGATGCTCTGCTGGAGGCGGTCGAGGAGGCGGTGGCGTCGATCACAGCGGCGTCGGCCGAGCTGCTGCCGGTGCTGGTGATCGGAGCGCCGCTGCGCCACCGCAACCGGATCTACAACACCGCGGTCGTCATCCATCGCGGTCAGGTGCTGGGCGTGGTGCCGAAGTCCTACATCCCCAACTACCGCGAGTTCTACGAGAAGCGGCAGATCGCCCCCGGTGACGACGAACGCGGCGAGATCCGGCTGGCCGGCACCGATGTGCCGTTCGGGTCGGACCTGTTGTTCGCGGCGGCCGATGTACCGGCGTTCGTGCTGCACGTCGAGATCTGCGAGGACATGTGGGTTCCGATCCCGCCCAGTGCGGAGGCCGCGCTGGCCGGAGCGACGGTGCTGGCCAACCTGTCGGGCAGTCCCATCACCATCGGCCGCGCCGACGACCGCTGCCTGTTCGCCCGGTCGGCGTCGTCGCGCTGTCTGGCCGCATACGTCTACGCCGCCGCCGGTGCCGGCGAGTCCACCACCGACCTGTCCTGGGACGGGCAGACCATGATCTGGGAGAACGGCGTGTGCCTGGCCCAGTCCGAACGGTTCCCGACGGGCCCGCGACGTTCGGTGGCCGACGTCGACGTCGAGTTGCTGCGCAACGAGCGGGTGCGGATGGGCACCTTCGACGACAACCGCCGTCATCACGTCATCGACGACGACGCGTTCCGGCGCATCGAGTTCCGGCTCGACCCACCCGGTGATGACATCGGCCTGCTGCGCGAGGTGGAACGGTTCCCGTTCGTGCCCTCTGATCCCGACCGGCTCGAACAGGACTGCTACGAGGCCTACAACATCCAGGTGGCCGGGCTCGAGCAGCGCCTGCGCGCGTTAAATTTCCCCAAGATCGTGCTGGGCCTGTCCGGCGGTCTGGATTCCACGCACGCGCTGATCGTCGCGGCCCGGGCGATGGACCGAGAGGAGCGGCCGCGCAGCGACATCCTGGCGTTCACGCTGCCGGGCTTCGCCACCGGGGATCGCACCAGGAACAACGCGACCCGGCTGGCCGAAGCACTCGGGGTGACCTTCGAGACCATCGACATCTCCGAAACCGCGCAGTTGATGCTCTCGGAGATGGATCATCCGTTCGCGCGCGGGGAGAAGGTCTACGACGTCACCTTCGAGAACGTCCAGGCCGGCCTACGGACCGATTATCTGTTCCGGTTGGCCAACCAGCGCGGCGGCATCGTGCTGGGCACCGGCGACCTCTCCGAGCTCGCGTTGGGTTGGTCGACCTATGGGGTGGGCGACCAGATGTCGCACTACAACGTCAACGGGGGCGTGCCGAAGACGTTGATTCAACATCTGATTCGGTGGGTGATCTCGTCGAACCAGTTCGATGACACCGTCAACGAGGTGCTGCAGTCGGTGCTCGACACCGAGATCAGCCCGGAGTTGGTGCCCGCCGGCGAGGACGAGGAGATCCAGAGCAGCGAGGGCAAGGTGGGACCGTATGTCCTCCAGGACTTCTCGCTGTTCCAGGTGCTGCGCTACGGATTCCGGCCGTCGAAGGTGGCGTTTCTGGCCTGGCATGCGTGGAGCGACCCGCAGCGCGGGGACTGGCCCGCCGGACTGCCGGACGACAAGCGGCCGTCGTACTCGCTCAAAGAGATTCGGCACTGGCTGCAGGTGTTCGCGCAGCGGTACTACTCATTCAGCCAGTTCAAACGCTCGGCGCTGCCCAACGGACCGAAAGTGTCTGCGGGCGGGTCGTTGTCGCCGCGCGGTGACTGGCGTGCCCCGTCGGACATGTCGGCGCGCACCTGGCTCGACGAGATCGAACGGTCGGTTCCCGAGGGTTGATGCTCCCTCAGTGCAGCAGGGCCAGCGTGCCCAGCGCGGTGGTGCGGTGCGGCACCGTCGTCAGTTCGGCCAGCCGCGTCACCGCGTCCTCGATCCCGCAGGCCAGCACGTCGACGTCGGGTGCCGCGTCATAGTCGGCGAGCACCCCGAAGCTCAGGCGGTCGGCGTAGCTCAGGATGGCGATCCCGGTGCGTAACTGCAGCGCCAGCGGCGGAATCGGCAGAAGCCGGGTGACCTCGTGTCCCATCACCGTCAGCGGTGTCCGCGGACCCGGCACGTTGGTGGCCAGGGCCACCACTCCGCGCTGCGGAAAACGGGTCAGCGCCCGCACCGCCCACGCCGACACCGCGAACGGGATCAGGCCCGCGGCGGCGATCACTGCGCTGCCGGCCTGACGTTGCCCGCTGCTCTTGGCTTGCGTCAGCCGGGCGTGCACCGCCTGCAACTGCTTCACCAGGTCGTTTTCGTCGACCGGCAGGCAGGGCAGCAGCACGGAGACGCGGTTGTCGGGCACGCCGGCGGCGTCGGCGCTGCGCACCGAGACCGGCACCAGCGTCCGCAGGGAATCGCGGCGCGGCCGTTCGCCGCGGCTGAGCAGGAGTGCGCGGTAGCTGGCCGTGATGGCGGTCAGCGCCACGTCGTTGACCGTGACGTCGAAGTGCGAGCAGATGCGGTCGACCTCGTCGCGGGACACCTCGGCGGCGGTGTAGCGGCGCATCACTCCTACCGGCCCGTTCAGCGCCGACGGCGACGGGCTCAGCAAGCCACCGGCAAGGTCGAGTACTCCACGGACCGCCTTGGCGGCGACGCTGCTCAGGCCGACGACGCCGTTGACGGCGCCGGTCAGCCAGGCGACCGGGTCGAGGCGCGGCAGGGTGTGCGCAGGATCGGAGGTCGGGACGAGATCGCTTTTCGGACTCGGCACCTCGTCGCACAGGGCGGTCAGCAGGTAGGTGGCGGCGACGCCGTCGACCAGGCAGTGGTGGATCTTCATCAGCAGGGCCCAGCGCTGCGAGGTCAGACCTTCGATGACCCAGCACTCCCACAGCGGGCGCTCGCGGTCCAGGCGCCGCTCCATGATGTCGGCGATCAGTCGGTGCAGCGCCTCGTCGTCACCAGGCTTCGGCAGCGCCGCCCGCCGGATGTGGTGGGTGATGTCGAACGCCGGATCGGCCACCCACTGCGGCGCGGACAGATCCAGCGGGTGGGTCCGCAGCAGTTGCCTCAGTCGGGGCGTCTTCGACAGCCGTTGCTCCAGAACCGTTGTGAGCGTGCCGAAGTCAGGGAGCGGACCATTCATGACCGCCACTCCGCCGATGGCCAGGCTGACATGAGGATCGGAATCCTCGGCCTCCAGGAAACCCGCGTCCAGGGTGGTCAGGTGGTCCATCAGCTCACCGTGACACCGAGGGCCTGCCGCCGACAGAGCCTTTGGTCCTCAGCTGAGGATCGGGACTACAGGCGCCCGTCGGTGCGCAGGTCCGGATGCACCCAGTTCGGCGAGCGGCGCTCTTTGAACGCCATGAACCCCTCGATGGATTCCGGGGTGCCGAGACTGGCCTGCATTCCGATGCGGTCGTACAGGCCGAGATAGTTGTCCAGGCTGGACTTGATGACCGTGCGGGCATGCGGCGCGGTGCGGCAGCACTGCGCGAGGACCTCGCGGGCCGCGTCGTGCAGGTCCTCGTGTGGCACCACGCGGGCGACCAGACCCCAGTCCAGCGCCTCGTCCGCCGACAGCGTGCGACCGGTGAACATCAGGTCGCGGGTGCGGACCGGTCCGATCAGCCGCGCCAGCATGTGGCTGTAATAGGTGTCGGCGATGCCCCGGTAGAGCTCCGGCACCCGGAAGGTGGCCCGGTCGCTGACCACCGCCATGTCCGAGCACAGCGCGATCTGCAGCCCGCCGCCCTGACACAGCCCGTTGACGGCGGCGACCACCGGCTTGGCGGACTGGCGCAGCGTCTCGAACGGGGTGACGTCCATGCCCAGCGCCGAGCCGAACGTCAGCCAGTTGTCCGAGCCGTCGCCGCCGCCCATGTCGCCGCCGGGGGCGAAGACGTCGCCGGTGCCGGTGATCAGCAGACCGGCCAGGTCGGGATCGGCATCGACGTGACGAACCGCGTAGCGGATGCCGAAGTACATCGCCGGGGTCATCGCGTTGCGCGCCTCGGGCCGGTCCAGCGTGCACACCCCGAACCCCGCTTCCCGGGTGAACTTCAGAAACGGTGTGCCGAGCCAGTCGCCGTCGGGTGGGCGGGGCGGGTTGGTCATCGTGGCGATGCTCCTGTCATAGCGCTGTCGATCGCCTTACTGTAGGGCGCGCAGTTGCCGGCACCGGGCACCAGCGTCGCCAGCGCGCCGGCCGCACATGCGCGGCGCAGCGCGACGTCGGCCCCGTCGGACCACGACGCGGCCAGCACGCCGGCGAACACATCACCGGCCCCAGTGGTGTCGACCGGCTGCACATCGACCGCCGGCACGTCGTGTGTCTGCCCGCCGGCGATGTGGCGGGCGCCCCGTGCGCCGCGGGTGATGACCAGATGTCCGACCCGCAGGCGGGCGTCGTCGAGCCACACCGGCGCTTCGCTCTCGTTGACGATCACGACGTCGGTGACATCGGCCAACAGTTCCAGTTCGGCAGGGTCGTGCCCCGCCGGCGATGCGTTGACCAGGACGGTTGCGCCGCCGTCACGCGCGAGGCCGGCCGCGGCGACCGCGGTGGTGAGCGGGATCTCGAGCTGGATCAGGACCGCGTCGGCCGAGGTGACGGCCTGCCGCAGCCCGAGGGCGTCGGCGTCGAGGGCGGCGTTGGCGCCCGGAGCGACGACGATCATGTTCTCGGCGCCTGCGTCGACGACGATCACCGCGCTGCCGCTGGGTCCCGGCACCGCGTTCACCGCGGCGGTTTCGACGCCGTTGTCCTGCAGGTGGCGGCGAAGCTGGTCGGCGGCCGCGTCGGTGCCCACCGCCGCCACCAGTGCGACGTCGGCGCCGGCGCGGGCCGCGGCCACCGCCTGGTTGCCGCCTTTGCCGCCGGGCGCCGTGGTCAGCCCGGACGCGAGCACGGTCTCACCGGGGCGGGGCAGTTCGGTCACAGAAAACGTCAGGTCGGCGTTGACACTGCCGACCACGCACACCCGCGTCACCTTCGCAGACGTTACCGTCACCCTTGCCCGGGGCAACCGCGCGAGACCCGATACGCTGGCCTGATGAGTGTGCAAGCACCATCAGCACCTGATTTGCGCAAGCAGGTCCACGACGCCGCCCGACGCGCCCGCGTCGCGGCCCGCGTTCTGGCGACATTGAGCACCGAGGTCAAGAACCGTGCGCTGCGCACGGCCGCCGACCACGTCCTGATGAACACCCGCACGATCCTCGACGCGAACTCCGCCGACCTGGAAGCCGCGCGTGCCGCCGGCACACCCGAGGCGATGCTCGACCGGCTGGCGCTGAACCCGACCCGCATCGAGGGCATCGCCGACGGTCTGCGGCAGGTGGCCAGCCTGCCCGACCCGGTCGGGGAGGTGCTGCGGGGCAGCACCCTGGTCAACGGTTTGCAGCTGCGCCAACAGCGGGTGCCGCTCGGCGTCGTGGGCATCGTCTACGAGGGCCGCCCCAACGTCACCGTCGACGCGTTCGGGTTGACGCTGAAGTCGGGCAACGCGGTGCTGCTGCGGGGCAGTTCGTCGGCCGCGCGGTCCAACGAGGCGCTCGTCAACGCGCTGCGGGCGGCGCTGGCAACTGAACAGCTCGAGTGCGACACGGTGCAGCTGCTGCCCAGCGCGGACCGGGCCAGCGTCACTCACCTGATCCAGGCGCGCGGACTCGTCGACGTGGTCATCCCGCGTGGCGGCGCCGGCCTGATCGACGCGGTCGTCCGCGACGCTCAGGTGCCCACCATCGAGACCGGTGTCGGCAACTGCCACGTCTACGTGGACAAGGCCGCCGACCTCGACATGGCCGAGCGCCTGCTGCTCAACGCCAAGACGCGCCGGCCCAGTGTGTGCAACGCCGCGGAGACGGTGCTGATCGACGCCGCCATCGCCGACATCGCCGTGCCGCGGCTGACCGCGGCGCTGCAGGATGCCGGGGTGACCGTGCACGCCGACCCCTCCGAGGAGCAGTTGCGCGCCGAATTCCTCGCGATGGAGATCGCAATGGCCGTCGTCGACGGAGTCGACGGCGCCATCGCTCACATCAACAACTTCGGCACCGGCCACACCGAGGCCATCGTGACCGCTGATCTCGCTGCGGCACAACGCTTCTCCCAGCGTGTCGACGCCGCCGCGGTGATGGTGAACGCGTCGACCGCATTCACCGACGGAGAGCAGTTCGGTTTCGGCGCCGAGATCGGCATCTCCACCCAGAAGCTGCACGCCCGCGGCCCGATGGGGCTACCCGAGCTGACGTCGACCAAATGGATCGTGTGGGGCGACGGCCACACCCGTCCGGCCTGAGCCTAGGAGTAAAACTTGAGCCTTCCCGCACACACCGTGCCGTTGTTCGCCGACATCGACGATGTCGCCAACCGGCTGGCCGAAACCGGCTATCTGCCCGACACCGCGACCGCGACCGCGGTGTTCCTTGCCGACCGGCTGGGCAAGCCACTGCTGGTGGAAGGTCCGGCCGGTGTCGGCAAGACCGAGTTGGCCCGCGCGATCGCGCAGTCCACCGGCTCCGGTCTGGTCCGGCTGCAGTGTTACGAGGGTGTCGACGAGTCCCGCGCACTGTACGAGTGGAACCACGCCAAGCAGATTCTGCGCATCCAGGCCGGCAACGCCGCTGCCGGTGGCGACGCCCAAGCCTGGGATCAAACCAAAGACGACGTCTTCTCCGAAGAGTTCCTGCTCAGTCGTCCGCTGCTGACGGCGATCCGCCGCACCGAGCCGACCGTGCTGCTGATCGACGAGACCGACAAGGCCGACATCGAGATCGAAGGCCTGCTGCTGGAGGTGCTCAGCGACTTCGCGGTGACGGTGCCCGAACTCGGCACCATCACCGCCGAGCGGCGCCCGCTGGTCGTGCTGACCTCCAACGCCACCCGGGAACTGTCCGAGGCGCTCAAGCGCCGTTGCCTGTTCCTGCACATCGATTTCCCCGACGCCGATCTGGAACGACGAATTTTGCTGTCGCGCGTGCCGGAACTGCCCGCGCACCTGGCCGACGAACTCGTGCGGATCATCGGTGTCCTGCGCGGGATGGCGCTCAAGAAGCTGCCGTCGGTGGCCGAGACCATCGACTGGGGCCGCACGCTGCTGGCGCTCGGCCTGGACACCATCGACGACGAGGTCATCGCGGCCACCCTAGGCGTGGTGCTCAAGCACCAGTCCGACCAGATCAAGGCCGCGGGGGAGCTGAGGCTGAACTGATGGCCGTCCGCCGCACCCGCCCCTCGCAGCCGTTGGCTCCGCACGGCATCCCCGGCCATCTCGTCGAGTTCGTCGAAGCGCTCCGGGCGCAAGGTATTTCGGTGGGACCGTCGGAGACCGTGGACGCCGGGCGGGTGATGGCCACCCTGGGGTTGGGGGACCGGCGGGTGCTGCGTGAAGGCATCGCGTGCGCGGTGCTGCGGCGCCCGGACCATCGCGAGACCTACGACGTCCTGTTCGACCTGTACTTCCCGGCCGCACTCGGCGCCAAGACGGTGCTCGACGACGAAGCCGACCCCGACTCCGACGACGGGTTGCCGCCCGAGGACATCGAGGCGCTGCGCAGCGCGCTGGTCGACATGCTCAGCGACAACGAAGAACTGGCCAATCTCGACGAACGGCTCGCGGCGATGATCGCCCAGATCGTGGAAGCCTACGGCCGCTACAACTCCAGTCGCGGGCCCTCGTATTCGTCCTACCAGGCGCTCAAGGCGATGAGCCTCGACGACCTCGAAGGCCGGTTGCTGGCGGGCCTCCTCGCCCCTTACGGCGACGAGCCCACGCCGACCCAGGAGCAGATCGCCAAAGCCCTTGCCGCGCAGCGCATCACCCAGCTGCGCCGGATGGTGGAGGCCGAGACGAAGCGGCGCACCGCCGAACAACTCGGCCGCAACCACGTGCAGACCTACGGTGTTCCGCAACTGTCCGAGAACGTCGAGTTCCTGCGCGCGTCCGGGGAGCAGCTGCTGCAGATGCGCCGGGTGGTCGCCCCGCTGGCCCGCACCCTGGCCACCCGCCTGGCGGCACGCCGTCGCCGGTCCCGGGCCGGGGAGATCGACCTACGCAAAACGCTGCGCAAGTCGATGTCCACCGGCGGGGTCCCGATCGACGTGGTGCTGAAGAAGCCCCACCCCGCCCGCCCCGAGCTGGTCGTACTGTGCGACGTGTCCGGTTCGGTGGCCGGCTTCAGCCACTTCACGCTGATGCTGGTGCACGCGCTGCGCCAACAATTCAGCCGGGTGCGCGTCTTCGCGTTCATCGACACCACCGACGAGGTCACCGAGCTGTTCGGGCCTGACGCCGACCTCGCCGTGGCCGTGCAGCGCATCACCCGCGAAGCCGGCGTCTACACCCGCGACGGACACTCCGACTACGGCCACGCGTTCGTGTCGTTCCTCGACAAGTTTCCGAACGTGCTCTCGCCGCGCAGCTCCCTGCTGATCCTCGGCGACGGCCGCAACAACTACCGCAACCCCGAAACCGAGTTGCTGGCGCACATGGTCAACGCCAGCCGGCATGCCCACTGGCTCAACCCCGAACCGCGGCACCTGTGGGGCAGCGGTGACTCGGCGGTGCCGCGCTACGAGGACCTGATCACCATGCACGAGTGCCGATCGGCCAAGCAGCTGGCGTCGGTGATCGACGCTCTGCTCCCGGTCTGAGCCCGCGATGTCCGAGCAGACAGGCGGCCGACGACGCCGACGGCTGGGTGTGATGGGCGGCACCTTCGATCCCATCCACAACGGGCATCTGGTGGCGGCCAGCGAGGTTGCCGACCAGTTCGACCTCGACGAAGTGGTGTTCGTTCCGACCGGCCAACCGTGGCAGAAACGCAGCGGAGGAGTCAGCGCCGCCGAGGACCGCTACCTCATGACGGTGATCGCCACCGCATCCAACCCGCGCTTCTCGGTCAGCCGGGTCGACATCGACCGCGGCGGGCCGACGTACACCCGGGACACCCTGCGCGACCTGCACCTACAGAATCCTGACGCTGATCTGTTCTTCATCACCGGCGCCGATGCGCTGGCGTCGATCCTGTCCTGGCAGAACTGGGAAGAGATGTTCTCGATCGCCAGCTTCATCGGCGTCAGCAGGCCCGGCTACGAACTCGACGGCAGCCACATCACCGGGGCGCTCGACGAGTTGCCGTCCGACGCGCTGCACCTGGTCGAGGTGCCGGCCCTCGCCATCTCGTCGACCGAGTGCCGCGAGCGCGCCGAGCAGTCGCGGCCCATCTGGTACCTGGTGCCGGACGGAGTGGTGCAGTATGTCGCCAAGCGCAATCTGTACCGCAGCCCCAGCCCCGCATGTGAAGGAGAGCATTTCTGACCGCCACACAGGAAGCCATCGACATGGCGAGCGTCGCCGCACGGGCGGCGGCGGCCAAACTCGCCGAGGACATCGTCGTCATCGACGTGTCCAACCAACTTGTCATCACCGACTGCTTCGTCATCGCATCGGGATCCAACGACCGTCAGGTCAACGCGATCGTCGACGAGGTCGAAGAGAAGATGCGGCTGGCCGGGTACAAACCGGCGCGACGGGAAGGCACCCGCGAGGGCCGCTGGACGCTGCTGGACTACGTCGACATCGTCGTGCACATTCAGCATCAGGACGAGCGCAACTTCTACGCGCTGGACCGGCTCTGGCGCGACTGCCCCACGGTGGAGGTGGATCTCGGTGAGGCGGGCGATACCGCCGGGGACGCCGAATGACGATCCGCCGGTTGGTCATGCTGCGGCACGGCCAGACCGAGTACAACGCCGGCAGTCGGATGCAGGGGCAGCTGGACACCGACCTCAGCGACCTCGGTCGCGACCAGGCCGTGGCCGCGGCCGAGTCCCTGGCCAAGCGACAGCCCCTGCTGATCGTGTCCTCGGATCTGCGGCGCGCGCTGGACACCGCCGTCACGCTCGGTGACCGCGCCGGCCTGCCGGTAAGCATCGACTCCCGGCTGCGGGAGACCCATCTCGGGGACTGGCAGGGAATGACCCATCTCGAGGTCGACGCCATCGCGCCGGGAGCCCGGCTGGCGTGGCGCGACGATGCCCGCTGGGCGCCGCACGGCGGCGAAAGCCGCGTGGACGTCGCCGAGCGGAGTATGCCGCTGGTCCGGGAACTGGTGGCCCAGCATGGTGAGTGGGGACAGACCGACCGGCCGGTGGTGCTGGTGGCCCACGGCGGGCTCATCGCGGCGCTGACGGCCGCACTGCTGGGGCTGCCGGTCGACAACTGGCCGGTTCTGGGCGGCATGGGCAACGCCAGCTGGGTACAGCTGGCCGGGCATACGCGCGCCGACGGTTCGCCGGAGTCCTTCGACGACATCCGGTGGCGCTTGGACGTGTGGAACGCCTCGGCGCAGGTCGCAGGGGACGTTCTCTGATGACCAGCCCGCGTCGCACGCTGTTGATCTTCTGCGATTCGTTGTCCTACTACGGACCGACCGGGGGGCTGCCGTCCGATGATCCCCGGATCTGGCCGAACATCGTTGCCCGCCAACTGGACTGGGATGTGGAGCTGATCGGCCGCATCGGCTGGACAAGCCGTGACGTGTGGTGGGCGGCCACTCAGGATCCGCGCTCGTGGGCTGCGTTGCCGCGTGCCGGTGCGGTGATCTTCGCGACCTCGGGAATGGATTCGCTGCCCTCGCCGCTGCCCACCGCGTTGCGCGAACTCATCCGCTATGTGCGACCGGCCACGCTGCGGCGCTGGGTCCGGGACGGATACGGCTGGGTGCAGCCGCGCCTCTCACCGGTCGCGCGGGCGGCGCTGCCGCCGCACCTGACTGTCGAGTACCTCGAGATGACAAGGGCTGCAATCGACTTCAACCGACCCGGTATTCCCGTGGTGGCGTCGCTGCCGTCCGTGCACATCGCGCCGACCTACGGCATGGCCCATCACGGTCGGCCCGGCACCGTCGCTGCGATCACCCGGTGGGCCGCCGAACACGACGTGCCGCTGGTCGACCTCAAGGCCGCGGTCGAGCACGAGGTGCTCAGCGGACGCGGCAACCCCGACGGCATCCACTGGAATTTCGAGGCCCATCAGGCGGTCGCGGAGTTGATGGTCAAGGGGCTGGCCGAAGCTGGTGTGCATGTTGCCGATTCGCATGGGTAGCGGTCCATGCCGGTCGTAGTGGTCACCGATTCGTCGGCACGTCTGCAACCTGACGAACGTTCGCGCTGGAACATCCGTGAGGTGCCGTTGCACGTGCTGATCGACGGCGAGGACCTGCGCGACGGATGCGACGAGATCCCGTTCGATGTGCACGACCGGCCCAAGGTCACCACGGCCGGTGCCACCCCGGCCGACCTCTCCGACGCCTACCGTCAGGCGCTGGCCGACAGCGACGGCGACGGTGTCGTCGCCGTGCACCTGTCAGCTGCGCTGTCGGGTACCTACAGCGCAGCCGTCGTCGCCGCCCGCGAGTTCGGTCCGTCGGTGCGAGTGGTCAACTCACGTTCGGCGGCGATGGGCGTGGGTCTGACCGCGGTGGCGGCGGCCCGCAGCGCCCGGGCCGGAAATGACCTCGACTCCGTCGAGGCCGCCGCTCGGGCGGCCATCAACCACACCCACGTTTTCCTGGTGGTGCACCGGCTGGACAACCTGCGCCGCAGCGGACGCATCCGCACGACCGCATCGTGGCTGGGCACCGCGCTGGCGCTCAAACCGTTGTTGCGGCTGGACGTCGACGGCCGGCTGGTGCTCGACCAGCGGATCCGTACGGTCACCAGGGCGCACGCCGCGATGATCGACCGCGTCGCGGAGGCGGTCGGGGAGCGCACCGCCGAAGCGGTGGTGCACCACGTCGACAACCATGACGCCGCCGACGCGCTCGGGGCCGCGCTGACAGAACGGCTTCCGCAGCTGTCCTCGCTGACGGTCGCCGACATGGGGCCGCTGCTGGCGGTCCATGTCGGTGCCGGCGCGGTCGGCGTCGCCGTCCGCGTGGACGCGCCTACGGTGACCTCATGAACGACACCGCACCCGTGGCCGTGGTGACCGGCGCCAGCCGGGGCGCCGGTCAGGGGATCGCCACCGCATTGGCCGCGCACGGCTGGCGGGTGTACGGCACCGGCCGTACCATCGCCGAGAACCCGTCGTGGGGAATCGGTGTCGCGGTCGACCACCGCGACGACGCCGCCGTGGGCCGGGTCTTCGAGCGCGTCGAGACCGAGTGCGGCCGCCTCGACCTGTTGGTCAACAACGCCGCCGCGATCTCCGACCAGCTGGTCGACCAGAAACCGTTCTGGCAGAAGCCACTCGACCTGGCCGACGTGCTCGACGTCGGGCTGCGGTCATCCTACGTTGCGGCATGGCACGCCGCGCCGCTGCTGGCGGCCCGAGATCATGCGCTGATGGTGTTCACGTCATCGCCTGGGTCGGTGTGCTACATGCACGGACCCGCCTACGGAGCGCAGAAGGCCGGCGTCGACAAGATGGTCGCCGACATGGCCGTCGACTTCGCCGACACCGCCGTCACCGTGGTGTCGCTGTGGCTGGGCATCCTGCTCACCGAGCGGCTACGGTCGGCATTCGGCGGAAATTCCCAGGCGCTCAACGACTTCAGCGCACACGCCGAAACCCCGGAGTTCGCCGGGCACGTCATCGACGCGCTCTATCGCGATGCCGGCGCGAGCGAGTTCAGCGGTCACGCGCTGATCGCCGCCGAGGTCGCCGAACGCTACGGCATCAGCGACGAAGGCGGCCGCCGGCCGCCCTCGCACCGCGACATGCTCGGCGCCCCACGCGAACCCAGTTCCGTCGTCGTGCGCTGAGTCACGGACAGATCGTCGGCCACAGACCGCCTGGCCCGGCGGCGGCCGCCGCGCGGGTGAGCTGTTCGTCGAACTCGCTCACGGTGCCGAACTCCGAGCGCCACGCCAGTGCCGCGCGGGTGAACTCGTGCAGTCGGTGTTCCTTGGTGGTCCCGATGGCGCCGTGCACCTGATGCGCGTTGCGTACCACCACCGACGCCGCATGTCCGGCGCACGAGCGGGCCACGGCGACAAGGAAACTCAACTGTGGTGTGGACCAATCGTCGTCGACTGCAGCCAGCAGCGCGGCCTCGGTGGCCGACCGCGCCAGCGCCGCCTCGGCGGCCATGTCGGCGATCAGGTGCTGCACCGCCTGGAACTTGGCCAGCGGTCGACCGAACTGCTCCCTCGACGTGGCGTGCTCGACCGCGGACTCCAGTGCGCAGTCCAAGGCTGCGCACACCTGGATGCCGCGCACCAACGCCGACCGCAACCGCAGCTGCTCCACCAATCCGGCGGGCAGCGGTGTGGCGCCCTCGGTGCGGTGGACGGCGACCGTGTCGCGCGGTTCGCCGATCATGTTCGCGCCCGGGGTGATCGAGACCTCGTCCACGTCACGGTCGGCCACCACGTACCCGGCACCGTCCGACGCCACGATGACGATGCGTTGGGCGGCCGAAGCCCACGGCACGGCGGGGGCCACCCCGTCCGCGTCGACGACGCAGACCGTGCGCCGCGCGTCGTCACCGGAGACACCCGCCGCATCCAGTAACCAGCAGGCCAGTAAGTCGTGCTCGGCCAACGGGACGCGCGCGCCGTGGCGCACCGCGGCCGTCAGCAGCGCCGCCGCTTCGGCCCAGCCGGCGCCGCTGCCGCCGGATGATTCCGGACCGGTCAGACGGACCAGGCCGAGCTCGCCGAGCCGGTCCCACAGCTGTTGCAGATCGGTGTTGCGGCCATGTTGGGCGAACACCGCTTCCATCATGTCGACCAGTGCCGGGTCGACTCCGGCGGCGTTCATCGGATCCCCAGACCGCGCGCGATCACGCCGCGCAGCACCTCGTTGGTACCGCCCCGCAAGGTGAACCCCGGACGCTGATCCACTGCGGCGCAGGCCATCTCCAGAAGTTCCGGGTCGGCCGTCAGATGGGCATACTCGGCGATGTCACCTTCGGTCGAGGTGCCGAGCACCTTGACCACGGCGGCCGGGATGTCGGCGGGCTCGTCGCGTTGCAGCGCACCGGCCACCGCCGCCGACATCTGGCGCAGTCCGGCGATCCGAGCGACCAATCGCCCCAGCGCGGGGTCGGTCGGCTGGTGCCGCGTAGCGCAGGCGTCGAGCAGCACGAACGTCGACAGCAGCCGCTCGGGTCCGCTGCGCTCGAAGGCCAGCTCCGAGGTGACCTGGTGCCAACCGTTGCCGATCTCACCGAACACCATGTCGTCGGGAACGAAGACGCCGTCGAGGATCACCTCGTTGAAATGGTGGGCGCCGTTCATCGATTCGATCGGGCGGATGTCGACGTTCGGTCCGCGCAGATCGACGATGAACTGGCTCAGCCCGGCGTGCCGGTTGGCGGAATCCACCGATGCGGTGCGAGCCAGCGCGATGAACGCATGGGCCCGGTGTGCGCCCGAGGTCCACACCTTGGTGCCGGTGAGGGTCCATCCGCCGTCGACGCGTTCGGCCCGGGTCCGCACACTGGCCAGGTCGGATCCGGAGTCCGGTTCGCTCATGCCGATACCGAAGAAGCACTCGCCGCGCACGATCGCCGGCAGGAAGCGCGTCTTCTGCACATCGGTTCCGTACTTGAGCAGCGACGGCACGATCTGGCGGTCGGCGATCCAGTGCGCGGCGACCGGCGCCCCCGCGGCCAGGAGTTCCTCGGTGACGACGAACCGTTCCAGGAACGTGCGGCCGTGGCCGCCGTACTCGGTGGGCACCGTCATGCCGAGCCAGCCGCGTGCCGCCAACGCGGCGGTGAAGTCCTCGTCCCATGCGGTCAGCCACGCGTCGACGGCCGGGGTGAACGCACCTACGGCACGTTGTTCGGCCAAGAAGGCCCGGACCTCAGCGCGCAGCGCACGGGCAGAGACCGGCTCGATGGTCGAGCGCGGGACCAAAGGGGACAGGGCCATTCAGTCTCCTACCGGTTCCTCGTCCTGCGGTGCGGACGGTTCGGTCTCCGGGTCCGGCTGCTCAGGATCCTCGGGCAGTGATACCGCCACGCCCACGGCCAGGACGAACGCAGCCGTCAGCGTCCCGCCCAGGTAGAGGTTCATCGGCCCGCCGGGGGAGATGAAGCTGCCGGGTGGGCCGATGATCGTGATGGTCTCGATGAGCTGTTCGACGATGAAGATCGCCGCACCCACCCCGAGCCAGCGGGGCAGCCGATCCTCGTTGGCGGCGAGCAGGATCGGTGTCGCCACCATGATGTTGGCGATCGTCGCCGTGGGCAGCCACAACGAGCCGATGTCGTCCAGGGTGGCCGCGGTGGCGCCGTTGACCTGACCGGGGCGGATCGCCGGGCCTGCGGTCAGCCAGATCGCGACGCACAGTTGCGCCAGCAGTAACGTCGAACCGATCGTGAACAGGTGCGCCGGCGGTCCGGTCAGCCGTTCCCGCACCGCTGCGGCCAGGAATCCCAGTGCCAATGCCGCGAACGCCAGCATCAGCGCCTGCGCGCGCAGCGCCGAGGGATCGTCGCTCATCGCCGGCAGGATCAGCACGGCCGTGGCGTAGAGCACCGCGAACGCGACACCAGCGATCATCGGGGCTCGTCGGTTCATCTCGGAGAGTCATCGTAGCCATGGCCGTCCCCAAAGCAGAGTTCCTCCACAGACCCGCTGTTCCCGCCGCGACGCCGGCCCGATACGTCCGGGTCCGGGCATACCGTCGGCCCATGTCCACCGAACTGCCCACTGAACGGTTGCGCCGGCGCCTGGGCCCCGAGGGCGAGCAGGGCGACGGCGACGCCGACGAGCAGGCGGATCAGTCGCTGTCGCGCTGGTTGCCCGACCAGACGCCGTCTGCGCCGGCGGCGTGGCTGGCACGCATCCGGGCCGACCCGGGTCGAGCCGGAATGCTCGCGCTCGGTGCCGTCGGGGTGGTCGCTGTTCTGGTCACCGTGGTGACACTGATCGGCGACCAGCCGGCAGCGGTCGTCTCGGCCAAGCTGCCGCCGGTCGAGGCGGTGCCGACGTCGACCGGCGCCACCCCGGCCGCCCCGGGGCCGGCGGAGCCCGTGGTGGTCAGTGTCGTCGGGCTGGTTCACACCCCGGGCCTGGTGACGCTGCCACCCGGCGCCCGGATCGCCGATGCGCTCGAGGCTGCCGGCGGTGCGGTCGACGGGGCCGACGTTCTCGGACTGAACATGGCCCGCCGGGTCGCCGACGGCGAACAGATCGTGGTCGGCCTGGAAGCGCCACCCGGGCAACCCGGGCAGATGGGCAGCTCGGTGGTGGCGGAATCCTCGGCCACTCCGTCCGGCCTGCCCGCTGAGAAGCCCGGTGCTGCAACGGCATTGGTGGACCTCAACACGGCGACCGTCGAACAGCTCGACACGCTGCCCGGCATCGGACCGGTGACCGCGGCCGCGATCGTGGCCTGGCGCGACGCGAACGGGCGGTTCCAGAGTGTCGATCAGCTCGGTGACGTCGACGGCATCGGACCGGCCCGGTTGGACAAGTTGCGAGACCTCGTGCGGGTGTGACGCGGTGGATCTACGGCTGGTCCCGGCCGCGCTGACCAGTTGGGCGGTCACCGCCGCGGGCATCACGTGGGCCGGCGCCGGTGCTGCGGCCACCGCACTCGGTGCGGTCGCCGCGACCGCGGCCACCGGGTGGTGGGCAGCGGGGCGCGCGGGCGCCGAGGAGCGGCCCCGCTGGGTCGCGGCGGTGGTCGCGGTGGCGCTCGTGGGCGGGGGATTCGCGGTCGCGGTGACCATGCGCGAAGCTGCGGCGCGCCACCACCCGATCACCGCCGCGATCGGGTTCTCGGTCCAGGTCGTGGTCGCACCCTCCGAGACACCGCGGGTGCTCGCCGGGGGACGCACGATGTTCCGTGGCGCACTGCACCGCCTCGACGGCGCGCCGTCGGACGGTCGCGTGCTGGTCTTCGCCTCGGGTGCGGACTACGCGCGCCTGCAAGCGGGTCAGCCGGCGGCGTTCCGGGCCGTGGTGAGCGCTCCGAAGCGGCGTGACCTCTCCGTCGCCGTGCTGTCCGCCAGAGGCCGGCCCGTGCACGGGGCCGCCGCGCCGGTACAGCAGGTGGCGCACGCGGTGCGCAGCGACTTCGCCGCAGCCGCGCGGTCCGCGCTGCCCGCCGACCAGGCCGCGATGCTGCCGGCGCTCGTCCTCGGCGACACCTCGACGGTGCCGCAACAGACCACCGCGCAGTTCCGGGTGGCCGGACTGACGCACCTCACGGCGGTCTCCGGCGCCAACGTGACCATCGTGTGCGGAGCGGTGCTGTTGTCCGCGGCCGTGGTGGGACCGCGGGCGGCGGTCGCCCTGGCCGCGGTCACGCTTCTTGGTTTCGTGATCGTCGTCCAGCCGTCGGCGAGCGTGCTGCGGGCGGCGGTGATGGGTGCGATCACCCTGCTGGCGGTGTTGTCGCACCGCCGACGCCAGGCCCTTCCCGCGCTGGCGGGCACCGTGGTGGCGCTGATGGTCGGCACACCCGAGCTGGCCGTCGACGCCGGTTTCGCACTGTCGGTGTCGGCGACCGCTGCGCTGGTACTGATCGCTCCGGTATGGACGCGGCGCCTCACCGACCGCGGATGGCCCCGGCCGCTGGCGGCGGCGGTCAGTGTCGCGTTCGCCGCGCAGGTCGTCACCGCGCCGCTCGTCGCCGGCATCTCGGGATCGGTGAGCCTGGTCGCGGTGCTCGCCAATCTCGCTGCGGCACCGGTCATCCCGCCGATCACGGTGCTGGGCACGGCGGCCGCCGCATTGTGCCCGTTGTGGCCCGCGGGGGCCGAGCTGCTGATCCGGTTCACGGGGCCCGAAGTGTGGTGGCTGCTCGGCGTCGCACGCTGGTCGTCGGCCCTGCCCGCGGCCTCGGTGCCCGTCCCTTCGGGCCTGGCCGGGGTCGCGATGATCACGCTTGCGGCGGTCGGGGTCGCGGCGGGTTGGCATTGGGTCGTGTCGGCCCGGCGTGACACCATCGTGCGGTGACTGCACTGACGGGACTGCACCTGGTTCTGGGAGACGAGGAGTTGTTGGTCGAGCGGGCCGTGTCGGCGGTGCTACGGCAGGCACGCGAGGCCGCCGGCACGGCTGACGTGCCGGTCAACCGGTTGCGTGCAGGCGAAGTCAACGTCAGCGAGCTCGCCGAACTGCTCAGTCCGTCTCTGTTCGCCGATGAACGAGTCGTGGTGCTGGAAGCGGCCGCAGAGGCCGGCAAGGACGCCGTCGTGCTCATCCAGAACGCGGCGGCCGACCTGCCCGAGGGCACCCTGCTGGTCGTCGTGCACTCCGGCGGTGGGCGCGCCAAGGCGATGGCCGAGCATCTGAAGAAGCTCGGTGCGCAGGTGCATCCGTGCGCGCGGATCACCAAAGCGTCCGAGCGTGCCGATTTCGTCCGGCGGGAATTCAAGGCGTTGCGCGTCAAGGTCGGCGACGATGCCATCTCCGCGGTACTCGACGCGATCGGTTCGGACATCCGTGAGCTGGCCGCGGCGTGCTCGCAGCTCGTCGCCGACACCGGTGGAAACGTCGACGCGGCCGCGGTGCGCCGCTACCACTCGGGTAAGGCCGAGGTGAAGGGATTCGACATCGCCGACAAGGCGGTGGCCGGGGACGTCGCCGGTGCCGCCGAAGCGCTGCGCTGGGCCATGATGGCCGGCGAGCCGCATGTGGTGCTGGCCGACGCCCTGGCCGAGGCGGTGCACACCATTGCGCGGGTGGCCCCGTTGTCGGGGAGCCACTTCCAGCTGGCCGGAGAGCTGGGCATGCCGCCGTGGCGGGTGCAGAAGGCGCAGAAGCAGGCGCGTCGCTGGTCGCGGGATTCGGTGGCCGAGGCGATGCGCCTGGTGGCCGCGCTGAACGCCGATGTCAAAGGCGCGGCCGCGGACGCCGATTACGCGCTGGAGAACGCGGTGCGCAAGGTCGCGTCGCTGGTCAGCGACTGACGACCGTCAGATCTTGTTGAGCGCGCGAGCCAGCGCCGACTTGCGGTTGGCGGCCTGGTTCTTGTGGATGACGCCCTTGCTGGCAGCCTTGTCCAGCTTGCGGCTGGTGGCGACGAGCAGCTCGCCGGCCTTTTCCTTGTCGCCGGACTCGACGGCCTCACGGAATCCACGGACCGCCGTGTGAAGCGACGACTTCACCGACTTGTTGCGCAGTCTGCGGCGCTCGTTGGTGCGGTTCCGCTTCTCCTGCGACTTGATGTTGGCCACGCGTGTATTCCTTCGCAAAATCTCGACTGGGTAACTGGAGTCTGTGAGCGCCCGTACAGGCGCAGCGACTGTTCAGGTTAGCAGCGAGCGGGTAAATGTCCCAAAGCGAGGCTGCCTGGCCTGCCGAAACGGCTGATGTGTTGCAGCATGGCAGGCGAGTTCTCGCGCACCGCAAACTCATCACAGAGCAGGGGACACGTTGCCGACTGAAACTGCACGGACGCCACGCAACACCACCAGAGCCGCCAAGCGGCACAACGGCGTCTTCGGGGGTTACAACGCCGTCGGCAAATATGCCGAAGCCTTTGACGAGATGTTCGACGGGCAGGGCAGCGTGCGAGGTCCCTACAAGGGCATCCACAAGGAGTTGGCCCCTTCGGACGCCTCCGAGTTGGCGGCCCGCGCCGAGGCGTTGGGTCGCGCGTTCATCGATCAGGGCATCACGTTCTCGCTGTCGGGCCAGGAGCGGCCGTTTCCGCTGGATCTGGTGCCGCGCGTCATCTCCGCGGCGGAGTGGACGCGGCTGGAACGCGGCATCCGTCAGCGGGTGCAGGCATTGGAGATGTACCTCGACGACATCTACGGCGAGCAGGAGATCCTGCGAGACGGGGTCATCCCGCGCCGGCTGGTCAGCTCGTGCGAGCACTTCCACCGCGAAGCCGTTGGCATCGTGCCTCCCAACGGTGTGCGCATCCACGTTGCGGGCATCGATCTGATCCGCGACGAGCAAGGCAACTTCCGCGTTCTCGAGGACAATCTGCGGTCCCCGTCCGGCGTGTCCTACGTCATGGAGAACCGACGCACCATGGCGCGGGTGTTCCCGAACCTGTTCGCCACCCACCGGGTGCGCGCCGTCGGCGACTACTCGTCGCATCTGCTGCGCGCGTTGCGCAATGCCGCGGCCAACAACGTCGCTGACCCGACGGTGGTGGTCCTCACTCCCGGGGTCTACAACTCCGCCTACTTCGAGCACTCGCTGCTGGCCCGGCAGATGGGCGTGGAGCTCGTCGAGGGACGCGACCTGTTCTGCCGCGACAACACCGTCTACATGCGCACCACCGAAGGCGAACGTCAGGTCGATGTCATCTACCGCCGCATCGACGACGACTACCTCGACCCGATGCAGTTCAAGCCCGATTCGGTGCTCGGTGTGGCCGGGATCCTCAACGCGGCGCGCGCCGGCAACGTGGTGATCTCCAGCGCGGTCGGCAACGGCGTCGGCGACGACAAGCTCGTCTACACCTATGTGCCCACGATCATCGAGTACTACCTGGGCGAGAAGCCGCTGCTGGCCAACGTCGACACCTTCCGGTGCTGGCTGGACGAGGAGCGCGAAGAGGTGCTCGACCGGATCGACGAACTGGTCATCAAACCGGTCGAAGGGTCCGGCGGCTACGGCATCGTGTTCGGGCCGGACGCCTCGGAGAAAGAGCTGGCCGCGATCACCAAGAAGATCACCGCCGATCCTCGCGGCTGGATCGCGCAGCCGGTGATGCAGTTGTCCACGGTGCCGACACAGATCGGTGACACCCTCGCGCCGCGCCACGTCGACCTGCGCCCGTTCGCGGTCAACGACGGTGACGAGGTGTGGGTGCTGCCGGGCGGGCTGACGCGGGTGGCGCTGCCGGAGGGCTCACTGGTGGTCAACTCCAGTCAGGGCGGTGGCTCCAAGGACACCTGGGTGTTGGCGTCGCGTCGCTCGGACGCCGATCGGGAGCTCGCCGCCGCCGAGGTGGTGCGTTCGCTGCCGCACGCAGCCAACGACAAGAACCCCCGAGCCGACGCCGGAGTGGACAGCAGCAGCAGCCCGCAGCAACAGCAGCAGTAGGAGACCGCCATGTTGGCCAGAAACGCCGAATCGCTGTATTGGATCGGACGCTACGTCGAACGCGCCGACGACACCGCGCGGATCCTGGACGTGACCGTGCACCAGCTGCTCGAGGACTCCAGTGTCGACCCCGACTGGGCGTCGCGCACCCTGCTGCGGGTGCTGGGGATCGCGCCCCCGGACGAGCCGCTCGACGTGTGGTCGCTGACCGACATCGTCGCGTTCAGCCGCGAAACCTACGGCGGTTGCTCGATCGTCGAAGCCATCTCGGCCGCCCGCGAAAACGCCCGCGGGGCAAGGGAAGTGACCTCGACCGAGATCTGGGAGTGTCTGAACAGCACCTACAACGCGCTTCCGGAACGGGAACGCGCCGCCAAACGGTTCGGGCCCCACGAGTTCCTCGCCTATGTGGAGGGCCGGGCCGCGATGTTCGCCGGGCTGGCCGACTCGACGCTGTCCCGCGACGACGGCTACCGGTTCATGGTGCTGGGGCGGGCTTTGGAGCGGGTGGACATGACCGTACGTCTGCTGTTGTCCCGGGTCGGTGACAGCGCGTCGTCCCCGGCCTGGGTGACGCTGTTGCGCTCGGCCGGCGCGCACGACACCTACCTGCGTACCTACCGCGGTGTCCTCGATGCCGGCCGGGTGGTCGAGTTCATGCTGCTGGACCGCTTGTTCCCGCGCTCGATCTTCTACTCGTTGAAGTTGGCCGAACACAGCCTCGACGAGCTCCTCAAGCGGCCGCACGGCCGTCTCGGCGCCACCGCCGAGGCGCAACGCCTGCTCGGCCGGGCGCGCAGCGAGCTGGAGTTCCTGCAGCCCGACGCGGTGCTCGAGTCGCTCGAGGCACGGCTGGCCGGTCTGCAGAAGACCTGCTTCGATGTCGGAGAAGCGTTGGCGCTGCAGTACTTCCACTCCGCACCGTGGGTGGCCTGGACCGACGCCGGCCACAACGCGCTGGTGATCGAAGAAGGAGAGGTCTGATATGTGGCGGATGCGAGTGGTGCACTCGACGGGATACGCCTACAAATCGCCGGTCACCGCGTCGTTCAACGAAGCCCGGCTGACGCCGCGTTCGGACAACCGGCAGAACGTCATCCTCAACCGCGTCGAAACCGTGCCCGCGACACGGTCCTACCGCTACGTCGACTACTGGGGCACCGCGGTGACCGCTTTCGACTTGCACGCGCCGCACACCGAACTGGAGGTGACGGCGTCCTCGGTGGTCGAAACCGACAAGCCCGAGGAGCCGCAGACCAAGGTCACCTGGTCGGACCTGGCCAGCGAACCGGTGATGGACAAGTACTTCGAGGTGCTGGCGCCGACGCACTACGCCCCGGCGAGCAAGCGCATCGAACGCGTGGGCCGGCGCATCGCGAAGTATCACGAACCGGTGGAAGCGGTGATCGAGGCCGCCCGCTGGGTGCAGGCCGAGTTGAAGTACGTGCCCGGCACCACCGGTGTGCACACCTCGGCGGTCGAGGCGTTGCGCGAAGGCAAGGGCGTGTGTCAGGACTTCGCGCATCTGACGCTGATGTTGTTGCGCGGTATGGGAATCCCGTCGCGTTACGTGTCCGGCTACCTGCACCCTCATCGTGACGCCGAGATCGGCGACACCGTCGACGGCCAGAGCCACGCCTGGATCCAGGCGTGGACCGGCGAATGGTGGAACTACGACCCGACCAACGATTCGGAGATCAACGAGCAGTACATCAGCGTCGGCGTCGGCCGCGACTACTCCGACGTCAGCCCCCTCAAGGGCGTCTACTCCGGCGAAGGCTCCACCGATCTCGACGTCATCGTCGAGATCACCCGGCTGGCTTAGCGCAAACTCCCGGGTGCACCTCCACCCGGTGCAGGTCGTCGCCGATCTCGATCTGCCGGTCGAACGCGGTGGCGGCCAGCGCCCGCCAGTCCTCCTCCTGACCGGGGTGGATCGACGGCACGTAGTGGGTCAGGATCAGGATGCCGACACCGGCGCGTGCCGCCGTCTCGGCGGCCTGCTCCACCGACGAGTGATAGCCGCAGATGTCCCGGAACCGCTGCATCGGCAGCGCGTCGATCAGATCCTCGCGGATCACGGTGTGCACCAATGCGCCTGCACCGGAGGACAATTCGTCGAGCGTCGAGCACGGCACGGTGTCACCGGCCAGCACGACCGACGCACCGCCGTGCTCGACGCGGAACCCGATCGTCGGCTCCACCGGCCGGTGATCGGTCGGGGCCACCCGGATCTGCACGCCTTCGCGGCCCCACACCACACCGTCGGTGACTTCCTCGACCTCGACCTGCGGCGGGGCGGTGAGGTCATCGTGGTGGGCGATGCGGTAGCCGATGTCGAAACGCATCGTGCGCAGTGCGCTTTCCACGACCTCGGCGATGCCGGGCGGGCCGATGATCGGCAGCGGGGGCATGTTCGGATCGAAGTTCGACACCCACCGGGTGATCAGCACGTCGGCGAGATCGGTGATGTGGTCGCTGTGCAGATGGGTGATCAACAGTGCGCTCAGGTTGTTGGCGCCCACGCCGACGGCTGCCGCCCGTTGCAGCACGCCGCGCCCACAGTCGACCAGGAAAATCTGCTCACCGGCCCGCACAAGAGTCGACGGGCCCGCACGGCGGGCGTCGGGAATCGGACTGCCGGTACCGAGGAGGGTGACTTCGATCATGGGGCCACATATACCGGGAACCGCGCGGCGCAGGGCCGGATTGGCTTTTCCCCGGGGGTTGGCTCGCATGGGGGTGGAGATCTAGCCTGGTGGGACTGTGGTGTGAGCTGGGTCACCAGGAGGTTGCCGATGCGAATCGCTGACGTGCTGCGCAACAAGGGTCACGCGGTGGCCACCATCACCCCCGAGACGTCGGTCGCCGCCCTGCTGACCGAACTGGCGGTCCAGAACATCGGCGCGATGGTGGTCGTGTCACCGGACGGGGTGCAGGGCATCGTGTCCGAGCGCGATGTCGTGCGCAAACTCCCGGAGCTCGGCGCCGAACTGCTCCGGAGACCCGTCGCGCACATCATGACCTCGCTGGTGGCGACCTGCTCGCCTGACGATTCGGTGGACAGCCTGGCCGCGCTGATGACGACCAACCGCGTTCGTCACGTCCCGGTCATGGTGGACGGACGGCTGGCCGGCATCGTCAGCATCGGCGACGTGGTCAAGACCCGGATGGAAGAACTCGAGCACGAACACCAGCAGTTGCAGGCCTACATCACCCAGGGCTGACCAGGGTTTCCCCGTAGTCTGACCACTCATGACGATCGCAGTCGCGCCCGCTCGCCGCGCCGACGTGAAGCCGCTGTCGCGGGTCTTGGGCCGCGCGTTCTTCGACGATCCCGTGATGATGTGGATGGTTCCCGACGACACCCGGCGGGCGAAGGCATTGCCGCGGGTCTTCGCCGCGATGACGCGCCACCACTTCTTCGGCGCCGACGCGACTGAGATCGCCGGTCGCGACGGCGGGCTCGATGCCGCCGCGCTGTGGGATCCGCCGGGCCGCTGGAAGCAGACGCCGCGCGAAGAGCTGCGGATGATGCCGGCGTTCCTGCTGGCGATGGGACGTCAGGTCAAACGCGGGCAGGCGATGGCCGAGCTGATGAAGCAGTACCACCCCGAGGAGCCGCACTGGTATCTCGCCGTGATCGGTAGCGACCCGACGGTCCGGGGCGCAGGTTTCGGGCAGGCGCTGATGCGCTCCCGTCTGGACCGCTGTGACGCGGAAGGCGCGCCCGTCTACCTGGAATCCAGCAAGGAGTCCAACATCGGCTACTACATGCGGTTCGGGTTCGAAGTGACCGGCGAGATCACGCTGCCCGAGGGCGGGCCGACGATGTGGCCCATGTGGCGGCAGCCACGGTGAGGCAGATGTGGCGGCAGCCACGGTGAGGCAGATGTGGCGGCAGCCACGGTGAGGCAGATGTGGCGGCAGCCACGGTGAGGTTTCCTGCTCGCGGGACGAAATCAGCTCCAGGAATAGTCGGCGCGCAACCGCGCGGCGACGACGTCGAACATCTCGCGTGCCAGGATCGCGCCCTCGCGCCGGATGCCTTCCTCGGGCACGTCGAGCACGCGGTCCAGCCGCACCCAGCTGGGGCGTCCGTCGTAGTCCCAGGTCCCGCTGCCGATACCGACCCAGTTCGGTTCGTCGCGGTGATGTTCCTGGCTCGACAGCATCAGGCCGAGCAGAATCTGGCGGTCGCGGCCGACCACCAGCACCGGCCGGTCCTTGCCGCGGCTCGGGTCGTCCTCATAGACCACCCACGTCCAGACGATCTCGCCCGGATCGGCGCGGCCGTCGAGGTCGGGCGAGTAGGACACCTTCCGTGCCCGGTGCGCGGTCGGGACGAAGTTGCGTGAGACCGGCCGGCCCGTGGGCAGCGCCGGCGTGGCCGGCGCGGGCTGGCCGGCGGCGAGCACGTCGAGTCCGAGACGAATGCCCTGGGCGATGCCGCGCTGCAGGGTCTCCGACTTCTGCAGTTGGCGGACGAGTTTGGGCGCCTCGTTGAAGACGAGGTTCTCGGTGTTCTTGACCAGGAATCGCTGCAAGGTCTTCAGATAGCCCGGTGATGGCGCCATACCCGCCAAGCATAGGGGTGATCCGGACGCTCGATTGTGTCGGAGGCGGACCGGCTCGCTAGGCTGGACTGGCCTTACCCGGCCGCAGAAACCACGCTCACCAGGAGATTCCCATCAGTAGCTTCGCCGACAAGACGTTCACTGCGCCGGCGCAGATTCGGAACTTCTGCATCATCGCCCACATCGACCACGGCAAGTCGACGCTGGCAGACCGGATGCTGGGCATCACCGGTGTGGTCTCCGACCGCGACATGCGCGCGCAGTACCTCGACCGAATGGACATCGAGCGGGAACGCGGCATCACCATCAAGGCGCAGAACGTGCGGCTGCCGTGGGAAGTCAACGGTGAGCAGTTCGTGCTGCATCTGATCGACACCCCCGGCCACGTCGACTTCACCTACGAGGTGTCGCGCGCGCTGGAGGCCTGCGAGGGTGCGGTGCTGCTGGTCGACGCCGCCCAAGGCATCGAGGCTCAGACGCTGGCCAACCTGTACCTGGCGCTGGACCGGGATCTGACGATCATCCCGGTGCTCAACAAGATCGACCTCCCTGCCGCCGACCCCGATCGCTATGCCGGCGAGATCGCCCACATCATCGGCTGCGAACCGTCCGATGTGCTGCGGGTGTCCGGCAAGACGGGCGCGGGAGTGCCCGAGCTGCTCGACGAGGTGGTGCGGCTGATCCCGCCGCCGGTCGGGGAGGCCGACGCGCCCGCGCGGGCGATGATCTTCGACTCCGTCTACGACATTTACCGCGGCGTCGTCACCTACGTCCGCGTCGTGGACGGCAAACTGAACCCGCGCGAGAAGATCAAGATGATGTCCACCGGCGCCACTCACGAGCTGCTCGAGGTCGGCATCGTCTCTCCCGAGCCGAAACCCTCCGACGGACTCGGGGTCGGCGAGGTCGGTTACCTCATCACCGGGGTGAAGGACGTCCGGCAGTCCAAGGTCGGGGACACGGTGACCACCGTGCGCCACGGGGCCACCGAGCCTCTCACCGGCTACCGCGAACCCAAGCCGATGGTGTACTCGGGTTTGTATCCGGTGGACGGGTCGGACTACCCGGTGCTGCGCGACGCGCTGGACAAGCTGCAACTCAACGACGCGGCCCTGACCTACGAGCCGGAGACGTCGGTGGCGCTGGGCTTCGGGTTCCGGTGCGGCTTCCTGGGACTGCTGCACATGGAGATCACCCGCGAACGCCTCGAGCGCGAGTTCGACCTCGACCTCATCTCGACCGCGCCCAACGTCGTCTACCGCGTCATCAAAGACGATGAAACCGAACTGACCGTCACCAACCCGTCGGACTGGCCGGAAGGCAAGGTGCGCAGCGTCTTCGAGCCGGTCGTGAAGACGACGATCATCGCGCCCAGCGAGTTCATCGGCTCCATCATGGAGCTCTGCCAGTCCCGCCGCGGTGAGCTCGGCGGCATGGACTACCTGTCGCCCGAACGCGTCGAGTTGCGCTACACGATGCCGCTGGGCGAGATCATCTTCGACTTCTTCGACTCGCTGAAATCACGCACGCGCGGTTACGCCAGCCTCGACTACGAGGAGGCCGGTGAGCAGGAGGCCGCGCTGGTCAAGGTCGACATCCTGCTGCAGGGCGAGGCCGTCGACGCGTTCTCGGCGATCGTGCACAAGGACGGCGCGGCGGCCTACGGCAACAAGATGACCACCAAGCTCAAGGAGCTGATTCCGCGCCAGCAGTTCGAGGTGCCGGTGCAGGCGGCGATCGGATCGAAAATCATTGCCCGCGAGAACATTCGGGCCATCCGCAAAGACGTGCTGTCCAAGTGCTACGGCGGTGACATCACCCGTAAGCGCAAGCTGCTCGAGAAGCAGAAGGAAGGCAAGAAGCGGATGAAGACCATCGGCCGGGTCGACGTCCCGCAGGAGGCGTTCGTCGCCGCGCTGTCCACCGAGGCCGCCTCCGACAAGCCGGCCAAGAAGTAACGCACCCCGTTCCGCGAGCGCGCGTGTCTGTCCTTCGACACTCCGTCATTGGTGGGCATTTGCGGCGCGCTCGCGGCCGTCGAGCGCGCGCTGACTGCCGCCACGCACCGGCGTGTCGGGGACAGACACGCGCGCTCGCGGTGCTAGGTGACGGTCTCCTCCAGAGCCCGCCGGGCATAGGCGCGCACGTCGGCGTCGCCGTCGTCGAGCGCGCCCGTGAGGGCTTGTCGCGCAGCCTCTTCCGACGGCGCCCACCGAGTCAGGCTCAGGACGGCTGCTTTACGGACATCGAGATGCGGGTCGCCGAGGGCCTGCGCCAGCGGAGGCACCGCCGCCGTCGGTGACGGGGCCCCGGCCAATGCCCGAGCGGCACCCTGCCGGATCTGCCAGGCCGAGGCCGCCAGCGCACGCTCGACGGCGGAGGTATCGGTGTCGTCCCAGCCGATGGTGCCCATCGCCGCCAACGCGGCCGCCTGCACCAGCGGATCGGTGTCGGTGATGAGCGTGCGCACCGTCTCCGTGCCGGCGCGCAGCGTGCCGAGACCGTTGGCGACGGCGATGCGCACCTCGCGATTGGGGTCGGTGTGGCCTGCGGCGACGCCGTCGACGTCGTCGACGGACACCAGCGCGCGAATCGCCTCGATGCGGACCCGATGATCCGGGTCGGCTGCCAGCCGACGGTACAACCGGGGGTCGCCGACGCGGCGTGCGGCCAGCACGTACACCGCGGCACCGCGCACCACCCCGTCGGGGGAGTCCGCGTGCGGTCGCACCGCGACCGGGTGGGGGAGCACCTCGACGAGCTCGCGAATGCCTTCCGCGGCGACCTGACGCACCTCGACATCGCTGTCGTCGAGGGCCCGGACAAGGGGCACGTCATAGCCGTCGCACAGCGTCTCGGTGAGCACGTCGACCGCTGTGCGCCGCACTCCGGGATCCGCATCGGCCAGGAACGGCGCCAGGGCGGTGACCGAGGGCTCGTCGAGCGCCAGCACCGCGGCGATCCGAGGTGATGGCGGTGGGGCTGCAGGGGCGGGTACCCGCGACACCTCCGAGGCAGGCGCCCGTCCTGCGGCCAGTTCCGGTTCGGCCACGGGAATGGGATCGGTCTCCCCGGTGGGTAGGCCGTCCAGGCCCGGGACCGACACGAAGTACGGTGCGACGGGCCGCTTCAGGAATTCGATGTCCCCGTCGGCGGTCTTGCGCAGGTTGAGGTGGTAGCGCCACTGGTCGTCATCGCGCTCGGGAAGGTCGCTGCGGTCGTGGTACAGACCCCAGCGGGACTCGGTGCGGGTCAGCGATGACCGGGCAGCCATTTCGGCGCAGTCCCGGATGAACGACACCTCGACCGCGCGCATCAACTCGTGCGGGGTGTGGGCACCCATCGCGGCGATCTCGTCGCGCATCCGTTGGAACGCCTCCACCGCCAGCGACAACTTCGTCGCCGTCTTCGGCGGCGCCACATAGTCGTTGACGAATCGACGCAGCTTGTACTCGACCTGTGGCTGCGGCGGACCGTCCGGGTTGCCCAGCGGCCGGTAGATCAATTCATGTGCTTGCGCGATCTGGTCATCCGGCAACCGCTGCGGGGCCGCCACGTCCGACAGTGTGGAAGCTGCGTGGGCGCCGGCCAGATCCCCGTAGACGAACGCGCCGATCATGTAGTTGTGCGGGACGCACGCCAGATCGCCGGCGGCGTACAGGCCCGGAACCGTCGTGCGGGCGTTTTCGTCGACCCACACCCCGGACGCGGAATGTCCGCTGCACAAACCGATCTCGGAGATGTGCATCTCGATGTCGTGGGTGCGGTAGTCGTGACCGCGGTTGGCGTGGAACGTGCCGCGGGTGGGCCGTTCGGTGGTGTGCAGGATGTTCTCCAGCGCGGTCAGTGTCTCGTCGGGCAGATGGGTGACCTTCAGGTAGATCGGCCCACGCGCGGACTCGATCTCGGTCTTGACCTCGGCCATCATCTGGCCGGACCAGTAGTCGGAGTCCACGAACCGCTCGCCGAGCGCGTTGACCTGATAGCCGCCGAACGGATTGGCCACATACGCGCACGCCGGGCCGTTGTAATCCTTGATCAGCGGATTGATCTGGAAGCACTCGATGCCCGACAGCTCCGCGCCCGCATGGAATGCCATCGAGTAACCGTCACCGGCGTTCGTCGGGTTCTCGTAGGTCCCGTACAGGTAACCGGACGCGGGCAGACCGAGCCGCCCGCAGGCGCCGGTCGCCAGGATCACCGCCTTGGCGGCGACGACGACGAACTCGCCGGTTCGGCTGTTGAGTGCCGCCGCCCCGACCGCACGGCGTGCTGCCTTGCCGTCGCTTCGCTCGCCCAGGTCGTCGGTGAGCACCCGCACCGGCACCAGTCGGTTCTCGATCTGGATCTTCTCCCGCATCGACCGCTGCCGTAGCACCCGGTAGAGCGCCTTCTTGACGTCCTTGCCCTCGGGCATCGGCAGCACGTAGGAGCCGGAGCGATGCACACGACGCACGGCGTACTCCCCGTGCTCGTCCTTCTCGAACTTCACCCCGTACCGCTCGAGCCGCTGCACCATCGCGAACCCACGGGTGGCGGTCTGATAGATGGTGCGCTGGTTGACGATTCCGTCGTTCGCGCGGGTGATCTCGGCGACGTAGTCCTCCGGGGTGGCCTTGCCGGGGATGACGGCGTTGTTCACCCCGTCCATCCCCATGGCCAGTGCTCCGGAGTGCCGGACGTGGGCCTTCTCCAGCAGCAGCACCTGGGCACCGTTCTCCGCGGCGGTCAGTGCGGCCATGGTGCCCGCGGTTCCGCCGCCGATGACCAAGACGTCGCAGTCCAGGCGGATCGCGTCGGCAGGTGAGGGAATGTGCATCAGACAGCAATCTCCGAATAGTCCAGGGCGGCAACCACTTCAGCGCGCAGCGCGGTGCGCGGCACCGTCGGGTCACGTGGAGAGGGCACCTCCAGCAGTGCCCGCAACGGGTCTCCCGCCCGGCCGAGCACGGCGATACGGTCCCCGATCAGCAATGCCTCATCGACATCGTGGGTGACGAACACGACCGTGGTCGGATGGCTCCGCCAGGTGTCGATCAGCAGACGCTGCATCGTGGCCCTGGTCTGGGTGTCCAGCGCTCCGAATGGTTCGTCCATCATGACCGCTCGGGGCGCCCCGGCGAGCCCTCTGGCGAGTTGTACACGTTGGCGCATCCCGCCGGACAGGCTCTTGGGCAGGTACTTTTCGAATCCGGTCAGACCGACGTCGGCAATCCACTTCAGTGCTTCCTCGCGACGCCCGTGACGGGGCCGACCCGCGAGCTTGAGCGCAAGCTCGACATTCGATTGCACAGTGCGCCAGGGCAATAGGGCATTGTCCTGGAACACCATCGCCCGATCGCGGGACGTCGTGGTGACACGCAGGCCGTCCGCGAGCACCTCGCCGGCATCCGGGGCCAGCAGGCCGGCCAGCGCTCGCAACACCGTCGACTTGCCGCAGCCCGACGGACCTGTCAGCACCAGGATTTCGCCGGGCGCCACGTCGAGGCCGAGTCCGTCGACAACGGGGGCCCCGCCGTAGCTCAGCACGAGGTCACGCAATTGCAGGTTCATTCCGGTCACTGGGACTTCTCCTCACCGCGGGGCAGCCAGCGGGTGACTCGCCGGCCGACGATCTCCACGGCGGCCGAGGTGGCAAATCCGAGTACGCCGATGGTGATGATGCCGACGAACACGTCGGGATAGGCGAGCACCGTGTAGGCCTGCCACGTGCGATATCCGACGCCGAGTCGTCCGGAGATCATCTCGGCGGAGATCACGCAGATCCATGCGACGCCGATGCCGACAGACAGGCCGCCGAACACGCCGGGCAGGATGCCCGGCAGCACGACCCGCAGGATCACGTCCCAGCGGCTGCCGCCCAGGGTGCGCACCGAGTCCTCCCACAGGGTGGGCAGCGCACGCACAGCGTGGCGGGTGCTGACCATGATCGGGAAGTAGGCGGCGAGAAACGTGATGAACACGATTCCGCCCTCATCGGTGGGGAACAGCAGAATCGCCACGGGCACGATCGCGATGGCCGGGATGGGCCGCGCCAGTTCGGTGAGCGGGCCGAACACATTGGCGAACTTGGTTGAACGGCCGAGCAGGATCCCGGTGACCACGCCCGCCACTGCGGCCAGTGCGAAACCGGTCAGGATGCGGATCAGCGACTGCCCCAAATCCAGCCAGTAGTCGGTGGTTTCGACGCGGTTGCCGAATGCGGAGAGCACCTCGGCGACGGTGGGCAGGGTGTCGAACCGCAGCCACAGCCGGACGTCGTTGGCGGTCAGCAGCTGCCACAGCACCACCGCCGCGGCGACCGACGCGCTGCGCACCAGCCAGGAGGCCCAGCGGGAGCGGCGCGCCGACCGGACTGCGGGCCGCGTCGGCGCAGGCACCACGGGGGCATCGGCGGTCAGAACCGCCGGCGGGGTGGTCATACGGCTCCCGCCAGGGCCTGCTGGTAGTCGACGACCGCCGCATCCGGGTGCGCGGCGGTGTAGCGCTGCGCGCCGGCGGCGGTGCCGAACGGCAGGTGGCGATCACCGTCTTTCACCCACACCGACTTGTCGGCGAACCAGCGGGTGCCGAACTCGGTGTCGGGAACGTAGGCGGCGCGCACGGTCTGCCCGGCCGCGGTGGCCTCCCGCACGGCGCGCAGCAGGCAGTCGGGGGTGGCGGCGGGTTGGGTGGTGTCACGTCCCCCGATCCACAGTTCACCGGCGAGGCCGGCGTCGGCGACGGGGATGTCGCAGACCGGGTCCTGCCCGCGCAGCGTCGACGGGTTCGCGGTGTTGGCCACCGCGGCGTCGTAGTCCTGTCCGCGATCGGTGAACGCCTTGCGGATCGCGGTGTCGGAGACGAACTCGTCGATGTTCAGCGGGGCGAACTCGCCGATCGACTGCAGGTAGGGCACATCACCTTTGAATGCTTCGATCAGCGACGGCTTGAGCGTGGTGTCGAACCTCGTTCCGCCCGGCCCGTTGTACAGGTAGACCACCTCCTCGGGCAGCCCGCTGCCCTCGGCGACCAGCTGCGCGGACTCGAGCGGGTTGGCGTTGAGGAACTCGGTGGCGTCGAGTTGGGCCTGCAGGAACGCGTCGAGCACCTCCGGGTGCCGATCGGCGTAGTCGCGCCGCACAACGACGCCGTGAAAGGTCGGATAGTTGCCTTCGGCGCCGTCATAAAGCAGCTTCGCCTTACCCTGGAAAGCCAACAACCCCGGCCACGCGACAAATTGCGAGAGTGCCTGCACCTGGCCGGATTCCAAGGCCGACGCACCCACCTGGGGCTGTTGATTGAGGACCTCGACGCCGCTTCTCGGGTCGATCCCGGCGTTGTCGAGCGCGCGGACCAGGGTGCCGTGGCCCGCCGATCCCACACTGGCCGAGACCTTTTGGCCTTCGAGATCGGCGACGGTGCGCGCGGTCGAGTCGGGCGGGACGACGATCATGTTCAACGCGCCGGTGGGGCTGTATCCGGTGACGGACACGAATTGGGTGCGGGCACGTTCGTTGGCCTGGGTCTTGGACCCGTTGATCAGCAGGGGGTAGTCGCCCATGGAGCCGATGTCGATCTTCTCGGCGACCATCTGTGCGGTGATCGGCGCGCCGGTGTCGTAGTCCTGCCACTCGACGACGTAGTCGACGCCCGAGGATTCGCCGGCATCGGCGAGACGCTGCTCGAGAAAGCCCTTGGCCCGCAACAGGGTTCCCGCGGTCACGGTGTTGATGGTCTTGGACTGGTATCCGACGACGACGCGGACGGTGTCATCGGACTGTGCGGCCGAGTCCAGCGAGCACGCGGCCAGCGGGATGACGGTCGCGGCGACGAGGACGGTGGCAAGTGTGCGTTTCATGGTCTGTCCTGTGGTCAGCGGAGGAGGTAAGGCATGTTGACGGTGACGGCGCCGGTGGGACAGCGAGCGGCGCACGGCCCGCAGTACCAGCACTCGTCGACATGCATGAACGCTTTGCCGCTCTCGGGGTTGATTGCCAGTGAGTCCAGCGGACAGATGTCGACGCAGAGCGTGCATCCCTGGATGCACAGCGATTCGTCGACGGTGACGGGCACATCGACGCGTTGGTTGACCTGAGCCATCAGTTTCCCCTGATCAGATTGCTGCGCAGCGTGATTCGGTCACCGCGCATCCGGATGTATTCGAGATCGACGGGCCTGCCGTCGTCGAGGTGGGTCAACCGCTCCATCAGTAGTAGCGGCGAGTTGGCGGGTACGTGCAGGATGGCCGCCGAGTGCGGATCCGCGGGCACCGCCTCGACAGCGACGGTGGCCTGCCCGAGTCGCCGACCGGTGACGAGTTCGATCAGCGCGAACACGTCGTTGGTCTCGAGCGCGTGGCCGGCGACGGCCTCGCCGATGTCGTGCGTCAGGTAGGTCATGTCCAGGCTCAGTGGCAGGTCTCCGAGGTAGCGGAGCCGCTCGACGAACAGGACGGGCTCGCCGGCAGGCACCTCGAGCTTGTTGGCGACCGAGGGTGGAGCGGTGACCGTCATGGTCGCGCGCACCTCGTTGCGGATCTCGCCGTAGTCCTTGAAGGTCTCCTTGAGTCCGACGAGGGCGTCGAGGCCGTGGTCGTACTTGCGGATGGCCACGTGGGTGCCGACCTTGGGTTCGCGATCGATGAGACCTTCGGTCTTGAGCACGGTCAGCGCTTCCCGCACCGCGTTGCGTGACACCAGGAACTCCGCAGCCAGATCCGATTCGGCGGGTAGCCCGTCGGGGTAGCCACCGGCGTGGATCTGATGGCGCAGGATGTCGGCGACCAGCCGCGCCTGGTCGGCGCGCGGCCGACGCAGCGGAGTGGGTTCGGCCACCGGGTCACCTCGTTCGTCGTGGGCTGCGCGAGCGGTGAAAAGTGCTGTGGCGACGCTAATTCGCACCTGCCCGGGGCGGGAAAGGCGTCGATCCGGGACCATGGCGGACGTTGCGGCATTGCGCCGCCGGCCGACTGCGGTGACCTGCGTCGACTCCGGGTTGGGACACCATTGCGCCACCTCGGGAGGCCGGGCGCGACTTCTGATCGGGCTGAGCGAAAATCGGTGCCGCTCGCGGTCGACGAGCGCGCGCTGACTGCTGCTCGGCGCCGGCGTGTCGGGGGACAGACACGCGCGCTCGCGGTGCAGGGGGAGCAGCGTTCTGGGGCGAACCGGTCGCGCGCGTGGCTGCGGCGTGCTATCGAAGTGGTATGTCGAAGCGAGCGGTCCTTGCCGCCGCGGCGTGCCTGGTGGTCGCCGGGTGCTCAGCCGCGCCCGTCGACAACCGGCCCGTCGTACGGATAGCCGAGGCTGCGCAGCCGTCCCCGGCGATCCCGCTGGGCGGCTTCCTGCCCACCGCCCAGGAATTGGCCGCCGAGTTGGGCACCGGGGCTGCCGGGCTGCTGGGCAAACCGGTCGAGGGGGACGCCGACGTACTGCTGCGCAGCGTCGACGAGACCCAGGCCGTGCCGGCCGACTGTGTCAGCGCGGCCTACCGGCTCCAGGACGTCGTCTACGACGACAGCCCGGTGCAGTCGGTGGCCACCAACACGTGGGCCGGCGGCGGGTTCGACGGCCCACCCGTCACCGGCCATTTCGGCATCGTGCAGATGGCGTCGGCGACAGCAGCCCAGGACTTCTTCGCGACACTGGCCGACGACTGGCACCGCTGCAACGGGCAGACGTTGACCCGGCAGCAACCCGAGGAACTGAGCAGGATCACCGACGTGGCACTGGCGGGCACGATCGTGTCGGCCAGCGTCCTGCACGCGACGCAGGGCGTTGCGGCGCCCGGTGGTCAGCGGGCGGTGGCGGTGGCCGGCGACTGCATCGTCGAGGTGGAGCTGACCGATCCGCGCGTCACCGGCGACCGCGGCGGCGCGGTCGGCGTCGCCGATCTCATCGTCGACAAGATCGACGCGCGCCGCTGAGGGAGCGCTCAGACCGCGCCGACGGCGGTCCGCCGCTGGATCAGATCGCCCCAGATGCTGAACGCCTCGGCGTGATCGGCCGAGGCCGAATTGCTGGCCACCGCGACCAGTCCCGACGCGACCGTCCCGAGGCCGATGCCGGTCTGGTGCACGACTGCCACCAACTCGTCGAAGGCCGCCCGGCGCGAGCAGCCGCGCAGGCCGACGAGAATGCCGACGGCGACGTCGATGACCTGACGAGACGTGTGGTCTGTCCCGGAGAAACTCATGCCGGTATCGTCCACCCCTTCGGTGAACGGCGGGAGTCTTCTGCGCGGGCAGAGTTCAAACCGCGACGACACCGTTACACCGGGGCATTGGCCGGCTGGAAATTGCCCGAACTGTCGGCCTCCTCCTCGGCGCGGATGACGTGCACGACCGCGTTGATCAGCGCCAGATGCGTGAACGCCTGCGGGAAGTTGCCCAGGTGGCGGCCGGTGCGCGGCTCGATCTCCTCAGCGTAGAGATGCAGCGGACTCGCGAAGCCCAACAACCGTTCACACAGGTGCTTGGCCCGTTCGATCTCACCGATCTCGACCAGCGCCGACACCAGCCAGAACGAACAGATGGTGAACGTGCCCTCCTCGCCGGAGAGCCCGTCGTCGGTCTCCTCGACGCGGTACCGCAGCACCAGGCCGTCCTCGGTCAGCTCCTCGGCGATGGCCATCACCGTGGCGCGGATCCGCGGATCGTCCGGCGGCAGGAAGCGGGTCAGGACCGCCAGCAGCAGCGACGCGTCCAGAGCGTCGTCGCCGTACCGTTGCGTCAGCACCCCGCGGGAGTCGACGCCGTGGGCCAGGACGTCGGTCTTGATCTCCTCGGCGATCTCCCGCCACTGCTGCGCATACGACTTCTCGCCTTCCAGCTCTGCGAGTTTGGCGCCGCGGTCCAACGCGACCCAGCACATGATCTTGCTGGAGGTGAAGTGCTGCGGCTCGCCGCGCACCTCCCAGATGCCACGGTCGGGCAGGCGCCAGTGTTTGATGGCCTCCTCGACCTGCTCCTTGAGCACCGGCCACAACGTGTCGGGGATCTGCTCGCGGGACTTGGTGTGCAGATACACCGAGTCCAGCATGGTGCCCCAGATGTCGTGTTGCATCTGGTTGTAGGCGCCGTTGCCGATCCGCACCGGGCGCGAGTTGTCGTAGCCGGACAGATGGTTGAGTTCCTCTTCGACCAGGCTGCGTTCGCCGCCCACGCCGTACATCACCTGCAGCGGATGCCGCTGGCCGTTGTTGGCGCCGGAGACATCGGCGATGAACGCGAAGAAGTCATCGGCCTCGCGGTCGAGTCCCAGCGTGTACAGGCCCCACAGCGCGAACGTCGAATCGCGCACCCACGCGTAGCGGTAATCCCAGTTCCGTTCGCCCTGAGGGGTTTCCGGCAGCGACGTCGTCGGCGCGGCCAACAGGGCGCCGGTCGGCGAGTACGTCAGACCTTTGAGCGTCAACGCGCTGCGCTGCAGATACGCCCGCCATGGATGGTCGGGGAAGTCACCGACGTTGATCCACTGCCGCCACGCCTCGCTGGTCTTCCACATCTTGTCGGCGGCCTCTTCGAAGTTCTGCGGGGCCGGATGTTTCGACCAACTCAGCGCCACGAAGACGTTGTCGCCCTCCTTCAGGCGAGTCCGGGCCCGCGCCTCGCGACCCTCCAGTCCGATGCGCAGGTTGGTGGTCAGCCGCAGCGTCGGATGCGAGTCGGGGTCCTGGCGGGCCCGCGCGATCGCCTCGCCGTAGGCATGCGAGGAGTACTCCCACGTGGCGCTGTTGCGGTGGTAGTCGAACGACGGCTCACAGCTCATCACCAACTCGACCGTGCCGCTGACACAGCGCACCGTGCGCAGCAGGATGTGCTCGGCGTCCCAGTCCATCGGGGTGCGCCGGTGCGTGCGCGACCGCGACTCGAGGTCGTGCCACGGTCCCATCACCAGCGCGTCACGCACGATCAGCCAGCCAGTGTGAGTTTGCCAGGTGGTTTCCAGGATCAGGCTCCCCGGCAGGTAGCGGCGCGCCGCGGGCACCGACACCCCGTAGGGGCCCAGCCGGAAATGTCCGGCGCCGCGATCCAGGATCGCGCCGAACACACTCGGCGAGTCGGGCCGCGGCACACACATCCACTCCACCGACCCGGCGGACGAGATCAGGCACGTCGTCTCACAGTCGGACAGGAACGCGTAGTCGGCGATCGGCGGGAACGGGTTCCGCAGCGGACTCGTCGACTGGTAGGGCGCCGTCGCGGGGGTCAGGGTCAATGCGGACTCGCCATTGCGGAAGGTCTCACCGGATGCCTCGGACTGCTGCACAACCATTTGCTCATCATCGACTGCCGACCGCTACGGCGTCTAGCTGGGCGCGTATCGCCCGCACCTCACCCCGCCGAACTTGCGTTCCACGCGCGTCAAATGCCGACTTGACGCGCGTGGAATGCAAGTTCGGCGGAGGGGCGGCGGGGAGGAGAACCCACGCGCCTAGGCTGGCCGGGTGGACGGGTTCCTCAACTGGTGGGACGGAGTCGAGCTGTGGCTGACCGGTCTGCCCTTCGTGGTGCAGACCGCCGTGGTGATGCCGGTGGTGTTGGCGCTGGCCTACGGCGTGGCCGTGGTGCTGGACGTCGCCCTCGGCCACGGAATCCGGCTCCGCCGACAGGCCCGCCACGGCAGCGGGCGCACCAGCGAGACAGACGGAGGCGACGCATGAGTGGGATGCCGCGGTCCAGGGTGACCTTGGCGCTGGTCGCGCTGATCGTTCTGGTCATCGTGATGTGGTTGCTCACGCGCTGAGCTGGCCACCTGTTATTCTTCGCGCCATGCAATCGGCGTCCGGCAACAAGAGCGGCCACATCGTGGCTCTCATCGCCGTGGGCTTTTCCGCCGTTGCAGATGTCTGTTGTTGTCGCTGACCCTTGTCCGTTCGCGGCTCGAGTGTCGGTGACGGCTGTGGCGTGACGCCATCAGTGGCCGCTTACCTTCCGACGAACGGATCCCCGAAGTCCGAACGTCGAAAGGTCATCCATGCACAAGATTTCCAGATCCGGTGGGCGCCTGCGGGCAGCCGCCGCGCTCGCCCTCTCGGCGACGCTGCTGGCCGCCTGCGGGGGTGGCGCCAGTGATGTGGCCGGCGAAGGTGGAGGCGCGGAGAACGCCGAAACGACGCTGACCCTGGTGGCCTTCGCGGTCCCCGAACCGGGCTGGGCCAAGGTGGCACCGGCGTTCGCTGCGACCGAGGACGGCAAAGGGGTCGCGGTGACCGGGTCCTACGGCGCCTCCGGCGACCAGTCACGCGCCGTGGAGGCCGGCAAGCCCGCCGACATCGTCAACTTCTCCGTCGAGCCCGACATCACCCGCCTGGTCAAGGCCGGCAAGGTCGATCAGGACTGGAACGTCGGCGTCACCAAGGGCATCCCGTTCGGGTCGGTGGTCAGCTTCGCGGTGCGCCCCGGCAACCCGAAGAACATCCGGGACTGGAACGACCTGTTGCAGCCGGGACTGGAGATCATCACACCGAGCCCGCTCAGCTCCGGGGCGGCCAAGTGGAATCTGCTGGCGCCGTACGCCTGGGCGTCGCGCGGCGGAGCGGATCCGAAGGCCGGGATCGACTTCGTCAACAAGCTCGTCACCGAGCACGTCCGGCTGCGTCCGGGTTCGGGTCGGGAAGCCACCGACGTGTTCAAGCAGGGCAGCGGCGACGTGCTGCTGGCCTACGAGAACGAGGCGCTGAACTTCGACCTGGAGTACGTCAACCCGCCGCAGACCTTCAAGATCGAGAACCCGGTCGCGGTGGTGAACACCAGCAAGCACTTCGACAAGGCCACCGACTTCCTGAACTTCCAGTTCACCGCCGAGGCGCAGCGGTTGTGGGCCGAGGCCAACTTCCGGCCGGTCGACCCGGCCGTCGCCGAGCAGTTCGCCGACAAGTTCCCCGCCCCGGAGAAGCTGTGGACCATCGACGACCTCGGCGGGTGGGCCAAGATCGACGCCGAACTGTTCGACAAGGACAACGGCACCATCACCAAGATCTACAAGCAGGCCACTGGATGACGACTGCGCTCGACCCGGCGGCGACCCAGCCGTCGCCGGGGACGCGGGGGAGCCGGTACGGCAACACTTCCCTGCGGGTCGGCGCCGCCACGATGTGGCTGTCGCTGATCGTCCTGCTGCCGCTGGCGGCCATCCTGTGGCAGTCCGCCGAGGGTGGCGCCGAGGCGTTCTGGGCGGCGGTGTCGTCGCCGTCGGCGGTGGCCTCGCTGCGGGTGACGCTGATCATCTCGATCGGCGTCACGGTGGTCAACGCGTTCTTCGGGCTGTTGGTGGCGTGGGTTCTGACTCGAGACGATTTCCGCGGTAAGCGGCTGGTCGACGCGGTCATCGACCTGCCGTTCGCGTTGCCGACCATCGTCGCGAGCCTGGTGATGCTGGCGCTGTACGGGCCGAGCAGCCCGGTCGGCATCCACCTGCAGCACACCCGCTGGGGCGTGGGTGTCGCGCTGCTGTTCGTCACGTTGCCGTTCGTCGTGCGCTCGGTGCAACCGGTGCTGCTCGAGCTCGACCGCGAGGTCGAGGAAGCTGCTGCGTCGTTGGGCGCCAACAACTTCACGATCCTGACGAAGGTGATCCTGCCGTCGTTGCTGCCGGCGTTGCTCTCGGGTGCGGGACTGGCGTTCTCCCGGGCGATCGGGGAGTTCGGGTCGGTGGTGCTCATCGGCGGCGCCGTGCCCGGCGAAACCGAGGTGTCGTCGCAGTGGATCCGGACGCTGATCGAGAACGACGACCGCGTCGGCGCGGCGGCGGTTTCGATCGTCTTGCTGGCGATCTCGTTCGTGATCCTGTTCATCCTGCGCGCCATCGGCGCGCGGGCCGCCCGGAGGGAGCGCGAGCAGTGACGCTGTCCCCGGTGATGCGCCATCTGTTGAGGTGGGTGGCCCTGACCTACATCGGGATCCTGGTGGTGGTCCCGGTGGGGCTGATCCTGTGGCGCACCTTCGCGCCGGGCCTGGGCGCGTTCGTCGCCTCGATCTCGACCCCGGCGGCGATCTCGGCGCTGAACCTGTCGCTGCTGGTGGTCGCGATCGTCGTGCCCCTCAACGTTCTGTTCGGGGTGCCGACAGCACTGGTGTTGGCGCGCAACAAGTTCCGCGGCAAAAGCATGCTGCAGGCGGTCATCGACCTGCCGTTCGCGGTGTCCCCGGTGGTCGTCGGTGTCGCGCTGATCCTGCTGTGGGGTTCGGCCGGGCTGTTCGGCTTCGTCGAGAACAACGCGGGCCTGACCATCATCTTCGGCTTCCCGGGCATCGTGCTGGCCAGCATCTTCGTCACCGTCCCGTTCGTCATCCGCGAGGTCGAACCGGTGCTGCACGAGATCGGCACCGACCAGGAGGAGGCCTCGGCCACCCTCGGTGCGACGTGGTGGCAGACCTTCTGGCGGATCACGCTGCCCTCGATCCGGTGGGGTCTGACCTACGGTGTCGTGCTGACCATCGCCCGCACGCTCGGCGAGTTCGGTGCGGTGCTCATGGTCGCGGCGAACCTGCCCGGTTCCTCGCAGACGCTGACCCTGCTGGTGCACGACCGCTACACCCGCGGCGCCGAATACGGCGCCTACGCGATCTCGACGCTGTTGATGACCGTCGCGGTGCTGGTGCTCATCGCCCAGGTGATTCTCGACGCACGCCGCAAACGGGCGGCAAAATGATGGCTTCCGAGGAGTTTGGAGCAGACGGCCCATGACCCAGTCGATGATCACCGTCAAAGGTGCCAACAAGCACTACGGCGATTTCGCCGCGCTCGACAACGTGGACTTCGACGTGCCCGCGGGTTCGTTGACAGCCCTGCTGGGGCCCAGCGGATCCGGCAAGTCGACGCTGCTGCGGGCCATCGCCGGACTGGACCAGCCGGACACCGGCAGCATCACGATCAACGGCCGCGACGTCACCAACGTGCCGCCGCAGAAGCGTGGCATCGGGTTCGTGTTCCAGCACTACGCCGCGTTCAAGCACCTCACCGTGCGCGAGAACGTCGCGTTCGGGCTCAAGATCCGCAAGCGTCCCAAGGCCGAGATCGCCGAGAAGGTCGACAATCTGCTCGAGGTCGTGGGACTGGCCGGGTTCCAGAGCCGCTACCCCAACCAGCTCTCCGGCGGTCAACGTCAGCGGATGGCGCTGGCCCGTGCGCTGGCGGTGAATCCGGAGGTGCTGCTGCTCGACGAACCGTTCGGCGCGCTGGACGCCAAAGTGCGTGAGGATCTGCGTGCGTGGCTGCGCCGACTGCATGAAGACGTCCACGTCACCACCGTGTTGGTCACCCACGACCAGCAGGAGGCACTCGACGTCGCCGACCGCATCGCGGTGCTCAACAAGGGGCGGATCGAGCAGGTCGGGGCACCCAGCGAGGTCTACGACAAGCCGGCCAACGCGTTCGTGATGTCGTTTCTGGGCGCTGTGTCCTCGCTCAACGGCGCGCTGGTGCGCCCGCACGACATCCGCGTGGGCCGCAATCCCGAGATGGCGATCGCCACCAGCGACGACTCCATCCAGTCCACCGGCGTCACCCGCGCCACCATCGACCGGATCGTGATGCTGGGCTTCGAGGTGCGCGTCGAGCTCACCAACGCCGCCACCGGCACCCCGTTCACCGCGCAGATCACCCGAGGTGACGCCGAAGCCCTCGGACTTCGCGAAGGCGACACCGTCTACGTGCGCGCCACCCGGGTGCCGGTACTGCCCGGCGACGCGGTCGTCGTCGAACCCGCTCCGCTGAGCTGAGTCAGGCGGCCTGCGTCGGCAGCAGCCGGTGCAACAGGTCGGTCAGCGTCAGCAGGCCGCGCCCGCGGGGCCCGTCGACGACCACCAGGTGGTTGCGGGTCTCCCGCATCACGCGCAGCGCCTCGTAGACCGGGGTCTGCTCGGGCAACGTGAACACCGGGCGCATCAGGTCACGGGCCGGCGCCGACGACGACAGTGTGTCGCGCACATGCACCACCCCCACCGTCGCTGCGCCGTCGCGCACGAACAGACGCAGATGGCCGGTGGCGCGCGCGGTCTGCTGCACCTGTTCGGGCGTCGCGTCGGCCGGCACCGCGCTGTACTCGGTGCCGCGATGCGCGACCTCGCCGACGGTGAGTCCCTGCAGTTCCAGCGCGCTGGTCAGATTCGCGTGGTAGCGCTCGTCGAGCGTGCCGACTGTCGCCGAATGCTCCACCAATTGGCGCAGTGCGTCGGGATCCTGGGTTTCGGCGAGCTCGTCGACCGGCGCGACGCCCACCCGCCGCAGGCACCAGTTGGCGGCGTGGTTCAACGCCCGCAGCAGCGGCCGGGTGACGAACATGAAGGCCCGCATCGGCAGCGCCAGCAGGGTCGCCGAGCGTTCCGGATGCGCGATGGCCCATGACTTGGGCGCCATCTCTCCGATCACCAGATGCAGGAACGTGACGATCAGCAGTGCGAGCACGAAACCGCCGACGTCGGCTGTGAAGGACGGCGCGCCGATGGTTCGCAGCAGCGGCGTGATCGCATGGTGCACAGCGGGTTTGGTGATGGCGCCCAACAGCAGCGTGCATGCGGTGATGCCGAGCTGGGCGCCGGCGAGAAGCAGCGAGAGTTCACTGGCGCTGCGCAACGCGGCGCGGGCCGACGCGCTCGTGGCGGCAGCGTCTTCGAGTCGGTTACGCCGCGCGGCGATCAGTGCGAATTCGACGGCGACGAAGAACGCGCTGGACGCGATCAGCGCGACGGTGATCGCGACGATCACCCACGGGTTACTCATGGTCGTCCTCTTCGGTCGCCACCTCGGTGGTGACGGTCACGAACACCGAGGCCGGCACATGCCGCTCGACGGAGCGCACCTGCGCGGTCAGCAGCCGGGTCGGTGGAGGTCCGTCGACGAGCAGATCAGCTGTCTCGCCGGGCAAGTCGATCTGCACGGTATCGCCGACCTCGGGCAAACCGACGGCGTAAGCGATCACCATCCCGGCGACGGTCTCGTAATCACCGGGCGGCAAGGTCAGGTCCAGGGTGCGTTCGGCTTCGTCGAGCGGCAGATCCCCGGCGAGGAGCCAGCCGCCGTCCTCTGCGATGACGTCGGCGTCGTGGGTGGCGTCGTGCTCGTCATCGATCTCGCCGACCATCTCCTCGGCCAGATCCTCGACGGTCACGACACCGGCGAACCCGCCGTATTCGTCGATCACGATGGCCATCTCGTCACCCGCGTCCTGCAGCGCCTGAACCACATTGGGCAGCGGCAGCGTCTCCGGCACGATCACCGCCGGCCGGCAGTGCGCCGCGGCGGTGTCCTCGCCGGATACCGGGCCGAGCAGGTCGTGCAGGTGGATGACACCGAGGACGTCCTCGTGGTCTGGGCTGGTCACCGGGTAACGGGTGTGGCCGCTGGCCATCCGTTCCAGCACGCTCGCGACGGTGTCGGATTCCGCGACGACGTCGACGCGGGAACGGGGGACCATGGCGTGTTCGGCCGTGCTGGTGGGGAAGTCCAGGATGCGGTCGAGCAGTGCCGACAGCTCGCGCGGGATCTCCCCGGCGTCGCGGGACGCGGCGACGATGTGCTCGAGGTCGCGCGGCGTGGCCGAGTGCTCGACGTCGTGGACGGGCTCGATGCGCAGCAGACGCAGCAGCGCGTTGGAGGACTGGTCGAACAGCCAGATCAACCAGCCGAACAACTTCAGGTAGATGGTGGTGGACAGCGCGAGCCACCGCGCCAGCGGCTCCGGTCGCGCGATCGCGAGGTTCTTCGGGAACAACTCCCCGAACAGCATCTGGACCACAGTGGACACCAGGATCGCCGCGAGCCCGCCGAGCCCCACGGCCACCGCGGTGGGGATACCGGTGCCGCCCAGCAGCGTCTCCAGCCCGCGCCCGATCAGCGGCTCGGCGACGTAGCCGACCAGCAGACCCGTGACCGTGATGCCGAGCTGCGCGCCCGACAGCATGAACGACGTGCGCCGGGTGACGGTCAGCGCACGTGCCGCGGCGCTGTCACCGGCCTCGGCGCGCGCCTTGAGCCGGGACCGGTCGACGGCCATGTAGGCGAATTCCTGCGCGACGAAGTAGCCCGTCAGCGCGGTGATGCCCAGAACAACGAGAAAACCGACAGCAATTCCGAGGACGGCGGTCAACACGTGACCGCCCCGGATCTATGAGGGTGCATCGAGTCCTTGCTCGGTGGGGGATGTCGGGACGACCACCCCACTGTACCGCCGGGTTTCCGGTGACCCCGCGATCACGCAGCCGAGCGCATCGGCAGTGCTGCGTCGAAGCGGTCCAGGACCGTCTCGGCCACCTGACGGTGCGCTCCCAGCGGGGCGGACATCGCAACGCCTTGTGCGCCGGCGAAATCCGCGACCCGGTCGGTGATTCGTCCGTGCGCCAGGAACCACGGGGCGATCACCAGACGGGTGGCCCCGCGTGCGCGCAACAGATCGGCGGCCTGCGCCAGATTCGCGTACGGCCCGGTCGCGAACGCCGTGGTGGCGGTCCACCGCGTGGTCAGGGTCAGCTCACGTGCGACCGTTGCGGTCCGCGCGTTCGCCTCGGCCCGTGACGAGCCGACCGCGGTCACCAGCACACCGACACGCGAGTCCAGGCGAGACACACCGGCGTGTTCGAGACGCTGACGCAGCACGTGGATCAGGCGGTCGTCCTCACCGAGTACCTGAGCCTGTCGGGCGGCCACACCGGCTTCGTCGATCATCGCCGGGATGTCGACGCGGGCGTGGTACGCGTCGGCCAGCAGCAGCGGGACCACCACGGCGCGCCCCGACGGTACGGCCTGCAGCACGTCACGCAGGTTCGGCTCGCTCTTCTCGCAGAACGCCACCCGGATGTCCAACGCGGGACGCAGGCGTCGTGCGCAGTCGGCGATCAACCCGACGGTCACCGCCGAGCGGGGATCGGCGCTGCCGTGCGCCGTCAGTACCAACGTGCTCAAGACGCGTGCAACCCGCATTCGATCTTGCCCTGACCGGCCCACCGACCGCTGCGCGGATCGGCGCCGGCCACCGGCTTGCGGGTGCACGGCGCGCAGCCGATCGACGGATAACCCTCGTCGACCAGCGGGTTCACCAGCACCCCGTGGGTGTCGATGTAGTTCTGCATGTCCTCGTCGGTCCAGGCCGCCAACGGGTTGATCTTGACCAGTCCGAACCCTGCGTCCCAGCTGATCAGCGGAGCGTTGGCCCGTGTCGGAGCCTCCACCCGCCGGATCCCGGTCACCCACGCCGAATAGCCCTGCAGCGATTTGGACAGCGGTACCACCTTGCGCAGCCGGCAGCACTCGTTGGGATCGCGCTCGAACAGGTTGCGGCCCAACAGCGCGTCCTGCTCGGTGACGGTGTGCTCGGGGCGCACGTTGACGATGTTGACGTCGTAGACGGCTTCCACGGCATCGCGGGTGCCGATGGTCTCGGCGAAGTGGTAGCCGGTGTCGAGGAACAGCACGTCCACGCCCGGGCGCACCTTCGCCGCCAGATCCACCAGGACGGCGTCCTGCATGTTCGAGGCGACGATGTAGTCGGAGCCGAACGTCTGGTCCGTCCACTCCAGCAGCTGCTGCGCGGTGGCGTCCGGGCCCAGCTCGGCGGCACCCCGCTGCGCCAGTTGCTGCAGGTCGATGTCAGTCAGCGTGTCACTCATGGTCACCTCAAATCGGCTTCGTCGGCACGCAGTGCCCACGTAGCGAAACGCTCGCCCTGCTCGCGTTGTTTCACGAAGTTGCGCACCACGCGGTCGATGTAGTCGCCGAGCTCGGTGGAGAGCACCTTGTGCTGGCGCAGTTTGCGACCGAAACCGCTGTCCAGGCCCAGGCTGCCGCCCAGGTGCACCTGGAATCCCTCCTCGGGGCCGTTGCCGTCGTCGACCATCTGGCCCTTGAACCCGATGTCGGCGACCTGGATGCGCGCGCACGAGTTCGGGCAGCCGTTGATGTTGATGGTGATCGGCACGTCGAGCTGGGCGTTGATGTCCTCGAGGCGCTTCTCCAGCTCGGGCACCAGGCTCTGAGCCCGGACCCGCGTCTCGGTGAACGACAGCTTGCAGAACTCGATGCCGGTGCAGGCCATCAGGTTCCTGCGCCAGTGCGACGGCTGCCACTGCAGACCGAGCCGGTCCAGCCCCGCGGTCAGCGCGTCGAGCTTGTCGTCGGGCACGTTGAGCAGGATCAGCTTCTGGTACGGGGTGAAGCGGGCGGTGACCGAGCCGGCCTGGTCCATCAGGTCGGCCACCGCGGTCAGGATGGTCCCCGAGACGCGGCCGGCGATCGGTGCGATCCCGACGGCGTTGAGGCCGTTCTTGAGCTTCTGCACGCCGACGTGATCGATCGGATGGGTGACGGGCTGCGGTGCCGGGCCGTCCAACAGGGGACGCTTCAGGTACTCGGTTTCGAGAACTTCCCTGAATTTTTCTACGCCCCAGTCCTTGATCAGGAACTTCAACCGCGCCTTGGACCGCAACCGGCGGTAGCCGTAGTCGCGGAAGACCGCGGTCACCGCCTCCCAGACATCCGGGACCTCGTCGAGCGGGACCCACACCCCGACCCGCTGGGCGAGCATCGGGTTGGTCGACAGGCCACCGCCGACCCACAGGTCAAGTCCCGGGCCGTGTTCCGGGTGCTCCACGCCGATGAAGGACACGTCGTTGACCTCGTGGGCGACGTCCTGCAGCCCGGAGATCGCGGTCTTGAACTTGCGGGGAAGGTTCGAGTACTCGGGGTTACCGATGTAGCGCCGCACGATCTCGTCGAGGGCGGGGGTCGGGTCGAGCACCTCGTCGAGGGACAGGCCGGCCAGCGGCGACCCCAGCATGCCGCGCGGGCAGTCGCCGCAGGCCTCGGTGGTCTGCAGGCCCACCTCGTCGAGGCGGCGCCAGATCTCCGGGACGTTCTCGACCTCGAGCCAGTGGTACTGCAGGTTCATCCGGTCTGAGATGTCGGCGGTGTCGCGGGCGAAGTCGGTGGAGATCTGGCCCAGCGTGCGCACCGCGGCCGCCGACATCTCCTTGCCGTCGCAGCGAACCCGCATCATGAAGTACGAGTCTTCGAGCATGTCGGTGTTGTCGTCGCCGGTCCACGTGCCGTCGTAGCCGGGCTTGCGCTGCGTGTACAGACCCATCCACCGGAAGCGGCCACGCAGGTCGCCCTTGTCGATGGACTCGAAGCCGTTCTGGGCGTAGATGTTCTCGATGCGGGCCCGCACGTTGAGCGGGTTGTCGTCCTTCTTGGCCTGCTCGTTGGCGTTGAGCGGCTCGCGGTACCCCAGGGCCCACTGTCCTTCGCCGCGCGGGCGCTTGGCGGGCTTGGCCGGGGGTGTCTTGGCTGTGGTCATGATGTGGCTCTCATTCGGAGCCGGCGTTCGGACCGCGCGTTTCACCGGGGGCTGTCCGGCGGCGCAGATCCGGCGGCCAGCTGGTAGTTCGGGGGAGGGCTGGGACCTGGATCAGGCGCAACAAGGCAGACAACAGCACGTACACACGCGCTTGAAGTCGACGTGACGCCGAGCCACCAAGACAATCCGGGTAGGCAGAATGCGGGCGTCGATCACGTCGGCCATTGTGCCACGAAAGCCGGCCGGGCCACCAACCGGCCCAGATTTGCGCTCACGGTGCGCAGAAGTCGCTCTGCCACACTGGTGAGCATGTCCGTGAGCGCGCTGCCCGTTGCCGAGCCGGCGGCGCTTCCTGCGCTGACGGCTCCGGCGGACCGGCCGTTCGGACTCTACGTCCACGTCCCGTTCTGTGCGACGCGGTGCGGCTACTGCGACTTCAACACCTACACCGCTGCCGAGCTCGGCGGGGCCAGCCCCGAGGGCTGGCTCACCGCGTTGCGCACCGAGCTGCGGTTGGCCGCCGCCCACCTGGGTGAGGTGCCGGCGACGTCGACGGTGTTCGTGGGCGGCGGCACGCCGTCGCTGCTGGGTGTCGCCGGCCTGACGCAGGTGCTCGACGCGGTACGTGAGCACTTCCCGCTGGCGGCCGGCGCGGAGGTCACCACCGAGGCCAACCCGGAATCGACGTCGCCGGAGTTCTTCGCCGGCCTGCGGGAGGCCGGCTACACGCGGGTGTCTCTGGGAATGCAGTCGACCGCACCGCATGTGTTGCGGGCCCTGGACCGGGCGCATTCGCCCGGCCGGGCCGTCGAAGCCGCGGACGAAGCGCGCCACGCGGGCTTCGACCACGTGAACCTCGACCTGATCTACGGCACGCCGGGGGAGAGCGACGACGATCTGCGGCGCTCGCTGGACGCGGTGCTCGCCACCGGGGTCGACCACGTGTCGGCCTACGCGCTGATCGTGGAGGACGGTACGGCGCTGGCACGGAAGGTGCGTCGCGGTGAGCTGCCTGCACCCGACGACGACGTGCTGGCCCGCCGCTACGAGCTGATCGACCGCCACCTCGGCGACGCCGGTTTCGACTGGTACGAGGTGTCCAACTGGAGCCGGCCGGGCGGCGAATGCCGCCACAACATCGGCTATTGGACCGGCGGCCAGTGGTGGGGTGCCGGTCCGGGCGCGCACGGCCACGCCGCCGCCACCCGATGGTGGAACGTCAAGCATCCGGCGACGTACGCGGCCGTGCTCGCAGCCGATCGGTTGCCGGTCGCCGACTTCGAGAACCTCGACGCCGACACCGTCCACATCGAGGACGTCATGCTGCGGGTGCGGCTGCGCAGCGGGCTGCCGCTGACGGCGCTGACCGAACGCGAGCAGGCCCGCGCCGCGACCGCGGTCGAGGACGGCTTGCTGCGCGCCGACGGGGACGCGGTGGTGCTCACCGACCGCGGGCGGCTGCTGGCCGACGCGGTGGTGCGCTCCCTGCTGGACTGACTACAGCAGCGCGTCGGCCAGGCGACGCCACTGTTCGCGCGGGAACTCACGCGGGTCGGCGGTCAGCACCTGCACGCACACATGGTCGGCGCCGGCTGCGCGGTGCTCGTCGACGCGCCGCTTGATGGTGTCCTCGTCGCCCCAGGCGAGCAGCGCGTCGAACACGCGGTCGCTGACCGTGCTGAGGTCCTCTTCGGTGAAACCGAGGCGCAGCAGGTTGTTGGCGTAGTTCGGCAGCGCGAGATACGAACGCAGCCAATCGGTTCCGATGGCTCGGGCCTCGTCACGGTCGGTGGTCAGCAGCACGCCCTGCTCGGGTAGCAGCAGCGGTCCGTCGCCGAGCACCTGGCGGGCTTCACGAGTGTGTTCGGGCGTGGTCAGGTACGGGTGTGCGCCGCGGCCCCGCTCGGCGGACAGCTGCAACATCTTCGGACCGAGCGCGGCGAGCACCCGGTTGTCCTTGGGCACCGGCTGCGCGGCGGCGTCGAGACCGTCGAGGAAAGCCTTCGTCGCGGCCAGCGGCTTGCGGTAGCGGCCGGGCTCCTTCGAGTCGATCAGCGGGGCGTGGCTGCACCCGATGCCGAGCAGGAACCGTTCGCCGTGCGCCTGGGTCAGGGCGGCGTACCGGTCGGCGACGTCGCCGGGTTCGTGCATCCAGAGGTTCAGGATGCCGGTCGCGATCACCGTCTTCTCGGTGGCCTGGAGCAGGTTCTCGACGGAGTCGAGGACGGGTCCGCCGACGTCGGGTATCCACAACGCGGTGAACCCGAGCTCGTCGAGTTCGGCGGCGGCTTCGGCAGCCTCCTCCGGATTCCCGTAGCGCAACTGCGAACTCCACAACCCGATCCCGGACAGTTCCATGTGTCCACTCATACCGTGCCGACGGTGCCGGGCGCTACGGTCGGGTCATGGCATTCGATGCGGTCGCCGTCGCCCGCGCCTTCTCCGAGCATCGGTTCGACGACGCTTTGGACCACCTCGCGCCGGACGTGAAGTGGACGATCGTCGGCGGCATGGTCCTCGAAGGCGCCGACGCGGTTCGTCGCACGTGCGCGGACACCACGGAAAGCCTGAAGGGCGCGAGGGTGGAGTTCGACCGGTGTGTGATCGCGGCGGGCCGCGGCATGGATTCAGCGGCGGGCCGCGGCATGGATTCAGCGGCGGGCCGCGGCATGGATTCCGCGGCGGGCCGCGGCATCGACTCGGCGGGAGATGGCCAAGTCGTCGCCGTGGACACCCTGGTGCGCTACGTGCGGTCCGACGGGCTGACCGCGGTCGCCAGCTGCGCGATCTACGAGTTCGACGGCGAGCAGATCACCACGATCACGTCCTACGCGGTGGAGGTGGACCCCGAGGATGCGGGAGCGCAACCACCGCCGCGTGGCTGAGCAAACTTCGTAGGCCGACGTAGATTGCTGATTGTGCGGCGTTTTGTGCCAAGATGTCGCGCATGCGTCAGTTAGGGCAGCCTAGCCACAGTTCGGCGGCGCCGTGGGTGTTCGGAACGAGCTTGCCGACGTGGCAGTGAATCCCGCGCCCGAACCGATCGCCATCGTCGGCATCGGCTGCCGTCTGGCAGGCGACATCCGCACCGTCGACCAGTTCTGGTCGTTCCTCCTCGACGGCGGCAGCGCCGTGCGCGAGGTGCCGGCCGAGCGCTGGGAGCCGTACCTGCACCGCGACCCCCGCAACGCCGCGGTGCTGCAGGAGACCACACGGTGGGGCACGTTCCTCGACGACCTGCCCGCGTTCGACGCCGACTTCTTCGGTGTCTCCCCGCGGGAAGCCGAGCTGATGGATCCGCAGCAACGGCTGGCGGTCGAGGTGTCGTGGGAAGCCTTGGAGCACGCCGGAATCGCGCCGCGGTCGCTGGCCGGGACCGACACCGCGGTGTTGATGGGCGTCAACTCCGACGACTACGGCAAGCTGCTGATGGAGGACCTCGACGGCGTCGAGGCCTGGACCGGCATCGGTACGTCGCTGTGCGGGGTGGCCAACCGCGTCTCGCATCTGCTCGATCTGCGCGGCCCCAGTGTGGCCCTCGACGCGGCGTGCGCGGCGTCGCTGGTCGCCGTGCATCAGGGCTGCCAGTTGCTGCGCGACGGTGAGTCGTCGCTGGTCCTGGCCGGCGGCGTGAGCGCGCTCATCGGCCCGGGGCTGACCCGGGTGCTCGATGTCGCGGGCGCCACCGCACCGGACGGCCGGTGCAAGACCTTCGACGACTCGGCCGACGGGTACGGGCGCGGGGAGGGCGCCGGCGTCGTCGTCCTCAAACGACTCGCCGACGCGCAGCGCGACGGGGACCGCGTCCTCGCCGTCATCCGTGGCGGCGCCGTCGCCCAGGACGGCCGCACCGTGGGCATCATGTCGCCCAACGGACAGGCTCAACAGGACCTCTTCCGACGGGCGTGCGACAGCGCCGGGGTCTCGCCCGACAGCGTCGACTACATCGAGGCGCACGGCACCGGCACCCCGACCGGCGACCCCATCGAGGTGGCGGCACTGTCGGCGGTCTACGGCGTCGGACGCGGGGACCGGCCCTGCGCGATCGGTTCGGTCAAGCCCAACACCGGACACCTCGAGGGCGGCGCCGGTGTGGTCGGCCTCATCAAGACGGCCCTGGCCCTGCACCACGAAACCCTGCCGCCGACCGCGGGCGTGCGCACCCTCAGCACCGCAATCGATTGGGCAGACAGCGGACTGCGGGTGCCGACCGAGATCGAATCCTGGGCCAGGGGAGCCGCGCCGCGCCGCGCCGCGGTGTGCAGCTACGGCTACGGCGGCACCATCGCCCACGTCCTGCTCGAAGAGGCGCCGCCCGTCGAGGCGGCGACATCGCTCGAAACCTCCGAGCCGACAGCAAGTTTCGTCCCGCTGTCGGCGCGGTCGGAGAGCCGTCTGGCCCACCAGGCGGCCGTGCTGGCCGAACACCTGCGCACCACCGACGTCGATGTCGAGCGCCTGGCCGCGACGATGTGGACCCGCCGCTCGCACGAACCGGTGCGCGCCGCGGTGGTGACCGACGGGCTGACCGAGCACCGTTGCGAAACAGTCGTCGAGGTGCTCGAGGCACTCACCCTCAACGGGCGCGACCCGCGGTTGGTGACCGGCCACGTCGTCCCGCGCGCCGACAGGGGCGCGGTGTGGGTGTTCTCCGGCCACGGTTCTCACTGGGCCGGCATGGGGCGCGAACTCCTGCTCACCGAGCCGGTGTTCGCCGAGACGATCGACACCGTCGACGACGTCTTCCGTCGCGAACTGGGTTTCAGCGCCCGCGAGGCGCTGACGGCCGAAGATCTGGGCGGCACCGATCAGGTACAGGCGCTGACCTTCGCCATGCAGGTCGGCTTGGCCGCGGTGCTGACCGCGCGCGGCGTCACCCCGGCGGCGGTGATCGGCCACTCGGTCGGCGAGGTCGCCGCGTGTGTGGTGGCCGGTGTCTTCGACCTGTCCCACGGTGCTGCGGTGGCCTGCTACCGCGCCCGCGGCTTCCGGCAGGTGGCCGGCGAAGGGGCGATGGCGCTGGTGCGGCTGCCGTTCGACGAGGCCGCCGACCGGTTGGCTGCCCATGGCGACGTGGTCGCCGCGATCAGTGCCTCGCCGCAGTCCACGGTGATCTCGGGTTCCGTCAGCGCCGTCGAGGGTCTCATCGCGCAGTGGAGCGACGAAGGCATGATGGTCCGTCGCGTCAACACCGACGTGGCCTTCCACAGTCCGGCGATGGACTCGTTGACCGACGAGTTGGCGCGGCTGGTGGCGGGCCTGCCGGCTCCGGGACCGGCGCGAATTCCGTTGTACAGCACCGCATTGGACGATCCGCGATCGACCGAACTGCGCGGTCCGCAGTACTGGGCGACCAACCTGCGCGGCCGCGTCCGATTCGCCGAGGCGGTGCAGGCCGCCGCTGAGGACGGGCACCGGTTGTTCCTGGAGGTTTCGCCGCACCCCGTGGTGGCCCATTCGGTCGCCGAGACGATGGGTCACCTCGGCCACGACCAGGGCGCGGACAGCTATGCCGTGGTGCCGGTGCTGCGGCGGGACCAACCCGAGCGCCGGGCCGTCGGCGCCGCGCTGGGCGCCCTGTACTGCCACGGCGCCCCGGTGCGGCACGGGTACACCGCCGCCGGTCCGTGGGCCCCGGGCCTGCCCGGCACGCAGTGGCAGCACCGACGGTTCTGGCGTACACCCACACCGCCCCCGGGCACCCGCGCACTGCACGACGTCGCGTCCAACACCCTGCTGGGCGGCGTGACCGAGGTGACCGGAGCAGTCCCGGCCCGGGTCTGGCAGACCCGGCTCGACCTGTCCAACCGGCCTTACCCCGGCGACCACCCGGTGCAGCAGACCGAAATCGTGCCTGCCGCAGTCCTGTTGAACACGTTCCTGACCGCGGCCGGAGCCGGCCTGAGCGACGTCCGGCTGCGGACCCCGGTCGCCCCTGCGCGCCCCCGCGACATCCAGGTGGTGCGCCAGGACGGCGCGTTGCGGCTTTCGTCCCGCCTGGTCGACGACGACAACGACGACCCGGCCGGCGGCTGGCTGACCCACAGCAGCGCGGTCGTCGCCGTCGACGGTGACGGCGCCGACTCGCTGATCGGCAGCGCCCTCGACGAGCAGGCGTGGCGCCGCTGCACCCAGACGCTGCCGGCCGAACATGTCGTCGACACGTTGGCAGGGGTCGGCGTCGCGGCGATGGGGTTCGACTGGCAGATTCTCGAGATCCGTTGTGCCGAAGGGGAGTTGCTGGTTCGGGTTTCCGCACACGCCGACGGGTCCACGCCCAGCACCTGGGCAGGCCTGCTCGACGCCGCGACGTCGGCCGCTTCGACGGTGTTCGACGGACCGCCCCGCCTGCGGATGCCCGCCCGCATCGAGGGTGTGCAGATCGGTGCGCCCCCGCCGGCGGTCGCGCTGTTGCACATCCGGCACCGGACCGGCACCACCACCGACGTGGCGATCGCCGACGAATCCGGGACGGTGCTGGCGTCGATCGCCGCGATGACCTTCGAGGAACTCGAGAACCCCAGTGGCTCGGACACCTCGCGGATGATCCACCGCCTCGCCTGGCACGAGACGACGTTCGATCCGCACCAGCGTCCCGACGAGGTCGTCCTGGTCGGTGCCGAGAGCGAAACCGCCGAACTGGCACAGGAATTCGCGCAGGTACCGGTTGCGGTGCGACGGTGCCGAACCGTCTCCGAGGTCGGTGAGGCGACAGCCGGGTCTGTGGTGCTGCTGGTTCCCTCACCGCACGACACCGCCGAGGCCACGGCAGAGCTGGCCCTGAGTGCCTGCCAGCAGATGCCGCATCTGGCGTCGGGAACCCGGCTGTGGGTGCTGACCCGTGGCGTGCACGAAGGGGACAATCTGACGCACGCACCGCTGTGGGGACTGGCGCGCGTGGCCGCCGCCGAGCATCCCGACGTGTGGGGCGGTGTCCTGGACCTGGCAACCGGTGACCCGGTGCCGGTCGCAGCGTTGGCCGCCCTGTCCGGTCACGGTGTGGTCGTGGTCCGCGACGGTCTCGCACTGACCGCACGTCTGGCCGATGCCGATCCCGGTGTGGGCGCACCGATGTCGTGCACACCAGGTGGCACCTACCTGATCACCGGCGGCACCGGAGCGCTCGGCCTGCGGATCGCCGCCCGGCTGGCCGATCTCGGTGCTCGCCGGCTGGTGCTGTTGTCCCGCAGGGGAATTCCGTCGCGCCGGCTGTGGGCAGACCATCCCGACCAGGAGCAGATCGGCGCCATCTCGGCGTTGGAGGAACGCGGCGTCAGCGTGCATGTCGCGGCTGTCGACGTGGCCGCACCCGAGGCGGGGGAGCAGCTGCGTGCCCTGCTCGAGCCGCTGCCGCCGGTCCGCGGGGTCGTGCACGCCGCGGGCGTGGAAGCCGGTGCGCTGCTGGTGAACACCACCTCCGAGGATCTACGCGCCGCGATGCGGCCGAAGGTCGACGGCGCGGTGATGCTCGACGCGCTGTTCCCGCCCGGGCAGCTCGATTGGATGATCCTGTACTCGTCGTGCGGTTATCTCGCCGGGTTCCCCGGCCAGGGCGCCTACGCCTGTGCCAACGCCTACCTCGACGCGTTCGCGCGGCACCGCACCGCCCGCGGGGACCGCACCGTCAGCGTCGCGTGGACGGCCTGGCGCGGAATGGGCATGGGTTCGGACTCGGGATACATCGCCGCACAACTCGAAGCACTGGGTATGGCCACGGTCGGGGCCGACGACGCGATGCGGGCGCTGGATGTGGCGATGCGCCGCGAGGACCCGCACACCGTCGTGCTGCCGTTGCTTCCCGAGGCGGCGGCGGTGCCGATGCTCGCCGATGTGGCTCCGGCGCGCGAGGTCGCCGAGGACGGCGGCGCCGCGGTGGGCCCCGGCGACGAGGACGTCGAGAAGTGGGTGGCCGACCAGGTCATCGACGTCGTGGCGGCCGAACTCGGCTTGAGCCACACCGACGTCGACCCGCGGGTGCCGCTGATCGAGACCGGCGTGGACTCCATCATGACGATCTCGTTGCGGCGCGCGCTGGAGAAGCGCACCGGACTGACACTCCCGCCGACCCTGCTGTGGGAGCACCCCAGCGCCGCGGCGGTCAGCGCCCGCATCGTCGAGATGCTGTCGGCGCCGCGCGCTGCGACGTCAGGTGCCGGTGAGCGCGGCCGCGTCGGGTCGGCCTGACTCCAGCGGCGTTTCACACCAGACCGGCCACCAGTTGCTTCTTGTCGACCTTGCCGACTGCGGTCATGGGCAGCGACGGCACGGCGACGAGCACGTCGGGCCGCGCGTGCGTCGACGCGCCGCGTTCGTCGAGGAAGGCGTTGAGTTCGGCCAGGGTGATCGGCTTGCCTCGGAAAACCACTGCGGCGCAGATCTTCTCACCCAGGTACTCGTCGGGCAGTGCCACCGCGGCGGCACTGTAGATCGCGGGGTGGGTGTGCAGGTGGTCCTCCAGGTCGGTGGCCGAGACCGTCTCGCCGCCGCGGTGGATCACGTCCTTGATCCGGCCGGTGACCTCGACGTAGCCGGCGCGCGGGCCGTCGGTGAAGATGCGTACCCGGTCGCCGGTGCGGTAGAAGCCGTCGGGGGAGAAGGCGCGGGCGTTGGCGTCGTCGTCGCGGTAGTACCCGTTGAGGGTGTACGGACCACGCACCAGTAGCTCGCCTTCCTCGCCGGGCGCCACGTCGTGACCGTCCTCGTCCACCACCCGCATCTCGTCGTGCGGGGACATCCGCCGGCCCTGCGTGTGCACGACGACGTCGACCGGGTCGCCGGGCCGGGTGAAGTTCAGCATCCCCTCGGCCATGCCGAAGATCTGGGACATGCCCGGGGTGAGCCGCTCCAGGATGAAGCGCGCGTCTTCGGGGCTCATCCGTGATCCGCCGACCTGCACGAAGCGCAGCGACGTCGGCAGCACCGGCTCCCAGTCGCACGCCTGGGCCCACAGTTTGGCCAGTGCGTTGACCAGCCCGGTCACGGTGATCTTGTATTTGTCGATCAGGGCGAACGCGTTCTCCGGGCTGGGGTCGGCGGTGAACACCGTCGGGGCCCCGACCGTCATCGAGCCCAGCAGGCCGGGACACGCCAGGGGGAAGTTGTGCCCGGCCGGTAGCGCGACCAGATAGGTGTCCTGGTCGGTCATCTCGCAGGTCTGCGCGCACGCGATGGCGTTGTACACGTAGTCGTTGTGGGTGCGGGCGATCAGCTTGGGCAGGCCGGTGGTGCCGCCGGACACCAGCAGCAGCGCAGGCAGCGACGGGTCGACCGGTCCGCGGTCGACCGGCGGGGCGGCGGAGTCGCGGATCGAGGACCACGCGAGGAACTGGCCGGGCTCGCCGTCGACGATCACGTGCTGCAGTGCCGGGTGCTCGGCGACCAGTGTGGCGGCCATGTCGCGGTAGTCGAACCCACCGGCCTGGTCGGCGACGATGAGCGCCACCGCCCCACTGACGTTCGCGAAGTGGCCGAGCTCGGCGGTCCGGTGTCCGGTCAGGCACATCACCGGCACCGCACCTGCGCGCAGCAGGCCGAACAGGGCAACGGCGAACTCGCACGAGTTGGGCAGTTGCAGCAGCACCCGGTCGCCGGCCCGGATGCCCAGTTGCGCCAGCCCGGCGCCGGCCCGATCGGCTGCGGCGTCCAGCTCTGCGAACGTGTACGCCCGCGTGTGGTCGATGATTGCCGGCCGCTCCGGCCACGTCGCGGCGGCGTCCGTCAGGATCGAGTCCAGCGGTCGGTCCGTCCAGTAGCCGGCCTCGCGGTACACCCGGGCTCTGTCCTCGGGGAAGGGCACGAAGCCGCGCGCCAGGTCATCGATCTGCCGGGTCGAGAATTCACTGCTCATCAGTCAAAATCGCCGCTCTGGGTAGGAGTTTTCGGTGATCCGAATATAAGGTAGCCTCCTCGAAGTTAGGACAGCCTGCACTTAATTCACAGGTGCCCCGAGGAGGATTGGTGACTTTGGCGTCGACGACTGCACAGTCCGTGCGCGACGAGGTTGCCGAATTGCTCGGCCTGGACCCCGCCGATCTCGACCCCGAGGCGGATCTGATCGCTTCGGGTCTCGATTCCATCCGGATGATGACGCTGTCCGGGCGGTGGCGCCGGCAAGGTATCGATGTCGGCTTCGCCGCGCTGGCGGCAAATCCCACCGTAGCCGCATGGACGGAGCTGCTGTCCGCCGGGAGTGCCGCGACGCCCCCCGAAAGCCCGAACGGTGCTGCGGAACCGCAAACCCACGGCGGCGACGAACCCTCAGATACCTTCCCGCTGGCGCCGATTCAGCACGCGATGTGGATCGGACGCAACGACGACCAGCAACTCGGCGGAGTCGCCGCACACCTGTACGTCGAGTTCGACGGCGTGGGCGTGGACCCCGAACGACTCCGCGACGCTGCCGCCAAGCTGGCGGCGCGGCACCCCATGCTGCGGGTGGACATCCTGCCCGACGGTACCCAGCGGATCAGCGACCGCGGACTGCCAGTGACCGTGTACGACCTGCGCGGTCTCGACGAGTCCGCCGCCCAGCAACGGCTCGAGGAGATCCGGGACGAGAAGTCGCACCAGATGATGCACGGCGAGATGGTGCAGTTCTCGCTGTCGCTGCTGGCCGACGGCCGGACCCGGCTGCACGTCGACATGGACATGCAGGCCGCCGACGCGGTGAGCTACCGCAACTTCATGGCCGATCTGGCCGAATTCTACGGCGGCGGAAGCCTTCCCGAGCTCGGCTACACCTACCGGGAATACCGGGCGGCGCTCACCTCGACGGTCACCGAATCCGAAGAAGACCGCCACTGGTGGGAGCAGCGGATCCCGGAGCTGCCCGAGGGTCCCGCGCTGCCCCTGGTGCCGAGGTCCGAGCAGGCCGACCCGAAACGGTCGCGGCGACGCTGGCACATCTTCGACGTCGCCACCCGGGACGCGCTGTTCGCCGCGGCGCAGCGGCGGGGCATCACACCGGCCATGGCGGTTGCGGCGTCCTACGCCGGGACACTGGCCCGGTGGTCGACGAACCGGCGCTTCCTGTTGAACCTGCCGATGTTCGGGCGCGAGCAGTTCCATCCCGACGTCGACAAGCTGGTCGGTGATTTCACCTCGTCGCTGATGCTCGACGTCGATCTCACCGGCGCCGACACCCCGATCGCGCGTTGTCGGGTGTTGCAGGAGACGCTGCACACCACCGCCCGGCACTCCAGCTACTCGGGGCTGTCGGTTCTGCGCGACCTGACCCGTCACCACGGCACACCCGTGCTGGCGCCCATCGTGTACACCAGTGCTCTCGGTCTGGGCGATCTGTTCGCCGGCAAGGTCACCGAACATTTCGGCAGGCCGGTGTGGACCATCTCCCAGGGACCGCAGGTGCTGCTCGACGCTCAGGCCACGCCGGTGGCCGAGGGCCTGATGATCAACTGGGACACCCGCGAAGACGCGTTCCGTCCCGGTGTCGCCGACGCCATGTTCGCCCACCACCTCGCCGAGTTGGAACGTCTGGCGACCGACGACTCCGCTTGGGACGCCGTGGATGTACCCGCGGTGACCCCGGAACAGAAAGCCGCGCGCGACCGCGTCAACACGGTGACCGCGGCACGCAGCGGGGACGCGTTGCACGACGGCTTCTTCCGTCAGGCCGAGGCCCGTCCCGACGCGCCGGCGGTGTGGAGCCGCGACGGAAACCTGACCTACGCGGAGTTGCGCGAACAGGTGCTGGCGGTCGCGTCGGCGCTGCACGTCGCCGGCATCCGTCGCGGTGAGACCGTGGCCGTGATGGGGCCGAAGAACTACGAGCAGGTGATCGCGCTGCTGGCCATCTCGGCGTTCGGTGCGGTCTACGCGCCGGTCGGTGTGGATCATCCGGCCGACCGGGCGGCCCGCATGCTCGCCAACGCGGGTGCCCGCATGGCGCTGGTCTGCGGCGACCAGCCGCCCACCACGCTGCCTGCCCTGACGGTCGCCGAAGCGCTTCGGGTGGGTCGCCGGGAAACCGGGCTGACCCTGCCCGCCGTGGATCCGACCGACGTCGCCTACATCCTGTTCACCTCGGGTTCCACCGGCGAGCCCAAGGGCGTCGAGGTGACGCACGAGGCGTCGATGAACACCGTCGAGTTCATCAACGGCCACTTCGACATCGGTACCGATGATCGCTGCCTGGCGCTGTCCACGCTGGAATGCGACCTGTCCGTCTTGGACGTCTTCGGGATGCTGCGGGCCGGTGCGTCCATCGTCGTGGTCGACGAGGAACAGCGGCGCGAACCCGAGGCCTGGGCCCGCCTGATCGAGCAGCACGCCGTCACCGTGCTGCACTTCATGCCGGGCTGGCTGGAGATGCTCGCCGCGGTCGACGGCGACCTGTCCGCGGTCCGCGTGGTACCGACGGGCGGCGACTGGGTGCGCCCGGCACTGGTTCGCGCGCTGCGCGAGCGGGCCCCGCGCATGCGGTTCGCCGGTCTCGGCGGCGCCACCGAGACGGCCACCCACAACACCATCTGCGAAGTCGTCGGCGACATCCCGGCCGACTGGACGTCGGTTCCGCTGGGAGTTCCGCTGCCCAACAACGTCTGTCGGGTCGTCGGTCCCGACGGCCTGGACTGCCCGGACTGGGTTCCGGGGGAATTCTGGGTGGGCGGCCGAGGCGTCGCGCGCGGCTACTGCGCGCGACCTGATCTGACCGCCGAGAAGTTCGTGACACACGAGGGCAAGCGGTGGTACCGCACCGGCGACCTGGTGCGGTACCGGCCGGGCGGTGTCATCGAATTCGTCGGCCGGGTCGACCATCGGGTCAAGATCAGCGGGTACCGCGTCGAGCTCGGCGAGGTCGAGGCAGCGCTGCGGCGCACGGCGGGCGTCGAAGCGGCTGTCGCCGCGATGGTTTCGCCGGACGGTGGACGCGAAGTGCTCGCCGCACTCGTCGAACCGGCCCCGGGTCAGACCGTCGATCCCGCCACAGTCGCCGCGCGGATGGCCGATCTTGTTGCGCCGCACATGATTCCGAAGATCATCCGCATTGCCGAGCGCATCCCGTTCACCGTGGGCGGCAAGATCGACCGGGCCGCGGTGGCCAGAGCGCTCGCCGAGAGCCACGCACCGGAAAGTGCGGGACATCGGGCGCCGGGAACGTCGCTCGAATCGGCGCTGGCGTCCATCCTCGGCGCGCTGCTGGGCCGGACCGGCATCGGTGTCGACGACGACTTCTTCGCCAGCGGAGGCGATTCTGTGTTGGCCACGCAGGCTGTATCGCAGATCCGGACCTGGCTGGACACCTCGTCGATCGCGGTCGCCGACATCTTCGCGACCCGTACCGTCGCGGCTCTGGCGGCCCGCCTGTCCGCGCGCGACGGCCGGCTGGAGAAGGTGGCCGAGATGTACCTGGAGGTAGCGCAGATGGATGCCACAGAGGTGGCCTCGACCCTGGAAACCGTTGCTGCGCAATGAGAAGCGACGTGACTCTGAAGCCCTGGATCAAACGATTCCCCGCCACGAACCCGACAGCACCCGGCGGCATCCTGCTGTTTCCGCATGCCGGTGGCGCCGCCGCGACCTACCGTGGCCTGGCCACGGCGTTCTCCCGCAGCGGGATCGACGCCTACGTGATGCAGTACCCGCGCCGTGCCGAGCGGCTGGCTCACCCGGCAGCCGAGACCGTCGAGGAACTTGCCCGGGATCTGTTCGAGGCCGGCGACTGGGCCGGCATCGGGCCGCTGCAGTTGTTCGGCCACTGCCTGGGCGCCGTGGTGGCTTTCGAGTTCGCCCGGATCGCCGAGAGCCGCGGCGTGGATGTCCGTCGGCTGTGGGTGTCAGCCAGCGAGGCCCCGTCGGCGGTCGCAGCGTCGCCGCGGCTGCCGACCACTGACCGCGAAGTGCTCGCACACATGGTCGAACTGGGCGGCACCGACGCCCGGCTGCTCGCCGACGAGGATTTCGTCGAGCTCCTTCTGATGGCTGTGCTCGCCGATTACGAAGCCTTCAACCGTTATTCGTGTCCCCCGGATGTCCGCATCGCGGCGGACATCCGGACTCTCGGTGGCCACACCGACCACCGCATCGCCCCGGACATGCTGCTGAAATGGCGGGATCACACCGACGGCGAGTTCTCCTGCGACCTGTTCGACGGCGGACATTTCTACATCACCGAGCAGGCCGCTGCGGTGGCGGAGCTGGTTCATGGCGGGTGACGACGATCCGGTGGTCATCGCCGGGATGGCGCTCGAGGCGCCCGGGGGCATAGATACCCCCGAGGCCTACTGGGCCGTGCTGAGCGAGGAACGCGAAGTGCTCGGCCCGTTTCCCAGCGACCGCGGCTGGTCGGTGCGCGACCTGCTCGAGGGCTCACGCCGCGAAGGTTTCAAACGCATCCACGACATGGGTGGATTCCTCGCCGGCGCAGCGACGTTCGACCCGGAGTTCTTCGGCATCTCACCGCGTGAAGCCGTCGCGATCGATCCGCAGCAGCGGGTGGCGCTGCGGGTGGCGTGGCGCGCCCTGGAAAACGCAGGCATCAACCCCGACAGCCTCGCCGGCGACGAGGTCGGCTGCTTCGTCGGCGCCTCCTACCTCGGCTACGGCGGCGACCTGGCCGAATTTTCGGCCTACAGCGGCCATCTGCTCACCGGCACCACGCTCGGCGCCATCTCCGGTCGGATCGCCTACGTGCTCGGGCTGGCGGGACCGGCGCTGACGATCGACGCGTCGTGCACGGGCGGATTGGCGGCTCTGCACGTCGCGGCTTCGGCGGTGCGGGCCGGGGACTGCGACATCGCGTTGACCGGCGGGGTGTGCGTGCTCGGCTCGCCCGGATACTTCGTCGAGTTCTCCAAGCAGCACGCGCTGTCCGACGACGGCCACTGCCGGCCCTACAGTGCCCACGCCAGCGGCACCGTATGGGCAGAGGGTGCGGCGATGTTCGTGCTGATGCGCCGGTCGGTGGCCGATAGCAACGGCTATCCGGTGCTGGCCGAGGTGTTGGCCAGCGGCGTGAACTCCGATGGCCGCACCAAAGGCATGACCGCGCCGAGCGGACAGGCGCAGGCGCGCCTGTTCCGTCGCGTCCTGGACATGTCCGGTCTGGCGCCCGACGGCATCGGCATGATCGAAGGGCACGGCACCGGCACCCGACTCGGTGACCGCACCGAGTTGCAGTCGCTGGCCGAGACCTACGGCGCGACCCAGCCCGGCTGTGGTGCGGTGCTCGGGTCGGTCAAGTCGAACATCGGACACGCGCAGTCGGCGGCCGGCCCGCTCGGCCTGGCCAAGATCCTGGTCGCTGCCGAACACGCCTCGATCCCGAAGAGTCTGCACACCGACGAACCGAGCCACGAAATCGATTGGGAATCACAAGGACTGCGGCTGGCGACCAAACTGACGCAGTGGCCGGCAGTGGACGGACGGCGGGTGGCCGCGGTGTCGGCGTTCGGGATGAGCGGCGCGAACGCGCATGCGATCGTGGCGGTCCCGGCCGCCGGGGAGCCGTGATGGTCGGGTTGCCCGATGGTCGCATCCCCGTGCTGCTGAGCAGCCACGCGCAGGAGCTGATCGCCGCCGACGCACGCCGCATTCTGGATTTCCTCGACCGGGAGCCCTCGGTCGCTGCCGTCGCGGCGACGTTGCTGCGACTGCGCCGACGCCAGCGCCACCGCGCGGTGGTGCGGGCCGCCGACCTTTCCGAGCTCGCCGACGGACTGCGCGCTCTCGCAGACGGCGACGACCACCCGCTGGTTGCCCGATCGTCGGAGTCCGACGCGCACCGGCGCGCGTTCGTGTTCCCGGGACAGGGCAACCAGTGGCCGGGGATGGGCGCCGAGGCATACCGCGCCTTGGACGTCTACCGCGCCGAGGCGGACGCGTGTGCGGCGGCCTTCCTGGGGGTCGGCGCCCCGTCACCGCTGTCGTATCTGACGGCGCCGCCCGATGACCGGCAGTGGTCTCAGGTCGAAGCGCAGGCAGCGCAGTTCACCCACGCGACCGCACTGGCCGCGGTGTGGCGGCGCAGCGGCATCGTCGCCGACCTGACCGTCGGGCACAGCCTCGGCGAGGTGGCGGCCGCCTACGTCGCAGGGGCGGTCACGTTGACCGACGCCGCGGCCGTCGTCGTGGCGCGGGCAACCGTCCTGCAAGAGTTGTCCCAGGGCTACGGCATGGTGGTGCTGGGAGTCGGACCCGACCAGGCGCAGCAGCTGATCGCCTCCATCCCGGGCTGGCTGGAGCTGGCCGTCGTCAACGCCGAGTCGTCGGTGGCGGTCTCCGGCGAGCACGAGGCCGTCGCGGCGCTGATGGCCGAGGCCAACGCGCGCGGTGTCTTCGCCCGCACGGTCACCATGGCATTTCCCGCACACACCAGCCTGCTCGACGGGCTCCGCGACCAGTTGGTCGAGCTGCTTCCGACGTCGGAGTTCCGGCAGACCGACATCCCGTTCATCGGTTCGGCGACCGGGACGGTCGTGCCACCGGAAACCGACTTCGCCGACTACTGGTTTGCCAACCTGCGCAACACCGTTCGCTTCGACCGCGCCGCCGCGTCGGCGGTGCAGCACGGCGCGAACCTGTTCGTCGAGATGTCGGCGCATCCGGCACTGTTGTTCGCGCTGGGACAGAGCGCCGGCGACGCCGTGACCGTCGGGTCGGGGCGGCGCGACGAGTCGATCGTCGAGACGCTGGCCGCCGGCGTCACCGCCGTCGCGGCCGGCGACCCTGCGTTCTGTTGGACCGACACCGTCGACGCGACCGCGCCGGCGCTGCGCGGCTTCCCCAACGCCCCGATGCGCGACGTGCACCTGTGGGCGCTGCCCTCGCCGCTGCCCGCGCCTCCGCTGCTGACGGTGGCCGAGCACCGCTGGCAGCCCCACCAGCCGGCGGCGGCGGGACTGGCCCTGCGGCGCACCGGCGTTCTCGATCTCGCCGGACCCACCAGCGGACTGGGCGAGCGACTCCGCGAGGCTGTGCAGCGTCATCCGGGTATGCAGTCCGCGCCGGCCGACGACGCGGACCTGGTGCTGGTCGTCGCCCCGGCGCTCGACACCCGAGATCCGCGACAGGCCGTGGCAGAGCTGACCGAGTTGATCGGAGCCGGCCTGCTGAACTACGCGGACACCGTCGGTCCCGAGTGCCGCGACGTGTGGTTGGTGACGACTGCTGCGGAGCAGGTGGACGGCGACCCGGACCCGATGCTGCCCGCCCAAGCGGCGTTGGCGGCGATGCACCGCAGCATCGGATTCGAATACCCCGACCGGGCCTTCCGTCACCTCGACCTGCCCTCGCCGTCCCTCGATGACGCGATGGCCGCGGCCGCGTTCGACGCGGTGCTCGGTGGCGGCGACCACCTGTCGCTGCGCGAATCCGGCGGGATGCCAACGCTGTTCGCCCGCACTGAGCACGAGGCGGTGACCACCGCCGAATCGTGGGTCACCGATCCCGGTGTCCTGGACAACGTGGTGATCACCGGTGGCAACGGGACGGTCGGTCAGCACTACGCCCGCCATCTCGCCGAGCGGGGCGCGCACCGGATCCTCCTGCTCAGTCGCAGCGGTGAACTCCCGGACGCACTGGCCGGGTTTCCCGTGCAGGCGGTCCGCTGTGACCTCACCGATCCCGAACAGATCGCCGCAGCCGCGGCAGAGTTCGCCGATGATGGTGCGTCCCTGGTCATCCACTCCGCGGCGGTGGCACGGTTTGCCGACCACCACGAGCTCACCGACCGGGACTTCGCCGACACCGCCGCGGCCAAGATCGACGGCTTGGCCCGATTCGCGTCGCACTGGCCGCTGCGTCGCGACGTGCGCATGGTGTTGTGCAGCTCGCTGTCCGGACTGTGGGGCGGGCGGGGACACGCCGCGTACGCAGGCGTCAACCGCATTCTGGACGCGATGGCCGCACAGCTGCGCGCCGATGGGACCCGCTGTGTGGCAGTACGGTTCGGTCTGTTCGGTACCGGCGTGGTCGATCGGGACGCGGTCGCGCAGATCGGTCGCTCGGGCCTGGTACCGCTGAACGCCGACGACGCAATCGACGCGAGCCTGCGTGATCATCCGGGTGACCCGCTGATCTACAGCGCCGACCGCGAACGCCTGAAGGTGTTCTCCGAGGCACCGGCCGCGGACTCCCCACAACCGCAGGCCCACACAACCGACATCACCACCCTGGTGGTCACCGAGTTGACGTCGGTGTTGGGTGTCGACGCCGGCGCCGTCGACCTCACCGCTTCACTGCTCGACATGGGCGTGGATTCGCTTCTGGCCCTCGACCTTCGGAAACGAATACGCCGAGCGACCGGCAAGTCCGTGCCCCTGGCCAAGATGCTCGGCGGGATGACCGGCACCGAACTGATCGCCGGACTGGACGATCAACCCCTACGAAATGAGATTTCCGCGTGACTGACACTGACCTCGATGCCCGGCGGCTGGAACTGCTCCGTCGTCGTCTGGCCGGACAGGGACTGCGCGAGGACGGAACCGCCGAGCAGGTTCGTCCCGACGGGGCGCTCTCCGACGGACAGCAACGGATGTGGTTCGTGCACTCCGTCGACCCGAGCGGTGTGCTGCTCAACGTGTGCCTGTCCTACCGCATCACCGGCGAGGTGGATCTCGGTCGGCTGCACGAGGCGGTGGACGCGGTGGCGCGGCGCCATCCGGTGTTGCGCACCACCTTCGCCACCGGCAGCGACGGTGAGCCGCGGCAGACCGTGCACGACAACCTGCGGCCCGGCTGGTCGGTGGCCGACATCTCCGAGCTCTCCGACCACGCACGGAGGCTCCGCCTGGAGGTGCTGGCGCAGCGCGAGTTCGGACGTCCGTTCGACCTGGCCTTCGAGTCGCCGCTGCGGATCACTGTGGCACGCACCGCACCTGACGAGTACGTCATGCTGCTCGTGGTCCACCACATCGCGTGGGACGACGGCTGCTGGCGCGTCTTCTTCGCCGACCTGACCCGCGCCTACGTCGGCCTCGAGCTGGGGTCGACGCCCGCGCCGGTCCCCGAACCGCAAACGGTCGACGAGGATCTCGAGTTCTGGCGCGCGGCCATGGCCGATCTGCCTGAGCCCCTGGAACTTCCGGGCCCCAACGGCTCGGCGGTGCCGGTGACCTTCCGGTCGCAGCGCACCAGCGTGGCCCTGTCGGCTGACACCGTCGAGCGCGTCCGGTCGGTCGCGCGCGCCGCCGGAGCCACGCCGTACATGGTGATGCTGGCCGCCTTCGGTGCGCTCCTGCACCGGTACACCCACGCAGACGACATTCTGGTCGCCAGCCCGGTGCTGCTGCGCGGCCCGGGCAACGACGAGGTGATCGGGTACCACGGCAACACAGCCGTGATGCGACTGCGGCCGCACGCGATGCAGACCTTCGCCGAACTGCTAGCTCAGACAAGGGATTTCGCGCTCGACGCGTTCGCCCACCAGCAGGTCAACCTGGACCGGGTGGTCCGCGAACTCGATCTGGACCGCCGGCACGGCACCGAGCGGATGACCCGGGTCAGCTTCGGTTTCCGGGAACCCGACGGCGGCGGGTTCTGCCCGCCGGGAGTGACGTGCCGTCGCGCCGAACTCCGTGGCCACTTCACCCAGCTGCCCCTGGAGATGATGGTGGAGCTCGGCGAGTCGGGCGCGGTGCTGGAGGCCGAGTACCTGGTGGAGGTGCTGGAGGACAGCCTCGCCGACCAGATGCTGCGCCATTTCGCCGTGGTGCTCGACGCGGCCACCGCACAACCGGATACACCGCTGGCGCGGTTGAACCTGATGCGCGACGACGACGCCGAGTGGCTGCGCCGGATGTCATACGGCGAACACTTCGACGTGCCCGCAGCCACGATCGGCGAACAGATCGAAGCACGCGTCGCACAGATGCCCGACGCGATCGCCGTGGTCTACGAGGGCCGCCGGTACACCTACCGAGAGATCAACGAGACCGCCAACCGAGTGGCGCACTGGCTGATCGAACAGGGCATCGGCGCCGAGGATCGGGTCGCGGTACTGATGGACCGTTCACCCGAACTGCTGATCACCGCGCTGGGAATCCTCAAGGCCGGCGGCGTCTACCTCCCGGTGGATCCCAGTTATCCGGAGGACCGGCTGTCCTTCGTGCTGAGCGACTCCGAGCCGGCGCTCGTGCTCACCGAACCCGTCGCGGGACTGGACGACTACCGCTGCGACAACCCGACCGACGACGTCCGGGTGCGACCGCTGCGTCCCGAGAACGCTGCGTACCTGATCTACACATCGGGTTCGACCGGTCTGCCCAAGGGTGTGCCCGTGCCGCACTGGCCCGTGACGCAGTACTTCACGTGGTTCAAAGACGAGTACGACATCAGCGAAGCCGACCGCCTGCTCCAGGTCGCCTCACCGAGCTTCGACGTCTCGATCGGTGAGATCTTCGGCACGCTGTCCTGCGGTGGGCGTCTGGTGATTCCGCGCCCCGATGGGCTCACCGACATCGGCTACCTGACCGATCTGCTGCAGCGGGAGGGCATCACGGCGATGCACTTCGTGCCCTCGCTGCTGGGGCTGTTCCTGTCGTTGCCCGGTGTGAACCACTGGCGCACGCTGGAGCGGGTACCGATCGGCGGCGAAGCACTGCCCGGCGAACTCGCCGACAAGTTCCACGCCACCTTCGACGCGCTGCTGCACAACTTCTACGGCCCGACCGAGACGATCATCAACACCACCCGGTACAAGGTCGAAGGCACCCAGGGTGCGCGGATCGTGCCGATCGGCAAGCCGAAGATCAACACCTCGGTCCACCTCCTCGACGATGCGCTGCAACCGGTCCCGGTCGGCGCGATCGGCGAGATCTACATCGGCGGCGACCATGTGGCCCGCGGCTACCACCGCAGGCCGGCACTGACCGCGGAGCGGTTCATCGCCGACCCGTTCAACCCCGGCGGTCGGCTCTACCGTTCCGGTGACCTCGCCCGCCGCAACGCCGACGGCGACCTCGAGTTCGTCGGCCGGGCCGATGAGCAGGTCAAGATTCGCGGCTTCCGCATCGAGCTCGGTGAAGTGGCGGCCGCCATCAGCGTCGACCCGTCCGTCGGCCAGGCTGTGGTGCTCGGCCAGGATCTACCCGGCCTGGGCAAGAGCCTGGTCGGCTACCTGACACCGGCTGCCGGCGAAGAGATCGACATCGCCCGCGTCCGTGCGCGGGTGGCCGCTGCGCTGCCGGAGTACATGGTGCCCACGGCGTACGTGGTTCTCGACGAGATCCCGATCACCGCCCACGGCAAGATCGACCGGGCCGCGCTGCCGCTGCCCGAGATCAGCACGACCACGGAGTACCGGCAACCCGAAACCGACACCGAACGGCAACTGGCGCAACTGTTCTCCGAACTCCTGGGCCGCGAACAGGTCGGCGCCGACGACTCCTTCTTCGATCTGGGCGGGCACTCGCTGCTGGCCACCAAGCTCGTCACCGCGGTGCGCGAACGGTGCGGCGTCGACATCGAGATCCGGGAGATCTTCGAACTGGGCACCGTTGCTGCGCTCGCCGCACGCGTCGATGCCCTGGCCTCCGGGGAATCCCAGCCGCTACGTCCGCGCCTGACCGCGGTCCCACATGACGGGCCGGCGCCGATGTCGGCGTCGCAGTTGCGGCAGTGGTTCCAGTACCGCATCGAGGGTCCGGGGCCGGTCAACAACGTGCCGTTCGCGGCCCGCTTCACCGGACCGTGCGACGTCGAGGCCATGGTGGCGGCCGTGCGCGACGTGGTCAACAGGCACGAGAGCCTACGGACCACATACACCGAAATCGACGGTGCGCCTTACCAACTGGTGAACCCCGAGAATCCGGAGTTCCCGGTGCGGCGCAGCGACGGTGCCGACGACGCGTGGTTGACCGCGGAACTCGACGCAGAACGCCTGCACGAGTTCGACCTGGAGAACGAGTGGCCGGTCCGGGCCGCCGTGCTGTCGATCCCCGGCGAACACGCGCTGTCGATCGTGATCCACCACATCGCTGCCGATCACTGGTCGGCGGGAGTGCTGTTCACCGAACTGCTCACCGCCTACCGCGCCCGCTGTGCCGGTGAGGCGCCGACGTGGGCGCCGCTGCCCGTGCAGTACGCCGACTATGCGGCGTGGCAGGCGTCCTTGCTGGCCGACGAGTCCGGGATCATCGCGACCCAGCGCGAATACTGGACCCAGCATCTGCAGGGCCTGTCCGCCGAGACCGGACTCCAACCCGACTTCGCGCGCCCGCCGGTACCCAGCGGAGCCGCCGACGCCGTCGAATTCACCATCGACGCGGGCGTCCGGGAGAAGCTGGTGGCGTTGAGCCGCGAGCTCGGTGCGACCGAGTTCATGCTGTTGCAGGCTGCCGTCGCGGTGACCCTCTACAAGGCCGGTGAAGGCGCCGACATCCCGCTCGGCACGCCGGTCGCGGGACGCACCGAGTCCGAGCTCGATCAGCTGATCGGCTTCTTCATCAACATCCTGGTGCTGCGCAACGACCTGCGGGCCAACCCGACGTTGCGTGAAGTGGCGCGCCGCTCGCGCGAGATGGCACTGGCCGCATACGCCCACCAGGATCTGCCGTTCGATCAGGTGGTCGACGCGGTCAGCCCGGTGCGGTCGCTGTCTCGCAACCCACTGTTCGGGGTGGTCGTGCACGTGCGGGAACAACTCCCCGAGGCCAGAGTGATCGGCAGCGGACCCGACGGCGACACCACGTTCACTGCGCTGGAGCCGACGTTCGACATGGCTCATGCCGATCTGTCGGTCAACTTCTTCGCCGGCGAGGCCGGCTACCGCGGACACGTGATCTACCGCACCGAGCTCTACACCCGCGCCACCGCCGAGCGGTTCGCCGGTTGGCTGACCCGCGTGATCACCGCGTTCGCGGAGGACCCGGACCGGGCGATCGACGATGTCGAGATCGGGCCGGCCGTGCAGCCCGAACCGGGTGCCGAGGCCGTGCTGCTCGACGAGGCGGGACGACCGGTGCCCGTCGGTGTGGTCGCCGACGTCCATTACACCGGTGCGGCGGCCGGTCGCCGCGGTGACCGCGCGCGCTGGACCGACGACGGCCGGCTGCATTACGTGGTGCGCGTCGACCACGAACTCGAGGAAGCGCTGGCCGACGTGGCCGGTGTCGCCGCCGCGGCGGTCCGCAACTGGGACACCGGAGCGCGCACCCATGTGGCCGGGTACGTCGTCCCCGATCACCCGGTCGAGGATCCGGCGGCCTTCGCCGACACGGTACGCGCGGCGCTGCCGCCGGAGATCGCGCCGTCGTCGATCACGGTGCTCGACGCGCTGCCCGCCAACCGGCGGGACCTGCCGGCGCCACGGGCCGCCGGACCGAGCGAGCCGGCCCGCACCGACACCGAGAAGGCCCTGGTGGCGATGCTCGCCGAGGTGCTCGTCGAGGTACACGACGGTGCCGAGATCGGGCGCTACGACGACTTCTTCGAACTCGGCGGCGACAGCATCCTCGCGGTGCAGCTGGCCGCCCGCGCGAAACAGGCGGGGCTGCGGGTGACCGGGCGCATGGTGTTCGAGCATCCGGTCGTGCACGATCTGGCCGCAGCCGTCGACGCCGCCGGCGCCGCCCCCGAGGCCGACGATGTCCGGCATGCACCGATGGCCGCCTCCGGGCTGTCCCCGGAGGAGCTGGCGATGGTGGCCACCTCATGGGCGGAACGGAACGAATCCCCGTGACAGCAGCCAAAACCGGAGGACCCGCCAACGCCATCGCCGATGTGATGGCGTTGAGTCCGCTACAGCACGGGTTGTATTCGCTGACGTCCATGAGCGACGGCGAGGACCCGTATGTGATCGGGATGAGCGCGGACATCACCGGTGACCTCGACGTGTCCCTGCTGCACGACTGCGCCACCGCGATGTTGGTGCGACACCCGAATCTGCGGGCCGCGTTCTTCCAAGGGGATCTGACCAGACCCGTGCAGGTCATCCCCGAGAAGATCGAGGTGCTGTGGCGCCACGAGCATTGCGACCCCACCGAGGTCGAGGCTCGGGAGGCCCACGAACGCAGCCGCCGATTCGACCTGGCGCGCGGACCGGCGATCCGCTTTCTGTTGCTCGAATCAGCCGAGCAGCGTTGGCGTTTCGTCATCACCGCACACCACATCGCCATCGACGGATGGTCGCTGTCGCTGTTGTTGTCCGAGCTGCTGGTCCTCTACCGTTCCGGTGGGGACCCCGCGGCGCTGCCTGCCCCGCCGCGTCCCTACCGCGACTACATCGGCTGGCTGGCGGCACGCGACCACGACCATGCCCGTGCGTTGTGGCGGAATCACCTGGCCGGACTCGACGGCCCGACACTGCTCACGCCGTCCCTGGGTGGGACGTCCGGTGATGGTCTGCCGAAAACCACTGAGCTACAGGCTGACTCGCAGACCACCGACGCGCTGGTGGAGGCTGCCCGAGCGCGGGGCGTCACACTCAACTCGCTGGTCCAGATGGCCTGGGCGCTCACGTTGTCCTCGCTCACCGACCGCGCCGACGTCACCTTCGGCGTCACGGTCTCGGGCCGGCCCAGTGAACTCGCCGGTGTCGAGTCGATGGTCGGTCTGTTCGTGAACACGGTGCCCCTGCGGGTGCGGCTGGATCCGCGCGCCCCGGTCGGTGCGCAATGCCTTGCGCTGCAACATGACGCGGCCACGCTGCGGGACCACAGCTACCTCGGGCACGCAGAGCTCAGGACGCTCGGCGGCGTGGGGGAACTGTTCGACACGCTTTTGGTCTACGAGAACTTCCCGCCGGGGGCGGTCGCCGGGTCGACACCACTGGAGGCCAACGGCGCGGTGTTCACCCCGGTGGCCTTGCAGAGCTTGGCGCACTTTCCGGTGACCATCGCCGCACACCTGACCGACGGTCGGTTGACGGTGCTGGTCGAGGCCAAGGACGGCGCACTGGCCGCGGTCACCCCCGAGGCGTTGGGTCAGCGGCTCCTGGCGACCGTGCAACGACTGGTCGACGGCTGGGACCGTCCGCTGCGCGAGATCAGCGTGCTGCCTGAGGATGCCCCGGTGTCCGCCGGAGCCGGCAGCACACCGGACTCTGCCGGTGTCCACAACCGACTGACCGAGATCGCCGCCGACCGGATGGGTTCGGTGGCGTTGAGTTGGGACGGCGGCGAACTGACCTACCGGCAGCTCGAGGAGGCCGCCGACCGGTTGGCGGCGGTGCTGATCAATTCCGGGGTCGGCGCGGAGACGCCGGTGGCCATCCGGTTGCGCCGCGGCGCGGACTACGTCGTGGCGATGTTCGCCGTACTCAAAGCCGGCGGCATGATCGTGCCGCTGGATCCCGCGATGCCGGCCGACCGCATCGACATCATCCTGCGCCGCTCCGGGGCCGCGGTGGTCGTCGACGAGCACCTGATGGCCGCTGCCACCGCCGAACCGCCCGGGCACTACCGGCCCGCTCGGCCGGCGCCGCACCAGGGCGCGTACATCGTGTTCACCTCCGGCACCACCGGAGAACCCAAGGGCGTCATCGACACCCACGAGGCGCTACTGGCTTACGCCGACGACCACATCGCGGCGATCCTGCGCCCGGCCGCGGAGCGGATGCGGCGCCCTCTGCGCATCGCGCACGCGTGGTCGTTCACCTTCGACGCCGCGTGGCAGCCGCTGGCGGCACTGCTCGACGGGCACTTGGTGCACATCATCGACGATGCGACCCAACGCGATGCCGAAAGCCTGGTCGAGACCATCGCCCGCTTCGGCATCGACATGATCGACACGACACCGTCGATGTTCGCTCAGCTCCGCGACGTGGGACTGACCACCACCGTGCCGCTGGCCGTGCTGGCGCTCGGCGGCGAGAACATCGACCCGGGTATGTGGCAACAGATCCGGGGCGAGTGCGACCGCACCGGTATGGCCGCCTTCAACTGTTACGGCCCCACCGAGACGACAGTGGAAGCCGTGGTGGCGCCGATCGCCGCCCACGAGCGGCCCACCATCGGCCGGCCCACCGCAACGACCCGCGCCTATGTCCTGGATTCGTGGCTGCGGCCGGTACCGCCCGGGGCCGTCGGCGAGCTCTACCTGGCCGGCGGACAGCTCGCCCGCGGATACCTGGGGCGACCGGGGGAGACGGCGACCCGCTTCCTGCCGGACCCGTTCGTGCCGGGCGCGCGGATGTACCGCACCGGCGACGTGGTGCGGCGCGACATCGACGGCACGTTGGCCTACCTCGGCCGGTCGGACACCCAGGTGAAGATCCGGGGTTTCCGGGTCGAACCCGGCGAGGTCGCCGCGGTACTGGTCACCCACCCCGCGGTGGCGCAGGCCCATGTGGCGGTGCGACCCCACCGCAGCGGCTCCCGCCTGACGGCTTACGTGACCGGCGGCCCGCCGGTCGACGAGGTGCGCGCATGGTTGCTCGGCCGGCTGCCGCGGTACCTGATGCCCAACCGGATCGTGGCGGTCGACGAACTGCCGCTGACCGCGCACGGCAAGATCGACGAGCCCGCGCTGGCGGCGCTCGAACCTGACGGTGACAGCGTCACCGTCACCCCGCAGACTCCGACTGAAGTCGAATTGGCCGCGGTGCTCGCCGAGGTGCTCGGTGTCCAGAACATCGACGTGACAGCCGATTTCTTGGAACTCGGTCTCGACAGCATCGTGGCGCTGTCGGTGGTGCAGGCAGCTCGGCGGCGCGGTGTGGTGATGCGGGCCCGGCTGATGCTGGAGTGCGGCACGGTGCGCGAACTCGCCGCCGCGATCGACGACGACGTCGCGCGGCCTCGCGCGGATGCGGACGACGACCGGGGGCCGATCCCGTTGCTGCCCAACGCGCATTGGCTCTACGAGCACGGTGATCCGCGCCGGCTGGCCTCGACCGAGGCGCTGCGGCTGCCCTCGGGGATCACACGCGAACAGGTCGAAACCCTAATGCGCGGGGTCGTCGATGCCCACCCGGTCCTGCGGACCCGCCTGGATCGCGACACCATGACCCTGGTCGATCATCCGGTCGACACCCTGCTGACCGAAGCGCAGGCCGGCGCAGACCTGACCGCTGATGTCGCGCGGCACACCGCCGCGGCACTCGAACGCCTCGACCCGCAGCGCGGCCCACTGTTCGACGCGGTGTGGTTGCGGATTGCCGACACCGACACCAGCGTGCTGGTGTTGACCGCGCATGTGCTCGCCATGGATCCGGTGTCCTGGCAGATCGTCATCGGGGAACTCGACGCCGCCTGGCATGCCCTGGCCGCCGGGCGCGCCCCGGCGACACCGGCTGAGCACACCAGCTTTAGACAGTGGTCGACGCTGTTGCACCAGCGCGCAGACGAGTTCGACAACGCCGACTTTTGGCTGGCTCAACTCGACGGTGCCGATCCCGCCTTGGGCACTCGACGGTTACAGCCCGAGCGCGACCGTGCCGCTGCTCTGCAGGTCAGCGTCGCCGCCGCGGACGCCGAACTGACGGCGCGTCTGCTGTCCGGGGAACAGTCGGTGCTCGAGGTCCTCGTCGCCGCGCTGGCCCGCACGATCACCCGGTGGCGGACGCGCCGCGAGCAGCCCACGCCGCCGCCGCTGGTGGCCCTGGAAACCCACGGGCGCAATCCGATCGGCGACGCCGACCTCGCGGACACCGTGGGTCTGTTGTCGGCGATCTACCCGCTGCGGTTGCCCAGCGACGACCCCCGCGCTGTGTCCGTCCAACTCGCGAGCGTGCCGAGCGGCGGACTCGACTACGGGCTGCAGCGGTATCTGCGCACCGACACCGCCGAGACGCTGCGAGCTCACCCGGAGCCTCAGGTACTGCTGAACTACCTGGGCCGCGCGGACCTGCAGCCCACCGACGGCGCGGTGGTCGCCGACCGCCTGTTGCTCACCGGTCTGTCGACGGTGCCCGAACCCAACCTGGCCGTCCGCCACGAACTGGCGATCGTCGCCGCAGTGGTGGCGCACGGCGACACACCGGCGCTGGTGACGCAGTGGCGTACGGTGCCGGATGTGCTCGGCGCATCCGATATCGAAGAGCTGCAATCAATCTGGCACGACGCACTTCGTGAGGTGTTGCGATGACCACCACGCTGGCCGTGATCGGCGCCGGCGCCAAAGCAGTGGCGGTGGCAGCCAAAGCCGCCGTGCTGCGCGAAATGGGCGTCGAGACCCCCGAAGTGGTGGTGATCGAGCGCGCCGAAGTCGCCGCCAACTGGGATGCGATGGGTGGCTGGACCGACGGTCAGCACCGCTTGGGCACCAATCCGGAGAAGGACATCGGTTTCCCGTACCGCTCCGCCCTGGTGCGTCGGCGCAACGCCGAGCTCGACGAGCGGATGACCCGCTACAGCTGGCAGTCCTATCTGATCGGCACCGGACAGTTCGCCGAGTGGGTCGACCGCGGTCGGCCCGCGCCCACGCACCGCAGGTGGGGCCAGTACCTGCGCTGGGTGGCCGAGCAGGTCGGGATGGCCGTCGTCTCGGGTGAGGTACAGCAGATCTCGGTCGCGAGCGGCCAATCGGCTCCCGTCGCCGGTGACCGCTGGGCGCTGCACACCCACGAGGCCGCGGTGCAGGCCGACGGCGTGATGATCACCGGCCCCGGCCAGGCCGAGCGTTCGATCCTGCCGGGCCATCCCCGGGTGTTGTCGATCGCCCAGTTCTGGCATCGCGCCGCCGAACATGAACGCATCGCCGCCGAGCGGGTCGCGGTGATCGGCGGCGGTGAGACGGCCGCGTCGATGCTCAACGAGCTGTTCCGCCACCGCGTATCGACGATCACGGTGATCTCGCCGTCGGTCACGCTGTTCACCCGCGGCGAGAGTTTCTTCGAGAACACCCTGTTCTCCGACCCCACGGGCTGGACCGGTCTGACGTTGTCCGAACGGCGCGACGCGATGGCCCGCACCGACCGGGGCGTGTTCTCGGCCCGTGTGCAGGACGCGTTGCTCGCCGACGACCGGATCCGCCACCTGCGCGGCCGCGTCGCCCACGCGGTTGCGCGCGACGGCCGAATCCGCTTGACGCTCAACAGCGATCGGGGTGGGGAGCGACTCGAGACCGTGCACGGCTTCGACCTGGTGATCGACGGGTCCGGTGCGGACGCGCTGTGGTTCCTGCCGCTGTTCGCCCAGGACGCGCGCGACCTGCTGGAACTGGGTCTGGGCCGACCACTGACCGGGGAGGCGCTCGAGGAATCGATCGGGTACGACCTCGCAGTCTCGGGTGTGACGCCGAAGGTGTTCCTGCCCGGGCTGTCCGGATTGAACCAGGGGCCGGGATTCCCGAACCTGTCCTGCCTCGGGTTGCTCTCGGACCGAGTTCTGGGCGCGAAGCTCGGCGCCACCGACGGACACGCAATGAGGAGAAGTGATGAGCACCAATCCATTCGATGACGAGAACGGCACGTTCTACGTGCTGGTCAACGACGAGGACCAGCACAGTCTGTGGCCGGTGTTCGCCGACGTGCCCGCCGGCTGGCGCGTGGTGTTCGGCGAGAGCACCCGCGCCGAGTGCCTGGCCTACGTCGAGCAGAACTGGACGGATCTGCGCCCTCGCAGTCTGCGCGAGGCCATGGCCTCGGACTGACCTGGCCCTGAAAAGACCTTGGGGATAGCCGGATCGGCTATCCCCAAGGCGTTGGTTCCTCGTCGAGAGACTTACCTCATCGTGCGCTGCGGTCCCCGCCGCGGCGCTCGCGGTTGCTGCTGCTGGTCTTGCCGCTGTCGCCGCCGGCCGAGGCCGAGGTGTCGTCCCCGTCGGTGCCGGTGGTGTCCTCACCGGCGGGTTCCTGCGGCGTGACGTCCTCCGCCGTCTCGAGGTCGGTCTCTTCGGCCTCGTCCGTGACCTCTTCGACGCTGTCGGTGGCCGCCGGCTGTTCACCTTCAGGCGTGGCGCCGGTGGTCGAGGACACCAGGTCGAGGGTGATCGCGTCAGTGTCGCTGCCCACCGTGGTGTCGGCCGGCGACGAGGACTCCGCCAGCGCGATGCGCGCCGCCGCGGCCTCGGGTGCTGCGACCGGCTTCTCCATCTTCAGCGCGCGGGCTATCTGCTGCGGGATCTGCACGAAGAAGAAGTCGAAAGTCCCGGTCGGGGACAGCAGGCCCGGGAAGCTCTGGCCGGGTGCACCCGGGACGTTGTACGGGTGGTCCGGGTCGCTCTTGAACGCCGGTTCGTATCCGTTGAGGAAGGCGTTGATGATCTTCGCCGGTGCGTTGATCACGGCGCTGGCCAGCGTCACCAGATCACCGGAGAACAGCGCCTCGCGGGCCTCGTCGAGTATCTCCATGGTCTGGAAGATCGCGGTGACCGCAGGCGCCAGCAGCGCTCGACCGAAGTTGCCGATCACGCCGCGGGACAGCAGGCCGGCTCCGTACCCGGGACCGGTGGTGCCCTCGTCCATCCAGGACGTGCCGAGGATGCGTGCCAGCGGATCCAGGCCGATGGACTCCAGGAAGTCACCGGGGATCCGGAGGGCGTCGAGCAGCGCGCCGCGCCCGTCGCTGAGCCCGTCGGTCAGGAACCAGTGATTGATCTCGCCGAACGCGAGGAGGAACTCGCCGCGCAGCAGATACCCGAGCGAGGCTGACAGCGCCGCCGGCAGCTTCGAGAACGCGTCACTGGACGCGCCTCCGGAGGACTGCAGCGCTGCCATGATCCGCGAGCCGTACTCGGCTGGGAAGCCGAACGTCTGGCGCAGGATGTTGGCCGGGTCGGCGATGGTGCCGACCAGCGAGCTCACGAACTCCCGCTGCAGATCCGGGTTCCCCAGTGTCTGGCCCAGCTCGGTGACCTGTTCGACGAAGTTCAGGCCCAGTCCGCCGCTGGTGACCAGCGTGTTCGAGATCGTCGTCACCCACAGCGTCAACGGGTTCTCGAACGCCGAGAGATGCACCATCGACGCGACCTGCGGGTCGGGCAGCGTGGTCGTGGTCGGTGTGACCGTGACCGGAGTGACGGCAAGGGCGCCGGCCGTCACCATCGTCGCGCCCGCCAGCGCGAATTTGTTGAGGCGCGAATCGCGCCATGAGCGGTTGGTCTCGTGGTCGCATTCGGCGGCGCCGGCACGTACTTGAACTGGCACGGGATCTCCTGTGGGTAGCTGTGAATTGCCTGTGAGGCTCCTAGAGATTAGCTGTGCCTCGCCTGAGCCACAATAGGTTCGCCTCACCTAACCCACGTCTGCGCTGGGTGGTGCAGAAGAGACGGCCGTGGCGCGGCCGGAGACCGACCGTCGCGCTGTTTACTGAGAACGCCGAGCCGGTCGCATCGGCCAGGATTCACCCCATTTGCGGCAGCGGTTCGTCCATGTCGAACACCCGCGCGTGCAGCACGGTGCGGTTACGCAACGCGGCCCGGACCGCACGGTGCAGGCCGTCTTCGAGGTAGACGCTGCCGCGCCATCGCACGGCGTGCGGGAACAGATCGCCGTAGAACGTCGAGTCCTCCGACAGCAGCCGGTCGAGCGCCAGCACGGTCGTCGTCATGACGAGTTCGTCGAGTCGGATCTGTCGCGGCGGGATCTGCGCCCACTGCCGGTGCGTCAGACCGTGGTCAGGGTAGGGCCGACCGTCACGGACTCCCTTGAAGATCATCTGCGCGCCTCGTTTGCCCACTGCCCCCGCGGTAATACTTAGCCCTGCAAGATTAACCCGACGCGGCAGTGCGGGCACCAGCGCAGATCCTCGTAAAATGGTCGGGTCAGCGGGAGACGAATGAGGGGAAGGTGGTGAGGTATGGGCAGCGCGGACGACCGCAGATTCGAAGTTCTTCGAGCCATCGTCGCTGATTTCGTGGCCACGAAGGAACCCATCGGATCCAAGGCCCTCGTCGAGCGGCACAACCTCGGAGTTTCCAGCGCCACTGTGCGCAACGACATGGCCGTGCTCGAAGCCGAGGGGTACATCACCCAACCGCACACCAGCTCCGGGCGCGTGCCCACCGAGAAGGGGTACCGCGAGTTCGTCGACCGCCTCGACGACGTCAAACCGATGTCGAGCGCCGAGCGCCGAGCGATCCTGCAGTTCCTCGAATCCGGCGTCGACCTCGACGACGTGTTGCGCCGCGCGGTGCGCCTGCTGGCGCAGCTGACGCGCCAGGTCGCCGTCGTCCAGTACCCGCGGCTGTCGACCTCCACGGTCCGCCGCCTCGAGGTGGTCGCGCTGACCCCTGCGCGGCTGCTGCTGGTCGTGATCACCGACTCCGGCCGCGTCGACCAGCGCATCGTCGAGCTCGGTGATGCGCTCGACGAGCACCAGCTCAGCCAGCTGCGCGACCTGCTCGGGGCAGCTCTGGAGGGCAAACCGCTCTCGGCGGCGTCGATCGCGGTCAGCGACCTGGCCTCCCACATCACCGGCCAGGGCGGCCTGGCCGACGCGGTCGGTCGTTCGGCGACCGTGCTGGTCGAAACGCTGGTCGAGCACACCGAGGAGCGGTTGCTGCTCGGCGGCACCGCCAACCTGACCGCCAACACCGCGGACTTCGGCGGCTCCCTGCGCTCGGTGCTGGAGGCCCTCGAGGAACAGGTCGTGGTGCTGCGGTTGCTGGCCAAGCAACAGGAGGCGGGTAAGGTCACCGTGCGTATCGGGCACGAGACCGAAGCCGAGGAAATGGCCGGAGCGTCGGTGGTGAGCACTGCGTACGGCAGTTCGGGCAAGGTGTTCGGCGGCATGGGTGTGTTGGGTCCCACTCGGATGGACTATCCGGGAACCATCGCCAATGTCGCCGCAGTTGCTCTCTATATTGGCGAGGTTCTAGGTAGCCGCTGACCCGTTGCGGTTCGTCGCCGGTCAGAGGGTGGGAAAGGTACAGCGTGGCACGCGATTACTACGGGCTGCTCGGAGTGAGTAGAGGCGCCAGCGATACGGAGATCAAGCGCGCCTACCGCAAGCTGGCCCGTGAGCTGCATCCAGACGTCAACCCCGACGAGGAAGCCCAGGCGCGGTTCAAGGAGATCAGCGTCGCCTATGAGGTGCTCAGCGATCCCGAGAAGCGGCGCATCGTCGACATGGGCGGCGACCCGCTGGAATCGGCGGCCGCCGGTGGCGGTGGCTTCGGTGGCTTCGGCGGTCTGGGCGACGTGTTCGAGGCGTTCTTCGGTGGCGGCACCGCATCCCGCGGCCCGATCGGCCGCGTCCGGCCCGGGTCGGACTCACTTCTGCGGATGCGGCTGGACCTGGAGGAATGCGCGACCGGCGTGACCAAGCAGGTCACCGTCGACACCGCGGTGCTGTGCGACCTGTGCCACGGCAAGGGCACCAACGGCAACTCCACACCGGTGGCCTGCGACACCTGCGGCGGACGCGGCGAGATCCAGACCGTGCAGCGCTCGCTGCTCGGCCAGGTCATGACTTCGCGGCCGTGCCCGGTGTGTGGCGGTGTCGGTGAGGTCATCCCGGATCCGTGCAGCCGGTGCTCCGGTGACGGCCGCGTACGCGCCCGCCGCGAGATCAGCGTCAAGATCCCGGCCGGTGTCGGCGACGGCATGCGGGTGCGCCTGGCCGCCCAGGGCGAGGTCGGCCCCGGCGGCGGTCCGGCCGGTGACCTCTACGTCGAGGTGCACGAGAAGCCGCACGACATCTTCGTGCGCGACGGCGACGACCTGCACTGCACGATCTCGGTACCGATGGTCGACGCCGCGCTGGGCACCACGGTCACGTTGGACGCGATCCTCGACGGACCCGTCGAGATCGAGATCGCGGCGGGCACCCAGCCCGGATCGGTGACGACGCTGCGCGGCCACGGCATGCCGCACCTGCGCTCCGGCGTGCGCGGCAACCTGCACGCCCACATCGACGTGATGATCCCGACGCGCCTCGACCACGAGGACATCGAGCTGTTGCGCGCTTTTCAGGAACGCACCCGCGACTCCGCCGCGGTACGCAACGCTTCGGGGAACAACTCCTCCCACGGCGGGGGATTGTTCTCGCGGCTGCGCGAAACCTTCACCGGCCGCTAGGCGGTCGCCGCGTGCGCGACCTGTTCTACGTCGACGCATTGCCCGACGTCGGTGACCTCGCCGTCGTCGACGGCGACGCCGGCTTCCACGCCACCACGGTGCGTCGGATCCGTCCCGGCGAACACCTGGACCTGTCCGACGGTGCCGGCGTGGTCGCACACTGCATCGTCGAGGACGTCACCAAGAACAGCCTGTCGGCGCGCGTCCAGGACCGCCGCGACGTCGCGCGCCCGACGCCGTCGGTCACCGTGGTGCAGGCCCTCCCGAAATCCGAGCGCTCCGAGCTGGCGGTCGAGCTGGCCACCGAGGCCGGCGCCGACGCGGTGGTGGCCTGGCAGGCAGCCCGGTGCGTCGCTCGCTGGGACGGGGCGGCCAAGGCCGAGAAGGGACTGCGGCGCTGGCGGGCGGTGGCCCGGTCCGCGGCCCGCCAGTCGCGACGCCCGCACATCCCCGACGTCGACGGCGTCGTGACCACCCCGGAGTTGGTCGACCGGGTCCGCGCTGCCGCTCCCGGTACCGTGCTGGTGCTGCACGAATCTGCCAGCCGCGCCTTCGCCGAAGCGCCCGCGCACGCCGACTCGCTGTTGCTCGTGGTCGGGCCCGAGGGTGGCATCACCGACGAGGAACTGACGGCGTTGACCGAAGCCGGGGCCGTCGCAGTACGCATGGGCCCGACGGTGCTGCGGACCTCGACGGCAGCCGCCGTCGCCCTCGGCGCGCTCGGGGTGCTCACCGCCCGCTGGCAACCGCAAACCCCCGGGGGGTAGTCGACGCGAGAAGTTAGGTAGGTTAGCCTTCCCTCTAACCGTCACAAGCCGAGGCCTGCGCCGATCTCTAAGGACTTCCGATTCTCACCCGTTTGACCCGAGCGTGGATACCTCTCGTCTTGGTGATCGTGCTGGTCGTCGCCGGCTTCGCGGTGTGGCGCCTGCGGAACATGTTCGCGGCCAACCCATTACCGACTTACGTGGGGAGCATGACCGAGGATTCGAACAAGTCGGACCCGAAGATCCTGCGGTACGAGATCTGGGGTGAGCCCGGCGCGGTCGCCGACATCAACTACACCGACGCCGACGGCGACGCGAACCAGCTCACGGGCGTCTCCCTGCCGTGGTCTGTCGACGTCGAGACCGACGCGGTGGTGGTGACGGGCAACATCGTGGCTCAGGGCAACGGCAGTTTCCTCGGATGCCGAATCACCGCCGACGGCGAGGTCAAGGACGAGCGCACCGTCTCGAACGTCAGCGCCTACATCTACTGCATCGCCAAGGCCTCATGATGCGCCACGCCGGCACCCGCCAGGACCTGCGGGAACCGCGCTTCCTCGCGCTGTGGATCCGTCGCCTGGCCGTACCCATCGTCCTGGGCTGGGTGCTGCTGGCCGTCGGCCTCAACGTGCTGGTGCCCCAACTCGAGATCGTTGCCGCGAAGAACGCGGTGTCGATGAGCCCGAGCAACGCGCCGTCCATGCAGGCCATGGCCGACATGGGCCGGCTCTTCGGCGAGTCCGACTCGGACTCGATCGCGTTGATCGTGCTGGAGAGCGAGAACGAGAAGCCACTCGGCGATGACGCGCACGCCTACTACGACAAGCTGATCGCGGACCTGACCGCCGACACCCAACACGTCCGCAACATCCAGGACCTATGGGGCGACCCGCTGACCGAGGCCGCGGCCCAGAGTTCCGACGGCCGCGCCGCCTACGCCACCCTCAACCTCGCCGGCAACATGGGCGAGACCGAATCCAATGAGGCCGTCGCCGCGGTGCGCGACATCGTCGCCAACTCGCCACCGCCACCCGGGGTGCGGGTGCACGTGACCGGGCCGGCCCCCCTGATCGCCGATGTGAACATCGCCGGTGAGAGCAGCATGGCGATCGTCCTGCTGGTCACCTTCGCGGTGATCATCGTGCTGCTGCTGTTCTTCTACCGCTCGGTCTCCACCGTGCTGCTGCTACTCGTCGTCGTCCTCACGCAGCTGTTGGTGGCCCGCGGTGTCGTCGCCGCGCTCGCGCACTACGAGATCATCGGGCTGTCCACGTACGCGACCAACCTGCTGATCTCGTTGGCCGTGGCCGCCGGCACCGACTACGCGATCTTCCTGGTCGGTCGCTATCAGGAGGCCCGGACCTCCGGCGCCACCCACGAACAGGCCTACTACGAGATGTTCCGCGGGACGGCACATGTCGTGCTGGGCTCTGGCCTGACCATCGCGGGCGCGATGCTGTGTCTGTCGTTCACCCGGATGCCGTACTTCCAGAGCATGGGCGTGCCCTGCGCGGTCGGCATCATCGCCGGCGTGGCCGTCGCGCTCACCCTCGGACCCGCGGTCGTCACCATCGGCAGCCGGTTCAACCTCCTTGAACCGAAGCGCTCCATGCGCATCCGCGCGTGGCGACGGGTCGGCACCACGGTGGTGCGCTGGCCCGGCCCGATCCTGGTGGCCTCGCTGGCGCTGTCCTTCATCGGGCTCGCCGCGCTGCCGGGCTACCAGACCAGCTACGACGACACCAAGTACGTCCCGGAATCGATCCCGGCCAACGCCGGACTACAGGCCGCCACCGAGCACTTCTCGCTGTCGCGGATGAGCCCGGAGATCCTCCTGGTCGAAGCCGACCGGGATTTGCGCAACCCATCGGACTTCCTGGTCCTCGACCGCCTCGCCAAGCGGGTCTTCGCCGTGGAAGGCGTGGCCCGCGTGATGGCGCCGAGCCGACCGGACGGGGCGCCGATCCAGAACACCTCGATCCCGTTCCTGATCAGCATGCAGGGCGTCGGTCAGCAGCAGAACATGAAGCTGATGAAGGACCGCATGGCCGACATGAAGGTCCAGGCCGACGATCTGGCCCGCACGATCGGCACCATGCGCACCATGTACGGCCTGATGACAAAGCTGTCGAACGTCACCACCGTGATGATCGACGACTTCACGGAAATGCAGCAGACCGTGCATCAGATCCGCGACATGGTGGCCAACTTCGACGACCAGTTCCGGCCGATCCGCAACTACTTCTACTGGGAACCGCACTGCTACAACATCCCGTTGTGCTGGTCGTTCCGGTCGCTGTTCGACTCGATGGACGGCATCAGCACCATGACCGAGTCGTTCGACAAAGCCCTGGTGAACATGGAGACGATGCGGGCGCTGCTGCCGCAGATGCTCGCGACGTTCCCGCCGATGATCGAGACCATGGAAAGCATGCGTCACATGATGCTGACGACGTATGCCACCATGGGCGGCTTCTACGACCAGATGGACGAGATGAGCGAGAACTCCACGGAGATGGGGAAGGCGTTCGACGAGGCCCGCAACGACGACTCGTTCTATCTGCCGCCGGAGGTGTTCGAGAACAAGGACTTCCAGCGGGCGATGGAGAGCTTCTTCTCACCCGACGGCAAGACCGTCCGGTTGCTGGTGTCCCATCGTGGTGACCCGACCACACCCGAGGCGCTCGCCCGCGTCGAACCGATCAAGATCGCGGCGATCGAGGCGCTGAAAGGCACCCCGCTCGAGGACGCCAATATCCAGCTCGGCGGTACCGCGGCGACGTTCAAGGACATGTCCGACGGCTCCCGCTACGACATGATGATCGCGATCCTGGCCGCCCTGTGTCTGGTGCTGATGATCATGCTGGTGCTGACCCGCAGCCTGGTCGCGGCAATCGTCATCGTGGGCACCGTGGCGCTGTCGCTGGGCGCGTCGTTCGGTGTGTCGGTGCTGATCTGGCAGCACATCATCGGCACCGAACTGCACTGGATGGTGCTGGTGATGTCGATCATCGCGCTCATCGCCGTGGGATCGGACTACAACCTGCTGCTGGTGTCGCGGTTCAAGGAGGAGATCCACGCGGGCATCAAGACCGGCATCATCCGCGCGATCGGCGGTACCGGCAGCGTCGTCACAGTCGCCGGCGTGGTGTTCGCGCTGACGATGGCGTCGATGGTGGTCAGCGATCTGCGAGTGATCGCGCAGGTCGGCACCACAATCGGGTTGGGCCTGCTGTTCGACACGTTCGTCGTGCGCGCGTTCATGATGCCGTCCATCGCGACGCTGTTGGGACGCTGGTTCTGGTGGCCGCAGGTGGTCCGCACCCGGCCGCTGCGTCAGCCGCCGTCGCCACAACCGTTGGGCGCATCCACAGAGCAGGGCTAAACTGGGGCTTTCCCGTCACCGAAAAGGAAGCAGGCAGAAAACCCCACGTGGCGCCCCGCGAGAACGCAAGCCCGGACGCATCCGGCCAGTCAGTCCGCAGCAGCCTCACAGTTCCGCCCGATCTCGTGGTGGGCTTGCTCGGCTCGTCCGACGAGAATCTGCGGACGTTGGAAGATCTGCTCTCCGCCGACATCCACGCTCGCGGCAACGCGATCACCCTGGCCGGTGAACCCGCCGACGTCGCCCTGGCCGAGCGCGCGCTCTCGGAGCTGATCGAGGTCGTCCGCAGCGGTCAGACGTTGACACCGGATTCCGTGCGCCACAGTGTGGCGATGCTGACCGGCACGATGGAAGAGTCGCCCGCCGAGGTCCTGACGCTGGACATCCTGTCGCGTCGTGGGAAGACGATCCGGCCCAAGACGCTGAACCAGAAGCGCTACGTCGACGCGATCGACGCACACACCATCGTGTTCGGTATCGGTCCGGCCGGAACCGGCAAGACCTATCTCGCGATGGCCAAGGCGGTCAGCGCGCTGCAGAGCAAGCAGGTCAGCCGCATCATCCTGACGCGGCCCGCGGTGGAGGCCGGTGAACGGCTCGGGTTCCTGCCCGGCACGCTGAGCGAGAAGATCGATCCGTACCTGCGCCCGCTCTACGACGCGCTGCACGACATGATGGACCCCGAACTGATCCCGAAGCTGATGAGCGCCGGGGTCATCGAGGTGGCACCGCTCGCATATATGCGGGGTAGAACCCTGAACGATGCCTTCATCATTCTCGACGAAGCGCAGAACACCACCGCCGAGCAGATGAAGATGTTCCTGACCCGCCTCGGGTTCAACTCCAAGATCGTGGTCACCGGCGACATCACCCAGATGGACCTCCCAGGCGGGGCGACATCGGGGCTGCGCGCGGCCACGCAGATCCTCGACGGCATCGACGACATCCACTTCGCCGAGCTCACCAGCGCCGACGTGGTGCGCCACCGGCTGGTCTCCGAAATCGTCGATGCCTACGCAAGATTCGAGGAACCGACCCTGATGAACCGTGCGCAACGCCGCGGCACGGCAAGCCGGCCGAGGCGGTAGCACTGATATGAGCATCGAGGTGTCCAACGAATCGGGCATCGACGTCTCCGAAGAGGAGCTCATCAGCGTCGCCCAGTTCGTGATCCGCAAGATGGATGTCAATCCGGGCGCCGAGCTGTCGATGGTTCTGCTCGACACGGCGGCCATGGCTGATCTGCACATGCGCTGGATGGACCTTCCCGGGCCCACCGACGTGATGAGCTTCCCGATGGACGAGCTCGAGCCCGGCGGTCGTCCCGACGCGCCCGAACCCGGACCGTCCATGCTCGGCGACATCGTGCTGTGCCCGGAGTTCGCGGCCAAGCAGGCCGCCGACGCCGGCCACACCCTGGGCCAGGAGTTGGCGCTGCTGACCGTGCACGGCGTGCTGCATCTCCTCGGCTACGACCACGCCGAACCCGACGAGGAAAAAGAGATGTTCGCGCTGCAGCGCCAACTGCTCGAGGAGTGGGTGGCCGAACAGGTCGAGGCCTATCACAAGGACCGGCAGCTGCAGCGGGACCGTCTGCTGCTCGACAAGTCCCGGTTCTTCGACGAGTTGTCCGACGGCGACCAGCGGTGAGCGGCGCCGCTCAGCTGATCAGCGCGATCGTGCTGGTCGCTTTCGGCGGGCTGTTCGCCGCGATCGACGCCGCGCTGAGCACCGTGTCGATGGCGCGGGTCGAAGAACTGGTCCGCGACGAACGCCCCGGCGCGGTGCGCCTGTCCCGGGTGATGGGCGAACGCCCCCGCTTCATCAACCTGATCGTGCTGCTGCGCATCACCTGCGAGGTCACCGCGACCGTGCTGCTCGCGGCCTACCTGGACGGTCACCTCGGAGTGACGTGGGGTCTGGCTGCGGCCGCCGCGATCATGGTGGTGGTCAGCTTCGTGGCCATCGGCGTCGGTCCACGCACCCTGGGCCGGCAGAACGCCTACACCATCGCACTGCTGACCGCCCTTCCGCTGCAGGCGATCTCGGTGTTGCTGCTGCCGGTCAGCCGGCTGCTGGTGCTCCTGGGCAACGCGCTGACGCCGGGCCGCGGCTTCCGCAACGGTCCATTCGCCTCGGAGATCGAACTGCGCGAGGTGGTCGATCTGGCGCAGCAGCGCGGTGTGGTGGCCGACGACGAGCGGCGGATGATCCAGTCGGTGTTCGAGCTCGGCGACACCGCGGCGCGCGAGGTGATGGTGCCGCGCACCGAGATGGTGTGGATCGAATCGGACAAGACCGCCGGCCAGGCCACCTCGCTGGCGGTGCGCAGCGGTCATTCCCGCATCCCGGTGATCGGCGAGAACGTCGACGACATCGTCGGCGTCGTCTATCTCAAGGACCTGGTGCAGCGCACCTACTATTCGACCACAGGTGGCCGGGACACCAAGGTCTCCGACGTGATGCGCGCCGCGGCGTTCGTTCCCGACTCCAAACCCCTGGACGAGCTGCTGCGCGAAATGCAGCGCGACCGTGTGCACATGGTGCTCTTGGTCGACGAATACGGCGCGATCGCCGGGCTGGTGACGATCGAGGACGTGCTCGAGGAGATCGTCGGCGAGATCGCCGACGAATACGACGTGCGCGAGGTCGCCCCCGTCGAGGAGCTCGACGACGGCATGTACCGCGTTTCGTCGCGGCTGCCGATCGAAGACCTCGGCGAGCTCTACGGGGTCGAGTTCGACGAGGACCTCGACGTCGACACCGTCGGCGGGTTGCTCGCACTCGAATTGGGGCGGGTGCCGCTGCCCGGCGCCGAGGTGCAGTGGGACGGACTGTTGTTGCGCGCAGAAGGCGGCCCCGACCCGCGCGGACGCGTCAGAATCGGCACCGTGCTGGTCAGCCGTGTCGATCCCGAACCCGAAGACGAAGAGGTCAACCGATGAGTGAACTCGACGCCGAGGACGCCAAGCTGGTCGTCCTGGCCCGCGGCGCGATGGGTCGCGCGGAAGCCGACGGCGGTGCGGCGCTGCGCGACGCCGACGGACGCACCTATGCCGCGGCGCCGGTCACGCTGAATGCTCTGCGCCTGACCGCTCTGCAGGCCGCGGTGGCCGCCGCGGTGTCCAGCGGCGCTACCGGGGTGGAGGCCGCGGTGCTGGTGGGCGGCTCGGCCGACGACCCCGGTGTGGGTGCGGTGCGGGAATTGTCCGCCGATGCCACTGTGATCGTCACCGACCGCGCAGGCAATGTCCGGTGAGTGAATTCCGTTCCGGCTTCGTCTGTTTCGTCGGGCGGCCCAACACCGGGAAGTCCACGTTGACCAACGCACTGGTCGGTAGCAAGGTCGCGATCACGTCGAACCGGCCGCAGACCACCCGCCACACGATTCGCGGCATCGTGCACCGTGACGAGTTCCAGATCGTGCTGGTCGACACTCCCGGTCTGCACCGCCCGCGGACCCTGCTCGGCCAGCGGCTCAACGATCTGGTCAAGGACACCTACTCCGAGGTGGACGTCATCGGTCTGTGCATCCCGGCCGACGAACGGATCGGCCCGGGGGACCGGTGGATCTACGAGCAGATCCGCGCGGTCGCACCCCGGACCACCCTCATCGCCATCGTGACCAAGATCGACAAGGTCAACAAGGAACGCGTCGCCGAACAGCTGGTGGCGGTCAGCGAGCTCGTCGGCCCCGACACCGACATCGTTCCGGTGTCGGCCACCTCCGGCGCCCAGCTCGACGTGCTGACCGACCTGCTCGCCGCGCAACTGCCCCCGGGGCCGGCGTTCTATCCCGACGGGGAGCTGACCGACGAGCCCGAAGAGGTGCTCATGGCCGAGCTGATCCGCGAAGCCGCCCTGGAAGGGGTGCGCGACGAGTTGCCCCATTCGTTGGCAGTGGTCATCGACGAGGTCGAACAACGCGACGGCAGAGACGATCTGATCGACGTGCATGCGATCCTCTTCGTCGAACGCGACTCGCAGAAGGGCATCGTGATCGGCAAGGGCGGCGCGCGTCTGCGTGAGGTGGGGACCGCGGCCCGTACGCAGATCGAGAAACTGTTGGGCACCAAGGTGTTTCTCGACCTACGCGTCAAGGTCGCCAAGAACTGGCAGCGCGACCCGAAGCAGCTGGGCCGACTCGGCTTCTAGGATCCGGACGTCGTCACAGCCGGCCCATCTCGCGCTGCATGGCCGAGTGCTCCATGAAGGCCGACCGCAGGCCCGGATAATGCCGGGGAACACGCGCGGCGCCGTCGGACTCTTGGGTGACCGCGGTGCGCAGGACGAACGACATCCACTGCCGCACGACGTGCCCGGCGGTCGATGTGCCGGTGGCGGGTAGGGGAAGAGCGGACATTTCGGGCCTCCTCACAGTGATGGGTTCGCCCTGATCGTCACGCCCATCCGCGCAAGTCAGTGCAGTGGCGCACCACTGCACTGCGCTCTACCGGGCGGTCGCAACTACTGCGATCGCGGCTGCAGCACCGCGGCGAGTTCCTCGCGACTTCTGGCGCCGCAGCGCGCCATGGCCCGGTGGATGTGGCTTTCCACTGTGCGGACCGAGAGCGTGAGGTGCTCGGCGATGCCGCGGTTGGACATCCCGCGCCCCAGGAGCATCACGATCTCGCGTTCCCGGCGGGTCAGGGGCACCGGTTCCCGGGCCTGCGCGAGCGTCGGTGTACTGACGCCGCAGCGCTGTGCCAGTGTCTCGGCGCGCGCCACGCAGCCCAACGCGGACCCGCGCCGGTCCTGCCTGCGGTAGGCCAGCGCGGCATGCGCGTGCGCATCCAGGGCGGCGACGAGATCGCCCAAGTCCTCGAATTCCTTTGCCACGACAGTCAATCGAGAGGCGTCGCTGTCGCTGAGCGCGGCGGCGAAGCGTGCCGCGAGTGCCGCGCGTGACCCTTCCACGAACGTTGCCAGTTCAGCCAGGCGCGGCGCGCAACTGCGATCGCCGAGTTGCACCGCGGTCTGCAGGCACAATGTCTCGACGGCGAACCGCCCGACAGCGCGCACCTTCTCGGCCGTCGACCGCAGGATCGACACCGCCACGGACACGCTGCCCCGGCCGGCGGCGATCCATGCGCGGGCAAGGCCGATCTCGTCGTCGAGGGACCGGAACGGGCGCCCGGACGTGGCCAGCGCGTCCAGCAGCGCGGCGGCATCGTCGAGCTTCCCGCTCATCGCCAGCGCTGTCGCCCGCATGACGCCGTAGCGGAACCCCCATCCGAGCGCGTGGGCCGCGCTGAATCCGACGGCCGCCTCGTCCAACAGCGCAGCGGCCGACGCGACATCGCCGCGAGCGAGTGCGGCGCGTCCTGTGATCGCCAACCCGAGTGGCTGGGCCACCCCGGGGAGGTCGGCGGCCTGGATTCGGACCCGTTCGGCGACGGCGTCTGCGCCGTCGATGTCGCCGGCCAACCACAACGCGATGATGTGGGAGTCGGCGATGTTGAACCCCATGTGCGGCGCTTCGGCGGACTTGGCGACGGCGCGGTATCCGGCCTCGGCGGCGGCGACCGACGCCGAGACCCGTCCGGAGTCAGCGTGCACCGTCGCCATCGCCCAGGCCGTCTCCGCACCCACGATCGGCGGCAGATTGTCGAATTCCGCCTCGTCCCAATCGGTTACCGCATCGGGGCGGTCCATGGCAAACCAGTACACCGTCAGGAACGCGTCGATGTAGGTGCGGTGCTCAGGCGCGATCATCGGCGATGCCTCGTCGATGAGAGCTTTGGCACGGGCCGGGTCGCCCAGCGCCCACAGCGCGTTGCTGGAGCGCAGGAACGCCAACCGGCCGCGTTGCTCGTCGTCCAGCGCACCCAGGTCGATGCCGGCGAGCACGGTGTCGGCGTCGTCGCCGCGGCCCTGCCACGAAAGAGCGTGCGAGCAGATGAATTTCGCGTCGACTCCGGCGCCGGCGTGGATGGCGGTGGCCGCCAGCCGGGCGGCGAGCGCGAGGTCGGCCAGCCCGACGGCGCCGTAGGCCGCCCGGGTCAGCAGCTCCGGGTCGGGGGGCAGGTCTGACTCCAGCAGCAACGCGGCTCGCCGCACCAGCATGGCGATGTCTTCGCGGTCGGGGCCGGCGCCGAGTTCGGTGGCGACGGCGCCGCGCAGGCGGCGCAGCTTGGTGACCGGCGCGCGGCGGCGCCGTACCTCGCCGTAGAGGGGATGCGACAGTCGTACGGCGGGGTCTGCGGAGTCCCGCGCAACGGTGATCAGGCCACGGGTGTCGGCGTCTTCGACCGCTTCCGGTCCGGTGAGGTGTTCCAGAGCGGTCAGTGCGAGCGGCTCTCCGACGGCCAGCATGTCGAGCACCTCGGCGACGGCTTCCGGCAGAGCTCCGATGCGAGATTCGACCGTGGCGACCAGGCCCGGCGGCAGCACCGGTTCGCCGATCCAGCACCACCGGCCGTGCTGCTCGACGATCCGGCCTTCGTCGATCTCCTGCTCGACGATGGTGCGCAGATACAGTGCGTTGCCGCAGGTGAGATCCCAGAGTCGACGGGCCGTTGCGGTGGCCACGGGTCCGCCCAGGGCGGCTGCGAGAAGATCCGAAGTTGCGTTGCGCGACAACGGTTCCAGGCGAATGTGCTCGAACTGGCCGACTTTCCAGGTTTCCTGCAGCGACACCGGTGTCGGCTCGTCGTCGATCACGGTGACGACGAGTTTCGCGGCGCGACGCAGCGCGAGCTGGTGAACGACGAACAGCGCCAGGTCATCGAGCAGGTGGGCGTCGTCGACGACGACGAGTGCGCAGGTGCCCTCCGGTGCCGCGCTCAACGACGCGATCACGCCGCGTACCAGGGCGATGGTGTCGGAGGCATCCGGAGGCGCCCAGGGGGCGAAGGCGCTCATGGGCACGGCCCGCGCGGAGGACGTCCCGACCGCCAGACGCGTGACGAGCCCGCGGGTGTCGGCGACTCTGCGGACCTCGTTGAGCAGGCGGCTTTTTCCGGCGCCCGTCGCACCGCAGAGCACGACCCCGGAGACATCCGGGGTCGACAGCGCGGCTTCGATGCGCTGCAGCTCGTCGGAGCGGCCGATCAGCGGCCACTGAAACCGCACGGGACGAGCTTAGAAGCCCCCGGGACCGTCGTGAAGAGGTTTTCGGCCCGGGGTTGGCCGAACTCGCGCAGTGATGTCTGCACCGGAGGGGAGAAATCACCCCTGCCTGTCACTGCGGCGGGAACCGAACGCGCAGTCCAGCTGACGACCAGAGGCGGGAGGCTATGCCACCTCGGGTGATACCGAGCGCGGAGCACCCGAATCGGCTGCGACGTCGGGTGTGCTGCGGCGGGTGTCCCACCAGGGTTCGGGCTGGTGTCGCGCCCAACCGTTGATCGCCTCGAGTGCGGCGGCCAGCGACACCAGCAGCGGCTCGCTCTCGGCGGGTCCCATGAGTTGCACACCGATCGGCAGACCTTCGGAGGTGAAGCCGGCGGGCACGTTGATCGACGGCCATCCCAACAGATTCCACGGCCACGTCGCCGGGCACGCGCGGATCATCATGCGGTCGGTGGCCAGCCCGCCGAGGCGGTCGAACGCCTCGACCTTCGGTGGCGGCAGCGCGGTGGTCGGTGCCAGCACCACGTCGGCGATGTTGAAGATCCAGCCGACACGGCGCGCGGTGTCGGCTTCCCGCGCGCGGGCTTTGCGCAGGACGTGCTGGGACAGCAGCCGCCCGGTACGCGCGTTGGCCCGGGTGCGCTTGTCCCAGTCGACCAACGGGCCCATCCGGTCCATCCACTCGGGGATTCCAGAAGTGGAGCGGGACAGGAAGTTCCACGACATCCGCAGGTGATAGTCGGGGTCGGCGTCGACCATTGTGTGCCCGAGCTGCTCGAGCTGGGCGGCCACCGTGTTCAGCGCATCGCGGATCTCCGGGTGCAGGTTCGCACGGAAGACGCTGTAGGCGAATTTCGTCGACAGCGCGATACGCAGCGGCCCCGGCGCGCGAGAAACGTAGTCCGACACCGCGATCGGCGAAGGCTGATGGAGATCGCCGGGCGCGTTGCCGGACGCGGCGTCGAGCACCAGCGCGGCGTCGGTGACGGTGCGCGCCAACACGCCGTTGACGGTGATGCCGTTGAACGCCTCCGGCAGAGGCCACGTCGAGATCCGTCCGCGCTGCGGTTTGATGCCGACCAGATGTGTCCACGCGGCCGGGATGCGGACGCTGCCCGCGCCGTCGGAGCCGATGGCCGCGGCAACCAGACCGGCGGCGACCGCGGCAGCGCTGCCGCCCGACGAGCCGCCCGGGGTGTGTTCGGAGGACCACGGGTTGCGGGTGTGACCGAATCCGGGCCCGCTGGTGAACGGCCACTGACCCAGCTCGCACGTGTTGGTCTTGCCGACGATCACCGCACCGGCCGCCCGCAGGCGGCGCACCACCTCGGAGTCGGCCACCGCGGGCGGCAAGTCGGCGTCGGCGCCGAACCGGGTGGGCACCCCGGCGACGTCGACGTCGTCTTTGACCGCGATCGGGATGCCCAGCAGCGGCAGTCGCGAGAGGTCGCCGCCGGCTTGGCGTCTGCGGTCGGCCGCGGCAGCCTCGGCCAGCGCGGACTCGGTGAGCACCACCCGGAACGCGTTGAGTGTCGGTTGGCTGGCCTCGATCGCGTCGAGGGACCGCCGCACCAGCTCCACCGACGTCGTGGTGCCGGCGGCCAGGGCGAACAGCTGGTTGCCCAGGGTGGGGAAACGGGAGCGAGAGGCACGTTTGTCGACCATCGCCTACGAGGGTATCGGCGCTGCGTCGACGAATTCGTCCCCCGACAGTGGGAGACTGGGCAGATGCGTCTGTACCGGGACCGGGCGGTGGTGCTCCGGCAGCACAAGCTCGGTGAGGCCGACCGGATCGTAAGTCTGCTGACCCGCGACCACGGTCTGGTGCGGGCTGTCGCCAAAGGGGTGCGGCGGACCCGGAGCAAGTTCGGGGCGCGGCTGGAACCGTTCGCGCACATCGACGTTCAGCTCCATCCCGGCCGCAACCTCGACATCGTCACGCAGGTGGTCGCCCTCGACGCGTTCGCCTCGGACATCGTCAGCGATTACGGCCGCTACACCTGTGCGTGCGCGATGCTCGAGACCGCCGAACGGCTGGCCGGGGAGGAGCGTGCCCCGGTGCCGGCGCTGCACAAGCTCACCGTGGCCGCCCTGCGCGCGATCGCCGACGGCAGCCGGCCGCGGGAACTGGTCCTCGACGCCTATCTGCTGCGCGCGATGGGGGTGGCAGGGTGGGCGCCCGCGCTGACCGAGTGCGCGCGCTGCGCCACCCCGGGCCCGCACCGCGCGTTCCACGTCGGTGCCGGCGGCAGCGTGTGCGTGCACTGCCGGCCGTCCGGGTCGGTCACTCCGCCGCAACCCGTGCTGGATCTGATGGCCGCGCTCTACGAGGGGGACTGGGAGCATGCGCAGACCTCCACCGCATCGCAGCGCAGCCAGGCCAGCGGGCTGATCGCGGCACACCTGCAATGGCACCTCGAACGCAAGCTGCGGACACTGCCCCTTGTCGAGCGGGGGCAACGCAACAGTGGCCAGCCCATCAGGCAGGATGATGCGCATGGCGATGGAACGGACTGGACGGCGGAAGGGCCGGGCCAGCTACCCACAGCTGCCCCCGGCGCCTGACGACTATCCGACCTTCCCGGACAAGTCCACCTGGCCCGTCGTCTTCCCGGAGATCCCCGCCGGGACCAACGGGAAGTTCGCGCGTCCGCCGCAGCACACGTCCAAGGCCGCCGCACCGGAGATCCCTGCCGACCAGGTGCCCAACCACGTCGCGGTCGTCATGGACGGCAACGGCCGCTGGGCGACCCAGCGCGGCCTGCACCGCACCGAGGGGCACAAGATGGGCGAAGCGGTGCTCATCGACATCACCTGCGGTGCCATCGAGATCGGGATCAAGCACCTGACGGTGTATGCGTTCTCCACCGAGAACTGGAAGCGCAGCACCGAAGAGGTGCGGTTCCTGATGGGGTTCAACCGCGAGGTGGTGCGTCGCCGCCGCGAGAACCTCAACGACATGGGTGTGCGGATGCGGTGGGTGGGGTCGCGGCCCCGGATGTGGCGCAGCGTCATCAAGGAGTTCGACATCGCCGAACAGATGACCGTCGACAACGACGTCATCACCATCAACTACTGCGTGAACTACGGCGGGCGCACCGAGATCGTCGAGGCGGCGCGCCAGCTGGCTCAGGAGGCCGTCGACGGCAAGGTCAACCCGTCACGCATCAGCGAGGCGTCCTTCGCCAAGCATCTGCACCGCGCCGACATCCCCGACGTCGACCTGTTCATCCGCACCTCCGGTGAGCAGCGGGCCAGCAACTTCCTGTTGTGGCAGGCCGCCTACGCCGAGTACGTCTTCCAGGACAAGCTGTGGCCCGACTACGACCGCCGCGATCTGTGGGCGGCGTGCGAGGAGTACGTCCACCGCAACCGGCGCTTCGGAAGGGCGTGACCGTGCCGAACCTGTCTGAGCGTCTGTCGGCCATCCTCGGCGAGATCCTGCCGGTGACCGAGGAAGACGACGGCGCTCTGACCGTCAAGCACGACGAGACGTTCGCGTCGCTGCGGGTGGTCGCCGTCGCGCCCGAACTGGAGCTGGTGTCGCTGACACAGGTGCTGGCCTGGGATCTACCGCTGAACACCAGGACCCGAGCCGAGGTGGCCAAGTACACCCAGGAGACGCTGCTGGGCACGGTGAGCCTGGTCGAGAAGGTCGGTGCGGCCAAGGGCAACAGCAAGAAGCTCGGTGATGTGCTGCTGCGGTACAACTTCCCGGCCGCCGGCCTGAGCGACGACGCGCTGCGGACGCTGCTGCTGATGGTGCTGGCCACCGGCTCCGATGTGCGCCGGGCGTTAGTCGGCTGAGGACACGCAGCGGGAACAGAGCCCGAAGATCTCGATGGTGTGGCTGACGTCGGAGAAGTCGTGTTCGCGTGCCACCTCGGCGGCCCAGGACTCGACGTGCCCGCCGCTGATCTCGACGGTGGACCCGCACGCCCGGCACACCAGGTGGTGATGATGGTGGTCGGAGCAGCGCCGGTACACCGATTCGCCGGTGTCGGTGCGCAGCGTGTCGACCGCGCCGGTGGCAGCCATCTGCTGCAGCGTGCGGTACACGGTGGTCAGGCCGATGACTTCGCCGCGGCGGCGCAGCTCGTCGTGCAGTTCCTGCGCGGAGCGGAAGCCGTCGAGGTTCTCCAGCAGTGCGCTGATCGCGGCGCGCTGGCGCGTGGCTCGCACGGCTCCGGTCATGACTCGTCCTCCGACGAATGCGTCACCGCGGCGACCACGATGTCGGCCAGGTGCTGATCGGCGAGGCGGTACAGCACCTCGCGTCCCGAGCGTTCCCCTTCGACCACGCCGGCCGCCTTCAGGATGCGCAGATGTTGGCTGACCAGCGGCTGGGGGACGTCGAGCGCGTCGACCAGCTCGTGCACACAGCGCGCGTCTTCACGTAGTTGCAGCACGATCGCGATGCGGACCGGCGCGGCCAGCGCGCGCAGCAGATCGCCGGCGGTGTCCAGCACCGCACGTGGCGGCAGTTCGGCCGCGGGCGAGTCGCTGTGCTCGTGGATGTCCCGCGGCTCGGTCGAACTGGAAACGATTTTCATTAAAGACCAACTTACATGCGCATCCGTGCATGTCCAACGGCGATCTGGGTCACGTCAGGCACCTCGCTACGCTGTGAAGCCGTGGCTTCCTCGATCATCGACACCGTTGCGAACCTGGCCAAGCGGCGTGGGCTGGTGTTTCAGTCCGGCGAAATCTACGGCGGCACCAAATCCGCTTGGGATTACGGACCATTGGGCGTCGAGCTCAAGGAGAACATCAAGCGGCAGTGGTGGCGGTCGGTCGTGACGGCCCGCGACGATGTCGTGGGTCTGGACTCGGCCATCATCCTGCCGCGCCAGGTGTGGGTCGCGTCCGGACACGTCGAGGTGTTCAACGACCCGCTGGTGGAATGCCTCAACTGCCACAAGCGGCACCGGCAGGACCACATGCAGGAGGCGTTCGCGGAGAAGAAGGGGATCAGCGATCCCGACTCGGTCGCGATGAGCGAGATCACCTGTCCTGACTGCGGCACCAAGGGGAAGTGGACCGAGCCGCGCGACTTCAACATGATGCTCAAGACCTACCTCGGTCCCATCGAGTCCGAGGAAGGCCTGCACTACCTGCGTCCGGAGACCGCCCAGGGCATCTTCGTCAACTTCGCCAACGTGGTCACCACCGCGCGCAAGAAGCCGCCGTTCGGCATCGGCCAGATCGGCAAGAGCTTCCGCAACGAGATCACCCCGGGCAACTTCATCTTCCGCACCCGCGAGTTCGAGCAGATGGAGATGGAGTTCTTCGTCGAGCCCTCCACGGCCGCCGAATGGCATCAGTACTGGATCGACACGCGCCTGCAGTGGTACGTCGACCTGGGCATCGACCGCGACAACCTGCGGCTCTACGAGCATCCGGCCGAGAAGCTGTCGCACTACTCCGACCGCACCGTCGACATCGAGTACAAGTTCGGCTTCGCGGGCAACCCGTGGGGTGAGCTGGAAGGCGTCGCCAACCGGACGAACTTCGACTTGTCCACGCACGCAAAACATTCCGGCGTCGACCTGTCGTTCTACGACCAGGCCAACGACACCCGCTATGTGCCGTACGTGATCGAGCCGGCAGCGGGGCTGACCCGCTCTCTGATGGCGTTTCTCGTCGACGCCTACACCGAGGACGAAGCGCCCAACGCCAAGGGCGGTGTGGACAAGCGCACGGTGCTCAAGCTCGATCCGCGGCTGGCCCCGGTCAAGGCCGCGGTGCTACCGCTGTCACGGCACGCCGACCTCTCGCCGAAGGCCCGGGACCTGGCCGCCGAGCTGCGCAGGAACTGGAACGTCGAGTTCGACGACGCCGGCGCGATCGGCCGGCGTTACCGCCGTCAAGACGAGATCGGCACACCGTACTGCGTCACCGTGGATTTCGACTCGCTCGAAGACCAGGCGGTGACCATCCGGGAGCGCGACGCGATGACCCAGGAACGGGTGGCGATCGACCAGGTCTCCGACTACCTCGCGGTCCGCCTCAAGGGCGCCTAGTTTCGGCGAGCGCGCGTGTCTGCGCCTGGACGCGCCGGATTTCGTGGGCAGTTGGCGCGCGCTCGGCGGTGACGAGGGCGCGCAAACTGCCCCCTGGCACCGGCATGTCGGGGGACAGACACGCGCGCTCGCGCAAACAGGGCGGCGCTCCGCAAACAGAGCCGCGCTCGCGCAAACAGGCGCCGGGGCCTCAGAAGCGGCCGCCGCCACCCCCGAGACC